>NZ_BDBL01000022.1 GCF_001612965.1 Nocardia kruczakiae NBRC 101016
CCTCCCCGCCTACATGATCCCCGCCGCGATCATGACGTTGGACGCGCTACCACTGACCGTCAACGGCAAACTCGACACCCGCGCCCTACCGGCACCCGAATACACCACCAGCCCCTACCGCGCACCCACCACGCCCGTCGAGGAAATCCTCACCACCATCTACGCTCGGATACTCGGACTCGACCACATCGGGGTCGACGACTCCTTCTTCGACCTCGGGGGAGATTCACTGTCGGCGATGCGCCTGATCGCCGCGATCAACACCACCCTCGACACCGACCTCTCCGTCCGCACCGTCTTCGACACACCCACCGTCGCCCGGCTGGCATCCACTATCGGTGATGCGGGAACGAGCCGACTCCCACGCCTCACACCCGTCGAACGACCCGACGCGATCCCGCTGTCGTATGCCCAGCAACGACTCTGGTTCATCGACCAACTCCACGGGCCCTCCCCGGTCTACAACGTGGCGGCGGCGTTGCGGTTGAGCGGTGGGCTCGATGTCGACGCTCTGGGTGCGGCGCTGGCCGATGTGGTGGGCCGTCACGAAAGTCTGCGCACGGTGTTCAGCGCGACCGAGGGCACGCCCCGGCAGGTTGTTATGCCCGTTGAGCGGGTCATTTTCGGGTGCGACGTCGTCGATGCGACCGGATGGTCGCACACCCAGCTGGACGCCGCCGTGAACGAGGCGGCGCGCTACCCGTTCGACTTGGCGGCCGAGATTCCGTTGCGGGCAACACTTTTCGCTGTTTCGGATCAGGAACACGTGCTGGTGATCGTCATGCACCATATCGCCGCGGACGGCTGGTCACTGCGGCCGCTGGCCGCCGATCTGAGTGCTGCCTACGCCAGCCGTCGCGCGGGGCGGGCTCCGGGTTGGGCACCGTTGGCGGTGCAGTATGTCGACTACGCACTCTGGCAACGCTCCCAGCTCGGCGAACTACACGATCCCCACAGCCGTATCGCCACCGAACTGGAGTACTGGGAACAGACCCTGGCCGGGATGCCCGAACACCTCGACCTCCCCACCGACCGACCCTACCCACCGAACACCGACCAGCACGGCGCCAGCGTCACCATCGACTGGCCCGCCGAACTACAGCAACACATCACCAGGACAGCACGCGAACACAACGCCACCAATTTCATGGTGATCCAAGCCGCGCTGACGATCCTGTTGTCGAAGATCAGCGCCAACCCCGATGTGGCGGTCGGATTCGCCGTCGCCGGCCGCGGCGACCCCGCTCTCGACGAACTGGTCGGCTTCTTCGTCAACACCCTCGTACTACGAGTCGATCTCACCGGCGACCCGACCCTCACCGACCTGCTCACCCAGGTTCGCACCCGCAGCCTCGAAGCGTTCGACCACCAGCATGTGCCCTTCGAAGTGCTGGTGGAACGTCTCAACCCGGCCCGGTCATTGATGCATCACCCGCTGATCCAGGTGTTGCTGGCGTGGCAGAACTTCGCCGGAAACAACGACGCCGCAGGCGGTTTGGTGCTGGAAGACCTCCAGGTCTCCTCCCTGCCGCTGGACACCCACAGCGCCCGCATGGACATCGCGTTCTCCCTCGGCGAACGCTTCACCGACACCGGCGAACCCGCCGGACTCACCGGCGCAGTGGAATTCCGCACCGACATCTTCGACACCACCACCATCGACACACTCATCCACCGACTTGAACGAGTACTGGTGGCGATAACCACCAACCCCGGACAACCCCTGTCATCGGTGGATCTGCTCGACGAATCCGAACACACCCGGCTGGAGGAGATCGGCAACCGCGCGGCACTGCACACGCACACACCCTCAGCGATGTCCGTGCCGGCACTGTTCGCCGCACAAGTCGCCCGCACCCCCGACGCCACAGCACTCACCTGCGGCGAACACTCCTGGACCTACCGGCAACTCGACCGGACCGCGAACCGGCTGGCACACCTGCTGACCGGCCACGGTGTGGGACCCGGATGCGTGGTCGGGATACTGATGCAACGTTCGGCAGAAGCGATCACCGCACTCACCGCGGTACTCGAAACCGGGGCGGCCTACCTACCCATCGATCCCGAACACCCCAGGGCACGAATCGAATTCATGCTCACCGACGCCACACCGGTAGCGATCATCACCACCGCCGACCTCGCCGGACGACTCGACGGGCTCGGCATACCGATCATCGACATCAACGACCCCGCACTCGACACCCAACCCAGTACCCCATTACCCGCGCCCAGCCCGGACAACATCGCCTATTTCATCTACACCTCCGGCACCACCGGGACCCCCAAGGGCGTGGCCACCACCCACCACAACATCACCCAACTACTGACAAACCTGAACATCGGCCCCACACCCGCCTCCGAACAGGTGTGGGCGCAATGTCACTCGCTCGCCTTCGACGTCTCCGTGTGGGAAATCTGGGCCCCGTTGCTCCACGGCGGACGACTTGTCGTCATCCCCGACTCGATCACCCACTCCCCCACCGACTTTCACGACGTACTCGCCGCCGAACAGGTCACCATGCTGACCCAAACCCCCACCGCCGCGGCAATGCTGACACCTCGAGGCTTGGAATCGGTCACCTTGATACTCGGCGGCGAACTCTGCCCGGCCCACATCGTCGACCAGTGGGCTCCCGCACACACAGTCATCAACGGCTACGGCCCCACCGAAACCACCATGTGCGTCACCCTCACCACACCCCTGAGCGCCGGATCGGGGAAACCGCCGATCGGGGCAGCAGTACCGGAGGCAGCGTTGTTCGTCCTCGACCGCCGGCTACAACCGGTGCCGATCGGCGTCACCGGCGAGTTGTACGTGGCAGGAGCCGGAGTCAGCTACGGGTATTGGCGCAGGCCGGCATTGACCGCATCACGGTTCGTGGCTTGCCCATATGCGCCCGGGATGCGCATGTACCGCACCGGCGACCTCGTCCGCTGGGCAAACGACGGCCAACTCCACTACATCGCACGCGCCGACGACCAAGTCAAAATCCGCGGCTACCGCATCGAATGCGGCGAAATACGCACCGCCCTCACCCAACTCGACGGCATCGAACAAGCCGCCGTCATCACCCACGAAGACCCACCCGGAAACAAACGCCTCATCGCCTACATCACCGGCACCGCAAACCCCACCGACATCCGCACTCAACTCGCCCGAAAACTCCCCACCTACATGATCCCCTCCGCAATCATGACTCTCCCCGCACTGCCACTGACCGTCAACGGGAAACTCGACACCCGCGCCCTGCCGGCACCCGAATACGCCACCGGCCACTACCGCGCCCCCACCACGCCCGTCGAGGAAATCCTCACCTCCATCTACGCCCACACACTCGGACTCGACCGCGTCGGCATCGACGACTCCTTCTTCGACCTCGGCGGAGACAGCATTTCGTCGATGCAGGTGGTGGCCCGGGCCCGTACGGCCGGCCTCGTGTTCCGGCCGCGCGATATCTTCGTCGAGCAGACCGTTGCCCGCCTGGCCGAGGTGGCCGAGGTGGCCGGCGGTGCGGATCGCCCGATCGACGAGGGTCTCGGGCCGGTGGTCGCGACCCCGATCATGCGCTGGCTGCACAGTGTTCACGGCCCGATCGAACAGTTCAATCTGATGGCGTTGCTGCAGGCACCCGCGGGGGTCACCGAGACCGACGTGGTGGTGATGGTGCAGGCCCTGCTGGATCGGCATGCCATGCTGCGGCTCCGCGTCGGCGACGACGGCGATGGCAGGTGGTCGTTGCAGGTGCCCGAGCCGGGGTCGGTGGATGCGAGCGCTTGTCTGCACTCGGTCGACGAGTTGTCCGATGAAGAGCTCACCAAGGCGCAATCTCGGTTGAATCCGGCCGCCGGGGTGATGCTCAGCGCGCTGTGGGTCGTGCCCACCCGCCAGTTGGCGCTGGTGGTGAATCATCTGGCCGTCGATGTGGTGTCGTGGCGGATTCTGCTGGACGACCTCAATACCGCCTGGGCCCAACACCGTGCGGGGCAGCAGGTCGCGTTGCCGACAGCCGGGACGTCGTTCGCCCGGTGGGCGTCGCTGCTGGCCGAGCACGCGCGCCGCCCCGAAATCGTCGGCCAGGCGGCCGCTTGGAAAAAGGTGACGGCGATCCCCGCCGCGCTGCCTGCGGTGCAGCCCGAGGATACGTTTGCCACCGCCGAGCACATGGAGGTGTCACTGGACGTCGACACCACCCGCACGATCCTCGGTGAGGTGCCCGCGGCACTTCATGCCGGAGTGCACGAGATCCTGTTGATCGCATTCGCCTTGGCGTGGACGGAGTTTCTGGGCAACGGCGGCACACCGATCGGTATCGACGTCGAGAGCCACGGGCGCGACGAGGAGCTGGCCCCCGACGTCGACCTGTCGCGCACCGTGGGCTGGTTCACGACCAAATACCCGGTGTCGTTGGCGGTGGGTGGGCTGTCGTGGTCGCAGGTAGCGGCCGGCGAGACAGCACTGGGGGCGGTGATCCATGACGCCGCCGAGCAACTTCGTACGGTCCCGAACCCGGTGACCTACGGTGTGCTGCGCTATTTGAACGCCGATGTCGACCTGTCCGGGTCCGACCCGCCGATCGGATTCAACTATCTGGGGCGCCTGGGCGTACCGGTGCTCGACGCTTCGGCTGACAGTGATGTCTGGCGGATCGGCTATTGGGGTTCGTTGTTCACCGACAGCGGCAATGCCGATCACGCAATGCCGTTGGCGCACACCGCGGCCGTCAATGCTGTCACCGTCGACAGCGACAGCGGCCCACACCTGCATGCCCAATGGACATGGGCATCATCCAAGCTCGATCGCGCGGCGATCACGAGGCTCAGCGGACTGTGGTTCGAGGCCCTCGGCGGGATCTGCGCGTATGCGAGACAAGGTGGGACCACGATGACTCCTTCCGATACTGCTCCGGCGCAGCAATGTCCGCACATCGATGCCGGCTCGAAAGAGCGCCTCAGCTACGCGAATTACCTTCACCTCGACGAGCTGCTCGGCGCCGTTCAGCCATTGTTCGCCAACGGCGACCGTTCCGCGTGGAGCGACGAGAGATACTTCCTGATCGTCCACCAGACTTCGGAACTGTGGGTTTCGCAGATCCTGATAGACCTCGAGCTCGCGCTGGAGTCCGCCCGTCGGGCGGAGTTCGATCGGGCGATCGATCGGATGAAGCGTGCCAACGCCGTGCTCGAACTGATGATGTCCACAGAGAGTGCCCTGCAACATCTCGCGGTGGATGCGTTCCAACAGTTCCGGCCTCAATTACAGGGCGTGAGCGCGGCACAGTCGACCCAGTTGGCGACGATGCTGGCCGGCGTTCGCCACGCTCCCGTGACAGCTTTGCTCGAGATCGTCGCCGACCGGCGCGACGGCGACAGCAAGGACCGGCGGCAGCGGCTGCACCTGGGCGCGCAGCTCGAGGTATTCATCGCCGGCCTCACGCGCTGGCGGCTGAACCATCTGGACGTGGTCCGCCGCTTCATCGGGGATCGCCGGGGTACCGGGGGCACCGTCGGGCTCGGCTTCCTGATCGATCGCTTGAGTGAGGGTTCCCGCCGATGACGTTGGTGCGCTACGGCACCCACCCGAGTCAGCACGGCGTTCTCAGCGTTCCCGACCGCCCCGGCTTCTGGCCGGTCGCCGTGGTCATCCATGGTGGCTTCTGGCGAACGGCCTACGGCGTCGACCTGATGTCCGATCTGGCCGAGGATCTGGCACGGCACGGTTTCGCTGCCTGGAACATCGAATACCGGAGGGTAGGCGACGACCCGGATCGCGGAAGCGGCGGATGGCCGGCCACCTGTCTCGACGTCGCCGCCGCTGTCGACCTGCTCGCCGCCATGGGTCAAAGCCTGGAAGCCGGCAGTCTCGACCTCTCACGAGTCATCGGGATCGGGCACTCCGCGGGAGGTCAGCTGGCCGGCTGGCTGGCAGGCCGGGGGTCGTTGCCCACCGGTTCTCCCGGAGCCTCGCCCCGCGTGCCACTGACCGGATTCGTCAGCCAGGCAGGAGTTTTGGACCTCGAGCTCGCACTGAGAGAGGACCTGGGTTCCGGAGCCGTGCGAAACTTCCTGGGCACCCGGGCCGACGGTCCCGAGGCCTGCTCGCCGGCGTGTCCCAGCGCGCTGCTGCCGATGGGCGTGCCCTCGATATGCGTGCACGGCACGGCTGACGACGAGGTGCCGCTCAGCCAATCGCAGCGCTTCGTCGCCGCGGCTCGACGCGCCGGGGACGACTCCCGGTTACTGGCGCTCCCCGGCATCGACCACTTCTCACTCATCGATGTGACCTCCTCCGCGTGGGCGGCCTGCCGCACGGCGGTCCTGGAGCTGGCGCGCTGAACCTCATCCGATCTCGACGACGGGTCAGGCGGTGAGCGCGTCGAGTGCCTTTTTCAGGGCCTTCGGGGCGGCGGGGGTGGTCGGCGCCTTCTCCCGCAATTCCAGCATCCGAGCGCCGATATCCTGAAGTTGCTTCCGCCCCAAGTGTTCTCGCACCGTGGGGAACCATTCGTCCTCTTCTTCGTCGATGTGATGATCGACATTCTCGATCAGCACCGTGACCTTCGCGGTGAAGCGTTCGTCTTCGGGCTTCATCGTGGACAGCTCCATGACCAGGACATCGGCGACATGATGTTCCTCGTAGGACTCGAGGATGTCGTCCTCGACCTCCGGCACCAGCTCCCGGACCTCGGGATACATGACCTCGTTCTCGAGATAGGTATGCACGGTCAGCGCTTCGATGATCTTGTCGACGATACGGCCCTTCGTCGCGTGTGCGTCGGGGCCCGCTTTCTCGAATTCGCGGAACAGTTTGCGGATCTGCTTGTGGTCCTCGCGCAGCAGCACGATGGCGTCGGTGGACATGAAACCTCCTGAAGGATCCGAGTTCCGGGCAACCGCCGATCCGGCACCTGCGGCCACGCGACCGGCGGTCGGCTATCTACGCCTTACCCGCCCACCGCCGGGCCAATCGGCCGCGATTTTCGGCGTGGCGCTCCCGGGCGGCCGACACCGGCGGCGCTCATGGCAACCTGTTGACCAGGGTCATGTCGCCGTCGTAGTGGGCGAGCAGACGGGGATCCATCACCTTGCGCCACAGCGGTGGAATCAACGCCAGCACGATCATGGTGGCGTAGCCATAGGGCAGCTGCGGCGACTCTTCGGAGGAGCGCAGAGTCTGGTACCGGCGGCCCGGGTTGGCGTGGTGATCGCTGTGGCGTTGCAGGTGGAACAGGAAGACGTTGGTCACCAGGCGGTCGCTGTTCCAACTGTCGCGGGGTGAACACCGCGCGTAACGACCGTCCGCACGGCGCCTGCGCAGCAGGCCGTAGTGCTCGATGTAGTTCACCGTTTCGAGCAGGACGATGCCGATCACGGCCTGCAGTATCAGAAAGGGGACGATCACGGGCCCGTAGGCGAGAATCGAAGCGCCGAACAGCACGGCACTCATGGACCACGCCTGCAGCAGGTTGTTGTGCCGGCTGAACCATCTTTTCCCACGGTGGGACAGGCGTTCTCGTTCCAGGACGAGCGCCGAGCGGAAGCCGCCCAGGGAGCTGCGGGGCAGGAACTTCCAGAGCGACTCGCCGAATCGGGCACTCGCCGGATCCTCGGGTGTGGCGACGCGGACGTGGTGGCCGCGGTTGTGCTCGACATAGAAGTGCCCGTACCAGGATTGCGCCAGCGCGATTTTTGCCAGCCAGCGTTCGAGACGTTCGACCCGATGGCCCAATTCGTGTGCCGCGTTGATACCGAGGCCGGACACGAATCCCATGGTTGCGGCCAGGCCCAACTTGTCGACGAACTTCAGTTCGGGACGAGACCACATGAATCCCGCGATGGCCAGCCCGAGGAACTGGATCGGCAGGAATGCGTAAACGCACCAACGGTAATACCGGTCGTTGGTCAACGCCTCGTAATCTTCCTCGCGCGGATTTCCGCTGTCGACGCCCATCGCGATGTCGAGGAGCGGAATCACCCCGAGCACCGCGATAGGGCCGATCCACCAGAGCAATTCGAGCCGTGTGATGGTCACCAGTTGCCCGGGCAGCAGAGCTCCTGCGGCGCCCAGTGAACTCAGGACCCAGAGGTACCGTTTGTGATCGCGAACGTGGGCACGCCCGAAAACCGTCATAGCCCGTCTCTCATTCACCCGACGAGGATCGACCTGAGGTATGGCTACTGAAAACGGTCCTGCCGCAACGCCGTCGTGCCGCGACTTCCGGCCCCAATTACCGGGCTACCTACCGGGGCATTCGCTCGGTGCCGGTTCGCCGCGCAGTCGCGCGTTGATCCAGTCCTCGAGGCCGGGAAAGCTGGTGACGTAACTGCTCAGATGCTCGCCGGGCACTGTGCGGAAAATGGCCGGAACGCCCCGGCTGCATTGTTCACCGTACATCCGCTGAGCGTCCTCGATGGGAATCCAGGGATCCCACGCACCGTGGTAGATATACAGCGGCACACCCGACTTCCGGTCGGACAAATCCAGTTGGCGATACAGATTTTGGGCCACCGGGCTGTCGAGGGGGTTGCCGATATTGGTCGCCACGTCCATCGGGATACCGACCACGCCGAGCGGTCCGTCGGCGTCACCACACAGATCTCGCGTCGGAGAAGTCGTCACCCACTGCGCGAGATGATTCATGTACTGGAGCAACTCCGGATGTTCGCGCGCTATCGCCGTCGACACCGACAACAGAATGCCGGAGGCGATCCAGCCGTTGAAACGGTGGGCGATATTTCGGTAGTCGGCGGCCAGTCCACCCGAGGCCACCCCCATCAGCACGTCCGACAGCTCCGGCGCGTACTCGCTCTGCAGCATCGCGGTGGCGTACGCGGCGATCGCTCCACCCGAGTAGCCTTCGACGACATAGCGGCTGTCACCGAACTCCGGCAGCGCATTACGCACGGCGCGAATCGAATCGAGCATCATGTGCCCGGCCACATTCGTCTCGCCGTAGGCCATCAGCGGGCCCTCATGGTCGGGCAGGAGAACCGCGTGCCCTTGGTTCAGCGCCGACCAGATGGCCGGCAGAAACCAGACGAGATCGGTGTTGGTTCGATCGAGTATGTCGTGCGACAACTGGTAGCCCGGCGTGCAGTGCAACCCGAGTGCGTTGATCGGCATGGCGTTCACTTCCACCGGGCGGGGCCCCGGACCGTTCCACGAGGCCGCCGGCGTGATCAATGTGGCGGTGCCGAAGGAGGGTGTGCCCGTCCCCGAGGTGGAGCGAAACTTCAGCAGCACCGCTCGCTGGATCGGTACCGCCATATGCTGAGCTGCCGTCGCGGTTACGTCGCGCGCCTCGATGATCTGCCCCGGCTCCAAGCCGGCGAGATTCTCGGGCCAGGCGTCGAAGGTCTGATCACCGGTCGGCGACGACAATATCGCCCGCCACAATGCCGCCTGCTCGTCACCCGGACCCGCGGCCAACTGCGGCGGCTTGATGTTCGCGTCGATCCAATTCTGTAACGGGGAGGGAGGGAGATTTGCGGGCGACAATTGCGGCGTCGGACCGGCGGGCGGGCCCTCGTCCGCCCGAGCGGGCTGTTCGCCCGACAACGCACTAGCGACGACAACGGCGACCACAGCTGCCAAAAACCCTCTCACAAGCCACATCCTTTGTTCGGACGAAACCGCGGGGAGTGCCCCCCTGCCAGGGGTTGCGCGAAGCGACTGTAGCAAGCGTCTGTGATCCTGACCAAAGAACGCGCGTTGCGAAATTCATACGCAATGCGAAGTGCACATATATCAGCGCGCTGAGCGGGAAAACAATGGCGGCTGAAAAGTGCGGCGGAACTGCCCGAGGCGTGGCTACATGTAGGGTGACAGCGGTTATGCGGCCTGGATTGTCGCTGAGGTCCTAATTGTCCCGTACTGGTTGACAGGTGTTCGAACCGGCCCTCGTCGCGGACCGAATATTCGCCGCCCGTCGGCTCCGAATTCTCATGGTGCGGAGCCGCGACAATCGCTGACACGCGCCCAGTGTCACGAAGCAACGCTGTGGAAACGCTGAGTGCGCCACCTGGTTATCCGTGGGAAGCACGCTCGCCCGGCCGATACCTCCTGGTACCGGCCGAGCTGGACAGCAGCCCGGCGGCAACAGAAGGTGGGGACGTGAACGTCGCATCGCCCGGTGTGGGTTCGGCGGTTGTGTGCCTGGTTCTGGTGGCCGCATCAGCAGCGGTGTACCGGTTCGCATACCTCGGCTCGATGCTGATCGTGCCCGGTGCAGCGGTTCGCGCGATCGCGCAACTGAGCGTGGTCGCACTGGTGCTCGCCGCCGCCCTGCGCCATCTGTGGTCCTCGTTCCTGGTCCTGGGCGTGATGTTCGCGGCCGCGGTCCAGATCCTCGTGCTCCTCGGCCTGCTGCTCGCGCAATCGTGCGCGGTGGCGGTCACCATCGAACTCGTCGCTCGGGGCCGTATCCGACGACCTCGGCACTGAACACCGCTGTGTTCGACCGAGCGGTCTGCCTCGCCTTCGACATGCTCGATCTCGGGGCGCGGACGCCGTCTTGACACGCGGCACCATGTTCTACCGTCATAATGGGTCATCCCTGTACTGCCCCTGCGGTGCAACCGATCGAGGGTTGGTGAGTCGGATGATGCCTACATCCATGCTCGACGAATTGTACGAACGCGCGGAAAAGGACTGTGTCGCACTACGAATCGGCGTGATCATCGATCGTGGCGGACAGGTTCTGCTGCTCGAACGTGACGACAGCGGCCCCGTCAAGGCCACCCTCAAACTTCCCGGCACCACCGTCGAGCCCGGCGAACCGCTGGACGCGGCCGTGACCCGCGGCGTCGCCACCGAGACAGGTCTGCTCGTCACCCGAATCCGTAGCCACGTAGGCTATTTCGACTATCTGTCGCCCATCGGAAAACCGGTCCGCCGCCTGCACTTCGCCGTCGACGTCGCCGCCACGTACCCCATCCGTCTGTCCGCCCACACCGCCTACACCTGGGCGCCCCTGGACGGCGACCTCCGCGTGACTCCCTCCATTCGCCGCATCCTCCAGGACTACCGCGAACTTGCCCAGGCCCGGAACTCGCTACCGGAAACCTCGGTGTGAGGCCGGCCCCCGCGCGTCGCACCGGTGGTCAGCGGATACGGGCGACGTACTTGCCCGTGCCGCGCCCTGATGCCAGCAGGTCATGCGCGGTGATCACCTCGTCCAGCGACGCCACTTCGGTGACCGGGAGCGAGAGTGCGCCTGCGGCAAGGTAATCCAGCACCTGTCGGGTAGCGGCGGCGACCTTCGACGGCGCGCCGGCGACCAGGCCGCGGTGGCTGAAACCGGTGAGGGTGAGGTTGCCGCCCAGCAGGCGACCGAACGGCGGGAGCGGGGCGGGGGCACCGCCACCTGCGTTGCCGAACAAGACGATTCGGCCGGTGGGGCGGGTGACCTCGAGATCCAGATCCAGGGCCTCGGTGCCGAGCGGGTCGAGTACGAGGTCCACCCCGCGGCCATCGGTCGCCGCGCGGATATCGTCGGCCAGGCCGTCACCGCGGACCAGGACGCTGTCATAGCCGGGTACCGGTCCGCGTGCGCGGCTCACCGTCCCCAGGAGACGGCCACCACCGAGCAGCGGCACCAGCTGTGCCACCGCACCGCCGATACCGCCGCCGGCGGAGTGCACCAGAACCGTATCCCCCGCCGTGAAGCGGCCGGCGTCGGTGAGCAGCAGCAAGGCGGTCGCCAGGCCGAGGGGGGTGGCGCCGGCCGAGCTCAACGGGACGGCGTCCGGTACCGGAACGGTGAGTATGCCTGGGGCCGTGGCGATCTCGGCGAATCCGCCGCCGCCGAGCGCGACGGCCGCCACTCGATCACCAACGGCGAGGCCGGTGACATCGGCACCCAATTCACGTACCGTGCCCGCGATTTCCAGGCCGGGGCGGTAGGGCCACGCCGGTGCGTAGCCCGCATCCCCGCGGCGAGCCATCACATCCATGAAGTTCACCCCCGCGTAGGCCACATCGATGGCCACCTCGCCCGCGGCGGGCCGCGGCGGTTCCACCTCGCGGATCTCCGAGTTCTCCGCACCGCCGGGGGCGGTCATCACCAGGGCTCGCATCGTCACTCCCAACACGTCACAGCTGTCGAACGATCGGGATCAACCCGGCGACGCGGCGCCACATTCCTTCCGGGTGATCGGGCGGACTCGGCCGAGCGTGCCAGGCGTCGTCCTTCCGAACGGCCGGACCGGATACCGGACCATAGGGTCCGATCAGTGTCCGGTCGCCGAGATTCGTTCCGTGCCGGGACGCAACCGGAATCGACGCTGGTGAAAGTCCCAGAACCGGTAGACCGGCCATTGCACGGTGTGGGACAGGCAGGCGCCCAGGATGATCAACCGGTGCTGGAACCGGACCGGGAATCCGTGGTGTTCGATGGTGCGCAGGCCGATGTGGTGGAACTGCCATTGACGTCGGGGGCTGGTGCGCCGGCGTCGGGCCGAGGTCCGCGCACGCATCGTAGTCACCTGATCGATGCGCAAGCCCCGCAACGTCAAACAGATCGCCAGATCCAGATCCTCGGCCACGTCCGCACGCGTCTGCACCGCGTCGCGTACCTGTTCCCACGCTTCCCGGCGCAGGGCCATGTTGGGACCGTACATATTTCCCACCGGGCCGCCCACCTTTCCCAGCCGTAGCAGCAGTTGCTGGCCCCACCGCAGGAAGAACCCGATCGGGGAATCGTGATAGGTGCACAGGCCGGTCACCGCCGCGGTGTCCGGATGCGTGGTGAGGTGATCGCGGATCGTGGCGGCCCAGTCGTCGTCGACGAGAGTGTCGGCGTCGGTGCGGGCGATGACAAGCCCACGCGCCTTGTCGAATCCGGCATTGCGCGCCGCCGGGATCCCGCGCACCGGCTCATGGATCAACTGCACCTTCGGATATTTGCCCGCGAACTCGTAGACAACTTGCGCGGTGCCGTCGTCGCTTCCGTTGTCGACCACGATCACCTCGTCGACCGCCTCCTGGGCGACCAGCCGCGACAGGGTTCGCTCGATGACCCGAGCTTCGTTGAGAGCAGGAACTACCACCGACAAGATCATCAAACATCTCCTGCGAGAAGGGAATGATTGAACGAATCGAGATGGGAGAGCGCTAGCTTCGGGCAACCCTAACCGACAACCAGTAGCAGCACCGAAGTTTCCGAAACACCGGTGCACGGACCGCGCGGTACCGCCTACTGCCGGCCTACTCGGCCGGCTTCACCGCAATCCACTGCGCCACCGGCAGATGCGGGCGCCAGGCGGTGAATCCGCCGAGCGGCTCGCCGCGGTAGATCTGGAATTTCCGCAATTCGCCGCCGTGCGCCGCGGCCCAGCGCAGCAGCAGCGCCTCCGATTCGGCGGTGACGGCGTTGGCAACCAGCCGGCCGCCCGGCCGCAGCCGAGCCCAGCATGCCGCGAACAGACCGTCCTGGGTGAGCCCGCCGCCGAGGAAGATCGCGTCGGGCGCCGGATCGCCGGGCGCGGGCAGGTCTGCGGGCGCCTCGCCGCGCACCACGATCGCGGGCACCCCGAGCGCCGCGGCGTTGGCGGCGATCTGCTCGCGGCGTGTTGAACTGCGCTCGAATGTGATTGCGCGGCAGTCGGGATGGGTGCGACACCACTCGATCGCGATGGTGCCCGACCCGCCGCCCACATCCCACAGCAGTTCGCCGGGCGCGGGGGCGAGCGCGGCGACCGACAGGGTGCGAACCTCCGCCTTGGTCAGCTGACCGTCGCCGCCGTAGGAGGTGTCGGGCAGACCCGGCAACCGGGTGAGCCGGGGCGCGGCCGGATCACGGACCGCCTCGATGGCGACGATGTTCAGTGGATCACCGGGAGGACATGACCACTGCGCCGCCGTCGCGGCGACGATCCGTTCGCCGGGACCACCGAGCTGTTCCAGCACGGTCAGCCGTGATTCGCCGAAATCGTTGCGCCGCAACAGTTCCGCCACCTGCGCCGGAGAGTGTTCGTCGGCACTGAGCACCAGGAGGCGCCGGCCGTCGGCGAGTTCCGGCAGCACCGTTTCGAGGGGGCGGCCGACGACGCTCACCACCGGGGTGTGCGCACTGGCCCAGCCGAGCCGGGCACAGGCCAGCGTGGCCGACGACGGCTGCGGATAGACCCGGATAGCCTGCGGCCCCAGCATTTTCGCGAGCGTGACGCCGATGCCGTAGAACATGGGATCGCCGCTGGCCAGGACGCAGATACGCGAACCCCGATGCGCGGACAGCATTTCCGGCAGCGCGGGCAGTAGCGGCGTCGGCCAGGCCCGGCGATCCGCGGTGCTCGCGTCGGCGGGGACGAGATCCAGCTGTCGGCGCGATCCGAAAAGTACCTCGGCCGAATCGATTTCAGCGCGCACGCGCGGGCTCAACCCCGGCCAGCCGTCGGCACCGATGCCCACCACCGCGATGACGCGATCGTCCTCCGGTGCGGCCCGGATGTCTCCGGTTGCGAGGGTGGGTTTTTCGCCTGTCATACCGTCACCGGCCGCCGTCGCGACGCTGCCGCGCCGACGAGCAGCGCTTCAGCCGCGCGCCGCCGAGCTGCACCTCAGCCGCGCCGCCGAGCTGCGCTCCAGCCGCGCCAGCGGGCAGCGCTTCAGCCGCGCCGCCGAGCTGCGCCCCAGCCCCGCCGACGGGCAACGCCCCAGCCCCGCCAGCGGACAACGCCCCACGTGCGCCAGCGGACAACGCTCGAGCCACGCCAGCGGACAACGCTCCACGCGCGCCGATGGACAGCGTCCCCATCGTGCGGGCGGGCAGCATCTCCGTCGTGCGGGCGGGCAGCGTCCCCGTCGTGCGGGCGGGCAGCGTCCCCGTCGTGCGGGCGGGCAGCGTCCCCGTCGTGCTTTCGGCGCAGCGGCTCTGACGCGCAGACGGTGTGGGCGCGCGCATCACCGGGGCATCCGGCGCCAGACCGCCCGTGGCACCCATCGGGCCACGGCAGCGGCGGGTCCCAACGCTCGCGGTACCCACACGCTGGTGGCGCGGCGGCGTAGGGCGGCGACAGCGGCTTCCGCCACCTGATCGGGCGTACTCGACAGCGGCGCCGGGCTCATCCCCTCGGTCATCCGGCCGATGACGAAACCGGGACGCACCAGCAGCAAATGGACTCCGCTGCCGTGCAAGGCATCCGACAGCCCGGAGGCGAATCCGTCCAGTCCCGCCTTACTCGAGCCGTACACGTAGTTGGCACGCCGCACCCGTGCCCCCGCGATCGAACTGAACACCATCAGCTGACCGCTGCCCTGCGCGCGCAGCAGATTCGCCAGCACGGTCAGCAGGCTCACCTGGGCGACGAAGTCGGTGTGCAGTACCGCGACCGCCGCGGCCGGATCCTGTTCAGCGCGGGCCTGATCGCCCAGTACCCCGAAGGCCAGGATCGCCGCACCGATCCGGCCGTGGTCGGCGGCCAGTTTCTCCAGCAGCGGCTGATGCCCGGACAGGTCGTCGGCGTCGAACTCCACCGCATGGACCGCGCGGGCGCCCGCCGCGCGCAGCAGGGCGGTCTCCTCCCCCAGCCGATCGCTGCGACGTGCGGCGAGCACGATCTCGCGGTCCGCGCAGATCCGGCGCACGACCTCGAGTCCCATCTCGCTGCGCCCGCCGAACAGCACGATCACCCCGTCGTCGACCTCACGCACACCCATGGCGCATAGTCTGCCATCGGCCCCGGTTGCTAGCGTCGCAGCCATGACGAGTACCGCCGCCGCGCGCATCGACCTGTCCCCCAGCGCGCTGGAATTCGTGACCGAACGGCATCTGGCCACGCTGACCACCCTGCGCGCGGACGGTACGCCGCACGTCGTCGCGGTCGGCTTCACCTGGGATCCCGACGCCGGTATCGCGCGGGTGATCACCGGCGGTCCCACCACCAAGGCCCGCAATGCGGACCGGCGCGGATACGCCGCGCTGAGCCAGGTCGACGGCCCACGCTGGCTCACCCTGGAAGGCCCGGCCGAGGTCTGGACCGACCGCGACCGGGTCGCCGAGGCGGAAGCCCGCTACGCCGAGCGCTACCGCACCCCGCGCGAGAATCCGCAGCGCGTGGTCATCGCGGTCCGGGTCGCACGCGTGTTGTCGAGCAGCACCCTGCGCGGCTGAGCGATACGCGACGGCCGAGCGGAGTGGACGGGCCCGAACCGTGCGGCCACCGTTCCCGGCCGGCCGCGCGCTTCGCTCCTGTCGCGGGCGGCATCCTCCGACAGCTGCCCGGCGACTCTTCGCGATGCCCGGGTGGAAGGAAAGCTTCGCCCGACACCCGTCGCTTCACCGAAACTTCGGACTCGAGGCTTTACAGCACCGTCAAACCGTGCGGGCGCTGATTCACCGACTCGCCGCCGTCCTCCGTGACGACCACGATGTCCTCGATGCGGGCACCCCATTCGCCGGCGAAGTAGATACCCGGCTCGATGCTGAACGCCATCCCCGGCCGCAGTACGGTCTCGTTGCCCGCCACGATGTAGGGCTCCTCGTGCACCGACAGCCCGATGCCGTGGCCGGTGCGGTGAATGAACGCCTCGCCGAAACCCTCCTCGGACAACAGGTTTCGGGCCGCGGCGTCGACCGATTCGGCGGTGACACCCGGGCGCACGGCGGCCACGGCGGCGGCCTGCGCGCGTTCGAGCGCGGCGTAGCGTTCGGCGATCTCCGGATCGGGCTCGCCCAGCACGTACGTGCGGGTGGAATCGGAGAAATATCCGGGTTCGACGGGACCGCCGATATCGATGACCACCACGTCACCGGCTTCGATGACCCGGTCGGAATGGCTGTGGTGCGGGTTGGCGCCGTTGGGTCCGCTGCCGACGATCACGAAATCGGCCCGGTCGTGCCCCTCCGCCACGATCGCGGCGGTGATGTCGGCGGCGACCTCGGCCTCGGTGCGGCCCGGCTGCAACCACTCACCCATCCGGGCATGCACGCGATCGATGGCGGCGCCCGCGCGCCGCAGTGCGTCGATCTCGGCGGCATCCTTGATCATCCGCAACTCCCGGATGATCGGGGTCGCCGACACCGGCAGGGCCGTCAGCGCGTCCGCGATCGGGAGCAGATGCAGGGCGGGCATGGCATCGTCGACCGCGACCCGCGCGCCCGCGTTCAGCGTCGATTTCACGACCCCGTACGGGTCCACGCCGTCCACCCACGACACCATGTGCAATCCGAGCTCACCGGCGGCCGAGCCGTCCAGCGCGGCCAGCTCCAGTTTCGGCACCACCACCGACGGGGTTTCGCCGCTGGCCGGGACGACCAGGCAGGTGAGCCGCTCGAACGATTGCGCCGCCGACCCCAGCAGATATCGCAGATCCGGGCCGGGCGTGATCAGCAGCGCGTCCAGATGCGCCGCGCGCGTCAGCTCCGCCGCCCGCTCCAGCCGCTTGCCGTAGATCTCGGCACCGAATCGTGACTCCGTATGCGCGCTCATGCGATACGACGTTACCCGCCACTGCGGACACGGTCCGGACGATCACCACGTTCGCGACAGGGGCGTGGCCGGATTGTCGGTGCGGCCCGGTAGCGTCTGCGCCATGCTCACCTCCAGTGCGAGTGACCGGCCACTGTTGCTGCTCGACGGCGCGAGCCTGTGGTTCCGGGCGTTCTATGCCATCCCGGAGAAGATCACCGCGCCCGACGGCCGCCCGGTGAACGCACTGCGCGGCTTCACCGATATGGTCGCCGCGCTGATCACCCGCCACCATCCGGGCCGCCTGGTGGTGTGCCTGGATCTCGACTGGCGTCCGGCCTTCCGCGTCGAGCTGGTGCCCTCCTACAAGGCCCACCGGCTCGACACCACCGCCGACGCCCAGCCCGGCGCCGAGGAAGTACCCGACACGCTCACCCCGCAGGTCGACATGATCGCCGAGATGCTCGCGGCGGCCGGGATCGCGACCGCCGGTGCGGCCGGCCTGGAGGCCGACGACGTGATCGGCACCCTCGCCGACCGCGAACGCGACAACGAGGTGATCGTGGTCAGCGGTGATCGCGATCTACTGCAGGTGGTGCGCGCCGACGCTCCCCCGGTCCATGTCTTCTATGTGGGCCGCGGGCTGGCCAAAGCCGAACTCTGGGGCCCCGCCGAGGTGGCCGCCAAATACGGTGTGCCGCAAGAGAATGCGGGCCCGGCCTACGCCGATATGGCGACGCTGCGCGGCGATGCGTCCGACGGCCTGCCGGGAGTAGCCGGCATCGGCGACAAATCCGCCGCCACGCTGATCTCGCGCTACGGCTCGCTCGAGGCGCTGGTAGCCGCCGTCGCCGACCCCGCCTCCGATCTGGCGCGCGGCGTGCGCGCGAAACTCGCTGCGGCCGAAGATTATCTGAAGGCGGCAGCGCCCGTGGTGCGGGTCGTCCGCGATGCCGAGGTCGAACTGTCCGGCCCCGACCTACTCCCCGCCGAGCCGGCCGACCCGGACGGGCTGCACGCGCTCGCCACCGCCTACAACGCCGAAAGCCCCGTCAAGCGACTGACCGCGGCCCTCGCGGCGAACGCCTGACGCCCGCTGTTCGTCACCGTCGCGAAAAGTACTGGCTGCCGAACGCTTCCGCGACTGTGAGGTCCCGGCGGCCGTCGAACACGATGGCATTCGCACGGCCGTCGGTCTGTCTCACGCGCACGGCACTCAGTTGGGGCGGCCGACCTCGTAGGTGCCGTCGTCCTTGGTGATCTTGACGGTGACCTTCTTCTGCTCGCCGCCGACCTTCAGGGTGCAGTCGAAGGTGTCACCGACCTCGACCTTCTGCCCCGAGGGGCAGCTGACGCTCTGGACGTCGTCGATGCCGTAGGAATCCTTGAGGACCTTCTGCACACCGTCCTGCACGGCCTTGTTGTCCAGTTTGTCGCTGCCCAGGAAGACGAAGGCGAGGACGACGGCGACGACCACCACGACCAGCACGCCGATACCGCCGAAGAGCAGGCCCTTCTTCGACTTCTTGGCGGGCGTGCTGCTCAGCTGCGGTTCCTGCATCCCCCACTGCTGCTGCGACTGGTCGGGCTGCGGCGCCCAACCCTGCTGAGTGGGCTGCTGCTGCGCCCACTGCTGCTGCGACGGCTGCGGCGGCTGACCCCACTGCTGCTGGGTCGGTTCCCACGGCTGCGCCTGCGCCGGCGGCTGCTGCGGCCAGGACGGCTGACTCTGACCACCCCACTGCGGCTGCTGCGGCTGCTGCGGTTGCGGCTGCCACTGCTGCTGCGACGGTGCGGGCTGTCCCCACTGGGGCTGCTGCGGCTGCTGGCCACCCCACTGCGGCGCCGGTCCGGACTGGCCGGGCTGCGGCTGGCCCGACCACTGCTGGGTCGGATCGCTGCTGTTGCCCTCCCCTGGGCCAGGGGTCTCGTTCGGTCCGTACGGGCCGCTCATGTGCCTGCCTCCACTCGCACTCGTCGTCTCACATCCCCCCGCGTGAGGTGATCAGGCCCTCACCACGGTCGGTACCGGTAGTCATCCAATCACAGCCGGGCACGCTACGCGGCGTCCACCGCCACAACGCCACGCCGGATGGCACGCACCGACTTGGCGGCGGTCGCGGCGATTTCGGTGTCGTCGGCGGTCTGGTGGATCTGGTCGAGCAGATCGATCACCTGCCGGCACCAGCGCACGAAGTCACCCGCCGACAGCGCACTGCCCTGATCACCACTGGCCAGCAACGATTCGGCCAATCCGTCCCCGCGGGCCCATTTGTAGATGCCGGTGACGAAGCCCAGATCCGGTTCCCGGGTCGGCGGCAGCTTGTGCCGTGCCTCGTCGGTGCGCAGCTGGCTCCACACGCCGATGGTGGCGCCGACCGCGCGCCGCACCGGTTCGGTCGGCCCGGCCGGGCCGAGGTAGCCGCCCTCCTGCCGCGATTCGAAGACCAGCACCGACACCACGCCCGCGAGTTCGGCGGCACCGAGCCCACGCCAGAGGCCCTGCCGAAGGCATTCGGCCACAACGAGATCCGCCTCGGTGTAGATCCGGGCGAGCCGCCGGCCGTCGGCGGTGACCTCCCCGCCGTCGACATAACCGCGCTCACTCAGCAGCGCGACGATCCGATCGAAGGTGCGCGCCAGCGAATTCGTTGTCGCAGCGACCTTCTGGCGCATCGACTCGGTCTCGCGCTCGAGCCGGTTGTAGCGCTCCCCCACCCGGGCCAGCTGCTCCCGGTCGGGCCGGGAGTGGGCGGGATGGGCGCGCAGCGCCCGCCGCAGCGTCGCCAGTTCCCGATCGTCGGCCGCGCGCGCACGACCACCGCGCCGGCCTCGTCCCGGGACCGCGATTCCGGTGCTGCGCAACGCGGATGCCAGGTCGCGGCGCGCTCGCGCGGTGCGGTGGTCCACGTGGCGGGGCAGCCGCATCCGGCCCAGCGGCTGAGCGGGGGTCGGGAAGTCGGCGGCCGAGACGCGCCCGGCCCAGGTGTCGGCGGTCAGCACCAGCGGGCGGGGATCGCCCGGACTCGCGTCCGGTTCCAGGATCACCGCGAGGCCCTGGCGACGCCCGGTCGGAATGGCCACCACGTCGCCGCGGCGCAGCGAGGTCAGCGACTCGACCGAAGCCCCGCGGCGGTCGGCCCGCCCCTGCCGTTCCAGTTCCCGTTCGCGCTGTTTGATCCGTTCGCGCAGCGACAGATATTCGAGGAAGCCGTCGTCACCGATCTGCGAGCGCAATTTCCGCACCTGTGCCTCGTTGCGCTCGATACCGCGAACCAGGCCCACCACCGACCGGTCGGCCTGGAACTGCGCGAACGAGCGCTCCAGCAGTTCCCGCGACTGCGCGGCGCCCATCCGATCGATCAGGTTGATCGACATGTTGTAGCCGGGCCGGAACGAGCTGCGCAACGGATAGGTACGGGTAGAGGCCAAGCCCGCGACGGCGCTGGTGTCGACGTCGGGATGCCACATCACCACCGCGTGGCCCTCGATGTCGATACCGCGGCGGCCGGCGCGGCCGGTCAACTGCGTGTACTCGCCGGGGGTCAGCTCGGCATGGGTTTCGCCGTTGAACTTCACCAGCCGCTCCAGCACCACCGTGCGCGCCGGCATGTTGATGCCGAGAGCCAGTGTCTCCGTGGCGAATACGGCCCGCACCAGCCCGCGGACGAACAATTCCTCCACGGTGTGCCGGAAGGCGGGCAGCATGCCGGCGTGATGGGCGGCCAGGCCGCGGAAGAGCGCCTCACGCCATTCCCAGTAGCCGAGCACATCGAGATCGGCGCGCGGCAGATCACCGGTGTGGCGCTCGATCACCGCCTCGATCTCCGCGGCGTCGTCGGGACGGCTCAGATCCAGGCGCGAGCGCAGGCACTGAGCGAGGGCTCCGTCGCAGCCTGCCCGGCTGAAGATGAAGGTGATCGCCGGCAGCAGCCCTTCCTCGTCGAGGCGGGCGAGCATCTCCGGGCGCGGCAGCGGACGGAAGTCACGACGGGGACCACCGCGGTGGCGCGGCCCGGACCAGCCGTTCATCCGGTCGGCGGCCTCGCGATGCTTGATGTAGCGAACCAGATCCTCGTCGACGAGGATCTTCTGATCGCTGGACTTGGTATCGAACAGATCGAACAGCCGCCGCCCGACCATGACGTGCTGCCACAACGGCACCGGCCGCGTCTCGTCGACGATGACCGCGGTGTCGCCGCGCACCGTCTCCATCCACGCACCGAACTCCTCGGCATTGCTGACCGTCGCCGACAGGCTCACCAGGCGCACCTCCGGCGGCAGATGCAGGATGACCTCTTCCCACACCGCACCGCGGAACCGGTCGGCCAGATAGTGCACCTCGTCCATGACGACGAACGACAGCGCGTGCAGCGCGTCCGAGCCCGCGTAGAGCATGTTGCGCAGCACTTCGGTGGTCATGACCACGACCCGGGCGTCCGGATTGATCGACTGGTCGCCGGTCAGCAGTCCGACCGCGTCGCGGCCGTAGCGGTCCACCAGATCCGAGTACTTCTGATTCGACAGCGCCTTGATCGGGGTGGTGTAGAAGCACTTCCCTCCGGCCGCGCGGGCCAGGTGCACGGCGAATTCCCCGACGACGGTCTTACCGGCGCCGGTCGGCGCGCACACCAGCACACTGTGCCCGTTCTCCAGCGCCGCGCAGGCCTGCTGTTGGAACGGGTCCAGGGAGAATTTCAGGTCGGCGGCGAATGCCGCGAGTTCGCCAGTCAGCGACGGTTGTCCCACGCTCAGAGGGTATCGGAGTAGTCCGACACCGGGCGCGGAGTTTTCGGCGCGGGGTCGGCCGAGACCGGTCCGCTCGCCGTCACCGGCTGGGCGGGCTCCACCGGGCTCACCCCGTCCAGATCGTCCGGTCCGCCCAGCGGGGAGGCCTCGTCGTCCGACAGCGCACCCCAGTTGTCGCCCCGGCGAGCGCGGCGCCGGTCGTTGAGCCGGGCGATCTGCACGGCCACCTCGAACAACACGGTGAGCGCGGCGGCCAGCGCCAGCATCGAGAAGGGATCCTGCGGGGTGACGATCGCGGCGAAGACGAACAGCCCGAAGATCATGCCGCGGCGCCATTTCTTGAGCCGCTCGTAGGTCAGCACGCCGACCATGTTCAGCCCGATGATCAGCAGCGGTGTCTCGAAGCTCACCCCGAAGATGATCAGCAGCTTGATGATGAACCCGAAGTACTGACTACCGCTCAACGCGGTGATCTGCACATTGCTGCCGATCCCCATCAGGAAACTCAGCGCGTGCGCGACCACCCAGTACGCCAGCACCGCACCGGTGACGAACAGCACCACACCGGAGGCGACGAAGCTGATCGCGTACTTGCGCTCCTTGGCGTAGAGGCCGGGCGTCACGAACGCCCACAGCTGATACAGCCAGATCGGGCACGCCATCACCACACCCGCGGTGAAGGCGACCTTGAACCGCAGCATGAACTGCTCGAACGGGGCGGTGGCCAGCAGCCGGCAGGCGCCGTCGGTGGTCAGTTGCGCACGATGTTCCGGCGGCAAAGAACAGTAGGGCCCGCGCAGGAGATCGCCCAGGCTCTCGATGCCCAGGAACGAATGCGAGTACCAGAGGAATCCGAGCACCGTGGTCAGCGCCACCGCCAGCAACGACTTCAACAGTCGCGAACGCAACTCGTGCAGATGTTCGACCAACGACATGGTGCCGTCGGGATTCGTCCTGCGCCGGCTACGGCGGGGGTCGAACGGAATGCGCATGGATGTGACTGCCTCGCTGATCACCTGGCCGGATCCGGATGAAACGCCCAACCGCCATCGCACCGCCACCCCGCGGGCGTTACCGGGGCGACGGCCTCGAGACGGGCCGGATCAGGCCGTGTGACGATCCTTGTCGGCCTGCGGCGCCGGATTCACCGGCTGAGCAGGCGGCAGCTCGGCCGCGGGCGCCGACTGCTGTGCGGGGCCGGACGCGTTCGCCGATCCCGTGTTCGCAGAACCCGCGTTCGCCGAGCCCTCGGACTGCATCTCGCTCATCTCGCTCTTGAAGATGCGCAAGGAACGTCCGAGACCCCGGGCTGCGTCGGGCAGCCGCTTGGCGCCGAACAGCAGCAGGATCACCAACGCAATGATGAGCCAGTGCGTCGGGCTCAATGAACCCATCGAAAACCTCCCAAGACTGTGGTATGTCCGATGCTACCGGACCCCGATCCGGCGACGACGAGCGTCGTCACCCGCGAATCGGCGAGACGGTGTCGTAGGTCAGCTCGGCACCGGCCGCGTCGCCTCGCGGGCGATCGCTGCGCGCAGCTCCGCGAGCAGGTCGGGCCCGGTCCAGCGGCGTTCGTCGCCGTTCTCCGCGGCCCGGATCAGGTCGACCAGCCGTGCGTTCACCGGGGTGGGCACCGCCACCATCCGGCCCAGCTCGACGATTTCCCCACAGAGCCAATCGATTTCGGTGCGCCGGCCCAGGGCGAGATCGTCGGCCATCGACGAGCGCGCCATCGGGTCCACCGCGAGCACCCGTCCGGCCACCCGCTCGAAGACGGCATCGGGAACCGTCAGCAGGCGGGCCATCACGCGCGGCGGCAGCACGGTCAGCCGCGCGGGACGGATCCGGGCGCGCCGCATCGCCGCGAGCGCCTCGTCCTGCGCCAGCGCCAGGCAACGCCGGTAGTCGCGAGTGGCCAGTTCCTCGCGCAGCGGCCGGCCCGACAGCGCGTTGATCGCGTTGTTGAGGTTGAGCAGGAGTTTGGCCCACTGCACCGGGCGCAGATCCTGATGTCGGTCCAGGGGCAGCCCGGCCCGTTCGAACAGCGGCGCGAATCGAGACAACGCCGCATCGTCGCCCACCGCCACCGTGCCGTCGGTGCCGCGATGGAAATGGCCGGGGCCGCTGTGGACGACGTTGAACATCACCATGCCGGCCGAGACCACCGCCGTGGGCAGCACCTCCCGGATCGCCGCATCGTTGCCGATACCGTTCTGCAGGCTGACCACCACGGTGTCCGCGCGCACCCGATTGCGCAGTTGCGCCGCGGCCTGGGCGGTCTGCGCCGACTTCACGGTGACCAGCACCAGATCGGCGGTGGCGGCGCTGTCCGGTTCGGTCTCGGTGCGGAAACCGCTCGCCGCGACGCGATCGTCGCCGCCGTCCAGATCGGTCAGCCGCAGCCCGTGCGCGCCGATCTCGTCCAGCAGCCGCGGGCGCCCGACGAAACTGACCTCGGCACCGGCGGCGGCCAGTTTGCCGCCGACGAACAGACCGATACTTCCGGCGCCGAGCACCGTCACCCGGAATGTCACGCGGGCCCGACCTCCTCGACCATGTTCCGGTCGTAACCGAGGTCGCCGACCTCCTCGTAGGCGGCCAGCGCCGCGGCCGACCGTTCCCGCACCGCGCTCACCAGCTCCGGCGGGCCCAGCACGGTGACACCGGAACCGAAGCCGAGCAGCAGTCGCGCGATCCAGCCCAGCGTGGCGAACCGCATCGTCGCCTCGACGCTGCCGTCGGGGTGGACCACCACCGGATGCATCGGATACTGATCGAGCACCCACCCGTAGTCGCCACGAATGCGCAAGCGCGCCAAGGCAACCGCCGGATCGTCGGAGAACAGGTCGAGCCCCGCGGACTCCTCGGTGGCGTGGCTGGGCGGGTTCGCCGGCTCCTCGAGTTCGGTGGCCTCCTCGATCCGGTCGAAGCGGAACAGCCGCACCCCCTCGGCCTGCCGGCACCATGCCTGCAGATAGGAGTTGTTGTCCACCAGCACGATTCGGATCGGATCGACGACGCGTTCGGACACCACATCCCGGCTCGCCGAGTAGTACACCAGCCGCAGCGCTCGTCCGCCGGCCAGTGCGGAACGCACCGTGGTCACCGCCGGCGCCTCGACCGGCTCCGCGGTGTCGGGTTCGCTGCGATGCGCGGCCCCGCCGGAGATGGCGGATTCGATCTTGGCGGTCGCCGACCGGGCGGCGGTCGGATCGACCATGCCCGGCAGATCCGCGATCGAGCGCAGGGCCACCAGCAGTGCCGTCGCCTCGATCGAGGTCAGCCGCAGCGGACGGTCGATACCGGCGGAGAAGGTGACCTCGATGCTCTCCTCGGAGAACGACAGATCGATCAGATCGCCCGGACCGTAACCGGGCAGGCCGCACATCCAGAGCTGATTGAGGTCGCTCATCAGCTGTTTGGTGCTGACGCCGAGTTCCGCGGCCGCCTCGGGCGCACTGATCCCCGGATTCGCGAGGAAGTACGGAACCATATTCAGCAACCGGGACAGCCGCGTCGACAATCGGCTGCTCATCGCCGCACCCCCGCCCGAGCCGTTGCGCCGCTCGCGCGTCTCATGCCGACACCTCCGTCCGTTCCAGTACCGACCGCAGCCGCGCGATCACATCGGCCCGCAGATCCTCCGGGGCCAGCACCAGCGCATCCGGGCCGAGCCCGGTGATCAGCCGCGCCAGCCAGTCCCGCGACCGCACCGGCACCTCCACCACCGAACCCGGACGACCGGCGACCGTCTCCTCGGCGATCACCACGCCCAGCCGGCGAATCTCCTGCCCGCGCTCCTGCGCCACCCACACCGTCGCCGATCCGGTCACCGGCGCCGCACCCGTCACCCGCGCCACGATCTGACGCAGATCCACATCCGCCGGTTTGTGCACCACATTCTCGGGACCGTAGACCTCCACGTCGGCCCCGATCCGCGACAACCGGAAGGTCCGCACGGCGTCCCGGTCGCGGTCGTGGCCCACCAGATACCACCGTCCGTGCCGGGTCACCACACCCCAGGGCTCCACATCGCGTGTGGCGTAGGGCGCGTTGTGGGTGACGCGATGTTCGAATCGCACCGCCCGCCCCGCATCGATGGCCGCCAGCAGTTTGCCCAGCGCCGCCTCCGAGCCCCGGGTGCGTGCCGGAACCGCGGGTACCGACGCCGAGGCCGCGTCCGCGTCGACGTGCACGCCGGCGGCCCGCAACTTGAGCACCGCGCTCTCCGCGGCGCTGGCCAGCTCGGGGGACTCCCACAATTGCACCGCCACCGCGACCGCCGCCGCTTCCGCGCTGGTCAAGTCGATATCGGGCAATTCGTAGGCATCGCGATTGATGCGATAGCCCTCCTGCCCCGAGAATCGGCCCACCGGGCCGACCTCGAGCGGGATCCCCAGATCCCGCAGTTCGTTCTTGTCGCGCTCGAACATCCGGCTGAACGCCTCGTCGCTGGCCGACTCCTCGTAGCCGGCAACGCTGTCGCGAATGCGCTCCGCGGTCAGGAACTGCCGGGTCGACAGCAGCGCGATCACCAGATTCATCAGCCGCTCGACCTTGGAAATCGCCACCCGACACAGAGTAATCGGACTCCCGGAACGACGGTGCACCACCGCACCGATCCGCGCCGGGATATCGCTGCCGGCAGCCGGATCGACCGGCCCCGCGAACCGCCGCGAGGCCGTCGGCCCTCACATCGAGGCGATCAACCGATCCACGCGCTCGTCCACGGACCGGAACGGGTCCTTGCACAAGACCGTGCGCTGCGCCTGATCGTTCAGCTTCAGGTGCACCCAGTCGACGGTGAAATCGCGGCCCGCCTCCTGCGCGGCGGTGATGAAATCACCGCGCAGTTTGGCCCGCGTCGTCTGCGGCGGAGTCGTCACCGCGGCATCGACCGCCTCGTCCTCGGTGATCCGCTTGACCAGACCCTTGCGCTGCAGCAGATCGAACACTCCACGACCGCGCTTGATGTCGTGATAGGCCAGATCCAGCTGGGCGATCTTCGGATCCGACAACTCCATCGAGTACCGATCCTGGTAGCGCTGGAACAGCTTGCGCTTGATCACCCAGTCGATCTCGGTGTCGACCTTCGCGAAGTCCTGCGCCTCGACCGCGTCGAGCGTGCGGCCCCACAGATCCACCACGGCGTCCACCTGCGGATCGCGTTCGCGATTGCGCAGATGCTCGACTGCGCGGGCGTAGTACTCGCGCTGGATATCGAGCGCGCTGGCCTGCCGGCCGCCCGCCAGCCGCACCGGTCGCCGGCCGGTCAGATCGTGGCTGACCTCGCGAATCGCGCGGATCGGGTTGTCGAGCGCGAAATCGCGGAACGACACCCCGGCCTCGATCATCTCCAGCACCAGCGCCGCGGTGCCCACCTTCAGCATGGTGGTGGATTCGGCCATATTCGAGTCGCCGACGATCACATGCAGGCGGCGGTACTTCTCCGCATCGGCATGCGGCTCGTCGCGGGTGTTGATGATCGGCCGCGACCGCGTGGTCGCCGACGACACCCCTTCCCAGATGTGCTCGGCCCGCTGCGACAGGCAGAACGTGGCCGCCTTCGGCGTCTGCAGGATCTTTCCGGCACCGCAGATCAGCTGCCTGGTCACCAGGAACGGCAACAGCACATCCGAGATCCGGGAGAACTCGCCGGCCCGCACCACGAGGAAGTTCTCGTGGCAGCCGTAGGAGTTGCCCGCCGAATCGGTGTTGTTCTTGAACAGATAGATGTCACCGCCGATCCCCTCCTCGGCCAAGCGCTGCTCGGCATCGATCAGCAACTCCTCGAGCACCCGCTCACCCGCGCGATCGTGGGTGACCAGCTGCACCAGCGAGTCACATTCGGCCGTCGCATACTCCGGATGGGAACCGACATCGAGATAGAGCCGCGCTCCGTTGCGGAGAAATACGTTCGAACTACGGCCCCAGGACACCACCCGGCGGAACAGATACCGGGCCACCTCGTCAGGACTCAACCGACGGTGACCGTGGAACGTGCACGTCACCCCGAACTCGGTCTCGATCCCCATAATTCGTCGCTGCACACCATCGACATTACGGCAAAGCGAACGGCGAAAGTGGCTGTGCGAGCAAGCGGTTGCATACGGGTTCACAACAATATGGGCTCTACCGGCCGCGACGCCGCCGGCAGCACCTCGTTCGTGGGGCGGGTACTCCCCGCAGACGACAGCCGCCCGGCCCCATCCGCACGATCACAGGATGGGGCCGGGCGGCTGATTCGAGCCCGCTACCAGCGGTTACGGGTTGGAGGGATCTCCGGCGGAGGGGGTCTCCGGCTCGGCGTTCTCCTCCCCCGCACTCGCCGCGCCGTCGGCGGAGAGCAGTGTCTCCAGTGCGGCGTGCGGAATGCGGCGGAAGGCCCGGCGCGGACGGGCCTGCTCCAGCGTCGCCACCTCCAGCGAGGACACCGCGATGCCGCGCTTGTCCTTGTCGCTGTTGTCCGGCGACCCCTTCTGCAGGGCGTCCACGGCGGTGCGGATCGCGGCCCGCAATTCCAGGCCAGGCTGGAAGGTGTCCTTGAGCGCGGTGCTGATCGGGTCGGTGTTGCCGCCCATCACCACGAAGTCGCGCTCGTCGACGATGGAGCCGTCGAAGTTGATCCGGTACAGGACCGAATTCGACGCCTGCTCCGGATAGCCGACCTCACCGATGCAGATCTCGACCTCGTAGGGCTTGAGCTGGTCGGTGAAGATCGTGCCCAGGGTGGAGGCGTACATGTTCGCCAGCGCCCGCCCGGTCACATCCCGCCGGTCGTACTGGTATCCACGCAGGTCGGCCTGCAGGATCCCACCACGACGCAGGCTTTCGAACTCGTTGTACTTGCCGACCGCGGCGAATCCGATGCGGTCGTAGAGCTCGCTCACCTTGTGCAGCGTCGCCGAGGGATTCTCGGCGACGAACAGCACACCCTTGTCGTACACCAGCACCACGACACTGCGTCCCCGGGCGATGCCTTTGCGCGCAAGTTCGGTCTTGTCGCGCATGATCTGTTCGGCCGACGCGTAGTACGGCAGTGTCATGGACGCGCACTCCCTTCTTCGGCCACCCGCTCGTCGACGATCGAGCGCGCGATCCGCTCGAGCCGCTCGTCCGAAACCTCCAGCGCCCCTTCGGCATTGATGACGATCGCCGTCGGGAAGATACCGCGCTGCAGATCCGGGCCACCGGTGGCGGTGTCGTCGTCGGAGGCGTCCAGCAGCGATTCGACGGCGATGCGCAGGGCGCGTTCCTCGTCCATATCGCGGCTGTAGGTCTTCTTCAACGACGACTTGGCGAACATCGAGCCCGAACCGGTGGCGGTGTAGCCGAAGCGCTCTTCGCTACGGCCGCCGACCACGTCGTAGGACACGATGCGGCCGGCCCGCTGCGGATCGGTGGCCTCGAGGTCGTAACCGACCAGGATCGGCACCACCGCCAGGCCCTGCAGTGCCGCGGGCAGATTGTCGCGGACCATCTTCGACAGCTTGTTGGCCTTACCGTCGAAGGTCAGCGGCACGCCCTCGATCTTCTCGTAGTACTCCAGCTCCACCGCGAACAAGCGGATCATCTCGACCGCCACGCCCGCGGTGCCGGCGATACCGGCCGCGGAGAAGGTGTCGGTGATGTACACCTTCTCCATATCGCGGCTGGCCAGCAGGTTGCCCTGGGTGGCCCGGCGGTCGCCGGCGATCAGCACACCGCCGCGGTAGGTCACCGCGACGATGGTGGTGCCGTGCGGCGCCAGGTCCCCGGCCGAGCCGTTACCGCCGGCAGCGCGCCCGAAACCGTTGCCCGGCAACAGTTCCGGCGCGTTTTCCCGCAGATATTCGGAGAATGACGAGAGGGCGTACCCCATGTGGAGCCGCAAGGGGTCACCTGATGTCACTGGCCGCCTTTCTGGACGTAGGCACGCACGAAGTCCTCCGCGTTCTCCTCGAGCACGTCGTCGATCTCGTCGAGCAGGTCGTCGGTCTCCTCGGCCAGCTTTTCGCGGCGCTCCTGTCCCGCGGCCTCGACACCGGCCGCGTCGTCGTCCTCGTCGCCACCACCGGCGCGCTTGGTCTGCTCTTGTGCCATAGCAGCCGACCTCCTCTGTACTGATCATCGGCGAGCATCGGAAACCTCCGATGCTCGTCCCTCAACACTACCCAGCGACGGTGACAACATGCCGGATTACATCGCAATGTGCCCCCGCCGCAACGTCACAGCACGCCGTGCCACCCCGGCACGCGCACGCCGCCGGCGGCCCGGCCACCCCGTCAGGAGGTGAGCTGCTTGACCAGTTCGGCGGCCGTTCCCGCGCCCTCGAGCAACTTGCCGACGTGGGATTTCGTCCCGCGGCGCGGTTCCAGGGTGGGAATGCGGACCAGCGAGTCGCCGCCCAGGTCGAAGATCACCGAATCCCAGCTCGCCGCCGCGATATCGGCGCCGAAGCGGCGCAGGCACTCGCCCCGGAAGTAGGCACGGGTATCGGTCGGCGGGTTGGTCATCGCGTCGGTGACCTGCTGTTCGGAGACCAGCCGCTCCATCGAACCGCGGGCCACCAAGCGGTTGTAGAGGCCCTTGTCCAGGCGCACATCGGAATACTGCAGATCCATCAGATGCAGTTTCGGCGCCGCCCAGCCCAGGCCCTCGCGGCTGCGCATACCCTCGAGCAGGCGCAGTTTGGCCGGCCAGTCGAGCAGGTGCGCGCAGTCCATCGGGTCGCGTTCGAGCAGATCGAGTACATGCGCCCACTTCTCCAGCACGTCGGTGACGCGGGCGTCGTCGGTGCCCTCGCGGTCGTGGAACTTCTCCACCCGGTCGAGGTAGATGCGTTGCAGCGCAAGGCCGGTCAGTTCCCGGCCGTCGACCAGCGCGACGGTGGCGCGCAGGCTGGGATCGTGGCTGATGGTGTGCACGGCGGTGACCGGACGCGCCAGCTGCAGATCCGACAGATCCTCGCCGGCCTCGATCAGATCCAGTACCAGCGCGGTGGTGCCGACCTTGAGGTAGGTCGACCATTCCGCCAGGTTCGCGTCGCCGATGATCACGTGCAGCCGCCGGTACTTGTCGGCGTCGGCGTGCGGTTCGTCGCGGGTGTTGATGATGCCGCGTTTGAGGGTGGTCTCGAGGCCCACCTCGACCTCGATGTAGTCCGAGCGCTGCGACAGCTGGAATCCGGCGTGGTCGCCGGACTGCCCGATGCCGACGCGGCCCGATCCGGTGACGACCTGGCGGGAGACGAAGAACGGCGTCAGGCCGACGATGATCTGGTTGAACGGCGTATCGCGGTTCATCAGATAGTTCTCGTGGGTGCCGTAGGAGGCGCCCTTACCGTCGACGTTGTTCTTGTAGAGCTGCATGCGCGGCGCACCCGGCACGCTGGAGGCGTAGCGCGCGGCCGCCTCCATGACCCGCTCACCCGCCTTGTCCCAGATCACCGCGTCCAGCGGGTCCACGACCTCGGGCGCCGAATATTCGGGGTGCGCGTGGTCGACGTAGAGGCGGGCGCCGTTGGTGAGAATCATGTTCGCCGCGCCGACCTCGTCGGCGTCGATCACCGGCGCCGGCCCGTTGAGCCGGCCCAGGTCGAAGCCGCGGGCATCGCGCAGCGGCGACTCCACCTCGTAGTCCCAGCGGGTGCGCTTGGCCCGGGGTACGCCCTCGGCCGCCGCGTAGGCCAGCACCGCCTGGGTGGACGTGAGAATCGGGTTCGCCGAGGGTTCCGTCGGTGTCGAGATGCCGTACTCGACCTCGATTCCGATGATGCGCTGCATGGGTCGAGCCTAGGCGACGCGTTCGATCCCCGGGGCCGCCCGGGTGCGGTGGCCGGTCACCGCGCCGCGCGGTGTCGCGAATTCAGTTGACCGCCAGCGGGTCCGGGGCCGCTGCCTCGGACCGTGCCACCAGGTCGGCGACGGTGGCGTCGCGGTCCAGCGGCACCCCCAGACTGCGTGCATTGCTCTCCAGCAGCCCGAGCACCGATTCGGTCACGATCGCCTCGATCTGCTCCGACCCCAGCGCCGAGGCGGTGTCGGCGCGCCAGCTGTTGACCACCCCGTCGACGAAGCCGACGATCCCGAAGGCCATCGGCCGGGCCCGCACGGGATCGATACCGACGCGCGCGGCGGCGGTGGCGAACAGATCCGCGAGCCGGGCGCCGATGCGGTCGCGCGCCCCGGCCAGCGCGAGCGACGAATCCCCTTGCGGGGCACTCGCCGCAAGGAATCGGTGCAGTTGCGGATGCGAGTCCACCCAGCCGACGTAGGTGCCGACCGCGCCGCGCACCGCATCCTTGACGGTTCCGTCCGCCCGTAGCGTCGGAAGTAGTTGGGTCAGCAGCGATTCCAGGATGCGGCCGCGAATCTGCTCGTCCAGATCGGTCCGCCCGTCGAAATGGCGGTACACCACCGGACGCGGCAGGCCGAGCCGGTCGGCGATCTGCTGGACCGACACCTCGGCGCCGTTCTCCTCGATCACCGCGACCGCGGCCTCGATCACCTCGGCACGCCGCCGCTGTTTGTGCCCGTTCCAGCGGGTACTGCGACCGTCCACACCGGCCGCCGCGGACCGTTCCGCACGCCGCGGGGGCCGTTGTCCACCGGTTTCACTCACATGTCAACGATACTCATGCGGTATTGACTGATACACCCCGTCTCACCAACCTTGGTGTTACAGCCTGTCTCGGTAATTCGATTCGTTTGGAGCGCAGCAATGGGCAACGACGCCACCCTGCTCCCGCGGGATACCTTCGCGCAGCGTCTGCTGCTCGGTTCGGTCCGCAAGTCCTACGATCCGGTGGTCGATCTGGACTGGGACGCCCCGCTGGATCCGGACAAGTTCTTCCTGCCGCCGGAGGTGATCTCCCTCTACGGCACCGACCTGTGGGACGCGATGTCACCCGAGCAGCGGCGCGAGCTGTCGCGGCAGGAACTCGCCAACATCCTGTCGGTGGGGATCTGGTTCGAGAACCTTCTCAACCGATTGTTGTTGCGGGAGTTGATGAACGGCGACCCCACCTCGCACCGCTCGCACTACACGCTGACCGAAATGGGCGACGAATGCCGCCATATGACCATGTTCGGCAAGCTGATCGACCGCATCGACGCCCGGCCCTACTGGCCCAAAGCCCCTGCCCGGCTGGCGATCTCGTCGTTGCAACTACTTCTGCACGGACCGATGGTGTGGGTGGGAGCACTCGTGGGTGAGGAGATCTTCGACGCGCTGCAACGCCGCACGATCGACGATCCGCAGTTGCAGCCGGTGGTGGCGCGCACGTTCCGCGTGCACGTCACCGAGGAGGCGCGCCACATCGGCTTCGCCCGTGACGCTCTCGCCCGCCGCGTTCCGGCGATGTCGCGTGCGGAACGGACCTACGTGCGGATCTGTGTCGCGGTCGCCGCTCCGCTGTTCGTCCGGCTGATCACCAACCGCCACATGTACATTCGCGCCGGATTGGACGGGCGCGCGGCCATGCGCGCGGCGCTGGCCAATCCGCACGCGCATCGAATGCTCGCCGCCGGAGCCACCGATCTCGGCGCCTTCCTGGACGAGAACGGCCTGCTCGGCCCGATCGGCAAGCGGCTGTGGCGGCGGCGGGGGTTGCTCGCATGAGGCCGGTCCGGCACCTCCCGGGCGGCGTGGCCGTCGTCGCGGCCCGGCCCAGCGCGCCGATGGTCGTTGCGACTCTGCGGCGCAACGGAATCCGCGATGTCACCGTCCTGGGCTCGACCTCGCTCGCGTCCGATCGGCCACCAGCAGCCGTGCACGCCATGGAATTCGACGGCGTACACGACCTCTGGCGGCTGCGCTCGGACGACGGCACGACCACGGCCTCGGTGGTGGTCTTGGCCGATGCCGACCTCGACCCCCGCCGCATCACCGGGATCGGCGCCGACCTGCACACCCTGCTGGCCGGTGGCCGGGTGGCCCATCTCGGCACGGCGACGCACGAGATGCCCAACCTGTTCTGGACGCACTCCCCCGCGAGCGCGAACTGGCCGCATTTTCCGGTGCACGCCCGCGCGGAATACGCGGCGCGCTGCGTCGCGGCGATGTGCCGAACCGGCGATACCCGAATCCAGCTGCGACGTGCCGTGCAGCACGAATCGGCACGTCGCTGGGCCGCGAATCCCCGCCTCGGCGGGCGGCTGCCGCGACCGGATCACCGTCACTTCGACACGACCGTCGCCGCCGATCGGGCGCCCGCCTACGAGTACGCCGGTCCCGCGGTACTCGACGCCCCAGGCGCCGAACTGGCGGTGACGGTCGCGCTGAACGGACATCCGGACCCGATCGACGGTTACTACCACTGGTACGGCCGTCTCACCGCGACGGAGACGGACCTGCTGCCCGATCCCGGACGGGGTGTGGTGTCGCTGCGGATAGCGGGCGGCGAGCCCGCCGCGGGCCGGCTGCAGGAGCGCGACCCGTGGGGGAATCTGCGGATCGCCGGAATCGGGCGGCCGCCATTCCTCTGGCGGACAACGGCATTCACTGAGACCCGGACGGTCAGCCCGGAATCTTGTCCAGGAATCCGTGCACACGGGCGATGCGATCACCGTCGAGAACGACCACATCGAAGCCCACGATCAGCGGCTCGGCGCCGGGAGTCCCCAGCGTCCAGGTGAACCGCAGCTGGTCGTGGTGTCCGTCGACCGGCCCGAGGCCGAATCGCATACCGGCGAACTGTTCCCGGACGCCGGCGATCATCTCGTCGATCGCGGCGATTCCGGCGACGGCCGCGAGCGGATCGGTGTAGGTGGCGTCGGGCCGGTACAGCTCGTCGAGAAGTTTGCGCCGGGCCGGGGCGTCGGTTTCGTTCCAGGTGTCGATGTAGCGCTGGGCGACGGCGGCGTAGGTGCTGGTGGTTTCGTTTTCGCTCATATGACGAGCATGTCGGAGTGCGGGCGCCGGGTCGATTACCCGTCGGGTAATGCCGCCGCACACCGAAGTGGTTGCCGCGCAGCCGGACTCGGACTCCGGCCGCGCACCGGGTGACGGGTTACAGCACCGACTTCAGCGACTGTTCGTCCCGCGCGACCACGGCCCGGCCGTCCGGTGTGACCACGATCGGACGCTGAATCAACTTCGGGTTGCTCGCCAGTGTCTCGATCCATTGATCGCGATCGGCCTCGGTCCGCGACCAGCCCGCCATACCGAGTTCCTTCGCCTCCGGTTCACCGGTGCGGGTGATGTCCCAGGGCTCCAGCCCCAGCTGTGCCAGCACCTCCCGAAGATCATCGGCGGTCGGCGGGTCGTCGAGATACTGCCGCTCGATGTAGTCCACCCCGGCCTCGTCCAGCGCGGTTTTGGCCGCGCGGCTCTTGGAGCAGCGGGGATTGTGCCAGATCTGGGTCTGTCCGGATGTCATAGCGAAAACACTAGCGCGCTCGACGGATCACGAATGACGAGCCGTCTTGCCCACAAGGCAAGAGGCGCTGGCGTACCGGCAGATCGACCGGACCCGCCGAGGGATCGAACTGCTGCGGGACCGGCCGGCCGGTGAGCCACTGTGGGCCGCGATCACCGAGGCGATGCTCGAGCCGTTGCGAGTCGACGGTCTCGACGCCGACCCCCCACCGCGCGACGGGCTGGCAGAGATCCGCAAGCTCGTCGCCAGCCCCGAAGCGCAGGCAGCACTGACCCGCACCACCACCGACGCCTTCACCGAGGCGGTCGCCGAACGCACCGGCACCGATCCGGGCACGCTCTATCCACGACTGGTCGCCGAAGCCGTGCTCGGCGCACTGGTTGCGGCGATCGAGGTCTACCCCCGGTACGACCCTCCTGTCTCGATCACCGCGCTGACGCGGCAGGCATTGGAACTGGTCGCCGCCGGCTTGCCCGAACCCAGCTGAACTCTCCCTCTTCCTCTCGAAACCGCTTATCCGACAAGGGGTCTGATTTGTCATGTCCGAAAACATGTGTGATGTCCTGATTTCCGGCGCCGGACCGAACGGGCTGATGCTGGCCTGCGAACTCGCACTCGGCGGCGTCACGGCGTTCGTCCTGGAGAAGCTGCCCGCCCCCAGTACCGAACCCAAGGCCAACGGCCTCGTCGGGCAGGTGGTGCGGCTCTTGGACATGCGCGGCTTGTACCGCCCCGCCGCCGGTGACGACGCTCCCGCGATCCCACCACCGCTGCCGGGCTATTCGTTCAGTGGGCTGCCGCTGGACCTGACGGAACTCGCGAACAACCCGCTGTACGGCTTGCCGATTCCGCAGCCGCGACTGGTGGCCCTGCTCGCCGCCCGCGCGCGGGAGCTGGGCGTGACGGTGCGCTGGGGACACGATCTGCGCGATCTCGAAGCCCACGGCGACCATGTGGTCGCGACCGTGGACGGTCCCGACGGCGACTATCGCATCCAGACCCGGTATCTGGTCGCCGCGGACGGCGGCAAGAGTGCCGTGCGCAAGCTGGTCGGGATCGACTTCCCCGGTTACACGGTGGCCGACCGCATAACCCGGTTCGGTCATGCCACCGTCCCGGACCGGCTGCGAACCCCCGAGGCCGGTCTCGAGATCCCCGGCGCGGGGCGGTTCCACTTCGGCCACAACCGTGTCGACAACGGCATGTTCATCTTCGCCGAGCTGACGCCCGGTCGGCCGATCATCGGAGTCAGCGAATACGGCACCGACCGTGTTCCGGCCGAGGATCAACCGATGACCTTCGCGGAGCTGCGGGAGAGTGTCGAGCGGGTACTCGGAGCCGAGGTGCCGATCGAACCTCCGACCGGCACCGGCCCACATGCGTTGCGCCGCACCGTCGGTCAGAACACCCGGTTGGCGGAACGCTATCGCGACGGCCGGGTGCTGTTGCTCGGAGACTCCGCGCACGTACACTCCGCGATGGGCGGCCCCGGACTGAATCTCGGCTTGCAGGATGCGGTCAACCTGGGCTGGAAACTGGCAGCGGAGGTCAACGGCTGGGCTCCGGCAGAACTGCTGGACACCTACGAGAGCGAACGCTACCCGGTGGCCGAGCGAGTGATGATGCACAGCCTGGCGCAGAGCGCGTTGATGGCACCGGGGCCCGAAGTCACCGGATTGCGCGACCTCGTCGCGGAACTGGTGCGGATCCCGGTGGTCGCTGCCCACCTCGCCCAGCTACTGGCCGGGTCCGACATCCGTTACGACGTCGGCGACGACCATCACCTGTCCGGGCGGCTGGTCCCCGATTACACCGTCACCACCGATCGCACTCGTGTGCGGATCGCCGACCTGCTGCACACCGCGCGGCCGCTGCTGATCGACGGCACGGGCGCGGCGGCCGCGGCAGCGGCACGGTGGCGTTCGCGTGTCGAGATCGTCTCCGGCACGGTCACTCTCACCGATCCGAGGCCACTCGTCGGCACTGCGACAGGACCCGACACCGCGAACATGCCGGCGGCGATTCTGCTCCGCCCCGACGGGTACGTCGCATGGGCCACCGACGACGCGAATGCCGACGGTCTGCACGGCGCGCTCACCCGATGGTTCGGTTCCGCACCGGCCCCGGTCCACGCGCGGTGAGGTCACGCACCGGCATCACAGGTGCATCCAGTCCGGCCACATCCGCGACCACGGCTGCTTCGGGCCGGTGCAGTCGTAGATGGTGACATCGCGGGTGTTGCCGACGAAGCCGAGCCGGGTGTCGACCCTGCCGACCGGGTTGAGCGAGGTGCACCGGCCGCGCAGGTCCGCCTCGTCGCCACCGACGATCAGCGCGGTCTCGGCGCTGTCGGGCGGGGCGCCGAAATACCCGAAGCCACGGCTGGGGCTGTAGATGGGCGGCAGGTCCGCGCGGCCGAGGTGGTCGAGGGCGCTCCCCTGCCAGTAGGTGTCGGTGACGACGACGGCGCGGTCGCGGCGGGGGGCGGGCAGCCCGCGATAGGCCGTCGTCACCGCCGCGGTGAGTTCCGGCCAGCCGAATTGCCCGTAGGTGCCGATCGCGATCGCCGCCGAGACATCGTCTCGGGGTGGTTCGATCGCCCCGGCCGGACGCCAGGGCAGCGACGTCACGATGGTGGCCACCGCCGCAACCGCGACCACCAGGGTCGCCACACCCGCGATCCGGCGACCGACCGCCGCCCGCGACCGCATCCAGTGCACCGACGCGACGGCGCCGGCCGCCAGCACCACCCCGTACATCCCGGCGGGGTAGTAGACCCGGCCGCCGGTGATCAGGAAGACGAGGTCGACCACGATCAGAGTGGCGCCCAGAAAACGATACGGCCGCAACGGTTTCCAGCGCAGCAACGCCCACAGCCCGCCCAGCAGGACCGGCACGCCGAGAACGCCCACCAGGATCAGCGAGATCGGCACGAACAGCAGGCGACCGCCGATGATCGCCTGTTCGGAGGCGATCTCGGCGCCCATCGCCAGTTGCGGCCAGCCGTGGCGCAGCTGCCAGATCAGCTGCGGCACCGCCGACAGCACAGTGAGGCCGGCACCGGCCCACAGCAACGGACGGCGCAGCAACTCGCGCGGGCCGAAGAGCGCGCAGCTCACGGCCAGCGCGACCCAGAAGAAAGGAATCAGCCATTTGACCTGGAGATCCACCGCCGTCACGAGGCCGGCGATCAGCAGCAGGGCGTCGCGGCGGGTCCGCACCCACCGCACCACCAGCCAGGTGATCAGCACCCACAGCGCGGTATCGACGGTATTGGTGGTCAGCATCGAGCCCTGCAGCAGCAGGAACGGCGAGCACGCGTAGGCCAGCGCGGCCAGCGCCTGCGCGTCGCGGTCGCCGCCCAATTCGCGGGCGATCAGGGCGCACAGCACGATCGCCGCGACCGTGATCAGCACCGCGGGGATGCGCAACGCCGGATAGGAGCCGGGGACGAGCGTGTCCATGATCCGCGCCAGCAGCGGCAGCATCGGGCCCTGATCGGCGTAACCCCAGCTCAATCGGCGGCCGGCGGCGAGGAAGTAGAGTTCGTCGCCGAAATATCCATACTTCGAGGCCGCGAACAGCAGCGCCGCGCCGCCGACGGCGGCGATCGGCGCGACCACCGGCCACGCTACCGGCGCAAACGCGGCCGATTCGGTCGCACCGCGCGCTTCAGCAGAGTCGATCGCACCGCGCGCTCCGGCGTCGGACTCGTATACATCGGTCACCGGCACACTCCTGGAGCGGTTTCGGGAACGTCTGCGAACGTATCGGTTTCCGGCGGCCGGGGAGTCGCCCCGCAGACCGATCCGCTGTCCACCTCGAGAGGTATGCCGCCCCCTCCTCGCGGCGGATCAGGGCTGCCAGGAACGGAATTCGATCAACTGACCGGGCCGGGCCTGACCGAGCAGATCCACATCGGCGTCGATCACCGTGCCCACCACGGGATAGCCCCCGGTGATCGGCCGGTCGGCCAGCAGAACCACCGGGCGCCCAGCGGGAGGCACCTGAATCGCCCCCAAAGCCATTCCCTCGGTGGGTAATTCGGCATCGTCGACCCGGCGCAGCGGCGGGGCGTCCCCGTGGCGGTCCAGTCGCACGCCGATCCGGTCGGTGTCGGTGGAGACCGCCCAGGCGCCGGTGAACAGATCGGCGGGATTGCGGAACCAGTCCGCGCGCGGCCCGAGCCCGGCCCGCACCCGCAGTGTCCCCTGGGTCAGCGGCGCGACGGGCGCCAGCTCGACGGTCGGCCAGCCGCGTGGCGGGGCACCAACCGGCAGGGTGTCGCCCCGGCGCAACGGCTCCGGGCCCAGGCCCGCCATGGTGTCGCGGCTGCGCGAGCCGAGGACCGGCTCCACCGCGATCCCACCGCGCACCGCCAGATAGCAGCGCAGACCCGCCTCGGCCATGCCGATCCGCACCCGCTGCCCGGCCGCGACGAACAGCACCGAAGCCGGGGGTTCCGCCCGGACGCCGACGCTGATCGGTACCGGGGCGCCGGTGACGCTCACGATCGCCGGGGCGTCGAATTCCACGCTCAGCCCGCCCAGCACGCATTCGATGGCCGCCGCCGATTCGGCATTGCCCACCAGGCGATTGGCCAGCCGCAGCGCCCGGCGGTCCACGGCCCCCGAGACCCCGACTCCGGCGTGGAACCAGCCCGGCCGCCCGAGATCCTGCACGGTGCTCAGCGCGCCCGGCTCCAGCACCCGCATCCGCGCTGCCGGAGCCCTCACCGATCCACCGCCACGAACCGGACCCGGGTGCCCGCGCGCAGCAGGGCCGGTTCCGGCCGCGCCACATCCCACAGCACCAGGTCGGTGCGGCCGATGAGCTGCCAGCCACCCGGCGAGCTGCGTGGATAGACGGCGCTGTATCCCCCCGCCAGGGCGACCGAGCCCGCTGGGACCGTGGTGCGTGCCTGCGGGCGCCGCGGCACCGACAGTCCCGCCTCGGGTGCGTGCAGATAGCCGAATCCGGGCGCGAACCCGACGAAGGCGCACCGCCACTGCGCACCGGTATGCCGCTCGACCAGTTCGCCGGGCGTGACACCGAGATGTTCGGCGGCATCGGCGAGGTCGGGTCCGTCGTAGCACACCGGAACGGTCACCGTCTCCGCCTCGGCCACGTCGTCGGCATCGGCGCCCGGTGCGAGATCCAGTGCGCACACGCGTGATTCGATCACCGCCGGGTCGATGCCCGGATACAGCGTGAGCAGGACGGTCCGGGCGGCGGGCAGCAGGTCGGCCACCCCGTCGATCGGCGTGCGCCGCAGGTGGTCGAGCAGCAGCGGCAGCTGGGCGGCGTCGGCCGGTTCGAGGAGCAGCGCGCGGTCGCCCGCGGGCCGCACGGTCACCGCGCTCATGTGAAGCTCCGCAGTTCGACGCCCTTGTCCAGCAGCGACTGCCGGATCGAGCGGGCCATCCGGACGGCATCGGGTGAATCCCCGTGGACGCAGAGGCTGCGCACCACGACCGGTACCGAGTCGCCGGTAACCGTATAGGCATGTCCGTCCACGGCGATCGACACCGCCTGCCCCAGCGCCGCTTCCGCGGCCAGCACCGCACCGGCGCGCCCGCGCGGCACCAGCCTGCCCTCGGGGGTGTAGGCGCGGTCGGCGAAACCCTCCGCGTAGAACGGGATTCCGGCCGCCTCCGCCGCGCGAGCAAGCTCCGAATCGGCGGGCCCGAGCAGGCTCAACTCGCCGAAGGTGACCAGCGCCGCCACCACCGCCTCGGCCGCGGCGGGATCGGACGCCGCCGAGTGATACAGCGCACCATGGGGTTTCACATAGCGCACCCGATCGCCGGCCGCCCGGGCGAAGCCGTCGAGTGCGCCGATCTGATAGATCGACTCGGCGGTCAGCTCGTCCGGGGCCACCGCCATCTCGCGGCGGCCGAATCCGGCGAGGTCGCGATAGGAGATGTGCGCGCCGATCCGCACTCCGTGCGCGACCGCCAGGTCACACGTGCGACGCATGATCACCGGATCCCCGCCGTGGAAGCCACAGGCGATATTCGCGCTGGTCACGACGTCGAGGAGCGCCTCGTCGTCGCCCATCGTGTACGCACCGAACCCCTCCCCGAGATCGCTGTTCAGATCGATCACCACGGAGTATCACCTCGCCTCGCCGTTGTCCTACCACCATCGTCCGCGCCCGCCGCCGATACGCCACCGTGGGCGCATTCTCCCCCGCCCACCGCCTAGGGTGGCGGGAATGGGTGAGGTCATCGCCGTCTATGACGGCCACGGCAACGAGACCGGCAGTGCCGAACGCGCCGAGGTGTATGCCGAAGGATTGTGGCATGCCAGCGCCGGCGTGCTGGTGCGATCGCTGGACGGGCGGCGCATCTACGTCCATCGGCGTACCGATACGAAGATGGTGTTCGCCGGAATGCACGACTGCCTGGCCGGCGGTGTGCTGGCCCCCGGCGAGGATCCCGCCGCCGCGGCGGCGCGCGAGCTCGGCGAGGAGCTGGGAATCGTTGCGGCCCCGGCGGACCCACGGCCGCTGGCCAAAGCGTCCTGGGACGGCAGCTGGGCGGGCCGCCCGATGCGGTGTCACCTGTTCGCCTACGAGATCCGCTCCGACGGGCCGATCACCGTGCAGGCCGAGGAGATCGCCGCGGGCTGGTGGTGGACCGACACCCAGCTGTGGGAGCATCTGAGCGATCCGGGCTGGCCGTTCGTGCCCGACACCCGAGTCCTGATCGGCGACCTGCTGCACCCGCGGAATCGGCCCTAACCGGATGAGGTGACCGCGCCGGCCCAGGCCGCGAACGCGCCCGGGTTGCGGGTCTGCAGCAGCACCCGGCCCGGACCGGTGAAGTCGAACACCAGCCCCTCGCCCGACGTGATCGATTGCAGTGAACGACCCGAAACCGCCCGGCGGATACCGAATTTCAGCGCGAGGTCGTAGGCCACCACGTGGCCGCAGTCGATGGTCACCGACTCACCCGGCTGCAGATCGATCACATCGATGGCGCCGAAGACGCCGACCACGACCTCGCCCTGCCCCTGGGCGCGCAGGCCGAACCCGCCCTCACCGCCGAACAGGTTCGCGAAACCGCCCCATTTCGCTTCCACCTGCACGCCATGGGAATTGGCGATCCAACCACCGCGGCTGATGAAGTACGGGCGGTCCGGCGCGATCGGCAGCGCCAGCATGTCACCGGGCAGCGCCGGCGCGACATCGACCCAGCCGCCCTGCGGCGGCGCGGTGAACGTGGACACGAAGAACGACTCACCGGCGAGCACGGAACGCTTCAGCCCCGCCAGGAATCCGCCCTCGGCCTTCGCGGCCAGGCTCACGCCGGCCGAATGAGCCACCATCGCACCGGTTTCCGCGCGCAACGGCTCCCCACCGGCGAGAAAACACCGTGCCACCGTGGACGACGGATTATGCCGCAACACCACCTGCATGGCCGCGACGTTAGCAGCGGCGGGGGCGGGATGTCCCATTCACCCGCACCTGGCGAGCGGGCATGCGATGATGCCGGGCGACCGAACCGAATCACGAGACGAATGTCGGAGGCCCGCCCCGGTGCATATCGATTTCCCACACTCGCAGTCCGATCTCGACCACTCCGCCCGACGCGACCGCAGATCGCGCAGATTGCCGGTGCGCAGCGGCCTGGCGGCGGCGGGTGCGGCGATCGCGCTGCTGGCCGGCGGCACGACTGCGGTGGCTGCCCCGCTGCCACTGCACACCCAGGCTCCCGGCTGCATGACCCCCGGCGACGCCCAGCCCAACGGCAAGCAGTGGCCGGCCGAACCCGCGGTCACCATCGACCCCAACGCCGGTTACACCGCGACGCTGGAAACGAACTGCGGAACCATCACCGTCGCCCTCGACTCCGCGCGCGCGACGCATACGGTCAACTCGTTCGCCTTCCTCGCCGGCGAGCAGTACTTCGACCACACCCGCTGCCACCGCCTGACCACCGAGGGCATCTTCGTGCTGCAGTGCGGTGACCCGACCGGCACCGGCACCGGCGGTCCCGGCTACCGGTTCGGCGACGAGAACCTCGCCGGTGCGACCTACCCGGCGGGAACGGTCGCGATGGCCAACTCCGGCCCCAACACCAACGGAAGCCAGTTCTTCCTGGTCTACTCCGACAGCAAACTGCCGCCCAACTACACCCCGTTCGGCCGGATCACCGGCGGTATGGACGTGTTGCAGAACATCGCCGCGGGCGGCGTGAAGGACGGATCCGGCGACGGCGCACCGGCCACCGATATTGTGCTCGACTCGGTGGCCACTGCCCGGCGCTGACACCGGATACGGCGAAGGCCGCGCTCGCGATGCGGGCGCGGCCTTCGTGTGTGTGCGGTACTCCTAGAGGTACTGACCCGTATTGGATTCGGTATCGATCGCCCGGCTCGCCGAAGCGTTCTTACCGGTAACCAGCGTCCGGATGTAGACGATCCGTTCGCCCTTCTTACCCGAAATACGTGCCCAGTCATCAGGATTGGTGGTGTTGGGCAGGTCCTCGTTCTCGGAGAACTCGTCGACAATCGAATCGAACAGGTGCTGGATGCGCAGACCGGGATTACCGGTCTCCAGCACGGACTTGATCGCGTACTTCTTGGAACGGTCCACGATGTTCTGGATCATGGCGCCGGAGTTGAAGTCCTTGAAGTACAGGACCTCCTTGTCACCGTTGGCGTAGGTGACCTCGAGGAACCGGTTGTCCTCGCTCTCGGCGTACATCCGGTCCACGACCCGCTCGATCATCGCCTGGACGCACTTGGAACGATCGCCGGCGAACTCGGCGATGTCGTCCGCGTGCAGCGGCAGCTGCTCGGTGAGGTACTTGGAGAAGATGTCCTGTGCCGCTTCGGCATCCGGACGCTCGATCTTGATCTTCACGTCCAGGCGGCCGGGCCGCAGGATCGCGGGGTCGATCATGTCCTCGCGGTTGGACGCACCGATCACGATGACGTTCTCCAGGCCCTCCACACCGTCGATCTCCGACAGCAGCTGTGGCACGACCGTGGTCTCCACATCCGAGGACACGCCCGAACCGCGGGTGCGGAAGATCGAGTCCATCTCGTCGAAGAACACGATCACCGGGGTGCCTTCGGAGGCCTTCTCCCGAGCCCGCTGGAAGATGATCCGGATGTGGCGCTCGGTCTCGCCCACGAACTTGTTCAGCAGCTCGGGACCCTTGATGTTGAGGAAGAAGGACTTGGCCTCCTTGGCGTCCTCACCGCGCGCCTCGGCGATCTTCTTCGCCAGCGAGTTGGCGACCGCCTTGGCGATCAGCGTCTTACCGCAGCCGGGCGGACCGTAGAGCAGCACACCCTTGGGCGGGCGCAGCGCGTATTCACGGAACAGGTCCTTGTGCAGGAACGGCAGCTCCACCGCGTCGCGGATCTGCTCGATCTGACGGCCCAGGCCACCGATGTCCTCGTAACCGACATCGGGCACCTCTTCGAGCACCAGATCCTCGACCTCGGCCTTGGGGATGCGCTCGAAGGCGAATCCGGCCTTGGTGTCGACGAGCAGCGAATCACCCGGGCGCAACCGCCGCACGGGCGCGTTGGGATCTTCGACGTCGTCCGCGTCGACCAGTGCCGACAGCGGGCCCGACAGCCAGACCACGCGTTCTTCGTCGGCGTGGCCCACGACCAGGGCGCGGCGGCCGTCGTCGAGGACCTCGCGCAGGGTGCCGATCTCACCGGTCCGGTCGAAGGTGCCGGCCTCGACGACCGTGAGCGCCTCGTTCAGGCGCACGGTCTGTCCGTAGTGCAGTTCCGAGGTGTCGATGTTCGGCGAGCACGTCAGGCGCATCTTGCGTCCGGAAGTGAACACGTCGACCGTCTGATCCTCGTACACACCGATCAGCACGCCGTAGCCGCTGGGCGGCTGGCCCAGCCGATCGACCTCCTCACGCAGCGCCACCAACTGCTGACGAGCCTCCTTGAGGGTGTCCATCAGTTTGGTGTTGCGAATCGTCAGCGAATCGATACGAGCTTCCAATTCCCTTGAACGATCCGGCGAGTCGGCGAGTTGCCTACGGAGTGCAGCCGCCTCGGCGCGTACCACCTCGAGTTCTCTCCAGGCCGCCGAATCCGAATTCTCGATGGGGCTCATGATGCTGCTCCTCCCAGTCCCGGTCTATCAACGCTACCGGGCGCGAACCGTTCTCGCTTTCCGACATGGTTTCGTCGTGATCACATCTCAGCTGCGGTCTACCGGCCCGGGCAACCATGTTAGCCTGCCCTAACCTGCATTCGGCGAGCGATTTCGCCGGACCGAACCGAAAGGTCTAGTCGATGCTCCTTCCTACCCGCCACAGCGCTACTCCCTTCGGTGGCAGTACCCGCACCGGGAGCAACGCCACGCGGACCGCCGGTGTTTCCGGTTCGCGCCGGTTGCGTCTTGCTACGGCTACCGCGTTCGCCGCGCTCGCCGTTACCGCTATGACAGCATGCGGGTCCGACAATTCCCAGGACTCCACGCCGACGAGCGCCACCACGGCCACCTCGGCATCGGCCGCCGCGACGAGCGCCACCGCCGCGCCCGCTCCCACCGCGGAGGAACTGCAGGCCACCCTGAACGGTTTCGTGGATCCGGCCAAGCCGACCGCCGAGAAGGAAAAGCTGGTGGTCGGAGGGGATAAGCGCGCCGCCAACATCGACACCATGACCAAGGGGCTGGCCAACTACGGCACCATCACCTTCACCGTCGCCGACATCAAGACCGAGGGCGACCAGGCCACCGGCCAGGTCACCATCACCTCGCCGCACGGCCCGGCGGGCCCGATGCCGATGACGTGGCAGCACTCGGCCGCCGGCTGGCAGCTCTCGGATGCCTCCGCATGTCAGATCCTGGCCATGGGTATGGCGCCCTGCCAGCCCTGATCGGGCCATGACACCGGCCCCGGTTTCGCCAGGCGCGAACCGGGGCCGCATCGTCGGCCGGGGACGCCGATCGAGCCGAGGACAGCCAGCAGAGGAAACGAGGGCCTCAGTCGCCCGCTCAGCCCTTGGAGGGGCGCCGCTGCGGTTTGGGTGCCACCACGCCGTCGGCGAGGCGCCGGGCGCTCACCAGGAAGGCCGTATGCCCCTGCATGCGGTGCTCGGGCCGCACCGCCAGGCCGACCACGTGCCACGGCCGCACCAGCGACTCCCACGACCGAGGCTCGGTCCAGCACTGTTGCTGGCGCAGCGCCTCCACGACCTCCGACAGCTGCGTGACGGTGGCGACGTAGACGATCAGGACCCCGCCGGGGATCAGCGCGCGCGACACGGCCGGCAGCGCGTCCCACGGTTTGAGCATGTCCAGAACCACCCGGTCGACCTGCTCGCCGTCGTAGTCGGCGACGTCGCCGAGGGTCAGCGTCCAGTTGTCCGGCCGTTCGCCGAAGAATCGCTCGACGTTGCGGACGGCGTGCTCGGCGTGGTCCTCGCGGATCTCGTAGGAGCGGACACTGCCGTTCGGCCCGACCGCGCGCAGCAGCGAGCAGGTCAGCGCACCCGATCCGGCGCCGGCCTCGAGCACCCGCGCGCCGGGGAACACGTCACCCTCGTGCACGATCTGCGCGGCGTCCTTGGGATAGATGACGGCCGCACCCCGCGGCATCGACAGCACGTAGTCGACCAGCAGCGGCCGCAGCGCGAGATACGGTGTGCCGTTGGCGGATTGGACCACACTGCCCTCGTCGGCGCCGATCAGCTCGTCGTGGCGGATCGGTCCCTTGTGGGTGTGGAACTCCTTGCCCGGCTCCAGGACGACGGTGTGTTGCCTGCCCTTGGCATCGGTCAGCTGCACCCGGTCCCCCGTGGCGAATGGACCGGTCCGTCTGGCCGTCATGAATCTCCGTTCTCCTGTGCGTCATTTCCGGCGGCGGTAACGCGCCGCGGAATGTGTCGGTACCCGCCGATAGCCTGCCAGGTATGTCCGCACCACCGACGGCGACCCCGCCCGAATTACCGGCCGTTTCCCGCGGACCGGCGTTGTCGCCCTCGCGGGCAATCGATTTCAAACAATGTCCGCTCAAATACCGATTACGCGCGATCGACCGCATTCCGGAAACTCCCGGCCGCGACGCCGTCCGTGGAACGGTGGTGCACGCGGTCCTGGAATCGCTGTACGGGCTACCCAGTGGTGAACGCGTTCCGGAGCGGGCCGCGGCGCTGGTGGAGCCGGCCTGGCACCGTTTGCTGGCAGATCGCCCCGAGATCGAGGTGGTGCTCGAACAAGGCGGTCTCCCACCGTTTCTCGACGAGGTGAGCCGCCTGGTCCGCGACTACTACCACCTCGAGAACCCCACCGGATTCGACCCGGAATCCTGCGAATCGCTGGTGGAGGTCCGGCTGGCCGACGGGTCGCCGCTGCGCGGTTACGTCGACCGCATCGATATCGCGCCGGACGGCCGGTTGCGGGTCGTCGACTACAAGACCGGCCGCGCTCCCGCGCCCGATGCCGAGCAGAAGGCGCTGTTCCAGCTGAAGTTCTACGCCCTGATCGTGTACCGCACCCGTGGAGTGGCCCCGGCGCAGCTGCGGCTGCTGTACCTGCGCGACGGGCAGATCCTGACCTATGCGCCGGACGCGGACGAACTCGTCCGGTTCGAGCGCATCGTGTCGGCCCTGTGGGCGGCGATCACCACCGCCGGCCGCGACGGAGATTTCCCGCCGCGGCCCGGGTGGAGCTGCAAATTCTGCGAGTACCGCTCGCTGTGCCCGGCCTACGGCGGTACTCCGCCGCCGTATCCGGGGTGGCCGGACGATGCCGCCGCGACGGTGCCGCACCCGTGACCGGGGCGCCGTCCGTCGACGTCAGAAGGCGCGGCAGGAACGGATATCGGTGGCCAGGATCGCCTTGGCGCCGAGTTCGGCGAGCTGATCCATCACGCCGTTGCCCTGATTGCGTGGCACCAGCGCGCGCACGGCGACCCAGTCGGGATCGGTCAGCGGGGACACGGTCGGCGACTCCAGCCCGGGCGTGATCGCGGCGGCGCGGTCCAGCAGATCTTTCGGGCAGTCGTAGTCCAGCATCAGGTACTGCTGGGCGAAGACCACGCCCTGCACCCGGGCGATGAGCTGGTTGCGGGCCTTGTCGCTGTGATCGGAACCGGTGGCCTCGATCAGCACGGCCTCGGAATCGCACAGCGAATCGCCGAAGGCGACCAGATCGTGCTGGCGCAGGGTGCGGCCCGAGCCCACCACGTCGGCGATGGCATCGGCGACGCCGAGCTGGATGGAGATCTCCACCGCGCCGTCGAGCCGGATCACCTCGGCCTCGATGCCCCGGCGCTGCAGATCCCGCAACACCAGATTCGGGTAGCTCGTGGCGATCCGCTTGTCGTAGAGGTCCTCGACCTTCCATTCGCGCCCGGCGGGGGCGGCGTAGCGGAAGGTGGAGCGGCCGAAACCGAGGCCGAGGCGCTCCTGCACCGGGGCGCCGGAATCCAGGGCCAGATCACGGCCGGTGATGCCGAGGTCGAGGCGTCCCGACCCGACGTAGATCGCGATGTCCTTCGGGCGGAGGAAGAAGAATTCGACCTGGTTGGCGTTGTCGATCACCGACAGGTCGCGCGAATCGCTGCGTTTGCGGTAACCGGCCTCGGTGAGAATCTCGACGGCCGATTCGGACAGGGCGCCTTTGTTGGGGACTGCGACGCGAAGCATGAGGGTGTCCTTTCGGGACGGAATGCGGACAGATGTGTCAGGGAGCGGTCGAACCGTTTCGCCCGGTAGCCGTCGTGGCCCGGGTCTCACCCGTCACAGATGTCGATACACGTCCTCGAGCCGCAGACCGCGGCCCACCATCAGCACCTGCACCCAGTACAGGAGCTGGGAGATCTCTTCGGCCAGCTGTTCGTCGGTCTCGTGTTCGGCGGCGATCCACACCTCACCGGCCTCTTCGATCACCTTCTTGCCCTGCGCATGGACCCCGGCGTCCAATGCCGCCACGGTTGCGGAACCTTCCGGACGGTTGGCCGCACGATCCTGCAGCTCGGCGAACAGGGTTTCGAAAGTCTTCACGGGAGGCCATTCTTTCAGACGACCGCATATGTCCCGCAATCGGTTATCGGCGCAGGCCCGCGGTTGCCGCGGGTGTGCGCGCGGTCACCGTTCGGAGGGCGCCGATGCCGCCGGGGCCTCGCGGGGACGATCGATGCGATAGATGTAATGCCAGCCGTCGTCGATCGGGTTGTCCGGCGGCAGCTCCCCTGCCGCGATTCGGCGCAGACCGGCCTTTTCCAGCGCCCGCCAGGACGCGCGGTTGGCCGCCGCGACGGGGATGACGATGCAGTCGGCGCGCGGATAGTCGCCCCAACTCGCCGCGACGACCGCGCGCAGCATCGCCGACCCCAGGCCGCGGCCCACCCGCCCCGGCTCGCCGATCAAATAGTCCAGCGACACGGCCTCGCCGGGCACGTCGAGAATCGGCCGCATCTGCTCCACGTACTCGGGCCAGTCCGCCCAGCGGATCCGCTGCACCAGGCCGACGGGTTCACCGTCGGCGCTGACGAGCAGATCCTCGGCAGCCACCTCACCCCGCGCGGTCGGGCCGAAGTCACGCTCGACCGAGGCGGCGTCGAAGTCGTGATGCCACCACCGCCGCACATGTGGTTGCGCCAGCCAATGCCCCAGCAGCGCGAAATCCGCCGGTGTCACCTGGCGCCAAGCGAACTGCGGCATCACCGAGTCGACCACGGGAACGAGGCTAGCAATGCCCTCCGATCAGGCCGAAGCGAGCAGTTCCTCCAGTTCGGACACCGCGGTCCGCAGTTCGTCGGCGAACCGATACATCTGCTCCGCGACGGATTTCGGCGTGGCGAGGTAGATGTTCCAGCGATCCGGCAGCAGGACATAGGCGATGCCGATGCACTTCTGGCTGGTGCAGCCGAAACCGAAGTATTCGATATTCGCCGAGGGCGCCGAACTCGTACTCAGGTAGTCGTCGCGGGTGATGATCCAGCCCGGACTGTCGAAGAAGGGCATCGGCTCGGTCGCCCCCAGTTCGGCGCCCCGCCGGCGCTGCACCCACTGCAGCTCCCACAGATGCTGCTCCGGCGCCTCACCGCGCTGACACTGTTTCGCGCGCTCCACGTGGGCGGTCGCGGCCGCCCGGGCGGCGGCCAGTTTCGTCGCCGTATCGGCCGATGAATCGTCCATGGTGGCAACGAATTCCAGGATCTGCGGGGTCACCACGCGCATCGCCTCGGTGCGGCCGTTGCGATACTGCCGGGTCGCGATCGATTCGTAGGTGGCCCCGATCATCCCCTTGCTGCGCTGATGGGCGAGCTGATAGCTCAACTGCGCGAAGGCGTCCGGCGAGATACCGAGTTCCTTGGCGCGGCCGGTACCGAAGCGGTCGAACGACACCGTGGTGGTGGCGTTGTCGGCGACGAACTGCGCGAACGCGGCCGCGGCCGAAGAGATCTCACCGCGCAACCGATCGTCGAGCCGGAACTCGATCGGCTCCACCGAGGGCAATCCCTGCGGTTGCGCCCCCGACTGTGCGGCATGCTCGGCGGCCGGGGCCTCGAGCAGCCGGTCGACGAACGACAGGATGGTGGTGCCGTCGAGTCCGCAGTGTTCGACATTGATACCGGCGCTGCCGTCGGCGAAGACGATCAGCGAGACCGCCTTGTCGAACCACCGGTTCCCGCTGTCGCCGTGCAGCAGTTGATCGCTGGCCGCGAGCTGATCGGCCGGGGTCACATCGTCGAGGCAGACGCAGAACAGCGCGGTTTCGATCGACTCCAGCGCTGCCGCGTTCACCGGATCGTCGAGCAGACGGGCACGCACACCGGCCCATTCGGCGCGCGCCATGGTGGTCAGATGCCCGGCCGAGGAGTCGACCGGCAGCTGGTCGGGCGCCGCCTTGAGCACGGCCCGCAGTCCGTCCGCGAGATCCTCGGGGGCGTGCGGCGCACCGCCGGGTCCGATGACCTCCATCCGGAACATGGCGCCGTGGTGGAAGACCACGATGTGGCGCGCCTGCGACGGGCCGGGCCAGTCGTCGCTGTAGGGCACGCGCACGCTGTCCTGCGGATCGCCCGGAATCCTGGTCTCGGAGAACAGGAATTTGTTCTGCGCCATCGAAAAGTGCGCTCCGCGTTGCACGACCGGCGGGATCTCCTCCCGATCGAGCAGCAGTTTGTAGTTCACCGCGGCGGTGATCAGCGCGGCGGCGCGATCGGCCTGCTGATCCGAGGTGGACTGCGCCAGTGGCGTGTCGTCGCGGAACAGGAAGAAGAAGTTGGCATTGACCGCGATGCGGTCGCGACGGCCCAGATAGCGCGAGGGCCAGAACTCGTCGAGCCAGCTGCCGACGCCGGGGCTGCTGTCGAACCGCTCCAGATCGGCGTGCAGGATCCGGGCCGGACCGTCGGCGCGCAGCAGATCGGCTACGGCGCGCTCGGTATCGGCGTATTCGTCCTCCGTCAGCAGCGGCCGCGACCACTGCAGGAAACGCGCGCAGCTGTCGTCGAGCGTGGGCAGCGGCACGCGCGGCAGCTGATCGTCGAAGGCGAAAGTACGGTCGGTCACGGGCGGTCCTCGGGGGTCGGGGTGGATATATACAGTTCGGCGTGCAGCCAGCCGTCGGATTCGTAGCCGGTCGGATCGATTCCGTTGGCGGTCAACGTATTCAGTACCTGTTGCTGTTCGGCGGCGGAGGCGAAGCGGCGCTGCCGGAAGGTGCCCGGACGGCGCTCGGTCCGGTACCCCAGGGCGGCGAGTTCGCTCGCGATCGATTCGAAGGCGTACATCCGCAGGACGAAGTGTGCCATCCACGGTAGCCGGGTGCCGTGCGCGCGGGCCACCCGTGTGAGGGTGCGGCCGGTGACGTAACCGACGCAGCCCGTGGAGATCACCAGATCCGCCGAGCCGATGATCTTCCGCTGCGCCTCGGTGGGATCGCCCGCCTCGAGATCGGCGTGGACGGTTTCGTGCAGCAGCCCGGTGGCGGCCGCGTAGTCCAGCGCCGGCGCGGAGGCGTCCATGCCGATGAAACGGATCTCGGGCAACCGGTCGTCGGCGGCCAGGCGGGCGCGGTCGCGGGCGATGCAGGTGGCGGTGTCGGCGTCACCGTAGTGCTCGGCCAGATCGGCGACGGTGGTGCCGAAGCGCAGCAGCGCCGCGTTCACCCCGTAGGAGCAGCCCAGGTCCAGGACGGTGGGCGCGGCACCGGTGTGTGCCTCGTAGTCGGCGAACAGTTCGAGGAAAGCGGGCTTCGCCAATTCCGGTATGCAGTAGTCCAATTCGGCCATCCGGCGGCAGTAGGCGCTCGGATCGGGGCGGTCGTAGATGTCGTCGAACGAGGCTTTTCCGGTGCTGTGCATCGAAACCGTCACGGGCGATCCTCCTGAGTCGAACGGGTGATCAGTCGAGAAGTCGGTCGCCGCGTACGGCATTGCCCGCCGCGGCCAGATGGTCCGGCAGAACCCGCCCGAACAGTTGCCGGGTGCGTTCGACCGCGCCCACGATGCCCGGGCGGTCGCTGTAGGCGAAGATCGCGCTGTGACGCTGGGTGGCGCCCTCCACCGGTGAGACGCGGTGCAGGGAGAAACGGCCCTGGAACAGTTGCAGATCGCCGGGGCGCAGTGTGAGCCGCCGGACGAGCGGCTCGCCCGATCCGGTGAGCACGGCTCGTACATCGGCCAGATTCTCCGATTCCGGCGTCCGGATGCGCGGGCAGTATTCGAAGACGCCGCCCGCGTCCGGCTCCTGGGTCAGCATCGAGACCGTGAATTCGTTGGTGTCGAAATGCCACGGATGCGACATGCCGGGCGCAACCACGTTGAGGCACAACCCCGCCAGCGGATCGGTGTATTCGTGCAAGTGCGGCAGGCCGAAGCATTCGGCGACCAATCGCTGGAACGCCGCACTCGTGTAGAGCACCTGGATCACCGCGGTCCGGGGAATGAGATCCCGCGCGACGAAGGCGTTTCCGCGCTCGAGCACGATCGTGGCCGGGTGGTCGGGAGGCAGGTCGCTGTCGAGCGGAATGTTGTACGCGTTGACCTTCTCGACCGTGTAGTAGGCGTGCGGGGCGAGTGCGGCGCCCTCGTCGCGCAGCGTGGCCAGCAGGTCCGGGCGCACGAAGCCGGGCAGGACGGTGCAGCCGTCGGCAGCGAGGTCGTCACGCGCCCGGCGCACCACCTCGTCCCACCGCGCGCTGCCGGGTGCGTCCAGCGGATAGCGCTCGGTATCGACGACGGCGGCCAGGGCCGGTCCGGCCGCCGCACCACCCACCCGTTCGGAAGTGCCTTCTCCCCCAGCAGTTTCGCCGTTCACCCGGCCCATTTCACCCACGTCGCCACAACCCCCTGTCGCCGCCATGAAGATCATTGTGACCTGCCGGAGGCCATCGCACAGCAGATTCCCGGATATCATTGGGAAACCTCACAAACCCTCGAGTAACCATGTGCGCCAGCGATATTCGCGACCACAACGCCGCGACGCACCGCTGCCCGCCCGGCCGGCGCTCGCGGGCGGTAGGGTCGCGAGATGGCGCCACTGCGGGTGGGCACCGTCCCGACCACCTCCGACGAATTCATCGGCCGCGAACCGGAACTGGGGCGGCTGGCCACCCTGCTGTCCGGGTCCGCGCGACTGATCACGGTCATCGGCGCGGGCGGCCTGGGCAAGACCCGCCTGGTCACCGAGGCCGTGCACCGATTGCCCCGGACCGGCGGGCGAGGCGTGCACTGGGTGCGCCTGGCGCGCCTGGCGGCGGGGACGGACGCGGCCGGAGTGGCCGAGGAAGTGGTGCGCGCGGTCGTCGATCACGACTTCTCCGGGCGAGATCCCTGGCCTGCGCTGAGCGATACCCTCGCTGCCGCCGCCGCGCCCCCGGTGCTGGTCATGGACAACTGCGAGCACGTCACCGAGGGCGCGGGGCAGGTGATCGCCGAGCTGATCGAGACGGTGCCGGACCTGACGGTGCTGGCCACCAGCCGTCGCCCCCTCGGCTGGATCGACGAGCAACTCCTCCCGCTCCCACCGTTGACGCAAGCCCAGGCCGTGGAGTTGTTCCACAAGCGCGCGGCGCTGACCGGTACCGTCCTGAGCCCCGACAGCGCCGGCACGGTGGCCTCCATCTGCCGGCATCTGCACCACTACCCGCTGCACATCCGGCTCGCGGCGGCGCGGCTGCGGCGGCGCCCGCCGGCCATGATCCTGCGCGATCTCGACGGTCGCGCCGGCGACACCCGCCTGCACTGGCCGCCCACCACTCTGGTCGGCGCGGACACCCGGCATCGCGGTATCACCGACGTGATCGCGTGGTCGTTCGAACTGTGCGACGCGCGCGAACGGCTGCTGTTCGAGCGAATGTCGGTGTTCGCACCCGGATACGACGTCAATCCCGCCGACGCCGACGACGAGTCGGGCCTCGAGGTGGGCGCCGACCTCGACGCGATCGTGGCCGTCTGTTCCGGCCTCGACGCCTCCCACGGTTCCCCAGCGGAACCGGCCGCCGCGGAGATCGAGGAACTGCTCGAGCGGCTGGCCGACCAATCGCTGGTCACCGTGCATCTGAGTGCCCGCGAGGTGCGTTATTCGCTGCTGGAGAGCCTGCGGCTGTTCGCCCGGGAGCGCCTGGCCGAACGCGATCCCCGTGAGCCGCGGCGGCTGGCGGACCGGCACCGCCGCTATTACCGCGACCGGATCACCGGTTCCGACGACGGCGACGGCCGGTTGCCGCAGTGGGCGCGCGCGTCGTGGGACAACCTGCTGATCGCCATCGACCGCAGCCTGGACTCACCCGACGACGCGGTGGCCGGGCTGGAGATCGCACTGGGGATGATCGCGTTGCACGTGCCCTTCTTCCGGGGTTCGTTGCGCGAATCACGGCGCCGCGCCGAGAAGACCCTGGCCGTCGCCGATTCCGCGCCCGAGCCGCTGCGGATCCGCGCGATGGCCACGATCGCGTGGATCTGCCTGTGCCAGGGGCAGCCCGGCGAGGCGGCGGAGCTGCTCGACCGCTGTGTGGCGGCCGCGGTGCCCGAGCCGGCGGCACGGGCACGGTTGGCCGCCGACCCCACCGCCGACGTACCGCTGCCGGCCCCGGTGGTGTTCACCCTGGGCTGCCGGTTGATGCTCGTCGATCAGGATGTGCGCGCGCTGGTGCTCCTCTCCCGTGCCCGCGAAATGTTCACCACCGCAGCGGATTACGGGCACGCGGCGATCTGTGCGCTGTTCGAGGCGCTCGCCGCCGCCTTCCTCGGTACGCCCGAGCAGGCCCTCGCCGTGACCGCCCGCCACCTCGAGGCGGCGGAATCGGGTGCGGACTGGGCGAAGTCGTGGGCCGAGATCGCGCGCATCATCGCCGAAACCTTGCACGGCGACGCGCGGTGGGCCGCCGCGGCCGCCCCCGCCACCTTGGCCCGGCAGGTCGCGACCCGCGACACGTGGGGTGTGGTGTGGTCGGTCCACGCGCGGGCATGGGCACTGGCGCGGCTGACTCTCGACGCGCCCCCTGCGGCCGTGCCCCGCGCGACGGCCGTGGAGATCGCGCGACTGCTCGGCGCCGCGGCGGCGCTGCGGCGCCGGCTCGGTGTCGAGATCGCCCAGCTGCGGCCCTTCGTGGCCGAAACCGACCGCGCGGCCGACGGGATCCGGCGGCTCCTGGGCGCGCACACCTTCGACGCGGCCTATCGGGAGGGAACCGAGGTGCGCCCCACATTGACCGAGATCAGCAGACTCGCCTGCGATATCGCTGCGCCGGACGAGCGCCCGGCCCGCCCGCACGCACCGGAATGGGATCTACTGACCCGGGCCGAACAGGAGGTCGCCGCTCTGGCGGCGGCGGGCTGGACCAACGGCGACATCGCGGCGCGGCGGGGCAGTTCGACACGCACGGTGGACGCGCAGGTCGCAGCCGTCTTGCGAAAGCTCGCGGTGGCTTCGCGCGCCGACATCGCACCGCAAGTGCCGCCCGAGCGCCGCACCCGCGCCGAACACACACCGCGTCCACGGGGGTGCCGCACCGAGTCCGCGGCGTCGGCGAGCTCGGTGACTCGGGTCAGCGCACGCCGGCGTGAACCGAGGCGAGGTCCTCGACGGTGAGACCCACCAGCGATTCCCGGAATTCGAGTCCGGGCCGCGACGGGACCGCGATTTCGCACGGCACCACCAGCACCCGGCATCCGGCGGCCAGCGCGGCGGCCGAGCCGGTCGGCGAATCCTCCACGGCCACACAATCTTCCGGGGCAACGCCGAGCAACCGCGCGGCGCGCAGGTAGGGATCGGGCGCGGGTTTGCCGCTGTCGACCTCGTCACCGCAGACCGAGACGTCGAACATGTGACGGCCCAGCGTTTCCAGGCACAGCTCGGTGATCGATCGCTTGGTGTTGGTCACCAGCGCGGCCGGCAGGCCCGCCGTCCGCAGCGTCGCCAGCGCGTCCTGCGCACCGGGCCGCCACGGGATGGGCCCGGCCATCAGTTCGGTGACCCGGCGCTCCAGCCACTGTCCCGCCGCCAGCATCGCCGCCGGGTCGAGTTCCAGCCCCAGTCCGTCGAACAGGATCCGCAGCGCGTTGCGGGCGTCGGCGCCGATCAGCGCGTGCCGGATGGCGTCGGTCATCCGGCCGCCGAGTTCCTCGGCGAGTTCGCGCACGCCGATATCCCAGAGCTTCTCCGAATCCAGCAGGGTGCCGTCCATATCCCACAGCACGGCGGCCACAGTCACCCGGAGCTCTCCTTCCGATTCCGCATCAGGTTCCCGACGCGGTGATGAGCATCCGGCCGGTGGCCGTATCCACCGTGAACCAGCGGCTCTCGGAGGTGACGGTCCCGTTCTTCAGGGTATAGGTGAGCGTCGCGACCGCCCGCCCGGGACCGCTCTGCGTCACCCCGCCGACCCGCACCGACGACACCGTCGACCAGAAATTCGAGTACTGCGCGTAGCCGCCGGTCTGGGACTGGTACGACGGTGCCAGCTCGGCCCAGGCGCCGCTGGTGTTACCGGGGAGCATGCCGTAGTAGCCGGAGATGAAGCCCGCGACGTCGGCCGGCTGGGCAGGTCCGTAGGGAGCGCTGGTTCCGGGCGGGGCCGTCCGGGACGCACCGGGCGCCGGGGCGCCGCTCGGCGCCGGGGGCGGGGTCTGTCCGCTGGGCACGGGACTGCCGAGCGATGCGCTGCCACCCGCACCGTTGGACGAGGATCCGCCGGGCGCATCCGGGGTCGCGGCGCCGGGCGGTGCGAAGGCGGTCGCCGAGGGCTGCTCCGGCGCCGAGGTGGTGCCGTTCCCCGCCGCCGCGGTGTGGTTGTCATCGGACCCGGACGTCGCCACCAATCCGATGATCACCGCGACGACGAGAACGGCGGCAGCGGCTGCCGCCCAGATCCGCCGGTCGCGCAGCGGGCCCGGCTTCGGTTGCGGCGCGGGCGTTTTCGCGGTGGACCCGCCTGCGGCGGGGGTGGCAGCGGCCGTGGTCTTCTCGGGAGTCGACAGCACCGTGGTCGCGGCGGCGTCGACGCCCGGTTGCGGGAGCACCTTGGTGGCCGCGGGGACCAACGCGGCCGATCGGCCGTCGGCGACGGCCTCGAGCGCCTGTTGCGCTTCCCGCATGGTGGGCCGGTCGGCGCCGTCGGCGGCCAGCAGGCTCATCAACACCGGCCCCAGCGATCCGGCGCGCTTCGGCTCGGGCACCTTGGCACTGACCACCGAATGCAGCACCGCGAGCGGATTGTCGCCCTCACCGAACGGCGGCGCGCCCTCGACCGCGGCATACAGCGTCGAGCCCAGCGCGAACACGTCGGACGACGGTTCCGGATCCTCACCGCGCGCGATCTCCGGCGACAGATAGGCCGGGGTGCCGGCCAGGAATCCGGTCGAGGTGACCGTGACGTCGCCGACGGCGCGCGAGATGCCGAAGTCGGTGATCTTCACCGTCCCGTTGTCGGCGACGAGGATGTTCGCGGGCTTCACGTCCCGATGCACGATGCCGGCGTCGTGCGCGGCCGCGAGCGCCGCGGCGACCTTCGCCCCGATCCGGGCCACTTCACGCGGTTCGAGCGGGCCTTTGTCGCGCATCAGCGCCGCGAGGCTCTGCGCGTCGACGTACTCCATGACCAGCCAGGGCTGGCCGTCCTCCTCCGCGACGTCGAAGACGGTGACCGCGTTCTGGTGGTGCAGCCGTGCCGCGATGCGTCCCTCCCGCATGGCGCGCATCTTCGCTTCGAGCGCCTGCGCCTTGGTCAGCCCGGGCGCCAGCAGCAGCTGCTTGACCGCGACGGTGCGCCGCAGCCGGACGTCACTGGCGCGCCACACCACGCCCATGGCTCCGCTGCCGATGGGATCGGCCAGTCGGTACCGCCCGGCGATCAGCCGATCTGAAGTCATGGTGTCGAACCCCTCCTGCGCTCACACGCCGAGCACCCCACCACTATGTGTGACGCACGGAAACGTTAAAAGTTTACGCGTTGAAGTACTTGGCTTCCGGATGCAGCAGAACGAAGGCGTCGGTCGACTGTTCCGGATGCAGCTGCAACTCCTCCGACAGCGATACACCGATCCGGTCCGCCTCGAGCAACGACACCAGTTTCGCGCGGTCCTCGAGTTCGGGGCAGGCGCCGTAACCGAAGGAGTAGCGTGCGCCACGGTAGCCGAGTTTGAAGTAATCCGTCACCTCGGCGGGGTCCTCGTCGGCAACCGAATGCCCTTCCAGCACAAGCTCTTCCCGGATCCGGCGATGCCAGTATTCGGCCAGCGCCTCGGTGAGCTGCACCCCGATGCCGTGCACCTCGAGGTAGTCGCGGTAGTTGTTCGCCGCGAACAGTTCGTTGGCGAAGTCGGCGATCGGCTGCCCCATCGTGACCAGCTGGAAAGGCAGGACGTCGACCTGGCCGCGCTCGGTGGCCAGCTTCCGCGAGCGCACGAAGTCGGCGATGCACAGGAACCGGTCGCGCTGCTGACGCGGGAAGGTGAACCGATACCGTTGCGGCGCAGCGGGATCCGGTTCGGTGAGAACGATCACGTCGTCGCCCTCGGACACGGCGGGGAAGTAGCCGTAGACCACCGCCGCGTGCTGCAGCACCCCCTCGGTGGACAACCGGTCGAGCCAGTAGCGCAGCCGCGGACGGCCGTCGGATTCGACCAGATCCTCGTAGCTCGGCCCCTCATCGCCGCGCTGTCCACGCAGACCCCACTGGCCCAGGAACAACGCGCGCTCATCGAGCAGGCCCGAGTATTCGCCCACCGCAAGGCCTTTGATCACGCGGGTGCCCCAGAACGGCGGCACCGGGACCGGCAGGTCGGCGGCCACGTCCGAGCGCTCGGGCACCTCGACGGCCACCTCCTTGGCGCGCCGCTCGGCCGCGATGCGCTTGGACCGCTCGTGGCGGGCCTTGCGCTCGGCGGCCTTGGCGCGTTCGGCCTCGGCCTCGGGGCTGTCCGGATCGACCGCGCCGCCGCGCTTGCGGGTCATGATGTCGTCCATCAGGCGCAGGCCCTCGAACGCGTCGCGGGCATAGTGCACATCGCCGGCGTAGACGTCGGTGAGATCGTTCTCGACGTAGGAGCGGGTCAGCGCGGCGCCGCCCAGCAGCACCGGGAACTGGTCGGCGACCCCGCGGGTGTTCATCTCCTCGAGGTTCTCCTTCATCACCACCGTCGACTTGACCAGCAGGCCGGACATGCCGATCACATCGGCCTTCTTGTCGGTCGCCGCGTCCAGAATCGCCGAAATCGGTTGTTTGATACCGAGATTGACGACCTCGTAGCCGTTGTTGGACAGGATGATGTCGACCAGGTTCTTGCCGATGTCGTGCACATCGCCCTTGACCGTCGCCAGCACGATGCGGCCCTTGCCCGAGTCGTCGGTGGCCTCCATATGCGGTTCCAGGTGCGCCACCGCGGTCTTCATGACCTCTGCGGACTGCAGCACGAACGGCAACTGCATCTGCCCCGAACCGAACAGCTCACCGACGGTCTTCATCCCCGCGAGCAGGGTTTCGTTGATGATCTGCAGCGGCGGCACTTCCCGCATCGCCGCATCCAGATCGTCCTCGAGGCCGTTGCGGTCGCCGTCGACGATGCGCCGCTCCAGGCGTTCGAACAGCGGCAGCGCGGCCAGCTCGTCGGCGCGCGAGGCCTTCGCCGAGGCCGCCGAGACGCCCTCGAACATGGCCATCAGCGTCTGCAGCGGGTCGTAACCCTCGCGGCGGCGGTCGTAGATCAGATCCAGCGCCGCGGTGCGCTGGTCCTCCGGGATCCGGCTCATCGGCAGGATCTTGGAGGCGTGCACGATCGCCGAATCCAGGCCGGCCTCCACGCATTCGTGCATGAACACCGAGTTCAGCACCTGCCGGGCGGCCGGGTTGAGGCCGAAGGAGATGTTCGACAGGCCGAGGGTGGTCTGCACCTGCGGGTGCCGGCGTTTGAGCTCGCGGATGCCCTCGATGGTCTCGATGCCGTCGCGACGCGATTCCTCCTGCCCGGTACCCAGGGTGAAGGTCAGGCAGTCGACGATGATGTCGCTCTCCGCCAGTCCCCAGTTGCCGGTGATGTCGGCGATCAGCCGCTCGGCGATCTCCACCTTGTGCTCCGCCGTGCGGGCCTGACCGTTCTCGTCGATGGTCAGCGCCACCACGGCCGCGCCGTGCTCGGCGACCAGGCGCATGATCTGCTGGAAGCGCGAATCGGGCCCGGCGCCGTCCTCGTAGTTCACCGAGTTGACCGCGCACCGCCCGCCCAGACGTTCCAGACCGGCCTGCAGCACCGGCGGCTCCGTGGAGTCGAGCATGATCGGCAGCGTCGAGGCGGTGGCGAGCCGGCCCGCCAGCTCCGCCATGTCGAGGCTGCCGTCGCGGCCGACGTAGTCGACACACAGATCCAGCATGTGCGCGCCGTCGCGGGTCTGATCCTTGGCGATGTCGAGGCATTTCTGCCAGTCGCCGGCCAGCATCGCCTCACGGAAGGCCTTGGAGCCGTTGGCGTTGGTGCGCTCGCCGATCATCATGATCGAGGCGTCCTGTTCGAACGGCACCGAGGTGTACATCGAGGACACACTCGGCTCGTGCTCCGGATTGCGCTGGGCCGGAGCCGCATTCGCGACCGCGTCGGCGACCTCGCGGATGTGCTGCGGGGTGGTGCCACAGCAGCCGCCGACCAGCGCGAGGCCGAATTCGGTGACGAAGCCGTGCAGCGCGCTCGCCAATTCGCCCGGGGTGAGCGGATATTCGGCGCCGTTGGCCCCCAGCACCGGCAGCCCCGCATTCGGCATCACCGACACCGGCAGCTGGGCATGCTTGGACAGATGGCGCAGATGTTCGCTCATCTCGTCCGGGCCGGTGGCGCAATTGAGACCGATCATGTCGACACCGAGCGGTTCGATCGCGGTCAGCGCCGCGCCGATCTCACTGCCGACCAGCATGGTGCCGGTGGTCTCGACCGTGACGTGGGTGATGATCGGAATGCGCCGCCCGGCCCGTTCCATCGCCCGGCGGCTGCCGGTGACCGCGGCCTTCACCTGCAACAGGTCCTGGCAGGTCTCGATCAGGATGGCATCCGCGCCGCCGTCGAGCATGCCCAGCGCGGCCTCGGTGTAGGCATCGCGCAGCGCGACGTAGGGAGCGTGGCCCAGGGTGGGCAGTTTGGTGCCGGGACCCATCGATCCCAGCACGTAGCGGGGCGTGCCGTCGCCGGACGGGCCCATCTCGTCGGCCACCTCGCGGGCGAGCCGGGTGCCGCGCTCGGACAGATCGCGGATCCGGTCGGCGATGTCGTAGTCGGCCAGGTTGGGCAGATTGCAGCCGAAGGTGTTGGTCTCGACCGCGTCGGCCCCGGCCTCGTAATAGGCGCGGTGGATGCCGCGCAGCACGTCCGGGCGGGTCTCGTTCAGGATCTCGTTGCATCCCTCGAGGCCGCGGAAGTCGTCGAGCGTCAGGTCCGCGGCCTGCAACATGGTGCCCATCGCACCGTCGCCGATCACGACACGCCGGGCAAGCGTGTCGAGCAACGTGGTATCGAACTCGGCGCGGGAGGACACAGACATGTACCCCAGAGTAGTGGGCGGCCCCGACAATCCTGACCACCGGACCGGCGGCCCGCGCCACATCGCCCTCGACACGCGGTATCCCGCAATATGCGGTGAACGACACCGCCGCCACGCCGTAGGCTGACCGGGTGAACCCCAGTGCCTCATCCGATCCGGCAATGCCGACGTTGCGTGATCCGGTTCTCGTCGCCGCCTTCGAAGGCTGGAACGACGCGGCCGACGCCGCCAGCGGCGCCGTCGAACATCTGGAACTGATCTGGGACGCCGAACCGCTGGCCGAACTGGATTCCGAAGACTACTACGACTACCAGGTCAACCGGCCGACCGTCCGCCAGGTCGACGGCGTGACCCGCGAGATCCAGTGGCCCTCGACCACCCTGTCGGTGTGCTCGCCTCCCGGTAGCGAGCGCGACATCGTGTTGCTGCACGGCATCGAGCCGAATATGCGCTGGCGAGCGTTCTGCTCCGACATCATCGATCTGATCGAGCAATTGCAGGTGACGACGGTGGTGATCCTGGGAGCACTGCTCGCGGACACCCCGCACACCCGGCCGGTCCCGGTCACCGGCACCGCCTACAGCAAGGAAGCGGCCGAACAGTTCAGCCTGGAACAAACGCGATACGAGGGACCGACCGGCATCACCGGCGTGCTACAGGACGCGTGCGTACGAGCGGGCGTGCCGGCCATCTCGTTCTGGGCGGCGGTTCCCCACTACGTCTCCCAGCCGCCGAATCCGAAGGCGACCATCGCGCTGCTGCGCCGGGTCGAAGACGTGCTCGATCTCGAGGTGCGGCTGGGCGAGCTGCCCGCGCAGGCCGAGGACTGGGAGTCCGCGGTCGACGAGATGACCGAGGGTGACGAAGAGGTCACCGAATACGTGCGGTCGCTGGAGGAGCGCGGCGACGCCGCGGTCGACCTCGACGACGCGATGGCCAAGATCGACGGCGACGCGATCGCCGCGGAATTCGAGAAGTATCTGCGCCGGCGAGGCGGCGGCAAGGGCGGTTTCGGCCTGTAACCGGTGGCGGCGCCGGACACTCGGCCGGCGGGCGGGTCCCGCGGACGCGTGTCCGGCGACCGGCCGCACACGGTCAGGTCTCGATGGTCAGCACCTGGGCTTCGGCGTCGTGGGCCAGCTTCGCGATCAGCACGTCGCGCGGAATGGTCTGGCCCGCAAGATGATCGAGCGACGGAACCACCACATGGTGTGCTTCGGCCCGCTTGAGCTCGGCCGTGAGCTCGGCGAACGCGGTGCCGTCACCCTGGGTCGATTCATGGAACGTCGCGGCGAAGCAGAGGCCGACTTCGCTGGCCAGGGTGCACATCGCATCCTCCAGCTCGGCGGCGTGACCGTCGGCCAAGTCGTCACGCACGTATCCATAGATCAACGCTTCCACCCGAACCTCCGTTTGGATGTGTAAGGGACTCGCTGTTCTGTTGTGGATCACCTGCTAGTGGATCACCTGCTGTGGACGGGAAAACCGCCCGAATCGAGCATCCGTCATCTGCAAATGCAATTGCAGATGTCAATGACGGACAACCGCGTGCCCTATCGGGTCCACCGGCGTTAACTGGTGGGATACTACAGACGTGGCCGTGAGTGACGATCGACCCGTCTGGGCTGTCAGGATGCGCTCCGAACGAGACGCGCGGGGGTGGTCCCAAGCGGATGCCGTCCGCGCGATGCGCGCGAAGTCATCCCACAACCTGCCGACAGACAGTACCCTCCTACGCAATTGGCGCCGTTGGGAATCGGGCGAGTCGCGCCCCGACGATTTCTACGCGCCGATCATCGCCGCGGCATTCGACACCGTCACCGCTGCGTTTTTCCCCAAGGCGCGCCCGAATCGGGACGACGAACTTTTGTCGTCAACGGGAATGGACACGCTCGAGTTCATCGGCCGGCTGCGGATGTCCGACATCTCTTCGGCCACACTGGATGCCATTCGCATCACCGCCGAGCGGCTGTGCTGCGAATATCCCTTCGCCGACCCGCACGAACTGCATACGGAGGGCACCGCGTGGCTGCGGCGCATCACCTCACTGCTGGACGGGCGGCTGACCCTGGCTCAGCATCGCGAGGTGCTGGTCCTCGCCGGCTGGGTGGCGTTGCTGGTCGGATGTGTCGACTACGACCTGGGCCGGCGCACCGCCGCGGAGGCGACCCGCCGCGCGGCGCTGTCGCTGGGCCAGGAGGCCGAACATCCCGAAATCGTCGGGTGGGGTGCGGAAATGGCGGCGTGGTTCGCCATCACCCAGGGCAATTATCGTGGCGCGATCGAGGTGGCCGAGTCCGCCCTCGACAATTGCCGCGGCATGGGTGTCGGCGTGCAGCTGGCCGCGCAGCAGGCCAAGGCATGGGCGCGCATCGGCGATCGCGAGGCGATGGAACGCGCGCTCGAGCGCGGCCGAGATATCCTGCGGCAATTGAACAATCCGGCAAATCTGGACAACCACTTCGTGGTCGACGCGCAGAAATTCGATTTCTACGCCATGGATTGCTGCCGGGTCGCCGGTGACGATCGCCCGGCGGAAGCCTATGCCCGCCAGGTGATCCGCAGTGCCACGGGCCCCGACGGTTCGGTCCGTCAGCCGATGCGCGTCTCCGAGGCACAGCTGACCCTGGCCGTAGTGGCGGTCCGCGATCGCGATCTGGAACTCGCCGTCGACGAGGCGATGCGCGCGTTCGAGGGCAAACGCCGCTCGCTGCCGTCGCTGCTGTGGATCGCGGGCGAGGCGGCGCGGGAGATGATCGAACGCTATCCGTCCGATCCACGCACCCGCACCTATCTCGAGCAGTTGCGGGTGCTGTCGATGAGCTGAGCGGATTGCGTTGCGCCGCTGAATTGCGTGACGCCCCCGGGGTTGTACCCTGCGACGAATGGACTTCAGTCTGCGCAGCTGCTCGTGGCACGGGCACGCTACCTACGCCCCCGACGAAGCGGAACTCGCTGCGCGCCTGCATGTTTCGACCGCCGCCGGCGAGGCCTGGCGGTGTCTGCGCTGCGGGAATTTCGTCATCGGCGAGCCGCGCGGGCGCGGTCCCGCCGATGCGGCGCCCGAGGTGCCGCGTGGGCGGCTGCTGCGCGATCGGCTGATCATGCGACTGCTGGCCGCCGAGCGCGTGGTGCGCGGACTGGTGTTCGTGGTGCTCGCCGCCGGGGTGTTCAAGGTGCGCAATTCGCAGGAGCAGTTGCATGCCGCCTTCGATCGGGAGCTGCCGCTGATCCGCCCGCTCGCCGACCAGATCGGCTGGAATCCCGACAATTCCAAGATCGTCGCCTTCATCGAGAAGGGCTGGACGCTCTCGCCGACCGTGCTCACCTGGATCGCGGTGGGGTTGCTGGCATATGCCGCCATCGAATTCGTGGAGGCCGTGGGCCTGTGGTATGTGCAGCGCTGGGGTGAGTATTTCGCGGTGATCGCCACCTCGCTGTTCCTGCCGCTGGAAATCTACGAACTCACCGAGCGCATCACCGTCGTCCGCGCCGGCGCCCTGGTGATCAACGTCGCCGCGGTGCTCTGGTTGCTGTGGTCGAAGCGGTTGTTCGGCCTCAACGGCGGCGGCGCGGCCTACCACCGCGAGCACAGTGAGGAGAGCCTGCTGACCGTGGAACGCTCGGCGGTCGCCACCGACGCGGGGTGACGGCACGCCGAGGCCCGGGTGCGCCGCCGCGGCGCACGGGCAGGTATTACGCTCGTGCCGGTGACCGAGTCCGCTGACCGATTGCTGCCCGCCGAACCCGCACTGTTCGACGGCGTCTCCCCCACCCGGGGTGAGACCGTGATCGAGCGCGCGGACCGGCTGCGGTTGTTCTCCTTCGCCACCGCCGACAAACGCAACGACTATCTCTGGGTGCTACGCGCATTCGACCACGCCCGCGCCGCCTATGTGGTGCTGCTGCACGCCTCCGATGTGGCCGACACCCTGGCTCGGATGCCGGACGCCCCGCATCCCACCGCCACCGAGATCGGTCCGCTGCTCGAGCAGTTGCACACCTGGGGTGTGCTGGAACGCAGTTACGACGGCACCCGCGCGGCGACCCTCGCCGAATATCGCAACCGGCACTACGTCTATCAGTTCTCGCAGGCCGGCTTTCAGGCGTATCGAGCGGTGAACGAGGTATTGGGCGCGCGCCTGGACGAGGCCTCGCTCTCGCGGCTGGTGCTTCCGGAACTGCTGGCCGATCTGCAGGCGCTGGCGCAGGCCAATCGCGACGGTGACGCCGAACGGGTGTATCGGATCCTGAAGCGGCTCGACACCGCGCTGTCCGAATTGGCCGACCACGCGGCGCATTTCTACCTCACCCTCGGCGATCTGGTCCGCACGACCGAGGCCACACCGGAAGCCTTTCTGGCACACAAGGATGCGCTGCTGGCGCATATGCGCGAATTCAGTATGGATCTGGCCCGCTACGCGCCCCGGCTGGCGGCCGCGATCGCCGAGGTCGACGACACCGGCGCCGAGTCGCTGATCAGCCGGGCCGCGTCCTGTGACGAGCGGGTGTTGCTGGACCTCGCGGCGCGCGAGGCCGATTGGCGGGCCCGCTGGCAGGGGCTGCGCGGATGGTTCGTCGCGGTCCGCGATCGCAGTGCGCCCGACCCCGGCGCCGAATCCGCCCCGGCGACCGAGGCCGAACGGTTGCGGGAGGCGACCATGAGCGCGATCGCCGCGGTGCTGTCGCTGCTGCGCCGCGTGACCGAAACGCGCAAGGGCGGGGTGAGCCGGGAGTCGGCGCTGCGGCATCTGGCCGGCTGGTTCGCCGCCGCGCCCACCACCGACAGCGCGCACGCTCTGTTCGACGTGGTGTTCGGATTGGGCAAACCGCGGCATCTGTCGATGGAACATCCGGACTCCGACATCATCCCCGCGCACCGATCCTGGTGGGAGGCAGCGCCGCTGGAGATCGCGCGCACGCTGGCCGAAACCGGCCGCCAGCCCACTCCGGGCGCGCCCGCGCGGCTGGTGCGCAACGATGCCGGGGTGCGGCGGCTGCGCCAGGCCCAGCTGGAGACGCAGCGGGCCCGCGCGGCGGCCGCGATGTCGCTGGCCGCCGCCGATGTGCACGACCGGGTGCTCGACGAACGCGAGACCGAGGTCCTGCTGCGACTGCTCGACGCCGCCTCCACCGCATGGGTGCCGGTGAGCGGCCGGGTGAGCACAACCGGCTCCGACAGCGGCGTCACGCTGACGGTCCGCGAACATCCCGGCTCCACGGTGGTGCGCACCGCCCAGGGTCTGCTGTATCTGGATCATCGACGGCTCGAGGTGCGCGAGAATTCCCGCGCCCGTACCGCCTCCGGGCGGTCGTGATGCACGCGAAAACCATCGATCCGCTGGCATTGGACAACTACCAGCGCGCCGCACGGGTCCTGCTTGCCAATCATCTGGTGACGCGCACCTTTCCGGATCGCATTGCGCTGCCGCTGATTCGGCGCTGGGCCACCGAACTGCGCGAGGACATGGCCGAACTGCTCGGCTACCGGCTCGAGGTGACCGAGACCACGGCGCGGCTGTTCCCGATCCCGGACCGGCTCGACACCGGCCGGCCCGCCCGCACCCCCGGCGATCGCGTCTTCGACCGTCGCCGCTACGCGTATCTGTCGCTCGCGCTGGCCGCCCTCGGTCGCGCCGGTGATCAGATCACGCTGTCGGAGTTGGCCGATCAGGTCGCCGCCTACGCGGTGCGGGTGGAGGGACTGGAACTGTCGACCGAACGGGCCGCCGACCGGGATGCGTTCGTGGACGCGGTGGCATGGCTGGCCGCCCGCGGCGCGTTGACCCTCGCCGACGGCGACGCCGGTGGCTGGGCCGCCGACCCGGAAGCGGGTGAGGCGCTCTACGACATCGACCGCTCGGTGGTGTTCGCGATCTTCCGGCCGCCGCGCGCATTGCAGCATCTGCACAGTGTGCGCACCCTGCTGGCCGACGACACCGATTCCGTCGCAACGACTTCCGTGCCGTCGCGGGCCGCGGCCGCGCGCCGGGTGCGGCGGGCGCTGATCGAACTTCCGGTCGTCTACACCGAAACCCTCGGTGCGGCAGAACAATCCGCGCTGGGCAGCGAGAAGATCGTGGCGGAGGTGGAGTTGCTCACCGGGCTGCGCGTCGAGCGCCGCGGTGAGGGAGTGGCCCTGATCGACACCTCCGGCCGGTTCTCCGACGTACGCTTCCCCAGCACCGGAACGCTCGCGCAGGTGGCGCTGCTGCTGATCGGCGAGATCGCCGACCGGGTCCTCGACATCGACGATCCGCTACCCCGGCAACCGCGCCCGCCCGCCGCCACCGGCACGGCCGACGGACTCGATGCCGCCATTCCGGCGGCGACCGTCTTCGCGCCGCTGGTCACGGCGCCGCAGGAACCCGTCGACGCGGAGGATCCGGCCGACGACGAGGAAAGTCCCGAGCCGGTCACCCATCCGTTCGTCGACGACGAGTGGATTCGCGCGACGGTGCACGCGCTCACCGAGCGGTACGGTTCGACCTTCGCCGCCCAATGGCAGGCCGATGTGGGTGGGCTCACCACCGAGGTGGTCGGTCTGCTGACGCGGTTGTCCCTCGTGGAGACGGTCGAAGGCGGCGTTCTGGCCCTGCCCGCGCTCGCCCGCTACCGGGGCGCGGTGGTCACCGTGCGCACGCGCGCCGAATCCGAATTGTTCGCCTCGGCACGATCGCTGGGCGCGCACGCCACCGGAGAACCGGCGGCCGCGGCGGGATCCAGCATTCCAGGAAAGGGGACGGAGTAACCCATGGACCTCATTCACGGTGGTGTCCGCTTCATTCCCACCCGCGCCGGGATCGTCAACCTGTGGGACTACCGGGATCAGGAATTCTGCTTCGCGGACGGACGGCTGGTGCTGCGCGGCCCGAACGGCTCCGGTAAGACCAAGGCGCTGGAGGTGTTGTTCCCCTTCGTCTTCGACGGCCGCATCGAGCCGCGCCGGTTGAATCCGTTCGCCGGTGAAGAGCGCACGATGAAGTCGAATCTGCTCTACCGCAAACAAGATTCGGCCTACTCCTACGTCTGGATGGAATTCGCGCGCGGGCGCTGGTCGGAGCCCGAGGTGGTGACCGTCGGCATCGGTATGCGCGCCACCCGGTCCTCGGACAAGGTGACGCGGTGGTATTTCGTCGCCGACGGCCGGGTGGGCGTGGACTTCTCGCTGATCGGTCCCGACGATCGGCCCTTCACCCGCAAACAGCTGGCCGAGCAGATCGGCACCGACGCGATCGTGGACCGGCCCGTCGACTATCGCGCCGCAATCGACGCGCGCATGTTCGGTCTCGGTGTGCAGCGCTACGACCAGCTGATCAATCTGATTCTGACCCTGCGCCGCCCGCAGCTGGCCAAGAACCTCGATCCGCGCGGACTGTCGCAGGCGCTGACCGACGGTCTGCGCCCGCTCGACGATCAGCTGATCCTCGACGCCGCCCGCTCGTTCAGCGATATGGAGGAGGTCGGCCGCACGCTCGAGGGGTTGGTCGCCGCCGATTCCGCCACCCGCGCCTTCGTCGACGTCTATCGCAAATACCTTGCGGTGCAGGCGAAGTCGGATGTGGATCAGGTGCGCTCCCGGTTGGACGCGGTGACCCACGGCAGCACGGCGCTGTTCGCGGCCGCGGCACTGCGGCAGCGTCGCGAGGCCGAGCGCACCGCGGCCGAGCATCGCGGCGAGGAGGCCGATCGCGCCTACGAGCAGGCCCTCACCGATCGGGAGACGCTGCAGCGGTCCAGCGCCTACGAGGGTAAGCAGCAGCTCGACGATCTGGCCGATGCGGTGCGGCGGCTGGAGACCTCGGCGGCGGTCCACCGCGACAAGGCGACCAAGGCCCAGCAGGCGGCCGATCAGCGCGGCGACGAATACGAACGCGCCACCGCCGCGGTCACCACCGCCGCCGCGGCCCTGGCCCGCGGTGAGGACGAACTGCGCGCGGCGGCCGAGGAAGCCGGAATCGCCTGGGCCGCGCTGCCGGAACAGGCCCGCACCGAACAGCTCACCACCACCGTGCGCAGCCACGCCGAGGAACGCGACGCCGATGTGCGCGCGGTGCGCCAGGCGATGACGGTGGCCGATGCCGCCGCGGCCGACCGCACCCGCGCGGAACGAGCCGTGGAACGCGCGAGCCGCCATCGCGATACCGCCACCGCCGAACTGGCCGAGGCGGAGGCCGCGGTGGCGCTGGCGCGCGCGAATACCGCCGCCTCCCTACGCGATTGGTGGGACACCTACCGCGACCTGCACTCCCCCGCGGCCGCCGGAGTGTTCGAGGCGCTCGACGCGGCACTCGCCGAGGCCGGCGGTGACGATGCGCCGCCGCTGCCGCAGGTGCTGGCCGAGCACACTGAATCGCTCACCGAAACGCTGCGGGACCGCCGCCGCCAGGCCCGCGCGGCCGCGGATCAGGCGCGCGACCGCGCCGCGGCGCTGCGTGCCGAACAGCAGCGGGTCGGGGCCGAACAGGACGACGCGCCCCCGGCGCCGCAGAGCCGCACTGATTCCCGGGCGATGCGTGCCGGTGCGCCGCTGTGGCGGCTGGTGCGCTTCGCCGACGACGTCGACGCCGAGCGCGCCGCCGGGATCGAGGCCGCTCTGCAGGCCGCGGGTCTGCTCGACGCCTGGGTCGGAGCCAAGGACGAAGCGCCGCAGACTGATTCGGATATCTTCCTGACCCCGCTCCCGCCCGCCGCACGGCCCGACGGCCCCACGCTCGCGCGGGTGCTGGTCGTCGAGGACGGTGTCGGCGACGATTCCGATGGGCCGATCGCCGCGATCTCGCGCACCCGTCTCGCCGACATCCTGGCCTCGATCGCACTGAGCGACAACGACTCCCATGCCTCTGAGAATTCGGTCGCCGTCGGCGGCGACGGTGGCTTCCGGCAGGGCGTGCAGCTCGGCCGCCACCACAAACCGCAGGCGGAATTCATCGGCGCCACCGCCCGGGCCCGGCGCCGGGAACGGCGCCTGGCCGATCTGGCCGAGGAGATCGCCGCCACCGAACAGGCCGAGCAGAGTGCCCGCGCGGACGCCGACGAGGCCTCCGGCGAGTTGGCCCGGCTGGCGGCCGCCGCGAAGGAATTGCCGCGCAGCAGTGCGGTGATCGCGGCGCTGCGTTCGGTCTCGGAGGCGGCGGGTGTGCTGCGCTCGCATACCGAGGCGGCGGCGCAGGCCGAACACGATCTGGACCAGGCCGTCTCGGCGTTCACCGCGGCCGACAAGAAGGTGCGCGCGGTCGCCGCCGCCCGCAACGCACCGCGCGACCCCGCGGAACTGGACGCGCTCGCCGCGGCGGTCCGCCATTTCGAGAACACCGGCACCGCCCTGCTGCGGCTACGCGGCGACCAGCAGCGTGAGGCCGAGCGTGCCCGCGAGGCGAACGACCGGCTCGCCGAATCCCGGGATCTGGCCGAGGCTTTCGCCGAGGAGGCCGAGGCCGCCCGTGCCGGATACGAGGAGCAGCTGCGCAAACTCGAGACACTGCGCGAGGCGTTGGGCGCCGACGCCGCCGATATCGACCGCGAACTCGAGCAGGCCCGCGAGCGCATCGACGCCGCCCGCGCCGAACAGCGCGCCGCCCGCAAGGCCGCCGCCGAGGCGATCGAAGCGGTCGGATCGGCCGAGGGCGCCTATCGCGCGGCCCACGAGTCGCTCGGCACGGCGCTGACCGAATTGCTCGCCGACGTCCGTCACCTCGCCCCCTACGCGCGGCCCGATCTGCTGTCGCTGCTGGGCGCGCCCACCGAGAGCCGGTGGCCGAGTTCACCGGCGGCCTGGTCGACCGCCGATCAGCTGCTCTATCGCATCGAATCCGGCGGGCCGGAGAGTGAGACCGCCGTCCTGCCCGTCGAGGTGCAGGAGTTGTTCGACAACCTCTGCGCCGCCACGGCTTCCGTGCGCGCCGGGGAGTCCGCCCGCAAGTCGACCCGCAGTGCGGTGACCGCGGCGCTGCAGGAATTCGACGCCGCACTGGCCTCCGCTCGCCAGGACTACCGTCTGCAGTGGGATGCCGCCGACGGCCTGACCGTGGTGCAGGTGCACGACGACAACGGGATGGCGGCCCTGGCCGATTTCGCCGACCGCATCGCCGCGGCCCGCGCGGATCAGGAACTGCTGCTGACCGATGCCGAACGGCGCATCCTCGAGGACGCGCTGCTGACCGGCCTCGCGCAGCAGATTCACGAACGCACCTGCGACGCCCGCGATCTCATCGCCCGGATGGGCGCGGAGATGAAGCAGCGGCGTATGTCCTCGGGTAACACCATCGGTGTGCACTGGGTGCTGGCCGACAATCTGTCGGAGTCGGCGCGCGCGGTGTGCAAGCTGCTCGACCGGGCGGCTGCCGATCTGGGTCCCGGCGAATTGGCCACGGTGCGTGCGCATTTCGCCGCCGAGATCCGCGCCGCGCGGGCGGCGCATCCGGAACGGTCCTATCCGGAGATCCTGGCCACCACCCTGGACTACCGCGCGTGGCGGGTGTTCTCGTTCACCCTGGTGACCGCCGACGGCTCCGAGGATCGGCTCACCGTGGCGCGGCACAGCGCGCTCTCGGGTGGCGAACAGTCGGTGTCGCTGCACCTTCCGCTGTTCGCCGCCGCACACGTGATGCTGGACTCGGCCGATCCGCAGGCGCCGCGACTGCTCGCGCTGGACGAGGCGTTCGCCGGCGTCGACGACAACGGTCGCAGCGAATTGCTCGGCCTGTCGGTCGATTTCGATCTGGACCTGTTCATGACCGGCTACGACCTGTGGATCACCTACGATCACGTGCCCGCGTGCGCGCATTACGATCTCGCGCATTCGGCGGCCGAGAACACCGTCAGCGCGACGCTGCTGGTGTGGGATTCCTCGGCGCTGCTGGCCGAACACGACGGCTCCGATCTGACCACCGCCCTGGGGTCCCCCAACCGGCGGCGCACCCCGCACACCGTCGAGGGCGGCATCACCTTCGACGAGGCGCTGGAACCGACAAGCTGAGCGTAACCCGTTGCGCGCCGGGCACATTCGCACCCGGCGGACGCTCAGCGGTCGCCGAAGGTGACCGAAAGTGAATCCCGGTCGCCGGGTGCGACCACGACGGTCATCGGCGGATCGGGAATCGGCCGGTCGGAGGCGGCGTAGCCGACCCAGCCGGTGCCGACGAAGACCGCGATGAGCAGTGCGGTCGGCAGTTCCGGCAGCAGCCATCCGCACGGGATCGAGGCCAGACCGGTTTCGGGGATCAGCTGGACCGTGGGTATCTCCGGACTGGTCTCGCTGTGCACCGCATTGCCACGTATCGCACCGCTCCGCCGTACCGGAACCCGCCCTCGCACCCGAACCTCCATCGCTTCGAGCGTCCCGGCCCGTCCGCCGGGAAACCGCCAGACATTTACAGTGCCCCATCCGCGAGTGCGCCACACCGGTATTGGACAGGACAATCGGCGTGTCTCCGAAAGTTTGCTGAATACCGGTTGGTAGCTATCCGATTCGCGAGTTTCGCGCTATCGGTGCGAACGAACGCCGGCGTCGGGCCATCGGGGCGGGCAGGCGCCGCCGGGGAACGTCTGGAGCTCGAAGTGCCACCACTCGTTGTCGAACGTCCGGCACAACCCCCACTGACTTCCGTTGTCCTGCAACCACTGTGCGCCCTGTTGCGGGCCGACGTCGATCGCCTTTCCGGTCACGTGCGTGGATTCGTCCGGCGGCAGCACCCACCGCCGCGCGGCGTCGGGGCCGCCGTAGGTGGCGATGCCCTGCTCCCACAGCTGTTCCTGCTCGTCGCGGGTGCGGTGCCCGGAGACGATCTCGAGCGGCACGCCCTGCTGATGGGCCTGGCGTTCGGCCATCGTGTAGGCGGCGGCCAGCAGCGGATCCAGTCCATCGGTGCCGGCGGCGAATGCGGTGTGGGTGGGTTCGGCCAGACCCGGTCCCGCCGCCCCGGCCAGAGCGACACCGACCACCACGGCAGTACCAGCAAGTCCTCGCAGCATGAAAACGATCCTAACCAGCGCCGATCCGCACATCGCGCAACCGGGCCCCGGCCCACCGTCGCGACCGCGAGCCGCCGGGCACACCCAGCGCCTGACATTCCGGGCGGCTGCGTCGTCGGAAGGATGTACCAGTTTTCAGCCATCCAGGAGTTCCGGAAATGACCAGAATCGGCATCATCCTCGGCAGTACCCGTCCCAACCGCAACGGGCCGCAGGTCGCCAACTGGGTTCTGGACTCGGCATCGCAGCGCGACGACGCCGAGTTCGAACTGATCGATCTGCGCGACCATCCGCTCCCGCATCTGGACGAGGCCGTGCCGCCGATGTTCGGCCCGTCGGTCCATGCGCACACCCGTGCCTGGGCCGAGCGAATCGCCCCGTTCGACGGCTTCGTGATCGTGACCCCGGAGTACAACGGCGGCGTCCCCGGAGTGCTGAAGAACGCCCTCGACCACCTGTTCGCGGAGTGGACCGACAAAGCGGTCGGGTTCGTCTCCTACGGTGCGGGCGGCGGCACGCGCGCCGTGGTTCAGCTGCGGACCGTGTGCAGCACGCTGGGTATGGCCGATGTGGGCCATTCGGTCGCGATTTCGGTGCTCACCGATTTCGAGAACCACACGACCTTCACTCCGCGCGACCACCACGGCGTCGCATTGCACAAGACGCTGGATCAACTCATCGCCTGGAGCGGCGCGCTCGCGCCGCTGCGCGCCGACACCACTCTCGTCAACTCCTGAGGAGCCGAACATGACCGTATCCAACGACTTTCCGTCCCGCGCCGACCGCATCGCGGCCGACGAAGCCGAGATCCGCCGGCAGATCGGCCGGGTGATCGACGGACTGCGCGCCAAGGATCTCGAGGCGGTGCGGCAGGCGTACGCGCCCGACGTGGTGTCCTTCGATGTCGAGCCGCCACTCCAGCACGTCGGTATCGCGGCGAAACTCGACAACTGGGCCAAGGTGTTCCTGTTCTTCGAGGACGTGAACTACGAGATTCGCGACCTGACGTTCACCGTGGGCGAGGACGTGGCATTCGGGCACGCGTTCGCGCGACTGCACGGCACGATGAAGAACGGGGTGGCCAACAGCGGTATGTGGGTCCGTGTCACCTACGGAATGCGAAAGATCGACGGCACGTGGCTGATCGCACACGATCAGGTGTCGGTACCTTTCGTCATCGCAAGCGGCACAGGCGTCGTCGATCTCGAACCCTGAGGTGTCAGCCGGATGAGACGGCTTCCTCGTAGGCGCGCAGTGTCGTGATGACCAGGGCCCGCTGCTCCGCGGTCAGCGGGCCCAGCGCGGCGCGCCACCCCCGATCCGCACCGCCGAGCCAGTCCGCCACCGCGGTTCGGTGCGCGTCGGCGATCGCGACGAGGGTGCGCCGCCGGTCGTTGTCGTCGGGGCGGCGTTCCAGGACGCCTTGCCGGCTGAGATCGCCGATCATCAGGCTCACGGTGGTCGGCGCCACCTCCAGTCGCCTCGCCAGTTCGTTGACCGTGATCGGCCCGTCGAACAGCACGTACGTCAACAACGACAGGTGGCGCGGGGCCAGATCGAACGATCGCAGCGCCTCGGGCACCGGCAGGCGTTTCGCGCGACCGACCAGTCGCGGCATCAGCAGCACCATCGCCCGGACACTCTCGTCCAGGGACAACCCGTCGTTCTCCGTTGACATACCTCTCTCCCTCAAATATCTTTGCTTTCAAAGCTAAATTGCCGAACAGGCCCATCGTCCCACGTGGACGAGCAGCCACCCCCTTTCCCGCAGGAGAAACGATGACCGATCCCACCGCCCGCCTCCGCGCACTGACCATCGGATTGCATCCACGAGCGCTGGACTACAGTCGTTTTCCCGATCTGAACGAGGAGCAACTCACAGCCCGGGTCGACGCCGCCAACGCCGCCCTTCGGGACACCGAATTCGACATCACACCGTGCCTGGTCTCCGCCTCACCCGACGAGGCCGAGGCCGAGCTCCGCGCAGTGCTGGCGAACCGATCGTTCGACCTCGTCATGGTGGGCGGGGCGGTGCGAGCCGTCCCCGAGCACACCCTGCTGTTCGAACGCGTCATCAATCTCGTCGCCGAGGCAGCGCCGGGAATCCGGTTCTGCTTCAACACCTCACCCGAAACCACTCTCGACGCCCTCCGCAGAGCGGCCGCATTCGCCTGAATCCGCGGTCCGCGAGACCGCGGTGACCGTCACAGGCAGTCGTAGACGGCGGTGACCAGGTCGTAGGCGCGCCGGTCACCGGCGAGCCAGTCGCGGCGCAGATTCGGAACGAAGGCGATCGCGACCCGGTTGTCGACATCGCCCATACCGATCGAGCCGCCCGCGCCGGGATGCCCGAACGCGGTGGGGGCCGCGGTATCCGGCAGCACGAAATTCTGCGACGGCAGCATGTATCCCCAGCCGAGCGCCGTCTCGAGTCGCAGCACCGCGTCCACCCCGCGCACCCGCTCCCGCGTGGCCTCCGCGAGGACCGCCCGCGGCAGCAGCGTTCCCGCGACGAGGTCGCGATAGAAGCCGGCGAGGGCGCGGGCGGTGACCACCAGACCGGATGCCGGCCACCCACCCGCCAGCACCTCTGAATTGTTGTACGCGGCAGCCGGATTGGACGAGGATCGCATCAGCAGCGAATCCGGATCGCGATAGGCCTCCACCAGACGGGCCGCGCCAGCCGCATCGATGGGCCCACTGTCGTCCGTCCATGCCATCTCGGCAGCGGGCGGGCGGGCCAGGCGCGCCGCCTGCGCAGCCTCCTCGGCGGAGACACCGATGCGCAGATCCGCGCCGAAGTGGCCGCGCACATACTCGCCGACCGTCGAATGCGTGTGGCGGCGAACGAATTCGCCCACGAGCCAGCCGAAAGTCAGTGCGTGATAACCATGTTCGCCACCCGGCCGCCAGATCGGGCGCTGCGCTGCGAGAGTACGCGCCATCAGTTCCGGATCGGCGGCCTCGGCCACCGTGATCGGCCGCTCGAAGACGGGCAGCCCGGCCCGATGGGTCAGCATGTCGGTGAGTGTCGTGGATTCCTTACCGGCGACGGCGTATTCGGGCCACCACCGCGCTACCGGCTCATCCGGGTCGACGCCGACGTCCTGCGCGACCGCGAGGGCCGCCGTCGCGGTGAGCGCTTTCGTGCACGAGAAGACCACGCAGGCCGTGTCCCGCTCCCACGATCGCCCGGTGCGTTCGTCCGCGACGCCGCCCCACAGATCCACCACCGGACGCCCGTCCACGCACACCGCCACCGAGGCGCCCAGATCACGCCCCTCGGCCAGGTTGGCGGCGAACACCTCCCGGACCGCCTCGAAGGCCGGATCCGCCCATCCCCGCACGTCGGTCATGCCGAAATTAGAACACGTTACAGAGAACCGTGGCCGATGTTCGCCACCGCACCTCGGCGCGCCGGGCGAATTGCGCGGCGGCGTGTCGCCCTGCCGTGGGTCCGAATCACCCGATAGCGTGCGAAGCGGTCGTGTGTTCTCTCGACCCGAGGACGAGGAGGCAGTCATGGCTCTTCCGCTGACCGCGAACGCTCTGGTGCCGCTGGCCGCCGCGCTGGGGGCGAGCGCGCTGGTCGCAGTCGCCTCCCTGGCGCCGGGACGGACGCGAAGGATCGCCGCGCAGGCCGACGAGGTGACCCGGCTGCGCCTGGTGCGCCAAGGCGGGGTCGCACCCGGCGGCCGGCACCGCGCGAAACGGTCCCGGTGGGGTGCGGTCACATCGACGTTTCGCTGACCGGTGACCGAGCCCGCCCGCCGCACCGTTCGTCACCCGCTGCCGCGCCCCCCTCGCGACGTCGTCGCAGTACGGATCACGAATCGAGCCATTCTTCGATCGCGTCGAGTTCCGCGGCACAGAAGACCTCTTCCCCGCTCTCTCTGTCGAGCAGTTTCCATTCCGGTTGCGGACGGACGCTGCGGAGGAGAACGTAGCCGGTGGTTTCGGCGCGCGCGGTGAGCTCGCGAACTCGTTCCGACATCGAATCTGCTTGCGCTGCTGCTGTATTCGTCTCGCGGTCACTCATCGTCTTCGCTCCTGACGGTGTTCCGGCGGGTGGAATCGGGCCGAATCCGGCCGGCCGCGACCAGCGCGGCGAAGGCCTCACGTTTGCGTGGGCAGTCGTGATCGCGATGGATCTGCATCCAGTGGTGGGCCTCGGCCGTAGTGAAGGATCGGGCGGGCGGGGCGCAGCTCCAGTCCGTGAGCCGCGTGATCGGCGGCCCGGGGTTCGCGCCGTTCGATCGCTCGACGCGCCCGGTACGCGGAGGATCATCGCTCGGCCAGAAACATCCGACGGCGAGCAGCACGACGCCGCACCCCGACAGCACCGTGACGACGCTCGACAGGACGTTCCAGGTTCCCATCGCTCACCGTTCACGAATGACGTTCGGGTGCATGCTATTCGCCAGTTCGGTCAACCCGGCGAGCACCTGCTGGAAAGTCTCGACAGGCACGGCGTTCTGACGGGACAAACCGGAAACGCCACTGCCGACCGGGAATTCGACCCCGCGCCGATGCGCGCGCTCGCGCGGGCTCAACCGCGTCGGCTCGATCCGCCGGAGATGCACCAGGGTCCGATAGGCCACCTGTCTCCACGCGCACTGTTCGATTCGGCAGCATCGGTGCTGCTGCATCAGATCGTGAGCCAGTTCGACCGGCGACAGATCGCAGATATCCGGTAGCGCGAGGAGAGCATCCTCGTCGATCGGCGAGTACGGCACTGGTTGCATCTCCTTCGATAATGTTGGGCTGGAAGGCAATTCACGACCGGCGCTCGCCGGGCCGTACCGACTCGGCTATCATGGGCGGTAGCCGTGGCACAGGGGGCGCACTCCACCTGTAGCCGCACTAGCGATTCGTCAGGTTCCTCTGTTTGTGCCGACCGCAGGAGCGGTCATGGTCTCGCGTCGGTCGTGGTCGCAGCACCAGAACACCATCGACCGGCCTGGTCCGCGCGCGCGACATGAAATCCCGCCGGAAGTGCCGCAAAGCGCCAGGACGGATTACAGGAATCCAGAGGCACCATTTCACTTCGGAATGAACAGAAAAGGGGGCATTCGATGGCCGAACGCGGGGAACCGCTGTCTCTGCCGAAACGCCAGCTCGGCTACTACCTCAGGCAGGCCCGGGAGGAGACCGGCATGAGCCTGGCCGAGGCCGCGGCACATATCGGACGCTCGGCACCGACGTTGATGCGGATCGAAAAGGGGCTCACCCAGAAGCTGTCGGTTCCCGAGATCGAGGCGTACTGCCGACTGTACGACTTCGATCAGGAGAAGATCGAAGCGATGAAAGGACTTGCTCAGCAGGCCAATACACAGAACTGGTGGCACGAATACGACGATCTGATTCCGGCCGGCTTCGACATCTACGTGGGGTTGGAGACCGCCGCACAGGAGATTGCCACGTACCAGCCCGAACTGATCCCCGGCCTACTTCAAACCCCCGACTATGCCCGGTGCTTTCGCGAAACGCATTGCCGAACGGCACGGATGACGCGATCGAACGGCATGTCCAACTCAAAATTCGACGGCAACTCCTCATCACTCGCAAGGTCAGGCCAGTCGGATTGCAACTCATCGTTCATGAGGCGGCTCTTCGTCGCGTCGTCGGAAGCGGCAAAGTGATGAGTTCCCAGGTGCGCTACCTGGCAGATATAAGTACACGCGCGAATATCGACATTCGGGTCGTTCCGTTTACCGCCGGCATCCCGTTGGGCGATCAAGTCGGCGCCTTTGTCATGCTGCGTTTCGGCGATGCCGCACACAGTGTTGTATACGTCGAGACCTTCACAGGCGACCTGTATTTGGAAAAACCCGCTACCGTCCGCCGGTACGCTGATGCTTACGAAGTCATGCGGTTTGCCGCTCTCGACGCGGCCGCCAGCAGGGCAGCGTTGCGACAGGTAGCGAAGGAGCATGCACGATGAACATCGACCTATCCCGGGCGCAGTGGTTCAAAAGCAGCCGGAGCAGCGGCACACGGGAGTGCGTCGAGGTCGCATTCCTCGACGGCGGCGCGGTCGGCGTCCGCGACTCCAAGAACCCAAGTGGCCCAGCCCTCGTGTTCACCCCCGCTGAGTGGGACGCCTTCACCAGCAGCGTGCACAACGGCGGATTCGCACCAGCACAGGCTTAGTCGACCAGCGCAGCGAGGCGGCCGGACAACGCGCAGTCGTTGGCTCCATCTCGGCGGGCTAAGCGCCGGCGCCGCCGGGAACATCGAAAGGAACTGGGCAAGAGGGCGATTCACTGCAGGCGAGTAGATCCTCGCATCCGGCGGCCAGCGCGGAGCGCAGGGTGTCGCGGACCGCGCCGAGTTCGACCAGCTTGGCATCGACCTCCGCGAGCTTGGCCCGCGCCCGGGTGCGCAATCCGGCATCGCGTCGATGGTGGCCGGTGCCGGAGAGCAGGTCGGCGACCTCGGCGAGGCTGAATCCGAGCCGCTGGGCAGCCTTGATCACCCGCAGCACCGTCACGGCCTCCTCCGGATACAGGCGGTGCCCGCCGAGGGTGCGCTGTGGTTCGGCCAGCAGGCCGCGGCGTTCGTAATAGCGCAGAGTCTGCGTGTTCACTCCGGCCGCGGCCGCGAGCTCGCTGGTGCGCAGCGCGGTCACCGTGTACCGCCGGTGGCGCGGGCGGCGAATGCGTCGAGCACCGCCGTATAGGCCGGTGGCACACCGATACTCAGCACCGGCCCTTCTTCTGCGGCGCCGACGTCGAACACGAAGAACGAACAGCAACTACTCTCCCGCGCCGCGAGGTCCCGGGCGCGCGGCTCGGCGCCGGGGGCGAGGATCAGTTCGAGCCGGTGCGGATTCGGTCGACGGACAGTACGGACCGCATCAGCGAAGAACCGATCGAACTCGGCCACCCGGATCGGTTGCTCGACCGTGGGCAGGGTGCACGCCGAGGGCACCCAGTCGTTCCGAGCCGGCGAAATCGTCATAGATCGACGGTAAACCTGTACCCCGGTACCGGATGCAACCTCTGGATTCACCCCAGCACGACCAGGCATGAATTCATGATTTTCTGTATACAGATTTCGATGTACCGTAGGTGTATGCAGACCTTACCGGTGGCCCATACCGATGCACTGGCTCGTTTCGGGCACGCCCTGTCGGATGCGACCCGCACCCGGATTCTGCTGAGCCTGCGTACCGGCCCGGCCTATCCGTCGGAGATGGCCGAGCAGATCGGGGTATCCCGGCAGATTCTGTCCAATCATCTCGCGTGCCTGCGTGGATGCAGACTGGTCGTGGCGGTCCCCGAAGGCAGGCGTAGCCGTTACGAACTCGCCGACCGCCGCATCGCCGCTGCTCTCGAGGATCTGCTCGGACTGGTGCTCGCGGTCGATCCGGCCTGCTGTCCCGCCGCCGAGACCGAGGGCTGCTGCTGATGTCGCGGTCACTGGGCATGCCGGCGGCCGTGGCGGTCGGTCCGTCACCGCAGCGGCGTGCGGTGCTGGCGCGGCGGATCCGCTGGTTCGTGGCCGCGACCATCTCCTACAACGTCATCGAGGCGATCATCGCCCTCACCGAGGGCAGCCGGGCGTCATCGACCGCGCTGATCGGGTTCGGACTGGATTCGGTGATCGAGGTGTCCTCCGCCGCCGCGGTGGCGTGGCAGTTCGCCGGACCGACCCCGGAGGCCCGGGAGAAGATCGCGCTGCGCATCATCGCGTTCTCGTTCTTCGCTCTCACGCTCTACGTCACCGTCGACTCGATCCGCGGCCTGCTCGGACTCGGAGAAGCACGCCACTCCCCCATCGGAATCGGTTTGGCCGCAGTCAGTTTGGTGATCATGCCGATCCTGTCGGCCGCGCAGCGCCGCGCCGGTCGCGAACTGGGCTCCGCCAGCGCGGTCGCCGATTCCAAACAGACCCTGCTCTGCACCTACCTGTCCGCGGTGCTGCTCGTCGGCCTACTACTCAACGCCCTGTTCGGATGGTCGTGGGCCGATCCGATCGCCGCATTGGTCATCGCCCTGATCGCGGTGAAGGAGGGGGTAAACGCCTGGCGCGGCGACACCTGCTGCCCCACCCCGGTCGCACAGCAGACCGACGACCACGCCTGCGACTGCTGCGACCACCAGCACCCTTGATCCCGCGTGTCAGTAGCCGCACATCGGCGCAATAATCCGTTGCCGGGCAACCGGGACCGCTGCTACCTTTCCCGAGACCGTGCAACAGAACGAGGAGGTGGTACCCGTGAACGCAGTATCGACATGGGTGCTCCCCTCCGGGGTCACGGTCGGGCGATAGGTCGTCCGGGAGCGCCGCGCGAGAGCACTCCCGAAAGGCACGACCATGCACTTCACCTCCGAACAGCGTCTCGGCGACGACGTCCTCGAACGCGAGTTCACCCTCGGCGAGATCCCCGGCATCCTGTGGACGCCCGTTTCCGCCTCCGCACCGACACCGCTCATCCTGCTCGGCCATCCCGGCGGACTGCGCAGGATGTATCCCCGGCTGGCGGGCCGCGCTCGGCATGCCGTGGCGGAAGGCTACGCCGCGGCCACCATCGAACTCCCCGGCAGCGGTGACCGGCCCCCGTCCGCCGCCGCCGAACAAGCCCGCGCCGACCTGCGCCGGGCCGTGCAGGCCGGCGAACCGGTCGACGACGAGATCGTGGACCGGCTCATCCTTCCGCTGGCCGACAAGGCGGTACCGGAATGGCGGGCCACCCTGGACGCACTCCTCTCGCTGCCGAGTATCAGCGGCCCGGTCGGCTTCTCGGGAGGGGTGATCGGCATCGCGGTCCGGCTGGCGGTCGTCGAGCCGCGCATCGCGGCCGCCGTCCTGTTCGCCGGAAGTTACGTGCCCCGCAGCATGTTCGACGAGGCCCGGCAGGTCACCATCCCGCTGCTGGTCCTGCTGCAGTGGGACGACGAAGGCAACGACCGGCAGCAGGCCCTGGACCTGTTCGACGCCCTCGGCTCGAAGGAGAAGACGCTGCACGCCAATATGGGCGGGCACACCGGCGTCCCGCAGTTCGAGGGAGACGACGGAAGTCGTTTCTTCGCACGGCATTTGAAGTGAGAGCGGGCGGTCCGGCCGACAGCAGCGAGGAGCTGCCGGCCGGGCCGTCGATCAGTTCTCGGGCCGGGTTCGGACGACATCGTCGATGGTGCGCGTCAAACGCGGCGCCGCCTCGTCGATGTCGTGAGCCGACAATGCCTGGTTGACGATCAGCCAATCCTCGATGTCGTCACCGCTCACGTACTTGCGAAAACAGTTGTAGATCGCGTAGTAGGCGAACTCGACCGGATCGGGGAAGACGAGATCATCGTCCTGCATCGCGCAAATGGGTTCGAGATATCGATCGCCCACACCCGCGAGATCCACACCGGCCCGAGCGGAGCGAAGGGCATCAGCCGGAAGCTCGACCTCCACCTTATGCCGCATCCCGACAACCGAGTCGCGATAGCGCAGCTCGCGGGGCTCTCCCCGGACGTAATCGACCCAAGTCGACAGCGCATCCTCGCACAGCGACAGATGAACCTCTCGTCTGTGCTCAGCTCCCAGCTGGAAGAAGAGATCGCTCGGCGTCATGAACGGCACTCTGCCAGAACGTGGATTGCCCTAGAGTCCGGCGACACGCCCGGTCACAGCATGTAGGTGAGGGTCAGGACCTCCTGCTGGGCCTCAGTCGCCTGGCCGGAGATTTCGGCGAGTTCCCCGGTACCCGAGCCTGGAACAATGGTCCCGTACGTGCTCTGGGTATCTCCCTGCATCACACCGCCGTGCTGAATGACGAAGGACCCCCGACGCCCGTCGAGGATGCCGTCGATGCGCTCCGAGGCAACGAATCCGGCGCCGGAATCTCCCTGGGCGGTAAGCACTTCCACAACGCCGGAGCCTTCGATCACACCGCTGTAGTTCTTGCGGATCTGCACCCGTGTCAGCTTGGGCCCCACCTCCGGCTGGTCATAGACCGTCTCGGTGAAATCGACGATCTGAAAACGCGCTTCGACGGTGCGGGCCTGGTGCTGGTCGGTCATGCCTGGGAGCCTATTGAGTCGGCCGCCGGCAGATTCCGATGGGTCGTACCCGTTGCCCCGATCCGCACCGCAGCCGAAACCTCCTCTCCGGCCGCGGCCGCGGATACCGCCCCACATCGCACGAGATGGTCCTCCGGATTGGTTGGCCGACAAGCCCTTACATCGCATGCGCGGCTCTGACGTGCCAGGATGAGGCGTATGACTCCGGTTCCCGAAGGCCATGCAGTTCCCGCCGATCCGGCCCCGGTGAGCGGCTACGACAGCATCGCCGAGGGCTACGCGGCCGAAAACGAGACCGGCCTTCTGCACGCGTACTACAACCGGCCCGCGATCCTGGAACTCGCCGGGGACGTGTCCAAGCGGCGAATCCTCGACGCCGGGTGCGGCTCGGGTCTGCTGTTCGCCGCGCTGCGCGACCGTGGCGCCGTCGTGACCGGCATCGACGCGAGTGCCCGGATGCTGGAGCAGGCCCGTCAACACCTCGGCGCAGACGCGGACCTGCGAGTCGCCGACCTGGCCGGCCCGTTGCCCTTTCCCGACGGGGAGTTCGACGACGTCGTCGCGTCTCTGGTGTTGCATTACCTGCGCGACTGGGGACCGGCTCTCGCCGAGTTGCGACGCGTGCTGGTCCCCGGCGGCAGGCTCATCGTCTCGGTCGAGCATCCCTTCGCCAACTTCCTCGGACAGCGTCTGGCCGGAGACTCGACCGACTATTTCCAGACCCGCAACCGAATCGACGAATGGACCATGGGCGACCAGACCGCCCGACTGAGTTTCTGGGACCGGCCATTACACGCGATGACCGACGCCTTCACCGCCGCCGGCTTCCGCATCGGCGTCATCAGCGAACCGCCGGCCCTGCCCGCCGCTCGCGAGCTGATCTCCGAGGTGCTCGGCGACAGCACCGACAACAGATTCCTGTGCTTCCTGTTCTTCGTCCTGCACGCCGACTGACACTCGCAGTCAGTCGTGAGCCGCGAAGCCCAGGATGGTGCAACGACCGCCGGCCCGTCCGATGTGAAGGAGGCGACCTGAGATGACCGGACGTCCATTGTCCGTCGAGGAATGCGACCGACTCTGGAAAGCCTGGACGCCCACCGAAGTCGCCGAACGACTGTCGGGCACCCCGACAGCCTGGTATGTCGCGGCCGGGTGGGCGCTGGATCTGTTCGTCGGCGGCCTCGGACGTGCGCACTCCGATCTCGAAATCGGTGTTCCCCGTGAGCAATTCGACGAAATCGCGGAAGCGCTCCCCGGCTACGAATGGGACGTCGTCGGCGACGGGCACGCCTGGCCATACCCGGAGGAAGCCGGCAACCACCATCAGACGTGGCTGCGCGAACCGGCGACCGGGCTCTATCGCCTCGACGTATTCCGCGAGCAACACTGCGGCGGTCGATGGGTGTGCCGCCGCGACGCCTCGATCACCCTGTCCCACGACGAGCTGATTCTCCGCACCGCCGACGGCATCCCCTACGTGATCCCCGAGGTCGTACTCCTGTTCAAGGCGAAAGCCCGGCGAGCCAAGGACGAGGCCGACTTCCTGCACGCACTCCCCGCGATGGACACCTCACGGCGATCCCGATTGTCCGGATGGCTGTCGCGAGTGCACCCGGGCCATCCCTGGCTGGAAACCCTCTCGGATTACGACGCCCTCGAGCCGAATGATCACGTGTCAAAAACAGAGTATTTATGAGACAGTCGGGCGATCGTGGGAAGTTGTGAGATTCCGGTTGTGGCCTTCGGCGATGGATGGCGCGGGATCTTCGGCGTTATCTGGCCGGTTGTTCGTCGCTGAACAGGTGCAGTTGCTGCGGCGCGGGGGTAGGGCCGCCGAGTTTGCGTAGGCAGCGGGCGCAGGTGATTTCTGCGCGTGTTGGTTCCAGTGCGGTGGGTGACCATCCGGCGACGCCGGTGTGGCACAGAAGTTCTGGGGCTTGTTCGTCGCCGATCCAGTGGCCGAGGCTGACTGCGTGCACGGTGCGTCCGGCTCGGACGACGGCGTGGACGCCGGGGTCACCGAATACTGCCCGCGTGGAGGCGGCGAGCGGGGCGATGTCGGTCATGTGCCCAACGATAAGGGCAGCCTCCGACACTGCGGCCTGTCGGCAAGTTGGTCGTTCAGATGGTGCCGATGACGAGGGATTCGCGGGTGGTGTCGACGACTTCGTTGGTGATGGTGTGGAGTTGGTTGATGTCCATGATTCGGTGGATCTGCGCCATGAGGCGGGTGGTGAGCCGGAAGTTGCCGCTGGTGATGCGGATCCGGTGCGGTCGCGGTGGTCTCGAAGTGCGTCGAGGCTGGGGGTTGTGAGCCGGTCGGCCTCGTCGATGATGACCAGTTCGGTGCAGAGAAGGGATGGGGAATAGTCATGAAACGCAGAGGGTTACGACGACCGATCGCCGCAGTCGCCGCCGCGGCGGTGGCTTGCACGGCGGCTGTCGGCGCAGCGGAAGCAGCCCCCTCGCAGAACCCAGTGGTGGTGAATCTGCCTGCGCCGACGGGCTATTACCCGGTCGGCGTCACTGATTGGTACCTCGACGATGCCGAGCGCGCGGATCCGTGGACATCGGGACACCGTGAACTGATGGTGCAGATCTGGTACCCCGCCGCCGACCGGCCGACGGCACCGACTGCGGCATGGATGCCGCCTGGCGGCCGGGAAGAACAGGCCGAGTACCTCACCAGACTCGGTGTCCCCGCCGGCAGTTGGACTCTGGCGCCCAGCCACAGCCGCCGCGACGCAGCCGCCCGCGCCGACGGACGACCGTTCCCCGTGCTGCTGAACTCACCCGGTATGGACGACACGACCGGATGGAGCACCGCTCAGTCCGAAGACCTCGCCAGCCACGGCTACATCGTGGTCGCGATCAACCACACCCACGAAGCGTTCGCGGTGCAGTTCCCCGATGGACACACCGAACACACTCAGGTGCCACTGGATTCACCGCAACACATCCTTCCCGGTCTACTCCTGCCGACCAGGGTCGCCGACACACGCTTCGTCCTCGACCAACTGATGACCGCTGCCACCGAACAACCGGGACGTGCGGGACTCCCACCGCAACTCGCCGAGGACCTCGACCTGTCGAAGGTCGGAATGTTCGGACACTCGCTGGGCGGGTCGACAACCGCACAGACCATGCACGACGACCACCGTGTCCGGGCCGGTGTCGATCTGGACGGCCCGATCCTGGGCTCCGTCGCCACGGACGGGCTCGACCGGCCGCTGCTGATGCTGGCCAGCGACACCTCACCATGGTTCGGCAATCCGGGCTGGGAACCGCGCTGGGCGACCAACACCGGAATGAAGATCCCCCTGCGCATCGCAGGAACACAGCACATGTCGCTGTGCGACCAGCAGATCATCCTGCCGCAACTGACCGCGGCCGGCCTGCTCGAGCCCGCCAAGCAGGCCGAAGCAGTCGGCACCATCGACACGGCCCGTTCGATCGACCTGCAACGGGCATACCTGCTTGCCTACTTCGACGCCAACTTCAACCAGACCGGCGCCGACATCCCCCAAACGCTCGCCAGGCTCGCTCAGCCGGAGATGCTTCCTCACCCGTGAAGCCAGCCTGCATACGTAGATCTGGGGTCCGCGTTGAGCTCGTATTCGCGAATGCTCACCGGCTCAAGATAGTTGGCTTTGATCGTCGACGGCCCATCAGCTAGAACGACACCTTCGAGCCGTGCGGTTGGGGTAGGAGCCCATACCGACAGAACGCTGAAGGTCACAGCCGAGGTAGACATCGCGCCGGAATCCGATTTCTGTATCAAAACAGAGTATTTATGAGACGGTGGGACGATCGTGGGAGGTTGTGAGATTCCGGTAGACGGTTGCGCGGGATACGCCCAGGGTTGCGGCGATCTCGTCGACGGTGTATTCGCCGGAATCCCGCATGCGGCGAGCGGAATCGACCATGTCCGGGGTCATCGCGCCCGGGCGGCCGCGGGCGGTCCGGCGTCGCGGGGTGTCGGCGGGTCGCTCCGACGGACGAGCAGATTCACGAGGCGGTGACCCACCCAGCAGTCGGTGCACGCCGTCGAGAATCGCTGTGCGCAACTGTTTTTCGGGCTGGTCGGCGAAGAACACCACCGGATCGCTGAGTGCCGCGTAGATCTGTGCGGCCCGGACCCGCGCGGTGAAATCGGCGTCGGGGCCGGCGAGCAGTCCCTGCGCGGTCAGGGCGATGTCGCGCAGCCGACGATAGGTCGCGGTATCGGCCGACAGTGCCTGGTCCTGCATGTGGATCCGCAGCACCGACCGATGCCGGAGCCAGGTGTCGAGGAGCCCTTCGGCCACCGCCCACCGTCGTGCGTCCGCATTCCGGATGGACCGGACGGATTCGAGCATGGCCTCGGTGTCTGCCAGCAGTGGTTCGACCAGAGCGACGACGATGTCGATCTTGCTCGAAAAGTGATAGAGCACAGCGGTTTTGGTCAGACCGACCTGCTCGGAGATTTCCCGCACGGATACCGCGTGGAAGCCACGTTCGGCGAACATCTCCAGTGCGGTGCGCAGGATTCGAGTACGCGAATCGTCAGTCACGGTTCCGAATTCTACCCCTTGACTGACCGACGGTCAGCAACCTATTGTGACATCACTGACCAATGGTCAGTAATTATGAAACAAGGAGGACGCGGTGAAGAACGAGCGGATTCTGATTTCCGGCGCCGGTATCGCCGGCCAGGTGTTGGCGTATTGGCTTGCGCGACACGGATTCCGGCCCACGGTGGTCGAACGAGCGGCCGGGCTACGGACCGGCGGGCAAGGGGTGGATATCCGCGATCAGGCGATCGAGGTGGCCGAAAAGATGGGAATCATGGCGCGGGTGCGAGACTCCGCGGGCGACGTCGCGGGAATGAGGTTCGTCCGCGCCGACGGACGCGACCTCGCTCGGATCGACATGCAAGGAATCAAGGACAAGTACGGCAGCGCCGAGGCGGAGATCATGCGTGGCGATCTCGTCCGAATCCTGCACGACCTCACCGCGCACAATGTGGAGTACATCTTCGGCGACTCCATCCGCGGGCTCGAGCAGGACGACGACGGTGTCACGGTCACCTTCGAGCACGCGCCGATGCGACGCTTCGACCTGGTGATCGGAGCAGACGGCCTGCACTCGACGGTCCGGCGACTGGCCTTCGGCCCGGAGTCCGACTACGTCCGGCATATGGACCACTACTTCGCCTTCGGAAACACCGACTCGGCGCTGGGACCCGATCGATGGATGACGGTCTTCAATACTCCAGGACACTTCGCCGGGATCTACCGCTCGGGCAACCACCCTCAGGCCAAGGCGTATCTCATGTTCCGCAGTCCACGGCGCGATATCGATCCGCGCGACCAGGAGGCGGCGCGGGCGCTGCTCGCCACCGAGTTCCGTGACGAAAACGCTTGGCACGTACCGGAATTGCTGAAGGGTGTACTCGCCGATCCGGACGCCTACATCGACACGCTCGGCCAGGTCCGCATGCCGTCCTGGTCGATCGACAGGGTCGCGCTGGTGGGCGACGCCGCCTACTGCGCGTCTCCGGCCTCCGGCGCCGGGGCCGAACTGGCGTTGATCGGGGCCTACCGGCTCGCCGGTGAGCTCGCAGCCGCCGCCGGTGACCACCGCCTCGCCTTCCGCCGGTACGAGCAGGCTCACCGACCGCTGGTCGACCGCAAACAGAAGATCGGCCCCAACCTGCGACTGATGGCACCGAAATCCCGGGTCGGCATTGCGGTGCGCAATCTCATCACCCGCCTGCCGCTCCTGGAATCGATGGCCGGAATGGAACGCATCATGGCTCCCAAGTCCACCGGGCAGCTCCCCGACTACGACCTGCCCGCAGCTTCGATCGCGAAATGAACCTGATTCGGCTGCCGACCGGCTACACGGTTCGCCCGAAATCAGGAATCGTTGTCCTTGCGCAGTTCGTCCGGCGGTTTGTTCTCGGTGATCTGCTCGTCGACCGAGTCGGCGAAGGCGGTACCGGCGACCATGCCGTCGGTCCCGGGTACGACGACGCTCGCGCGTGCACCCGGCTCGTAGATCTCGTCCAGCCTTTCGGCTTCCTTCTTCGCCTGCTCGCGGGTTTCCTCATCCGGTTCGGGTGCGACCGTCTCAGCGGGCTTCGTGGTTGAGTCCGATGTGTTCTCCGTCATACCGCAGTGGTTCCCGCCCAGCCCGCTCCTACACGAGCTCTGCGATCATCGAGGGTCGGTGTCCGACATCCGGGCCGGTGGGAGAAGGTACGAATGACCACGATGCGGCGGTTCTGGATCGAATTCGATCCGGACGAGAACTACGACGCCCGATTCCGGCGGGGTGCCGGCGTGACCGGCGTCGACGCGCGGGATTGCCTGTCGATGGTTGCGACCCAGTTCCCCGATGGGGTTCTGCCGACCGTGCACCGGATTACCGTCGACATCTCGCTGGCAGAACCACTGCCGGTGAACCCCCGCTTTCTCGGAGTCACGGCGTGGCGCGGCGTGTGGTACCCGCCCGCGAATCTTGCGACCGGGCCGACTCGCGACATCGACCGACGCGGTGCTCCCGCCGTCTACCCGGCGCCGGTCACGGCATCACGAGGCCGAGCGCGGGCCGGCGAAACCCCTCACAAGACCTTCACGTGGTGGGACGAGATCCCCCACATCAATGGACTGCGTTGGGCGCTGGTCGACATGCACTGCGCTGAGCACCGAGACGGAAGGCGGCAAATTGCCTCAGCGCTGCGTGACGCCTGCGCCGGGGATCCGACCCTGGGGCTGTTGGTGCGCGACGCGCTCGACTACATGATCGCGTGGCGACCGACGCCGGAAGAATGGTTCGATCCGACCGGAATCAGGTTCGCCGAACAGGAGGCACTCGGCGAGTACCTGCGAGCCTTCCGCGACTACCTGCTCGGAGATCGCGCGGAGCCGATCTTCCCGCCCGAGCCGGAAACCCTCCCCTCCGGCGCGATACCATGACGTTCCACCGACGGCGACGCGGGACTACTCGGCCTTGCGACTGGTGAATTCGAAGGATCCGCCGTCGATGCCCCAGGAGATGATCCGTTCGGGGTGGATGCGGATGACCGCGCGTTCCTGCGGCGGGAACGGGGGCTCCTCGTCGTCGAGCGCGACGGCCGTGCCGCGTACCTCGATGCCGCGAATTTCGTACGGCTCCAAGGAAACCTGTTGGTCGACGACGAACGACACGCGGCTGCCCGCCTCGACGTTGCGGTACTTCCGGCTGGCGCGCATCCGCATACCCCCGATATCGATGGTGCCGTCGGCGTTCACTCGGTAGTTGGTCGGGTTGTTCTGCACGACGCCGTCGGGCGACACCGTGGCGAGCCGGCCGATCCCGGCCTCGGCGAGAAACTTCTGTTCGTTGATGGTGAAGGTCATGTCGTTCACTCCTCGTGAAGTCGAAATCAGGTGTGCCCCCGGCGATCAGCCGGAAACCGCGTGTGGCGCCGAGCGCGAATCTTTCGACCACGCCGACCGAAATCTATCAGCGCTAGCGACTAGAGCGAAGATAACACCTCGGTCGATAGATTGTCTAGTGCTGCTAGATTTTCGAACGGGCCGACGATCGCGCTCGAATCATCAGGCTGCGTAGACCCTTCCGTACGAGCAGACACGACGATCTCGGCGGCACCGATTAATTCTCTGTCACCCCACCGTCGACACCTCTGGATACACCAGCACTGGGCGCGTTCCAGCGCGGGAAATGCACAGGGAGGCAACGATGGACACGGACAGACCCGAACAGGAAACGACCCGGTCGGCGATCGACACGAGTGAGCAGAGGGCGCAGTGAGCGGCACGAACGTATTGGTGGCGGGGGCGAGTATCGCGGGGCCCGCGCTGGCCCACTGGCTCGTCCGGCGGGGCGCCGAGGTGACCGTGGTGGAGCGAGCTCCCGAGTTGCGTCCCGGCGGGCAGGCCGTGGACGCGCGCGGCGTGACCAGGGAGGTCATCCGGCGGATGGGGCTCGACGCCGCGGTGCGCGCGGCACGCACCGAGACCGCCGGCGCGTACACCGTGGACGCGGACGGGAAGGTGCTGGAGACCTTCCGTGCGGAAGACGACGGCGGCGACGGGTACATCTCGGAAATCGAGATCCTGCGCGGGGACCTGTCGCGGGTGCTGTACGACGACACCCGCGAGCGTGTCGAGTACATCTTCGGCGATCGGATCGCCGAGCTCACTCAGGACGCGGACGGGGCCGACGTCGTCTTCGCGAGCGGCGATCGACGGCGCTTCGACCTGGTGATCGGGGCGGACGGACTGCATTCGGCACTGCGCGCGATGGTCTTCGGCCCGCGCGAACAGTTCATCCGTCACCTCGGGCAGGCGCTGGCTTTCTACAGTGTGCCCAACGAATTCGGCATCGACCGCTGGCTGGTCGACTTCCAGGAGTCCGGGCGGTCCGCCGGCCTGCGACCCCTGCCGGACGCTACCCAGGCGATGGCGATGTTCTCCTTCCCCGCCGCGGACCTCGACGTCGACTACCGCGACGTCGCGGCCCAGAAGCGTCTGCTCCGGGAGCGGATGGCAGGAATGGGCTGGCTGACCTCGAGCATCCTCGCGCATGTGGACGACACCCCGGACTTCTACCTCGACCAGGTCGCCCAGGTGGTGATGGACCGCTGGTCCAGCGGCCGTGTCGGATTGCTCGGAGACGCGGCGTTCAGCTCGTCGCCGCTGTCCGGCCAGGGCACCGGCCTGGCCCTGGTCGGCGCCTACTTGCTGGCCGGAGAGCTGGCCGCCGCCGACTGGGACCCGAAGATCGGATTCGCCCGCTACGAGGAACAGATGCGCCCCTACGTCGAGGCCAACCAGGAAATCGGCCGGTTGCACGCCCGCAGCCGTGAGGTGCCCGGACCCGACTCCGAGCCGGCCCCCGATTTCACCGGCGAATGGTTCGCCGAGCTGATCGAACGTGCGCTCAACGGCGTCGAGCTGCCCGACTACGCGGGGGTTCCCGACTCCGGCATCACGGCCGCACCGCCCACCACATCACCGGGATTTCGGTAGGCCAGCGCCGAGTCGAGCTCGCCCTCTCGCCCGCTCCCCTGAGCCGGAGGACCGGTTCGGCTCGGCTCCCGGCCCGAAGTGAGCCGAGAGGCGCACGCACAACGCCGTTCAGAACATCCCGTTCGGGATCTGATCGGATTCCGGAACGGGCTGGACCACATCCCAGTGTTCGATGATTTGCCCGTCCTCGAGCCGCCAGATGTCCACGACGGCGACACGGGGCCGGCTGCTACCCTCCGCTTCATGCCTGTGATCGTTGCCACCATCACCCCGAAGCCCGACAAATTCGACGAGGTCGCGGAAGTTCTCACCCGCCTCATCCCGGAAGTCCACACCGAGGACGGGTGTGAGCTCTACGCCCTGCACCGGGGCAAGGACCGTTTCGTATTCGTCGAGAAGTGGCGGGACATGGCAGCGCTGGGCGCGCACGGCGGCTCACCGAACCTCAAAGCCTTGAACGAAGGACTCCAAGGGCTGGTAACCGGCTCGCTGGACGTCCAGGTCCTCGAAGCCGTCCCGGCGGGCGACCCGGACAAGGGCGCCCTCTAGTTCCGTTCAGCCGCGGGTCACTGCCCGGGCCGCTGTCGACGGCGGCCCGGGCAGTTGCTCAGACCCGCTCTTTGGAGCGCGTCCGCACGCGCAGCGCGATCGGCTTCTGGGTTTCGGCGAAGAAGTCGTTGCCCTTGTCGTCGACCACGATGAAGGCGGGGAAGTCTTCGACGTCGATCTTCCAGACCGCTTCCATGCCGAGTTCCGGATATTCGAGGACCTCGACGTTCTTGATGCAGTCCAGGGCCAGTCGGGCGGCCGGACCGCCGATGGAGCCGAGGTAGAAACCGCCGTGCTCCTTGCACGCCTTGGTCACCTGCGCCGAGCGGTTGCCCTTGGCGAGCATGACGAACGAACCGCCGGCGGCCTGGAACTGGTCGACATAGGAGTCCATGCGCCCCGCGGTGGTCGGGCCGAACGAACCCGACGCGTAACCCTCGGGGGTCTTGGCGGGACCGGCGTAGTAGACGGCCATATCGCGCAGGTACTGCGGCATCGGCTCGCCGGCGTCGAGGCGCTCCTTGATCTTGGCGTGTGCGATGTCGCGGGCCACCACCAGCGGACCGGTGAGCGAGAGCCGCGTCTTCACCGGATACTTCGACAGTTCGGCGCGGATCTCCGACATCGGCCGGTTGAGGTCGACCTTCACCACGTCACCGCCGAGGATCTCGTCGGTCTGCTCCGGAAGGTATTGCGCCGGTTCGCGTTCCAGCTGTTCGAGGAACACGCCCTCGGGGGTGATCTTGGCCAGCGCCTGCCGGTCGGCCGAACACGACACCGCGATCGCGACCGGGCAGCTCGCACCGTGGCGCGGCAGGCGGATCACCCGCACGTCGTGGCAGAAGTACTTGCCGCCGAATTGTGCGCCGATACCGAAGGATTGGGTCAGCTTGAAGACCTCCTCCTCCAGCTCCAGATCCCGGAAGCCGTGCGCGGCCATCGAACCCTCGGTCGGCATCGCGTCGAGATAGTGCGCGGAGGCGTATTTCGCTGTCTTCAGGGCGAATTCGGCGCTGGTGCCGCCGATGACCACGGCCAGGTGGTACGGCGGGCAGGCGGCGGTGCCCAGCGAACGGATCTTCTCGTCGAGGAATTCCAGCATCCGGGTGGGGTTCAGGATGGCCTTGGTTTCCTGGTAGAGGAACGACTTGTTCGCCGAGCCGCCACCCTTGGCCATGAACAGGAACTTGTAGGCCGGATGCGTGGGATCGCCTGCGGTGGAATACAACTCGACCTGCGCGGGCAGATTCGAGCCGGTGTTCTTCTCGTCCCACATGGTGATCGGCGCCAGCTGCGAATACCGCAGGTTCAGCTTGGTGTAGGCGTCGAACACACCGCGCGAGATCCATTCCGCGTCGTCGGCGCCGGTGAGCACACCCTCGGACTTCTTGCCCATCACGATCGCGGTACCGGTGTCCTGGCACATCGGCAGGATGCCACCGGCGGAGATGTTGACGTTCTTGAGCAGGTCCAGCGCGACGAAACGGTCGTTACCGGAGGACTCCGGATCGTCGATGATCTTGCGCAGCTGGGCCAGGTGCGCCGGGCGCAGATAGTGGCTGATGTCGTGCATCGCCTCGGCGGTCAGCATCCGCAGCACGTCGGGGTCGACCTGCAGGAACGTGCGTCCGCCCGCTTCGAATGTGCTGACACCCTCGGTGGTCAGCAACCGGTAGGGGGTCTCGTCGGCTCCGGTGGGAAGCAGATCCGAATAGCGGAACTCAGGCGCGGTCACGAATCGCACTCCTTGTGTGTCTGCGGGTGCACTCGGCCGGCGGGAGAACCGCTCGCGGCCGAAACAACGCTCCGACTCTAATCAGCACACCGCGTCACACCGAGGTCAGGCCAGCCTAATCTTCATTGCTGAGCACAAAGGTTGCACCTTCAATGTGGTGGGTGTAGGTGTCGATCCGATACCGCGACTTCGGGTATCGCCGACAGCGGGAAGGCAATACCATGACCGACGCAGAACCCTGGAGAGGAATCGTGACCGAACCCCGTTGGCTCGACGATCTCGAAACGCGAGCGTGGCTCGGCTTCGTCTTCACCCGTGATCTCATCGCCGCCGCCGTCGGCCGCGACTCCCTGCGCGCCTCGAATCTCACCTATGTCGAGTACACGGTGCTGGCCCGGCTGGCCGACGCCACCGACCACCGGCGCAGCTTCGCCGAACTGGCCTCGGTGCTGGAATGGTCGCAGAGCCGGCTCTCCCACCAGATCACCCGCATGGAGAAGCGCGGGCTGGTCGCCCGCGAGGCCATCCCCGACGACGCCCGCCGCACCGCCGCCGTCCTCACTCCGAAGGGCGCGGAAGTGCTGGCCACCGCCGCTCCGGCCCACGTCGAGAGCGTGCGGCGGCACATGATCGACGTCCTCGACCGCGACCAGCTGGCCGCACTCGCCGACATCTACGACACGTTGCTGACCCATCATCGCGCGCCGGATCCGGGCGGCGAGGCCTGCATCGATCACAGCGGGGCCGTGCCCCGCGAGCCCAGTCCGCAGCCGGGCTGATGGGGTGGCCGAGCACACACCTTCGCGACATGTTTCGATTGTTCGCCAGCGGGTATCGAGTGAGACTAGGCTCGACTGCGGCTTCTCGACGGCAGCCACGCGCGAGCGACCCCGACGAACCGACCTCCCTTAGGAAAGGGGCACGAGTTTTCATGTCCGACGTGTCCATCGGCCTCTCTCCGGATTCGATACCGGCGGGTCCGGTCGAGAATCTGCTGCCGCAACTGGTCGAACACCTGCGACAGAATCGCACTGAGCTACGTGAGGAATGGGCACGTCGTATCGGGGACGCCGCACTGCTGACCGCGATGACCCCGGAGGAGATCTTCTCCGAGGCCACCTCCATCTACGACAACTACGTCGAGGCGCTGCAGACCGGTAGCGTCGAGGCGCTGCAGGCCTACGCCCGCGACCTGTCCGAACGCATCATCCCGCGAGGCGTCGAAACCGACGAGGTCGTCGGCATCGTGCTGCTGCTGCGAGATGTGCTCGCGCGCAGCCTGTTCGAGAAGTACCAGTCCGACTTCGAACTGCTCAAGCGGGTATTGGACGCCTACGAGCCCGCGGCCAACCGGATCGCCAACACCGTGGCCATCTCGTTCGTGCAGGAGCGCGAGCGCGTCATCCGCCAGCAGCAGGAAGCCATCCGCGAGCTGTCGACGCCGGTGCTGCAGGTGCGCGAGCAACTGCTGATTCTGCCGATCATCGGCGTGCTCGACAGCCAGCGCGCCCGGCAGCTCACCGAACAGCTGCTGCGCGCGATCCGCGCCAATCGCGCCAAGGTGGTCGTCATCGACATCACCGGTGTTCCGATGATCGACTCCACGGTGGCCAACCACCTCGTGCAGACCGTCGACGCGTCGAATCTGATGGGCGCCAACGTCATCATCACCGGCCTCTCGTCGGAGATCGCGCTCGCGCTGGTCACCATCGGCCTGGATCTGACGAAGATGAACGCGGTCGGTGACCTACAGGGTGGTATCGAGGAGGCCGAGCGACTGCTCGGCTACGAGATCTCGAGACTCACCGACCGCGACGGACGGTAGTCAAGGCCCCTCATGCCGGTACCCATTCTGAAGCAGGGCACCTACCTGATCGCGTCCGTGCAATCGGCTCTCACCGACGCCGATACCGAACGCCTGCAGGACGACTTGATGACTTATGTCAGCAAGTATCGTGCCCAGGGAATCATCGTCGACGTCACGGCCATCGACGTCATGGACTCCTTCGCCGCGCGCTCGCTACGTACCATCGCGCACATGACCAAGCTGCGGGGCGCGGAGACGGTGATCGTCGGTCTGCAGCCCGAAGTGGCATTCGCGATGGTCCAGCTGGGTCTGACCTTCGAGGGCATGCATACGGCTCTGGACCTCGAGGAGGGGCTGGCCTGGCTCAACAGACAGCTGCCCAACGGCCGGCGAAGCGGTCGGTGATCGTGGCCTCCGACAACATGGTGATAGCGGTGAAGGTGTCGGGCGACATCGTGACCGCGCGTCAGGCAGGGCGGGAGCTGGCGACCGAGCTGGGTTTCACGTTGACCGACATCACCATGATTTCCACGGCCATCTCCGAAATCGCCCGCAATATCACGAGTTACGCCGGAACCGGTGAGATCCGGGTCGCGGTGCAGGAGCGCGACGGCCGCCGCGCCCTGGTCGTACAGGCCCAGGACCAGGGGCCGGGTATCCGGGACATCCCCCGGGCGCTGGAAGACGGCTACTCCACCGGCCGCGGACTCGGGCTGGGGTTACCCGGCGCGCGACGGCTGATGGACGGATTGATCGTGGAGTCGGCGCCCGGACAGGGAACGCTGGTGGAGATGTGGAAGTGGGTACCCACCGGTGCATGAGGACGGATCGGTCGGCACTGTCGAATGGGCGGTGGCGGGCCGGGCCCTGCCGGGTCAGCGCGTCTCCGGCGACCGGTCGGTGGTGCTCGACGCCGGCGACGGGTCGGTGCTGTTCGCGGTGCTCGACGGACTGGGGCACGGGGCCGCGGCCGCCGATGCCGCCGACCGGGCCGCGCAGGTTCTCGCCGACAATCGCGCCGAACCGCTCGACGTGCTGATGGTGCTGTGTCATCGCGCGATGGCCGACACCCGGGGTGCGGCGGTCTCGCTGGTGCTGTTCACCGGCGACGACGAACTGCACTGGCTCGGGGTCGGCAACGTCGAATCGCGGGTGGTCGCCATCGGCCCCGGCAAGCCCGCGGTCCGCGCGACGGCGCTGCTGACCGGCGGGATCGTCGGCTACCTGCTGCCGCCGAATCTGCAGACCCAGACCGTGGCGATCCGGCCCGGTGATGTGCTGGTGATGTCGACCGACGGCATCGTCAGCGATTTCGTCGACACCCTGGATCTGGCACAGCCGACCACCGATATCGCCGACGACATCCTGCGCCATCACGTCAAGGACACCGACGACGCGCTGGTGCTGGCCGCGCGCCACCGCGGTCCGATCGCGGGTGCCTCGTGAGCCGGCCGGGCCGGCCGACGAGCGCACCCCGGGTGCGGCGATGAGCGCGGTACTGGCCGCGTTCCGCGAGGCGTATGCGAATGCGCTTCGGCTGCACATGGATTCACCCACCCAGAACACGCTCGCCGAAGGGTACGAACTCGGCCGGCGCGCACTGGTCGAGGGCGTGAGCATTCTTGATCTCACCGAGCACCACTTCCGGCTGCTCGACGAACAAGGCCTGATCGCCGGCCCCGCGGCGCAGCAACTCGACGGTGATGCCGCGCAGCGCGCGCAGGCGGCGCTGGAATTCCTGCTGCAAACCCTCGCCGCGCTCGATGTCGCCACCCGCGGCTTTCTCGACAGCACCCGCAGCTACGAATTGCAGCGGCTGCGCGCGGAAGACCTCGAGGGCCGCGACGCCTTCCGCACCGCCCTGGTGGAGTCGCTGCAGGACGGCTTCTTCGTCGCGGCCGACGACGGAACCATCACCGAGGTCAATTCGGCCTTCGGCGCGCTGACCGGATACGGGCCCGACTCCGTCCCCTACCCGCTGCCGCATCCGTGGACCGACGACGAAACGGCCACGCACTATCCGGCGCTGGGCACCGAGGCCGCCCGATTCGTGATGCCGGCCCGCCACCGCGACGGGCGGCGGGTGTGGCTGGCGGTGAGTACGTCGTCGCTGCGCAATCCGGAAGACGACGAGCGGCTCTTCGTCGGCACCATCCGCGACGTCACCGCCGAACACGACGCCCAGGCCCGCGACCAGGCGGTATCGCTGCTGGCCACCGCCGTCGGCGCCGCCACCACGGTGGCCGAGGTGCTGTCGGTGGGGCTCGAGGAACTGCGCCGGGCCATCGGCGCGGAAACCGCCGTGGTGTCGATGTGGGCGAATCGACAGACCGCACCGGAGTTGTACGTTTCGGGCCCGGTGGCCGGCGGCGACGCCGTCTCGCGTCAGGTCATCGACGCGCGGGCGCGGGCGCTGCTGGACCGCACCCGGATGCGGCCGCATCGCGCCATGTTCGCCATCCCCGAAGGCGCGGCGAGTTCCGAGGGCATCGTGGCGCCGCTGGGCGAAACCGGTGACGCCGCACTGTGGGTGCGCTTCGCCGCGCCGCGGGCGATCAGCTCCGGTGACTGGGCGCTGTTCTCGCTGCTGGTCGGCCACCTCAGCCTGGCCGTGCAGCGCGCCCGCAACTTCGACCAGGCCCGCTCGACCTCGCTGACGTTGCAGCGGGCCATGCTGGGGCCACTCGAACTGCCGCCCGGATTCGCGGTGCACTACGAACCGGCACTCCCCCCGCTCGAGATCGGCGGCGACTGGTACGACGTGGTGCAGTTGCGCGACGGCACCCTGGGCATCGTGGTCGGCGACTGTGTCGGCCGCGGCCTGTCGGCGGCGGTAGTGATGGGCCAATTGCGCACCGCCGCACAGGCTTTGCTGCTACGCGGCGCCGGGCCCGCCCAGCTGCTGGCCGAACTGGACGCGGTGGCCGCCCGCATCCCCGGCGCCATGTGCACGACGGTCTGCGCCGCCATCCTCGATCCCGCGCGCGGGCTGGTGCGGTACTCCAGCGCTGGGCATATGCCGCCCGTGCTGGCATCGCCCGGGCAGACCGGCCGGCTGCTCGAAGGCGGGCGCGCGGTACCGCTGGCCACCTTCGACACCCCGAACCGGCCCGAGGCGACCACCGCGATCGAACCCGGTTCGACACTGGTGTTGTTCACCGACGGCCTGGTCGAGCAGCGCGGAATCGACATCGACATCCGGTTCGATCAGATCGCCGACGAATTGTCCGGCGCCGCAACGCATCTGCCGCGCGAGGTGGCCGACGCGGTGCTCTCGCGGTTGCGCCCCGACGCCGGCTACGACGACGATATCGCGATGGTGGTCTACCGCCAGCCGCCGCAGCCGCTGCATCTGGACATCCCCGCCGAACCCGCGCGGCTGTCGGGTGTGCGCCGCGCGCTGACGTCGTGGCTGTCCGCGGCCGCCGTCGGCCACGACCTCGCCGCCGATCTGGTCGCCGCCGCCAACGAGGCCTGCACGAACAGTATCGAGCACGCTTATGCCCCCGGCGCTTCCGGCCACGTGACCCTCACCGCCGCCCATGTGCGCGGCGCGGTCTGCCTCGAGATCGTCGACACCGGGACGTGGCGCCCGCAGCCCGAGGATCCGGGCACCCGCGGCCGCGGGCTGTCCATGATGCGCGCCCTCACCGACGAGGTGGAGATCGAGCAGACCGATGCCGGCACGCGGGTGCGGTTGACCGCGAAGCTGCCGCTGGTGACGTTCTCGGCGGCGAGCAGGGTCTGACTCAGTCCGTCGACGGTAACGCGTCGCGCGTCTCGATTCCGAGGAGTCCGAGGGCGAAGTCGGCGTACTCGGTGGCGATCTGCTCGGGACTCGCGGGCCCGTCGAGCCGGAACCACTGCGGCAACGACGTGCACATCGTGGCGATCGCCCGGCCGGCGACACGCGCATGTGCGGCAGGCAGGTCCGCCTCGGCCAGGGCGGTGTCGATGTCCGCGTCGAGCAGATACTGAATCTCGTTGCGGGATGCGGTGATTCGTCGGCGATTGTCCGGCGTGAGACTGCGCATCTCGCTCGCGCCGATGAAGGCCAGCTCGCGGCGGTGGGTGTGGAACAGGGCGAGGGCCTCGACCACGCGGATCAGGCGGTCGCGGCCACCCGCGGCCTCGCCGCGCGCTGCCCTGGTGCGCCAATGCAATTCGTCCATCGTGAGGTCGAGCGCGCGGACGAGAAGTTCCTGTTTGTCGCGGTAGTGGTGATAGACGCCGGGCACGCTCATCTTGGCGCGGTGGGCGATCGACCGCATGGTCGCACCGTGATATCCGGTCTCGACGAAGGAATCGATCGCGGCGGCCAGGACCGGATCGATGTCCAGTGGCGGGAATTCGCGCCAGGCACGGGTGGCGTCCCGCTCGTGCGCACCGCTCGGTCGCAGGCGCGGACGGGACGGCCGCGGCGCGGGAGATTCGTCGATCAGCCAGGCGACCGTGGTGTCGAGCGCCGCGGCCAAGGCACGCAGCCGGGTGATCGAGACGCCGGTCTTGTCGTTCTCGACCGCGCTGAGGGTGGCCGGACTGACGCCGATCCGGTCCGCGGTCGCGCGCAGCGACAGCCCGGCATCGGTTCTCGCCTGCCGTACCCGGCCGCCCACACCGTGTCGATCCCGCTCCGCACCGTTCATGATGTTCAGAATACCTGAACAGTAGCGCTGAGCGAAGAACACCGAATTGACAGGCTTTATCGTGACCTGCAAGTCTGCATGACAGGTGATTGCCGAGCGATCGTTCGGCGACTGAGATCGAGGAGTGGACGTGGCGATCGAGCTGTCCCTGCCGCCCGAGGTACACGAACTGACCGAACGTACCCGCGACTTCATCCGCGAGCGGGTGCTGCCGCTCGAGGATGCGCACGACGGCGACATCGCCGCGGCCGGTGGCGATAGGTTCCGCGTCGAACTGCAGCAGGCCGCGCGCGAGGCGGGAGTCTTCGCGCCGCACGCGCCGGTCGAATACGGCGGCCACGGTCTCGGAATGTCCGATCGCGCGCCCGTCTTCGAGGAGGCCGGCTATTCGCTGTTCGGCCCGACGGCACTGAATATCGCCGCACCCGACGAGGGCAATGTGCACATGCTCGCCCATATCGCGAACCCGGAGCAGAAGCAGCAGTATCTCGCGCCGCTCGCGCACGGCGATGTGCGGTCCGCCTTCGCGATGACCGAACCGGCGCCCGGCGCGGGATCGGATCCGTCGGCGCTGGCCACCCGCGCGGTCCGCGCCGACGGCGGATGGCGGATCAACGGCCGCAAATGGTTCATCACCGGCGCCGATGGCGCGGGATTCTTCATCATCATGGCCCGCACCTCGGGAGAGCCGGGTCAGCGCGGCGGCGCGACCATGTTCCTGGCGCCGGCCGATACTCCCGGCATCCGGGTCGGACGCCACCTCGACACGCTGGATCGCTCGATGGTCGGCGGACACTGCGAGGTCTTCTTCGAGGACCTGCTGGTTCCGGACGCGGCCGTTCTCGGCGAGGTCGACCGCGGCTTCGAATACGCCCAGGTCCGTCTCGGCCCGGCCCGCATGACGCACGTGATGCGCTGGCTCGGCGCCGCCCGCCGCGGACACGACGTCGCGGTCGCGCACGTGGCCCGCCGCGAGGGTTTCGGTTCGCGCCTCGGCGACCTCGGCATGGTGCAGAAGATGATCGCCGACAACGAAATCGATATCGCCGCCACCCGCGCGCTGCTGACCCGCGCGTGCTGGGAACTCGACCGCGGCGAGCCGGCCGCCAACGCCACCTCGATCGCGAAAACCTTTGCCGCCGAGGCCATTTTCCGGATCGTCGACCGCAGTATGCAGATGTGCGGCGGCCTCGGTGTTTCCGGCGATCTGCCGCTGGCGCGGCTGTCGCGTGAGGTGCGGCCCTTCCGTATCTACGACGGACCGTCCGAGGTTCATCGGTGGGCGATCGCCAAGCGTGCCGTCGGCGCCGCCAAGCGCGCATTGCGAGACGCCGAATGAGCCTGCCCGGAATGGATGTGCCCGCGCTCGAGCGGTTCCTGGCCGAGCAGGGCGTCGACGTGCGCGGTGAGCTGCGCGTGGAGTTGATCAGCGGCGGCCGGTCGAATCTGACCTTCGTCGCCTCCGACGAGGTGTCGAGGTGGGTGGTGCGCCGCCCGCCGGTCGCGGGGCTCACCCCGTCCGCGCACGATATGGCCCGCGAGTTCACGGTGACCCACGCCTTGCGCGAATCGGCGGTACCCGTGGCGAAGACGGTCGCCTTCGACGCCGACGGGGCCGCACTCGGCGCGCCGATGACCGTCGTGGAGTTCGTCGACGGCACCGTGATCCGCGATCAGGACGATCTCGCCACCCTCACCGACACCCAGATCGACGCCGCCGTCGATGAACTGGTCCGGGTACTGGCCGAGCTGCACGCGGTGGATCCGGTCGCCGTCGGACTCGAAAAGTTCGGTCGCCCGGACGGATTCGTGACCCGGCAGGTCAATTTGTGGGCCTCCCAATGGGAACGGGTGAAGACCCGCGAACTTCCCGACGTCGCGACCCTGCACGCCGCCCTGGCCGAGGCGGTGCCGGACCGGTCGGCGGCCTCGATCGTGCACGGCGACTTCCGCATCGACAACACCATTCTCGATGCGCGCGATCCCGGCCGGGTCCGCGCCGTCGTCGACTGGGAGCTGTCCACCCTCGGCGATCCGCTCACCGATGTGGCGTTGATGTGCGTGTACCGGGCACCGATCTTCGATCTGGTGCTCGGTTCGCCGGCCGCGTGGACCAGCCACCGCATGCCCGGCGCCGACGATCTCGCCCAGGCCTACGCCACGGCCTCGGGCCGTGATCTCGGCGATTGGGGTTTCTATCTCGCATTGGCCAATTTCAAGCTCGGCGTGATCGGGGAGGGCATCACCCACCGCGCGCTGCGGGGCTCGGATGCCGGCTCCGCCGCCGAACGCGCGGCCGAGGCGACACCGGAGTTCATGGCCGCCGGGCTGCGCGCACTGAAAGGAGTCCGGAAGTGACCGGAAATCGTAAGTCCGCCTTGATCAGCGGGGCGTCCCGCGGTATCGGGCTCGGCATCGCGAACCGCCTTGCCGAACAAGGCTATTCGCTCACCGTCACCGCCCGCGATGCCGCACGCCTCGACGAGGTCGCCGCACAGCTGCGGTCGGCCGGCGCGGCGGACGTCGTCGCCGTGGCCGCCGACATGTCCGATACCGACGGCGTCGACCGGGTGGTGGCCGAGCACGCGAACCGGTTCGGCACCCTGTCGGCGCTGATCCTCAACGCGGGCGTCGGCACCGCAGGTCCGCTCGCCGACACCTCGATGCGGCGCTTCGACAAAACCCTCGCGGTCAATCTGCGTGCGCCGTTGCAACTCATCCAGGGCGCGCTGCCGATGCTGCGCGCCGCCGCGGCGGCCGCACCGGATCGCGGCGCGAAAGTGATTGCGCTGTCGTCGATCACCGGCGTCTACGCCGAAGCCGGACTCGCCGTCTACGGCGCGGCCAAGGCAGCGCTCATCTCCCTGATCGCCACCCTCAACGCCGAGGAATCGGGTAATGGCATCAGCGCCACCACCCTCGCTCCCGGATATGTCGACACCGATATGAGCGCCTGGATCCACGACCGCATCCCGCCGGAGCAGATGCTCGCCGTCGGCGACATCGTCGAAATGGTCGATGCCCTGCTGCGGCTGTCGTCGCGAGCGGTGGTCCCGAACATCGTGCTGTCCCGCGCGGGAACCGACGCCTACCGCGCATAGCGACCTGCCTGCCGCCGGATTCCGGTCCGGCGGCAGAATTCGACGGATGGAGCGGACTTTCGAGGAATTGCTCGACGACGCCGCGGCGGCTCCGGTGGACGGCTGGGGTTTCGAGTGGCTGGACGGGCGGGCGACCGAACAGCGGCCGTCGTGGGGCTATCAGCGGCTGATGAGCGCGCGTCTGGCGACCGCGACGGCGGCGCTGGACCTCGAGACCGGCGGCGGCGAAGTTCTCGCCGAGGCCGACATCTTCCCACCGACGATGGCGGCGACCGAATCGTGGCCGCCGAATGCCGCCGCGGCGACCGCGCGGTTGCATCCACGCGGGGCCGTGGTGGTCGCGACCGCCGACGACGCGCCGCTGCCGTTCGCCGACGCCGCCTTCGATCTGGTGACCAGCCGGCATCCGGCCGTGGTGCGGTGGGAGGAAATCGCCCGGGTGTTGCGGCCCGGCGGGACCTACTTCGCCCAGCACGTGGGACCCGCGAGCGCCTTCGAACTGATCGAATACTTCCTCGGACCGCAACCCGAGGCCCGGCGCCGCCGCCACCACGACGACGAAGCGGCCGCCGCGCGAGCCGCGGGACTGCGGATCGCCGAACTGCGCCACGAACGACTGCGGATGGAATTCTTCGATATCGGAGCGGTCGTGTACTTCCTGCGCAAGGTGATCTGGCTCGTCCCCGGATTCACCGTCGAGCGCTATCACGACCGGCTGCGGGAGCTGGACGACCTGATCCGGCGGGAGGGGCCGTTCGTCGCTCACTCCTCGCGCACGCTGTTCGACGCCGTCAAGCCCTGAACCGGCGGAGAGCTGGTACCCCAGCGGCACCGTCTCGGAAATTAGCTGCAAATACGCCGCGGCCGGCGCGGAGGATGGCGGCATTCCACACGCCAGCGCGCCGACGCTCGCCGTCGCCAGCGAGCGTTCGCTCCACCCGAGGAGCGGACACGACGCGGCGATGTAGATGACCTCACTGCCCTGCCCGGGGCAAGGCCGCCGTTCGCAAGATCAACGGAAAACCGCCCGTCACGTCGAGAATGCCCCGGCAGATCCCAGCAAACCGCACCGGACGAGCGAAGGCGTCAACCTCCGGACACGGGTTTGCCCGCTTTCGCGATCGGGAAATACCTTCTGAGTTTGCTAGGTATTCGCGGGTCTGTCCGCGAGAGGTACAGCGGCGGAACGAACCGGCGTGCGGACACCATGTCGCCGGTGGTTCCGGATTGCGGACACGCGAGGAGGACTGCCATGTCTTTTCTGGCCCTCGGCTTTTTACGCACAGAGGTCTCACGCCTGCACCAGGAATGGGATGCGGCGCAGATCCGTTGTGTGGCAAGACGTCTGGGATACAAGCTCTCGGAAACGGTCGCCTTCGGCGATCGCACCGACAATCCGGTGCAGTTCCTGATCGGCGCGGCGATCACCCACGATGCCGAAGCGGTGATCGTGCCCAGTCTCGACCACTTCCCGGACGGCATCGTCCCGGCCGAACTCGTCGAGGTCACCGACGTGATCACCGTCAGGCCGGAACGCACCTACGCGCGCTGGCCCTTGGGCGAGCCACCCGGGGCGAACGGCGCGAACTGACTGCTCACGCCCGCTTCCGCCGCACCAGCCAGATCGCGGCGACCGCGCCCGCCGCGGTCACACCGATCGCCGGCAGTGGGATCTGCTTGACGACCTGCGCGGCCCGGTCCGCATTGTCCTGAGCGGAGCGGGCACCGCGATGCAGCCGTTCGCGGGTGCGACCGGGCACGTCGAGCTTGTCGCTGAGCGCCTGCACGGTGCGGCCCAGCTCCTCGCGCGTCAGATCGCGGTCGTAACGCAACGCTTCCGGATCGGAAGGGATGTTCATCGCCGAGTCCTCTCCTTGATGACGGCCACGTCTTCCCGGACGTTCGCGGCGGCCTGCTCGGGTATCGGCGGACTCCCCTTGCGGATGCTCGTCCGCCCGAGGAGACCGAAGACCCCGGCGACCACGGCAAGCGCTGCCGCCACGATCAACGCGGACGCCCACACGGGCAGCACCAGCGCCAAGCCCGTGATCGCGGCCGCGACCAGCGCGCCGAGGACGGCAAGCCCCAGCACGGCGGCCACGCCGAGCATCCCCGCACCGGCTCCCAGCCGCTTCGCCTTACCCTGCGCCTCGACGACCGCCAGTTTCGCCTCTTCGCGCACCAGCCGGCTCAGTTGCTCCGTGGTCGTGCCGACCAGTTCGGCCACCGACGCCGTCTCCGGCGCTCGGCCGTTCTCGATATGCGACATCTGACCCACCACTCCTCCGGGCACCGATCGAATCGGGCGAACTCGCTCCGCCCGCGAGCGAACCGCCTCTCCGGTTATTGCTCGCGATACCCGCGAAATCCGGGGCGACACCTCCTCCGGTGCGCGCGGGCGACGAATTCGCGTGCGGCGGGCGGTTAACTCCTTGCGCCGGAAAGCAATTGCCCGGCCGGAGAGAGCCACGAGTACCCAGCAGGTAGATTGACAACCGTGACCAATACTTCCGGAGACGCGTATCCCCTCGCCGACGCGATGACCACCTCGGTCAGCGTGCACGACGATGCGACCGTGCTCACGGTGGCCGGCGAGGTCGACCTGGCGACCGCTCCCGCACTGGAGAGTGCGATCGAGGCGACCCTCGGCGGTAAACCCGCGGCACTGATCATCGACCTGTTGCAGGTGAGTTTCCTGGCCTCGGCCGGAATGGCCGCGCTGGTGGCCGCCCATCAGCGGGCCGGCTCCGCGACGAGCATCGTCCTGGTCGCCGAGGGACCGGCCACGAGCAGACAGCTCAAACTGACCAATCTCGATCAGGTGTTCGCCCTGCACCCCACCCTCGATGCCGCGCTCGCGGCGCTGCACCAGGGCTGAGCGGAGACGGCCGGCAGACCGGAGCGGACTGCCGGCCGGACCGATCAGACCAGCTCGCGCAGCTGTTCGATCAGCTTCACCCGTTCCCCCGCGGTCGCGGCCAGCGGCACCACGTTGAGGACCGTGACACCGGCCTCCCGGAACGCCGCCACCCGCTCCTTGACGAAGCCCGCCGAACCGATCAGCGAGATGTCGCGCACCAGCTCGTCGGGTACGACCTTGGCGGCCTCGTCCTTCTTACCGGCCAGATACAGTTCCTGAATGCGGTCAGCCTCGGCGCCGTACCCGTACTGCGTGGCCAGCGAGTGGTAGAAGTTCTTGCTCTTGGCGCCCATACCGCCGATGTAGAGCGCCAGATGCGGTTTGACGAACTCTCGCAGCGGCTCCACATTGTCGCCGATCGCCAGCGCCGGTCCGGCGTAGATGTCGAGGTCGCCGAGCTCCGGATCGCGTTTCGCGGTGCCGGCGGCCAGCGCCTCACCCCACACGTCGCGGGCCTTCTCGGGCAGGAAGAAGATCGGCTGCCAGCCCTCGGCCAGTTCCGCCGCCAACTGCACGTTCTTCGGCCCCAGCGCGGCCAGCAGCACCGGGATGCGGTCGCGCACCGGGTGGTTGATCAGCTTGAGCGGCTTGCCCAGCCCGGTGCCGCGTTCGGCGGGCAGCGGGATCGTGTAGTACTTGCCCTGATATTCGAGGCGTTCGCGCCGCCACACCTTGCGGCAGATCTCCACGACCTCGCGCGTGCGGCCGATCGGCGCGTCGTAGGGCACGCCGTGGAACCCCTCGATGACCTGCGGTCCCGAGGCGCCCAGGCCGAGGACGTAGCGGCCGTCGGAGACGTAGTCCAGACCCGCCGCGGTCATCGCCGTCAGCGTGGGCGTGCGGGTGTAGAGCTGCAGAATGCCCGAGGCCAGCTGCACCCGCTCGGTCTTGGCCGCCAGATAGCCCAGTCCACTCACCGCGTCGTAGGAGTAGGCCTCGGGCACGAAGACGATGTCCAGCCCGGCTTGTTCCAGGTCGGCAACCTCGGCCGCGACCTCCTTGAAGCCCCCCGCATAGTTGATGCCCAACCCGATCCGCATCTTATGCAACTCCGTTCATATGCAACTAGTTGCAGTGAGGTTATCGCACTGCACCACCCGTCACAAACCGCGATCCGCGACCACGGCCGGGGTGGCCTCGGGTTCCATCCTGCACACCGCCCGCACGCCCTCCGCGACAGGGCCGCGCGGCCCGCTCGATGACCGGTCGCGCGGCCCGGTACGGTTATCGGCGTACCGCACGCCGATTCCTCGAAACGGGAGGCCCCGCAGCATGTCTCAGGACACCGCATCGTCGCCGGACACCACGACGTTCGGAGAGTCGACGATCGGCCGCTACCTGGACGATCTGGCCGCCAAGATCCCCGCCCCCGGCGGCGGTGCGGTCGCGGCGCTGCATGCCGCCCAGGGAGCCGCCCTGGTGGCGATGGTGGCCCGCTACACCACCCGCGCCAAGGATGCCGACAACCGCCCGGCGATCGATCGGATCATCGCGGCCGCCGACGCCGCGCGGGAGCGTGCGCTGGCTCTCGCCGACGCCGACGCCACCGCCTTCACCGCGGTCGGGGCGGCCTACAAACTGCCCAAGGACACCGACGAGCAGACCGCGGCCCGCAAGGAGGCGATCGCCTCGGCACTGCTGCAGGCCGCGCGGGTGCCGGCCGCGGTGGTCGCCGAAGCCGACGAGGTGCTCTCGCTGGCCGCGGATCTGCTGCCGATCGGCAATCCGAACGTGGTCACCGACATCGGCGCCGCCGCCGATGCCGCCCGCTCCGCCGCCGCCAGTTCACAGTTGAATATCGCCATCAACGTCGCCTCGCTCGGCGACCACGAGGCCGAGGAGTTCGCGCCCGCGCTGCAGCGCATCGAGGAGATCTTCGCCCGCGCGGACGCGCTGCACACGGACGTTCTCGCTGCCGTCGTCGGCTGATCGCATTACCACACCCCTCGGCTAAACCTGGTTTGCCACACCGTAACTGTCGTTACGAAGCGAAAACTATTCCGGCGACCATGATCATCCGGAACTAGGATCGAGGTCCTGATACGCAAACCACCTGAGGGGGTGGAGCCATGAGGAACATGATGCGTCATTTGTTCCTGGCGACAGTCATCGCAGTACTGGCCGCAGTCACCACGGGCACCGCGGCAGCGGTGCTGGCCACACCACAGACCACATCCGTGGCCTCGATTTCACCGGGCAACGGCGCCGTCGTCGGAATCGCCCATCCGATCACCGTCCGATTCAGCGCACCCGTCACCGATCGCGCCCGCGCCGAACGGTCCGTGCACGTCGGCTCGCAGGCCGGTTCGTTCTCCTGGACCAACGACAGGGAACTGGTCTGGAACTCCACCGGATACCTGCCGGCCGATGCGCGATTCACCGTGACCGCGGGCAACGCCCGGTCCGAATTCCGGACCGACGGCGGCACCAGCGCCGATGCCGACATGTCGGCGCACACGTTCACCGTGTTCATTCCCGGACAGGCGCCGCGGGTCATGCCCGCCTCGATGGGTAAGCCCGGACGCGAGACCCCGGTCGGCACCTTCCCCGTGATGGAGAAGGACCGCACCATCATCTTCGACTCGCGCACCATCGGCATTCCGCTCGACGACCCGGAGGGCTACTACCTGACCGGCGAATTCGCCGAACGGCTCACCTCGGGCGGCGTCTTCGTGCATTCGGCGCCGTGGTCGGTCGGCCAGCAGGGTAATTCCAATGTCAGCCACGGCTGCATCAACCTGGCCCCCGCCGACGCCGAGTGGTACTACGACAACGTGAGCGTGGGCGATCCGGTGACCACCCACTGGTGATCAACGCGTCGCTTCGGCCGCCTCCACCACGTGCCGCATCAGCAGCGCGGTGGTGACCGGTCCGACACCGCCGGGCACCGGACTCAGTGCCGCTGCCCGGCCTTCCACCGAGCCGGCGTCGACGTCGCCGACGATGCCACCGTCGGGTCCCTCGTTGGTTCCCACGTCGATGACCACCGCGCCCTCGCGCACGTGATCACCACCGATCAGTCCGGCTCGCCCGGCCGCCGCGACCACGATATCGGCGGCCGAGGTGACCGCCGGCAGGTCGGTGGTCCGCGAATGGCACACCGTCACCGTCGCGTTCTCCGCCAGCAGCAGCTGTGCCAAAGGTTTGCCGACCACGTTCGACCGGCCGACGACCGCGACATGCCGGCCCGACAGCGCGATGTCGTGATGCTTGGCCAGCTCCACCACCGCCTGTGAGGTAGCCGGCGGAAATCCGGGCAGTCCCGCGGCGAGCAGTCCCAGCGACAGCGGGCTGACGCCGTCGACGTCCTTGGCCGCGGCGATGGCCGAACTCACGTCGTTGAGTTCCACACCGGCGGGCAACGGCGTCTGCAACATCACCGCGTGCACCGCCGGGTCCTCGCTGAGTTCCGCCAGCGCGACGCGAATCTCCGCAGCGCTCGCCTGCGCGCCGAGATCGTTTGTCTCGCAGTCGATTCCGAGGCGTCCGGCCGCGCGCTGCAACGAGTTGACATACCACCCACTGGCCGGATCGTCGTTGGCCACCACCAGCACCAGACGGGGGGCGGCCCCGGCTTCGGCCAGTGCGGCGGCGCGGTTCTTCGTCTCGGCGTTGAGGTCGGCGGCGAGTTGTTTCCCGGTCAGCGGTAAGGTGTCCACCCGGCCACCCTATCGGGCCGCGCACCTGCGCCGACGGCCGCCGCCACCCGCGCGAATACCGACTGGAGCGGGGGTAAATCCGGGGCCCGCACCGATTCGGGTCGTATGGTGGGCACGGCTGTGCCCACGCCCCACCCACCCACGCGGGATCCCGCTCGCCCGGAAAGGTGACAACTGCAGTGAACATCGCCAGACATGTGAAACATCTTCTCGTCGCGGCCTCGGCGGCCGCGCTGCTGGCCGGACCGCTCACCACGACGGCCACGGCCGCCGACGGACCCGCGCCGCTGTACAACTCGGCGCAGGAGAACTTCGTCAACGGCAACGACGCGGCAGGTCTCGCCGATCTGCGCTCGCTGCTGGACGGCACCCCCGACGACGCGCAGGCGCTCGCCCTGCAGGGCATCTGGTCGGACTACACCGGCGATCTGCTCACCCGCGAAGCCGCGTTCAACCGGCTGGCGGCCATCGACCCCGGCATGGCTCAGGGGGCCCGCAACCTCATCGGAGCCATCGGCGCGGCCGTGGGCACCCTGCCCAATCCGCTGCCTGCGCTGGTCGGCCCGCAGACCGGCATCGTGGTGCTCGGTTACGGGCTGCTACCCGACGGCAGCCTGCGCCCCGAACTGGTCAACCGGCTCACCGCCGCGTGGTTGCAGGCGATCGCGGCGCCGATGTCGCCGATCGTGGTAACCGGCGGCAACCCGCAGAACGGCGTGCCGGAGGCGGCCGCGATGGCGGGGTGGCTGATCGGCCACGGCATTCCGGCCTCCCGTGTGCTGGTCGAGGACCGCGCCAACTCGACCGTGCAGAACGCACTGTTCAGCAGCCAGATGCTGCGAGACGCCGGCGCGACCAGTGCGGTCGTGGTCACCTCACCGAACCACATCCGCCGCGCAGTGGCCGATTTCATCGTCGCCGGCACCCGCGTGGTCGGGGCGATGACCTCGCTCGACCAGCTGGTGTCGCAGCTGCCGCCGCCGAGCAAGACCGCACAACGCGGCATCTATCTCGACGCGACCCGCACCTTCCTGCTGCCGTCGGCCCGCTGACCGGCGCTCGCGCACGGAAAATCGTGGTTGACGCCGTGCCGACAATGATGGGGTGATCGACCCCGAATCCGAAGAATCCGGCGACGCGATCGTGACGGATCTGCGCCGCGCCGGATGCGTCTTCGCCGAGGAGGAAGCGGCCTTGCTCCGGCAGGCCGCCTCCTCACCCGGCGAGCTCTCCGCACTCGTCGCCCGCCGCGTCGACGGCATACCGCTGGAATATCTGGTCGGCTGGGCCGACTTTCGCGGCGTCCGGGTGGCACTCGACCCCGGCGTCTTCGTGCCGCGGCAGCGCACCGCGTTCCTGATCGACGAGGCGCTCGAACGCACCGCGGCCCGGCCGGGTGATCGGCGCACCGTGGTCGACATGTGTTGTGGCTCCGGCGCATTGGGCCTGGCGGCGACGACCGCTCTGCGCGCCGGTGGGGTGGACGTCGAGCTGGTCGCCACCGATATCGACACCGTCGCGGTCGCGTGTGCGCGGCGCAATCTGGAACCGCTGGGGGCCCAGGTGTTTCAGGGCGACCTGTTCGCCGCCCTGCCCGGCGAACTGATCGGACGCGTGGATCTGCTCCTGGCCAACACCCCGTATGTGCCGACGGCGATGATCGCCCGGATGCCGCCGGAAGCCCGCGACCACGAACCCCGCACCGCCCTCGACGGCGGCGAGGACGGACTCGACGTGCTGCGCCGCGTCGCCGATGCCGCCGGGCGGTGGCTGACGGCCGGCGGCTGGATGCTGGTCGAGATCGGCACCGCCCAGATCGACACCGCGACCGCGATCGTCGCGGCAGCGGGGCTGCGGCCCGCGATCGCGGAATCGTCCGACTACGGCGCGACCGTGGTGTGCGGAACCAGGACACCCGCCGGCTGAGCGGCGAGAGCTAGCTGCCGATGCCGCGGCGGAGGTCGTCGGCCGTCGTCAACCGCGCCCGCACCTGCGCCAGATCCGCCTCGAGCGCACCGAGATCCGGCCGGGTTGCCGCCGTGGCATAGTCGGCGACACCCGCCTCGACCGCCGCCACCGCGCGTTCGGCCTGTGCCCGCTGCGCGGTCCGCGCGTCGGGACGCAGCATCGAGATCGCGACCAGGTGGTCGTCGAGAGCCAGTGCCGACTGCTCCAGATCGGCCCGGAGGGTGACCGTTGCCGCCGTGTCGTACGCGGTCACCGCGCGCAACGCCGTCATCGCGTCGCGCAGGCGGCGGTGCAGGCGGGCCTCGGGGTCATGCGATCGAGCCCACGCGGCCGGGGCGCGGGTGGCCGTGCCCGGCACCACCTGATTCTCGGCGGCGATACGGCGGCGCTGATGCGCCAGGGCCACCGCGCCGGCCGCGACCGCCCCGCCCACGATCAGCAGGAGGGCCAGCACGAGCAGTAGCAGCACGAACATGTCAGCTCCCGTGATGGACGACGGTGGTGTGGCCGGTGCTGTGATGGTGGGTTCCGCCGCCGCCGTGCCACATCGAGAAGGCGACGACCGCGCCGATGATCAGCAGCGTGACGACCGTGACGAAGGCGGCGAGTTTGACCTTGCTCCACGGCCGCTGCCCGACGACCTCACCGGTCAGGCCGTTGATGTAGACCCGGAACGGGGTGTTCGCGTAGACCACGGTCAGCAGCCAGATCGGCAGCAGAATGTGCTTGTACGCCAGCGAATTCCAGCTCGACCGCAGATCGTGCACGCGCTGGCGGTCGCCGCCGATGTCCGCGCGCACGGTCTGCTCGATGACCTTCTCCATCCGGGCGCGGGCGACCGGGAACATCTGCTCGGCGTCGCGATCGTAGGTGCGGGCCAGATGCCCGGCGACGTACTCCGGCGAATAGCCGGTGGCCTCCGCGACCGGCCACGGTTCGAGTTCGGCCACGCGTGCGCTGTCGTCGATGTCGTTGGCGAGGATCGGCAGATCGTCGAACCGGTTGCCGACCTCACCCATCGCCGGATACCAGCGAATTTCGGTGCGGCTCTTCCACTCTCCGTCGTCCCAGTAGCGTTCGGTGTACTCCTCGCCGCGCTCACCGCGATACCACGTGTGCACGTCGGCGTCGTAGGTGAAATAGGCGTGGTAGACGCTGGCCAGCGAACCGAGCCGCTTGTACTTCTTGAACGCGGTCGGGGCGAACCACCGTCCGGAGACCCACTTCTCGACGCGTTCGCGCGCGGCCTTCTCGTCGACGCGGAACGGGACGACACCGTCCACCGGCAACCGGGCGGGAGCATTGTGCACGTCGTCGCGCTGGATCGGCGTGGCACAGTAGGGGCAGCGGGTCGCGGTCAGACTGCCGACGAACGTGGTTGTGCCACCGCAATTCTGGCACTTCACCTCTCGTTCCCCGGTGACCTCCGGCCCGGTGGTCACGGCCTGCAGCGCACGCAACTCCCCCATCGCCTGCCGCAGATCCCGCGCGACGACCGGCGCCCGCGGCGCCGACAGCGGCGAGTGGTTTCCGCAACTGGGACACCGCAACTGCTGCGAGGCGATATCGAACACCAGCTGTCCGCCACAGGCCGTACAGGGGTAGGTGCGAGTGAGCTCGGTCCGATGCAGCATCGCCGGATCCGCGGAACCCCGCGGCGCTATAGCAGGTGGCGACCCATCCTCGAAGCCGCCGGACAGGTCGTTCCCGCGACCGAGTGGCGTCGTGTCGAGCGGCATGCCTGGTTGCGGGCCACCCGGCCGCGTGGCAGGCGTCGAGCCGAGTGGCGGCGCGCCGAACGGCGTCGTTGCCGCCGGCGGATGGTTCGCGGGCGGACAGAGCGCCGGGCCGCCGCCCACTCCCGGCCCGCGATTTACGACCGGTGGCGATCCGGGACGACCAGTGACCGGGGCAGGATAATCCGCGCCGACGCCCACCGGTGGCGGCGTCGTGCCGTCCTGCATGCGGTAACTACCGCCCGGCATGGGTGATGGGGGCATCCTCCCCGGCTCGTGATAGCCGCCCAGCGCAGGTGGCCGCGGCGGAGGCACCCCCTCGGCGTCGCGATAACCATCCAGCGCAGGCGGCAGCAGCGGAGGCGGCGTCATGCCCTCGGGTTCGCCATGGCTGCCCCGGGGCGGCGGCGGCACCCGAGACGAGTTCGGTTGTGGGCGTGGGTCGTTCATCGGTCCCCCGGTTCGGCTGGTGTGCGGCTAGCCGGCGGGAGGTGGCGGGGGCGGGGTGCCGGGCAGCGGCGGCGGACCGCCGAACAACGACTGCAGCGCGGGGACGGTCGAGGCCGCGGCCCACGCGGACATGCCGGTGGTCCAGACGTTCGTCTGCGGGGTGAGGCGTCCGGCGGCGACGAACTGGCGCAGCTGATCCACCGGGAAGGGGCCCGCCGCCTGCCCGTCGAGGTCGATGTGGAACTGCTGCTGCACCGGAAGCGGCGGCGGCTGCTGCCCATACCCCGGCTGGGTGTAGCCGGTGGGCTGGGCGAATGCGCCCTGCATCGCGCCCGCCATCTGCCCGCCCAGGGCCACGCCCATCCCGGCCTGCATCGCCGCGCCCATCGCACCGCCGCCGGGATTCTGCGCGGCGGCGAGCATCGCGTCGGCCGCCTGCACCTGCTGGTACCGGTTCGGATCGCGGACGTTGTCGGCGAATCCGCCGGCCTCGACGCCACGGGCCACACCGCGGGTCATCGCCTGCTGGATCTCCTCGGGCAACGAGATGGTCATGGTGACCGCGTCGACGCCCAGGCCGAACGAGGCGACCCGCTGTGCCACGAATTCGCGGAGCTTGTCGGACAATTCGACCTGACGGCCCTGCAGATCTATCGCACCGAGGCCGGTGGCGAGCACCATATCCGAGAACGCGAGCGCGACGGTGCGCCGCAGCAGATCGGTGATCTGCTCCATGTCGACGACGCTCTCGGTGCCGATCACCTGGCGCAGGAAGACGGCCGGGTCGACCACCTTCACGATGGTGGTGCCGTTGGCGCGGACCTGCACCATGCGGAAGTCGGGATCGCGCACTGTCACCGGTTGCGGTGTGCCCCAGCGGAAATCGGTGATCGGACGGGTATTGACGAAATACACCTCCGACCGGAACGGGCTGTTGAACCCGTGCTTCCACCCCTGCAGGGTGGACATGATCGGCATGTTCTCCGTGGTCAGCGCGTAATGGCCGGGCTCGTAGCGGTCGGCGAGCTGCCCCCGGTAGACGAAGACGGCCTGCTGGCCCTCGCGCACGATCAGTTCGGCGCCGTTCTTGATCTCGTTGTCGTAGCGCGGGAATCGCCACGCCAGCGTGGAATTCGTATCGTCGAGCCATTCGATGATGTCGACGAATTCACCGCGGATCTTGTCCATCAGGCCCATGCGTACTTCCGTCCTCCCTCGGCGCATTCCGCCGCGCCGAGTATGGCACAAACGAATTCGCCGCGGCCGCTAGCATGAGGCCTCGTGGAGCAGCGATACGTGCGCAGGTCGGGACGGGTGATCCTCGCCGACGCCGACGACCGGATTCTGCTCATCGCCTATCGCGGCACGCTGGATCCGCTGTACTGGATCACCCCCGGCGGCGGTATCGATGCGGCCGAGTCGCCGGCGGAGGCCGCGGCGCGGGAATTGGGCGAGGAAACCGGATTACGGGTCACCGCGGCCGATCTCGGACCGCAGGTGGCGGTGGCGGCCGGGCATCTGGAGATTCCCGGATGGCTGTCGGGCACGTTCCGCGAGGACTATTTCTTCTACCGGCTGCCCACCGCCGGGACCGACCTGGACACGAGTGGCCTGCTGACCTACGAAAGCAGCGCCATCGACGAATTCCGCTGGTGGAGTGTCGATGAGCTCGCGAGCACCGATCAGGAGGTGTACCCCCTCGGTCTCGCCGGGTTGCTCGGCGATCTGCTGGCGGGTCGGATTCCACCCGAACCGGTCACGCTCCCGTGGCGTGACCGGCCCGGTGAAGCCTCGTGATTCGGCGAAGCCACTGGAATCGACTGGGGCTCAGGACTTACGGCCGGTGAATTCGTCCATCGAGTGATAGACGCCCACCTTGTTCAGGTAATAGTCGCGCACCTTCAGCGGCAGCAGACCGGAGATGGCGCGGTTGAGGCGTGAGGTCCACGGCAGCACGACCAGCGCCGCACCGTTCTTCATCTCCCGCCACGCGGTGTCGACGACCTCTTCCTGCTCCAGGATCGGCGTGAACCAGAAACCCTTGGCGCCGTCGAACATTCCGGTGTTGATGTAGGTCGGGCACACCGTGGTGACCTTCACATGCTCGTTGCCGGACTGCTCGAGTTCCAGGCGCACCGAATCCGACCAGCCCAGCGCCGCCCACTTGGACGCGGCGTAGACACTCATGCGCGGATTGGCCACGAGCGCCGCCGAGGAGGCGATGTTCAGCACTCGCGCCGGGGTCTTGCGGTTGACCATCGCGGGCAGGAATTCCAGGGCGACGTACATGGGGGCCAGCGAATTGATCGCCATCGTCTTGTCGATGTCGGCGCGGTTCTCGGTTTCCCAGAAGTAGCCGTTGCCGCGCACGATTCCGGCGTTGTTGACCAGCACGTCGATATCGCCGACCTCCGAGCGCACCGCGGTGCCGGCCTCGATGATCGACTGCTGGTCGGAGACGTCGACCACGTAGTGGTGCACCCGGCTCACCGATCCGGAGGACAGTTCGGCGGCGGTCTGCTTCAGCGCGATCTCGTTGACATCCCAGAGCACCACGTCGGCGGCCTGTTCGCGCACCGCCCGCTGGGCGAAGGATTTGCCCAGGCCCATCGCCGCGCCGGTGATCAGTACCCGCTTGCCCGCGACCGTATCCATATCCGTTCCTCTTCCTCCGTGACCGAAGTCCTCTGTGCCCGAGCGGGCGAGATCATTTCTGCCGCAACGCCTTCATCACGCCGAAGTAGAGCGTCATGGTCTTCGCCCACAGCGCTTCCGACATGCCCGGCAGCGGCGCGATCGGCAGTGCGCGCTGGACCGCGATGGTCTGGGTGTCGACGTATTTGAGCAGCCCCTCCGGGCCGTGGCGGCGGCCGCTGCCGGAGATGCCGAGCCCACCCGAGGGGGCCGCGACACTGCCCCACGCGGCGATGAAGCCCTCGTTCACGTTCACCGATCCGGCGTGGATGCGGGCGGCGATCTCACGGGCGCGTCCGGTATCGCGGCTCCACACGCTGGCGTTGAGACCGTAGGCGGTGTCGTTGGCCTGCTCGACGGCCTCGTCGTCGCTGTGCACGCGGTAGATCGAGACGACCGGGCCGAAGGTTTCCTCGCGATAGACGGTCATCCCCGGTCGCACCCCGGCCAGGACGGTCGGCTCGTAGAAGTACGGGCCGAGGTCCGGCCGTGCGCGGCCGCCGGCCAGCACGGTCGCACCCTTGGCGACGGCGTCCTGGACATGTTCGGTGACCGTGTCGAGCTGGCGCGGGAAGGTCAGCGAACCCATCTCGTAGGAGTAGTCGAGCGCCGATCCGAGCCGCAAAGCCTGTGTGGCGGAGGTGAATTCGCGGACGAACCGATCGTAGACGCGGTCGTGTACGTAGATGCGCTCGATGGATTCGCACAGCTGCCCGGCCGAGGCGAAACAGGCGCGCACCGCGATCTTGGCAGCCGCGCTCACATCGGCGTCGGCGAGCACCAGCAGCGGATTCTTGCCGCCCAGTTCGAGCGAGTAGCCGATCAGCCGCTCCCCCGCCTGCCGGGCGATGGTTCGGCCGGTGGCACTGGAACCGGTGTAGTCGACGTAGTCGGCGCGCGCGATCACCTCACCGCCGATCACCGAGCCGCGGCCCAATACCGCCTGCCACAGCCCCGCGGGCAGGCCGGCGCGTTCGGCGGCGTCGATCGCCCACAGTGCGGTGAGCGCGGTCTGGTTGTCCGGTCGCGCGACGACCGCGTTACCGGCCATCAGCGCGGGCAGCGCGTCGGAAACGGCGAGGGCCAAGGGGTAGTTCCACGGCGAGATCACCGCGACCACACCCTTGGGCCGATTGCGGACCTCGACCTTGGTGAGCACCGGCAGCACACCGCGCGGGGTGCGCGAGGCGAGCAGCCGTTCGGCCGCGGCGGCGTAGTAGCGAGCGTTGACCGCCACATCCCCGACCTCGTCGAAGGCGTGCACACGCGACTTGCCGGCCTCGGTCTGGACGATGTCGAGGATGGTGTCCTGTTCGGCCAGCACCAGATCGTGGAAACGGCGCAGCACCGCCACGCGGTCGCGCACGGGCACCCGCGCCCACTGCTGCTGAGCGCTGCGGGCGGTCGCGAAGGCGGACTCGATATCGGCGGTGGACGACTGCGGCAGATCGGCGATCTTCGCACCGGTGGCCGGGGCGGAGACCACCACCGACGGAGCGCCACCCGCGGTGGCGTGCGCGAGGAGGCGGTCCACCAGCTCCTGCGGCAGGGCCGGAGCAGCGGCGAGGTCTGGGGCGGTCGTCATTGTCGGCCCTCTCGGTCGGCAGGCGCCAACAATTTGTTGAACACCAGTGTTAGATTAACACCGATGTTAGATTAATGGGGCGATGCCGGGCCATGTCAAGTCCGCACAACCGATCAGGGAGGTCCCACGGATGCCGCAGGACGGGGTGGTCACCACTCACAACGGCGCCGCTCGCCGAGGCCGGCCGCCGCAGACGCCCGCACAGGCCGACGAGGTGCGCTCCCGCATCGTTGCCGCCACCGCCGCGGTGTTCACCGAATCCGGTTCGCGCGGACTGAGTGTCGCGCGCATCATCGAACAGGCCGGGATCTCGCGGCCCACCTTCTACCGCTATTTCGCCAACGCCACAGCCCCACTCGACGTCGTTCTCACGCAGTCCAACGAGGGCTTGGTGGGCGGTATCCGCCGGGCCCTGGAGGAGTCCGATGAGCCGGTGGCACTCGGTATCGGCATCATCGACGCCTACCTGGACTGGGCCCGGGGGCATGGGCCGATGCTGCGCCCGGTGTTCGCGGAACTGCACGATCCGGCCTCACCGGTCTCGGCGTACCGGGAGCAGGCCTTCGACGACATCCGCGCGCTGGTGCGGGAGAAGTTCGCCGTACTGGGCCGGCAGTTGCCCGCACCGCTGGACCTCGACACCGCGCTGCAGGCCTGCGCATTCGTGGTCTACCAGGTGTCGCTGGCCACCGCACCGGGGGCGGACCCGGATCCCGAGGCGGTCGCCGAGGCCCGGCTGACGATGATCCGCACGGTGCTGGTCACCCTCGGCCGACGCGAGGATGTCGAACTCGCCCTGACGATTCCGGGTATCTTCCTGCCCGTACAGGGCTGAATTCGGGGACAACGCCCGGTTCAGCCGCGCAGCCCGCTCGCCCGCAGCACCCGGCGCGAGATCCCGGCCTCCAGCGCCTCGGCCGTACCGATGATCCGCACCCGCTGCCGGGCGCGAGTGATCGCGGTATAGAGCAGTTCACGGGTCAGCAGCGTCGACTCCGGGCCGGGCAGCACGATCGTCACCGCACCGTACTGGCTGCCCTGGCTGCGGTGGATGGTCATCGCGTACACCGTGGTGACACCCGGGAACTGAGTCGGATGCACCAGATACGGTTCGCTGCCACGCTGCAGCGCCGCGCGCAGGCCACCGTCGCCGGACCGCACGATGACACCGGTGTCGCCGTTGTAGATGCGGGCCTCGTGGTCGTTGGCGGTCACCAGCAGGGGTTGGCCGGGAAACCACTGTCCGGCAGCGGATTCCGTGCCGATCCCGGCCGCGGCGACCCAGCCGCCGGCCATGCGGTCCCAGCGTTCGACACCGAACTGCCCCTGCCGGTGCGCGCAGAGCAGTCGATGCGATTCCATCGCCCGCAGCGCCGCCGCGGCGTCCCCGGCCTCGGCGGCGGTGGTGGATTCGCGGGCAGCGCGCACCACGTCGGCGCGCACATCGGCGATGTCGTCGGGTTCGTGCAGCGACAGCTCCGCACCGCCGTCGTGCAGCAGCGCGAGCGCCGTCTCGGCGTCGCCGGCGCGCACCGCCACCGCCAGATCGGCGATCCGGCCACCGAACCGACGGCCGCGGGTCAGGCGAATCATGCCGCCGCGCAATCGGTTTCGTTCCCGTTCACTGAGATCCTCGGCACCGGCCACGGGCCCGGAACCGGTGTCGAGGATCCGCTCGAGGATCGGATTCGGCGGCCCGGCCACCGGTCCCGCGACCAGATCGGCGAGGACGGCACCGGCATCGACCGAGGCGAGCTGGTCCGGGTCGCCGACGAGGACCAGCCGGGCGTCCGGGCGCACGGCCGGGAGCAGCCTGCTCATCATGGTCAGCGACACCATGGAGGTTTCGTCGACGACGATGACGTCGTAGGGCAGCCGGTTGTGGGCGTGATGGCGGAAGCGGGTGGTGCCGCCGCGCTGCCAGCCCAGCAGCCGGTGCACGGTGGCCGCGGTCAGCTCCGGCAGGTCGAGGTCGCCGGCCTGTTCACGCACCGATTCCTGCAGGCGCGCAGCGGCTTTGCCGGTCGGCGCGGCCAGCGCGATACGCAGCGGTGCGGTGTCGGCGACCGCGCGCTGATGCGCGACCAGCAGTGCCAGGATGCGGGCGATGGTGTGGGTCTTGCCGGTACCGGGGCCACCGGCGACCACCGTGGTCCAGCTGGTTGCGGCGACGGCGGCGGCGATGCGCTGGCGGTCCGGGGCGGCGCCGGGCCCGCCCGTGCCGGGGAACAGCCGGTCCAGTTCCCGGCGCACGGTGTCCGGGTCGACGAGCGGATGCCCGTGCGCACGGTCCGCCAGCGCCTCGCGGATCGTCTGCTCCTGCCGGTAGTAGCGGTCCAGATACAGCAGCGGCCCGCCCTCGGAGTCGACCAGCCGCAGCGGGCACAGCGGTCCGGCCGGGCTGCCGCACACCAGTGGGCTCGCGCGCAACTGCTCGCACAGGCTCTCGACGTCCGGCCAGGGCAGCAGGGCGGGATCGATCGGCTCCGCGTCGCCCAGATCGAAACCCTCACCGTCGACACCGATTTCGTGCATACGCCGCAATTCCAGGCACACCGATCCCGACCGCACCGCACGCACCGCGAGCGCGGCGGCCAGCAGCACCTGCTCTCCGGATTCACCGCCGAGCTTGCCCAGCCGCAACGCCACGTGCACATCGGCCGCCGACAGCACGCCGGCGGTGTTGAAGGTTCGCAGCAAGCCGGTGGCACGCTGCGCCAGAGCAATCGCCGTCATCGGCCCTCCTGCCCGGCCAGGAGATCCGACAGCGCCACGATCAGCCCGGCCGGTGGGTCCCAGTCGAAGACTCCGTGGCCGGGTGGGGTCGAGGGGCCGATCATGCCGCGCACGAACAGATAGCGCACCCCGCCGAGGTGGTGCGCCGGGTCGTAGCCGGGCAGGCGCCAGCGCAGATAGCGGTGCAGCGCCGCCGAATACAGGAGCGCCTGCAGTGGATAGTGCGAGCGCATCATCTCCTCGGCCATGCGGTCGCGCCGATAGTGCGCCACGGTCAGCTCACCGGTGCCGAGCCGGTTGGTCTTGTAGTCGACGACGAGGAAGCGGGGGCCGTCGGTTCGTAGCACCGCGTCGATACTTCCGGTCAGATATCCGCGCAATGGAATGTCGTCGAGCAGGTCGAGGGCATCGGCGTAGGTGGCGAACGGATCGTCGGACCGCAGATGCTTCCGCAGCAGGGCCCCGATGCGCCGAACCGTCACCCGCTCCGCCACCGGGTCGTCACCGCCCGCGAGCGGCAGTTCGAATTCCAATTCGTTCAACCGATCCCGCGACCGGATGTCGGCCAGCGCGACCGGATCGCACGGCGTGCGCAGCACCGCGACGAGCGCGCGGGCGAGTTCGCCGGGATCGATATCGGCCATGAGTTGCTCCACGGCCTGTTCGCAGCGCAGCAGGACCTCGGCGTCCAGATCCGGCGCATCGGTGTCGACCAGCTCGAGCACGCCGTGCACGAGGGTGCCGAATTCGGCGCCGTAGGGCAGGTCGTTCATCAACGATGGTGCCGCACCGGCGAATTCGTCCCCCGTTCCGAGGCCGGGACCGAGTTCCGGCGCCGGCGACAACGGCTCGTCGGTGCCGCCCTCGACGGTATCCGGCGTCACGAAATCCGTGGCAGCATGGGCCGTTTCGTGCGCGGAGGCGGTGAGCGCCGAGTACGAGGTACGGCGCCAGTCGTGGTCGACGGAGCGGGTGAACCGCGCGGCCTCGAGTGCCTGGTCGGCGGTCTGTCCGCGTTCGGTGCGCAGCTGCGCCTCGACCGCCGCGCGGACGGTTTCGATCTCGATCAGGCCGGGACCGGCGGCCGCCGCCCATTCGCGCAACTGCTGCAACACGATCGGGTCCGCGGGCACCTCACTGCGGGCCGGCACCTCGGCGCTGCCGGGGTCGCGGCCCAGGATCATCCGGTGCAGCGGCGCGGCGGCCGTACCGTAAGCCGGCGCCCACCAGGCCACGACCTGGCACTGCGCCCGGGTCACCGCGACGTACAGCAGCCGAAGTTCCTCTCCCGCTTCCTCGGCCTCACAGCGGCGGCGATGCTCGGCGTAACCGGGCGCCTCGGGGCCGCCGACGTCCAGGACCCGTTCGTCGCCGTCGTGGAACAGCAGCGTCGACGGATTGGGGTTCTTCGCGCCGTCCCACGCGAAGGGCAGATAGACGACGGGGAATTCCAGGCCCTTACTGGCGTGCACGGTGGCGATCTGCACCGCGGCGGCATCGCGGTCGAGGCGACGGCTGCGTCCCGCGACGGCGCCCGAGGCCGGATCACGGACCCGGTCGGCCAGCCAGCGGGTCAGCGCGGTGAGCCCGAGCGATTCCCGCGCGGCGACCTCGTCGAGCAGTTGCGCGATATGCCGCAGATCGGTCAGGCGCCGTTCACCGCCGCTCTGGGCCAGCAGCCGCGGCGCGGGCTGGGCCTGGGCGGACAGCCGGTCGAACACGGCCGCGAAACCGGAACGCGCGAACAGCCGGGCCGCGTCGCGCAGCTGGGTGCTGAGCCGGCCCACCAGATCCGCGCCACCGGCGTCGATATCGGCCGCGGACAGTCCGAGCAGCGGGGTGGTCGCCGCCAGCCGCACCCGATCACCACGGTGCGGTTGTTCCAGCGCGCGCAGCACCCACAGCCAGTCGGTGGCACTGCGGGTGGCGAAAACGCTGGCGCCACCGGCGAGTACGGAGGCGACACCGGCGCGATCCAGTTCCGCGCGCACCAGGTCGATCTGCGCGCGGGTGCGGACCAGCACGGCGATATCGCCGGGTCCCAGCGGGCGGTCGCCGAACCGGGCGCCGGACCCGAGGGTGCGGGCGATATCGGCGGCGAGGTCGGTGGCGATCCGATCGCGCTGGCGGCCCACCACCGGGAATCCGCTCCCGTTCAACGCTCCGGCGCCCTGGCGGGGAAAACATCTGAGCCGCAACGGAACCGCCGCGCCCTCGGGCCCGGTGAGCCGGCTGTGCGGCCGTACCGCCGTGACCTGCGGCACCGTGATCTGCGGATGCCCCAGGGCGGCGCCGCCGAGCATGTGGTGCAGCGCCGCCAGCAGACCGGCGTCACTGCGGCGGTTGGTATCGAGTTCGCGACGGGTCTCGGCGTGGGCGACGGCGTCCAGGTAGCTGAGGACCTCGGCGCCGCGGAAGGCGTAGATCGCCTGTTTCGGATCGCCGACCAGCACCAGGGTCGTGTGGTCGTGGAAGACCCGCCGCAGGATGTCCCACTGCAGGGGGTCGGTGTCCTGGAATTCGTCGACCAGTGTCACGCGGAAGCGGTCGCGGATGCGGCGGCACGCGCGCTCGCCGTGCACCGGGTCGGCGAGTACATCGTGCAGCAGCACCAGCTGGTCGTCGAAGTCGCGGATACCCGAAAGCCGTTTGCGCCGATCGACTTCCGCGCGCACGGCGGCCGCGAACGCCGCCGCCTCGGCCGCCGGGTGATCGCCGAGTTCCTCCCCCGGCACCAGCCGCGCGCGCCGGTCCGCCACCGCGGCCGCCGCCAGCGACAGCGCCTGGCGCACCGGCATCGGCGCGCCGCCACGGGCGTAGCGGGCCAGGTACAGATCCTCGGCGACCGTGCTCACCAGTTCCTCGATGCCCTCGACCAGCCGCACCCGCGGATCGTGTTCGCCCGCGATGCCGAGTTCGTCGAGCATGCGCTGACAGAACCCGTGTGTGGTGGAGATGGTGCCGGCATCGAAATCCGACAGCGCCGCGACCAGCCGCCGGCGCCGACGCGCCACCTCGGCCGGATCGGCGTCGGCCAGATGGGCGATCAGCTCGTCGGTTCCCGCGCGCGCGGCCTCCGGATCCTCGAGCGCGGCCGCGACCGTCACGAACCGCTCCCGCGTGCGTTCCCGCAACTCCTGGGTCGCCGCCCGGCTGAAGGTCACCAGCAGCAACTGCGAGATGTCGACCAGCCCCTCGGCGACGAACCGCACCGCCAGCCCGACGATCGCATAGGTCTTGCCAGTGCCCGCACTGGCCTCGAGAACCGTTGTCCCCGTGGGCAAGTCACCGCACAGATCGAATTGGCCGAACTGGGCCGAGCCACCTGCGCGGGCGCTCCTCGAATGCGATGCGCCCCCGCGGTCGTGATTTCCGGATGTACCGCCAAGGCCGTTCGACGGCGCACGGACCGGCGCCGGTTCGGATTCCATGTCGTCGGCGGATGGCACGGCAACACGTAGATCCGCCTCTCGTACGCCATCGGCCCTCTTCCCGGTATCTACCTCGTCGATGGCGAAAAGTTCAGCGGCATCCGCCGATTCATCGACATCTCGAGTGCGCCGGCGGCGGGTCGTGGTGTGCGCTTCCTGGGTGCGCAGATCGGTGACGGGGAACAGTTCCTCGGTCATGGCTGCCCCTGGGATTCGTTGGCCAGCAGCGGATTCCACAGTCGCCGGGCCACCGAGCCGAAGGTGGTGGTCTCGCCGTAGCGGTCCGGTTCGGGCAGGGGGGTTCCCAGTTGCTCGAAGGTCGGTTCGGGTCCTCGGATGTAGGTCAGGTAGCGGTCGGTGTGGTCACCGAACGGGCGCGGCCCCTTCGGCCCACCGTAGAACTCCTCTTCCGCCGCGGCGCGGGCGGAGTCGAGATCGGCTCCGCGGCAGCGGCGTTCGGCGTACACCGCCGAGGCCGACGGCGCGAACGACAGCGGTTCGGCCAAACCCTCCTCCCGCAGGTCGGCCAGCTCGCGCAGCAGCTCCGCCGCGAGCGCGGGAGCCGGTGCGGTCAGCGACGAACGCCAGGCCGGGCGGCCGAACTTGCCGCGCCCGATGCTCACGGCCTGCCAGCTCTGATGGCGTTCGGTGGCCGCCAGCGCCAGCAGCCGCACCCACGCCGCCATCCGATGTTTGGGCGCGAGCCGCGAATAGGTGGCGCGCACGACAGCGTCGTCGTGCACATCGGCGACCGTCCCGGTCAGCCGCCGCCCCGCCCCCAGATCCACCGCGATATCGATGGTGCGTGCCGGCGCCTGCTGCAGTGGCGCGGCGACCTGCACCAGCCGGTCGACGGTCGATTCCACCTCGGCCAGCACCGAAGCGCCGAGACCGAACGGCGGCAGGGTGCCGCGCCGCCACTCCGCGGCGCGCAGGGCGCCCGGATCGGCGCCGGTGAGCCGCGCCGCCAGCATGCGCTCGCCGATGTTCCAGGTGGCCAGCCCGGTCAGTTCGATGGGCAGGCGCTCATCGATGTCCTCGTCCTCCTCCGGCACCCGGATGCCCAGCCGCTGCCACAGGAAGGCCCGGATCGGATGTTCGGCGAACGACACCAGTTCCGCCAGTTCCACATCCGTGCGCGCCACGGCGGGCAGCGGGCCGGGCAGCCACGGCGGGCTCGGTTGCGCGGGGCGAGCCGCGGCGCGTGCGGCGGCCAGCGCGAGGGTGTCGAAACCGAACGGGTCGCGCGCGTCGAAATTGCGGCCGTCGTAGGCCTGCAGCGGATGCCGCCGCACCACGTCACCGGTACCACGGTGGGCGCGCACCACGTCGATCAGTTCCGCGAGCGGTGTCACCGGCGGCCGGGGCGTACCGGTCACCGGATCGGCACCGGTGTAGAGCACCACCAGATGCTGTTGCGCGGCGAGGACCGCATCGAGCAGCAGCCCGCGGTCCTCGCTGCGCGGATCACGTTCTCCGACAAGCGGTTCCCGGGCGGTGACGTCGTCACCGTCGATGCCGCCGGTGCGCGGGAACACCTCGTCGTCCAGCCCGAGCAGCACCACCACCCGATGCGGAACCGACCGCATCGGCGCCAGCCCGCAGACGGTGAGCTCACCGGTGCGGTAATTGGAGCGCGGCGCCCGGGCCCGGGATCGCGTCCGCAGGGCGGCGATCACATCGGGCAGTCGCAACTCGGCCGCATCCGCGTGCTCGAAGGCGGCCGCCAGTTCCCGGCGCGCCTGCACCCCCTGCCAGGCCGCGGCGGCCGGTAGATCGGTGAGCAGATCGAGCGCGCGATGCAGGATCTGCAGCCACTGCCGGGCGGGACGCGGTGTGCCGGCGGGTTCGGCCGGGGTGGGTCCGCTCAGATCGCGTACGCAGACCGCGAGCCGGTCGACGAATTCGGCGAAACGCCCGGCCAGGTCCACATCGCCGGAGTCGACGTCGTCCAGCGGCAGCGCCAGATCCAGCCAGTCCTCGCCGGACTCCCCCGCGGCGACGCCGAGCAGAATCCGGTCGACCGCCGCGTTGAGGGTGTTCTGGCCGAATTCGGCGAGTCCGAAGGCCTGCCGCTGCCGTTGCCCGATCCCCCAGCGGGCGCCGGTTTCGGCGGCCCATTCGCGCAGCCGCTCGATATCGTCGTCGTCGAATCCGCAGCGATACCGGACGGGTTCGGTGGCGGCGAGGTCGAGCACCTGGGTGACGCCGACACGTCCCTCGGCCAGCGCCAGCAGATCCTCCAGCACCGCGAGCACCGCATTCGCCGCGCCCGCACTGCGTTCGGCGGGCCGCACCCGTAAGCCGTGTGCGGGATTCGCGCCGGGGTCCTCGAGCGCGGCGGGCCCCTGGCCGAAGGCCGCCCGCACCAGCGGGGCGTAGCCGTCGGGATCGGGGCACAGCACGATCACGTCGCGCGGTTCGAGAGTGGGATCGCGCTGGAAGAGCCCGAGCAGGACATCGCGCAACACCTCCACCTGCCGGGCGGGGCCGTGACAGGCGTGGATCTGCACGCTGTCGTCGGCGTCGCACGCCACCGGCGGCCAGCGGTCCGCGCGGATGGCCTCCTGCAGCTCGGAAAGCACTGTCGCCGAAGCCTTTTCGGCACCCGGACAACCCGGCTGGTGGTGCTGGTCGGCGAAATCCACGGTCGCCAGCCTGTTCTGCACCTCGCGCACGTCGCGGCCCAGCGCCCCCAGCAGCGGATGCCGGGCGATCGGGTCGGCCACCACCCGCCGGGGCGCGGCGAGACGAGTTCGCACGATCGTCGCCGCACCCGCGAGCCCGGCAGCGGCTTCCGCGGTCTCGCCGGATCCGGTCGCGCCACCTGTGGCCGGACGGGCGCCCTCCGCCGCGGCATCCGCGCCGGACCGCAGCCGCTCCCACAGCGCCGGGCTGGGATGTACGAGCCAGAGGTGCACGTCCCGGTGTTCGGCCACCGCCTCGAGTACCGCGAGCTGCGCGGCCGCGATCCGAGGCAGTCCGAAGATCGAAAGGCGCTGCGGCAGATCGATACTCGCGGGATCGGTGCGCAGCCGGCGGCAGACGGTGTCGAGCCGCTGCGCCGGCGCGGGAATGCCGATCGCCTCGCGCACCCGCCGCCACAGTCGCGGCTGCCACCGCAGGTCGTCGGGAAGTTCGGCGCCGCAGCCGTCGGTGTCGGCGCCGTCGGCCCAGTCGGTGATCAGGGTGGGGCGGGTGGTGCCGTAGGTGTCGAAGAGGGTCGCGATATGCGTCGCGGTGCTCAGCCGCCGCCCCGCCCGGTATGCCTCGGCCGGGCCGGCGCCCACGCCCAGATGCCGGGCCAGCACCGCCGCCCACGGCTCGCCGATCGCGGCGTCCATCGCCGCCAGGACCGGCCACACCAGCCGGTCGGGCGCCCACGGGTCGGCGTCGGCGGCGATATCGGAGGCCGTGGCCGAGATGTCGGCCACCAGCGCGGCCGGGGTCGGATAGTCGATGTTCGCGGCCACACCGTCACCGGTGCGCGCGCCAAGGGTCACCGCGAGCCGCTGGTTGAGCCAGCGTTGCACGCCGTGCGCGCCGACCGCGACGACCTCGGCGGCGAAGGGGTCCGGCAGCGGGTGCGACAGCATCGCGGCGAGCGCGTCGGCGAGCGTGCGCGCCGACTCGGCCCGGTGGATGTGCAGCACCTGCGCACCGCCTCTCTGTCCCTCGCGCGCGATCCCTTGTCGCGGTGATGCGGCGCGCCCGATCCTACAAACCCGGCCGCCACTCCCGGCGGTCCCGACCCGTCTCGGAGCGCCGCACCCTGTGAACGCCGTGGCACGAGCCGTCCGCTATCGACCCGCCAACGCCCGTTACCACCGATTTGCCGCTCTTCGCAGCATGTCACCAAACATTCGGCAACACAATCGAATCCGGCCATCATGACCATTCGGCTATCACGAACGCAATTCACCACCGCGTGTCACCCGCACACCGGGTCCGTCGTGTGCCACAGTTTTCGGCGGGGAGGTTTTCGGGAGAAGCGGTATCGAAAGGCTGGTTCGATTCATGTCTGCGACGGTGGTCCCCCTCGTACCCAGATCCGGGTTCACGGTACGGCGATCGGGCGAGACGTGGGAATTGATCAACTCCCGGCACTACGGCCGCGGTGTGGTGCTGCACAGCTGGGCTCGCGACGGACATTCCGAGGCCTTCGAGCACTGCTATCGGCTCAACGGCCGCAGCGTCGAGGAACTGCTCGCGGCATTCCGCTGACCTGCGCCGTTGCGGGCGATATGGCCGAAATGCGCTGGCCCGCAACGATCTCCGCGTAGCTAGCACATCCGCAGGCCGACCTCAAGACGTGCGTGATCGGCGCATTTGTGGCTATTGTGGCTCACCGTGCGTTATCCCCGGACCGCGTCCCGCGGCATTCGAACCACCCGCCTGGCCGCCGGTGCCTGCGTCGTCGCCGCCGCGCTGATGGCGGGCACCCCCGTGCTGGATCCCGCTCCGGCCGCCGCCGTCCCACTGCGTATGCAGGGCTGCCGCGACGGCTTCGACTGCGATATGAGCAGCCGGATCGCGGCCGTCGACAACTATCTGGCCTCCCGGCCCGGCGTCACCGGCTATGTGGTGCGCGACCGCGTCACCGGCGGCACCTACGCCAACGGCAATGCCGAGACCCTGTTCTGGACCGCCTCCACCATCAAACTGGCCATCGCCGAGGATCTGCTGAACCGGGCGCGGGTCGGCGCGATCGCGCTGACGCCCGAGGACCGCACCCAGATGGAGTCCATGCTGGCGACCTCCAACGACGCCGCGGCGGACTTCCTGTGGAACAAGTACGCGGGCCCGGACCGGCAGGCGTTCAACAACGCCTTCCGCGCCAACGGGATGACCGGCCTGGTGCCGCGCCCGACCAACGGCAACGGACATCTGTTCCCGGACTGGGGTTTTCAGCAGTGCACGCCGTCCGATCTGGACCGGCTGATGAACAACGTGCTCGACCACATGAACCCCGACGACCGCGGCTATCTGCTCGATCGGATGCGCAAGGTCGACACCAACCAGCACTGGGGCGTGTGGGGCGCCGGCGATGCCATGCATCCGGGCCTCAAGAACGGCTGGTCCGACGAGAACGGCGGCTGGGTCGTCAACTCGGTCGGCTTCGCCGGGCCCGGTGAGCGCTACACTCTCGCCGTGATGAACTCCCTCGGCGACCAGGGCGGCTACACCGATGGCGAGGAGACCACCACGCATGTCGCGCAGCTGCTGTTCGCCGGTCGCTAGTCACAGCCGCGACAGCCGCATCGGCGCCCCGTCGCGCGGGAACGGGATGGTGTTGAAGCCCCACGGCATCAGATAGTCGTCGGGGATGTGCCAGCGGTAGGCACGCACCATCGCCGCGATGACCACCTTCACCTCGAGGGTGCCGAAATGCATGCCGATACATTTGTGCGCTCCCGCGCCGAACGGCATCCACGCCAGCCGGTGCGATTTGTCCTCGCGCCGGCCCTCGGTGAACCGTTCCGGGTCGAAACGCGCGGGATGCGACCACAATTCGGGGATCAGATGGTTGACGCCGTAGGCGACGTCGACGTGGGTGCCGGCCGGAATGTAGTGACCGGCCACCTCGGTGTCGCGTACGGCGCGGCGCACCAGGCCCGGCACCGGCGGCACCAGTCGCAGGCTCTCCTTGATCACCAGATCCAGATCATGCAGCCGATCCAGGTCGGCGATCGTCGGCGGCGCGCCGTCGAGCTCGCCGAACAGTGCCTGGGCCTCGGCGCGCACCCGCTGCTGCCAGTCGGGATGGCGGCCCAGGTAGTAGGCGACCGAGGTCGCGGTGGTGGTGGTCGTGTCGTGGGCGGCCATGATCAGGAAGATCATGTGGTTCACCACGTCGGCGTCGGAGAACATCGCACCGTCCTCGGCGCGGGCGTGACACAGCGCGGAGAAGAAGTCCGCACCCTCTTCGCGGCGCTTGTGCGGCACCATCGCGGTGAAGTACTCCTCGAGCGTCTTGCGCCCGCGCAGTCCGGCCCGCCACGCACCGCCGGGCACCGGATAGCGCACCAGCGCCAGCGGTGCGTGGGTGCAGTCGAGGAAGGCCTGTCCGAGCCGGTGGCGCTGCGGCCCGGCATCGACGCCCATGAAGGTTTCGGTGGCGATTTCGAGCGTGAGATCTTTCACCGTCGGATACAGCCGCAGAGTGCGCGCACCGGCCGGACTCCAGCGCTCGACCGCGGCCTCGACCACCGGGCTCAATTGCGCCAGATGCGATTCCAGCCGCTCGCGGGTGAACGCCTGCTGCATGATGCGGCGATGGAACATGTGCTCGGAGAATTCCAGCAGCAGTAGTCCGCGGCGGAAGAACGAGCCGATCAGGAAATCCCAGCCCTGTCCGAAATCGTTGCGCCGCTTGCCGAGTACCTCGTCGACGGCCTGCGGACCGGCGACCAGGACGCGGTCGATACCGAAGGATTTGTTGTAGCTGACCGGGCCGTAGCGGCGGTACCGGTCGTACATCTCGGCCGGGCCCCAGCGCAGATACTGCAGCGAGCGGCCCAGCACCGGCAGTCCGGCGTCGCCGCGCACGGCCGATGCCGCACTGCCCCGCGGCGGTGTCGCCAGGACCTGCTCCCGCGCCGGTAATCGGTGCAGCAGGCGGTCGATCGGACGGCCGTCCGGTATTTCGATGAAGCCGATGTTCTCCCGCTCGGCGCTGGAGGGACGCGGGTCGACGCTGACCATGACTGATGCCTCCCGAACACAGCGACCGCGCCACGCCGCCCGGCCGCAAGAAAAGTACACCTCGTACATTAGAGGTAGAATCGCGCTGTGACAAGGGACACAGAAATTCGGCGTCCAGGCCGCCCGCCCGGGCCACCCCGGGATCCCGACCGCCGGCGCGCGGAGATCCTCGACGCGGCCGAGCGGGTGGTGGCCGGCTCCGGAGCACGCATGACGATCGCGCAGGTCGCCGCCGAGGCCGGATACGCGCGCACCGCGGTGTACGCGGTGTTCCCGGACCTCCCGGCGCTGGTCGATGCGCTGGCCGAACGGCATATGAACGCGATCATCGCCGCCGCCGACCATCTGCTTGCCCAGCCGCTACCCGCCCGGCAACTGCTGCGCGCGGTGGTGACCCTGATGTGCGATTTCGTCGACGCCAATCCCAACCTGCACCACGTCATGATGCAGCGGCTCGAGCGCGGCGACGCCGAGCACCGGCCGTTCTTCACCCGCGTATCCGATTGGGCGACATCGATTTTCGATATCATCCTGCGGCGCCTCGACGCCGACCCGGCGCTGGCGCGGATCTGGGCGACCGCCACCGTCGGCGCCATTCTGATGTCGGCCGAGGCCTGGATACAGCAGCCGACCCGATCCCGCGCCGAATTCGTCGACCAGCTCGCGGCCTTCCTGTGGCCGAGCGTGCAGAGCATCGGCGGCGACCGCCTCGTCGGGCCGCTGGTGGGCGCGGCGGAGCCGGTGCCGAAGTGATCGCATACCCGCCCCGCGCGGGGCGAAACCGGGGCCCGAGGCGTGGACGCGCCGACATTCGGTGCTCGTCGTGACTGCCTCCGGACAGCCGACTACCGTTGAGCCTGTCGTAGACCGAACGTCCGGCGAGGAGCGCTGATGGGAACCGAAACTGTCGAGAACCGACGCCACCGCGTGGTGGTGATCGGATCCGGCTTCGGCGGCTTGTTCGCGTGCAAACATCTCGAGCACGACGACGTCGATGTCGTACTGATCTCCAAGACCTCCACGCACCTGTTCCAACCGCTGCTCTACCAGGTCGCCACCGGCATCCTGTCCACCGGTGAGATCGCCCCCGCCACGCGCATCGTGCTGCGCAAACACCACAACACGCGGGTGATCCTGGGCGAGGTCCACGATATCGACCTGGTGAACAGGACCGTGACGTCGAAACTGCTCAACCAGGACACCGTCACCTCCTTCGACAGCCTGATCGTCGCGACCGGCGCCCAGCAGTCCTATTTCGGCAACGACCAGTTCGCCACCTACGCGCCGGGGATGAAGACCATCGACGACGCGCTGGAACTGCGCGCCCGCATCCTCGGCTCGTTCGAGGAGGCCGAACTGGCCAAGACCCAGGAGGAACGCGACCGGTTCCTGACCTTCGTCGTGGTCGGCGCGGGCCCGACCGGCGTCGAACTGGCCGGCCAGATCGCCGAACTCGCCGATCGCACCCTGGTCGGCACCTTCCGCAACATCGATCCGCGCGACGCCCGCGTTCTGCTGGTCGAAGGCGCCGGCGCGGTGCTCGCGCCTATGGGCCCCAAACTCGGCGGCAAGGCACAGCGCCGCCTCGAGAAAATGGGCGTGGAGATCCAGCTCAACGCCATGGTCACCGACGTCGACGCCCGTGGTGTGACGGTCAAGGACAAGGATGGCAGCGAGCGTCGCATCGAATCGGCGTGCAAGGTGTGGTCGGCCGGCGTGCAGGCCAGCGAACTGGGCAAGATGCTGGCCGAACGGTCCAAGGGCACCGAAACCGACCGGGCCGGGCGAGTTGTGGTCGAACCGGATCTGACGATCAAGGGATATCCGAACGTCTTCGTGGTCGGCGACCTGATGGCGGTGCCCGGCGTTCCAGGTCAGGCCCAGGGCGCCATTCAGGGCGCGACCTACGCGGCCAAGCAGATCAAGGCCGAGGTCGCCGGTAAGCAGACCCCCGAGCAGCGCAAGCCGTTCAAGTACTTCAACAAGGGCAGTATGGCGACGGTGTCGCGGTTCAACGCCGTGTGCCAGATCGGCAAGCTGGAGTTCTCCGGCTTCCTCGCATGGCTCATCTGGCTGGTGTTGCACCTCTACTACCTGATCGGCTACCGCAGCCGGACCGTCACGGTGTTCCAGTGGTTCGTCGCCTTCCTCGGCCGCAACCGCGGGCAGATGGCGGCCACCGAGCAGTGGGTCTTCGCCCGGCTGGCACTCGAGGCCATGAACGGCAACGAGACCGACGCCCGGGAGGTACAGGCCGAGGTCGGCAATACGACGCCGCCCGCCGCACCGGGTGAACCTCCGGCGAAATCGGCGGCCGCTCCGCCGGACGGCGAAAAGTCCTCCGGCACAAGCGAATCTGTCGGCGAGTCCCCGGCTTCCGACAGCAGCGAGACGACCACCTCCGGCTCGTCACGCCCGAAGGCCGGCTGAGCACACCGGTTTCACCATCGCAGTACCGAGGGCCGCGAGCCGATGAGCTTGCGGCCCTTGTGTATTCACGACAGGCGGCGGATCGACCTTTCCGCGACAGGGCTGGGTGGCCGGTGTCGGCGGGCGAACGTCGCCCGGGCGGGTCACCCAGCGTCGACGCGGGAACTGCCGGACGCTTCGGACAGCCGCGCACCCGTCCACGTCGACAGCGAGCCACCGGCGGCGAGCGGAAGCAACGCGGCCGCCACACCGATGGTGGCGGCGGGGCTGGCGTCGGGATATCGCAGTTCGCTGCACAGCGCGCGCGGGGCCGACAGCAGGTCGTCGGCGGCGGTGCCGGCGCCGAGTTCGAGGCGATGCCGCAGCAGCGGCAGGGCGGAGAGGTCGGCGACGAGATCCCCGCACCAGCGGCCGTGATCCTCGCCGGTGCGACCGATCTGTACGCGTTCGCGAATGCGGATGCGGGCGTCGGCGGCCAGCCGCACGGTGGTGACGGCACGATGGCCGGCTCCCCCCGCGACGACGGTCGGTTCCGGATCGAAGTCCAGTTCACCGCCCGCGCCGACATCGAAGGACCACGACGCCGTCGACATCCGGGTGGTGCGGCCGGGCAGCACGATCGTCGCCGCCACCGAACGAACCACCAGGCGTGCACCGGGATCGACCACGATGCGGATATCGAGTTCGTCCCCGCCGAGCGGCGTGGCGGCGGCACCGATCAGATGCACCGTATCCGGTCCGGTGCAGCGGACCGCCAGCGCGCCGGTGGCCGCCGACCACGGCCGGGCCCCTGCGCGCGCGACGATGCGAATCTCAGTGCGCAACAGCGCTTTCCCCGGCGGACTCGGCGGCCGCCACCGCGTCCAACTGCTCACGCACCCACGCCAGCACCGGTGTCGCGGCCGGATCCTCGGTCAGCGAGCTGAAGACGAACGGGCGGCCCGCGCGCACCGCCGCGGAATCGCGGCGCATCACCTCGAGGTCGGCGCCCACCATCGGCGCCAGGTCGGTCTTGTTGATCACCAGCAGATCCGAGAACGTCACGCCCGGACCGCCTTTGCGCGGCACCTTGTCGCCACCGGCCACGTCGACGACGAAGATCTGCACATCGATCAGGCCCGCGGAGAAGGTGGCGGTGAGGTTGTCGCCGCCGGATTCGACCAGAATCAGATCCAGCGGCGGATTCGCCTCGATCAGATCGTCGATGGCGTCGAGATTGGCGGTGATGTCGTCGCGAATGGCGGTGTGCGGGCAACCGCCGGTCTGCACCGCGCTGATGCGTTCGTCGGGCAGGACCGCGTGCCGGCGCAGGAAGTCGGCGTCCTCGGTGGTGTAGATGTCGTTGGTCAGCACCGCCAGCGACAGTTCGGTGCGCAGCTGCCGGCACAGCGCCGCGACCAGCGCCGTCTTCCCGGATCCGACCGGCCCGCCGATCCCGATGCGCACCGGCTCCCCCGGCGTCCGCACCCGCTTGGGACGGTCGTGAGCGTGATCGTGCGGTTCGCCGTCGATCAGATGGGGCGGCATGAGCTCTCCTTCGGGCCTCGACTCTCGACGATCATCGTGGCCGATCGATGTGAACCCGGTGTTACCGCGCTACGAGGCGAACAGCGGCATCTCACGGTCGAGGTGGCGTTGGGCGAGCACGTCACCGAGCGGATCGGACAGGGCCGCCGGGCCGATCGTGGCCGCGCGGGCGGTCTCGTCGCACAGCGCAGCCAGCTCCAGCGTGATCGCCGCGACCGCGGCCGGATCGAGTGCGAGCAACCGCTGCGCCGCGGTGGCGGCTCCGGTCATCGTCGTATAGACCACGACCCCGGCGATCTCCACCGGCCGCACCCCCGCGGCGCTGCCCACGACACCGAACACCGTGGACAGATGCGGCCGCATGCCCAGGTTGGGCCAATCATGCTGCGGCCATACCTGTTTCGCGAGCCGTAACAGTCCGCGGCCCTGTGCCCGCGAGGCCGTGCGCGCCGCCGGTGCCGGGGTGCGGGCATCGGCTTCCGCCTCCGCCGCCGAGGGCGTCAGGGCTCCCGCACAGACGGCCGCCGACAACGACGCCGCGACCAGACCCGTGGTGCGGATCCGGCGCCGCAGATAGGCCGCCACCGTGTCGACGTCACGCACGAGCCCGGAGCTGACCGCCTCCTCGACACCGCCCGAATGCACGTGCCCGCCGATGGGCAGCCGCGAGTCGGCGAGCGACATCACCATCGCGAGGCTCATGGGCATCTCCTGGGGCCGGGCACGATCTCCGATCCTAGAACCGCGCGGTCAGCCGGCCGCTGCGAAGTCCGCCGAGGCGCTCACCGCGGCCCACTTCTCGGTTTCGTCCGCCCGGATCTGTCCGGCCGTCCGGGCCGCGGCCAGCGCATCACTGCCCAGCAGCAGGCGGCGTGGCGGTTCCTCCGAGTCCGCCACCTCGACGATGATGCGGGCGGCGCGGGCGGGATCACCCGGCTGGTTTCCGTCCTTGTCACGGCGGTAGCGGTGGACGGCGCCGACGGTCTCCTCGTAGTCGGCTCCCACCGGATGGATGGTCATCGAGGCGCCCTGCCAGTCGGTGCGGAATGCGCCCGGCTCGACGATCACGACCCGGACTCCGAACGGGGCCACCTCGCTCGCCAGCACTTCGGAGAATCCCTCGACCGCGAATTTCGCCGTTTGATAGGCGCCGAGTCCGGGCGAACCACCGACCCGGCCGCCGATCGAGGAGATCTGGACGAAGGTTCCCGAGCGCTGGGTCCGCAGCACCGGCAGTGCGGCGCGGGTGACGTGCACGACGCCGAACAGGTTGGTCTCGACCTGTGCCCGGAAATCGTCGGCGGCCATCTCCTCGATCGGGGCGCTGTCGGCGTATCCGGCGTTGTTGACCACGACGTCGAGGGAGCCGAAGGTCTCGGTGGCCGCGCGCACGGCCGCCTCGGCCGCCGCGGGGTCGGTGACGTCCAGTCGCACCGGCAGGATGCGCGAGCCGTAGCGCGTCACCACGTCGTCGAGCTGTTCGGGGCGACGCGCACCGGCGACGACCCTATGCCCGGCGGCCAGCGCGGCCTCGGTCAGCTCGCGTCCCAGGCCCCGCGACGCACCGGTGATCAGCCATGTTCCGGCCATGTTCTTCTCCGTCCTACGGTCCGGACGCTGTCGGGCGACCGGACATCTCTCTTCTGTCACATCAATGTAGCACTTAATTGCATTTCCGCCGCTCAATAGCAGCAGTTCTTCGTAGTTCCGCTGCTCACATGTGTACATTGAAGCCGTGAGAGCTGACGCCGCCCGCAATATCGAACAGGTGCTGACCACCGGCGCCCGGCTGCTCGCCGACGATCCGTCCGCGAGCCTGTCGGCCATCGCCGCCGAGGCCGGCGTGGACCGGCGCACCGTCTACCGCCGCTTCGCCTCGCGCGACGATCTCCTCGCGGCCGTCTATCAGGCTCGATACGACGCGGTCGAGGAAGCCATCGCCGGAGCCCGGCTCCGGGAGGCGCCGGTCGCGGTCGCCCTGCACCGGTACGTCGAAGCGATCATCGGCGTCAACCGCCGCTGGCCGGTGCAGACAGCGAGACTGGTGGCCGACGAAACCGTTCGCGAGCGTCGGGCGCCGCTGATCGCCGAGGTCGACACGTTTCTGCGGCGAGCCACCGATGAAGGTCTGCTGCGCCCCGGCCTTCCCGAGGGCTGGGTGTCGACACTGCTGGCACAGCTGATGGTCAACGCCGCCGAGAACCTTCCGCAGCTCGATCCGGCCCGCGCGGCCGACATCGTGGTCGACACCCTGCTGCGTGGTGTGGGCACCTCCGCGCACGCTTGACCTCAACAATGATGAAGGTTGCAGGCTGGGCTCATGAAAGCGATACGCCTGCACGAATTCGGTCCGGCCGAGAACCTGCGCTACGAGACCGTCCCCGATCCCCTGCCGGAACCCGGACAGGTGCGAATCGCGGTGGCCGCGGCGGGAATCCACTTGATCGACACCCGTTTGCGCCAGGGCCTGCCGGGGCCCTACCCGCTGCCGCAATTACCGACGATCCCCGGCCGTGAGGTCGCGGGCGTCGTCGACCTGCTCGGTCGCGGCGCCGACCCGGATCTGCTGGGCGCTCGGGTGGTGACCCATCTGGGCGCCGCACCGGGCGGCTATGCCGCGCTGGCAGTCGCGGATGCGCAACGGCTGCACCGCATTCCGGACGCGCTGGATGCGGCCGCGGCGGTGGCGATGATCGGCACGGGCCGAACCACCCTGGGCATTCTGGGATTCGCCGAGGTCGAGCCCGGACAGCTCGCGGTGGTGCCGGCCGCAGCGGGTGGGATCGGCACGCTGCTCGTGCAATATCTGCGCGCCGCCGGGCTCACCGTCGTCGGCCTGGCCGGCAGCCCGGCCAAGGTCACCACCGTGGCGGCCAACGGCGCCGACCTCGCCCTCGACTACACCGACCCGAGGTGGCCGGATGCCGTGCGGGCACGTTTCGGCGACCGGCCCGCGCACTGGGTCTTCGACGGTGTCGGCGGCGCCGCCGGCCGGGCGGCCGTCGAATTGCTCGCACCCGGCGGCGCCCATCTGGTCTTCGGCTGGAGCGATACCGCACTGGAATTCGACCCCGGCGACCTCGCCGCCCGCGGCATTACCTCACGGTCGGTTCTCGGTCCGGACATGCTCGAACGTGGCGGCGGAATCGCGGCGCTGGAGACGCGCGCCCTGGTCGCGGCCGGATCCGGTCGGTTGCGCCCTGCAGTACACCGGTTCGCCCTCGCCGATGCCGCCGCCGCGCACCGGGCGCTCGAGGAGCGTGCCACCGTCGGCAAGGTCGTCCTCGAGCCGTAACAGTCGGTAGCTGCTCGATTGCTGACGTAACCGATTCGTAGCCCGTCGCCTCGGTCCGAGCTCCTACGCTGGAGGTCGCGTCTCGTTCTCACGGCCCACGACCGAGGCCGGCGGGCGCACGCGGAGGAGGTTCGTCCATGCCTGTGTGTACGACGCGCGACGAGGTCGACATCTACTACAAGGATTGGGGTTCGGGCCGCCCCGTGGTCTTCATCCACGGCTGGCCGCTCAACGCCGACGCCTGGGACGATCAGTTGAAATGCGTGGCGGACAACGGTTTTCGCGGTATCGCGCACGATCGCCGCGGCCACGGGCGTTCGGCACAGCCGTGGAGCGGATACGACTTCGACACCTTCGCCGACGACCTGAACGATCTGCTCACCCGGCTCGACGTCCGCGATGTCACTCTGGTGGCGCACTCCATGGGTGGCGGGGAACTGGCTCGCTACATCGGCCGACACGGCACCGGACGGGTGCGCTCGGCGGTGTTGCTGTCGGCTATCCCGCCGCTGATGGCGCGCACCGGCGACAACCCCGAAGGCGTGCCCGACGAGGTGTTCGAGCAGATCAAGAAGGGCATCCTGACCGAACGTTCGCAGTTCTGGCGCGACACCTCCGAGGGCTTCTTCAGCGCCAACCGGCCGGGCACCAGGGCCACCCAGGGCAACCGCGACGCGTTCTGGTTCATGGCGATGCACGAGTCGATCGAGGCCGGGGTGCGCTGTGTGGACGCCTTCGCATACACCGATTTCACCGCCGACCTGGAGAAGTTCGATGTCCCGACGCTGATCGTGCACGGCGACGACGACCAGATCGTGCCGATCGACGCCACCGCCCGCAAGGCGGCGAAGATCATCCCGAACGCCACCCTCACCGTCTACGAGGGCGGTTCGCACGGTATCGCGCTGGTGCCCGGTGACAAGGACCGTTTCAACGCCGACCTGCTGGCATTCCTGCAGAGCTGAAACGATCCCGAGGGCTCGCGCGAATCCGGTTGTCGCGCAGGGCCATCGGCCACGGTCCGCGCACGCGGTTCAGGTGAATCGGATGCTGCGGGCCATCAGCCGCTGCATCGGGCCGCGGGTCAGATCCGTCCACGCCTGCAGGGGACCGCTCCACCACGGTGAGATCTCCACCGGTTTCGCGACGACGGCGTGACACACCAGATCCGCGGCCTCGGCGGCGGTCAGGCCCGGCATGGAGCCGAAATCGGTGGGCGCGCTCATGCGGGTATGCACCAGCGGCATGTAGATCGAGGTGGTGGTGACGCCGTCGGCCGCCACCTCGGTCGCCACCGTGCGCAACCACTGGTCGAATGCCGCCTTCGACGCCCCGTAGGCGGCCCACCGCGGCGCCGGCGGCATGCGTAGCCCCCAGGTGGAGATGTTGACGATGTGTCCGCGGCCGCGCTCCCGCATCGCCGGCAGCAAAGCCAGCAGCAGCCGCACCGGGCCGAGATAGTTGATATCGATGGTCCGGGTGAAATCGTGGAAACGATCGTAGGACTGGTCGATCGAGCGCCGGATCGAACGGCCCGCATTGTTGATCACCACATCCACCCGCCCATGTGTGGCGAGGATGTCGCGGGCCAGCTCGTCCACCGCGTCCATATCGGTCAGATCGGCGCTGTAGGTGTGCGCGATGCCGCCGCTCGCGGTGATCTCGTCGGCCGCGGCGTCCAGCTCCGCCGTCGAGCGTGCCACCATCACCACCACGGCTCCGGCGGCGGCGAATTTGGCGGCGGTGACCTTCCCGATGCCGTGCGAGGCACCGGTCACCAGCACGACACGGCCCGAGACGGCCTCGCGCAGCGCCGTGTCGCGGGGCCGCGACGTGGGATACAACAACCGCGTCGCAACCCGCTCTGCCAGCGGACGCCCCGGTGAGACGGTATCTGTCACAGCCGAAACTGTATTGGGCCGCCTGCGCCGGTGGGCCGGAATCGTCACCGCAGCCGGGAACCGGTCAGCGCGATCCCGCCGCCGCGGAGGCGGCATCGACCGCGATCGCGCGCCGGCGCCGGCGGCCCGAGGTCGCCGCGGCCGGCACCGCCATCATGATCAGCAATGCCGCACCGACCATCAGCGCGGTGTGCATGCCGGTGACGAACGAGCTCTGCGCGGCATGGATGACGGCCGGATCGCCGCGATGGCGCACCAGCGTCTCGCCGAGCGTGTCGGCGAAATCGCCACCCGATCGGAACACCAGCGCCGCCAGCGAACCCAGCAGCGACAACCCCAGGGCGTTACCCAGTTCGAAACTGGTTTCGGAGATACCGACCGCCGATCCCGCGCGCTCGGCCGGAACCGAGGACACCGCGACCTCCGACACCAGGGTGAACACGATGCCGTAGCCGAGGCCCGCGATCGTGGATCCCGCGATGTACCAGCCGATTCCGCCGTCGACACCGATACCGAGCAACAGCAGGTTGCCGGCCGCGGCCGCACTCAACGCCAGCACGAACGATCCGCGTGTGCCGAGCCGGCGCGCCACCCGCGCCCCGCCCATCGAGCACACGAACACCGCCACCGCCGCCGGAATACCCAGCAGCGCCGCGCCCAGGACGTCGCGGCCGGCCACCGACTGCAGATACATGCTGGTCAGATAGCTCATTCCGGCCAGCGACATCATGCCCACCGTGGACGACCCGATCGCCACGCGGAACAGGCCGCGCCGGAACAGGCTCAGATCCAGCAGCGGTTCGGCCAGAGTGCGCTGGCGTCGCACGAATGCCACCAGGACCGCGACACCGGCGAGGCCGAGCACGACCGAGACCGCGTCGACGCCCTCGGCCGCGGCTCGTTTCACCGCGTACACCAGCGGCAGGATGCCGCCGATGGACATGAGCACGCTCACCGGATCCAGCGGTCCGCGACCGGCGGAGCGGTGTTCGGGCAGCAGCAGCGGTCCCAGCGCCAGCAGCACCAGCAGCACCGGCGTATTGATCAGGAAAATCGAACCCCACCAGAACTTGTGCAGCAGCAGGCCGCCGATCACCGGTCCCACCGCCGAACCGCCCGCGAAGAACGCCGTCCAGATGCCGATCGCGGTGCCGCGGGCCCGCGCGTCGGGGAACAGGCTCGAGATCAGCGCCAGGCTCGACGGCAGCAGCGTCGCACCGCCGACACCCATCAGCGCGCGGGCCGCGATCAGCACGCCGGCGCTGGGCGCGAAGGCCGCCAGCAGCGAGGCGATGCCGAAAACCGTTGCGCCGGCGAGCAAGATGTTGCGCCGGCCGATGCGGTCACCGAGATTGCCCATGGTGATCAGCAGGCCGGCGATCATGAATCCGTAGATGTCGAGAATCCACAGCTGCTGTTCGGCCGAGGGGTCCAGATGCTCGGTCAGCGTCGGCATCGCCAGGTACAGCACCGACATGTCCATCGACACCAGCAGCACCGGCAGGATCAACACCGCCAGACCCAGCCACGCCCGCCGGGGGGTTGCGCTCGGCGCGGTGTAGCCCGCCGCCGAGGTCTCAATGCCGACCATCACCTATCCTTCATCTCGTGCGTACGTCGTACGCGACCGGGGTACAGCGTACGCATCCGGCCGCAGAAAGGAAAGCGAGTTTCGATGCCGAAACCTTCCCACCCATCCTCACCTGCGCCTTCGGGCTCCCCGAGCCCGTCTCAGCCCGAGCGGCTGACGCGGGCGGCGATCGTCGACACCGCTATCGCGCTGGCGGATGCCGACGGCATCGACGGATTGTCCATGCGCCGTATCGCCGAGCGGATGGGCGTGGGCGCGATGTCGCTGTATCGGCACGTACCGAACAAGGACGCGCTGCTGGCCGATATGACCGACGAGGTCGCGCGCCGCTACCCGTATCCGGCGCCGGAAGCGGGCTGGACCTGGCGCGACCGGGTGCGCGCGGCCGCCGATATCGACTGGCAGCTCTACCGGCTGCATCCGTGGGTGTTGTTCACCTTCGCGGTGCCGCGCTACAACTTCGGCCCGCACAGCCTGGCGTGCCTGGGCTGGCTGACCGAGGGTCTGCTCGAACTGACCGATGATCGCCGCGAGGCCACCGCGATGGCTCTCGAGGTCTGGAGTTATATCGCCGGCATCGCTCTCCAGCAGGTCAGCGCCACCATTCTGGCCGCCCGCGAGGACGAGCACGACGAATCCTCCGGTCTGACAGCACTTCTCGAGGGCACCCCGCGCTGGCCGAGCCCGCCCGCGCTGGCGCCCCTCGAGGGCACCGGACTCGGCGATCTGCTCGATCCGGTGCGGCAATTGCATTCGGGCCTGGCGGCGATGTGCGACGGTTTCGCCGCACGCCACCGCTGACCGACACTCAGTAGTACGACCGGCCCTGGATCCCGCCGGAGACCGACCAGACCTCCACGATCAGCCCGTCCTCGACGCGGAGGATATCGGTGCCGCTCACGGCGATCTCACCGTCCGCGACCGGTCGCCGCGAACCATAGGGCCGCGCCACGGTCCCGGTACGGCGGTCGTCGATCTCGACGACCGCCTCGCCCTGGGTTTCGAATCGCTGCCCGGGCGCGGCCGCGCGGAAGGCCGCGATCTGCCGCGCGAACGTCTCCGGATCGTGGATGCTGTCGTAGACCTCGGCGCCCGGCTGGGCATATCGAAGTGTGAAGTGCGGGGCCATGATTCGGCTCGCGAGCCCCAGCTCCCCGTTCCACATCGCCGTCCAGCGGTCGAAGAGTTCGATTCCGTATGCGCGCATGTCCACTCCAATAGTCTCATTGATACGGTATGACGGATATGAAGCTATAGTCTCAGTGAGACCGTGTCAATGCCGTTCCGAACCGAGACGTGCCGAACCGAAAGCTGACGACCATGGCGGATCTGGGAGCGCAGGACCATATCGTGCTCGGGCTCATCGCCCGGCACGGCCCACTCACCCCCTACGAACTCAAAGCACGCATGGAGGAGAGCGTCGACTACTTCTGGCCGGTGCCGCACGCGCAGCTCTACCGCATCCCGGCCCGGCTGGCCGAGCGGGGCCTGCTGCACGAGGACGCCGAGGAGACCGGCCGCCGCCGGCGGGTATTCCAGCTCACCGACGCCGGACGCGAGGCGTTACGCGCATGGCTGGCCGACCCCGGATGCCCGCCGCCGGAGACGCGTGATCCGGCGCAGGTGAAACTGTTCTTCGCCGACCTCGGCGCACCGGAGGACGTGGTCGCCCTCGCGCGCCGCCAGGCGGCCGAGCACCGCCGCTGGCTCGACCGCTACCGCGCGATGCACGCCGAGATCGACCCGGCCGATACCGTGCGGGCCCAATCCCGTTCCCGCATCCTGGAACTCGGCATCGGCCACGAACAGGCATACGTGGACTTCTGGACCGAACTCGCCGACCGTCCCGACCGGGTCGGGCACGGCGATTCGGCACCGGTCAGCCGGTGACCACGGCGTAGGCGAATCCGTCCCAGCCCTTACTGCCCACGGTCTGCAGCACGGTGGCCTCGAGCCGCGGCTCCTCGGCGAGCAGTCCCAGCGCTTCCCGGGCCCCGCGGACCGCGGGGTCGCCGGGATCGCCGCCGGCCAGGGCGCCACGGCGCACGACATTGTCGACGATGATCACCGAACCGGTCCGGGTCAGCCGCAGGGCCCACCGCACGTAGTTGGCGTTGTTGACCTTGTCGGCATCGATGAAGACCAAATCGAAGGGCTCACTGTGGTCCTCGGCGACTCCCGGCAAGGTGTCCAGCGCCGCGCCGACCCGGATCTCCACCCGCTCCCCCACACCCTTGCCATCGAGGTTGGCGCGGGCCACCTCGGCGTGGTGCGGATCGTATTCCAACGTCACGACGCGCCCCTGCGGTCCCACCGCACGCGCCAGCCACAAGGTGCTGAACCCGCCGAGCGTGCCGATCTCGAGGACACGCCGCGCCCCGGCCGACAGCGCGAGCAGATACAGGAATTTGCCCTGCGCCGGCGAGACGTCGATGGGCGGCAGGCCCGCCTCGGAATTCGCCTGCGCCACATCGGAATCGGCATCGCCGATCAGAGTGTCCACGACGTAGCGATCGACCGCGCCCCATTCGGCATTCGTCATATCGGCCAGTGTGCCACCGCGACCGCACCGGCGCAGCGCAGCGCCGTCGGCGCCCCCGCACCGCAGAATCGCGCGGGATCAGAACAAGAAGTAGCGCTGCGCCATCGGCAGCTCGGTGGCCGGCTGCTGGTCCCACACCTCACCGTCGATGCGGACGGTGAAGGTGTCGGGTTCCACCTCGATGCGCGGCATCGCGTCGTTGAGCGGCAGATCGTTCTTGGTCCGGCGGCGCACATCGGCCACCGGCACGAGTGTGCGCCGGACCTGCAGTCGCTCGGCGAGTCCGTCCTCGACGGCCTGCGGGGAGACGAAGTGCAGTGACGTCCCCGCCGCCACCACCGGCGCGGCGCCGAACATCGGCCGCGGCAGCACCGGCTGCGGGGTCGGGATCGAGGCGTTGGCATCACCCATCGCGGCCCAGGCGATCGCGCCGCCCTTGAGCACCGCGTGCGGGCGCACGCCGAAGAAGGCCGGCTCCCACAGCACCAGATCGGCCAGTTTGCCGACTTCCACCGACCCGATCTCGTGGTCCAGGCCGTGCGTCACCGCCGGGCAGATCGTGTATTTCGCGATATAGCGGCGCACCCGGTGATTGTCGGCGGCCCCGTCACCGGGCAGCGCGCCGCGGCGGACCTTCATCATGTGCGCGGTCTGCCACGTCCGCATCACCACTTCCCCGATGCGGCCCATCGCCTGGGAATCCGAGCCGATCATCGAGATCGCGCCCAGATCGTGCAGCAGGTCCTCCGCGGCGATGGTGGAGGGCCGGATCCGGCTCTCGGCGAAGGCGAGATCCTCGGGCACGGCCGGATTGAGGTGGTGGCACACCATCAGCATGTCCAGATGTTCGTCGAGAGTGTTGACCGTGTGCGGGCGAGTCGGATTGGTCGAGCTGGGCATCACGTTCGGGTGCGAGGCGACGGTGATGATGTCCGGCGCGTGCCCGCCGCCGGCGCCCTCGGTGTGATACGAGTGGATGGCCCGCCCGGCGATCGCGGCGAGGGTGTCCTCGACGAATCCGGCCTCGTTGAGCGTATCGGAATGCAGCGCGACCTGGACTCCGGCGGCATCGGCCACCCGCAGGCAGGCGTCGATCGCGGCCGGGGTGGTTCCCCAGTCCTCGTGCAGCTTGAATCCGCCCGCGCCGCCGCGTAATTGCTCCCACATCGCCTCGGGACGCACGGTGTTGCCCTTGCCCAGCAGCAGGATGTTGACCGGCCAGCCGTCGGTGGCCTCCAGCATGCGGCCCAGATGCCAGGCGCCGGGAGTGACCGTGGTGGCCTTGGAGCCCTCGGCCGGCCCGGTTCCGCCGCCGATCAGGGTGGTGATACCGCCGCCGAGCGCCTCGTCGAGCAACTGCGGGCAGATGAAGTGGACGTGGCAGTCGATCGCGCCGGCGGTGAGGATGCGGCCGTTGCCGGCGATGATCTCCGTCGACGGGCCCACGACGAGATCTGGATGCACGCCGTCCATGGTCTCCGGATTGCCGGCCTTGCCGATCGCGCAGATCCGGCCGTCGCGAATGCCGATGTCGGCCTTGATGATTCCCCAGTAGTCGATGATCACCGCCCCGGTGATCACGGTGTCCGGGGTGCCCTCGGCGCGGGTGGCGCGAGCTTGGCCCATCGATTCGCGCAAGACCTTGCCACCACCGAAGACGGCCTCGTCACCGGCCAGTCCGGGTCCGCCGCAGCGGTCTTCGGTGATCTCGATCAGAAGATCGGTGTCGGCCAGGCGAATTCGATCCCCGACTGTGGGGCCGAAGAGCGTGGCGTAACGAGCGCGGGACAGTTCCGCCATCAGTCGACCGGCCTTCCGTCTGTCTCGCCGGACCGGTCGGTTACCGGGCCGAGCGGTCCCGGCGCCTCCGGGCCGATTCCGTACACCTCGCGGCTGCCGCCCAGCGGTACCAGCGAAACCCGCTGCGCCAGACCGGGTTCGAAGCGCACGGCGGTCCCCGCCGGGATGTCGAGTCGGCGGCCGTGTGCGGCGACCCGGTCGAACTCGAGGGCGGTGTTGGCCTGCGGGAAGTGCACGTGACTGCCCACCTGCACCGGCCGGTCACCGGTGTTGACCACCTCGAGTTCGATCCGGTCGGCGCCGGCGTTGATTTCGATGGGGTCGGCGGCGAGCAGATACTCGCCCGGCACCGGGCCGTGGCCGCTCTCGGCGGATCTCGCGCTCATCGGTGCCCTCAGCCGATCGGGTGATGCACGGTCACCAGTTTGGTGCCGTCGGGGAAGGTGGCCTCGACCTGGACGTCCGGGATCATCTCCGGCACACCCGCCATCACGTCGTCGCGGGTGAGCACGGTGCGACCCGAGGACATCAACTCGGCGACGGTGCGGCCGTCGCGGGCGCCCTCCAGGACGTGGTCGGTGATGATGGCGACCGCCTCGGGGTGGTTGAGTTTGAGCCCGCGCGCCTGCCGCCGCCGCGCCAGCTCGGCCGCGTAGCTGAGCATCAGCCGTTCCTGCTCGTGCGGTGACAGACGCACATCGCCTCCTCGGCTGCTCGGGCGTACGGTGCTCGATATCTTGGCACGGCCGTACCGGGTGCGCTCGTCGTCGTGTCGGCGCTCGCCTTCAGGGCTAGCGTTCGGCCGCGCCGTCCGCGGTGAGGTTCTGCAGCCGCACCTGCCCACGCGCGACCACCCGGTCCTGCTCGTCGGTGATCTGGACCTGCCACAGCTGCTGCGATCGGCCCTGGTGAATCGGGGTGGCGACGCCGCGCAGGCTGCCCTCGCGGACCGCGCGCAGGAAGTCGGTGTTGTTGTTGACGCCCACCACATGTCCGCGGTCGCCGAACCAGACACCGCCGCCGACACTGGCCAGGGTTTCGATGATCGTGCAGTACACCCCGCCGTTGACGATGCCCGCGGGCTGATGCAACTGCGGCGAGACCACCCACTCCCCGACCACACGATCGGGCCCGACCTCGGTGTACTTCAGACCGATGAGGTCGGTGAAGGTCCCCTCGCTGTAGCGGGTCATCTGCTCGGGCGTGACATCCGCCAGGGAACGAGCCTCGAATCGGTCGTGCTGTGTCATGGAAAAACACTTACACCACCCGAGTACCGCCCGGTACGGCGGTGCCGCACGCCCGGGCGCGGGCGGGCCCGGTAATCGGGCAGCACACCTGGTGATAACATGTGAAAATCGTTGTACCGCAGGGGCATACGCACTCACAGCGATCCGGCTACGGTTGTGATCACGGCGAGCGCAACCCTCGCTCCCGCATCCGCGCGGCCCTACCGTGGCGGCCATGACAGCCGCATCGGACACTCCGCTCAACGACATCGTCGACGCCACCGCACAGGCCGTGGCCGGCGATCCGGCGAAGGCGCAGGTCCTGTTTTCCGCCGCCGGCATCGCGGAGGGCGCCGTCGGCAGCGCCGTCACGGCCGGCACCTACACGGTCCGGGTGGACGAGCCGGCCGCGCTGGGCGGCGCGGGTACGGCGCCCAATCCGGTCGAGTTCTATCTCGCGGCGCTGATCTCCTGTCAGGTGGTGACCTATCGGTTCTGGGCGCAGCGACTGGGCATCGTCGTCGACGATCTGCGCATCGACGCCGAGGGCGACCTCGACGTGCGCGGCTTCTTCGGCCTCGACGACACCGTGCGCGCCGGATTCCAGCAGGTCCGGGTGACTGTGCACATCGACGGCCCGGAGCCGGCGGGGCGTTACGCTGAACTGCAGGCCGCCGTGGACGCCCACTGCCCGGTTCTCGACATCTCCACCGGGCCGACGCCCGTGCTGACCACACTGATCACTTCCGAGTCGGAAAACTCCACAGTTTCCGCCTGATTCTTCGCGAATCGGGCATCCTTGGGGGCGGCGCACCGCCGCCTCATGCGCGACGACCCATCCCACCTACACCTTTTGGAGCTGAAACCCATGACCGACTCCGTCGAGCCGAACGATCCGGCGCAGAACTGGAGCTTCGAGACCAAGCAGGTTCACGTCGGCCAGATTCCCGACGGCACCACCAACGCTCGCGCGCTGCCGATCTACCAGACCACCTCCTACACCTTCCGCGACACCGATCACGCGGCGGCGCTGTTCGGTCTGGCCGAGCCCGGCAACATCTACACCCGCATCATGAACCCCACCCAGGACGCGGTCGAGCAGCGCATCGCCGCCCTCGAGGGTGGTGTGGCGGCACTGCTGCTGTCCTCGGGCCAGGCCGCCGAAACCTTCGCGATCCTCAACATCGCGGGCGCCGGTGACCACATCGTCTCGAGTCCGCGCCTCTACGGCGGCACCTACAACCTGTTCCACTACACGCTGCCGAAGCTGGGCATCGAGGTGTCGTTCGTCGAAGATCCCGACGATCTGGATCAGTGGCGCGCCGCGATCCGCCCGAACACCAAGGCGATCTACGGCGAGACGGTGTCCAACCCGCAGAACCACATCCTGGATCTGCCGGGCCTGGCCGAGGTCGCGCACACCGCCGGTGTGCCGTTCATCGTGGACAACACCGTGCCGACCCCGTATCTGATCCAGCCGCTCAAGCACGGCGCCGACATCGTCGTGCACTCGGCGACGAAGTACCTGGGTGGCCACGGTGCGGCGATCGCCGGCGTGATCGTCGACGGTGGCACGTTCGACTGGACGGTGACCGACGAGCAGGGCAACTCGCGCTTCCCCGGCTTCACCACCCCGGACCCCAGCTACCACGGCGCGGTCTTCGCCGATCTGGGTGCGCCGGCGTACGCGCTGAAGGCGCGGGTGCAGTTGCTGCGCGACCTCGGCTCCGCGGTGGCGCCGTTCAACGCGTTCCTGATCAGCCAGGGTCTCGAGACGCTGAGCCTGCGGGTGGAGCGGCACGTCTCGAACGCGCAGGCGGTCGCGGAATTCCTCACCGAGCAGCCGGAGGTGACCAACGTCTTCTACGCGGGTCTGCCGTCGTCGCCGTGGTACGAGCGTGGCCGGGAACTGGCGCCGAAGGGCACCGGTGCGATCGTCGGCTTCGAGTTGGCCGGCGGTGTGGACGCGGGCAAGAAGTTCGTCGACGCGCTGACCCTGCACAGCCATGTCGCCAATATCGGTGATGTGCGGTCGCTGGTCATCCACCCGGCCTCGACCACCCATTCGCAGTTGACTCCCGAGGAGCAGCTGGCCGCGGGTGTGACGCCGGGCCTGGTCCGGCTCGCGGTGGGGATCGAGGGGATCGAGGACATCCTCGCCGACCTGCGGACCGGTTTCGCCGCCACGCACTAGTTCTCACCGATGCCCGGTTCACCGCCACCCCGGCGGTGGGCCGGGCATCGTCGTGTCTGCGAAACAATTACCGGCACATCGAGATTCGCGCGGGGACGTTCGGGGAAACGACGCGGCGGGCCCTCCGTGACGAAGGGCCCGCCGCGGGCAGTGGATCGGGGAGTCGACCGCAGCCCTCGGGACTCTCGCTCGATCCGGACGCCGAGTCGAGTGTAGGTCAGCCTTACCTAACCAAGCAAGAGCGACGTACCGGCAAACCGCGATCGGCCAATGCCAACAGCAGCGCCTGACCCCGCTCGGTCCCGGCATCCGCGCGGGTCCGCGCCAATTCCGGCACGTAGGTGGCCGCGCCGACGATGGATTCGCCCACCAGATTCCAGAATCGTGCCCGGCTCAGCCCGGCACAGCGGTACAGGCTCTCGCACACCAGCGTCAGTGCCGCCTCACAGCGATGCGCCAGCCACACCGACAGCGCCCGATCACACGGCAGCGTCACCACCCCCGGACGCCCGGCCAGCGGATCACCCGCCACCACCCGAATCGTCGTGTCGGACAGGCCCGCCCAGTCCAGTCCGCCGTCGTTGTCGGTGTGCACCCACAGATTCTCGAGCCCGGGATCCCAGGCCCGGTTGTCGCAGACCGCCAGCGCGACCACCCGGCCGACCACGGCATGGATCAGGGCTGTGGCGACCACCTCGGCGGCGATCTCAGCGCTGACCATCTCCGCCGCGTGCCGGCGATACATCAGCTCGATGCGACCTTCGCGCACCCCGTCGGCCAGTCGCCACCAGCGCCGGCGACCCTGTTCGGCCATCGCCGCCATGGCGTAGACCCGCGGATGGCCGGGCTGCAGCGCGCGCAGCCGGACGCAGATCTGTTCGAACGCCGGCTCGAGACGGCGAGCCGGGAAAATCGTCACTGGTTCGGACATCGAACCCCCTCAACGTTCGGCATTACGGTCGACAACGGAAGATAGGTTAGGCTTACCAGACTTGTCATTGCCATGAAACGCGTCACCCAGGAGTCGTTCGCCGCCGTGTCCGCCGCAGTCACCACCCCCCGTCGCCGCGCGACCGGCCTGGCACTCCTGGCCGGGGTGCTGCTGCTCGCCGTCGTCGCCGGACTCGCCGTCGGCGCGAAATCCCTGTCCCCGGCAGAGATCTGGCATGCCGTCTCCTGTCCGGACGGCGTGCCGTTCACCTGCCCGGCGGACGGACAGGCCGATCGGATCGTGCGCGAATTGCGGTTGCCCCGAACGGTTCTCGCACTGCTCACCGGCGCCGCGCTCGGTATCGCGGGTGCGTTGATCCAGGGCTACACGCGCAATCCGCTCGCCGACGCCGGATTGCTCGGCCTCAACGCGGGCGCGGCGTTCCTGGCCGCGCTCGGCATTCACCTGTTCGCACTCACCCAGCCGAGCCAGTACATCTGGTTCGCCTTCGCCGGGGCGCTGGTGGCGGGCGTGGTGGTGTTCGGCGCCGCGGCGACCGGCGGCAGCCGGTCCACCCCGTTGACGCTGGTCCTGGCCGGTGCGGCGGTCACCGCACTGCTGCAGGCGCTGACCAATGCGGTGATCCTGCTCGATCCGGCCGCACTCGACACCTACCGCTTCTGGGTGGTCGGCACACCCGCCGGGCACGAACCCGCGGTGGCGGCCCAGGTGGTGCCGTTCATCCTCGCGGGAGCGGTGCTGGCGATCCTGGCCGCGCCCGGGCTCAACGCGATCGGACTCGGCGAGGACGTCGCGCGCGGACTCGGGGTGAACATCGCGCGCAACCGTGCGATCGGACTCACCGCGGTGGTGCTGCTGACGGGCGCCGCGACGGCCGCGGTCGGCCCGATCGCCTTTCTCGGACTGGTCGTTCCGCACCTGGGCCGCATGATCACCGGCCCGGATCACCGCTGGCTGATTCCGTATTCGGCGTTGCTCGGCGCGATCGTGCTGCTGCTGGCCGATGTCGTCGGCCGGGTGATCGCACCGCCCGGGGAGTTGCAGGCCGGTATCGTGCTGGCCGCGATCGGCGCACCCTGTTTCATCGCCCTGGTGCGCCGGCGGAAGGTGGCCGAACTGTGAACGCGCGCAGCGATATCCGTACTTCCGATGCCGCGGGCACGGAATCGACGACCGGGGCAGGGAATACCGGAGACGGACAGACCGGGGACGCCGGCACGGAGGCGGTGTCCGGCTTCGGCGGCGACTCTTCCAGTGCTGCCGAGGCGGCGTCCGGCTCCGTCGGCGATTCGAGGAGCGCTCCCGACGGGGGCCGATCCGGCGCGGAGCTGACCGGGGTCCGGCCGGCCGTTCGGGTCGCCGGAATATCGGCGGTGCTTCGTCTTTCGATGCTGCTGACGCTGCTGGTCCTCGCCGCGGCGATCGTCGTCCTGTTCGTGGTCGACATCTCCGTCGGCGACTATCACATCGCGCTCGGGCGGGTGCTGGACGTGCTGACCGGCGGCGGAACCCGCTCGCAGCGCTACGTCGTCACGGAATCTCGATTGCCGCGAGCGGTCACCGCGCTGGTGGCCGGGGCGGCGCTCGGCATCGCGGGCGCGATCACCCAGTCGATCCTGCACAATCCGCTCGCCAGTCCCGACGTCCTCGGCATCACCTCCGGGGCGAGCTTCGCCGCGGTGGCGGTCCTGGCCGGCGCGGGTGGCACCGCCACCGGACTCGTGGCGTCGCTGGGTGTTCCGCTCGCGGCGCTGGCAGGCGGGCTGGCCACGGCCGCTCTCATCGGCGTCCTGGCGCTGGGGCGCAACAGCGGCGGCGACACCGGGCTGAGCGGAATGCGATTCATCCTCATCGGCATCGGGGTCAACGCGCTGCTGCTGGCCGGTATCAACTGGCTCGTCACGCGGGCGAGCCTCGACGACGCCACCCGGGCGCAACTGTGGCTCACCGGCTCGCTCAACGGCGCGGACTGGAATCGGACCGCGGCCGCGGCCGCCGGACTCGTCGTCGTGATCGCCATCGCCGCGGGCTCGGCGCGCACCCTCGCCGCGCTGCGCTTCGGCTCCGACACCACTCGTGCGCTCGGTGTGCGCGTGCAGACCCAGCAGTTGGTGCTGATCGGCGCCGCGGTGGCGGCGGCGGCGCTGGCCACCGCGGCGGTCGGCCCGCTGGCCTTCGTCGGATTGGCCGCGCCGCAGATCGCGCGCCGGCTGCTGCGCACTCCCGGCGAGCCCGTGATCGGCTCGGCCCTCACCGGTGCGCTGATCGTGGTCGCCGCCGATGTCGCGGCCCGCACCGTCGTACCGGTCGATCTGCCGGTCGGCCTGGTCACCGCCGCGTTCGGCGGACCGTTCCTGCTGTTGCTGCTGATACGCGTGAACCGGAAGGCGACATTGTGAGCACCCGAACCCCGCACCGGAGCACCGGCCACGACGACGCGCACCGCCTCGCCGCGGAGAACATCACCCTCGGCTACGGCGGCCGCGTCATCGTCGACGGCCTCAGCGTCGATATCGAACCCGGCCTCATCACCACCGTGATCGGACCGAACGGTTGCGGCAAATCCACACTCCTGCGTGGACTGGGCCGCTTGCTGCGGCCGAACGCGGGCCGAGTCCTGTTGGACGGCAAGGCGATCGCCACCATGAAAACGCGCGACGTCGCCCGCATCGTCGGCATGCTGCCGCAGACCCCGGTCGCGCCGGAAGGCCTGACCGTGGCCGATCTGGTCGCGCGCGGCCGCCATCCGCATCAATCCTGGCTGCGCCAGTGGTCGGCCGACGACGAAACCGAGGTCGCGCACGCCCTCGCCCAGACCGGCGTGGCGGAACTGGCCGACCGCACCCTCGACGAACTGTCCGGCGGACAGCGCCAGCGCGCATGGATTTCCATGGCGCTGGCGCAGGGCACCGACATCCTGCTGCTCGACGAGCCCACCACCTATCTGGATCTGGCCCACTCGCTGGAGGTCCTCGACCTCGTCGACCGGCTGCACGACGACCTGGGCAGGACCGTGGTCATGGTGTTGCACGATCTGAACCTGGCCATCCGCTACAGCGACCGGCTGATCGTCATGCGCGAGGGCCGCATCGTCGCCCAGGGCGCGCCGGGCGAGGTGATCGATGCCGAACTGTTGCGAACGGTATTCGGCCTGCGTGCCGAGGTGCACACCGATCCGGTGTCGGAGCGGCCGATGATCGTGCCGATCGGATCCCGGCACGTGATCGGCGCGGTCGGCGGACCACGCGCGGCCGATTCCGAGGCGGGTTCCCCGACGCCCCTATGAAAAATCCCACACAGCTACCGACCGGTTACGACGAACTGTAGTACGCATTTGTGTCGTTGCCTCCGTAAGCTGGAGGGATGGCAGGTCTTGGTGAACTCGAGAAAGCGGTCATGGACCAGTTGTGGTCGGCCGATGAACCGCAGACGGTACGGCAGGTCCACGAAGCCCTCGCCGCGCGCCGCGAGCTCGCGTACACCACGGTGATGACGGTGCTACAGCGGTTGGCGAAGAAGAATCTGGTCGTGCAGCAGCGCGACGACCGGGCACATCGATACGCGCCCGTGCACACGCGCGACGAACTCGTGGCCAGTTTGATGGTCGACGCGCTGCAGCAGGCCGACGAAGTCGGTTCCCGGCGCGCCGCGCTCGTGCACTTCGTCGAACAGGTCGGAAAGGACGAGGCTGCCGCACTCCGGGATGCACTCGCTAAGCTCGAAGCAACCGAGACCGCGCGCAACCCGTCCGAGGACGAGAACACCGCGTCCGACGACAACGGAGTCGCCCCGCCGCAGTAGCTGCGTGGTGCTCTCCGGCGCCGCGATCTCGGGCCCCTGGCCCCACAACGCAGTGAGCTGAGTATGAACGCAACCGCGCCGGTCTTCGCCGGTCTCGCCTTGCTTCTCGCGGGACCGGTCCCGGCTCTGCTCAGCCGAGCCACCTGGCCGTACCGGACACCCCGCGCGGCGCTGGTTTTGTGGCAGGCGGTCGCGCTGGCGGCGGTGCTGTCGGCGTTCGGATCCGGGCTGGCCATCGCCAGCCTGCTGCTCGTCCCGGGACCCGACGGCCGCCCCACCACCTCCCCGACCAAGGAGATCGACGCGCTCGGTCTGGGGCTCTGGCTGATCTACGTCGTCGTCTTCGCACTGACCCTGCTGGTCGGCGCGCGCCTGATCTATGCCTCGATCCGGGTCGGCGTGCACACCCGCCGCCGCCGCGCCCGGCACCGGATGCTGGTCGACCTGCTCGACCAGGGTGGCGACGCGACCCACGGCGATCTCATCGCGACCTCACCGCTGGCCGGTACCCGCGCCGCGGATATCCGCGTCCTGGCTGCCGCCGAACCCATCGCCTACTGCCTGCCCGGGCTGCGCCAGCGCGTCGTGCTGAGCCAGGGAACGTTCGCGAATCTGTCGAAATCCGAGCTGACCGCGATCGTGAGCCACGAGCGTTCGCATCTGCGGGCGCGTCACGACCTGGTGCTGGAGGCGTTCACCGCCGCGCACGAGGCGTTCCCGCGGGTGGTGCGCAGCAAATCCGCGCTGGATTCGGTGAAATTGCTGATCGAACTGCTCGCCGACGATTCCGCCGTCAAGGTCACCGGCCCGACCCCATTGGCCCGCGCCCTGGTGACCTGCTCGAATTCCACCGCCCCGCAGGGAGCCATGGCCGCCGGCGGGCCGACGACGCTCATCCGGATCCAACGCCTGACCGGTCCGCTCGGCGATCTGCGCATCGCGACCGCGGCGTACGTGACGGCCGCCGCGATCCTGGTGATCCCGACCCTCGCGGTGGCGATTCCGTGGCTGGTCGAATTGAACCGGTTGCTGAGTGCCTGAGCGACGGCGTTCACCGGGGTCTCGCGGCCGGCAGTCGAACGACCGCGGCGACAAGCCCTTCGGACGCGGCGGCCCCTGGGGCACGCGATCCTCGGAAGGTTCCGGGCGAACCGCGGGCGGACGGCCGACGGGCGAGCGCAAGGGACGATCGGACCGCACGCCGGGCACCGGAGACCGGGCGCCGAAGGACGGTCGCCGAGCCGGGCGCGAAACCGAACTGTCGACCTCATCCCCCGGCAGCGAAGCGTCTCGCGGACCGGCCGTGTTCGCAGGGCCCGGATTCGCGGAACTCGGCCTGCCGGTCGAACTGGTCCAGGCATTGCGGCGCCAACGTCTCGAGACGGCCTTTCCCATTCAGGCTGCGGCGATTCCGGATGTGCTCGCCGGTCGCGATGTGCTGGGACGCGCGGCCACCGGTTCCGGCAAGACACTGGCCTTCGGCCTGCCGATGCTGGTCCGGCTGCGGCGCGGGGCGTCCGCACCACGTCGTCCTCGCGCACTCGTACTCGCCCCGACCCGAGAGCTGGCCGCGCAGATCGAGGCGGCCCTGGACGAGGCGGCGCTGTCGCTGGGCCTGCGAGTGGCGACCGCTGTCGGCGGCGTACCGATCAAACGGCAAGCCGATCGCCTGGCCCGCGGGGTGGACCTGTTGGTCGCGACCCCCGGCCGGCTCACCGACCTCATCGACCAGGGCAAGGTCGGCCTGGACGCGGTCCGCGTGGTCGCGGTCGACGAAGCCGACCACATGGCCGAACTGGGCTTCATCGACCAGATCCGCGCGATCCTCGACCGCCTCCCCACCGACACCCAGCACCTGCTCTTCTCGGCAACCTTGGACGCCGCTGTCGATACGCTGGTGCACACCTATCTGAACGACCCGGTCAACCATGACGTCACGACCACCGCGGCGACGCAGCGGGCCTCGGGCGAGCAAGCCGGGAACCGCGCGGCGCCAGACCAGGACGGGTCCGGTGACATCGAAAAGCACACCGGGCGCCGGGCCGCGGCATTCGAGCCGAGATCCGGCGAGCCGGGGCCGTCCGCCTCGGACTTCCTGCCGGATTCTGTCTCTTCGGGCGGCGACCCGTTGCGATCCGCGGCGCCCGGATCACCGGCATACCGCGCCGCGGATTCGGCGCCGGCCGCGCGGCTCGAATCGCTTTCCGGCACAGCGAAAGTCGCGCACTACCTCGTGCAGGTACGAGCATCAGACAAGCGGGCCGTGGTCACGGAGATCGCCGCACGGGACGGGCGCACCCTGCTGTTCGTGCGCACCCAGTACGGCGCGGACAAACTCGCGCAGCGGCTGCGGGAGGTGGGCGTCGGAGCCGTCGCTCTACACGGAGGGCTGAGTCAGGCGCAGCGCACGCGCACCCTGGCGGCCTTCTCCGCCGGAGTGGCACCGGTGCTGGTCGCCACCGATGTGGCCGCGCGCGGTATCCACGTCGACGACGTCACGCTGGTGGTCCATGTCGATCCCGCCGCCGACGCCAAGGACTATCAGCATCGCTCCGGCCGCACGGGCCGCGCCGGCGCGGGTGGAACAATCATCACGATCAGCACCGATGCGGGCACGGAAACCGTGCTCAGCGACGCCGCGGTGGCGTTCGAGCAGCTGCGCGTGCGGTCGGGCGACTCCCGGCTCGCCGAGTTGGCCGGGGCCCGCCCGCCCACCGGACGCCCGCTCCCGGATCCGGCCGCCGCCCCGTCTCAGACGGCCGACACGCCTGGAGCGGACACGCCTGGAATGCGTCGGCGGAACACCCAGCCGCCGCGCTCCCGCAAGCGCCGCGCCACCTGAATCCCGAACCGGGACAACCCGATCCCGTCCACGTGGCCGCAGGCCGGCCGCCAGGCGACGTCACCTCGCCGTCATCTCTCCGAAATACCTTCCACGACAGCAGAATTCACCGCATCCGTGCGCGACCCGTCCTTCAAATCCACGCCGGATCGTCCCAATGCGCGCGCACCCGCGACCAGACCCGCGACCACTACTGCGGCCTGCCGATACCCCAGCCCCTCGGGCGGGTGGATATTCGACACGCAGTTGCGTTCGGCGTCGGTGCGTCCCGGGCGGGGATGGTGGGTGAGATAGATGCCGAGACTGTCGGCAACCGACAGTCCGGGGCGTTCACCGATCAGCACCAGCACGGTACGCACGCCGAGAGCGGCACCGAGATGGTCGCCGATCGCCACCCGCGCCTGCGTCGCGATCACCGGCGGGGCCAGCGCGTAGTGCGGGGCGAGTTCGTCGACCAGGGCAGCGAGCAGATCCGGGCCGTGTGTCGCGAGCGCATGGGGAGACAAACCGTCGGCCAGCACGAAGCCCACATCGAAAGCACTGGGCGACAAATTCTTTCGTACCTCCGAGAAGTCCTCGGGCTCTCGTCCGAGATCCGGCCGACGCAGATATTCCGCGCGGTCTCGCGCCCGGCTGCGGACGGGGATCGGCGTCCCGATGCCCAGCGCGGCGACCCGTTCGCCCAGTGCATCCACGTCCACCGACGTGTGCACAGCATCGCGCGCCGCCGCATGTGCGGCCCGGAATTCCAGCACCCGCGCGGTCGGCAGTGCGTCACCAGCCCGCCCGAGCCCTATCCGCGCCTGGGTCACCTTGCGCAACTCCCGCCAAAACAGGTCACCACCCGCATCCGCGCCGCCGGCGCCGCCCGCCCGCTCCACTCCGGCCGAGTTCGTACCGATGGTGCTGATCGTTTCCGCATCGTCCGCGCTCACCGCGCCCACACTCGACCGCTTCGTCTTCGCCGCAACAGCACTCGACCCCGCGCCGCTCACCCTCACCGGTCCCGCACTCACACCGGCGGCGCTCGGAGGCGCGGCGCCTTCGATCGCACCCGCTTCGGTCACCTTCATTTCGCCTTCGTCGGCAGATCCCGCACTCATCGAGGCCCCGCCAATTCCCGCAGCGGCGAGCTCAGCGGTTCCACCACGGCGATACCGCCCGTCGCGTCCAGCATGCCCAGCCCCGCCAGCCACTGCTCGAACTCCGGCGCGGGCGCCAGGCCCAGCAGCCGGCGTACGTACAACGCGTCGTGGAAGCTCAGGCTCTGGTAGCCGAGCATCACGTCGTCGGCCCCGGGCACCGCGATCACGAATGCGACGCCGGCTGCGCCCAGCAGCGTCAGCAGGGTGTCCATATCGTCCTGATCAGCCTCGGCGTGGTTGGTGTAGCAGACATCGACGCCCATCGGCAGGCCGAGCAGTTTGCCGCAGAAGTGATCTTCCAGCCCCGCCCGCACGATCTGTTTGCCGTCGTACAGATATTCCGGACCGATGAACCCGACGACCGTGTTGACCAATAGCGGCTCCAGCTCCCGCGCGACCGCGTACGCCCGCGCCTCGAGCGTCTGCTGATCGACGGGCCGACCGCCGGTACCGAGATGCGCGCCCGCCGACAGCGCCGAGCCCTGCCCGGTTTCCAGATACATCACGTTGTCGCCGACGGTTCCGCGCCCCAGCGACCGCCCGGCGGCGTCGGCCTCGCGCAGCAGCGACAGATTCACCCCGAAACTCGCATTCGCCGTCTCGGTGCCCGCGACCGACTGGAAGACCAGATCCACCGGCGCCCCCGCCTCGATCAGCCCCAGCGTGGTGGTCACATGGGCGAGCACGCAGGACTGGACCGGGATGTCGAATCGGGTCCGCACGTCGTCGAGCAGCGTCAGCAGCTCGGCGGCGGCTCGCGGTGAGTCGGTAGCCGGATTCACGCCGATCACCGCATCCCCACAGCCGAGCAGCAATCCGTCCAGTACCGCCGCGGCGATTCCGCGCGGATCGTCGGTGGGGTGATTGGGCTGCAACCGGGTGGCCAGCCGCCCCGGCAGTCCGATGGTGGTGCGGAAACCGGAGCGCACCTCGGCGGCCCGCGCAACTGCGATCAGATCCTGATTGCGCATCAGCTTGCTCACCGCCGCCACCATCTCCGGTGTCAAACCCGCTGCCACGGAACGCAATACCGCTGCGGGCGATTCCGGCTCCGATCCGGCGGCCACCGCGAGCAGCCAGTCCCGCAGCCCGCCGACGGACAGGTGCGCGATCGGCGCGAAGGCGGCGCGATCGTGGTGGTCGAGAATCAGCCGGGTGACCTCGTCGGTCTCGTAGGGCACCACCGGATCGTTCAGGAATTCGCGCAGCGGCACCTCGGCCAGCGCCCATTGCGCCGCGGCGCGCTCCGCGTCCGAACTCGCCGCGCACCCGGCCAGTTCGTCGCCGCTGCGCAGCGGTGTCGCCTTCGCCAGCAGGTCGACCAGCCCGTCGAAGGCGTAGGTCCGGCCGTGGAGGGTCTGCTGATACCGCGTCATCGGCTCTCCTCCGGATACGCGCGTCCTGTCCACCCTCACCGCCGGTGGTGGCTGCCAGCGTACCGCCGCGCCCGCACCCCGCGATGTCCGTTATGTCCCAACACGTTACGATCGGGTAAGCACTCCGACACTACGGGGAGGCGCGCATGACCGAACGCAAACCGGCCCGCATGGGATTCGAATCCTGGATCGACAAGCAGATCCGCGAGGCGACCGAGCGCGGCGAATTCGACAATCTGGCCGGCACCGGCAAACCCCTGCCCGGTATGGGCGAGCCGTACGACGAGAACTGGTGGCTGAACAACTACCTGCGCCGCGAGGGGGTGGGCGGTGAGGCGTTGCTGCCGACCTCGCTGACGCTGCGCCGCGATCTGGAGCGGTTACCCGAGCGGGTGGCGGAGATGGACTCCGAGGCCGAGGTCCGCGCCTACGTCTCCGATCTCAACATGCGCATCGTGGAATGGATCCGGATGCCGCACGGACCGCACGTCCGCCTCGCCCCGCCCGAGCCGACGAGGTCGTCGCACGCTGGCGCGCCGACCGGCGCATCCGGCAACGGCCGACCGTGGGCAGCGGAAAGCCCTCTCCCGCAGCCACTTCCACGCGACAACGAGGCAGCCGCCCACCGTGGTGGCGCCGACTGGTCCGCCGCGACCGCCCCGGCGCCGCCTAATCCTCGGAAGGCGGGAATCCGCCGGTGGCCACCGGCCCCCACCGCTGCACTTCGATCCGGATCAGCGACTTGTTCTGCCGCGCCATCGCCGCGCGATAGTCGTCCCAATCCGGATGCTCACCCGCGATGCAGCGGTAGTAGTCCACCAGTCCGTCCAGCGCTTCGGGCATGTCGAGCACCTCGGCGCGCCCGTCGATCTGGACGTACGGGCCGTCCCAGTCGTCGGAGAGCACACAGATCGACACCTGTGGGTCGCGCCGGACGTTGCGGGTCTTGGCCCGCCCGGGATAGGTGGAGATCACGATCCGGCCCGCGTCGTCGACGCCGCAGGTCACCGGAGACATCTGCGGGGCACCGTCGGCGCGCGTGGTGACCAGGACGCCACGGTGGCGCGCGCGGGCGAAGTCGAGCAGTTCGGTCCGGTCGACCTCGGTGGCGGTCGCGATCCGTGGCATGGGCGATCCTTTCTCGACGGTCTTCTCGCACCCACCCTGCCATGATCGATTCCCCTACAATGGCCGGAGTGCAGTTTCTCCCAGGACACACGCCGCCGTACGACCTCACCTACGACGATCTTTTCCTCGTACCCAATCGCACCGATGTGTCGTCGCGGTTCGATGTGGACCTGTCCACCAGCGACGGAACCGGCACCACCATTCCCATCGTGGTCGCGAACATGACCGCGGTCGCCGGGCGCCGCATGGCCGAAACGGTCGCGCGCCGCGGCGGCATCGTGGTGCTGCCGCAGGATCTGCCGATCACCGCGGCCGCCGACACCATCTCCTTCGTCAAGAGCCGTTCGCTCACCGCCGACACCCCCGTCACGCTCGGGCCCGATCACTCGGTATCGGACGCGCTGGCGCTGATCCACAAGCGCGCCCACCGCGCCGTGGTGATCGTCGAGAACGACAAGCCGGTCGGTGTCGTCACCGAAGCGGCCTGCGCCGATGTGGACCGGTTCGCACGGCTGCGCACCGTCGCCGACGCCGATTTCGTCAGCGCCGCCGCCACCGCCTCGCCGCGCGAGATCTTCGACCGGCTCGAGGCGGCCCATGCCGGTCTCGCGGTGCTGGTCCACGACGACGGCACCCTCGCCGGTGTGGTGACCCGCACCGGCGCGGTCCGCGACGGCATCTACACCCCGGCCGTGGACCGACACGGCACATTGCGCATCGCGGCCGCGGTCGGGGTGAACGGCGACATTCCGGGGAAGGCGAAGGCTCTGGTCGACGCCGGCGCGGACGTCCTGGTCATCGACACCGCCCACGGCCATCAGGAGAAGATGCTCGAGGCGCTGCGCGCGGTCGCCGACCTGAAACTGGGCGTGCCGCTGGTGGCGGGCAATGTGGTGTCCGCGGCCGGAACCCGCGACCTGGCCGAGGCCGGCGCCGACATCGTCAAGGTCGGCGTCGGCCCGGGCGCCATGTGCACCACCCGCATGATGACCGGTGTCGGCCGCCCGCAGTTCTCCGCGGTCGCCGAATGTGCCGCGGCGGCAAAGGATCTCGGCGTGCACATCTGGGCCGACGGTGGCGTCCGTCATCCCCGTGACGTAGCGCTGGCACTGGCCGCGGGCGCGTCGAACGTGATGATCGGCTCCTGGTTCGCCGGCACCTACGAATCGCCCGGCGACCTGCGCGTCGACCGCGACGGCAACGCCTACAAGGAGAGCTTCGGCATGGCCTCCAAGCGCGCCGTGGCCGCCCGCACCGCCGCCGACAGCGGATTCGACCGCGCACGCAAGGCGCTGTTCGAAGAGGGCATCTCCTCCTCGCGGATGCGGCTGGATCCGGAACGCCCCGGCGTCGAGGACCTCATCGACCACATCTGTTCCGGTGTGCGCAGCGCCTGCACCTACGCCGGGGCCCGCACGCTCGCCGAACTGCACGAGAAGGCGGTGCTCGGCGTGCAGTCGGCCGCCGGTTTCGCCGAAGGCCGCCCGCTGCCCTCAGGGTGGTGACCCCGCCCACGCCCGTCCGCTGCGAGCGGTCCTGGAATGTGGCGCCACCTGCGGGATCGGGAGATTTCACCCCGCCGCACC
>NZ_BDBL01000023.1 GCF_001612965.1 Nocardia kruczakiae NBRC 101016
GTCGCCCGCAGCTGCCGGAGCCTGCCGCCGAACCACCCCGGCTGGGATATGCCGGCGGAGCGACCGCACCCCGGACGGCGGCGCAGCCGGCCGACGACGCGGCGCACACCGGCTAGGCGCGCCCTGCGAGTACGGACAGCCGACATGGCACGATATTCGGCGTGACCTCACCGAATCAGACCGCCGTGGCCGTCCTGCACACCAACCTCGGCGATATCAAGATCTCGCTCTTCGGTAACCACGCCCCGAAGACGGTGCGCAACTTCGTCGGCCTCGCCGACGGCAGCGCGGCCTACACCACGAAGAACGCCGGCGGCGGCACCTCCGGACCGTTCTACGACGGCAGCGTATTCCACCGCGTGATCGACGGTTTCATGATTCAGGGCGGTGACCCGACGGGTACCGGCCGTGGTGGGCCGGGCTACGAATTCGCCGACGAATTCCACCCCGAACTGCGCTTCGACCGCGGCTACCTGCTGGCCATGGCCAACGCCGGGCCCGGCACCAACGGTTCGCAGTTCTTCATCACCGTCGGTGCGCAGCCGCACCTGAACCGCCGCCACACCATCTTCGGCGAAGTGGTGGACGCCGATTCGCGCAAGGTCGTCGACGCCATCGCGACCACCGCGACCGACCGCAACGACCGGCCGAAGGAGCCGGTCGTCATCTCGAGCATCACCCTGAGCTGACCCATCGGAGTTTCGTGAATCCGCAACCGCCCGCACCCACCTGTTACCGCCATCCCGATCGCACCACCGGACTGGCATGCACGCGGTGCGGGCGGCCGGCGTGCCCCCAATGCCTGCAACCGGCCGCCGTCGGACAGCACTGTGCGGAGTGTGTCGCGCAGGGGCGCAGCGATATTCGTTCCGGCCGGCCGGCCGTCAGCGGTCCGTCCACCACCACGGGTCGTACACCGTATGTCACCTACGCGTTGATCGCGATCAATGTCGCGGTCTTCGCGGTCACCGCGAGTCAAGCCCACAGTGTCACCGACAATCATCTGTCGCAGCTGTTCTACGACTGGGTACTCGCCCCGCAGTGGGTCGCCCAGGGGCAGTGGATTCGCGTCCTCGGTTCCGGATTCCTGCACTACGGGCCGTTGCACCTGGTGGTCAACATGTTCGCCCTCTACATCCTCGGCCGTGACACCGAACTCGTGCTGGGGCGTTCGCGATTCCTCGCGATCTATCTGGTCTCGCTGCTCGGCGGATCGGCGGCGGTCATGTGGCTGGCGACCGATTCCGCCACGGCCGGTGCGTCCGGCGCCATCTACGGCCTGTTCGGCGCGATGACCGTGATTCTGCTGCGGCTGCGGCAGAGCCCCGTGCAGATGCTGGTGTTGATCGCGATCAACCTGCTCATCAGTGTGTCCCTGCCGGGTATCTCGCTGTGGGGCCATCTCGGTGGGCTGGTGGCGGGCACGCTCGCCGCCGCCGGAATCCTGTTCCTGCCGGAATGGCTGCGGGCGCGGACGCGGGATACGATCCGATGGATCGGATGGGGTTCGGTGGCCGGCCTCGCGGTGCTGACGATCGCGCTGATCGGCGCGGGTGCGGCGGTTCTCGCCTGATTCGGTCCGCGGCGGATCCCGGTGTCAGCTGTCGCGGGGTTCGGCCGGAACGAGACCGTGCACGCTCATCACATCCAGGACGTCCTGGGGATGGGTACCGAGGTCCCAGCGGCCGAAGATCACCAGCCGCTCCTCACCCTTGTGGTCGACGTCGAGTTCCAGATTGGGGATGCTGCGGCCCAGGCGCCGGAACCCGACGACTCGTGCCCGCAGAATCTGGTCGGGACCGTAGCCGACCGGCCCGAGCAGGCCACGAATCACCAGCCGGGCCGGTTTTCCGGGAATGACGGTCAGGCGCGGGCGCTGCCGGAAGCCCAATCCGGCCAAGCACAGCAGCAGCGCCGCGGCCAAGCCGATCAACAGCCGGCTCGGTGCGTCGGAGGCGAACGCGGCGGCCACGGCCAGCGCCACTCCGCCGAGAGTGACCGCGGCCAGGGCGGGCGCCGGGGTGGACCACTCCAGCCGGGGCGCCGGCTCCGAACTACCGAATTCCCCAGCGGCCCCCGGACGATCGGACTCGGGGTGTTCGGGCGGTGTGCTCACGGTCCCCAATTGCTCCTCGAGTTGTCCACAGATTCATCCACAGGTGTGCATGAATCACACACGTGTAATAAGCGCAAACGCTGCCCGATCAGCGCCACCCGTGCGACAGCACGATCAGCGCCACCCGTGCGACAGCACGATCAGCGCCACCCGTGCGACAGCACGATCAGCGCCACCGCATCGTCATGATCAGGCCGATCACCATGAGTCCGAAGCCGATCAGGAAGTTCCAGGCGTTGAGATCGCTCATCCACTGGATGTGGTCGGCGCCCAGGTAGTAGACCAGCAACCACGCCAGACCGGCCAGCATGAAGCCGAGCATGATCGCCACATACCAGACCGGCGACGGACCGCCCTTCACCTTCACCGGAGTGCGGCTGGTCGGGTTGATCGTGTAGTCGGTCTTCTTGCGGACCTTCGACTTGGGCATGACGTCCTCGTATTCGGCGTGCAGGTCTGCCTAAAGGCTATCTCAGCTGCGTATCGATGGTGGCGCCACGTACTCTCGAACCATGCGTGTTCTGGTCGTCGACAATTACGACAGCTTCGTATTCAACCTGGTCCAATATCTGGGCCAGCTGGGTGCCGAGGCGACCGTCTGGCGCAACGACGATTCCCGGCTGCAGGACACCGACGCCGTGGCCGCCGACTTCGACGGCCTGTTGATCAGCCCGGGCCCGGGCACCCCGGACCGTGCCGGCGCCAGTATCGAACTGGTTCGCGCCTGCGCCCGGACCCGGACTCCGCTGCTCGGCGTGTGCCTGGGACATCAGGCGATCGGAGAGGCGTTCGGCGCGACCGTGACCCGCGCCCCCGAGTTGCTGCACGGTAAGACGAGTTCGGTCTTCCACATCGGTGCCGGAGTGCTGGCGGGCCTGCCCGACCCGTTCACCGCCACCCGCTATCACTCGCTGACCGTGCTCGAGGACACCTTGCCCGGTGACATCGAGGTGATCGGACGCACCGAGAGCGGCATCGTGATGGCCATGCGGCACCGCGACCTGCCCATCCACGGCGTGCAGTTCCACCCCGAATCGGTGCTCACCCAGGGCGGGCACCGGATGCTGGCGAACTGGCTCGAGGTGTGCGGCGAGCGTCCGGCCGAGGGGCTGGTCCGGACGCTCGAATCCGAGGTCGCCGCGCTGGTCTGACCCGTTGCCGCGCCGGGCGAGCGAAAGCCTCACCGTGACAAGGAGTATGCGCATGCATGAGCTCGGCGCGGTCGTCGTGCCCGGGCGGCGCTGATGGCCCGGCCGTACGTCGTGCTCTCGGTGGCCACCAGCATCGACGGATATATCGATGACGCCGGTCCGCAACGATTGCTGCTGTCCAACGCCGAGGATTTCGATCGCGTCGACCAGGTGCGTGCCGAGTCCGACGCGATTCTGATCGGAGCCGAGACCCTGCGACGCGACGATCCTCGGTTGTCGCTGAGCAGTGAGCGGCGACGCGAGTCTCGGATCGCGGCCGGAAAACCCGAATTCCCCGTGCGCGTCGTCGTCACCGCGAGCGGTGAAATCGACCCCGGGCAGCGGTTGTGGAACCAGGGTGGCCGGCGGCTGATCTATACGACCACGGCCGGGCGGGAGCGGCTGGGCGATCGGTTCGCCGGCCGAGCGGAGGTCGTGGCCCTCGGCAGCTCCGTCGACTTCGGCGCGTTGCTCGACGATCTGGGCGAGCGCGGGATCGCCCGCTTGATGGTCGAGGGCGGTGGCCGCATCCACACCGCCTTTCTGTCGGCGGATCTGGCCGACGAACTGCTGATGGCGGTCGCCCCGGTACTGGTCGGTGACAGCGCGGCCCCGAAATTTTTGCATCCGGCGGACTTTCCCGGCGGTTCTCGGCGCAGAATGGCTTTGGTGGATATCACTCGCCTCGGAGATATCGCGGTCCTGCGGTATCTGCCGCGGCCGGCACCGTCCGATGGGAGTTCGGCGACGATGAAAGGCGCACAGTGACAACCGAATCCGATGCGTGGGAGTCGGTCGAGTCGGGTAGCCGTATCCCGGGCCGGCCCGGGGCGCACCGGTTCTGGATGCATCACGCGATCGGCCTGGCCCGGCTGTGCCCGCCCAGTGCCACCGCCTTCTCGGTCGGCGCGGTGATCGTCGGGCCGGACGGCGTCGAACTCGCGCACGGCTACTCTCGCGAAACCGAGGCGAAGGTGCACGCCGAGGAATCGGCACTGAACAAACTCGGCGCCGATCCCCGGCTCGCGCAGGCCACCATCTACAGCACGCTCGAACCGTGTTCCACCCGGGCCTCGGTCGGCCGCGCCCCGTGTGCCGACCGCATCCTGGCCGCCGGAATTCCGCGCGTCGTCATCGCGTGGCGTGAACCGCGCACTTTCGTGGAGAACTGTGTCGGCGTGGAGAATCTGCGCGACCACGGCGTCGAGGTGGTCGAACTTCCCGACCTGGCGGAGGAGGCCATGTCGATGAATCGCCACCTCGCGCTGTGATCACCGGCCCGCGTCAGGGCGGGCCGAGCACTCCCGTGACGATCGTGATGGTCGCGTTGCGTGCCACCGACGAACCCGGCCGCGGCTGCTGATCGATCACCCGGCCGACGTTGCTCGCGTCGAACGTGCCCTGGGTGCTCTGGCTGATCTGGCCCACACCGCCGGTCCAGCCCACCGAGCGCAGTTTGTCGACAGCCTGCGACGGGGTGAGACCGGTCAGCGACGGCATGGTGATCTGATCGCTGGACACCTGCACGGTGATGGTCGAGCCCTTGTCTGCCATCGAACCGCCGACCGGATCGGTGGACAGCACCTCACCGGCGGGCCGCGACGAGCTGACCTTCTGGATCACGACCTTGAACCCCGCGCTGTCGGCCAAATTCGGTTCCGCCACATCGATCGACTGGCCCACCACGTCGGGCACGCGAACCTGGTCCGGCCCCTTGCCGAGGGTGATCGTCACCTTCGAACCGGCATCGATCTTGGTTCCGGCGGCGGGGGATTCGGCGATCACCTTGTCCTTGTCCTCCGGACTGGAGGCGCCGCGCTGGATCTGCGGATCCAGGAGCAGCCCGGCCGCGTTCAAATTCTGTTCGGCCTGCTGCTGGGTGAGTTTCGTCAGCTGTGGCACCGGCACCTGCTGCGGACCGGTCGAAATCTGCAGGGTCACCGTGGACCCCTTGTCGACACGCGCACCGCCCAGGGGCTGGGTCGCGACCACATTGCCGCTGGCGACCTTGCCGTCCGGTTTCGGCTGGACGGCGACATTGAAACCCAGTTTCTGGAGATCGTTGCGCGCCTGCTCCGCCGGCTGATTCGACAGATCGGGGATCGCGACCTGATCGGGTCTGCTCCCCGGACCGATCAACACCCAGAACAGCGTCACCAGCACCGCGACCACCGCGGCGGCACCGATGCCGATCCATACCTTGCGCCTGGAACCGTCGGATTCGGGTTCCGGCTCGTCGTCGCCGTCGTTGCGTTCGACCGTGCGGTAGCTGCGCGGTTCGGGATCCATGCTGCCGAGGAAGGTGGTGCGGTCCTCCTCGGTCATCACCATCGGCGCCTGCGGCTTCTGACCACCCAGCACCCGGATCAGATCGGCGCGCATCTCGGCCGCGGACTGATACCGGTTGGCCGGATTCTTGCTCATCGCCTTGAGGATGACCGAATCGAGTTCGCGCGGTACGCCCGGATGAACCAGCGACGGCAGCTTCGGATCCTCGCGGACATGCTGGTAGGCGACCGCCACCGGTGAATCGCCGGTGAAAGGTGGCTGCCCCGTGAGGATTTCGTACAGCACACAGCCGACGGAGTACACGTCGGACCGGGCGTCGACCTGTTCGCCGCGCGCCTGTTCCGGTGACAGATACTGCGCGGTGCCGATCACCGCGGCGGTCTGGGTCATCGGATTCGAGCTGTCCGCGATGGCACGCGCGATACCGAAGTCCATCACCTTCACCGCACCCTGGCGGTTGATCATGATGTTGGCCGGCTTCATATCGCGATGCACGATGCCGTTCTTGTGGCTGAAATCCAGTGCGGCACAGACATCGGCGATGATCTCCATCGCCCGCCGCGGCGGCAGCGGACCCTTGCCGCGCACGATATCGCGCAGCGTCTCGCCGTCGACGTACTCCATCACGATGTAGGGCAGCGGGCCGCCGTCGATCTCGGCCTCGCCGGTGTCGTACACCGCGACGATCGCCGGATGGTTCAGCGCCGCCGCGTTCTGCGCCTCGCGTTTGAAGCGCAGATAGAACGTGGGGTCGCGGGCGAGATCCGCGCGCAGCACCTTGATCGCCACGTCCCGCCCCAGCCGCAGGTCACGAGCCTTGTGGACCTCCGACATACCACCGAATCCGATGATCTCGCCCAGTTCGTAGCGAGAAGACAGATTCTTCGGGGTCGTCATGGCAGTCCTTGTGAGGAGGTGTCAGGGTGTCTACTGCTGTCGGCTTCGTGCGTACCGCCGGCCCCCGGTAGTGAATCGCCGGCCCCCGGCAATGGTAGGTCGAGCGAGGGGACGGACGGGCGTGTTGTGGGACGCGTGGTGCGGGTCGGCCGCTCCCGGGTGGTGGTCGTCGGCGGTGCCGTGGTGGTCGTGGTCGGCGGGGGTGTGGTGGTCGTCGTCGGCTCGGGAGTCGTCGTCACCACCGGCGGCGGTGCCGGTTGGAAGGTGGTCGTCGGCTCTTCGTTCGTGGTCCACACCGTGGTCGGCGGCGGGGGCGCGACCACGGAGGTGGTCGACTTCACCGGCGACACCTTCGAATCCGGAGCTTTGCCACTGAGCAGCACCCAGGCGGCCAGGCCGCCGAGCAGAACCGCGCCCGCGCCGAGTCCGGCCATCACCTTCTGACCGGTGGTGAATCCCGGCTTCTCGGTGTCGCCGGCCGGGCCGGGGCCCGGCATCATGGCGGTCGAACCGGCCGCCGCGCCCACCCTGGCCGGTTCGGCGGTCGAGTAACGGACGGTCGCGCCGTCGTAGTCGCCGCGCGGGATGACCGCGGTCGGGCCGGGCGGGAGGACGCGAGTGGCGCCGGTCTGCGGGACCGCACCTCCGCGCGGCGGCGGTGGGCGGCGACCGGCCCGGACCGCGGCCACGGCATCGGCGAATTCGCCGCCGCTGTGGTAGCGCCGCGTCGGATCCTTGGTCATCGTGATGTCGATCAGTTCGCGCACGTTCGGCGGCAGATCGGCCGGCATCGGCGGCGGCGCCTCGCGCACATGCTTCATCGCCACCGTCAGGGCACCGTCACCGGTGAACGGCCGATGGCCCGACAGCGCCTCATAGCCGACGACGCCGAGTGAGTACACGTCGCTGGCCGAGGTGGCATCCTCGCCGGTGGCCTGCTCGGGAGCGATGTACTGGGCGGTGCCCATCACCATGCCGGTCTTGGTCACCGGGGAGGCGTCGACCGCCTTCGCGATGCCGAAGTCGGTGATCTTCACCTGTCCGGTGGGGGTGACCAGGATATTGCCGGGCTTCACGTCGCGGTGGACCACGCCCGCGGCATGGGCGACCTCGAGGGCGCGGCTGGTCTGCTCCAGCATGTCCAGACCCTGGCCGACCGAGAGCCGGCCGAGCCGGTTCAGCACCGCGTTGAGCGGTTCGCCCTGGACGAGCTCCATCACCAGATAGGCGGTTTCACCACCCTGCGGGTCGTAGGTCTCGCCGTAGTCGTAGACCCCGGCGATGCCGGGGTGGTTGAGCTGCGCGGTGGTCTTGGCCTCGGTCTTGAACCGATGCCGGAACGTCGGATCCGCGGAGAATTCGGCCTTGAGGACCTTCACCGCGACCCGGCGGTCCAGGCGGGTGTCCAATGCCTCCCACACCTGGCCCATACCGCCCGTGGCGATCAGACGTTGCAGCCGATACCGATCGGCGATCAGGGCACCGTTGTTCAGCATGGCCGCCCCCGACGGTAGGTTCGCCGATCGCGACGTTGTTGCATATCCACCTGGGGTCCTGGTCCTCGCTTACTCATCGTCCTCAGCCCCCCTGCAATCCGGCATCCAGCACCGCCCGGGCCACCGGCGCCGCCACCGATCCACCGGTCGCGGCCAGCGCGCGGTCGCCGCCGTTCTCCACGATGACCGCGATCGCGATCTTCGGGTTCTGCGCCGGCGCGAACGCGATGTACCAGGCATGCGGCGGGGTGTTGCGCGGGTCGCTGCCGTGTTCGGCGGTGCCGGTCTTGGAAGCGATCTGGTACGGCCGCGGCTGGGTGCCCCCGGCCGTGGCCTTCTCCGAATCGATCATCAGCCCGGTCAGCTGGCTGGCCACCGGGGCGCTGATCGCCTGGCCCACCGACACCGGTTTGGTGGTGGACAGATCGCGCAGGTCGGGCCCCTGGGTCCGGTCGACCAGATGCGGCTCCATCCGCACACCGCCATTGGCCACGGTAGCCGCGATCACCGCATCGTCGAGTGGGGTGAGAGCTACGTCTCGCTGGCCGATGCTGGTCTGGGCCAGCGCCGCGTTGTCCGGAATCGGGCCGACCGTGCTGTCGGCCACCGGGATCGGGATGCCCGAATGCGGGCCGATACCGAAGGCCGTGGCCTCGTCCTTGAGTTTGGCCGCGCCCACCTTCATGCCGATCTCGGCGAAGGCGGTGTTGCACGAGAGCCGGAACGCGTCGTGCATGGTCGCGGTTGCACCCCCGCCGCACGGGGTGCCGTTGTAGTTCTCCAGCGTGGTGTTCGTCCCGGGCAGCGTGATGTTCGGCGCCGCGGTGAACGCGTCCTCCGGCTTGATCCCCATCGACAGTGCGGCCGCCGCGACGACGACCTTGAAGGTCGAACCGGGCGGATACGTCTGCGACACCGCACGATTCAACATCGGCTGACTCGGGTCCGCGCTCAGCGATTCCCAGGCCTGGGTGGCGCGCGCCCCGTCGTGCGTGGACAGCTGGTTGGGGTCGTAGCTCGGTGTCGACACCATGGTCAGGATGCGACCGGTACTCGGTTCGATCGCGACGACCGAACCGGTGTAGCCCTTGCTGGTGAGCTGGTCGTAGGCGACCTTCTGCATCATCGGATTGATGGTGGTCACCACGTTGCCGCCGCGCGGATCGCGGCCGGAGATCATGTCGATCAGGCGGCGCCCGAACAGGGCGCTGTCGGAGCCGTTGAGCACCGAATCCTCGGAACGCTCCAGCCCGGTGCTGCCGTACTGCATCGAATAGAAGCCGGTCACCGGGGCGTAGGCGGAGGGATCGGTGGGGTAGGTGCGCAGGTATTTGTAGCGGTCGTCGGTGGCCACCGAACTGGCGAGCACCGTGCCGCCGGCCGAGATCTGACCGCGCTGGCGGCTGTACTCGTCGAGCAGCACCCGGGAGTTGCGGGGATCGTTGCGCAGGCTGTCGGCCTTGATGACCTGGACGTAGGTCGCGTTCACCAGCAGCGCGACGATCATCACCATGACGGCCATCGCGACCCGGCGGAGCGGGGTGTTCATGCCGGCTCTCCCTTCTCGGGTCGGGGCGTCTCGGCGCGGATCATCTCGGTCTGTGCTTCGGCGATCGGTGCGGCTTCCCGGCGGCGAGCAGGCGCCGGCGCCCGAGCGGCGTCGGAGATCTTGACCAGCAACGCCAACAGGGCGTAGTTCGCGAGCAGCGAGGAGCCGCCGTAGGACACGAAGGGGGTGGTGAGTCCGGTCAGAGGAATCAGTTTGGTGACGCCACCCACCACCACGAATACCTGAATGGCGATGGTGAACGCCAATCCGGCGGCGAGCAGCTTGCCGAAACTGTCGCGGACCGCCAGGGCCGTGCGCAATCCGCGCACCACGAAGACGGCGAACAGCATCAGCACCACGGTGAGTCCGATCAGACCCAGTTCTTCACCGATGGTGGCGATGATGAAGTCGGTCTTGGCGAACGGCACCTGGGAAGGCCGGCCGCTGCCGAGTCCGGTTCCGGCCAGGCCGCCGGTCGCGAGCCCGAACAGCGATTGCGAGATCTGGTAGCCGGTGCTGTTGTAGTCGTCGAACGGATGCAACCACGTCGACACCCGCACCCGCACGTGGCCGAAGGCGTTGTAGGCGAGGAAGAATCCGAGCGCCAGCAGTCCGGCGCCGACGATCAGCCAGCCCACCCGCTCGGTCGCGATGTAGAGCATCGCCAGCACGGTGGCGAAGATCAGCAGCGAGGTGCCGAGGTCCTTCTCGAAGAACAACACGACCAGGCAGGCCGCCCACACCAGCAGAATCGGGCCGAGGTCGCGCGGTCGCGGCAACTCCATCCCCAGGACGTGGCGCCCGGCCGCGGTGAACAGATCCCGCTTGGCGACCAGTACCGAGGCGAAGAAGATGATCAGCAGGATCTTCGCGAACTCACCCGGCTGCACACTGAAACCGGGTAACCGGATCCAGATCTTGGCGCCGTTGGTTTCGGAGAACCTTCCCGGCAGCAGCGCGGGGATCATCAACGCGACCAGGCCGAGCAACCCGAGCGTATAGCCGTAGCGGGCCAGGGTGCGGTAGTCGCGCAGCAACACCAGCACCGCGATGAACAGAGTGATCCCCAGTGCTGTCCACAGCACCTGTTGGTTGGCGTCGGGGGAGGGGATCGACCACGAGTTGTGGATCGCGGTCTGCTCGTCGGCGAGATCCAGGCGATGGATCAGCACCAGCCCGAGTCCGTTGAGCAGCGCGGCGATCGGTAACAGCAGCGGATCGGCGAACGGGGCGAAGCGCCGCACCGCGAGATGGGCGACACCGAACAGCGCCAGATAGGCGAAACCCAATTTGGCCAGATCCCAGGTGATTTCCTGATCCTGACTGGCCTCGACCAGCACCAGCGCAACCGTGGTGATGACCACCGCGAAACCCAGCAGCAACAGTTCGACGTTGCGGCGGGTCGAGGGTGGCGGCGCGGGAGCGAACCCGCCCGGTGGACTGGGGAACGCTCCAGCGGACGGCGGTGCCGGTGCGGACATCAGTCCGCCTTCCTGCAGTTCTCCCCCGGAGTCTGAGGGGCCGGCGCCGCGGTGGTGGGTGCCGGCTGCTCGGAATGGGCGGGGGCATTGGTCGGGTTCGGCGCGGACGTACCCGGGGTGTTGGGCGCGGGGGAGGGTGCGGGCGTGGCGGGAGCCGGGCTGCCCGGGGCCACGGTGCTGCCCTCGGCGGGCGGCGGGGCGACCGGCGGCGCCGGCTTCGCGCAGACGGGCAGCAGGTCGGTGGCGGCCAGCTTCTCCAGTTGCCCACGCGTGGAATCGAACCCACCCGGCGGCAGCAGGCCGTTGTTGACCTTGTCGCGGCCGGTCTGCTGCAGATCGGCCACCGCCAGCTGCTTACACCCGCTCGGGAAGCCGGCGCCCGGCCGCATGAGGGTGACCTTGTTGCGCGAGTCGACGCAGACCACCTGGTCCACATCCTGAATCGAATAGCCGAGAACCGAGCCGGGCAGACCGCGCATGATCACCACGTTGCCGTTGTCGGCGCCCACGTAGTAGTTGCTGCGAATCATCTTGTAGCCCACCACGAGTCCGACCACGACGGCCACGACGAGGGCGACGGCCAGTGCGATCCAGCGGCCCTTGTGGCTCTTGCGCGGCTCGGGCGGTTCCGCGGCGACCGCGGCCCGGCGAGGTGCCGCCCGCGGCGGACGCATGGCGGCGGCGCGCCCGGCGGCGGTGTTGGGCGGGGGTGTGTCCTCGTCCTCACCGGAGGCGGCGCCCGCGACGATGGGGTGGCTCTGGCCGTAGTCGAGATCGATCACATCGGCGACGACGACGGTGACGTTGTCGGGACCGCCGCTGCGCAGAGCCAGTTCGATGAGCCGGTCGGCCGCCTCGTCGGTGTTGCCCTCGCGCAGGGTGTTGGCGATCGTCTCGTCGCTCACCACATCGGACAGGCCGTCCGAGCACAGCAGATAGCGGTCACCGGCGCGGGCTTCCCGGACGATGAGCGTCGGCTCGATCTCGTTTCCGGTGAGTGCCCGCATGATCAGTGACCGCTGCGGATGGGTGTGGGCCTGCTCCGGTGTGATCCGGCCCTCGTCGACCAGCGACTGGACGAAGGTGTCGTCGCGGGTGATCTGGGCGAGCTCGCCGTTGCGGAGCATATAGGCCCGGGAGTCGCCGATATGGGCGAGGCCGAGTTTCTTACCCGCGAACAGGATGGTGGTGAGCGTGGTGCCCATACCGTCGAGTTCGGGTTCCTCTTCGACCTGGTCGGCGATCGCGGCGTTGCCTTCGCGAATCGCCCGGTCGAGTTTGCCGAGCAGATCGTCGCCGGGCTCGTCGTCGTCGAGATGAGCCAGCGCGGCGATCATCAACTGCGAGGCCACCTCACCGGCGGCGTGCCCGCCCATGCCGTCGGCGAGCGCCAGCAGGCGTGCACCGGCATAGACGGAGTCCTCGTTGTTTGCCCGGACGAGACCACGGTCGCTACGCGCTGCGTAGCGGAGAACTTGAGTCACGATCGCAGCTCGATCACAGTCTTACCGACACGGACAGGGGTGCCGAGCGGAACTCGGACGGGAGTGGTGACCTTCGCTCGATCGAGGTAGGTCCCGTTGGTCGATCCTAAGTCTTCGACGTACCAGTCCTCGCCGCGCGGCGATAACCGTGCATGCCGGGTCGAGGCGTAGTCGTCGGTCAGTACCAGCGTGGAGTCGTCTGCACGCCCGATGAGCACCGGTTGGGTGCCGAGCGTGATCCGAGTGCCGGCGAGTGAACCCTGAGTCACCACTAGATACTTGGCGCCCTTCTGGCCACGGCTGAAGGATGGCAGCACCACCGAACCTCGGGTGGGTCGGGGCTGGATCCGAATGCCTGATGCCGCGTAGATGTCGCTGCGCAAGGTGCGAAGCACCGCCCACACGAACAGCCACAACAACAAGAGGAACCCCGCACGGGTCAACTGCAGGATCAGTCCCTGCACGGCGCTCCACCTCCTGTTCGACCGGTCCCGTAGTGGCGTTTCGTCCCCCAACCGGCGTGCTGGTCAGCACGGCCCGGCTGCCGAGCGAATGTTGGCAGCATAATAGGGCCGATGACCGGTTGCGATCACGATACGGGCGAGCGGTTTTCGCGCCCCATCGTGACCTGCACCGGCGAGCTTACGGGATCAGACGATTCGGATCAGGATCTCGGAATGCCCGGCCCGGATCACATCTCCGTCGGCGAGCTGCCAATCCTGGACGGGAGAGCCGTTGACCAGCGTCCCGTTGGTGGAACCGAGATCCGAGAGCATGGCGACCTGACCGTCCCAGCGCACCTCGATGTGGCGGCGGGACACCCCGGTGTCGGGAAGCCGGAAATGGGCGTCCTGGCCACGCCCGATGATGTTGCTGCCCTCGCGTAGCTGGTACGTGCGGCCGCTGCCGTCGTCGAGGTGCAGGGTGGCCGAATAGCCGGACCCGCCGCGCGCCGGCTGCGGGGCCGCGGCGTAACCGCCCTGCTGTCCGTAGGCCGGCTGCTGTCCGTACGCCTGATCCTCGGCGCCGTAACCGCCCTGGTCGGCGTATCCCTGATCGGCATAGCCGGGGTCGGCGTACCCCTGCTGGCCGTAACCGCCCTGAGCCGGATAGCCCTGGTCGTATCCGGGCGTCTGGCCGTAGCCCGGCTGCTGACCGTAGTTCTGCTCCGGATAACCCTGCTGTTGCCCGTAACCCTGGTCGGCGTAGCCCTGCTGGCCGTAACCCTGGTCGTAACCGCTCTGCTCGTAGCCGCCCTGTTCGTACGCCTGCTGCTGGCCGTACCCCTGGTCGGCGTAGGCCTGCTGGCCGTACCCCTGGTCGTAACTGCTCTGGTCGTAGCTGCCCTGCTCGTAGCCCGGCTGCCCGTAGGCCGCGCCACCCTGCTGGTAGCCCGCGCCGCCCTGCTGGTAGTCGTAGCCGTTCTGGTAGTCGCCGCCCTGCTGATAGTCGCCGTAGGCGGGCTGCGATTCCGGAGCGGCGTATTCACCGGCACCGGGGTACTGACCACCCCGGCCGTAGTCGTCCTGATATTGCGGCGCGGGGCGGCCCCCCGGCGGGGGTGCGTACCCGCGGTTGCGTGGATCGGACTCCGCGGGCTCTCGGCTGGGGTCGTAGCCTGAGTTCTGCGTCATGGGGCCAGCTCCTGGTTGCGGGTGTGCGGGTCGTTGTGGGGGTCGTCCAGGTCGATCGGGCGGCCGGCGCGGTGCCGGGGGGTTCCGGCGGCCCGCATCCGGGTCGACCCGTCCGTGCGTCCTGAACTGTCCGGTGTGCAGCGTAGGGGATGCCTCGAATTCGACGTGCACTTCACCGTAGGTCTGCCACCCCTGATCGCGGATGTAGTCCTGTAAATGCTTGGCGAACGCGCGGGTGGTCAACTCGTGGTCTGCATCGAGTTCCTGCAGGTCCGTGGGGTTGACCGTGATGACGTAGACGTTCGGGGCGAGCAGATGCCCGCCCTCGAGTTCGCTCAGGCGATCCGAGGCCTCGCGCTGCAGCGCCGCTTCCACCTCCTGGGGAACGACGCTGCCGCCGAAGACCCTGGCGAAGGCGTCACCGACGGCGCCCTGCAGACGTCGCTCGAAACGCGAGACGATGCCCATACCGGCCTCCCTTCGATGCCCGCCCTCGTTGCCTGCGCTGTCTGTCTACGTCAGCTGATCGGTCTGTGTCGTCCGGGCGTCACGATCCCGCGACACGACATGCCGATAGGGCGTGTCGTCGAACGGACACGGTCACTGCATGATATCCACGATCCTCCACCGCTGTAACTCACGACCGGCCACCCACGGTTCCCATTACCCGAAAATTCTCCTCCGCAACCGTCGTGAGCAGGCGATTTCGTGTGTGAAGCGGGCGCGTGATACTGTCTTCCAGTCGCTCGGGCGAGTGGCGGAATGGCAGACGCGCTGGCTTCAGGTGCCAGTGTCCTTCGGGACGTGGGGGTTCAAGTCCCCCTTCGCCCACAGAAGAAGAGCCGCAGATCGAATTCGATCTGCGGCTCTTTTTTTCGTATCCGTCAGGCGGTGTGCAGTGCCGCCCGCAGCACCGAGACCGCTTGGGCGACCGCCGCTTTCGCCGCGTCGGTGTCGTGCATGGAGTTGACCATCACGAAATCGTGGATGATGCCGCCGTACCGGGTCTGGACGACGGGGACGCCGGCGTCGCGGAGTTTGGCGGCGAAGGCCTCGCCCTCGTCGCGCAGGACATCGGCCTCACCGGTGATCACCAGCGCCGGGGGCAGTCCGGCCAGCTGCTCGGTGGTGGCGCGCAGCGGGGAGGCCGTGATCTGGGCGCGGTCCGCTTCGCTGGTCGTGTACTGGTCCCAGAACCACCGCATACCTTCCCGGGTCAGGAAGTAGCCCTCGGCGAACTGCTCGTAGGACGGAGTGTCGAAGTTGGCGTCGGTGACGGGATAGAACAGCACCTGCTGGACGAACGAGACGTCGCCGCGCTCCTTCGCCATCAGCGTCAGCGCGATGGCCATATTGCCGCCCACCGAATCGCCCGCGATCGCGATCCGGGCGGTGTCGAGGCCCTTCTCCGCGCCGTTCGAGCGCACCCACTGCGCGACCCGATAGGACTGCTCGTTGGCCACCGGGTAGCGCACCTCGGGGGAGCGGTCGTACTCGGGGAAGACGACGGCCGCGTGCACGCCCACGGCGAGATCGCGCACCAGCCGGTCGTGGGTGTGCGCGTCGCCGAACACCCAGCCGGCGCCGTGGGTGTACACGATGACGGGCAGCGTTTCGGTCACCCCCTGCGGTTTGACGATGCGGGCCCGGACCGACCCGGTCGGGCCGCCCTCGACCGTGATCCACTCCTCGTCGATCGCCGGCTTCTCGATCGGCGAATCCTGCACCGAGTCAACGGCTTTGCGTCCCTCCTCGGGCGGCAGCTGGTAGAGGAACGGCGGCTGTGCGGTCGCGTCGACGAACTCCTGAGCGGCCTGCTCCAGGGAGACGCCCAGCGGATTTCCGGTCATCGGTGATTTCCTTTCGGCGGGGTGTGCGGCTGCGGACAACGCGGCGCCCGATCAGTTTCCGCTGGTGGGAGGGCAGCGCGCCCCTCGCTACGGGACGGGAAAACACCGGATCAAGACACGGCGGCCACCAGCGGCGTCTCGCCGGAACCGGTGGACCGGAACCGGCGCTGATATTTACCGGGCGATATCCCGAGGCGGGCTATGAACGCGCGCCGCATCGCCTCGGTGCTGCCGTAGCCCGCCGCCATCGCCGCCTCGGTCACTCCGCGGCCGGCATGCAGCATGTCCCGGGCGACCCCGAAGCGGATGAAGGCGACGTATTCGGCGGGGGAGCGCTCCAATTCGGCGCGGAAGAGTCTGGTCAGATGCCGCGGGCTGACGTTGGCATGGGCCGCCAGCGTCCGAACGGTATGGGGGAAGGCGGGTTCCGCGCAGATGAGATCGACCACCTTGCGCACCAGTGGGCTGCGCGGCGCCGGCCCGGACAGCGAGGCCGAGAACTGCGACTGCCCGCCCGCGCGGTGCATGTACACCACCATCAACTGGGCGATCCGGCGCGCGATGTCGGGGCCGAAATCCTCCTCGACCATCGCCAATGCCAGGTCGACCCCGGCGGTCACGCCGGCCGAGCTGTAGAGGTTTCCGTCGCGTACGTAGATGTCGTCGGCGGCCACGTCGATCGCGGGATAGCGCCGCGCCAGATGTGCGGCGAACTTCCAGTGTGTGGTGGCCCGGCGCCCGTCGAACAGGCCCAGTTCGGCGAGGACGAACGCGCCGCTGCACACCGATGCCAGGCGCCGCGTGTTCCAGGACAGTCGCCGTGCCGCCGTGAGCAGTTCGGGTGTGACGAATCGAGAGGGCGGCAGCTCACTGCCCGGTATGACGACGGTGTCGAAGACGCCGGCGTCGGCCGCCGCGACCGCGCATTCGATCCGGGCGCCGATCGAGGTCTGCACACTGCCGCCGTCCGCCGACACCAGCACGACCTCGTATCCCGGGCACGTCTGGTTGGCCTCGACGAAAACTTCCGCGGGGCCGGTGAAGTCGAGCATCTTGACCCCGTCGAAGACCAGTATTCCTACCCGCCGGCGCGGTAGATGGGCGAGTTCGAGGGTCATCCCGCCATCATTGTGGAGTAACGCCTCCAGAACAAGCTTTGTGGTCGGGCTCGCAGTGTGATTGATACGGTGGGCGCCATGGGGAGGCCACGGCAGTTCGACGAATCGGCGTTGCTCGACGCCGCCACCGAACTGTTCTGGTCGCAGGGGTTCGAACAGACGTCGGTCGAGGACGTCTCGCGCACGAGTGGCATCGGCAACGGCAGCATCTATGCCGCTTACCGCAGCAAACGTGGCCTGTTCCTCGCGGCCTTCGAACGCTACTGCGAGGGCCGCGCCCGCCTGGTTCGCGAGGTGGTGACCACGGCTCCCGGTTCGGCGCGCGCGGCCGTGCGCGCGTTGTTCGAGGCGATCATCGACGACTGCGTCGCACAGCCCGATCGGCGCGGCTGCCTGATGCTCAACAGCATCGCCCAACTCGGCTCGCGCCTGCCCGAGGTGATCGGCATCGGGAATCGGACCACCGCCGCGATGGAACAGAGTGTCGCCGAGCGGTTACGCCGCGCCGCCGAGGAATCCGGTGCCGAACTCGATGCGGCGACCCTGGCCGCTTACAGCGCCGCGGTGGTGATGACCGCGCAGGGCCTCATTCAATTGAGTCGCTTGGGAACTCCGCTCTCGCGGTTGCGCGAGATCGCCGAGGTGTCGAGTCGCAATCTGCCCGGGGCGTGGGACGCTCCGGTCGCGGGCGGAGTCCTCTGACTGTCGTACTGCGGGGCGCCGTTCGTCAGCGGCCTCGCTGGGTGCGCACGTAGTCGACGGCGTCCTGCGTGACAGCGTCGGTGATGTCGGCGAATTCCTCGTGCTTCTGGATGTAGCCCGCAACGAACGGGCAGATCGGCACGATGCGCAGACCGGCCTCGCGGGTACGGTCCAGTGCCTGCGAGACCAGGGCGCCGGCCAGGCCGCGTCCGGCGAAGTCGGAGTCGATTTCGGTGTGGTAGAAGATCCGCTGCCCGTCGTGGTCGAGGTATTCGGTGAAGCCGGCGAGCCGATCGTCCACGCTGATTTCGAACCGCTCCGCGGCTTGCGTGACGACCGGGGAGGGTTGCTGTTCGGCGGTCATGGTCCCAGTATTGCGGCCCGGCCGGCCGGAATCGGGCAGGTTCGGGCGAGGACGCGCGCGGCAGTGTGATCTTCGCCGCATTCTCGGCGGCTGACCGGTCGTTATTCGTCTCCGGTATTACTGGTGAAAAATTGTTGTTCGAGTTCGCGGTCGAAATAACTGCACAATTCAATGGAAGCGCATCCGCAACTATCTGAGAATTACCTGACGGCAGACTTGGAATCTCCGGCGGTAACAAACTTGAAGTTTGTTTCTTGGTCGTGTCGCCCTTCCGGATGGCGCCGCAGCGGCTCCGATTGACGCGCTGACCTGCGGTGATGTCGAACGGGTAAGCAACAGGCGACGCGCCGGGAAATGATCGCGGACCGCGTATCCGGCAGCGGGACCAACCGCCGAATTGGCAGAAAAATCTCGGCTACTCGAGCGTTGCGGTATGGGGTACGCCGCTATTTCCGACCGCCCGCCAGGTATTTGCGCCCGGTCTCCGGAAGTGCTGTCTGGCTGCGAGTTTCGGCTCGGTTACGGCCGGGCAGACGGAGTGTGCAGGAGGTTGCGTAGGGATAACGATTGTGTAGAGTCGACGGTAACGCTGGCCGCAGCTGAGCTGGACTCGCTGCGGCCAGTGGATCTCAAATCGGCACTCCGATGATCCTTCGAATCCCCGCCCTCTCGCAAGGGATTTTCTCAGCCTCAGCAGAACCCGGCCGGCGTTAGCTCGATATGCGCTCGTCCGCGTCCGCCGCGGACCGCAACGCCACACTTTCCTGCGCCGCACGGCGTCCGGGGCCGAAGACGTAGGTCAGAAATCCGAGCTCGGCAACCAGCCCGATACCGATGCGCACCGGCGCGGGCCAGCCGGCGGGCGTGACGAATCCCTCGATCAGGCCCGATACCAACAGGACCGCCACCAGCCCGAGTGCGATCGTGGCCGTCGCCCGGCCCTGCCGGGCCAGCGCCTCGGCCCGCGACGACCGCCCCGGATCGATCAGCGTCCACCCCAGCTTCAGCCCCGCACCGCCGGCGACGAAAACTGCCGTGAGTTCGAGCATGCCGTGTGGCAGCAGGAAACCGAAGAACGAGTCGAGCCGCCCGGCATCCGCCATCAGCCCGGCGGACACCCCCACGTTCAGCGCGTTCATGAACAGCAGATAGGCGGCCGGGAGAATCAGGATGCCGGTGAACAACGCGATCGCCGACACCCAGGCGTTGTTGGTCCACACCTGTGCGGCGAAGGCGTCGTGCGGATGTTCGGAGTAGTAGGACTCGAAGCGACCGCCGGGGGCGGTCAGCGATGCCGCGTCCGCAGGTAGCCCCAACGTCCTTCGCGCCGAACCGGAACCGGACACCCAGATGCCGATTCCGGCCGAGACGGCCAGGAACGCGGCCGCCACCCCGGCCCACCACGACCACGCTCGATACACCACGGCGGGAAACCGGTGGGTGACGAAATAGCCGATCTGCGACCAGGTGTCGGTCCGCGCGCCCAGCAGCCGCCCCCGCGCTCGCGCCAGGACCGCGCTGAGACCGTTGATCAACTCCGGATCCGGTGAATGCGATTGCAGTCGCGCCAGCTGCTGGGAGGTGCGGCGATACAGGGCCACGAATTCGTCGACCTCGGCGCCGCTGAGGCGCCGCTGCGCGGTCAGCCGGTCGAGCCGATCCCAATGCCGCCGCTGCGCGAACGAATAGGCATCGACGTCCATCGGCTCCTCCTGTGTTCGTGCCGACCTCCACCCCGAAGGCTAGTTCGCACGCGCCCGATTCGGGATACTGGAGCGATCATGGCCGATTTCACCACGGGGGAGGCCGTCTCCCTGCAGTTGCCGATCGCGCGCATCCCCACCCGCGCCGCGGCCTTCGCGATCGATCTGGTGCTGCAGCTCGTTCTCGCCCTTCTGTTGTTGTCGGCCGTCGTCGGCCTGCTGTTCCGATTCGAACCCGACGGCGCGTGGGTCGATGTGGCCGTGCTGGTGACGATGGTGACCGTCCTCGTCGGATATCCGGTCGTCAGCGAAACCCTGATGCGCGGGCGGACGGTCGGAAAAATGGCCCTGGGCCTGCGTGTGGTGCGCGGCGACGGCGGTCCCGTCGATTTCCGGCACGCGCTGACCCGTGGACTCGCCGGCGCGCTCGTCGATTTCTGGAATCTCGGCGGGTTCGGTCTGGTGGCGGTGGTCACCTCACTGTGTTCGCCGCGGGCGCGGCGCGTCGGAGACATCCTGGCCGGCACCGTCGTGGTGTCGGATCGGGCGCGAATTCCCATGCCCGCCTTGGCCGTCGCGCCGCCCTGGCTGGTCGACTGGGTGGGACGGCTGGACCTGTCCGGGCTCACCGAGGATCTCGCACTGCCGGTGCGCCGGTATCTGACCCGCTTCCCGCAACTCACCCCGCAGGTACAGGCGGAACTCGGTGCGGCGCTGGTGGTCGCGGTCTGCGACCAACTGCGGGTGGCGCCACCGGCCGGATATCCGCCGCTGCAGATTCTCGGCGCGGTGATCGGGGAGCGGCAACGACGGATTCTGCCGCCACCACGCCTGCCCTTCTGGCCGATGTCGCAGCAGTGGCCGGCACCCGCGCAGCCGTACGCCCCGGCGGTCCGGCCGGGAGCGTGACCGCTCAGAGCGCTCCCGACCGCTTCAGTTCCAGGTACTCGTCGGCCAGCGCCTCCGGCACGCGATCCGGCGCCGCGGCCACCACGTCGATTCCCTGGCGCTGCAAGGTTTCTCGCACGATCGCGCGTTCGGTGAGCAGATGTTCGGCGGCCGCCGCGGCATAGACCTCGGCGGCGGAATCACGCCGGGTCGCGGTCGCGGCGATCTCCGGATCGGTGACCGACACCAGCAGCACCCGGTGCCGACTGCTCAGCACCGGGAGTACCGGCAGCAGATTCTCTTCGACCATCGCCCCGTCGAGGCTGGTGAACCAGACCACCAGGCTGCGCCGCCGGGTGTGGCGAACCGCGGTGCGGACCATCGCCGGGGTGTCGGCATCCAGCAGCGCGGGCACGACGCCCGAGAGGGCGTGCATCAGCTTGGGCTGCACGGCTTTTCCGCGCGCGCCCCGGACCTCGGCGCGGATCTCCCGATCGAAGGCCAGCAGATCGACGGTGTCCCCGGCCGCGGCCGCCAAACCGCCCAGCAGCAGGGCGGCCTCGATGGCGGTGTCCAGCCGGGTCTGCTCGCCGAGCCGGGCGGCGCTGATCCGCCCGGTGTCCATCAACATCAGCACGTGGCGATTGCGCTCGGGCCGCCAGGTGCGGACCAGCACATCGGTCGCGCGGGCCGTGGCTCGCCAGTCGATGGAACGCACATCGTCACCGGCCACGTATTCGCGAAAGGAATCGAATTCCGAGCCCGGGCCGCGCAGGTTGGCGACCGATCGGCCGTCCAGATGCTGCAGCCGTTTCACCTTGGCGGCGAGGATCCGTTCGGTCCGGAACGGCGGCAGTGCCCGAACCGTGGCGGGAACGGTGCGGCGGAACTGCCGCCCCGCCAGGCCGAGCGGTCCGACCAGCCGAACCGTGACCGGCCCCGCGATCCGATCGCCGCGGCGAGCCGGACTGACGGTGGTGGCCAGCCGGGTGGTGGTGTTCGGCGGCAGACGCAACCGGTGGGTCTCGGCCGGTGCCTGCGCACTGGGCGGCCAGTCGTCCCACAGCAGCGCCCGCACTGCGCCCGGGCCGCGATTCAGGACCGTGAGTTCGACGGTGGCGGTGCGGCCGACACGGACGGTGGTGAGCGGCACCCGGGACAGTTCGAGAGCGTCGGTGCGACAGGCGATCACGTCGACGGCGACCAGCAGAGTCAGCACACCCGTCAGCACCACGACTCCGGCCCAGGACGGCAGTGCGAGCCCGACGACCACCGCCGCCACGGCCGCGCAGACGGCGAGCCGACCCGTCACGATCATCGCGCTACACCGGAACCGGGACCGCGGCCAACAGCGAGGACATCACGCCGTCACCGGTTACGCCGTCCAGTTCGGCCTCGGGACGCAGCTGCAGACGATGCCGCAGGACCGTCCCCGCAACGGTTTTGACGTCGTCGGGAGTGACGAAGGCGCGTCCGTTCAGCCAGGCCAGGGCCCGAGCCGAGGCCAGCACCGCGGTCGCCCCGCGCGGTGACGCGCCGTGCTGAACCGCCGGGGAGGTGCGGGTCGCCCGGCACAGATCGACGATGTAGGCCAGCACCTCCGGATTGACCGTCACCTGCGCGACGGCGGCCCGCGCCGCCGCGATATGCGCCGCCCCCGCGACCGGTCGCACACCCGCCGCGCCCAGATCGCGCGGATCGAAGCCGGCGGCGTGGCGCTGCAGAATCCGGAATTCGTCGTCCCGGCCGGGCAACTGGATGTCCACCTTGAACAGGAACCGGTCCAGTTGCGCTTCCGGCAGCGGATAGGTGCCCTCCTGTTCGATCGGGTTCTGGGTCGCGATCACCACGAACGGATCGGGCAGCGGCTGCGGCACGCCGGCCACCGACACCTGCCGCTCCTCCATCGACTCCAGCAGTGCCGATTGGGTTTTCGGCGGTGTGCGGTTGATCTCGTCGGCGAGCAGCAGATTGGTGAAGACCGGGCCGCGGCGGAAGGTGAATTCGGCCGAATGCGGATCGTAGATCTGGGAGCCGGTGACATCGCCCGGCATCAGGTCCGGAGTGAACTGCACCCGGGTGTGCTCGAGTTCCAGCGCCGCGGCCAGCGATCGCACCAGCAGCGTCTTCGCCACGCCCGGAACACCTTCCAACAGCACATGGCCCCGGCACAGCAGCGCGAGTACCAGGTACAGCACCGCGTGGTCGTTGCCGACGACGGCCTTGCCGATCTCGGCACGCACCTCGCCGAGCGCCCGGAGCGCCTGGTCGGCGGTGGGGGTGTGGTTGGTCTGTGCCGTTGTCATCCGGTCTCCGTCATCCTATTTCCGATTCGATCCAGTCCAGTTGTGCCGCCACGTATTCCAGTGCCGCATCGTCGGCGACGGGCCCGTGGAAGGCCGCGGCGACGCGGCCGGGATCGACGCCGATCCGGGCTCCGATCACCGCGCTCACTCGTTCCGGCGCGGCATCGGCGCGCAGGTCCACGCGGCCGCGGATGCGCCGCAGTGTGGCCGCGCGTAATTTCGCCGCGACATGGGCGCGATCCTTGGTGCTGCGGTAGAGCGCGGCCTGACCGGCGAGCAGCTCACCGGCCGCCACCTGCACCGGGCGGGGTTCGCCCACCACGGCACCGCGGCGGCGGGCGCGCCACCAGACCACGACCGCGGCGAAGATCAGCGCCTGCAATCCGCCGTAGGCCAGCCAGGGCGGCAGGCGCTGAAAGATCGAATCGTTGCCCTCGCCCACATCGGGTGGGCGGACATCCGGGTGGTCGGGCGGGGGTGGTGGATGCGGCTGCGTCGGCTGCGGTGGGGCCGTCGGTGCGGCGGCCAGCCGGAACAGCAGGTACACCACCAGCGCGACGATGAGCGCGCCCACGATTGCCGCCCAGAAACGCTTGTCGCGCAACAACTGTGGCAGTGGTGGTAGCTGACGGGGGCCACGGCGCTTGCGGATCGAGCGCTGCTGTTCGATCGGGTCCGGCGGTGGCGGCGGCGCCAGCGAATACCGGTCGGCCGAGGTGAGGCGCTGATATTCGTCCGCGGTGGCGGTGCGCCCGCCGTAGACGATCTCGTCGAAACTGTGTGCGGCGCCGTCGAATTCGGCGGCGACGGCGGGAAGGGCACGCGCTGCGGCCGATGCGGTTTCGCGCGCGGTACGCGACCGCCGGACCTCGAGCACCCCACCTTGTTCGAGACCGCGCACCACGGCGCGGAAGCGTTCGCGCAGTGCGGTATCGAAATCGTGGTGCCCGGCGGCGGATTCGGCCGCGGCGCGGTGCTGGGCGGCCGGGCCGAGTGTCGGGGGTGCGGGCGCCGAGGGCCGATCCGGCCGGGCCGCATCGTCGGTCACCGTGTCGTCGGTCACCGTGTCACCTGCCCGCTCGGTATCCGGATATCGAAACCTTCGCGGCCGCAGCGCCGGTCGATATGGACCACCACCGCGGTCGCGGCGTCCACCGCCGCGGCGAACGCCGAAATCAGCAGCACCGCACCGGACAGCAGGGTGACGACAGCCCAGCGATGGGTTCCGGAGATATCGGAGAGGAAGCCCAGGAGCCCCGCGACCGGTGCCGACAGCACCAGCAGCACCGCGCGCAGATAGAGCCACAGACCCGCCAACGGCATCACGCGGCCGGTGGCGAGCAGTTTCGCCCGTCGGACCGCCGCCCGGTACGGAATCGATTCGGTGAACAGGACCGGCGCGATCGGCCACCGCGTCCCGCGCACCCGGGCCAGCCAGATCACCGCCGGGATCAGGGTGACGATCAGCGGCGTGCCGAGCAGCAGGATTCCGACGCCGATCGATGTGGAAATCACCTGATTCAGCAGCAGCCGCCCCGAGACCGGAAACAGGCGCTCGGCGGCGGTGCGCGCGGTGATCGGCTGGTCGTCGACGACGGCGAGCCCGATCGGCACGGTGACGCCGACTGTCCACAGCCGCAGTACCCATGCACAGCAGGCTGTGGAAAGAATTGCCGCCCAGGCGGTTCCGGCGCTCGAGCCGTCGGTCGCGAACGACACCAGGGCGGTGATCCCGACCACGACCCCCAGGGCCGCGGCCGAACCCGCCCCGGCCAGTCCGGCGATCAGCCGAATTCGATGCTGCAACACCGCGAAGGGCAGATCGGCCAGCTCGCGCCACGACAGCGGTCGCACCGGAATTCGTTCGGCGTCGTCCGCACCGCCGCCTCCGGAGTCGCGGTCGTCGGCACCGCGCGGCGGCACCACGCGGTGGGCGGACGATCGCCCCTCTCGACCGGTCACGGCGGGAAACACGGGCCGAGTCTATCCACGGACCCGGACACGTGACGGTTATCCGACCGGCCGGAACCCTCGGTCAGTCGCGGCCGGAGCCGGGCGGCAGTTCGCGCGGGGCGCGGTAGCCGAGTTCGGTCGCGTCGGGGGCGGGCAATTCGCCGTACGGGCCGGATTCCGGCAGGCGGGGGTGGGCCGCGGGATCCCGGTACGGGAGGGCCGCGTAGCGCGCATAGCGCGGATCGTGCCGGTAGGCGGCGTAGCGCGGGTCGTGCTGGTAGGCGTCGTACGGGTACGACGCGGTGACCTGGGCGTACGGCGCATTCGGCAGCGCCTGGCCCGGATGTGCGTAGCCCACCGCCGGATCGTGCGAATCCTCGGAGTTCACCGTCACCTTGCGGGTGCGTTTGAGAGTGAAGGTGATTTCCTCCGCCTCTTCGAAGACCTGCCGGACGGTCCGCAGCGGTGCGGTCGCAGTGTCGATGGTCCGGTCGAGTGCGGAGGTGACGAATCCGGGCACCAGCGGCCGGATCCAGCGCGCCGCGGTATCGGTGAACGGAACCGTGCCGATCACCGGAAGTTCCAGTCCACCACCCTTTTTCGCATCCTCGCGCGGGGCGGGCACCGCGGCGGGCGCATTCGGCGCCAGGCCGGTCGAGGGTAGCTGTGCGGGCAGATTCCGTGCGGTCACGGTCGCCTCCTGTAGGGGGTCGGTTCGGGCCGTGGATTCGGCGGCGGGCAATGCGTTCGGGGCGGTCTGCGCCCCCGGGGGAAGGGCGGCCAGCGCTTCGAATTCGGCCACCGCCCGGCGCTGCGGTTCGGTGATGCCGATTTCCAGGTTGCCGATCGCGGCGATCACCCGTTTGCGCTGACGTTCGCGATCGATCGCGGTATCGGCGTGCAATGCCAGTTGCGCGGCGGCCACCCGGTGTTCGGCGTGCTGGACCGCGACCGCGGTGTCGGCGGCCCGGGCGGCGCGGTCGGCTTCGGCCCGCGCGGCCACGGCGCGGTCGAACGACGATTCGCCGCGCCAGGACCGCAGTATCAGCGGCAACAGGGCCAGTACCACCGCGATCGCGATCGTGAGCAGGCGCAACAGCAGCGCGCCGATATGCCCGGCGGTGTAGTCGTTCATGGCCAGCCAGCGCGCGCCCAGACCACGGTCCCCCGTGCGGAATGCGGCGGTCCGGGCCTGCTCCAGGGCGCTCTGCCGGGCGGCGATCTCCGCGTCCGAGGGCTGGATCCGCGCCTGTGCGGTGTTGAACCGCCCGCGGGCGTCGTCGAGCATCGCGTTGGCGGTCTGTGATTCGGGTCCCCGGCCGGGCACCCCGGTGATCTTGGTCTGCGGGCACTGCGGCGTCGGGTTGTATTCGCAGCGGGCGACGACCAGGGCCTGATCCATATCGGCCTGTGCCTGGGCGATGGTCTGCGTGAGTGCGGCGCGTTCGGCCGTCGCCCGGTCGAGTTCGGTGCGCGCGGTGACCACGGTCGCGGCGGATTCGGCGTCGCGGCGGGATCGATCGTCGAGCGTGCGGTCGACGGATCCGGCGAGAATCACCGTGCTCGCCAGCTCGGCCACCAGCACACCGGTGATCACCGCGACCGCGATCCGCCCGAACCGCTCGGCCCGGCCGCGGCCGCCCCGGTCCGACAGTGGCGCGGTGGCCAGAGCTCGCGAGATCGCGCCGACCAGCAGTGTCGCGGGCAGCGCGACGATCGCCACAACCGCGGCGGGCCAGTGCGCCGCCGCACCCGCTGCCGCGACGACGATCCCGGACAGCACCGCGAACAGCAGCACCACCCCACCGGTGACGGCGTAGGCCGACGCCTCGTGCCGGTCGCCACGACCGGCTTCGGCGCCGCCGAGCCAGGTCAGCGCGCCGATCGGCGACCGCCGGGAAGTCGGTCGCGGTGCGGTCGTGGGAGAGCCGGCACCCGGAGATTCGGGCGCCGAGGTTTCGGAGGCCGGGCTTTCGGAGGCCGGGCTTTCGGAGGCCGGGGCTTCGGACGCCGGACGTCCGGTGGCGGATTGATCGAAGACGCGGGGATCGGTCAACAGATTCACATCCTCTGGGTCCCAATCGTTGTCGCCGCGGGCGAAACGGTCGTTGCATCGTGGTCCGGGCGGTGGTGTGCCCCCGCGCGCGGGCGGAGCGGGTAATCCGCCGAGCGCCCCGGCCGCGCGCAATCAGGTTCAGAGTGACAGGCCGACCGGGGAACCACCGAGTGCGATGGCATCGATGTGGTAAGCCTCACAGACGGCCGGGGAGCGAAACCCTACTCTCGGGTAGGCGGCACCGATCGACACGACGCTGCGGCCGTGACAGGAGGGCGGAACGTGCGAGCGACTCCGGAAGTCGGTGCTCATCGGAGCGGGGGACCATATGCGGGTGAGACCGGCGACTCCGCGGTGGCGGTCGACGCCCCCGCCGCACCGTCGCGATGCGATGGTCACCGCCCGCGCCGCCGCGCTCGGCTCGCCGCGGTCGCCGCGCTGCTCACCTCGGCATTCGCGCTCGCGGCGCCGATGACCGCGGAACAAGTACTTCCGCGGGCGCAGGCGGCTCCCGCGGAGGAAGGCCGGTCGGTATTGAGTCCCCTGGTGGAGCTGGTGCTGCGCCGCCTGAACACCGCCGACTCCGTCGCCGCCGCGAAATGGACCACGTCGCAGCGGACCGGACAGGCTCCCGTGGTCGACGATCCGGTGCGCGAGGCGCAGGTCTACGACGCGATGGCCGCCGCCGGCACCCGATCGGGGCTGCCGCAGGACTGGGTGCGGCAGGTCTTCACCGGTCAGATCGAAGCCAACAAGACCGTGCAGTACGGACTACTCACCCGGTGGCGGTTCGATCCGGCTGCCGCGCCCGCATCGGATGCGTCGGATCTGGCAGCCGTGCGGCCCGTGATCGACCAGGTCAACAGCGAAATCCTGAGTCAGCTGGCGGCGCATCGCACCGTGCTGGGCGCGCCGGATTGCGCGCAGCGGCTCGCGGCCGCCGTCTTTCCCGTTCTGACCTCGGGCCGGGTGGACGCACTGCACGGCGCGGCGCTGGTCCGCGCGACCGTAACGCTTTGTCCCGCAACGTATGTGAAATAAACCACAGTCATTCCCGATCTTGGTTTGCCCAGAATGTGCTGAACTCCACATTCGCAAACGATGCCGTACGGTCCGCACATTGGCGTGGCTTGTCGCTCCCGTATCCGGAATGTCTCCTCCGGGTGTCCGGAGAGTTAGCCGCCTTACACCCCGGTTTGCCGCCGCGGCGTACGGGGAAATCTGTTTCGACGCAGGTGAGAGCGTTGCGCAGGACCGGGCTCCCAGCTCGTGGCCGATGCTCGGACGCTATCGGCGGCAGTGGCGAACGCGACTCAGCGATCCGCGCTGCCTGCTTTACACTGGAGAACGCGCAGGTAGTGGAGGACCGATGAAGATGCCCAGGTAGACGGAGTATTTAGCACAACCTAAGTTGGTTGGGCTCCGGTCCTGACTTATCGTTTGCTCTAGGTGTCGGACGTGAAATGTCCGACTCGTCGCCCCGACTCGGCCACGAGCCGCAAGCATCAGCCTAGCGGGCGAGCACGGCGCGGTGGGTAAGGAACTCCTCAGAGTTCCGCTACCACCGAGCACCCGACTACGAAACCGAAGCGGGTGGACAACTGGAGAGTTTGACTGCACGGGATGACCATCAGCGCCGCTGGTCGCCGCAACGTCCGGACGCAGTCTAGGCGGAGGCGTTTCGACGAGGGCCATCGGAAAGAGGGCATCGAAATCGAAGGCCTCTTCGTTGAAGGCGCCTATTTCTTGAAGGCAGAGGCATGACGCAACTTCCTGGCCACCGCGGCGAGCCGCGAATGGGACACCGGTCACCTGGCCGCACTGGTCTTTATGACCCGGCGAACGAGCACGACTCCTGCGGTGTCGCGTTCGTCGTCGACATGCATGGCCGTCGTAGCCGCGACATCGTCGACAAGGCTATTACGGCACTGCTGAACCTGGAGCACCGTGGTGCTGCGGGTGCGGAACCCAACTCGGGTGACGGTGCGGGCATCCTGATCCAGCTCCCGGATGCGTTCTTCCGGGCCACGCTGGCCGAGAGCGGCGCCGCGTTCGAGTTGCCGCCGGAAGGTTCCTACGCCACCGGTATCGCATTCCTGCCGCAGGCCCGCCGCGAGGCCGCCCGCGCCTGCTACCGGGTCGAGAAGATCGTCAAGGAAGAGGGTCTGGCCGTTCTGGGCTGGCGCGAGGTTCCGATCGACGAGTCCTCCCTGGGTGCGCTGTCGCGGGACGCCATGCCGACGTTCCGGCAGCTGTTCATCGCCTCGCCCGCCGACGCCGCCGAGCAGCTCAGCGGCATGGATCTGGAGCGGCGTGCCTACGTCGTGCGCAAGCGGGTCGAGCACGAACTCGGCAAGCAGGGCGCCGGCGAGGGCGCGGTCGGCCGCGAGACCGTCTACTTCCCGAGCCTGTCCGGTCAGACCTTCGTCTACAAGGGCATGTTCACCACCCCGCAGCTGCGGGCGTTCTACCTGGATCTGCAGGACGACCGGGTCGAGTCGGCGCTGGGCATCGTGCACTCGCGCTTCTCGACCAACACCTTCCCCTCCTGGCCGCTGGCCCACCCCTTCCGCCGCGTCGCGCACAACGGTGAGATCAACACCGTCACCGGTAACGAGAACTGGATGCGCGCCCGCGAGGCGCTGCTGAACTCCGAGATCTTCGGCACCGACAGCGAGGGCAACAACCGGCTGGAGAAGATCTTCCCGGTCTGCACCCCGGGCGCCTCCGACACCGCGCGCTTCGACGAGGTGCTGGAACTGCTGCACCTCGGTGGCCGCAGCCTGCCGCACGCCGTGCTGATGATGATCCCGGAGGCCTGGGAGCGGCACGAGTCGATGGACCCGGCGCAGCGCGCCTTCTACCGCTACCACTCCATGCTGATGGAGCCGTGGGACGGCCCGGCCTCGGTGTGCTTCACCGACGGCACCGTCGTCGGCGCGGTGCTGGACCGCAACGGTCTGCGCCCGTCGCGTATCTGGGTCACCGAGGACGGCCTGGTCGTCATGGCCTCCGAGGTCGGCGTGCTCGACATCGAGCCGTCGAAGGTGGTCCGCAAGGCCCGTCTGCAGCCCGGCCGCATGTTCCTGGTCGACACCTCGCAGGGCCGCATCATCAGCGACGACGAGATCAAGTCGCAGCTGGCCGCCGAGCAGCCTTATCAGGAATGGCTCGACGAGGGCATCATCAAGCTGGCCGAGCTGCCCGACCGTCCGCACGAGCACATGTCGCACGACCGCGTGCTCATCCGCCAGCAGATCTTCGGATACTCCACCGAGGAACTGAGCCTGCTGATCTCGCCGATGGCCAAGACCGGCGGTGAGGCGCTGGGTTCGATGGGCACCGATACGCCGATCGCGGTGCTGTCCTCGCGTCCGCGCCTGCTGTTCGACTACTTCGCGCAGCTGTTCGCGCAGGTCACCAACCCGCCGCTGGACGCCATCCGTGAGGAGGTCGTCACCAGCCTGCGCAGCACCATCGGTCCCGAGGCCGACCTGCTGCATCCGGGACCGGAGTCCTGTCGTCACATCACGCTGACCCAGCCGATTCTCGACAACGACGAGCTGGCCAAGCTCGTCCACATCAACGACGACGGTTCGCGGCCCGAGCTGCGTTCGGTGGTCGTGCGCGGCCTCTACTCGGTGAAGAAGGGCGGCAAGGGCCTGCGCAAGGCGCTCGAGGCGATCAACGCCCAGGTGTCGGCCGCCATCGACGGCGGCGCGCGGATCATCGTGCTGTCCGACCGCGAATCCAACGAGAAGCTGGCGCCGATTCCGTCGCTGCTGCTCACCGCCTCGGTGCACCACCACCTGGTGCGCGAGCGCACCCGCACCAAGGTCGGCCTGGTCATCGAGGCCGGTGACGCCCGCGAGGTGCACCACATGGCGATGCTGGTCGGCTTCGGCGCGGCCGCGATCAACCCCTACATGGCCTTCGAGTCGATCGAGGACATGCTCGAGCGCGGTGCGCTGGAGATGCCGGGCAGCACCGGCGACAAGGCGGCCGACTACGCCGCGGCCGTCAAGAACTACAACAAGGCGGCCGGCAAGGGCGTGCTGAAGGTGATGTCCAAGATGGGCATCTCCACCATCGCCTCCTACCGCGGCGCGCAGCTGTTCCAGGTCGTGGGCCTGTCGCAGGAACTGTGCGACCAGTACTTCACCGGCCTGACCTCGCCGCTGGACGGCATCGGTCTCGACGACATCGCCGCCGAGGTCGCCGCCCGCCACCGGGTCGCCTTCCTGGAGAACCGCACCGAGCGCGCGCACCGCGAACTCGAGATCGGCGGTGAGTACCAGTGGCGGCGCGAGGGCGAGTTCCACCTGTTCAACCCGGACACGGTGTTCAAACTGCAGCACGCGACCCGCTCGGGCCAGTACTCGATCTTCAAGGAGTACACCAAGCTGGTCGACGACCAGTCCGAGCGCCTGGCCTCGCTGCGCGGCCTGTTCAAGTTCAAGACCGAGGGCCGGCACGCGATTCCGGTCGAGGAGGTCGAGCCGGCGAGCGAGATCGTGAAGCGCTTCTCCACCGGCGCGATGAGCTACGGCTCGATCTCGGCGGAGGCGCACGAGACCCTCGCCATCGCGATGAACCGCCTCGGCGGCCGCTCCAACTCGGGTGAGGGCGGCGAGTCGCCGGCTCGCTTCGAGCCGGAGGACAACGGCGACTGGCGGCGCAGTGCGATCAAGCAGGTGGCCTCGGGCCGCTTCGGTGTGACCGCGCACTACCTGACCAACTGCACCGATATCCAGATCAAGATGGCCCAGGGCGCCAAGCCCGGTGAGGGCGGTCAGCTGCCCGCGCACAAGGTGTACCCGTGGGTCGCCGAGGTGCGGCACTCGACGCCGGGTGTCGGCCTGATCTCGCCGCCGCCGCACCACGACATCTACTCGATCGAGGATCTGGCCCAGCTGATCCACGACCTGAAGAACGCGAATCCGCAGGCTCGGATTCACGTGAAACTTGTCGCGGAGCCCGGTGTCGGCACCGTCGCCGCGGGTGTTTCCAAGGCCCACGCCGATGTCGTGCTGATCTCCGGCCACGACGGTGGTACCGGTGCCTCGCCGCTGACCTCGCTGAAGCACGCGGGCGGCCCCTGGGAGCTCGGCCTGGCCGAGACCCAGCAGACGCTGCTGCTCAACGGTCTGCGTGACCGCATCGTGGTGCAGGTCGACGGCCAGATGAAGACCGGCCGCGATGTGCTGATCGGCGCGCTGCTCGGTGCCGAGGAGTACGGTTTCGCGACCGCTCCGCTGGTGGTCTCCGGCTGCGTCATGATGCGCGTCTGCCATCTCGACACCTGCCCGGTCGGCGTCGCGACCCAGAACCCGGTACTGCGTCAGCGCTTCACCGGTAAGCCCGAATTCGTCGAGAACTTCTTCATGTTCATCGCCGAAGAGGTGCGGGAGCTGCTGGCCTCGCTGGGTCTGCGCACGCTCGACGAGGCCATCGGCCGGGTCGACCTGCTCGACACCACCAAGGCCAAGGAGCACTGGAAGGCGAGCAAGCTGGATCTGTCGCCGATCCTCGACGATGTCGAGACGGCGTTCATGTACCAGGACCGCCGCAACACCAAGACTCAGGACCACGGCCTGGACAAGGCGCTGGACAACCAGCTCATCGCCCAGGCGGCGGATGCGCTCGAGCGCGGCAAGCCGGTCAAGTTCGAGACCAAGATCACGAACGTGAACCGCACGGTCGGCACCATGCTCGGCCACGAGGTGACCAAGCTCTACGGTGGCGCCGGCCTGCCCGACGACACCATCGACATCACCTTCACCGGTTCGGCGGGCAACAGCTTCGGCGCGTTCGTCCCGGCGGGTATCACCCTGCGGGTGTTCGGTGATGCCAACGACTATGTGGGCAAGGGTCTTTCGGGCGGGCACCTGGTGGTGCGGCCGTCGCTGAACGCGCCGGAGTCCTTCGTCGCCGAAGAGAACATCATCGCGGGCAACGTGATCCTGTTCGGCGCCACCAGCGGTGAGGCGTTCATCCGCGGTGTGGTCGGCGAGCGGTTCTGCGTGCGCAACTCGGGCGCCACCGCGGTGGTCGAGGGCGTGGGTGATCACGGCTGCGAGTACATGACCGGTGGCCGAGTGGTGATCCTCGGCGAGACCGGCCGGAACTTCGGTGCCGGTATGTCGGGCGGTATCGCCTACATCTACAACCCGAACGGCACGTTCGAAGCCAACCTCAACACCGAGCTGGTGGATATCGAACAGCTCGAGGGCGAGGACTTCACCTGGCTGCGCGACGTGGTCGCGAGCCATCGCGAGGCGACGGGTTCGGCGGTGGCCGAACGCATCCTGAGCGATTGGTCGCAGCAGGTGAACCACTTCGTGAAGGTTATGCCTCGCGACTACAAGAAGGTACTGCTCGCTATCTCCGAGGCTGAGAAGGCCGGGCGGGATGTCGACGAGGCGATCATGGAGGCCGCACGTGGGTGATCCACAGGGATTTCTGAAGCACACCAAGCGGGAGCTGCCCACCCGCCGTCCGGTTCCGCTGCGACTGATGGACTGGAAAGAGGTCTACGAGGAGAACTACTCCCACCAGACCCTGCAGACCCAGGCCAGCCGCTGCATGGACTGCGGTATCCCGTTCTGCCACAACGGCTGCCCGCTGGGGAACCTGATTCCCGAGTGGAACGACCTGGTGTACCGGGATCGCTGGCGCGAGGGCATCGACCGTCTGCACGCGACCAACAACTTCCCGGAGTTCACCGGGCGGCTGTGCCCGGCGCCGTGTGAGGCGTCGTGTGTGCTCGGCATCAATCAGGATCCGGTCACCATCAAGCAGGTCGAGGTCGAGCTCATCGAGAACGCCTTCGACGAGGGCTGGGTGCAGCCGGTCTATCCGACCCGCCTGACCGGTAAGAAGATCGCGGTCGTGGGTTCGGGTCCGGCCGGTCTGGCCGCGGCCCAGCAGCTGACCCGCGCCGGCCACACCGTCACGGTGTTCGAGCGCGACGACCGTATCGGCGGTCTGCTGCGCTACGGCATTCCGGAATTCAAGATGGAGAAGCGCTTCATCGACCGCCGCCTGGCGCAGATGGAGGCCGAGGGCACCATCTTCAAGGCGGGCGTGAACGTCGGTGTCGACATCACCGCCGAGCAGCTGCGCGAGCAGTTCGACGCGGTGGTCCTCGCCGGTGGTTCCACCATCGCCCGGGACCTGCCGATTCCGGGTCGCGATCTGGACGGCATCCACCAGGCGATGGAATTCCTCCCGCTGGCCAACCGCGTTCAGCTGGGCGATCCGGTCGCCGACGAGGAGGGCCTGCCGCGGATTCACGCCAAGGGCAAGAAGGTCGTCATCATCGGTGGCGGTGACACCGGCGCCGACTGCCTGGGCACCTCGCACCGGCAGGGGGCGGCCAGCATCCACCAGTTCGAGATCATGCCGAAGCCGCCGGCCGAGCGGGCCGAGTCGACCCCGTGGCCGACCTACCCGCTGATGTTCCGGGTCTCCTCGGCGCACGAAGAGGGCGGCGAGCGCGTCTTCTCGGTGAACACCGAGCGGTTCATCGGCGAGGACGGCAAGGTGACCGGACTGCAGGCGCACGAGGTCCGCAACGTCAACGGCCGCTTCGAGAAGGTCGAGGGCACCGACTTCACTCTGGAGGCCGATCTGGTCCTGCTGGCGATGGGCTTCGTCGGCCCGCAGAAGCCGGGTCTGCTCGAGGATCTCGGCGTGGGCTACGACCAGCGCGGCAACGTCAAGCGTGGTAAGGACTTCCAGACCACCGTTCCCGGCGTCTTCGTCGCCGGCGATATGGGGCGTGGGCAGTCGCTGATCGTGTGGGCCATCGCCGAGGGCCGGGCCGCCGCGTCGGCGGTGGACCAGCACCTCGAGGGCGAGACCGCGCTGCCGGCGCCGATCGCTCCGACGGCGGTCGCCCAGCGCTGAACCTGAAATCACCGGCGTCCACGGGCTTTCGAGCCCGTGGGCGCCTGTTTTTTCGCTCTGTAGTGCGGAAACTTGTACCCGAGTCTCAAACATCGGAAATCGGACGGGATTTCGAGCTCGGATGGCAGTTCCTCGATGTCGCCGTTATCCTGAGCACCGGTATGTCGTAAATGCTCTTGGTCCGTGTCCGGACTCGTTGTCGCGAGGTCGTCTCGCTGCCGCGCGTCACGGAGGCGGGCGGTTTTTGCTTCGCCGGGAATTTACCGCGCGGCAATGTGGCGGCGGCATCATCAGCGGCGAATACATATCAGGAGCCCCGGCGAGGGCTGGCTTGAACTGGAGCAGCATGCGGTTGAAGAAGGTTGTCGCGGCCGCCGGGGCGGCAGTCGCGGTACTGGCTGGTATGGCAGTGTCGGGTACCGCGATCGGAAGCGGTTCCGCGAGTGCGGATCCCGGATGTCCGAGCCTGTATGTCGTCGCTATTCCGGGCACCTGGGAAACCGGTGACCACAAGCCCGATCACATGGTCGGCCCCGGCATGCTGTCCGGTGTGACCCGCGGCCTGCCGAGTTCGACGGACGTCGACTACGTCAGCTACGCCGCGACCGCCTTCCCGTGGGAGGGCGATGTCTACGGCGCCTCCAAGAAGGAAGCGACCGACAACGCACGCGGCCTCATCCAGGGGATGGCGGCCCGCTGCGCCGGTACGCATTACGCGATCGTCGGCTACAGCCAGGGTGCGGATGCCGCGGGCGATCTGGCGGCCGAGATCGGCACCGGTCTGGGCGTCGTTCCGCCGGACCGCGTTTCGGGTGTCGGCCTGATCTCCGATCCGCGCCGTTCGCCCACCGACGTCCAGGTCGGCCCGGTGGTCGGCGGCGCCGGCGCCGGTGGTCCGCGCGTCGGTGGATTCGGCTTCCTCAGCGACCGGGTACGCACCATCTGCGCGGCCGGTGATCTGTACTGCTCCACCGAGGACACCGACTACGTCACCCGCTTCGCCGGCTTCCTGGCGCAGGCCTCCGGGGCGAGCGCGGCCAACCTGTGGCGCTACCAGCTCGAGGCGGGTTCGATCATCGGCGATCTGATGGCGCACGGCGGTGTCGCGGCTCTGCAGTCGCAGCTCACCGACGACGCCAACCAGCAGCGGGTCGAACAGCTCGAGCACTTCTACCAGTCCGGCACCCACACCTCCTACGGCAGCTATTCGGTGGGCGGCGGTCAGACCGCGATCTCCTGGATGCACAACTGGATCGCCGGAATGGCATGAGCCGGTGATCCACCCGTGAGGGCCACCCCGCGTCGAGCGGGGTGGCCCTCGTCGTTTCCGGGATCAGCCGTTTCCGGGATCAGCCGGCGGAACCGGTCGGCGGGAGCTGGGGCAGCTGCGGCGCGGGAGCCGGCTGGTTCTCCGGTCCGCGGTCCCGATCCCCGCGGTTGTCGCCGCGGTGGTCGCCGTCGGGCCCGCGGTGGTCACCGTCGTGATCGCGGTCGCCGGGGTGGTTGTCACGGTCGATGGCGACCGCGCTGGGTGCGTTGGCGGGGGTGTCGGCGAAGGCCGGCACGGCGAGCGCGGACAGGGGAACGACGACGAGCGCACCGGCGACGGCGACGCGGGTCACGAGACGGCGGGTGCGGTTCTTCGGCTTCGCGGTGGTCTGCAAGGTTTCGGCCTTTCGTCTGCGAATATGGAGCCGCGCTGTCGATTTCGGGCCGGTCGGCCCGGCGGCTCACGAGTACATCGAAACGCCCTCGGCTGGGTCAGCGATGTCCGCGAACTGTGAATGAACTTTGAAGCGACCGGTCACCGTTCCGCGGATCCCGGTCAGGCCCAATGGTTTCGCCCCCCCACACACAGCAACGAGGGCCGCTCCCGAAAAGGAGCGGCCCTCGTATGCCGTGGCGGTCGATCAGCCGAACGAGCCGGTGGGAGGCGGTCCGGGGAGGAAGCCGCCGGGACCGCCGGGCAGGAAACCGTCGGGGCCGCCGGGCAGGAAACCGCCCGGGCCCGGCTGCCAGGGGCCGTGATCGTGATCGTGGTGATGACGCCACCCGTCGTGGTCGTGGTCGTGCCAGTCGACGGGGGCGGCGGAGGGGGTGTCGGCGAAGGCGGGAACGGCGACCGCCGCCACGGGGGCGGCGGCGACGGCGCCGGCGACGGCGATGCGGGCGATCAGCCTGCGGCGCGAAGAACTCTTGGAGAGCAACGGATTACCTTTCACTCGGAACACGGGCCGTCGTGCGGGGGCCCATGGTCACTCATCGAACGACTCGACCCTGGGATGGACGAGCGATCGCGCTGGTAATCGGCTGTGAATTGTGGCGGCTGTTCAGTCCACCGGCAGATTGCGCGGCAACAGTTCCCAGACGTGGCTGTTCTCGTTCACCGTCGCCGCGGTCCGGGTCCCGCTGCGCGAGAAGAGCACCCGGGTGATCGAGCAGTAGTCGATCGGAAAGGTCAGCGGCCGTTGCAGGCCGAGGACGTCCTGCAGCAGTACGTTGATCACCCCGCCGTGCGCGAAGGCGACGACCGTATCGGCCGGTTCGGCGGCCGCGACGATATCGGCGATCGTGCCCAGTACCCGGGCCACGAACGCGGGACCGTCGATCTGTTCGGGCAGATGTCCGGCCTTGATCCGGTCGTAGGTGGCGCGGAAGTCGCGCTTGGCGTCCTCGATCGGGATGTAGGCGGGTAGGTCGCGGTCGTATTCGGCCAGCCCGTCGAGCACCTCGACCGGCAGTCCCAGCTTCTCGGCCGTCGGCGCGGCGGTATCGCGGGCCCGCCGCTGCGGACTGCTCACCACCCGCGCGATGCGATGCTCGCCCCCCGCGAAGCGGGCGATCACCGCGGGTACCCGCCGGGCCTGTTCGACACCCAGTTCGGTGAGTTCGGGATCGGCGGGACCGGAGGTGGTCAGTACCCGACCGGGCTGGGCGTGACGCACGAGAACAAGCTGCACGGATCTACTGTGCCGGACGCCGGTTCCCGGTTCGCGAACGGGTGCGCGCCTCGGACGCCGTAGGTGCGGTCAGCGTCCGTCGCCTTGGCCGGTGCGCGGTTTGACCAGCGGGAACGGCAGGGTTTCGCGGATGCTGCGCCCGGTGATCAGCATGACCACGCGGTCCACGCCCACACCCAGGCCACCGGTCGGCGGCATCGCGAATTCCAGCGCCTCGAGGAAATCCTCGTCCAGCTCCATGGCCTCCGGGTCGCCGCCCGCGGCCAGCAGCGACTGTTCGGTCAGGCGGCGGCGCTGTTCGATCGGATTGGTCAATTCGCTGTAGGCGGTGCCGAGTTCGACACCCCACGCCACCAGATCCCAGCGTTCGGCGACGCCGTCGATGCGCCGATGCGCGCGGGTCAGCGGTGAGACGGAGGTCGGGAAGTCGATGTAGAAGGTCGGTTCCTGGGTCCGGTCCTCGACGAGGTGCTCGTACATCTCGAGCACGATCTGCCCGGCGTCCCAGCCCGGCTGATACGGCACCTCGACCTTGTCGCACAGCAATCGCAGCCGATCCACCGGGGTGTCGGGGGTGACCGTCTCGCCGACCGCTTCGGAGATGGCGCCGTGCACGGTGCGCACCGGCCAGTCGCCGGAGATGTCGACCTCGGTCAGCGTTCCGTCCGCATCCGGTCGCAGGGCGACGCAGGCGCCGTTGGCCGCGATCGCCGCATTCTGGATCAGCTGGCGGCACGCGTGCATCATCCGCTCGTAGTCACTGTGCGCCTCATAGGCTTCCAGAATCGTGAATTCCGGATTGTGGCTGTAGTCCACACCCTCGTTGCGGAACACCCGGCCCAGTTCGAAGACCTTCTCCATCCCGCCCACGCACAGCCGCTTGAGATACAGCTCCGGTGCGATGCGCAGATACAGGTCCAGGTCGTAGGCGTTGATGTGGGTGCGGAAGGGCGTGGCGTTGGCGCCGCCGTGCACCTGCTGCAGGACCGGCGTCTCGACCTCGAGGAAACCCCAGCCGTTCAACGTGTCCCGCAGCGACCGCACCACCGCACTGCGTTTGGCCAGCACCTCGCGCGCCTCGACGTTGATCGTCATATCGACGTAGCGCTGACGCACCCGCGCCTCGGGGTCGGCGAGTCCGCGCCACTTGTCCGGCAGCGGGTGCAGGCATTTGCCGATCATCCGCCAGTCCTGGGCGAGCAGCGACAGTTCGCCGCGGCGGCTGCTGCCGATCTGGCCGCTCACCTCGATCAGATCACCCAGGTCGAAGTACTCGCCGAACGAACTCGAGCGGCGCGCGCCGACCCGGTCCCGGTCGATGAGGATCTGGATGTCGCCGGACCAGTCGCGCAGTGCGGCGAAGGTGACGCCGCCGTGATCGCGGATCCGCAACAGCCGTCCACACACCCGCACCGTGGTGCCCTTGGGGGAGCGGCGGGCATCGGCGATCGAATGGGTCGGGGCGTAGGCCACCGGGTAGGCGTCGATATCGGCCGATTCGAGCCGGCGCACCTTGTCCATCCGTACCCGCACCTGTTCGGGGCGGCGGGCGGCGGCCTGTTCGAGTTCCGAGGGCGGCGCCTCGGGCGGGCTGCCGTCGGCGTGCAGGCCCGTGAGGGTGGGCGGTACCGCGGAATGAAGACCGGTGTGCGCCGAGGCGTCCGGCTGCGTGCCGAAGCGCGGCAGGAAGCCCTCGGCCAGCGCGCCGGCGAACGCCACCCGCGGCAGCTGGCGGCGTTCCTCGAAGATGAGGAACCGCGGCACCCACTGCGGCTGATATTTCACATTCGACCGGTACAGCGCCTCGAGCTGCCACCAGCGGCTGAAGAACATCAGCACACTGCGCCACAGCCGCAGCACCGGGCCGGCGCCGATCCGGCCGCCCTCCTCGAACACCGAGCGGAACACCGCGAAGTTCAGCGAGACTCGGGTGATCCCGTACTGATCCGAGGTCAGCGCCAGCTGGGAAATCATGAATTCCATGATTCCGTTGGGGCCCTTGGGATCTCGTCGCATCACATCGAGCGAGACACCGCTGCGGCCCCACGGCACCAGCGAGAGCATGCCCCATACGCGGCCGTCGCGGTCGAGCGCCTCCACCAGCAGGCTGTCTCCGTCGAGCCGGTCGCCGAGCCGGCCCAGTGCCATCGAGAAGCCGCGTTCGGTTTCGGTGTCGCGCCACGAATCGGCGCGGGCGATCATCTGCGCCATCTCGTCCGGCGACAGTTCGCTGTGCCGGCGGACCCGGACGGTGAAACCCTGTTTGTGTAAACGGTTGGCGGCCTGGCGGACCTGCTTCATCTCGGGCCCGGCCAGCGAGAAGGAACGGGTGTCGAGAATCGCCTCGTCGCCCAGGCGCAGGGCGGACAGGCCCGCCCGGCGGTAGGCGGTGGCGCCGAGTTCACCCGCACCCATCACGGCCGGGGCCCAACCGTATTCGTCGGCCAGTCGCAACCAGGCATCGATGGCCTGCGGCCACGCCTCCCGCACACCGATCGGATCGCCGGAGGCCAGGCAGACGCCGAGTTCGACGCGATAGGTGATAGCCGCTTTACCGCTGGGCGCGAACACCACGGCCTTGTCGCGGCGAGTCGCGAAGTAGCCCAGCGAATCCTCGACGTCGGAGCGGGCGAGCAGGCCGCGCACCGCGGACTCGTCCAGTCCGGTCATGGCGTTGGAGGCGCGCTGGGAGCGGAACAGCACCAGTGCCGCCGCCAGCAGCGCGATCGCACCGAACAGGCCGAGCAGCAGATTCACCACGTGCGGGGGGTGCCCGTCGAAGTTGTTGTCCGCCACCAGAATTGTCGCGGTGACCCGCGAGACCGCCCACAGCGGCCGTTGCGCACCGCGCGGCAGGCTGCCGGGGAACAGTTCCACCAGCCCCCACCCGAGCAGACTGCTGATGATCAGCCCGCTGACCAGGACACCGAGCGCCTTCCACACCGCGCCCCGCCGCACCCGGGTGTAGAACTCCGGCCACGCCGCGATCATCAGGCCGATCACCGCCAGGTGGACGAACAGCGCGGCCAGCGCGTGCGGATCCTGTTCCTCGGCGAAATCCAGTCCGTTGGCGAGCGCGAACAGCGCCATGTACCCGGCCAGCAGCCACCAGGCGATGCGTTTGCGGGACGCCGTCGCGCCGGCGAGCAGACCGACGATCACCGCCCACATCAGGTTCGTGTCGGGCGCGTCGAAATAGTAGGCGTCGAGGTAGTGCCGCGGGACCGAGGTGATGTAGCGCAGACCGGGCGAAATACTCCACAGCGCACACAGAATCGAGAACACGCCGAGAACCAGGCCGACCAGGTGGGGGACTTCGCTCAGCCGACCGTGGGCGCGATGCGGAACCGGTGAGGCGGGTGATCTGCGGTCGCGCGAGTGAAGCTGGTCTTGCGTGGAAGTCACCGCACCAGTGTGCGGGCTGGGACCGCTCGAGGGGAGAAGGCCACCGGGCGAGTCCTGCTCGTGCACGGTCATATTCGATCCTTTCGCCGGACCCCGGTATCCGTCGCGACGGGGGCGGCGTGCGGCCCGTCGGGCGCGGCGGTAAAGATGTAACCCATGTCGGATCCAGTCGATGTGCCGATCGAAGACGAAGTCATTCGACTCGGGCAATTCCTGAAGCTGGCCAATCTCATCGACAGCGGGTCGGAGGCCAAGACGGTGATCGCCGCCGGGCTCGTGCGCGTCAACGAAGAGGTGGAACTACGGCGGGGCCGCCAGCTCCATGCCGGAGACGTGGTCGAACTGGCCGGCCACCGCGTGCGGGTGGCAGGCGGATAGTCCGGCAGGCGCGGGGCCTTCCGGCCCGGCGGCGATCGGTGATTCATTCCGCGCGGACGACGACCCCGTCGTGATCGCTGTAGAGCATCTCGCCCGGAACGAAGGTGACGCCGCCGAATTCGACCGGCACGTCGCGTTCGCCGGATCCGGTCTGCGTGCTCTTGCGGGGATTGGTGCCCAGCGCCTTGATGCCGATGGGCAGAGTGCGCAGAATCGCCGAATCGCGCACGCCGCCGTTGACGACGACACCGGACCAGCCGTTGTCGACGCCGCGTCCGGCGATCACGTCACCGACGAGGGCGGTGTGGATGCTCGCACCGCCGTCGACGACCAGCACACGTCCTTCACCGGGTTCGCTGAGAGTCTGCTTGACCAACAGATTGTCCTGGAAGCAGCGAATGGTGACGATGCGTCCGCTGAACACCGGATTGCCGCCGAACTGCGTGAATTGCGTGTCGCAGCTACGAATCTCGGGGCCGATCTCATCGGCGAGGTCGGCGGTTGCCACTGAGTTTGCTGAATCGGTCACCAAATAAGCTTGCCATGCGGGCGGTGATCGAATCCTGAGACCTCGGCCGCCCGCCGCGGGCACCGGCCCGGATCAACTGTCGAGGGTGCGCTGATACTCCGCGATCTTGGTCGTCAGGTTGTGGGTGGTGTGTTTGACCGACATCTTCACGAACGGCTCGATGGTCTTACCCAGTACCTTGCCCGCGAGCCCGCCCGGTACCCGGTACTCCACGATGGCGTCCACCGTGCAGTCGCGCTCGCCACGCGGATGGAACAGGAAGGTCGATTCGATCTCGAATCCGGTCACGGCCTTCACCGCGATCGCGACGTTCTTCTCCCAGCGCACGATCTGCAACCGGGAGGTCAGTGATGCGGGGCCCAGTTTGATCTCGGTGTCGAACGTCGCGCCCAGCCCGGCCACCTGATCGGTGATCGGGCGGAAGGAATGGACCTCGGTGACGAATTCCGGAAGATGGCGATAGTCGTTGACGTAGTCGAACGCGGTCTCGGCCGGCGCGGCGCAATCGGCCACGATCTTCACTGCGGTCATGCAGTAACCGTAACGTGTTGCAGTCCGGCCCGGACCGGATGTAATTGCTATCACTCCAGTTCGCAGGGCCTATCCGGTCCGGGCTCGGACTCAGGCCGTCACCGACAGGGTCGCCGCCAGACCGAACACCGCCGCCATCACCACCACCTCGATCAGTGCCCGGCGCAGCGAGTCGTCCGCACTCATCCGATGGTCGGTGGCCACCGGAACCCAGCTGCGCCGCCACCACCAGCCGAGCCCGAGCAGCGCGAGAGCCATGACCGTCTTCGCGAGCAGGATGCGGCCGTACCCGGTGTCGAGCAGCGCCACCGGATCGCCGACGCGGACCAGCCCGTTGACCACGCCGGTCACCGTCACCGCCGCCACCGCGGGCAGCGCCCAGCCCGAATAGCGCGGCAGGATCACCGCCCATTCACCGCGGGTGCGCACCACCAGTGCCAGCGCCAGCAGCAGACCGAACCAGGCGGCCGCGGCGAGAGCGTGCACCGCGGCCAGGACCGAGCCGAGCGTCTGCTGTGACATATGGCCGGTGATCGGCCGCAGCACCAGCGTCACCGCGGCGAAGACCAGCACCAGATCGGCGCTCGCGCGCTCCGGTCGCCGGAAGGCCAGCGTGCTGTAGCAGGCGACCGCCGCGGTGCCGATCAGTACGGCGATGCCGATCTGGCCGCCGCTGACATGCGCGACGTAGTCGCCGAAATCGGCGGCGCGCAACCGGCTCAGCGGGACCCCGACCACCTCGGCGGCCTCGGTGGACAGCAGTACGAATTCCGCGAGCGTCCAGAGCCCGCCGAACACGGCCAGCAGCCGCCACGCGGGCCGCAGCCGGTCGTGCAGGCGCGGCAGAGCCGCGAGGCCGAGAACCGTCGCGCCCAGCCCGTCGGCCAGGGTGCGTACCGGCGCCTCGGCCTGTACCGGATCGGGTGCGGCGAGCGCCCATCCGGCGGCGACCCCGACGAGGGCGGCCGGGACGACCAGCAGCAGTGCGTAACGCAGTGCGGTCGATCTGCTGCCGGCCGTCCCCGGCCTCATGGTTTGCCGCCGCTGCCCGGCCGTCGGGAGCGACCGCCGAACAGCGCGAACGCCAATCCACCGCCGAACAGGACGACCGCGGCCACGATGAACACCCACAGCGGAACGCCACCGGAATCACCGTCACCACCGGAGCTGCTCTTGGCGTCGGCCTTGGCCCCCGGTGTCCCGTGCCCGGGCGTGGTCAGCTCGAAGGTGCGGGTGCCGCTGACCGGATGTCCGTCGGCGGAGGTGACGCGGTACGCCATCGTGTACGTGCCGGCCGGGCCGAGGTCACCGACCTCGACGCTGACGGTCGGCCCGTCCACCACCGGTTTGCCCTTCGACCACAGATTCCCGTCCGGGCCGACGACGGTCAGCGACGGGAAGCTCGGCTGCAGATTCTCGTTGAAGGTGATGCTGACCCGCGCCGGGCCGGACGCGAGTTTCGCGCCGTCGGCGGGGTCGGTGGATACCACCGTCGAATGCGCGGCGGCCGGGCCGGCGACCGCGATCGTCAGTCCGCCCAGCGCCAGCGCACCGACCAGGGCGAACAGTATGCGGCGCATCATGCGCGCCGGCTCCGGATCAGGCTGCCGAGTCCGAGCGCGGCGCCGAGGGCGCCGAGCACCAGTCCGATACCGCCCAGCCAGCGCGCGGTGTTGTCGGAATCGGACTCGTCGCTGTCGGTGTCGCTCGACATGCCGGCCGCGTGGTCGTGATCGGATCCGGCGGCCGCCAGCGTGACGCTCGGTGCGGGATGCTCGGGTTCGTCGCCGCCGGCGGGCATGGGCTCGTTCCAGTTGACGACCTTGCCGTCGCTGTAGGTCTGGGTGGCCGGGAAGCTGATCTTGTCCTGCTTCGGTAGCGGACCGACCGCCAGGGCGAAGCGCTGGAACTGTTCGGGGGTGATGCCGGGATTACCCGGGTTCGCGGTCCAGGTCACGGAGGTGAACTGGTTCTTGTCGTTCTTCTCGGTCTTGGCGGTCCAGCCCGCGACGGGTTCGGTGCGGGCCGCGGACAGTTGCGGCAGCGCGACGGTCAGCTTGGTGGTCGACGCGGTCGCCGATTCGGTCGGCACGCGGAAGGTGATGACGGCGTAACCGCCCTGGGCCGCGCCGGGCGCGTCGGCGGTGACGTGCGCGGCCGCGGTGCCGGAGGCGAGCAGGGCCAGACCTGCGGCGGCGCCGGTCGCGACCAGGGCGCGCGACAGGGAGGTGGACATGCGTGAGCTCACGTTGGATGACTTTCTCGGTACTCGGCGATTTGCCGGGGGAATTGCCTGTGGTCGGGGAGCGGTTCAGGCGAGTACCGGCGGTGCGCGGGAGCCGAGGGCACCGGCGCGCCATTGCTGCCACGGTGGCGGCACGGAGCTTCGCCACCGGGGTGTGGCGATATCCACCGGCGGCAGCGGCCGGGTCGTGACGGCCCGGACCGAGTGCGAGACAGCGGCGTACAGACGTTCCACGGCCACGATGAGCGCGGCACAGGTCACGGTCGCGAGCGTGTGCGCCAGCGTCATCCAGCCGCTCGGGAAGATCGACGTCGGGCCGGAAAGGCCGCTCCCGCACGATGTTTCACTCGGCCCGTGGGCGGGCAGCAGACTCAGCGCGATATGGGAAACCGCCTGTCCGCCACCGAGTGCCGCCAGGACGCCGGTCCGGCCCCACGCGCCGCCGGCGGCCGGCAGCATCGAGGCGAAGGTTCCGGCGACCGTCGCGCTCACCAGGAGCAGCGCCAGCGTCGCCGAGCCGGGATAGCCGCCGTCGGCCCAGCCGTGCGCGGCGGTCGCGAGGACCACCACCGCCATACCGACCAGGCCGCCCCGGAGTCCATCGATGCCCGGCCGCCGGACCGCTCGCCGGGACGGCGGGGATCCGGTCGCGGGCCGGGCACGAGGCAGCATGGCGAAACGGTCGGTCAGTGCACGCCGAGGCGCGCGAGGATATCGGCTTCGACGCCGGAGAGTTCGTGCGAGATGGAGTTGTGCACCGCCCGGCGGCGCGGCGCGGGCATCTGCTCGGCGGTGCGCACGGCCGCGGACAGGCTGGCGAGCCGGTCGCGGGTGGCGGCCACGAACTTCTGCGTCTCGCCGCTCTTGTCACCGGAGTTCTCGATACCGGCCAGGGTCGATTCGACGCCGGTGATGCGGGCCTGCAGTCGGGCGCCGTGGCCGGTGAAGTTGCCCAGCTCGCCGAGGCCGATACCCAGCCGGTGGGCGCGGCGGGTGTCGATCTGGCCGCGGACGAAGGTGGCGGCCCGGTAGGCCAGCGGCGCCAGCACCGGCACCAGCACCCGCGCCACGCCCAGATACTTCTTCACCTGGCTCGCGGTGAGCAGTTCCCGGTCGGCGCGTTCGGCGGTCTTGAGGGCGGCTTTCTCCTCGGCCTTCAATGCCGCGATCTGTGCCTTCGCCACCTCGCGCTGGGTGCGGAGTTCGGCGCGCTGGCGTTTGCGTTCGTTGCGGGCGCCGAGTTTGGCCTCCATCGCGGCCTTGTGCTTGAGGGCTTTCGCCTCGGCTTTGCGGTCCGCACGCCGCTTGCGCTTGGTGAACAACCCCATCGAAAGCCCTCCGTCACGAAGTTCCGTCATGCTGATATACCCACATGCCACACGGTTTGCGCCAACTGTAGCGGGATGCGCACCCGAGGGCGCCGTCGCGGCGGCCGGTGCGCGGTCGGGGCGCGGGCCGATCCGGGCTCGCCGGCCGCGTGAGTGCCGAGGTAGCGGCTCCGCGTACGCCCGGCACGCAGGCGGTTCGCGGGAGTGTCGGAGGTAGGGACCATACTGCTTAGCGTGTATTCGGGCAGCGGCGACCCAGACGGTCGCGAGGAGGACGGCGGAGGCGACGAGCGGCGGGCTGCTGCTCGACGAACCGTCGTGGTGCCCGCCGAAGTGGAACGGGCGCAGCAGGTTTCGGCCGGTACGGCGAGTGCTCCGGCCGGCCCGGCGGACCTGTCGGCGCCCGCCGGGCCCGGCGAGCGCCCACCGCGCATCGCCTATGTCGACGCCCGCGCGCTGGTCGGCTGCCGGCACCGGCTGCATCTGGACGCGACCCATCCGGAACGGCTGCTGGGGGTGCCGGAGGACGCGGGTGTCAAACAGCGCCGCGACGCCGCCACCGCGCATCGCTCGAAGGTTCGCGACACACTCGTCGCCGCCGATCCGCAGGCATGGGTGATCATCGACCCGGATCAGCACGCGAGCGGCCGCGCCGAGGACACGCTGCGCGCGTGTTCGGAAGGGGCGCGGTACATTTGGGGCGCGTTGCTACCGCAGGAGGCCGATACCGGCCGCCGTGGCGGCTGCGAGATCCTGTTGCGCGATACCGACCGCGGCGGTTACATCCCGATCATCGTGGTCAACCACAAGGTGACCGACCCGCGCCAGCCGGATCCGGCAGATTTCCATCCCACCACCTCCGACCTGTACCGCTGGGATCCGCGCCCCGACCGGCACGTCCGGGTCCGCACCCAACCGCGCGACCAGCAGCGGCTGGCCCATCTCTACCGCATGTTGCAGCGGCACGGGCTGGCCAGTCCGGCGCTGGTCGGCGGGGCCATCGGCTATCACTTCGACCGGATCCTGGTGCACGATCTGGCCCCGGTGCTCGACGAGTACGACCGGCGTTATGCCGACCGCATCGCGGTGGTGCGCGGTGAGCTGCCGACCGTTCCGTCCAAGGTGCCGGAATGCCGGCAGTGCCCGTGGTGGACGCGGGCGCCGAGTGTGACCGGCGGTGAGCGTCCGGATATCACCGAACCGCCCGCGGTGAGCTGTGAGGGCTGGCTGGCGGCCCACCGCGACGTCAGCCTCGTCGCACCCGGCTCACGCGCCGAACTGCTGCGCCGCCACGGCGTGCAGACCATCGACGACCTGGCCGAGTGGACCGCCGAGGAACCCGAGGACTGGCAGTACGAGCCGTTCGCCGAGACGGTCGTGACCGCGCGTGCCTGGATCTCGGGCGCGCCACTGGTCCGCCGCGTGGACCGGGTGCGGGTCACCCGGGCCGACGTCGAGGTCGACGTCGATCTGGAGAGCTATCAGGAGTACGGCGCGTACCTGTGGGGGACCCTGCTCGACGGGGTGTATCGCCCCTTCTTCACCTGGGACCCGCTGCCGACCGCCGATGAGGCGCGCTCGTTCGCCGAATTCTGGACCTGGCTGATGGCGGTGCGCGCCGACGCGGCCGCGGCGGGCAAGACGTTCGCCGCCTACTGCTATTCGCGCACGGCCGAGGACAAGTGGCTCTACGAATCGGCGCGCCGATTCGCCGGACGGCCCGGCGTGCCCACCGAGGCCGAGGTCCGCGCCTTCGTCGACAGCCCGCAGTGGGTGGATATGTTCCAGGCGGTGTCTGAGCAGTTCATCTGCCCGAACGGCAAGGGGCTCAAGAAGATCGCCCCGGTCGCCGGATTCGGCTGGCGCGACCCCGAGGCGGGCGGCGAGGCGTCGATGAGCTGGTATCGCCTGGCGGTCGGATACGACGGTGCACCCGATCTGTCGCAGCGCACCCGCCTGCTGGAATACAACGAGGACGACGTCCGCGCCACCCAGGTGTTGCGCGAATGGATGGCGCCCGCGCAACCGCGGGCGCACAGTGCCGACGCGGAGGTTCCCGCGATGACCGACTTTCGCGAGCCACCCGCGGTCCGTCGTAATATCTGCACGTGACCGATCACGTCGAACAACTGGAGTTTCAGGCCGAGACCCATCAGCTTCTGGAACTGATGATCCACTCGGTCTACTCGAACAAGGACACCTTCCTGCGGGAATTGATCTCGAACGCCTCGGACGCGCTGGACAAGCTGCGGCTCGAGTCGTTCCGGGACAAGGATCTCGAGGTCGACACCTCGGATCTGCATATCGAACTCGAGGTCGACAAGGACGCCCGGGTGCTGACCGTCCGCGACAACGGCATCGGCATGTCGCGCGCCGAGGTGGTCGATCTCATCGGCACCCTGGCCAAGTCGGGCACCGCGGAACTGCGCCGCCAGCTGCTGGAATCCAAGAGCGGCGAGGGCGCGGTGAGCTCCGAAGACCTCATCGGCCAGTTCGGTATCGGCTTCTACTCGACCTTCATGGTGGCCGACAAGGTCACGCTGACCACCCGCCGCGCCGGTGAGTCCGAGGGGACCCGCTGGGAGTCCGCGGCCGGCAGCTCGACCTACACCATCGAAACCCTCGACGAGGCGCCCCAGGGCACCGCGGTGTCGCTGCATCTGAAGTCCGCGGACGAGGACGATCACCTCTTCGATTACACGCAGGAGTGGAAGCTCCGCGAGATCGTCAAGAAGTACTCGGACTTCATCTCCTGGCCGATTCGGATGCAGGTGGAGCGCACCGTCACCGAGGGTGAGGGCGAGGAGAAGCAGGAAAAGACCATCCTCGAGGAGCAGACGCTCAATTCGCAGAAGGCGCTGTGGACGCGCCCGCGCAGCGACGTCTCCGACGAGGAGTACAAGGAGTTCTACAAGCACGTCTCGCATGCCTGGGACGATCCCTTGGAGATCATCCCGCTCAAGGCCGAGGGCACGTTCGAATATCAGGCGCTGCTGTTCATCCCGTCGCGCGCGCCGTTCGATCTGTTCATGCGCGAGCACAAGCGCGGCGTGCAGCTCTACGTGCGCCGGGTGTTCATCATGGACAACTGCGAAGAGTTGATGCCGGAGTATCTGCGCTTCGTCAAGGGTGTGGTGGACGCGCAGGATCTGTCGCTGAACGTCTCGCGCGAGATTCTGCAGCAGGACCGGCAGATTCAGATGATCCGCAAGCGCCTGGTCCGCAAGGTGCTCTCGACGATCAAGGATTTGCAGAGCGCCGAATCGGCCGAATCCGGCTCCGACGACGCCACCGCGAAAGAGTCGAAGTACCAGACCTTCTGGAACGAATTCGGCCGAGTTCTCAAGGAGGGCTTGCTCTCCGACTTCGACAACCGCGAAACCATCCTGCAGGTCTCGTCTTTCGCCTCGACGCACTCCGATTCCGAGCCGACCACGCTCGCGCAGTACGTGGAGCGCATGGCCGAGGGCCAGGACCAGATCTACTACATGACCGGTGAATCCCGGCAGCAGATCGAGAATTCCCCGCATATGGAGGCCTTCAAGGCCAAGGGTCTCGAGGTGCTGATCCTCACCGACCCGGTCGACGAGATGTGGGTCGGCTCGGTGCCGGACTTCGACGGCAAGCCGTTCCAGTCGATCGCCAAGGGCGAGGTCGATCTGGAGACCGAGGAGGAGAAGAAGGCCTCCGAACAGCTGCGCGAACAGCAGGAGAAGGACTTCGGCGAGGTGCTGAAGTGGCTGCAGGAGACGCTGAGCGACAGCGTCAAGGAGGTCCGCCTGTCCTCCCGCCTGACCACCTCCCCGGCCTGTGTCGTCGGTGATGTCTTCGACTTCACCCCGCAGCTGGAGCGGATGTACCGCGCGTCCGGCCAGGCGCTCCCGGAATCCAAGCGGATTCTGGAGCTCAACCCGGAGCACCCGCTGGTCACCGGCCTGCGCGATGCGTACGCCAAGGACAAGGAGTCCGAGGATCTGGGCGCGACGGCCGAATTGCTCTACGGCACAGCGGTTCTGGCCGAAGGTGGCGAATTGAAAGACCCGGCCCACTTCGCCCGGCTCCTGGCCGACCGCCTCACCAAGTCCGTCTGACTCGGCGGGACCGTCCGACCACGACAACCGAAACACCGAGGCCCGCAAGGAATTTCCTTGCGGGCCTCGGATCGTGAACGCACGTGCTCGACCGGGCCGCCGTCAGCGGCGCATCAGTCGACGGTGCAACCGGCGACCGGCTTGTCGTTCAACCGGTCCATCAGATAGGGAATGACACCGCTCGGGCTGAAACCGTCGATGATCTCCGGACCGAAGTGGTTCGGCAGCGCCATCCCGGGCAGGATCGGCGGGAGACCGTTACTGCGGAAGGTGACGGTGGCACCCTTGCCGCACCAGTCGTCGGCGAGCCGGCGCGCCTGCGGATAGGGCACGGTGTCGTCGTTGACCCCGCTGGTGATCAGAACCGGTGCGGTGGGGCTGAGGGTGCCGATGCGCTGCCGGTTCAGAATGTCCATGGCCGCCGGAACTTCGCGCAGGTTGTCCAGAATCGGCCGATGGTCGCGGGTGAAGTCACTGCCGCGCAGGAGCGGATGTTTCAGGATGACATCGCCCACGCAGCTGTCCCGCAGTTCCGCGAGCAGGCCCTCGCCCTGCGGCGTCACCCGCTTGTCCACCTCGGGTTTCAAATCCGGATAGCGTTCGAGGAATCCGTTGAGGGCATAGGCGACCACACCACCGATGAGATTTCCGTCGATCTTCTGCAGAACCGCGCTCAGATCGGCGGTCGGCGCGCCGGCCCACACCCCTTTCAGGTTCAGCTCCGGTGCATAGCTCGGCTGCAACTCCGCCGCGGACGCGGTCGCCCCGCCGCCCTGGGAGTAACCCCAGAAGGCGAGCGGCGTCTGCGCTCCGGTACCCGAGAGCGCATTCGCGGCGCGCGCCGCGTCGAGAACGGCGTGCGCCTCTTCCACCCGGTTGACGTAGGTGTGGACGCCGGGCGTGCCCAGTCCGATGTAGTCGGTCACGAAAACCCGGGCGCCCAGCGCATGCCACACCATCGCCGATACCGCCTCCTGATTGGCGGAGATGCTCGGCGGGGTGATCTGGGCGTAGAGACCGGTGGCGAAGGCCTCCGACGGCGCGCACTGATCGCCCTGTCCGGAGGTACCGGGCGCGATCACGACGGTCGGCCGCGGTCCGGTGCCCTGCCAGGCGGCGGTGGCGTCGAGGTAGGTGCCGCTGACCGCGGTGGGAGCGCCGTCCTGGGTCTGCGAGGTGTACAGCACCTTCTGCGCGTTCGCGGGCCACGGCCCGAATCCCGGCGGCGCCACGAAAACCGGCATCGCCTCGGTCTTGATCACCGAGCCCGGCGTGGTCGCGAATTGTGCCGGGGGAGTGTAGAACTCGCTCACCGGCGTGGCGGTGGCGGTGCCCGCGGCGGCGCCGGTGAGCGCCGCCCCCGCACATGCCGCAGCCCCGAGCGCGACCATCCGGCGGAAGCCGCCCGCACGCCGTCTCGGCGATCCGCTCGCCCTCGAGCGTTGTGCTCTGTCACCCAGTTGCATCGTCACGACCTGGCCTTTTGAACTTACTACCCAGTAGAATCAGCTTTAACATAGCGTTAATTCCCTCTGGGGAGAAATACCTGGTCACCCGCCCCGAAACCGGGCCGCCGAAATTGTGATGGTTCACAACCGGCGGCCCGTCGAAGCAAAAGGCCGACACGGGAATCCGTGCCGGCCTCACTCGACGTCAGCGCGGCGCCATGCGCAGCGCACCGTCCATACGGAAGGTTTCGCCGTTCAGGTAGTCGTGCTCGGTGATGTACTGCGCGAGCTGCGCGTACTCGTCCGGCCGGCCCAGGCGCGAGGGGAACGGCACGCCGGCCTCGAGGCCCTTGCGGTACTCCTCGGTGACGCCGGCCAGCATCGGGGTGTCGATGATGCCGGGGGCGATCGTGTTGACGCGGATGCCGAACTGGGCCAGGTCGCGCGCGGCCGGAACGGTCATACCGGCCACGCCGCCCTTGGAGGCGGAGTAGGCGATCTGGCCGATCTGGCCCTCGAACGCCGCCACCGACGCGGTGTTGATCACGACGCCGCGCTGGCCGTACTCGTCGACCGGCTCGGTCTTGGAGATGGCGTCGGCGGCCAGGCGCATCACGTTGAAGGTGCCCAGCAGATTCACGGTGATCACGGTCCGGAACAGCTCCAGATCGTGCGGGCCGTTCTTGGACAGGATGCGTCCCGCCCAGCCCACACCGGCGCAGTTGACCACGATGCGCGGCGGCACACCGGATTCGACGACCTTCGCCACCGCGGCGGCGACCTCGTCGTTGCTGGTCACATCGGTCGGAATCAGGGTGACACCGGCGGGGACGCTGTCGCCGGCCCGTTCGATCGACTGAGTCAGATCGAGACCGAATACGGTCGCACCCTGGTCGGCGAAGCGTTGTGCGGTCGCGGCGCCCAGACCGGACGCAGCTCCGGTGATGATCGCGGCGGAGCCGGAAATCTCCACGGTGTTTGGTCCTCTCGTTAGTGACGGCCCTATGGGTACTGGCCTTCCGTCAACAGCACCATATCGGGCGTGGGTGCCGTCACAGCCGGGGGTGCGCCGCGTGGGAAGCCGGCGCAGCGCAGAATGGAAGACAACCAGCTAGTTTCGTTTGCGAACCGGTACCCGATCGAACGATGGAGTTGCCACATGACCGCCTCGGCCCCCGCGGACCGCCGGCTACCTCGGGGCCGGCACGGTATCCCGCGGGAAACGGTCGTCCGGGACCAACGCGACCGGATTCTCGCGGCGATGGCAGACGCGATGGCCGCGCACGGATATGTGGGCACATCGGTCGCGGAGGTGATCAAGCGTGCGGGAGTGTCGCGGGAGACGTTCTACGAGCAGTTCCGCTCCAAGGAGGACTGTTTCGAGGCGGCCTACGAGCGGGCGGTGGAACAGCTGATCGCGCGCATCCAGGACGCGCTGCGCCCAGCCCCCGATCGCCCAGCCCCCGATCGAGCGCGGTCCGGGACGGAGATCGGCCGCGATTCGCACGCGGCCGAACCGCCGATCGGCGCCTTGCTCGATGCCTACCTCGACGGGCTGGCTTCCGAACCGGCCTATGCGCGGCTGTTCCTCGTCGAGGTCTACGCCGCCGGTACCGAGGCGATCGCGCGCCGCGCGGAACTGCAGGAATCGTTCGTATCGCTGGTCGCCGACATCCTCGATGCCCGCACCGATCAGCAGCGCTTCGCCTGCCGCACCATGGTCGCCGCGCTCAGCGCCATGGTCACCAGCCACGTCGCCGCCGACGATCTGGACGGTCTGCGTGAACTGCGCGAGCCCATGCTCGAGCTGGTCCACCGCAGCGGCGATCTGTTCGGCGACGCGCCCGCCGACCGCGTCGACGTGCCTCGCACCGATCCGAGCGAGCATTTCGACCCGTGGTAGCCGGGTCGTCCGCCGCATCCCGGTCGCGGCGCGGGCTCCCCGGTCAGTCGAGGCAGAACTCGTTGCCCTCCGGATCGGCCATCACGATGTGACCGTTGCCGAGCGGGGGAGCGGGTTCGTAGCGCCGCAGCCTGGTCGCACCGCGGGATACCAGCCGCTCGGCCTCGGCCTCCAACGCGGCCATCCGGTCGTCGCCGGTCAGGCCCGGGGCCGCTCGTACATCCAGGTGGACCCGATTCTTGGCCTGCTTGCCTTCGGGCACCCGCTGGAAGAACAGCCGCGGGCCGGCGCCCTCGGGATCGATCAACGCCGAGGCGTCGTTGCGCCGTTCCGGCGGCACGTTCATGGCCGCCAGTGCCTCGTCCCAGGTCCGGAATCCGGGCGGTGGATCCTGCAGTCGGTAGCCGAGGGCTTCGGCCCAGAACGCGGCCAATTCCGCGGGATCGCCGCAGTCGAAGGTGATCTGGACATCGCGGGCCATCAGCTCGCCTCCTGTCGGTTGTGGTGCAGGTTGAGGTCGCGCAGCAGGCACACCTCCGCCAGATGGTGGATCAGTTCACGATTGATGTGCAAAACCAGTGCCGAGAACGGGAATTCGGCATAGGGCCCTTCGGCCGCACCGCACGGACGGTCGAGGTCGTCCTCACCCAGCGATCCGATGCCGGCCAGCCAGGTGGAATATTCCGAATCGAGCTGGGCCAGTGCGCCTTTCGCCGTCTCGGCGTACTCGAACGAATGGTAATCGGTGGCCGCGCGCCCGAAATGCGAGGCGTTGCGCACGGCGAGTACGCCGACGATCACGTGCCCGAGCCGCCACGCGATCGTCGTGAACGGCGCCGGCTCCGGCGGCGGGAAGGCGAAGTCGATGGTCATCGCGCCCGAACCACCCTGGATCGGTGCGTTGCCGGTGCCGCGCGGGTGCAGATTCCAGCAGCCGGGCACGGGCTCCCAGAAGTACTCGTCGTCGGTGAGCCCGTCGAGCCGGGGGCGGAGCTGGTGGGTCCAGTGCCAGTCGATCTGCTCGCGCAGCAGCGTGTTCCAGTCGGTCATGGACACAGCTTCGCGGGCATAGCGGACAGATGCCTTCCGCGATCTGTGTCACCATGAGCGAATGACCGTCGAGGCGACCACCGAACGGGTGTTGCGGCTGCTGGCCCTGCTGCAACGCCGGCCGTCGTGGACCGCCACGGAACTGGCCGACGAGCTGGGTGTCACCGACCGTTCGGTGCGCCGCGACGTGGAACGACTGCGCGCGATCGGTTATCCGGTACAGGCCACGGCCGGCGTCGGCGGCGGATACCGACTGGGTGCCGGGACGCGGCTGCCGCCGCTGCTGCTCGACGACGAGGAGGCCATCGCCACGGCGGTGTCGCTGCGCCTGGCCACCGGAGGAACCGTCGCCGGCTCGGGTGAGGCGGCGCTACGGGCGCTGACGAAGCTCGATCAGGTGATGCCGCCCAGATTGCGTGCCGAGGTGCGCGCGGTACACGACGCCACCGAGACCATGGTCGGCCCGGGTATCGAGATCGATGCGGAACTGCTGATGACCCTCGCCCGGGCCTGCCGCGACGCCGTCCGGGTCCGCTTCCAGTACGCGGGCCGCAACGGGGTCGCCGGTGAACGTACCGTCGAACCGGTCCGCATGGTCACCACCGGCCGCCGCTGGTATCTGATGGCCCGCGATATCGACCGCGACGACTGGCGCACATTCCGCCTCGACCGCATGCGGGAGGTGCGTGCCACGACCTGGCGGTTCCGGCCGCGGGACCATCCGGATCCGGTCGGCTACGTCCAGCGATCGGTGGCCGAGGCGCCCTACCGCTATCTCGCCCGGATCCGCGTCCACGCCGATTCCGCCCGGGTACGCGACCTGATTCCGCCCCAGGTCGGCCGCGTCGAAGACGATCGTGACGGCTGGTCGGTCCTGGTGGTGGCCGGCGACGACCTGGACTGGCTCGCGGTCCGCATCGTCCGCCTCGGCTTCGAGGTCGACGTGCTGGAGCCTCCGGAACTCCGCGAAGCCGCCGCTCACCTGGCCCACGATCTGTCGGCTCTAGCCGAACCGGGCTGAGCCGACCGCTGTGCGGCGAGCCGCTCAGCGTCCGTGCAGCGAATGCGGTTCCGCCGGCTCCTCGTCGGTCCGATTCGACCGCCCCAGCAGTCCCCACAGCGCGCCGCCGACCATCGGCACCACCGCCGCGATCGAGTACTCGCCGAGTTTGCCCAGGTCCGGCGCTATCGCGCCGAGCAGGGTGGCGGCACCGATGTACAGGAACAGCAGGCCGGACGCGACGGCGACCGCCCGCTCCGGAATGTGCTTGCCGACCGTGATGCCGATGGCGATGGCGAGACCGCCGGCGGCGACCATGCCCGCGACCGAACCCACCCAGACGGCCACCCAGCTGTGATTCGAGGCCAGGGCGATGGTCGCGAACATGGTGCGGTCGCCGAGTTCGGCGAGCAGGAACGACGAGATCACGATGAGGAAGGCGCGGCCGGGAGAGGCCGGGCCGGCGGTCTCGGGTTCGTCGGGATCGGGTTCCTCGTGCCGGGCCGCCCACAGCGTCCACACGCCCACCGCCAGCAGGATGAGGCCGGTGCAGAGTGCGATGAAGTCGGTGGGCAGGGCCGCGCCGAGGAAATGTCCGACGCCGACGGCGATTACATTCACCAGCACGCTCGCGACGGTGATACCGCCCAGCACGATCCACCAGCGGTAACGCAATGCGAAGGTCAGGGCCATCAGCTGCGATTTGTCGCCGAGTTCGGCGACGAAGAGCACGCCGAAGCTCAGTAGTATCGCGGCGATCATCATCGGCTCCCAGGTCTCCGGCGTGTCGGCCGAAGACGGGGCGCCCTCAGCCGACCACGCCCGTATGAACGGTCTGTCGTCGGCCGAAGGTCTCGCCCACCGGAAATCCGGTTCGGATGGCCGGATCCGTCGAGCGGATCAGTATGTCGACCATGCGATTGCGGGCTACTCCCCTTCGCTGTCTTTCAGCCTACCCTTACCTGCGCGCTGCCGCCAAGTATCTGTTGTCGAAATCGCAATGCGCACAATAAGTTTGGCGATGCGGCCGAAAAGTTTCGGGTACCCGTCGAAGGTGTTTCGCCGGGGCTCCGCACCGCGTTCGGACGTCCGTGCCGCGGGTGCCGGGGTGCCCGTGGGCCTCAGGCGGCGAGCAGCATGGCCAGCACCGCGGTGTCCGGATCCGAGATCGGGTCCACGCCCACGCGGCTGACCATCGAGGTGACCGTGCCGTCGAGTTCGGCCTCCACCCACGCCGCCCGGTGCGCAAGCCCCAGATGCGGAATGCCCGGCAGCAGAACGCATCCCGACGCGGCGCCGACACATTCGGGCAGCGACGGATTGGTCTCCGAGGGGGGATGCAACATCATCAACGCGGGCGGCACATGATCGGCGAAGCGTCCCGGTTCGATCGCTTGCTCGCCCAGTACCGGCCCCTCGGCCACCACCAGTCCGACGGTGTCCGGCTGCGGATCGTCGGGCAGTTCTTCGCGCGCACCGAAGACCGTCGTGGTGGTCAGCAGGCCGGGCAGGCTCGCCACCCGCACCGCGAGTGCCAGCAGTTGTGCCCATTCCTTGGTCGTATCGGGCCAGCGCCCGGAGATCACGAAGCCACGCAGTATGCCGCGTGCCTGGAACGGCGTGACCCCGACCGGATTGTTCGTACGCATCGGATGCCTCCCGAACTGTCAACGGGGGCGGCTCCGCGATGAGCGAGCCCGTCCTCGACCTATCGTGCGATAGGAGTACCCGAGAATGACTCGAACAATGTCTGGCACACAAGTACCACAGAGTGCTAAGTCGCAGGTAACACGGCCGAAACGCAACTCAGGCCATACCCGGCGGGTATGGCCTGAAGTCGCGGAGAGGCATATCAGCCGAAGATCAGGCCCTTGCCCTGAGCGACGGCCTTGGCGAAGCGCTCCTGCACGTCGGCCCAGTTGACGACGTTCCAGAACGCCTTCACGTAATCGGCCTTGACGTTCTTGTACTGCAGGTAGAAGGCGTGCTCCCACATGTCGACCTGCAGCAGCGGGATGATGCCGAGCGGCACGTTGGCCTGCTGGTCGTACAGCTGGAAGGTCAGCAGCTTCTGACCGAGGGTGTCGTAACCCAGCACCGCCCAGCCCGAGCCCTGCAGGCCGTTGGCGGCAGCGGTGAACTGCGCGCGGAACTTGTCGAACGATCCGAACTGGTCGTCGATCGCGGCGGCCAGGTCCCCGACCGGCTTGTCGCCGCCGTTGGGGGACAGGTTCTTCCACCAGATGGAGTGGTTCACGTGACCACCGAGGTGGAAGGCCAGGTTCTTCTCGTGCAGGAAGATCGCACCGTGGTCGTCGGCCTCGCGCGCGGCTTCCAGCTTCTCGAGCGCGGTGTTGACGCCGGCGACGTATGCGGCGTGATGCTTCGAGTGGTGAATCTCGTTGATCTGCCCGGAGATGTGAGGCTCCAAGGCGCCGTAGTCGTAATCCAGATCTGGCAGCGTGTACTCAGCCACGATGTCCCTTCCTCATGATGTCGGCGCGTGTACCCGGTCATGTCGAGCACACCAACCTTCATTCGTACACCCGCTCGATGCAACCGGGTCCGGTCCACCCTAGATTCCCACGGCCCGAAATCGACGGCTCGGCCAGGATCGAGGGCGCACGCCCGTGGTATGCCCCGGCTCGGAGATTTATTCACGCTGAACGCATGTCGGCGCGATTTCGCCCGGATCGCGGTACGGAGTTCCGCCACGCCGGCGGTGGGCCGCGCCTACATAGGCGGTGCGACGTCGGGCAGCATCGTGCGCGGATCGCACGAGTCGTGTGCCTTCCACCAGCGCCGTGCGCCGGCCACGAATTCGTCGAGCCCGACCAGAGTTCCGTCGGCGGTCTCGATGGTGACGTCCTCGAACCAGACCCGCACATCCAGCTCACGCGGATCGGTGCCCTCCTGCTGGGAGAACTCGAGGACGTGGGCCGGAACCCGATCGCTGATCGTGGTGTCGAAACTCAGCAGCTCGCGCCACAGCGCCCAGCCACTGTCGTCGACATCGATGAAATCCCAGCCGTGCAGGGCGCCGCCGCCGAATCCGGCGATGGCGTCCCCGAGGGTGTCGAGGGTGAGCGGGAAGATGCGCGGTGCCAGATCGTCCCAGCGCTGCTGGCGCAGGGATGCCGCGACCCGGCTGACCCCGGACAGTGTGAGCGTCACCCGGCTGTCGGCGGGCTGCCCGTCACCGGGGAGGGTGAGTACCTCCAGTTCGATTCGAAGTCGTCCGTCCGCGGCGTCGACCACGAGTCCGAGGCAGGTCGCCTCGGCGAGTGCGGTGTTGAGCCCGGTCGTATCCAATCCGTCGAGTAACGCCCTGCTCGCGTCCATAGCGTCAGGCTACCGATTCCCCGCCGTCGAGCCCGGTATTTCGGTTTCTCGCTAGTGTTGTCGTTTTTTTGCCGAAGCGAGGGAACCGATCGGTCAGCCGCCCCGTCCAAGTATGTGTCGGGCTCTCGTAGCGGCCGGTGATACGCCGTTGACCAGCGCAGGAGACCCGCAGGCGGCGGCGGGGGCCGCTCCGGGACCGAGGAGGGGAGTCCCGGAGCGGCCCCCGTTCCGTTTTCCGGAATCGGTTGATGCGAACCGACCGGTCTCGCAAGTCGCAACCTGTGGATGAGGTTGTGGATTATGTGGATAACTAGGGGTGAGATATACACAGGTCGGTGTGCCCGGGGTGTGCGGCACGGTAAGGATGGCCGGAACAAACCTGGAGTTCACCCGGGCGATCGACTGCCGGGTCTCCCCGCCGATCCGGGGGACGTGGCAGGATCGTCCATTGTGACGAGCTCCGAAATCCCCTCGGTGCCGGTCCAGGATCTGCCTGCCGAATTCGACGCCGCACCGTCGGCGGGTGCCGGATCCGGAGCCGGCGCCCCGTCCGCGATCCTGCTCGATGTCCGCGAGGAAGACGAGTGGCAGCTCGGCCACGCGCCGGCCGCGCTGCACATCCCGATGATCGACGTGCCCGCACGCCTGGACGAACTGGACTACGACGCCGACATCTACGTCGTCTGCCGTCAGGGCGGACGCTCGATCGAGGTCGCGAAGTATCTGGCGTACGTGGGATTCGAGGTCTACCAGGTCGTGGGCGGCATGGTCGCCTGGCAGCAGGCCGGACGCCCCCTGATCGGCGCGGGCGATACCGAGGCGAAAATCTACTGACGAGCTGTCGAATACGAACGCAACCGCACACCCGATGATGAAGGTCGACTGGATGGAAGGGGGAGCAGCCCGGTGAGTACGGTCGTGCAACCCTGCGCCCGGTGCGGCGCCCGCTGGGCGGTGCACGGCGCCCCGATGCACTGGTGTCCGCGCTGCCGCGGTGTGCTGCTGTCACCGGCGCCCGTCGACGCCCCGCCGGAACGGCGCAACTACCGCTGGGTGGCCCGCCCGCCGGGGCGCGGCCCGCGGGTCGAACGTCCGCGTCCGGCGCCCGCGATCGATCCGGCCACCCCGCGCTACACCGAGATTCCGCGCTGGGGACTGCGGGACCGGCCGCCGCACCTCGCCGCCGCGCCGCGGAACCGGATCCAGGCCGTCCTGCACTGGCTGACCGAACGGGTCGCCGGTCTGCTGCTGGCCACCGTCATCCTGTTCGGACTCTCGGCGGTCGCCGAATTCGGCCGCTATCTGATTCTGCTGCGCAACCGCACCCGGCTGATCCAGCCGCTGCTGCTGTTCTTCTCCGATCTCACCGTCTACGCGACCTCGGTCGCCGCACTGATCTGCGCGTTGATCACCGCGGTCGGCCTGCTCGGCTGGCTGGTCCGTGCTCGCCGCAGCGCCTACGCCGGAAACGGCCGTCGCGATCCCCGCTCCCTGCGGGCGCTGCTGTGCGGCGGGCTCATTCCGGTGGTCAATCTGGTCTGGCCGGGTGTTTTCCTCACCGAACTGGCTCGCCAGCTCGGCGGTGACCCGCGCACGCTGCGCGCGGTCCGGATCTGGTGGTGTGTCTGGGTTCTCAACGGTGTGATGGTCATTGCGTCGCTGTTCTGGCGCACGGCCGATACGCTGCAGGGCCAAGCCGACGGTGTGATCTTCACGGTCTACACCGATCTGGTCGCGGTCGCGGCGGCGGTGCTGTCGCTGTGGGTGCTGCGGATGTGCGAGGGTCGTGATCTGCGCGGCCGGATCCGGACGGCCAAGCGCTGGTTGCCCGCGGCCGGTCCGGCGGTACCGGTGATCGAGCCCGTCCATCCGGTCGGCGCGGTGGAAACCGCGGACCGGGCGCCCGCCGGGAACGCCGAAACGCAGCACACCGAAGCCGAGAGCACCGGCGCCGAGAACACCGAGGCGGAGCGCGTCGAACAGGAGGAGGTCATGGCCAAGTGAGCCAGGGCAATCGCGCACCGTTCGTGGTCGCGCACCGGGGTGCGTCGGGTACCCGTCCCGAACACACCCTCGCCGCCTACGAGCTGGCATTGGAGGAGGGCGCGGACGGTGTCGAATGCGATGTCCGGCTGACTCGTGACGGTCATCTGGTCTGTGTGCACGACCGCACGGTGGACCGCACCTCCTCCGGCACCGGCCTGGTCAGCGAGATGACCCTCGACGAGCTGCGGGATCTCGACTTCGGCGGCAACGGCAGCCCCGCACCGGTGCTGACGCTGAGTGAGCTGATCACGCTGGTACTGGACTGGCGCAGCCGCCCGACCAAACTGTTCATCGAGACCAAGCATCCGGTCCGCTACGGCGCGCTGGTGGAGAACAAGGTGCTGGCCGAACTGCAGCGCTTCGGCATCGCCACACCGGCCTCGGCCGACCATTCCCGCGCGGTCGTGATGTCGTTCGCCGCCACCGCGGTGTGGCGGATCCGCCGGGCCGCGCCGCTGTTGCCGACCGTGCTGCTCGGCGAATCCTCGCGGTATCTGGGCGGAAGCGCCGCGACGACGGTCGGTGCCACCGCCGTCGGCCCGTCGGTGAAAACCCTGCGCGAACATCCGGAACTGGTCGACAAGGCCGCCGCCGCCGGACGCGCCACCTACTGCTGGACCGTCGACGATCCCCAGGACGTCGAACTGTGCGCGGAACTGGGCGTCAGCTGGGTCGCGACCAACCATCCCGGCCGGACCAAGAACGTGCTGGACGGAATCTGATCGAACGGGAAATCCCGGCGGCGGAATCGGTTCGCCCTCCGCGGCGGATTCCGTCCGCGCTTCCGCGGCAATTCGGTGCGCCCCTGCGCAGCGGTGGCCGCGGGAACCTGTAGGTTCTGCGTTCGTGGGTAAGAGCAAGCGCAACAGTCCCAAGCCCGACAGTAATCGGGCCCAGCGCCTCGCCGAACGTCGTGCGGCGCAACAGCAGGCCGCTTCGGCCGTGACGCGCCCCTTCGCCGGGCTGGCCGCCGAATGCGACCTGGTCGCACTCCGCGAATTCGTCCCGTCGGCGACCGCGACCCTCGATCTGGCCGCGGGTGTCTCCGCCGAGCGCCCGGTGACGCTGGCCACCGTGCTGCCCGGCGCCGTCGCCGCCCTGGTTCGCGCCGGTGACGAGCCGACCGGATTCGTCGGTGCGCAGGTGCAGGTCCAGTCGGACAATCCGGCCGCCGATCTGGCCGCCGCGATTCTGTGGACGCAGGCCGCCGAACCCGGCGAATCGCTCACCGCGGCAAGCGAAGCCGCCCAGGACGCGGTGCCCCCGCTGTCGGAGGTCATCGACCCCAAGGCGAATCTGGATCTGACCGTCCACCAGAACTTCCAGTGGTGGGTTCCGGAGGGCGTCACGCCGGATCCGCAGGTCGCCGCGACCATCGACCAGGCCGATCAGGCGATCATGCCGTCGGACCGGCTGGCCCTCGGCGCCGAATCCGTGGGCGCGGCCTGGTGGGTCGACGCCGGCGAGAAGGCGCATCTGCGCTGGGTCCGGCCCGAGGACGAGGACGCCCTGATGCTGGCCCTCGCACGCGTGCACGCCGCGGGTGGGCTGCACCTGGGCGACGGCTCTCGATTCGCGGGTTCGTTCCGCACGCACGGCCTGCTGGTGCCGGTCTTCGATCTGGATCGCGAACGGCACCCGAGCGAATGGGTCACCCCCGCACACGAATTCGGTGCCCGCCTGGCCGAGGCGCTGGCCTCCGACGCGCCGCTGAGCTCGGAGGAGCGGCGCTCGCGCGACGGACTGCGCTCGCGCCAGGTCACGCTGCGCTAGCGAAACCCACTGCGGGACAAGCGTTCCGCACCGGCTGCATACGACGAACTCGGCCCGCCGGACGGCAGGCCGAGTTCGTCGATCTCTCGCGTCAGATATTTCCGCCGGCCGCCGCCGGCGCCCCGGAAGCATCGCTCGGACCGCTCATCTCGCGGGAGACGAAATACTCGAGGTCGAACAGGTTCGATCCGGCCCGGTCGGCGACGGTGAGCAGCGTGGTCATCCGCGCCACCTCCTCGACCTGCTCCTTCAGGAACCACTGCATGAACTGTTCGCCCAGATAATCGCCCTCCTCGCGGGCGGTGCTGGCCAATTGGACTATCTGCTCGGTGACGGTCTTCTCCTGCTGCAGCGCCAGTTGGATCGGCTCGCGGGCATTCTCGAATTGCGACCGCGCGGCGTCGACGCCGGACAGTTCGACGCTCATGTCCCGATCGAGGAAATACCGCACGATCATCATCGCGTGATTACGTTCCTCGATGGCCTGGGCGTAGAAGTGCTTCGCCAGAACCGGCAGATCGGCATTGTCGAACCACACCGCGATCGCGATGTACTGGTGCTCGGCATTGAATTCATGCCGGATCTGATCGTGGAGCAGGGCGTGAAATTTGCTGTGCGAGGAATCGGGGTGGCTGGACATGGGCCCGACATTAGTGCTGGTCAAGTGCGGCTGTCATCCAAGTACACCCTTAATGAGGCAAGTATTGCCTTAGTTACCGGCGCCTTACCCGAGCGGCTCGGCCGCATTTCGGAATTCGCCGGCTGCCTGCGATTTCGGACGCCCTCGCATTTTCATCGCCGCGCGATTCCCGCCGGTTTCGGAGCGGAGGCGTCGGGCGTGCGTGTGGCCGGGATCTCGCGCGCCACGAACTCCTCGATGTCGAACAGATTGCCCGCCGCTCGCTCGCACACCGCCGTCAGGGTGGTGAGCCGCGCGACCTCCGCGAGCTGATCCTCGAGGAACCAGCGGATGAACTGCTCACCGAGATAATCCCCCGCATCGCGGGCGGTGCGGGTCAGCGTGGTGATGTGATCGGTCAGTTCCCGTTCCCGAGCCAGCAGGAATTCCACGGTGGCCGAGGGGGATTCGAAATCCGAGCGCACCTCGTCGGTTCCGGTGACCGCGACGGCGACATCCCGGTCGAGCAGATACCGCACCATCCGCAGGGCATGGGCGCGTTTGTCCTCCGCGCCCAGATAGCAGATACGTGCCAGCTGCGGCAGCCGCTGCGCGTCGAAATGGACGGCCGCGGCGAGATATTGCTGCGAGGCGGTGAATTCGCGTCGAATCTGCGCGCGCAGCAGGTCGGGGAAGGGGCCGGTACCGGACATACCCCGACGCTACCGGGTGAGCAGATCGTCCGGGACCGCCCGGTCGTGTGCCAGCGCATCGAAGAAGCGGCTCGCCCGATCCTTGTCCCACAGCAGCACGTTGCCGGAACCCGACTCGTCGATGAAGCCGCCGATCGGCACGGTGGTGGCGATCGTCTTACCGTGCAGCGCCCAGCCCAACCGGCCGAGATCCCAGATGTGATCGCCGTTGTCGACCTGCATCGAGGAGGCCACATCGCGGGCCAGCGGCCACACCTTCAACGGGTTGGCGAGCGTACCCGCGCTGGTCGCCTTCTCCAGCAGCGCGGACAGGAACAGCCGCTGATTGTTCATGCGGTCCAGATCCGCTCGCGGGGTGGCGCGGGTCCGCACGAACCCGAGTGCCTGAGAGCCGGACAGATGCTGACATCCGGCCGGAAGGTCGATACCGGCCTTCGGATCGTCGATCGCATCGGGCAGGCACATATCGATCCCGCCGAGTGAATCGACCATGCCGGCGAAACCGCCGAATCCGATTTCGGCGAAATGGTCGATGCGCAGGCCGGTCGCGTTCTCGACCGTCTGCACCAGCAATTTCGGGCCACCGGCGGAAAACGCCGCATTGAGTTTGTCCTTGCCGACGCCCGGAATGCTCACATACGAATCGCGCGGCAGGCTCACCACGGTGGGCGCACCCGATTTCGGGATGTGCACGAGCATGATGGTGTCGCTGCGCTCACCGCCCGCGTCGGCGCTGTCGCCGGTCGACAGTTCCTTCTCCTGTTCCGGCGTCAGACCGACGCGGGTATCGGATCCGGTGAGCAGCCAATTGGTACCGGCCGTCTGCGCGACGCGGTCCGGATAGGCGGCCAGTGCGTCGACGCGGTGGAGTGAGCGATCCAGATAGATCAGCCCGGCGACCGGCAGCAGGATGACGATGAGCAGCAGGATCAGCAACCATCTGCCCCAATGCCGCTTCCGGCGGGCCCGCGGCGCACGGGGTTCGCGCGGCGGGCGCTCGGTGCGGCGGGGACGTGCCGGGGGCGGTGGTGGTGGTGCTTCCCGGTACGGCACCGGGCGCTGGGTCGGAGCGTGGGTGGGCGGCTCGCCGCCGTGTTCGTAGGGCGGCGGGTTGCCGCGCGGCCGCGCGGGGCTGCTCGGCACCTGCGACCAGGCCAGCGGCGGATTGTTGCCGTCGCGGCGAATGACCTGGGTCGGTTCGATCGGTGGACGTCCGGGCGGATGACCCGATCCCGGGGGTAGCGGCCGTCCCGAACCGGGAGGACGGCCCGAATGCGGCGGGCGGCCCGAGCCGGGTGGTACCGGCCGCCCGGAACCGGGCGGGACGCGCGGATCGTGCCCGTGCCGGTCCGGCGGCGGCATGCGTCGACCGTCCGGGCCCGCCGGCGGCGGCACCCGGCGGGTCCGCGGATACTGCTGGGGGTCGTCGCCGTTCACCACCGAGATGGTACTGACCGGGGCGTTGTGCCGGTCGGCACAATGCGTCCGCAGGGCTGAACGTGGCCGATTTCCGCAGGTCGGCGCGATCTCACGGCAGCCAGGAGACGTGGCCGTGCAGGGCGGTGTAGCCGATGTAGGCCACCGAATCGATCGTCGCGTGTGCCAGGATCAGCGGCCACAGCCGTCCGGTCCGCTGCCAGTACCGGCCGAAGATCACCCCCATCACCAGGTTGCCGAGGCCTCCCCCCAGCCCCTGGTACAGGTGATAACTGCCACGCAGCAGCGCCGACGCGGCCAGCGATCGGTTCTCCGACCAGCCGAGCGTGCGCAGCCGGCTGATCAGATAGCCGACGACGACGATCTCCTCGGCCACGGCATTCGCCACGGCCGAGAGCACCAGCACCGGCAACCGCCACCAGTGGTCGTGCAGTGAACTGGGCACGATCGTCACGCTCATGCCCAGCGCGTGGGCGGCCAGGTACAGACCCAGTCCGGGCAGCCCGATCACCGCGGCGAGGACGACACCGGGGACCACATCACCACGCCACCGGATCCGCGCCAGCCCGACCGGTCGCGGCCCGATTCCGCTGCGCCACAACAGATACAGTCCCAGCGCACCCCAGCCGATCAGGCGGGTGACGCTCAACAGCTGAAACAGCAGATCGATCGTCGACTGGGCGGCCCGGGAGGGATTCAGCGCGACCTGCTGACCACCGATTCCGCCCGGTGCCAGCGCGCTTTCCAGCAACGACAGTGCCGCACCGGCCCCGCTCGTCCCGAAGGTGACGACCAGGACGATCGCGATCTCCACCCGGATCGCGAACCGGTCGCGCTCCGCAGCGGGATCGGGCCAGGCAGCTGCGAAACGATCGGCCGGAACCATAGGAACAATCTAGGGGTGGTCGGCCGCATGCCGCGTATCCGGCCGTGGCGGGAGTTGTTTCAGGCGGAGCGATCGGAGCCGTGCATGCGATCGAAGAACGGGCAGCCGGCGAGGATGCGCACCGCGCGGCTCAACTGCTGCACGTCGTCCACCGGCGCGTGGAAGGGCAGGCGCACGTCGTGATCGGCGTCGGGCCCCTCGACCCGCAGCGTGACGCCGTAGCGGTCGATGGCCAGCGGCCGCACCGAGCCGCCGCGCAGCCGGACCGGCAGATGGCGGGCCAGCCGGGCGATCACATCCGCGTGATCGGAGTCCATATGCTGCAACCAGGCCGCTTCCAGCTCCCAGAACGGATCGGCGTCGGCGCTGCGCAGATCGTGCGGGCAGACCGATTCGGCGCCGGCGGAGTCGGCGACGACGGCCGATTCCAGCACCACTCGCAGCAGGGTGCTGGTATGGCCGACATCGAGCAGGCCGGGATGCGGATATTCGCTCGCGACCTGAGATGCCAAGGCGCGCTGGGCATGTCCGGGTACCGCCCGCACGCGCCCGCGCAACCAGACCAGCGCACGCACGGGTTCGCGTAACGCCAAGGGTGCGTGGTCGGTCAGCTCCAGCACACCTGGTGAACCGACCTCGGCCGCCGCGGCGGCGACCGCCGCCGAGTTGCGCGCGACGGCGACGACCACATCACCGCACGCGCGCAGGTGGTGCACGGTCGTGGGAATCGGATCGGTGCCGGGCAGGGCCAGGACGGAACTCTCGGCATGGGCGCACGCACTGCGGATCCGCTCCGCGGCGGATGGAGCGGCGGACGTGATCGTGCGGCGCATACAGACCTCCAGTGACGAACCCGGGACGGATACGGACGGATAATTAGGTAAACCTAAGCTAAGTCACGGCCCGTGGTTACGCAAGCATTGCGCTCGCTACGGTGGAAATGTGCCGCACGATTCGACGCCCGCTTCCGAACCCGTTCTGTTGTCGTTGAGCGTGCCCAGCACGGGCCCGTCCGATCTGGTGGACGGACTGGTCCGGCCGCCCTCGGCGAATCCCCAGGCGCCGGTACTCGATCTGACCCTGCCCGATGAGCGCATCGCCGAATTCCTGGTCGGCGTAGCACATTCCGATACCGGATTCGTCGCCGCGACGGGCTCGGGTGAGCGGGCGGTGGCGATCGTCGCGGCGACGGTGGCCGCGCTGTGCGGCGAGAATATCCGGACCGCGCTGACCAGCCCCGATATCGATTTCCTGCGTGGCCTGTCCGCGCCGGCCGTCCAGGCACTGCGCGAGGTGCTGCTGGCCGTCGAGACCGAACAGGTGGAGTCGGTGACGGCGGCGCTGCGGGTGCTGACCTCCTGATCGAGCCCGGCCCCGACCTGGGCTGTTACCGCTGGGTACGCACAAACGGCGAGCGCGCAGCCAACTGCCAGTAATGTCGTATCCGTGCCGCGTATCGCCTATTTCGGACCGTCGGGAACTTTCACCGAGATGGCCCTGGCCCGACTCGAATCGGACGGGGCCTTCGACGAGCCGGTCGAGCGGATCGCCGCACCCAGTCAGGGCGCGGCACTCGAGATGGTCCGGTCCGGTGCGGCCGACGGCGCGGTGGTGCCGATCGAGAGCTCGGTCGAGGGTTCCATCTCGGCGACCCTGGACGCGCTCGCGGTGGGCCCGCGGCTCCAGATCATCGCCGAAACCGAGCTCGACGTGGCGTTCACGATCGTGGCGAAACCCGGAATGGAGCTGTCACGGGTGCGTACCGTCGCGGCCTATCCCGTGGCGGCCGCACAGGTGCGGTTGTGGCTGGCGGATCGGATACCGCAGGCAACGCTGTACACCTCGGCCTCCAACGCGGCCGCGGCCGAGGATGTGGTGGCCGGTCATGCCGACGCCGCGGTCTCGACCACCCTGGCCGGTCAGCGGCTGAACCTCATCGAACTGGCCACCGGCGTCGCCGACCACGACCAGGCCATCACCCGTTTCGTGCTCGTCACCCCACCACGGGAGGCGCCGGCCCGCACCGGCGCCGACCGCACCTCGCTGGTGGTGCTGGAACTGGCGAACGAACCCGGTTCGCTGATGCGGGTGTTCGCCGAATTCGCCACGCGCGGTGTGGATCTGACCCGCATCGAATCCCGGCCGACGCGCACCGGGATGGGCACCTATCGCTTCTATCTGGACTGTGTCGGCCATATCGACGACACCGCCGTCGCCGAGGCCCTCAAGGCGCTGCACCGGACCGCCGGGCGGATCCGCTATCTGGGTTCCTGGCCGGCCAGTTCACCGAGTGGTTCGCCGCCGCCCGCCGACGAGCCGGCGGCGGCCTGGTTGGACGATGTGAAAAAGGGGGTGGACGCCTCATGAGCGAAACCGGTGCGAACCGCGATCCCGTCCGCGGTTCCGGCAGATTGGTGCTGGTCCGTCACGGCGAGACCGAGGGTAATGTCGCGAAACTTCTGGATACCCGGGTACCGGGTCTACCGCTGACCGAACGTGGTGTGGCGCAAGCGAAGTCGTTCGCCGCGCGGCTCGCGGTGCCGCCGGTGCGGTTGTACTCCTCGGTGGCGCTGCGTGCCCAGCAGACCGCGAGCCATATCGAATCGGTGACCGGTGTGGCGGCCGAGGTGGCCGACGGTGTGTACGAGGTGCAGGTCGGTGAACTGGAGGGGCAGAATTCCGATGCGGCGCATCGGGAATTCCAGCGGGTCTACCGTTCCTGGCATCTGGGTGAACTGCATACGCGACTGCCCGGCGGCGAATCCGGCGAGGAGGTCCTCGAGCGGTATCTGCCCGTGCTGGAACAACTTCGAGACGACTACCTGCTCCCCGGCTCGGAATCGCGCGACGTGCTTCTGGTCAGCCACGGCGCCGCGATGCGACTGGCGGCCCGTGAACTCACCGGCGTCGCCCCGCCGTTCACGACCAACAACCATCTGGACAACACCGAAACCATCGAGCTGGCACCGACCGCCGACGGCGGTTGGACCTGTGTCCGCTGGGGCCGCTACACCCCGCCGTTCGGATACAAGGTCGAACCGAAGGCCGACGACCCGATGGGTTAGCCGATTCCGGGCGTCGCCGGCTTGAAATCCTCACGGAGCGGAAGCTTGTCGACGAGGTCCTTGATCGCGGTGCGCAATCGGCCCGGTGTCCCGCTGGCCAGCGAGGTCCACATGACCTCGTCGTCGGAGCGGGTGGTGACGCCGATGAATCGCCCGTTGCGGGTGTTGTACACCGCGATCATCCCGTCGGAGATGTCGCGACTGGCGTCGTTGTACACGACGCCGACGATCGAAGCGTGCGAATGGATTTCGACCAGCGCCGAGGCCAGCGCCTGCGCGTCGCGGGGCGGCCGCCCCACTCGCTCCAGGCGCCGCGCGGTGGTCGCGGCATCCCCGGCATCACCGAGAATCGGCTTGAGTTCCTCGGTGAGAACATTCATTCCGCTGAGTTCGAGCGCCTCCGCCGGACCCAGCGCCGCCATGATCGTGCCCGGCAGGTCGTGTCCCGCCTCGTCGATGCTGTAGGAAGTCGGCCCGCGTAGGGCGACGACATCGATGTCGTCGCCCTTGGCGAGGCAGAATCGGTTCACTCGGTCGCCGACGTACCAGCGCATCGAGATCACCCAGTGCGGGCGGTACAGCCCGCGCAGCCGGTCTTCGAGGTCGTGATGCACGACTCCGTCGACGAGCAGGTCACGCGCGGTGAGCGATTCGGCGGCCGCGGTCATCGCCCGGTCGTGGTCGACGACATTGTCGTAGCGGCCCCTCGCATCCAGTACGACAGGCACCTCGTCGATCTCCAGTTTCTCGAGCAGAAACTGCATCTCGTCGAGCGACAACACGACCGACTCGAGCATCGACGGCCCGCGGCCGGCGCCGAGCACGGTCACTTAGCGCGCTCCGGCGGCCGGGTCTGCTCCGATGACACCGGGTGCGATGACCCGGCCGTCGGCGAAGTGCTCGCCCCGCAGGTAGTCGTTGCCCTGGTGCTCGCCCTCGTCGTCGTCGCTGTCCACCTGGCGGCCCAGCAGCGGGTTACCGGCGGCGTTGTTCGCGCGGGCCGGAGCCGGTGCGCCCATCTGCGCGACGGGTGCCGTCTCCGCCACCGGAGCGGTCGCGGCCGGAGCGCCGATCACGTTGCCGGCGCCCCAGCCCTCGGGGAGTTGCAGCGTGCCGGCGCCGTTGCCGATGCCGACGGAGCTGCCACCGAAGGACACGGCGCGCGTGGCGGCCGCGGCACCACCGGCGGCGGCGACTCCACCGATGCCGCCCATCATCATCGGCGACATGCTCGCGGCGGGCGCGGCTTGGCTGGTCGCCGCGGCGATCGCGGTACCGGCGACATTGCCCACCGTGGACACACCCGTCGTCGCCACCGATCCGGCGACATTGGCCGCCTGGGTGGCGGCGCTGATCACGCCCGGATCGGTCGCGAGCGCCTGTGCCACACCGATGGCCGTCTGCACGGGGTCGCTGGTGGTGTTCTGCGACGCCGCCTCGGCGCCGCTGTCGGCCACCCCGGCGCCCGCCGCGATCGGCGGCGGCGTCAGGAACTCGGCCGGAGTCGCCGTCATGGCCTCGACGGTGGATTCGTAGGTGTCCATGACCAGTGCGGCCTGCACATCCAGGGCGGCCTTGGCGGCTTCCGCCACCTCGGCGCTGCCGTCCAGATCGCCGCCGTGAGCATGTGCCGCGACGCGCGCGGCGTCCACCGCGGCGATCTCCGGCAGGCTCGGCATGGCAAGGGTGGCAACGGTATTGGCGGTGGCGTGGGCGGAGGCCTTGGCCGCCATCGCCGCCGCCTGCATGCCCTGCTGTTCGGCCCAGCCGGTGAAGCCGGCGAGTTTGGTCAGTGCGACGGCACCGTTGAGACCGACCATGCCGACACCCAGTTCGGCCATGACCCGGGTGACGGTGGCGGTCGCGTCGACCCACGCCGCCGTGAGACCACCCCATGCCGTGGCCGCGGCAGCGGCCGGAACGGCGTGCGGACCCGCGGTCAGCAGACTCGAGTTGCCCTCGGCGAGCCGCGGCAGCCAATAGATTCCGGTGATCCCTGCAGTCATTGTCTCTCCCCTGAACGAATGGTGTGGTGAAGGATCGCGCCGGTCAGAACTGAATCGCGGCGGTGCCGGCCGCGTTGATCGCGTCCTCGGCGATGTACGAGGCCAGCTGCTGACGCAGGATCGCGGCCGCGTGGTGCAATTCGAGAATGGCCTGCGCGGCCGCGCGGTCATGGCTGAGCGCGCCCTCGTTCAGATGGGTTGCCGCGGCGACGGACACCTCTTCGGCGCCGGCGGGGACGACGTGGGTGGCCGGGCCGCTCAAAGCGGCGGCAGCAGTGAGACGTTCGGCGAGCAGATCGAGTTCCGCCGAGGCCGCGAGCACGACTTCGGGCTGTACACCGAGCAAACCAACCATGACTCGAACTCCTTCTTGTGGCGGCTGTGCAAGTGTCGAGGCTGCCCGAGCCCAGTGCTGTTCCGGCACAGAGGATCCGGCAGACCCGTCGGTGGAACCACGAGAATTCCCCCTACGAGATGATTGGACGCGACGGCCCCCGGTTCGGTTCCCTCGAGTCACGAATCGATTCGACTTTACCCGCTACGCGCGTAAAGACTAGCCCCAACCGAGCTGATGCAGCCGTTCTTCGTCGATCCCGAAATAGTGAGCTATCTCATGGATCACCGTGATGGCCACTTCCTCGACGACCTGCCGTTCGTCGTCGCACATTTCCAGAATCGTGTCGCGGTAGATGGTGACGGTGTCCGGTAGCGCGCCGCCGTACTGACTGTCCACCCGGTCGGTCAGCGCGATGCCGTGATACAGCCCGAGCAGTTGCGGATCCTCGGGATCGCGGGCCTCGATCAGCACCACCACGTTCTCGATCGCCGCGGCGAGCGCGGGCGGAATCGTATCCAGCGCATCGCCGACCAGTTCCTCGAACCGGCTCTCCGACATCGACACCGGCATGGTGTCAGCGCTGCGGTGGAATCGGCGCGGGCGCCGCGCCCGGCAGCGGTGCCGGGGTGGAACGCCCGGAACTCGGCGGCGGCACCGGGGCCTGGCCGTCGATCAGCACATCGCCCTTGGCGGATCCGGTGATCGTCGCGAACCCGTCCTGAGAGCCCTTGCCCACCAGGCAGTTCAGCTTGTGACTGCCGACCAGCCAGCTGCGGGCGTCGAGGTTGTCCCAGAAGATGGTCAGCGTCTTGTTGATCAGCGCGTCCTGACCGCCGAGGTAATCGCCTGCGGCGCGGGCGCATTCGTCCTGCATGAACTTGTCCTGATCGGCATTCGCCGGCGGGCCGCCGTTGAAGTGGGTGCCGAGATCGACGGTCGACATCACCTCGTAGGCGTGCGGCTGACCACAGGGGACCGGTTCGTTGGTCGGCAGATTCTGATTGATGCCGATGCAGGTGCCCGGATCGAAGACGCGGGACTGGTCGCTGTCGCGCACCCGGCCCACGGTCTGCTGCGTCGCGCTACCCGTGGCGCTCACCAACTGCAATCCGCACCGGATGGTCCGGTCGCCGTTGCGCCAGCCCGGTTCACCCGGGTTGACCATGCCGACCACGAACCGCCCCCGCGGGTCGAGCCGGCCACCGAGGTAGGCGGCCGCGGCCGAGGCGCAGTGTTCGTCGCGCAGTTCGCCGAAGCGCAGCGAATCGGGGAAGGCCGAGCCCGGCCCGAATTCGCGGCCCGGATATTTGCTCAGGTCGATGTCGGCGGTCACCTCGAACAGATGTTTGTCGGCGCAGTTGACCTTGGTCAGATCCAGGGTTTTGGCGCTGGTCCAGGTGAGGCAGTCACCCGATCTGGCGGAGCCGAAGGCGGCGTCTGCGCGGCCGGCGGGCGCCTTGCCCGACCCGGGATCGTGCACCTCCAGCCCGTGCGAACTGCGAAATCCCGATATGGACAGCGTCACCAGGGCCGCTACCACGGCGCCGACGGCGACCGCGAGCAATCCCCACCGCAGCCGATGCGGATGCAGCGCCTTGCCGTCCCCGGAGCGTTTCCCGGCGCCCGGCGACGGGCGGTGACGGTTCGCCCCGGCACGCCTGCGGCGAGGCATGTCGGATTCTTCGTTTCCCGGTTCCGGCGCCGCTGGCGCCCCATCGTCGGAGGACATCGCCGTCCATCATGGCAGGCGCCGTGCGGGGCCTGCCACGATCGGTTCGGATTTCACCGGATCCACAGAAAATGCGGTGGACACCTCCCACTAGGCTGATTGCCCATGATCGACCTCCGATTCCTGCGCGAGAATCCCGAAGCGGTCCGTGCCTCGCAGCGTGCCCGCGGTGAGGACCCGGCGCTGGTGGATGCCCTGCTCGAGGCGGACGCCGCCCGCCGCGCCGCGGTCGCGACGGCGGACAACCTGCGCGCCGAGCAGAAGGCGCTGGGTAAGAAGGTCGGCAAGGCGTCCCCGGACGAGCGCGCGACGCTGCTGGCCCACGCGCAGGAGCTGTCGGCGAAGGTGAAGGAGGCCGAGGCCGCCGAGAACGCCGCCGACGCCGAACTCGACAGCGCCCACCGCGCGATCTCGAACGTCGTGCAGGAGGGCGCACCCGCGGGCGGCGAGGACGATTTCGTTCTGCTCGAAACCGTGGGCGCTCCCACCGAATTCGACTTCTCTCCGCGCGATCATCTCGACCTGGGCGAGGCGCTCGGACTGATCGATATGGAACGCGGCGCCAAGGTCTCGGGCGCCCGGTTCTACTTCCTGACCGGCTACGGCGCCCTGCTGCAACTCGGTCTGCTGCAGCTGGCCGCCCAGCGCGCGGTCGCCAACGGTTTCACCATGATGATCCCGCCGGTACTCGTGCGTCCGGAGATCATGGCCGGAACGGGCTTCCTGGGCCAGCATTCGGCCGAGGTCTACCACCTCGACGACGACGATCTGTACCTGGTCGGCACCTCGGAGGTCCCGCTGGCCGGCTACCACTCGGGCGAGATCCTCGATCTGAGCGAGGGTCCGAAGCGCTATGCCGGCTGGTCGTCGTGCTTCCGCCGCGAGGCCGGCAGCTACGGCAAGGACACCCGCGGCATCATTCGGGTGCATCAGTTCGACAAGGTCGAGATGTTCGTCTACTGCCGTCCCGAGGACGCCGACGCCGAACACCGCCGCCTGCTGGACTGGGAGAAGGAGATGCTCGCCGCGATCGAGGTCCCGTACCGGGTCATCGATGTGGCCGGTGGCGATCTCGGCAGCTCGGCCGCCCGCAAATTCGACTGCGAGGCCTGGGTGCCGACCCAGCAGACCTATCGCGAACTCACCTCGACCTCGAACTGCACCACCTTCCAGGCCCGCCGCCTGTCGGTGCGCTACCGGGACGAGAACGGCAAGCCGCAGATCGCCGCGACCCTCAACGGAACCCTCGCGACCACTCGGTGGATCGTCGCGTTGCTGGAAAATCACCAGCAGGCCGACGGCTCGGTCCGGGTGCCCGCCGCGCTGGTTCCGTTCGTGGGCCGCGAGGTGCTCGAGCCGCCGCGCTGACGGTTGCGGCCCTGTCGCGGTGATGATCGCGGCCGGGGCGCGGTGACTTCGACCTCGAATCCGGCGGTTGTCACTACTGCTATGCACCGCGTTGTCTAGGCTGGACGGCGTGCGAGGACTCGGGTCTCGCGGCGATACCCGCACGCAGGTTCGGGCGGCATCGGCGCTGGCGACGGCAATGGTCATGGCTCGGACCACCGGGGCGTTCTACGTCATGGGTGGGGTCCTGGGCCTGCTGATCACTGCCATCGCACCGGGAGACGAGGGCAACCGCCCGCTGGTCGGCTCGGCCGCCGCGGTCGCGCTGTTGCTCGGCGTGAGCCTGCTGATCTGGGGCCCGCGCCAGCCGCACTGGGTGCACCACGGCTATGTCGCGGTGGCGACGGTACTGGTCACCATCGCCGTGCACTGGTTCCCGAACACCGTCGGCGCGATCACCCTCGCCGCCTTCTACGTCTTCGTCGCCGCCGATGCCGCGATCTTCTTCGCCTGGCGGCTGGCCGGGGCGCATGTGGGCTTCGCGGTCGTGCTCTGTCTGTGGGTGGTGCCGTCCCGGGGTCTGCCCTGGTGGTCGGGCATCATCCCGGCCGGTATCACGGTCGGCGTCGGCATCGTGGTCGGCATCCTCACCCGGATGGCCTCGGACGCCGATATCGACACACTCACCGGCTTGCTGAACCGCCGCGGTTTCGATCGCGCGCTCAACAGCGCCATCGGACATGCCGGGCGGACCGGGCAGGGCCTGGCGCTGGTCCTGGTCGACCTGGACCGGTTCCAGAAGATCAACGATCATCTCGGCCACCGCGCCGGCGATGCCGTGCTGCAGCGCGTCGGCGACACCTGGTCGAAACTGCTGGGCCCGGATCAGGTGCTGGCCCGATACGGCGGCGACGCGTTCGCGCTGTTGTTGCCCAACACCACCGAACAGGCCGCGATCCTGCTGACCGAACAGCTGCGTGCCGCGGTCACCACGGGATGTTCGGCCGGCGTCACCTCCTGGCAGCCCGGCGAATCCGGATCGCTGCTGGTCAGTCGCGCCGACGTGGGTCTGTACCGCGCCAAGCAGGCCGGGCGCAACCGCACTGTGCTGGAGTCGTCGCGGCAGCTGCCGCTGGCGGTCGAACTGCGCGAAGCCATCGACACCGGTGCGCTGGACGTGCACTACCAGCCCATCGTGAGCCTGGGTGAGGACGGCGCCCAGGCGGTCGGCGTGGAGGCGCTGCTGCGCTGGTCGTCCAACGCCCAGCCCGACGTGACCACCGAGGGGCTGATCCGGGTCGCCGAGGAATACGACCTGATCTCCGACCTCGACGAGCTGGTTCTGCGGCGCGCGTGTGCCGATGCGGCCCGGTTGCAACAGACCTTCGCCCAGCTCGATCTGACCCTGAATGTCAACGTCAGCGGTCTCGAATTGGCCGAGAGCAACTACGCCGACCGAGTCTCCGGCATCCTCGCCGATACCGGCTGGCCGGCCGACCAGCTCGTCCTGGAGGTCACCGAGAGCGAATTGGCCGCCGAATCGCAGACCGCCATCGCGAATCTGAACCAATTGCGCGACAGCGGCGTTCGGATCGCCATCGACGATTTCGGCACCGGCTACTCCTCGCTGAGCCGATTGGCCACCATCCCCAGCGACATTCTCAAGGTCGACCAGTCGTTCGTCGCCGCGATCCGGTCCGATTCGCCCGCCCCACCGCTACTGGGAGTGATTGCGGCGCTGAGCAAGTCGCTGGATCTCCAAGTCATCGCCGAGGGTGTGGAAACCGAATATCAGGCGGCCGTGCTGACCGAACTCGGCTTCGCGCTCGCCCAGGGCTATCACTACAGCGATTCGCATCCGGTGTCCGAGCTGATCAGCGATATGAACTCCAACCGCGGGCTGGTCGGCGCGGGTGCGACCGATCGGGAGCTCGCCGCCAAGGGCTGGGTCCCGTTGGACAACAACGGATTCGATCCCGAGGGCTCGATCCGTCGGAGCTGACCCGATCAGGGGTGCGGTATCGGCTCGGCCGGACCCACTACCGTGGCGGATATGACCGCAGCCCGTGAACGAACCGACGTGCGGCGCTGGATCGGGGTGCTGCTGGGCCTGTGCTGCGGCGCCGGCGTGGCGGTCCAGGCACGAATCAACGGTGATCTCGGCGATCGGCTGAACGACGGAATCGCCGCGGCGGTCATCAGTTTCGGCTCCGGTCTGATCCTGCTGCTCATCGTCAGCGGTTTCAGCGGGCGGATGCGCATCGGTCTGGCCGCGATACGCCGCTCGGTGCACGCCGGCCGGCTGCGGTGGTGGCATCTGCTGGGTGGGTTGTGCGGCGCGTTCTTCGTTGCCTGTCAAGGGTTGTCCGTGGCCACGATCGGCGTCACCGCCTTCACGATCGCGGTGGTCGCCGGCCAGTTGACCAGCGGTCTCGTCGTGGACCGTCTGGGTGTGAGCCCGGCCGGAATCACGCCGGTGACGCCGGTGCGGCTCGGTGCGGCGGCCCTCGCGGTCGCGGCTGTCGGTGTGGCCGCGCTGGGGCGCTCCGGCGGCGAATCCGCTTCCGGCGGGGGCGCGGCCTATCTACTGATCGCACTGCCCGCCCTGGCGGGACTCGGTTTGGCGTGGCAGCAGGCGGTCAACGGACGGCTGGCGACCGTCGGCGGGCCGGTGCCGGCCACCACGATCAATTTCGCGACCGGGACCGCGGGCCTGCTGGTGGTGGAGGCGGCGCAACTCGCACGGATCGGCCGGCCCAGCGGCTTTCCCACCGAACCGTGGCTCTACCTCGGCGGGGCGATCGGGGTCTTCTTCATCGCCGTGGCGGCGCTGATCGTGCGCTGGATCGGGGTGCTCCTGTTCGGCCTGACCTCGGTGTCCGGCCAGCTCATCGGTTCGGTGGTCCTGGATGTCGTCGCACCGACGGGCACCCGACTGTCGGCGCTGACCGTCGTCGGGTGCGTATTGACGCTGCTCGCCGCCGCTATCGGCGTCCTCGCGCAGGGGCGCACCACCCACCGGCCTGAACGGCTTTCGTGATTCAGGGCCGGAAGGCGCGGAGCGTGTGCTCCACCAGCGCATCGGCATACGCGTCGTCGAGCGGCCCGTATCGCAGCAGCCATCGCTGATACACCGGCGCGTACAGCATTTCGAGCATCAGGTCGAGGTCGGCATCCGCGCGCACCTGCCCGGCCGCCTGCGCGCTGCGTAACCGCGCCTTCTTGGCGTCGTCGACGGGACGTCGCAACTGCCGGTCGTACTGCGCGGCCAGCTCCGGATCGTTGATGATCTCGGTGTTGAGCGCCCGCACCGGCTTCTCGAATTCCGCATCCGCGAATTCCGCGACCGTCGCCCGCATCACCAGCTTCAGATCCGCCTCGATATCCCCGGTGTCCGGCAGCGAGATGCCCTCCCCGTCGGTGTCGCTCAGGTCCAGGAACGATTCGAAGATCACCGCCCCCTTGGACGGCCACCAGCGGTAGATCGTCTGCTTGCCGACACCCGCGCGCGAGGCGATCGCCTCGATCGAGACCTTCCGATATCCGACCTCGGAGAGCAGGTCACGCGTGGCCGTCAGAATCGCCTGCCGCGACTTCTCGCTGCGCCGGGAGCCGGCCGGTTCGGATTTCGCGGTATCGGACACGCGGTCGACCCTAGCATTTCCAGCGAGACGAGACGGATCGTCTTGACAATTCGCACTGCGGTCAGCACTCTGTGTCGAGACGAGACGGACCGTCTCATTAAGAGAGGATGTGGGATATGACCACCGGTAAGACCTGGTTCATCACCGGCGCTTCCCGTGGGCTGGGGCGTGCGTTCACCGAAGCCGCCCTCCATGCCGGTGATCGAGTGGTCGCGACGGCCCGCGATGTCGAACCGCTACGGGATCTGGCCGCCGCACATCCGGATCGGCTGATTCCGCTCGGCCTGGACGTGTCGGATCGCCGGGCCGTATTCGAGGTCGTCGAGCGGGCCCTCGCGCTGGTCGGGGAGCTCGACGTCGTCGTGAACAACGCCGGCGGCATGCTCTACGGCATGGTCGAGGAGGCGAGCGAGGACCAGATTCGCGCGCATCTGGATGTGAACTTCTTCGGCGCGGTATGGGTCGTCCAGGCCGTGCTGCCGCAGCTGCGCGCACAGGGGCACGGCCGCATCCTGCAGGTGACCTCGATGGGAACCGCCGGTGATATGGCCGCCGTCGGCTACTACGGCGCCGGGAAGGCGGCGCTGGCCTCGCTGACCGAAGCTCTGGCGATGGAGGCCGAACCCTTCGGCGTCAAGGTCACCAATCTGGAGATGGGCGGCTACGACACCGGCCTGTTCACCGCGGGAACGACCGCGACCGAGGCCCTGCCGCAGTACGAGTCACTGCGCGAGGAGCTGGCACGCATGTGGGGCGACGAATCCGGGCCGGCGCCGAGTTCGGCCGCGCCGGTGATCATGAAACTGGTCGAACTCGAGGATCCGCCGCGACGTCTGATCGTGGGCGGCAATTCCTTCGATCAGGTCGCCGAACTCACTGCGGTGCGCTCCGAAGGGTATCGAGCCTGGGAGTCGCTCAGCCGGTTGGCGCCCGGCTGAGGGCGGTGAACTATTCGTGCAAACCTGAGCCTTCTGCGCGGAAATCTGCTCATTCGGCCCGAGTTTGCACGAATAGTTCACCCCTTTCACAACTTGCGCGAACGAAGTTCGTGCCCCTTGGACGTCTTGCAGCGCCCGGTCTCCAGATCCCACTGCCAGCCGTGCAGATTGCAGGTGAGCGTATTGCCCTCCACCACACCGAATTTCGACAGATCGGCCTTCAGGTGCGGGCAGCGTCGCTGTACCTCCCAGCCGGCGAGCTCGGTCGAGGCGGAATCGTCGTGTGCCTCGGCGAACCAGCCGTCGGCATACGCGATGCGCTCGTCGGTGAGGCACTTGAAGAAGGTGTAGAGGAATTCGTTGTAGCCGCCGATCCGCCACGCCTGGAAGCGGGTGGACAGGAAGATGGTGTTCACCCAGTCGGGTTCGTTGTCGCGCAGCACGGTGCGTACCAGCTGCGGGGCGATGCGGAACCCGTACCGGTACTTGCCTTCTCCCTCGATCGGCCCGCGCACCAGCCGCTTCGGGAAGTCGAGCACCACGGTTTCCTCGCCCATGACCAGCCCGACCGGATAGCCGATCCCGTCGCAGATCAGATCGCTCTGCGCCATGATCGGTTCGAACAGCTCCTTGAGCTGGGGAAGCAGCGGTGTGCCGTCTTCGGTTGCCCAGGAAGCCTTCTCGCGTTCCAGCACCGGCGCCATGCGCTGCGCCATCCGCTCGATATAGCCGGCCTTGTCGTCGTAGATCTCGGCCGGATCGAACGGATGGGTCAGATCCAGTTCCTTCCCGCGCACATCGGCGACCGAACCCGGAATCATCAGCACCCCACCGGGATTGCCGTGGATGCGCATCTGCTCGAGGAAGACCATCTGGTCCGGGAAGATATTGCCGTTGTCGGTGGAGTAGCGGTTCTCGCCGTCGTCGTTGAGGTAGCGCAGTTCGTCGTCGAGGAACACCGGCGGTCCGGCCGAGGGCACCACCCAGGTGGCGCCGACCTGCTCGATATAGCTGCGCGCGCGGTCCATTCCGCGCTGGCGCTTCTGCTTGCCGAAATTCGCCTTGGTCTTGCTCGGGATGTCGTAGACCATCGGGTACCAGATGGCACCCGAATACTGCAGCAGGTGGATGTCGATATGTCCGAACTGCTCGTGCAGGACGTCCATGTCCACCGGCCGGGCGTCGTTCATGTTGAAACACACGGTCTCGCGGTCGGAGACGACCAGGCCCGAATCGCCGATCGGCCCGTCGGCCGGCGCCCGCAGCGCGATGATCATGATGTCCAGTTCGTGCCCGTCCCGGCCGGTGATCGTGTGCTTGACCGAGTCCTGGGTTTCGAAGAATGTGTGGAAGCCCAGCTTCTCGAGCTCGCGCTGCAGATCCGGCACCGGATAGTCCGGCAGCAGGACGGTGGCGTCCTTGTTCACGTGGTCGAGCAGATTCTTCGCGTCGAAGTGGTCGCGATGCAGGTGCGAGACGTAGAGGAAATCGCAGTTGCCCAGCTCGTCCCAGTCCAGCCCGGTGTTGTCCGGGAACGGGACCCACGACGCGAAATAGGCCGGATTCACCCACGGATCACAGAGGATCGTCCCGGCCGCGGTGCGGATGTGGAATCCGGCATGTCCGACGCTGGTGATCTGCACGAAGAAGTCCCTCCTGAACCCGGCTACCAGCCACCCAGGGTAGCGGTTGAACGGGCTTGCGCAGCCTGAGGGGCGCTTTCGAAGGCCTCGATACCGGTTATTTCCGAGCTATTGCCTTGGCCGTCGGACCGGCGCAGTGTGGAGGTGCACGGTGGCGCCACCGGGGCGCTGCCCCGAGTACAGAGGAAGTGGACCCGTGTACGCACGTTCTACGACTATCCAAGCCAAGACCTCCGCGATCGACACCGGAATCGCGCATATGCGCGACGAGGTGATGCCGGCCCTGGAGAACATGCCCGGCTGTGTCGGGATGTCGTTGCTTGTCGACCGGAAGTCCGGTCGTTGCATCGCGACGACGTCCTGGGAATCCGAGGAGATGATGCGCGAGAGCGCCGATCGGGTGCGTTCGCTGCGTGATCGCGCCGTCCAGCTGCTCGGTGCCGATTCGGCGCGGGTCGAGCAGTGGGAGGTCGCGGCCATGCACCGCGACCATCGCCTGCCCGAAGGCGCATGTGCCCAGCTCACCTGGGCCAAGTCCGACGATCCCAGCAGGTTCGACCAGGCGATCGACACCTACAAGTCCATGGTGGCGTCGCAACTGGAACAGATGCCGGGGTTCTGCAGCACGAGCCTGCTGGTCGATCGGGCGAACGGGCGCGGTGTCGCGTGCGAGACCTTCGAGAGCGCCGACGCGGTCGAACGCAATCGCGAACAACTCGCCACCCTGCGCCGCGAAGGAACCCGCCGAGCCGGTGTCGACGTGCTCGAAGTCGGCGATTTCGAGGTCGCCCTCGCGCATCTGCGCGTCCCCGAACTGGTCTGAGCGGCAGGCGGATCGCTATCGCGCCCACTGTCATCTCGTGACCTCGCGGTTACCCCCGGGCTATCGCGACGAGGCCGGCCCGCTCCCGCGCATCAGGCCGAAACGTCGCCGATGCAATATCCGTTGTCCGTCGCTTTCACGGTGTATGTCCGTTCCTGCTGGGCACCGCCGGCCGTGACCGTCGCGGATATGGACAGGTATGTGCTGTTCAGAGCCGTGGAACTGAGCGACTGATCGGCGAAAGCGGTCGGCGAGGTGAGCTTGGCCGCATTCGTGGCCAGCGGCGGGCGCGATGTGCGTCCGGTGCCGTTCGGATCCCACGCGGTGGCGGCGGTGCACACCAGCGGATGGGTGTTTTCCTGGTCCGCCGCGTCGATCGGATGTCCGGTCTGGCGGGACAGATAGCGCCGGACGATGTGGCGGGCGTCGGCGGTCTGGGCCTCGCTGCCGGTGCCGAAACCGATCTCGGTGCCGGCAGGGTATACCCGTGGGCAGGCATATCCGGTGGCGATATCGGTTCGCTCGGCGACGACGGTCACCGCGTCGGCGGCTCCGCTCGCCGACTTCCACACGAGGGCGGTTCCGTTGTCACTGCCGGGTTCGGCCAGCGCCGCCTCGATGGCCTGCTTGTCGGAGTACATCGTCTCGACGTTGCGGGGAGCCATCGTCCAGCACTTGGCTGCCATTTCCGCCGGAGTGAGCTGCCGCAGATCGGTCACCCAGCGGGTCATGGCGTCGGTGGCCTGAGGATCGGCCGTGACGAGGGCCACCGCTACCGCGGGTTCGGGCGCTGCCGGAGCGGGAGCGGCGATCCGCGAGGACGACGGAGCGGCGGATCGCGTTGCCGCGGGGGAATTCTCGGACTTGTGATAGTCGGTGCCCTCGATGCCGACCTGCGAATCACATCCGGCGAGGATGCCCGCGACCACGATCGCCAGACCACCTGCCCGCACCGCCGAGAACCGCCTGCCGCGTCGCGCCGCCCGTCCGGTATGCAGCGCTGCGCCCATACCCCCTCGTGGTTTCCGGCCGCCTGCACGCGATGCTGGATTGGGGCTTTCCACTGCGCTGAACCTCGTTTTCTGTGCGGCGGTCGGTAGCGAAAATGTGACAGCGACTACGCTAGCGGAATTGTGGAACCCGTATACCGGACGATCATCGGCCTGGCCCGGACCGTCTTCTTCGTACAGGGACTGAAATTCGACGTCACGGGCGCTGAGAACATCCCCGCGCAGGGCGGCGCGGTCATCGCGATCAACCACACCGGCTATATGGACTTCACCTACGCGGGCCTGCCCGCGCGGACACCGAAGCGCTACATCCGGTTCATGGCGAAGAAGGAAGTCTTCGACAACCCGATCTCCGGGCCGATCATGCGCGTGCTGCGGCACATCCCGGTCGACCGTGGGGCCGGCGCGGACTCCTACAAGGCGGCCGTCGACTATCTGCGCCGCGGCGAACTGGTCGGGGTGTATCCCGAGGCGACCATCAGCCGCAGCTTCGAGATCAAGGAATTCAAATCGGGTGCCGCGCGGATGGCCGTCGAGGCCGGGGTACCGATCGTCCCGATGACGATCTGGGGTGCGCAGCGGGTCTGGACCAAGGGGCATCCGAAACGCCTGGGCCGCACCAACACCCCCATTTCGATCGCCGTCGGCAAACCCATCTTCCCGCCCGCGGAGGCGGACGAGAAGGCGGTCGCCGAACTCACCGAGACCGTGCGCGCGACCATGCAGGAGATGCTGCTCGGCCTGCAGAAGGACTACCCGCACGAGCCCGGCGCATACTGGGTTCCGGCCCGCTTGGGCGGCGGCGCACCGACACTGGAGGAAGCCGACGCGATGGACGCGGCCGAGGCCAAGGCGAAAGCGGAGGCGCGCGCCGCGCGTCGCGCCGCCGAAGCGGGAGATGCCGACTCCTGACGGCAGGGTCGGCCCGGTAGTACCAGGAGTGTCACCGATGACGCGAGAACCCGTTTTCGACGTCCTCACCGGATTGGTTCGCACCATCTTCTGGGCACAGGGCCTGAAGATCGACATCGTCGGCGGCGAGCACATCCCGCGCACCGGCGGTGCGGTCCTGGCCGTGAATCACACGGCCTACCTGGACTTCATGGAGGTCGGACTCGTCGGCCGCGAATCGGGCCGCAACGTCCGCTACATGATGAAGGCCGAACTCGAACACGGCATCGTCGGCTGGCTCATGAGACAGTGCAAGGCGATCGGCGTCGACCGCACCGCCGGCGCCGAATCCTACGCCCGCGCCGTCACCGCCCTGCGCGACGGTGAAATCGTCGTCGTCTACCCCGAAGCCACCATCAGCCGCAGCTTCGAACTGAAGGAATTCAAATCCGGCGCCGCCCGCATGGCGATCGAAGCCGCCGTCCCCATCATCCCCATGACGATCTGGGGTGCCCAACGCGTCTGGACCAAAGACATCCCGAAACAACTGGGCCGCCACAACTTCCCGATCCACATCCAGGTAGGCGACCCCATAGCCCCCGTCGACCACGCCGACGACCTCACCGCCGCCCTGCGCTCCAGCATGGAGAAACTGCTCGACGCCGCGCAACGGGACTACGACATGCCCCCGGGCGCCCGCTGGGTCCCGGCCCGTTTGGGCGGCACCGCACCGACATTGGAGCAGGCGAAGGTCCTGGAACGCGAGGAGATGGAACGCCGCGCCGCCGCGAAAGCCAAACGCGCACAAGGGTGAAGACGCTGACCCGGGCCCAGCGCTTCGATGCCGAGCCGCCACCGCTGCTCTTCGGCCCTCGATCGCCTCAGCTCGGATCCGATCCCCGGATGGCGGCGAACCAGGTGGCGGTAGCCGCAGCGACCACCGTCGCGGCGGCGAAGGCGGGAACGCCGCCGCCGCCGACGTAGATCCAGAACAGGCCGGCGAAGGGGGCGACGACGGCGAATTGGGCGTCGAGGAGGAGGCGGCGGCCGAGGCGGGTGGCTGCGGCGGCGTGGGACGGGCCGTCGGGGTCGGGGCGGGTCGGGTTGTCGATCAGGCGGCCCTGCGGTTCGCGGTCGCGGACCGCTCCGGAGGCGAACAGGCGGTGGCCGTGCACGACCACAGCCGCGTCACAGTCGGCGTCGGACTCCGTGAGGACGGCGAGTGACGGATCGAAATAGACCGGCAGCCAACGGGTTCGGCCGCCGGAGCTCAGTTCCAGCCACGATCGGCTGACCAACCGGTTCTGCTGGCGTACCCGCTTCACCCGGAACGTCCCGGCCGGAATCGTGCGCCACGGCACCACCCCGAACGCCACCGCGAGGCGAAACCCGGTGTACAGCAGCACAACCAGCCCCACCGCCGCCAGCATGGCCAACTGTTCCGGATCGGCGAACGGCGCCCAGGCGATGCAGATCACCAGGGCGCCGATCGTGGTCAGAACCGGATAGGCCAGCGGATGGCCGGTACCGGAAATCACTTCAGGTAGCCGACTTTCGTCCAGTCCAGGGAGGCCAGGCCGCGCGCGCCGTAGTTGGCGAGGTTGGATCGGGCCGCGACGATGCCGGGCGACTGCAGCAGCGGGAGGGAATGACCCTCGGCGAAGATCTGGCGGTCGACCTGATTGGCCAGATCGATGGCCTTGGCCGGATCCAGTTCGGAGACGGTCTTCTCGATCAGATCGTTGAGTTCCGGGGAACCGATGTGGCCGTAATTGCCCTGCCAGTTGTTCGGGTCGTATCCCCAGATCTGGTTGATGCTGCCCAACGGGAAGGGGTCACCGACCCAGGAGAACTGGGCCAGATCGAAGTCGCCCTTTTGGAAGACATTGGTGAAAAGCCCCTGGCCGGGTCGGGTGTCGATCGTCAGCTTCACACCGATCTTGGCGAGATTCTGCTGCATGATCTGCGCCATCTGAACCCAGGACGGATCGTTGTACATCACGTCGCGGATCTCGAGTCTGCGGCCGTCCTTCACGCGCACGTCACCCTGCAATTTCCAGCCCAAGGCGTCGAGTTCGCGGGCGGCGGCATCGGGGTCGTAGGGCAGGGCGTTGTCCTGGTAACCCTTCTGCCCCTCCAGGTAGATGTGATTGTTCAGCGGTTTGGGTTCGGCGACCAGACCGTTCTGAATCGCGTTCGCGATGCCCTGGCGATCGATGGCCTTCGAAACGGCCACCCGAACCTTGGGATCCTCCAGAATCGAACCCGGAGCGCCGTTGAAGGTCAGATGCGACCACTGCAGCGCCGGCGCGCGGCGAATGGAGACATTCGGAACACCTTGTGCCGTCACCAAATCACCACGGCTGCCGATGCCGATCGCGTCCAGTTCGTCGTTCTGCAATGCGGGTACCAGTGCGGCGGAATCGAGCACGCTGAAATTGACGGTGTCGAGTTTCGGCGTCGCACCCCACCATTTCGGATTGCGCCCCAGCGTGATCCGCCCCTGAGTCCGGTCGGTGGATTGGACGGCGAACGGTCCGGCCGTCACCTTGATGCCGTCGACGAGGCTCTTGTTGAACGCCTCCGGATTCGAGGTCACCGACTTCGGGTACAGCATGCTGTTGCCGGAGAATTGCCCCTGCCATTCACCGAAGTGCTTGCTGAAGGTCAGCACCGCCTGGCGATCGTCGACGCCGCGCTCGACCTTCGCGACCCGATCGAAACCCATGTTGTTGGCGATCAGGTACTCCGGGTTGCGACCACTCAGCGCCTCGGCCTGAGAAGCGATGTCCTCCCAGGTGATCGGCGTCCCGTCCGTCCACACCGCTTTCGGGTTGATGGTGTAGGTGACGGTCTGCGGATCGGTTCCGGTCAACTCGACATTGGTGAAGTAGTCGGTGTTGAGATGGGTGCCACCGGCGGCATCGATGCTGAACGCCTGCGGCAGCATCGGGCGTTCCACCGCGGTGATGTCGTAGTTGTTGCCGTCGATCTGGAGGGTGTTCCAGTTCGGCGGGAACTCCGAGATCGCCAACCGCACGCTGCCGCCGTCGCGAAGGTCGGCGACGTCGTGCGGATTGATGTCGTTGGTCGTGCCGAGAGCGGAGCTCCCGGTCCCGGTCGTGGAGCCCGAACACCCCGACAGCAGCAGTCCGCACGCGACCGCGGGAATCGCGAGCCGGGTTATTGTCGAACGAATCCGCATGGTCTCGTTCTCCTTTCGTCGGGACGGGCGGCTAACTTACGAAGCCGATCTTGGTGTAGTCGTAGGAGGCCAGGCCCGGAGCGCCGTAGTTGGCGACGGTGGTGCGCACGCCGTAGTTGCCGGGATCCTGGGTGAGCGGCAGCGAGAAACCCTCTTCGAAAACCTTGCGGTCCACCTGATTCGCCAGGTCGACAGCCTTTTTCGGATCCAATTCGCTGAGCGTCTGCTCGATCAGCGCATTCAACTCCGGAGAGCCGATCCGACCGAAATTGCTCTGCTCGTCATCGGGGTGGTACGCGTAGATCTGCGGGATGCTCCCGAACGGGAATGCGTCACCCGAGAACTGGAACTGGGCGATATCGAAATCACCGGGAATCATCGCATCGCTGAAGAATCCCTGGCGTTGCCGGGTGGCGATGATCAGCTTCACGCCGACCTTCGCGAGATCACCCTGGACGATCTGCGCGACCCGAACCCAGGTGGGGTCGTTGTACATCACATCCCGAATCTCGAGGCGGCGGCCGTCCTTGACCCGCACATCACCCTGCTGTTTCCAGCCCAGTGCATCGAGCTCGCGCGCGGCGGCCGCGGGATCGAACGGCAGGCTGTTGTCTTGATAGCCCTCTTGGCCCTGGACGAAAATGTGGTTGTTCAACGGCTTCGGGTTCGACACCAGACCGTTTTCGATCGCATTCGCGATGCCCTGCCGATCGACGGCCTTCGAAATCGCCACGCGCAGCGCGGGATCGGCCAGTATCGAACCGGGCGCGCCGTTGAAGGTGATGTGCCGCCACAGATTTCCCGGTGCGTGGCGTACGACCAGTTCGGCACTGCTGCGCACGGTCGCCAGATCCTCGATGGAGTTCAGGCGTGCGGCGTCGAGTTCGTTGTTCTGCAGAGCTGCCGCATATGCGGCCTGATCCATCACACTGAAGGTGATGGTGTCCAGTTTCGGAGTGTCGCCCCACCATTTCGGATTGCGGCTCAGCACGATTCGGCCCTGCGTACGGTCGGTGGAGCGGATCACGAACGGTCCGGAGGTCAGCCTGATGCCTTCGGCGAGCGCGCGATTGAAGGTATCCGGATCGGCGGTGACCGACTTCGGATACAGCATCGCGTTTCCGGCGAACTGACCGCGCCAATCCGCGTAATGCTGTTTGAAGGTGATGACGGCCTGTCGGTCGTCGACCCCGCGTTCGACCCTGTCGACCCGATCGAACCCGTTGTTGATCGCGATCAGATAGCGTTTGTCCACACTCGACAGCGCACGAGCTTCGGAGGCGATGTCCTCCCAGGTGATCGGTGATCCGTCACTCCACACCGCCTTGGGGTTGATGGTGTAGGTGACCTGCTGCGGATCGGTGCCGGTGAGCTGGATATCGGTGAAGTAGTCTCTGTTGATCGTCAATTGGCCGGTTGCGTCGATCAGGTATGACCGCGGCATCAACGGCCACAGCACCTCACCGGTCTCCAACTCGTTGCCGTCGATGGACAGGCTGTTCCAATTGGCCGGATATCCACTGATCGCCAACCGCAGGTTGCCGCCCTCGCGCACCGCATCGCGCGGCTGCGGATTGATGTCGTCGGTGGTTCCGAGGGCCGCGGGCCCGTTCGTCGTGTTCACGGATGCGCAGCCGGCCAGCGCGACAGCCAGCCCGGCCGACAGTACGACAACAGCCGAACGTACTGCGCGCGAACGTATCCTCACGGCGAACTCCTAGCGTGCGACGACCGGAAGGGGCACCGCGTCGATCAGCGCGCGGGTGTACTCGTGCTGCGGCGCCGCGAAAATCTGCTCGGCCGGCCCGGATTCGACGATCTTGCCGCGATACATGACCGCGATATCGTGCGCGAGGTTGCGGACCACCGAAAGGTCGTGGGAGACGAACAGATACGACAGCCCGCGTTCGGCCTGCAGATCCCGCAGGAGGTTCAGCACCCCGGCCTGAATGGACACGTCGAGCGAGGACACCGGCTCGTCGAGCACCAGCATGTCCGGATCCAGCGCCATCGCCCGCGCGATATTGATGCGCTGCTTCTGTCCGCCGGAGAAATCGGCCGGATAGCGATCGGCGTGTTCGGCGCGCAGCCCGACCTGCTTCAGCAATTCCGGTACCCGCTTGCGGATTTCGTCGCGGGACCGGCCGTCGACCCGCAACGGTTCGGCCAGGGCGTCGAAGATCGGCAGACGTGGATCCAGCGAGGAGGACGGATCCTGGAAGACGATCTGCAATCTGCGGCGGATATCGCGTTTGCGCTGCTTGCTCAGTGTCGCCACATCCTCGCCGAAGACCTCGATCGTGCCCGCCTCGGGTTGGGCGAGGTCCATGATCTGGCTCAGCGTCGTCGACTTCCCGGATCCGGATTCGCCGACGAGTGCGAGGGTGCGTCCCTTTCGCACGGCGAAATCGATACCGTCGACCGCGCGCACCTCACCGGTGCGCCGTTTGAAGACGACACCGGAGGTGACCGGGAAGGTCTTGGTCAGACCCGAAACGCGCAGCACCACATCCGAATCGGCGGGTTCCGCCGCGGCCACACTGTCGGTGTCGTGGCGGTAGGCGTCGAACAGTTCCGCGGTCCCCACTTCGGCGGTGCGGATGCAGGCGGCCCGGTGCGCGGGCGCGGTTTCCTGCAGCGGCGGCTCCGCGGCCAGGCAGTCGTCGATCGAGACCGGGCAACGCGGCGCGAAGGGACAGCCCGGCGGCAGGGCGTGCATGGGCGGGGGAGCGCCGACGATCGGGATGAGCGGCGCGCGGGCCGGGCCGTCCATCCGCGGGATGGACCCGAGCAAGCCGACGGTGTACGGCATCCGCGGTGAGTTGAACAGCTCTGCGGCCGGGGCGTTCTCGACGATCCGCCCGGCGTACATCACGGCCACGCGGTCGGCCAGTGTGGCCGCGATCCCCATGTCGTGGGTGATCATGATGACACCGGCGCCGGTGATGTCGCGGGCCTTGCGCAGCAGGTCGAGAATCTGCGCCTGCACCGTCACATCCAAGGCGGTGGTCGGTTCGTCGCAGATGATAAGTTCCGGATCGTTGGCGATCGCCATCGCGATCACCACGCGCTGACGCATACCGCCGGAGAATTCGTGTGGAAAAGCCTTGGCACGCACCGCCGGTTCGGGAATGCCGACCAGATCGAGCAGCTCCACCGCCCGGCCCGCGGCCTGCGACTTGCTCATCTTCTTGTGGGCGACCAGCGCTTCGGCGATCTGATCGCCGACCCGGTAGACCGGGGTGAGCGCCGAGAGCGGGTCCTGGAAGACCATGCTGACCCGCGTGCCCCGCAGCGCCGAGAGCTGTTTGTCGCCCATGCCGAGCAATTCCCTGCCGCGCAGGCGAATCGAGCCGCGGATGCGGGCCTGATTGGGCAGCAACCCCATCACGGCCAGCGAGGACACCGATTTACCGGAACCCGACTCGCCGACGATGGCCAGCACCTCACCGTCGGCGACGGTGTAGTTCACACCGCGCACCGCATCGATGCGGCCCTCCTCGCCGGGGAAGGACACGTGCAGGTCCGACACTTCCAGCAGGGGCGCGGTCGTAGCGCGGCGCGAGTCCGCCCGGTCGGCGGATTCGGTGGTGCGATCGGTCATGCCGCTTCAATCCTCTTGTCCGACTGCTCATCCGGACCGGCACCGGAGGTCCGCGCCGACTGTCCACGCAGCGCCTTGTCCCGCTTGCCGGCCTTGCGGCCCGCCCGCGCCCCCTTGGAACTGGGGTCGAAGGCGTCGCGGAGGCCGTCGCCGACGAGGTTGGCGCACAGCACGATCGCGATCAGGAAACCACCCGGGAACAGGAACAACCACGGGAAGGTCAGCGCCGATTTGGTGCCGAAGGCGATCAGCGAGCCCAGTGACACATCCGGCGGCTGCACGCCGAATCCGAGGAAGCTCAAACCGGTTTCGGACATGATCGCCGCGCCGACCGCGAGGGTGGTGTCGATGATGAGGATGGACGCGATATTCGGCACGATGTGAGTGACGATCACCGAACGCGTCGACGCGCCCATATACCGTGCCGCGCGGACGAATTCGCGTTCCCGCAGGCTCATCGTCAATCCGCGCACGATCCGGGCGCTGATCATCCAGCTGAATCCGGCCAGCAGCACGATCAGCAGCAGAATCGAACTGCTGCCCTTGGTGCGCGGGGCGAAGATCGCGATGATGATGAAGCTGGGCACCACCAGCAGCAGATCGACCAGCCACATGATCGCCCGGTCGGTCCAGCCGCCGAGCAGACCCGCGATCGACCCCGCGGTGACCGCGACCAGAGAGGTCAGCACCGCCACGCAGATGCCGATGATCAGCGATTTCTGCAAACCGTGCAGGGTCTGGGCCAGCATGTCCTGGCCGATCTCGTTGGTGCCGAACAGATGCTGCGGCGAAGGTGGTTGCAGCAGCGCGTACGGGTCGCGCTCCTGATAGTCGTAGGACAGGAACGGCGGAATCGCGAAGGCGCCGATCAGCATGATGATCAGCACGGACGCACCGGCGATGGCGGGTTTGTTGCGCAGGAACCTGCGCCACACCAGCTTTCGGCGACCCGCGGCCGCGGGTTCCGGCGCGCCCTGCGCGATGATCTCGGTTTCGGTCACTGTCTCGCCCCGATCATCCGACCCGCACTCGCGGATCCAGAATCGCATACACGATGTCGGACAGCAGGCCCGAAACCAGCACCACGAATCCCGCGAACACCGTGACGGTCACCACGATGTAGATGTCCTGCGCGTTGATCGCGTCGACCAGCCATTCACCGACGCCGTGCCATCCGAAGATCTTCTCGGTGAAGGTGGCGCCGGTGATCAGCGCGCCGAGACTGTAGGCGAACAGGGTCGCCATCGGAATCAGCGCGGTGCGCAGACCGTGTTTGTAGAGTGCGCGGCGGCGGGTGAGTCCCTTCGCCCGCGCGGTACGGATGAAATCGCTCTGCAGCACGTCCAGCATGGCGTTGCGCTGATAGCGGCTGTAACTGGCCATCGCGCCCAAGGCGAGGCCGAGGGTTGGGACGATCATGTGCTGCAACCGGTCGACGAACTGATTCCACACCCCGTGTACGGCATTGGCCGACGTTTCCCCGGTGTACAGGAATATCTGCTGACCGGTGGCCGAATTGATTTCCAGTGCACCGTATTTCAGTAGGGTCGCCAAGAGGAATACGGGCGTGCTGAGCACCAGCAGGGAAATAATCGTCGTGAAGTAATCGGTGAACCGATATTGCCGGATCGCACCGGCCGCGCCGATCAGCACACCGAGGACCGTTCCGACCACCGAGCCCACGATCAGCAACCGCAGACTGACCCCGATCCGGCGCGGCAGTTCCTGACTGACCGGCTGCCCCGTCAGGGTCGTGCCGAAGTCGCCGTGCATCACACCGCCGACCCAGGTGAGGTAGCGCTGCGGGATGGGCTGGTCGAGATGCAGTTCGTGGGCCTTGGCGTCGATCACCGACTGCGGCGGTCGCGGATTGCGCTGTTCGAGGCTGTCCAGCGGGCGAAATGTCAGCGACGCCAGACTGAAGGCCAGGAACGACGCCAGCGCCAGCAGCACGACATAGTTGAGCGCACGTCGTAGCAGAAAGCCGGTCATCGGTCCCCTCGGGTCGGTTACTAGCCCCTGATCATAGGGAATGGTCTCGAGTCCACCGGTGACATCGTGCACCACTTCCGGCCCGCTCGCAGGCGGGGCGCGGGCAAACGATTACAGCCGCGCCGCGATTTCGGGCAGGATGGAATAGGTGACGCGTCTGCCGAAGCCGAAGATGGTGGCCACCGATGTCGATGGCACGCTGCTCGACGAGTGGGAACGGGTGACGCCGCGCACCCGTACCGCGGTGGCCGCGCTGATCGCCGACGGCGTGCCGTTCGTGCTGGCCACGGGCCGTCCGCCGCGCTGGATCGATCCGGTGATCGAGGGGCTGGGCTTTCCTCCGCTGTGCGTCTGCGGCAACGGCGCGGTGATCTACGACAGTGCCGCCGACCGCATCCTGCACACCAGCACGCTGGATGTGGAGAGTCTGGCGTGGATCGCCGACCTCGCCGAGCGCGTACTGCCGGGCTGTGGGCTGGCCGCCGAGCGCGTCGGCCGCAGTGCGCACGATGCGGCGACGCCGCAGTTCGTCAGCTCGCCCGAGTACGAGCACGCCTGGCTGAATCCGGACGACACGCAGGTCTCGCGGCAGGAGGTCATCTCGGCCTCGGCGATCAAGATGCTGATCCGGCTGCGCGGAACGCCGAGCGCCCAGATGCAGTCGGCCCTGGAACCGCATCTGGCCGGGCGCGCCGACATCACCTACTCCACCAACAACGGACTCATCGAACTGTCCGCGCCCGGTATCACCAAGGCCGCCGGACTGAGTGTGGTCGCCGAGCGGCTCGGGGTGGACGCGGCGGCGATCCTGGCCTTCGGCGATATGCCCAACGATGTGCCGATGCTCCGCATGGCCGGCCACGGCGTCGCGATGGGCAACGCCCACCCCGAAGCCCTTGCCGCCGCCGACGAGATCACCGCCTCCAATTCGGAGGACGGCGTGGCGCGGGTGCTCGAGCGCTGGTGGGAGAGTTAGGGACGTCCGCCAGGTTGGCTTTGCCCTGAACTGATCGTGCAAACCTCGCCGCTTCGAGCAGGTTTCGCGCATTCGGTCGGAGGTTTGCACGAAAAATGCAGGGTGATGCGAACTCTCGGCCCAGCCCTCAGCCCGCGGGGGCGACAGGAATGGGCTGAGACGGCGCCACCGGGGGCGCTTGCGGATCGGAAGGCTCCGCCTCCGGCTCCGCCTGCGGGGCGGGGGCGTCCGCGGCGGGCAGTGCCTGCGGAATCGGCTCGCCCGCCGGGCCCGGTTGTGCGCCACCATGCTTCAGCAGGGTGGTGACCACGCCGGTGGCGGTGTTGAGGATCAACGAGCCGAGCCGGAAATCGGCCCGCTGGCCGCCGGGAACCGGGTACGGGTTGCGCAGCGGCGTTCCGAGCAGTCCGGATTCGGCGCCGAGCTGAACGAAGCGGTCGAGAATCTGGCCGGCCAGTTCCACGATCGAACCGTCGGGCGCCGCGTAGACGTATCCGTTGACGAACTTGGCGTACTGACCGCCGTCCCCGGTCGGGGTCGGTTCGGAGGAGGCGGCACCGAGGCGTCCGTCCGGACCGCCCTGTCCCGCCCAGTAGGTGGCGATGGTGTTCTTGTCGACCATGCTCAGCAGCTGCGTGGTCAGATTCGCCAGAGCTGCCAGATCCGCGTGCGCGCGTTGGTCTTTCGGAGCCGCGGGCGCGGTGCCGGCGGCAACCCCCGCGGCGATCTCCCGGATCCGGTCCATGCGCGCGTAGGCGGCGTCGCCGGGGCAGGTGGTGTTGCCGACGTCGCGATGTGCGAACACGATCGGCAGGTCCACCGCCTCACCCTCGGCGTACGGCGTGTAGTCGGTGCCCTCGGAATACATGGTGGTGTGGCCCTCGGGATCCAGCCCCGCGACCTTGGCCCGCCACCCGACGAACTGCCCGGTGGCCTGGAGCTGGGCGTCGCTGGGTGCGGCGGTCTCGAAATCGCCCATCATCGCCACGCCCGCGGTGTTCTCGTTGAAACCACCGGCGTGCGCGCCCTCGACCGGGCGGTCCAGACCGCCGTAGCGGCCCTCGAAGATCTGGCCGTACTTGTCGACCAGCGCGTTGTAGCCGATATCGCACCAGCCCAGCGTCTTGGCGTGATACGCGTAGATCGCGCGCACGATGCCGGCGGATTCGGCCTTGCTGTAGTCGTTGCGACCGGCGGTGTGGTGGACGGTGATTCCGCCCAGCCCGTCGTCGTAGGTGGGCTCCTCGCAGCGCAGCGATTCGTCGGCGCCCCACTGCGCGCGGCTGATCACCTTCGGCCCGCCGCCCGGCAGCGGCGCGGCGACCGAAGTCAGGTTGTCGTCGATCGCGCCGCGGCCGGGATCGATCAGCACCGCCGACAGTTGCGACGCCGCCTGCTGCGCCGGATCGTCGGAGCGGCCGGCGGCCGGAGCGATCGCCTTGTGGGTGGTGAGGATCTGAACCGCCTTGGTCTCGCCGACGTAGATCGGTTCGGTACCGGTGCGGGCGGGGGCGGCCGCGTGATCGCTGCGACCGGTGTCGACCCGGTCGGCCGGGAACCACGGTCCCCAGGTGCCGTCGGCCTGCTGGGCGCGGATCAGGGCGGTGGTGTCGGCCAGCTCCTTCGCGGTCAGCGCGACCATGCTGAAGGGCGTATCCCTGGTCAATTCCTTGACTTCCGCACCGACCTGATCGGCCATATCCGGTGGTACGGCACCGGGGGACAGGGCGGGCGCGGCCGGGTCGGTGCCCGGAATCTGTGCGGGTTCGAGCGGGGCGGCGATGAAGCCGGGGCCGGCGTGCGCGGGGGACGCGGCGGGGGCGGGAGCCTGCGGGGTGACCGGTCCGGCGTACGGCGTCGGGGTCGGTGTGGTGGTCGTTCGATCATCGAATTGGGGTAGTGGAATCTCGCTGGGTAGCTGCACGCCCGGCGGGGCGGGTAGGCCGGGCGGCACGGGAATCGACTTCGGCAGCGGGAGCTTGCGCAGGTCGGACAGCCGCAGATCCGGCAGGTTCAATCCGGTGAGTTCGCGCAGCGGCAACACGATGTCGGGGGCCGACGCCAAGGCCACCTCGGCGAGTTGCGCGGGTATCGCGGCGAGGTCGCTGTCGCCCGCTGGGCGATAGCCGGGAGCGTCGCGCAGTGTCAGCGTCGCGAGTGGGGCGGCAACCGCGAGAGTCGCGACCACGGGCAGGACGACGGAACGTTTCGGGCGGCGGTACGGCACGAGCATCTCCCATTCAGGTAGAACCGGTGACCGTCAGCGTGGAACAGGGTGGCGCGCGGGGTTGATTCCTGACGGATCGATGGTCACACTAGTCCCAAATGCCACATATCTAAACCTTTGGTTGAGGATTAGAGCTAAGATAGCTCGAATGTAACTTTCCAGTAGCCACGCAAGTTCAGGACATGCCGGGCGAGCGGTGCGTTCGATCAACCACCCGGCTCGCCGAACCCGTTGGGAGGCACGATGGCTCACCCCCGCCCGAGTGCGCGCCGGGATGGCCGATCGGCGCTGTCCGCACACCACAGGAGGGTTCGATGACCCGGACCGAAGTCCCTCGGGCCGGCGCCGCACCGCCGGATCGCCCGAACATCACACCCGCGGACGGGGTGGTGGGCGGATTCACGAGCCGACTACGACGCCGGCACGGTGGACTGCTGCGTCGCCGGCGGATGCGGCGTGGTGCGCTGATCGGCTTGGTCGTGGTGCCGGTGACCGGCGGGATCGTCGTCGCCTTCGCGGTGCCGATGTTCGGTTCCGGTACTCGCAACGCCGCCTATCAGGCGGCCGCGGGTCCCGGGCACGGGCGCGGGATGAGTCAGGTCGGCGCGTTCGACCAGGCCACCGCGGGCGCGACGGCCGACGGCATCCTGGCGCACTATTACCCGGGCGCCCAGCTCGGGACGATCGGGCCGACCACGGTGCGGGTGCGACTCACCGTCTACGACAACGAAACCCTGGACGTGTATTCCGATTCCGGGCTGACCGTCGCCGGCCGGCGGGTGGTGGCGGGCCAGGCCGCGCACCTGACCCCGACCCCCGACGGTGGTGCGAACGTCGTGGTGACCATCGGTTGTGACGGTGATGTGCTGTGGCAGGGTTCCACCGACGACCCCTGGGCCTACCCCGCCGACCCGGGTCCCGACCGGCCCGAGGCCGAACAGCTGAAGGTGTGCGACGGCTCGAGTTTCCGTGGGGCACTGGGGGTTACGCAGGACGACGGGCAGCCGGCGACGGTGAACCAGCTCGACGTCGAGGACTATCTGCTCGGTGTGGTCCCGGCCGAGATGCAGGCCGACTGGGCCGACAAGGGTGGTGCGGAAGCGCTACGGGCACAGGCGATCGCGGCCCGCTCGTACGCTCTGGCCGAACATCGCTACCCGTATGCCCAGACCTGCGACACCACCGACTGTCAGATGTATCCCGGCACCGACAAGGAGGATCCGCGCGCGGCCGACGCGGTCCACGCCACCGCGGGCCAGGTCCTCATGCGAGACGGCCATATCCTGCGCACGGAGTATTCGGCGGCGCCCGGCGGCGGGCAGCCGATCGACATCACCACCCTCGAGGTCGGGCCGACGCCCGCCGAGCTGGAAGCCGCGCCGGCCGTGCCCGAGGCTCCGGCCGCACCCGCGCCGGCGGTCCCCGAACAAGCGGTCCGCGGCAATTCCGCCATCGATGTGAAGTATGCCGAAAGCGGCGGCGCGGCAGGACCTTTGGGTGATCCGATGGGGCCGGAGTCGTTGCTGCCCGGCAAGGTGGGAACCTTCCGCCTGTACCAGGGCGGTGTCATCATCGCCACCCCGACCCTCGGCGCCCAGATCGTCGATTACGCGCGCCTGCTGCAGATCGCGCCGCAGGTGAGCCAGAGCGCGGGGGAGGACGCCGGAGCGCAGGCCGCGGCTCCCGGCGGCACCCACCCGCCGGGGACGGCGGCGACTCCCATCCCGCCGCCGGCTCCTACCGGGCAGGATGCGCAGACCCGCCCGGTCCCGGCGGACGCGGCCGGCACTCCGGCTGCCGCGAGCGGATCACCCGTCGGCCCGCCCGCCGCGGGGATCGCGGCGCCGGACCACACCGCAACCGCACCGGCCGCAGCGGCTTCCAAATAAGGGGCGGACCGCTGCCGCCTCGCTCGCCGGATGTGACGCAGCCGGGCGTTTGCCCACCCTCGCTCAACCCAGCGAGGTGTCGTCCAGTGATTCGGAGAGTCGCCGGAGCAGGTCGGCGAGCTGGTCCAGTTCGGTACGGCTCATCCCGGACAGCAGGCGGATCTCGTTGTCGACGTGCAGCGGCATGACCTCGTCGATCACGTCACGGCCGTGGTCGGTCAACTGGACGCGAATGGTTCGCCGGTCCCTCGCATCGGGAACCCGGCGGACCAGATCCTTGGCTGCCATGCGGTCGATGCGATTGGTGATCGCGCCCGAGGTCACCATGGTGGCTTTGATCAGATCACCGGCCGTGAGGCCGTCGGGCCCACCGGAGCGGCGCAGCGTGGACAGCACGTCGAACTCCCCGTATTCGAGTCCGTAGCGGGCGAAGAACTCCTTCATCTCACGCTCGAGCCGGCGGCCCATCCGCTTCAACCGGCCGATGACGTGGGTCGGCCAGACGTCGAGGTCGGGGCGGACGCGACCCCAGTCCGCGACGATCCGGTCCACGGCGTCGCTCACAGCGCTCTCCTTCCGTGCACAGAGTATCTCAACGTTCAGATACTTGACATCAAGACACTCTCTGGTGTCCGATTATCTCAACGTTGAGATTATCAATGAGGAGATACCGTCATGACAGGTGCCGCCACCGCCCGTGGTTCGACCGCCGCGATCCTCGCGATCACCGGTCTGGCGCCGCTGGTGTGGGGGACGACGTACGCCGTCACCTCCGAATTCCTGCCGCCGGAGCGGCCGATGTTCACCGCGCTGATGCGAGCCCTCCCGGCCGGATTGGTGCTGCTGGGCGCGACCCGGGTGCTGCCGCGCGGCCGCTGGATCGGCCGTGCCGCCCTGCTCGGCGTGCTCAACATCGGCGCCTTCTTCCCGCTGCTGTTCCTCGCCGCGTACCGGCTGCCCGGCGGCGTGGCGGCCGTATTGGGTTCGGCCGCACCGCTGTTCGCGCTCGGCTTCGCGGCGGTGCTGTTGCGGGTGCGGCCGAGCGGACGCAAGCTGCTGGCCGGAGCGATCGGCATGCTCGGTGTGGCGCTGGTGGTGCTGCGGGCGAACGCCGCCCTGGACACGATCGGTGTGCTGGCCGGGTTGGCGGGTGCGGCATCGATGGCCGCGGGAACCGTGCTGACCGGGCATTGGGGACGGCCCGAAGGTGTCGGCCCGCTGGCGTTCACGAGCTGGCAACTGACCGCGGGCGGGGTGGTGCTGCTGCCGTTGGCGCTGATCGCCGAGGGTGCGCCGCCCGCGCTGGACGCTCCGGCCATCGGCGGATACCTCTATCTCGGCGTGCTCGGCACCGCGGCCGCCTATGCCCTCTGGTTCCGCGGTCTGGCTCGGGTACCGGCCACATCGGTCGCCTTCCTGGGCCTGTTGAGTCCGCTGTCCGCGGCGGTGATCGGCTGGCTCGCGCTCGGACAGTCACTGACTCCGCTGCAGGTGCTGGGCATGGCGATCGCCCTCGGCGGCACGGTGCTGGGACAGGTGGGCGATCACGCGCAGCCGCCGTCCGAGCACCCGGAGCCGCTCTCGCCGTCGGTCACCGACGCACCCGAACTCGCCGACCCACGGCAACTTTCATCGATCGAGGAGTGAAAAACGTTGCATATCACCGTTTTCGGCGCGGCGGGCGCTGCTGGCAGCCGCATCGTGCGCGAGGCGCTGTCGCGCGGCCACGAGGTCACCGCTGTCGGCCGTGGCGAGCGTTCGGACGATCTGCCCGCCGCGGCGAGCTTCCGCACCGCCGACGCCACCGACCCGGCCCAGGTGAAGGACGCCACCGCCGGTAGCGACGTGGTCATCAGCGCGACGCGGCCGCGACCCGGGCGCGAATACGAATTGGCGGACGTGGCCGCGGCACTGCTGGATGGTTTGCGCGGCACCGGAATCCGCCTGCTGGTCGTCGGCGGCGCGGGCGATCTGATCGTGCCCGGCACCGGCACGACCGTCATGCAACGGCCGGATTTCCCGCCGGACTGGCGTCCGATCGCCCTGGCCTGCCATGCGCAACGAGAGGTGTTCCGCAGCGCGACAACCGATGTCGACTGGACCTATCTCAGCCCACCCGCGCTGCTCGAGCCCGGCGAACGCCGCGGAACCTACCGGGTCGGCGCCGACGAACTGGTCACCGACAGCACGGGCGCCTCGCACATCTCGATGGAAGACCTCGCCGTCGCCCTGCTCGACGAGGCCGAGGTGCAGCGCCACACCCGCACCCGCTTCACCGTCGCCTACTGAATTGCCGGACCGAACCACGTTCTCGGGCACGGCTTTATCCCGTCCATAAGGATCGGCCAACCGCCCCCGCGACGATAGATGACATCCGGTGAGCCGGCTTCCCCGCGTGATGCGGGTTCACCTCGTACCGACGTCGTCGGCAGGCGGTAGAGTGCCTGCCCGAGAGAAGGGGGAGGCCGATGAGCTATCCGTACGGACCCGGCTACGGGGGGAACGGCTATCCGCCGGCGGGCTATCCGCCACCCGGGTATCCGCCCGCGGGATATCCGGCGCCGGGCTACGCGCCCTACGGTTATCAGGAGCCGCGCCCGAGCGGCGGCGCGGCGATCACCGCGGGAGTCTTCGCACTCCTGCTGGCGCTGCTGGCCGCGTTCGGAATCATCGGATTGCTCAGCGCGGCCGACAGTGTGAGCCACTCCTACGGGTCCTACCGTTCGCACAGCAGCGATTCGGCCGACATCTTCTACATCATGGCCGCGATCGACGGCGTGATCGCGCTGCTGTGGGCCGTCGGCGGAATCATGCTGATGAACCACAAGAATGCCGGGCGGGTGATGCTGGTCGTGCTGTCCTCGCTCGGACTGCTCGGTGGTCTCGCGGGAATCGTGATGGCGCTGGCCAACGGCGTGCCCGCGGCATCGATCGGCGCGATCATCGGACTGCTGTTCGCGGTGCTGATGTTGAGCCTGACGCTGTCCGGTTCGGCGAAGCGGTGGTGCGGCGTGGGAATGCCGGCCTATCCGCCGGTGGCCTACTACGGTCAGCCTCCGTATCCGTACTGAGAAGGCGAACGTGGCGTATCCGTATATGCAACCCGCCTACGCCCCGGCGCCACCGAAGCCGGGCGGCGGAACGGCGATCACCGCCGGGGTGTCGGCCCTGCTACAGGGCATCGCGTTGACCGTGTTCTCCATCATCGGGGCGATCGCGACCCGCCAGGATCGCCAGAGCGGAGACGGCTCGACGGAGGATCTCGTCGCCTTGATCATCTTCGGCTCGCTGTCGTCGCTGTTTCTCGTCGGCGCGATACTTCTGCTCTGCCGGCGAAAGGCCGGACGATTCATCGTCGTCGCTGTGACATCGCTGGTCATGCTGGTAGTTCCCGCCTTCCCCGTCGTCGCCGCGATCGGGGGCGGCGTCGAGAAGTCCGATGTGGTGGGGTTCGCCGTGATGCTCGCGCTGCTCTTCACGGTCGAGCTCCCCACGCTCGTGTGCGCCGCGATGAGCTCGACCGGACGGTGGATCGCGGCCCGAACCGTGAAAACCCACGTTCCACCGGCCCCTGTATACCCCTATTACTGAGTGAACGGACGACCGCGTGTGCGTCGCCTCCGCAGAGACCCGGTCGGGTTCGCGGCATGCCCAGCGGCCGGTCCGCCGGTGGCTCGGACGGCCGTCATCGACCGGCCGGTGACCGTGCGGTGAACACTTCCGGGCCCCCGCGGCGATATTCCGCTACCCGTCCCGGTCCGCGCACGGCCGTGACCACCATCCCCGCCGGCGAGACCTACGGCGTGCAGACGTGGTGACCCGCTACGGCTACGCTGGGCTCCCGTGACCGTCGCAGCTCCCTTCGATCTGATCGTCGTCGGCTCCGGATTCTTCGGGCTGACCGTTGCCGAACGCACCGCCAACCTGCTGGGTAAGCGGGTGCTCGTGATCGAGCGCCGCTACCACTTGGGCGGTAACGCGTATTCGGAGGCGGACCCTGAAACCGGAATCGAAATCCACAAGTACGGTGCCCACCTGTTCCACACCTCCAACAAGCGAGTGTGGGATTACGTCAATCAGTTCACCGAGTTCACCGGTTACCAGCATCGGGTCTTCGCGATGCACAAGGGGCAGGCCTACCAGTTCCCGATGGGTCTGGGGCTGATCTCGCAGTTCTTCGGACGCTATTTCGGTCCCGAGGAGGCGCGCGCGCTCATCGCGGAGCAGTCCGCCGAGATCGACACCAAAGACGCCACGAATCTCGAGGAAAAGGCGATTTCGCTGATCGGCCGCCCGCTGTACGAGGCGTTCGTCCGCGATTACACCGCCAAGCAGTGGCAGACCGACCCCAAGGAACTGCCCGCCGGCAATATCACCCGGCTGCCCGTGCGATACACCTTCGACAATCGCTATTTCAACGACACCTACGAGGGTCTACCGGCCAACGGTTACACCGCCTGGCTGGAGAAGATGGCCGAATCGGATCTGATCGAGGTGCGCCTGAATACCGATTGGTTCGAGGTTCGCGACGAAATCCGCGCGCAGAATCCGGACGCGCCCGTCGTCTACACCGGCCCGCTGGACCGCTACTTCGACTACAGCGAGGGCGAGCTGGGCTGGCGCACCATCGATTTCGAGACCGAAGTGCTCGAGACCGGCGACTTCCAGGGCACCTCGGTGATGAACTACAACGATGCCGATGTGCCGTTCACCCGCATCATCGAGCCGCGCCATTTCCACCCGGAACGGGACAGCTACCCGGAGGACAAAACCGTGATCATGCGCGAATTCTCCCGCTTCGCGCAGACCGGCGACGAGCCGTACTACCCGATCAACACCCCGGAGGACCGCGCCAAACTGCTCGCCTACCGCGAGCGGGCGAAGAACGAAACCGCCACGGCCAAGGTGATTTTCGGCGGTCGTCTGGGCACATACCAGTATCTCGACATGCATATGGCCATCGGCAGCGCGCTGAGCACCTTCGACAACGTGCTGCGCCCGCATCTGGAATCCGGCGCGCCGCTCACGGCCGGCGATTCCGAGTAATGTGCCACCGGCCCGTACCGCGGATGCAGGAAGTGAAATGACCGCACAAGTGACCCTCGAGGATATGAGCACCGAGACCCGCGCGAAATCCCTGCTGCAGCGCATCATTCTGCCGCGCCCCGGCGAGCCGCTGGATGTGCGGACGCTGTATCTGGAGGAATCGGCGACGAACGCTCGGCGCGCCCACGCTCCCACGCGCACCTCGCTGTCCATCGGCGCCGAATCCGAAGTGTCGTTCTGCACCTATTTCAACGCGGTGCCGGCCAGTTACTGGCGGCGCTGGACCATTCTGGAATCGGTGGTGCTGCGCCTGGACCTGTCCGGGCACGGCCGGGTGGACGTCTACCGCTCCAAGGCCGACGGCTCCCGAATCCATGTGCGCGGTAACGAATTCGCCACCACCGCGGCGGGCCGTGAATCGCTCACCGCACCGGCCGATGTGACCACCGTCGAATTCGAGGTCGAGTTGGCGCCGTTCGAGGACGGCGGCTGGATCTGGTTCGACATCACCACCGATTCCGCGGTCGAATTGCGCAGCGGTGGTTGGTACGCGCCGATCGAGGCGCCCGGTGAGGGCAGTATCGCGGTGGGCATGCCGACCTTCAACCGGCCCACCGACTGTGTGAACACCCTCGCGGCCCTCGGTTCCGATCCGCTGGTGCTGGAGAAGATCAAGGCCGTGATCATTCCCGATCAGGGCAATCGCAAGGCCGTCGACGAACCCGGATTCGCCGAGGCGGCCGCGGTTCTCGGCGATCGGCTCGCGATTCACGATCAGCCGAATCTCGGTGGTTCCGGCGGTTACAGCCGCGTCATGTACGAGGCGCTGAAAACCACGGACGCGCAATACATCGTCTACATGGACGACGATATCGAGATCGAGCCGGACTGCATTCTGCGCGCACTGGCCTTCGCCCGTTTCTCCCGCACCCCCACGCTGGTGGGCGGGCAGATGCTGAATCTGCAGGAGCGCTCGCATCTGCACACCATGGGCGAGGTGGTCGACCGCGGAATCTGGATGTGGACCGCGGCGCCGAATGTCGAATACGACCACGATTTCTCGAAATATCCGCTGCGCGACCGCGACAATTCCAAACTGCTGCACCGGCGCATCGATGTCGATTTCAACGGCTGGTGGACCTGCGTGATCCCGCGCGTGGTGGCCGAGCAGATCGGGCAGCCGCTGCCGCTTTTCCTGAAGTGGGACGACGTGGAATACGGGCTGCGCGCCCGGGCGGCCGGATATCCGACGGTCACGCTGCCGGGTGCGGCGGTGTGGCATATGGCGTGGAGCGACAAGGACGACGCCATCGACTGGCAGGCCTATTTCCACCTGCGCAATCGCCTGGTGGTCGCGGCCCTGCACCTCGGCAACGACGGCCGCCCGATGATCGTGAACACGGTCAAGGCGACGCTGAAACATCTGCTGTGCCTGGAATATTCGACGGTCGCCATTCAGAACCAGGCGATCCGCGATTTCCTCGCCGGGCCGGACAAGCTGTTCGAACTGCTGCCCACCGCCCTGGGGCAGGTCGCCGCGATGCGCAAAGAATTCCCCGACGCGGTGATCGTCGGCTCCTCGACGGATCTGCCGCTGCCCAGCGGCGCCGATGTGGGTGCGGTCGGTGAACCGTCGAATCCGCTGGCGAAGGTCGTGCGGCTCGGCAAGGGCGTGGTGCACAACCTGCGCAAAGCCAAGACCGAACATCACGACCGCCCGCAGTTGAACGTCCCGACCCTGGACGCGCGTTGGTTCCTGCTCTCGCAGGTCGACGGGGTTACCGTGACCACAGCCGACGGGCGTGGTGTGGTGTACCGCAAGCGTGATCCGCGTCAGGCCCGGGAGCTGTTCGCCGAGGCGATGCGGCTGCGCCGGGAACTGGCCGCCCGATTCCCGGAGCTGCGGGAGCGGTACCGTGCCGCACACGCCCGCTTGACCAGCACCGCGGCGTGGGAGAACGCGTTCGGAATCAACACTAGTGAGGACAAATGACCGTCCCAGCCTCCTCCGATCCGGCAGGCGCCCCGCATCTGCAGGTGGTGGCGGACCCCGAGGTCTCCAAGCCCGCGGAGGTCAAGATCCTCAACGCGGTGCAGGGCGCGATCGGCACGCCGCCGGTGATCAAGGCGGCGCGCGGGATGTCGCACTTCGGTGAGCACGCGCTCGGCTGGATGGCCGTCGGAGCCGCCGGTGCGCTGGTCGACAAGTCCCGCAGGCGCCAGTGGGCCGGAGTCGCGGTCGGCGCCTTCGGGGCGCACGCCGCCTCGGTCGTCATCAAGCGCATCGTCCGGCGCCCGCGCCCACACGACCCATCGGTGCAGGTCAACGTATCGACGCCGAGCAAACTGAGCTTTCCGTCCTCGCACGCCACCTCCACGACGGCGGCGGCCGTGTTGCTCGGGAAGTTGACCGGGCTACCCTTGCCTGCGGTGCTCGTGCCGCCGATGCTGCTCTCCCGGGTCGTTCTGGGAGTGCACTATCCCTCCGACGTGCTCGCCGGATCCGCTCTGGGTGCGGCATCCGCCGCAGCCGTGCTAGCCGCCGAAAAGAGATTCGCCAGTGACCGCACAGGAAAGAACCCTCGCTGATATGAGTGAAGAGCCGACCGGCACCGACCTCGACGAAGCCGTCCTGAAGGGTCCGCCGAAGACGCTGGCCGGCGGAATCGTCAAGGCGGTGCGGCCACGGCAGTGGGTGAAGAACGTCCTCGTGCTGGCGGCGCCGCTGGCCGCCGGTAAGGACGCGGCCTCCGGTGCGTACGTGCTGGCGGATGCGACCGTGGTCGCCCATATCGCGATCGCGTTCGTCGTGTTCTGCATGGCGGCCTCGGGTATCTACCTGGTCAACGACGCGCTCGACGTCGAGGCGGACCGCGCCCACCCCACCAAGCGGTTCCGGCCCATCGCGGCCGGCATCGTGCCGGTGAACCTGGCGTACTCGCTCTCGGCGGTGCTGCTGGTCGGCTCGATCGCGGGCTCGTTCCTGGCGTCCTGGCATCTGGCCGTCGTGATGGCGGTCTACATCGGCATTCAGCTGGCCTACTGCTTCGGCCTGAAACACCAAGCGGTGCTCGACATCTGCATCGTGTCCTCGGGCTTCCTGCTGCGCGCGGTCGCCGGCGGCGCGGCCGCCGATATCCGGCTCTCGCAGTGGTTCCTGCTGATCATGGCCTTCGGCTCGCTGTTCATGGCGGCGGGTAAGCGCTACGCGGAGTTGAAGATCGCGCTCGACACCGGCGCCAAGATCCGCAAGTCGCTGCAGTACTACACACCCACCTACCTGCGCTTCATCTGGACCCTGTCGGCCACCGCAGTGGTGGTCTTCTACGGGCTGTGGGCCTTCGAAACCGATCACAAGCACACCCAGTGGTTCGCGATCTCGATGATCCCGTTTACCATCGCAGTCCTGCGCTACGCGGTCGACGTCGATGGCGGCGAGGCCGGGGAACCCGAAGAGATCGCGCTGGGGGATCGCATATTGCAGCTCCTGGCCATCGCCTGGATCGGAGCGGTAGGTGTCGCTGTCTATCTCACCTGACGAGATGCTGGTAGCGGGAGACGAACACGGGGAGGGGGCAGACGCGGAGTCGTCCGATCGCGCACTACAGCGCGACGGCGATGCCGCGCGCCGCTTTTCGGTGCTCTCCCGCACGGTATTCGTCGGTGGGGTGCTCGTCACCGTCGCGTTGTTCGGAATCGGTGCCTGGCAACGGCGCTGGATCGCCGACGACGGCCTGATCGTCCTGCGCACTGTGCGCAATCTGCTGGCCGGAAACGGCCCGGTCTTCAACGCCGGCGAGCGGGTGGAGACCAACACCAGCGCGGCCTGGACCTATGTGATCTGGTTCTTCAGCTGGATCAGCGAAGCCCGGCTCGAATACGTCAGTCTGGCTGTCGCGCTGACCCTTTCGCTGCTGGCCGTCGTCTTCGCCATGATGGGTTCGGCGCGGTTGTGGCGCCCGTTCACCGCCACCGCGCCGACGCTGCTGTTGCCCGCCGGTGCGCTGGTCTACATCGCCGTGCCGCCGGCTCGCGACTATGCCACCTCGGGCCTGGAGAACTGCCTGGTCATCTTCTGGCTCGGCGTGCTGTGGTGGTTGCTGCTGCGCTGGAGCCAGGACGAGAAGCCCGGCCTGGCACAACTTCTCGTGGCCGGCTTCTGGGCCGGTCTGTGCTGGGTGGTCCGGCCGGAGATGACCGTCATCGGCGGTCTGGCCCTGCTCATGCTGTTCTTCGCGCCGGTGCCGCGTACCCGGTTGCGCCCGCTGCTGATTCGCGCGCTGCTGGTGGCGGTCGGCGGCGCGGTGCCGGTCGGCTATCAGATCTGGCGCATGGGCTATTACGGCCTGCCCTATCCGAACACCGCGGTGGCCAAGGAGGCCGGCGGCGCGAAATGGGGTCAGGGCCTGAAATATCTGTGGGATCTACTCGGCCCGTACTACCTGTGGATTCCGCTGCTGATCCTCGTCGTGGTGGCCGCGGTGCTGCTGCGCGGCAGACGCCACCGGACGACCGGCGCCGCCGTTGCCGCCGATGCCGGGCGATGGGTCCGGCTGCGGCGGTGGCTGCGCTCCCCGGCCGCGGTGGTGACCCTGATGGTCGGCGGCGGCCTGCTGCTCGTGCTGTTCAACATGCGGGTCGGCGGCGACTTCATGCACGGCCGCATGCTGCTGCCGCAGCTGTTCTGCCTGCTGCTGCCGGTGTCGGTGCTGCCGGTCCGGTTGCCGGTCGGCGAACGTTCCGCATGGCTGCGGTGGTCGTTCGCCGTGCCGCTGATCGCCTGGGCGGGGACGGTCGGCTGGGCGCTGTTCGCGGCCAACACGACCGCCGACACCTCGGGCGGGCAGATCAGCGCCTCGGGCATCGTGGACGAGCGGATCTACTACGTCCTCAACAGCGGGCACGACCATCCGGTACTGGCCGAGGACTATCTGGACTACCCGCGCATGCGGGCGATGCTGCAGGACATCGCCGCCACGCCGGACGGCGGACTGTTGATCAACTCGCCGTCGTTCATGATGTGGTACGTCGCGCCGCCGCCGCTGCCGATTCCGCCCGGCGGGTACGGGCACACCGTCTACTTCCTCAACCTGGGCATGACCAGCATGAACGTGCCGTTGAGCGTACGCGTCATCGATCAGGAGGGCCTGGCCTATCCGCTGGCCGCCCATACCGACCGGCTGGCCGACGGACGTATCGGACACGACAAGAACCTGTATCCCGACTGGGTGGTCGTCGATACCGGTATGGTCGACCAGCATCCGTGGATGCCGTGGTTCCTCGACGAGAAGTGGGTACGGCAGGCGCGGACCGCGCTGTCGTGCCCGGCCACCCAGGACCTGCTGGCCTCCTATCGAGCGCCGCTGACCCGGGATCGGTTCAAGCACAACATTATCCAGTCGCTGCATTTCGCGAAGTACCGCATCGACCGGGTGCCGAAATACGAGATCCAGCGATGCCACCTGGTGGACCCGACGACACCGCCTCCGGTGCCGAACTAGACCGCCGACGGCAACGAAGAAGTCGTGTATTAGTCTCGGTTTGATAACGCCGACGTATCGATTTCACGATACGCTCGGTGACGGACGTCCGTCGGGGGCGCATCTCGGTATGCGCACGGGTGATCATTCGCAGAGAAGAACAGCGGTCGGACGGGCCGCGCTACGGGAAAGGCCGGACAGGGTATGCGAGGCGTGACTGTGCGATGGGTGCAGCAGAGACGTCGGAGACGGTCGCAGCAGCCGTCGGCGCCTCATCGAACCGGATGGCTCAAGCGGTCCGCGGTGGGCGTTGCCTTGGCGACGTTGCTGCCGTTCGGGGTGTCGGTGGCAGAGGCCGGACATGCGGCCGCGGCGTTCAATCCGACGGGTATCGACTTCTGGGTCGATTCGTCGATGGGCCCGATCAAGTCGCGCATCTTCCGTGCGGCCGACGGCAGCACCGGACGGGTGGTGTACGCCCTCGACGGTATGCGCGCCCAGGGCGACATCAGCGGCTGGGAGAAGGAAACCAACATCATCCCGGCGTTGGTGAACGCCAACATCAACGTGGTGATGCCGGTCGGCGGTCCGTCGAGCTTCTACGCCGACTGGAACGCGCCGAGCAACTTCTTCGGAATCGATACCGGTTCGGTCGGCTCCTCCGGCTCGGCCTCGACCGGCTCCGCGATGACCGGTTCCTCGAACTACAACGAGACGCTGGGCAAGGTCAACACCTACAAGTGGGAAAGCTTCCTCACCCAGGACCTGCCCAACGCCCTGAGCGCGCGGATGGGCTTCAGTTCGCACCGCAACGGCGTCTTCGGCCTGTCGATGGGTGGTAGCGCCGCCCTGACGCTCGCCGCGTATCACCCGGACCAGTTCAGCTACGCCGGCTCGTTCTCGGGCTACCTGAACATCTCGGCGCCGGGTATGCGTGAGGCCATGCGCGTGGCGATGCTGAGCGCCGGCGGGTACAACATCGACGCGATGGCACCGCCGTGGGGCCCGCAGTGGTTGCGGATGGATCCGTTCGTGTTCGCACCGCGGTTGAAGGCCAACAACACTCGACTGTGGGTCGCGGCCGGCAGCGGCATTCCGTCGCCGCAGGACGCGGTCGCCCCGCTCGACATCATCCAGGGATCGCCGCTGGAGGCCTTGGCGCTGGCCAACACCCGCGCCTTCCAGGTGCGCATGATGACCCTGGGCGCCGGCAACGTCACCTACGACTTCCCGAACGTCGGTGTGCACAACTGGCACAACTGGGAGGACGAGGTCTACCGGATGCTCCCGGATATGTCGGCCAATATCGGCTGATCTCAGCACGACTCGCAGCCCCGCGGCGGACTTCCGCTGCGGGGCTGCGTCGTATCCGGGATGTGTGCCGCAGATCACCTTTCGGACTATTTCCGTGTTGAATCATTTGGTCGCGCTACCGGATCACCGATACTCGATTGGTATCGAAGAATCCTCAGTACAGCGGCGAGTGCCTTCGCCGGAACGCTTTGTCTGTGTTGTCCGGAATGAGCGGTGGCTCGTGCGGTGTGGGATCGGGTGCGACCGCCGCTTCAGGTGAAAGGTCGTGTCGATGCGATTTGCGCACAGGAAGCCGTCACTCGGAGGTAGGTCCGGTTCGTGGCTCAGGCGCTCGGCGCTGGGCATGGCATTGGCACTGTTGCTCCCGCTGGGAGTTTCGGTTCTCGGCAACGGCGCGAGCGCGTCCGCGGCATTCGATCCGTCGGGGTTCGACTTCTGGGTGGATTCCCCGGTCATGGGTGGGGTCAAGTCCCGGGTTTTCCGGGCGAAGGATGGCAACACCGATCGCGTGGTCTACGCGCTCGACGGTTTGCGGGCACCTCAGACACTCAACGGCTGGGAGATCGAGACGAATGTCGCCCAGGTCCTGACCGACTGGAATATCAACGTCGTGATGCCGGTCGGCGGCCAATCCAGTTTCTACGCGGACTGGAATGCGCCCAGCTCGTTCTTCGGCGTCCCGCCGGGCAATTTCGGTTCGGTCAACTCCGGATCCGGTGCGACCGAAACATTCCTGGGTGGGCCGGGGAAGGACTATCGCTACGACTGGGAGACGTTCCTGACCGTTCAGTTGCGCAGTGCCCTGCGGGATCGGCTCGGCTTCCGGGGGAGTCGCAACGGCGCCTTCGGATTGTCGATGGGCGGTAGCGCCGCGTTGACGTTGGCGGCGTATCACCCGGACCAGTTCAGCTTCGCCGGATCGTTCTCGGGATATCTGAACAATTCCGCCCCCGGTATGCGCGAGGCGATTCGGATGGCGATGATCGACGCCGGTGGTTACAACGTCGATTCGATGGCTCCGCCGTGGGGCCCGCAGTGGCTGCGGATGGATCCCTTCGTCTTCGCTCCCCGCTTGATCGCCGACAACACCCGGCTCTGGATCGCCGCCGGCAGCGGTGTGCCGTCCCAGGAGGACTTGGGCCTGCCACTACCGGCGGCGGCCGACCACATCATGCGCGGTGCGCCGCTGGAGGTGCTGGCCTTGGCGAATACCCGTGCCTTCCAGGTGCGGATGATGACGCTGGGCGCGACCAACGTGGTGTATTCGTTCCCGAATGTCGGTGTGCACGACTGGTTCAACTGGCAGGCCGAGGTATACCGGATGATTCCGGACCTTTCGGCGAATATCGGCTGAACATCCTCTGCCCACGGGCCCCGGCCGAAACCGCCGGGGCCCGTGGCATGTTGGGCGTTTCCTGGTGAAATTCACCGGCACAGTAGTTGATTCGTCATTTCACGCTGTCATTTCCGTGCGGACGCGATAGGGTCACTGCACGATTACGAATGGCGCACGGGCGGATTTCAGCCACCCGGCGGGGTCCGTGTTGCTAACGATTGGGCGGTCGAATATCGTCCAGCGAGCGCAAGTGTGACCGTTCGTAGCCGCGGCGTCGCTCATGTCGAAAGGTCGGGTTCGACGTGAGCGCAGATCATGCCGTCGCTGACGGAAGTGGTCGTGGCGCGGCGACAACAGCAGACAGCAGCAGAAAGAGAGCAGTATCCATGCGTTTCGGCAGGTCGGCCGCGCCGGTTTCGCATTCGGCGCTCGCGCCGGAGTCAGCCCCCAGAGGGCGGCGAGGCGCTCAGCGTGGTTGGCGCACACGACTTCTCGCTGCGGGTGCCGCGATGGCACTCCCGATCGCGGCGGGCATCATGGCTCCGGCCGCCATCGCCGCTCCCGTTCACGCACCCGTGCACCAGACACCCGCGGGCGGCTACGACGAACTGATGGTTCCGTCGAGCATGGGCCCCATCAAGGTGCAGGTGCAGTGGGCGCGCAACGGCGGTAACGCCGCCCTGCTGCTGCTGGACGGCCTGCGTGCCCGCGACGACCGCAACGCGTGGTCGTTCGAGACCAACGCCCAGCAGATGTTCGGCAACGACAACGTCACCCTGGTGATGCCGGTGGGTGGCCAGTCCAGCTGGTACGCCGACTGGCAGGGCCCGAGCAACACCAACGGCCAGAAGTTCACCTACAAGTGGGAAACCTTCCTCACCAAGGAACTTCCGGACTTCCTCAGCAATTACGGCGTTTCGCGGACCAACTACGCGGTCGCCGGTCTGTCGATGAGTGGTCCGGCGGCGTTGCGCCTGGCGGCATTCCACCGCGACCAGTTCAAGTACGCGGCCTCCTTCTCGGGCCCGCTGAACTGGAACGCTCCGGGTATGCGCGAGGCGATTCGCGTGATGATGCTCGATGCCGGCCGCTTCAACGTCGACTCGATGGCCGCGCCGTGGAGCCCGCAGTGGCTGCGTTCGGACCCGATGGTGTTCGCGCCGCAGCTGCGCGGTCTGCCGATGTACATCTCGGCCGCCAGTGGTCTGCCGGGTCAGTACGACCACCCGAACGGCCTCGTCGGTGCGTTCAACACCGGTAACGCCATGGGCATCGAGTTGATCTCGATGGTCAGCACCCACTCGTTCAAGGCCCGACTGGACTCGCTGGGCATCCCGGCCGCCTACGACTTCCCGCCCACCGGCACCCACGCCTGGCTCTACTGGCAGGACGAGCTGGCCAAGGCTCGCACGGGCATCCTGGCCGCACTGAACGCCTGATCAAGGGCCGCAACAGCAACTGAACTCGGCGCCGCGCAGATCCGATCTGCGCGGCGCCGATGTGTTGCGGGCCGTCCCAGGTTGCCTTGTGCGCTGGCATTTCTCAGGTTTGCTGTCCGCGCGTCCTACCGCCTCGAGCGGCCTCGGCGCGGTACAACACTCCTGTGGCAGGTGTGGTTTCCGGTAGCCGGGGGACGCTGCGTCGCGGCCGTTGGGGCAGGCGACGACTGGCGATGCTGGCCGCCGCCGTGATCGTGCCGATCGCATCCGGGATCACCGTCGCACCGCTCCCGGCGTTCGCCGAACCCGCCGCGGTGCCGGCTCCCGCCGGGGCGACCGTCGAGAAGGTCGTCTGGCTGACCGAGCGTCGTGTCGCGCTGTGGGTCAATTCCCCGTCCATGGGCTCGCCGGTCCAGGTGCAACTACTGCTGGCCCGGGACTGGAATTCCCGTCCGGACGCGCGATTCCCGCTGCTGTTCATGCTCGACGGCCTGCGTGCCCAGGACGACGAGAGCGGCTGGACCAAGGATGCGGGCGCCGTCGACTTCTACGCCGACAAGAACGTCACCGTGGTGCTGCCGATCGGCGGCCAGTCGAGCTTCTATTCCGACTGGGTGCAGCAGGACAACGGTAAGAACTACAAGTGGGAAACCTTCCTGACCAAGGAACTGCCGCCCCTGCTGGAGAACCAGTGGCGTGCCACCGATGCGCATGGGGTGGAGGGGCTTTCGATGGGCGGTACGGCCGCGATGTTCCTGGCCGGGCGCAACCCCGGCTGGGTGAAGTACGCCGCCTCCTATTCGGGTTTCCTGACCACGACGAGTGTCGGTATGCCACAGGCGATCATGTTCGCGATGCGCGACGCCGGCGGATTCGACGCCAACGCCATGTGGGGGCCGCCGACGAATGCCGAGTGGTCCGAACACGATCCGTACCAGCTGGCGCCCAAGCTCAAGGGCATCAGCATGTACGTCTCCGCCGGCAGCGGCACCACGGGCGCCTACGACAAGCCGTCCGACATCCCGGGCATCAGCACCAACTACGCCGGGATGGGCCTGGAGATGCTGTCCCGGTTGACAAGTCAGAACTTCGTCGACAAGCTGAACAAGCTCTCGATTCCGGTACAGGCCAATTACCGCCCCTCCGGCACACATTCGTGGCCGTACTGGGATTTCGAGATGCGGCAGTCGTGGCCACAGGCCGCGGCCGCCCTCGGCGTGGAGGCCGACAAACCGGCGTGCGCGGTGAACGGCGCGGTCGCCGCGGCCGTGCAGATCGACAAGTGGCTGGGCGACTGCGTCACCGGGGAGTACCAGGTGACCAATGGCAGCGCGCAGGACTTCAAGGGCGGCCGGATGTTCTGGTCGCAGGCCACCGGCGCCCATGCCGTGGCGGGGGCGATCGGCGGGACCTATCAGGCGACGGCCGGCCCGGGTGGCCCGCTGGGCCTGCCCACCTCGGCCGAACAGCCGCTGCCGGACGGTCAGGGCCGTTTCCAGACCTTCCAGGGCGGTTCGGTCTATTGGACGCCGCAGACCGGCGCCCAGGTGATCCGCGGGGCGATTCTGGCCGAATGGGAGCGGCAGGGCTTCGAACGCGGCCCCGCCGGCTACCCGACCGGGGCGGAGACCAGGACGCCGAACAGGGACGGCGTGGTGCAGGGCTTCCAGGGCGGGCCGATGTACTTCAGCGACAAAACCGGGGCGCACCGGGTGCAGGGCCTGATTCTCGGCAAGTACGCGCAGATGGGCTTCGAGAACAGCTGGCTCGGTTTCCCGGCGGCCGAGGAGCAGCCGACCAAGGATCTCGGCCGCTACAGCAAATTCGAGGGCGGCAACATCTACTGGAGTCCGCTCTCCGGGGCGTGGGCCGTGCGCAACGGCCCGATCATGGACGCATGGGGCCAGCAGGGCTTCGAGAACGGCAAGCTCGGCTATCCGATCAGTGACGAGTTCCCGGTGCCCGGCGGCGTCCAGCAGAATTTCCAGGCCGGATTCGTCGTCGTGCGCGACGGCAAACCCCCCGAGGTGCACGGGGCCTAGGGCGATAAATCACCTTTAAGTGGTTGATGAGGGTTCCGGCCATGGGATCCCTGTCCGCGCCGGTTGCCGTTAACCTGGAGCGCGACCTGCTAGACCTTGGAACGAGCTCTAGCCTTTAGCGAACTAGATCGAGGATACGATTCATGCTTCGGACCCGTCCGGTCGGAGAACGGTACATCGCTGGTGGCAAGGTCGCCGGCATCGTGGTCGCGCTGGCGGCCACCGGATTACTGGCCGCCTGCGGCGGTAACGATTCCACGGCGTCGAGCACGCCCACGTTGAAGCCGTCCCACACGACCGCCACGGTCGCGTCCGCGCAGAGTGCGCCGAGCAGCGCGCAGGCGGCGCCCGAGCCCACGCAGGAACAGGCCCCGGTCACCAGCACCGCGAACGAGCGTCCCGAGCCGGCGCAGCCGAACGCGGGCGACACCACGCAGCTGTCGGCGAAGGATCAGGCCTATCTGGACGAGTTGAAGAAGCGCGGGGTGAATCCGTCCAGCCCGGACATCGCGATCACCGCGGCCAACTACGTCTGCCAAAGCAAGGCGAGCGGCGCCTCCGATCAAGAGGTGAAGACGTTCGTGAACGCGATGGCGGGCACCGACCCGTCCTTCGATCCGCAGAAGATGTCGGTTGAACAGGCGGGTCAGATCTACATCGACGTCGCGACCCAGTCCTACTGCAACAAGTGAACGCCCGACGTCGTTCCGGATATGCCGGGGTCGGTCGCGGCCGCAACCGGCGGCCGGGTTGTCTGCTGTTCGTGCTGATCGCGGTCCTGGTGGCGATCGTGGCGCTGGTGCTGTGGTTCGTGCTGGCGGGCCGGTTGCACGTCCCCAAGCCGGGACCGCCCTCGAAGCCGGGTAAACCCACCAGCCAGCCGGCGTCCTGCCCGGATGTGCAGTTACTGGCGATTCCCGGCACCTGGGAGTCGAACAGCAACGACGATCCGCACGATCCGACGGCCAATCCGGCGTCGTTGATGCTGCATGTGACCAACCCCGTGCGGCAGCAGTTCCCGGAGTCCCGGCTCGACGTCTACACCGTTCCCTACGTCGCGCAATTCTCGAATCCGATCGCGATTCCGCCGGACGGTCAGTCGTCCTACAACAACAGCCGGTCCGAGGGCACCCAGCGTGCGCTGGCGGAGCTGACCGATATGTCGAAGAATTGCCCGCTCACCAACTATGTGATCGCCGGATTCTCCCAGGGCGCCGTCATCGCCGGTGATATCGCGGCTCAGATCGGCGCCGGACAGGGGCCGGTCGCCGCCGACCAGGTGCTCGGCGTCACGCTGATCGCCGACGGCCGTCGCGTGAACGGACCCGGGCAGGCCGGTGAGATCGGGGTTTCCCCGCCCGGCGTGGGCGCGGAGGTCGCGCTGAAGGGCCTGTCGGTTCCGGGCATCACGATGACCGGGCCGCGCGGCGGGTTCGGTGCGCTGGCCGGGCGCACGAACACCATCTGCGCCCCCGGGGATCTGATCTGCGACGCCCCGCCGCAGGCGCTGAATCCGCTGAATATCGTGCCCAGCCTGATGACCCTGGTGCATGCGGTCGGCAATCCGGTGCACAGCCTCTACAACACCTTCCAGGTGGACGATCAGGGCACCACCGCCACCCAGTGGGCGGCCGCCTGGGCCGAGGGGCTGATCAAGGACGCGCCCCACCCGCCGCACGGCTGACAACCGGTGGTGACCGCGGTCGCCGGAGGTCTCGGAAAAAAAGTAAACCCGAGGGTCACTCAGATTTTGGTGAAGGCTGTAAAGTGCAGCGATGATCGCGCCACAGCGCACATCCGCACAGCCAGGAGCAGAGAGTTCATGACAGAAGCCGCCGCCGCCGGCGCGACCAGCGGTGTCGAGATGACGGCGCTGGGTGTTCCGGCGCGCGCGTTCCGATTCGCTGCTGCAGGTGAGGGAAATCAGCAGGAGGGCGGTGCGCGGAAATTCGTCAAGCTCGCCCAGCAGGCCGAGGAATACGGATACGACTCCTTCGCGATTCCGGACCACCTCGGCCCCCAGGTCGGGCCGATCGCCGCACTCGGCGCGCTCGCCGTGGCCACCGACCGTATCCGGATCGGAACCTCGGTACTGGCCAACGGTTTCCGGCATCCGGTGGTGCTGGCCAAGGACGCCGCGACGATCGACGTGCTCTCGCGCGGACGGCTGGAGCTCGGTGTCGGCGCGGGCTGGATCAAGAGTGAATTCGACGCCGCCGGCCTGCCCTACGAATCGCCGGGCGTGCGGTTGGAGAAGCTGGACGAGGCGCTGACCATTCTCGATGTGCTCCTGCGCGGGCAGGAATGCCATTTCGAGGGCAAGCACTATCAGGTGCGTGGCATCAAGGGCACGCCGCGGCCGCGGCAGGGTCCCCGTCCGCCGCTGGTGACCGGTGGCGGCGGCCCCAAGATGTTGCGGCTGGCCGCCAAGCATGCCGACATCATCTCGGTGGTGCCGCGCACGACCAAGACCGGTAAGGGCCTGCTGTCGGGAATCACCCTCGAGAAGACCATCGAGAAGGTGAATCTCATCAAGGAGGCCGCCGGGGACCGATTCCCCGAGATCGAACTCAACTGGACCGTCACCGCCGTCGTGATCACCGACGATCGCGAGCGCACGGCCGAGATGGCGTTGGCCGCCCTCGACAAGGGTTTGCACCCGGATCTCGAGGTCGATGTCCAGCTGTCGGTGGAAGACATCCTGAATTCGCCCTATGTGGCCATCGGCACATTCGAGGAGATCGCCGAGCAGATCCGTAACGTGCGGCGATTGACATCGATGTCCTATGTCGGAGTGTTTCCGACCCAGATGGATGCTTTCGCACCGGTGATCCCCTTGCTGCGAGAGGAGCCGTAGCGAGCCGCCACCGTGCAAGCCGGGGAATCGTTCGGCTCGCTCCGGAGACCGCTTCGGGGCCTGCTCTGTAACATGTCCCTGGCTCGAGTACATCTAGCCGTTAGGTGGTCACCGCGCAGACCACCGGAAAAAGCTGCAGGCATGCTCTCGCACCACAGAGCGCCCGCGGGTGAAAGAGAGTCGGGGCCTCACAGGTAACAGCGGCCATGTCGCCGTGCTGCGTGTGCCTCGGAGGAGAAGGAATGACGGACGAGACTTTCGACGATTACCTGGACGAAACCGGGAACATCAGAATTCCCGAGGGCCGCACCCTGGTCGATTACGTCGAGAAGCACACCCGCAACGATGCGAACGATCTTGCGTATCGCTATATCGACTACTCCCGCGAGCGCGACGGGGAGTACCAGGACCTGACCTGGAAGGAATTCGGCGTCCGGCTGCGCGCGGTGGCCGCTCGCCTGCAACAGGTGACCAAACCGGGCGACCGGGTGGCGATTCTGGCGCCGCAGGGCCTGGACTATGTGATCTCCTTCTTCGCCGCCATCTACGCCGGCACCATCGCCGTGCCGCTGTTCGATCCGGACGAGCCGGGCCACACCGACCGGCTGCACGCCGTACTGGGCGACTGCAAGCCGTCGGCGATTCTGACGGCCAGCTCCTCGGCCGCCGGCGTGCGCCAGTTCTTCCGTCCGCTGCCGGCGGCGCAGCGTCCGCGCATCATCGCAGTCGACGCGGTGCCCGACACCCTCGGTGAGTCCTGGGTGCGCCCGGACCTGGCCGTCGACGACATCGCCTACCTGCAGTACACCTCGGGTTCGACCCGGACCCCGGCCGGTGTGGAGATCACCCACCGCGCGGTCGGCACCAACCTGCTGCAGATGGTCAACGCCATCAACCTGGACTGGAATTCGCGCGGTGTCACCTGGCTGCCGCTGTACCACGACATGGGCCTGCTGTGCGTGATCCTGCCGGCCATCGGCGGCAAATACATCACCATCATGTCGCCGAGCGCCTTCGTCCGGCGCCCGGGCCGCTGGATCTCCGAGCTCGCCGCGGTATCCGACGGCGCCGGCACCTTCGCCGCCGCGCCGAACTTCGCCTTCGAGCACGCCGCGGCGCGCGGCCTGCCGAAGAACGGCGAAACGCTGGATCTGTCGAACGTGATCGGCCTGATCAACGGCAGTGAGCCGGTGACCACCTCGTCGATGAAGAAGTTCAACGAGGCCTTCGCCCCCTACGGGCTGCCGAAGACCGCGATCAAGCCCTGCTACGGCATGGCCGAGGCGACACTGTTCGTCTCCGCGACGCGGGCCGAGGACGAGGCCAAGGTCATCTACGTCGACCGCAACGAGCTCAACGCCGGACGTGTGGTGAAGGTCGACCAGGGCGCGCCGAACGCCATCGCGCAGGTGAGCTGTGGCTACATCGCGCTGTCGCAGTGGGCCGCGATCGTCGACCCGGAGTCGATCGACGACCCCGCGGGCGCGCAGGAGCTACCCGAGGGCCGCGTCGGCGAAATCTGGTTGCACGGCAACAACATCGGCATCGGCTACTGGGGTCGCGAGGAGGAAACCCGCAAGACCTTCAAGAACCTGCTGACCAACCGCCAGGCCGAGGGCTCGCACGCCGCGGGCACTCCCGACGATGCGATCTGGCTGCGCACCGGTGACTACGGCGTCTACGTCGACGGCGAGTTGTACATCACCGGCCGCGTCAAGGACCTGGTGATCGTCGACGGCCGCAACCACTACCCGCAGGACCTGGAGTTCTCCGCGCAGGAGGCCAGCAAGATGCTGCGTCCGGGCTTCATCGCGGCGTTCTCGGTGCCGGCCAATCAGCTGCCGGCCGAGGTCTTCGCCGCCGACAGCCACGCCGGTCTGAAGTACGACGCCGACGATGCCTCCGAGCAGCTGGTGATCGTGGCCGAGCGGGGGCCGGGCGCGCACAAGGCCGATCCGCAGCCGATCGCCGACGCGGTGCGCGGCGCGCTGTCGCAGCGGCACGGCGTGACCGTGCGCGATGTGCTGCTGGTGCCCGCGGGTTCGATTCCGCGGACCTCGAGCGGCAAGCTGGCGCGCCGGGCGTGCCGGGCCGCGTATCTGGAGGGCACTCTGCGCGGTGGCTATCAGCAGCAGGCCTTCCCCGACGCACCGGACGAAGAGTAAGTCGTGCTCCCGGTGATTTCCCACCGTGCCGAGATCGAGGTTTCTCGTCGCCCCGGCCGGTCCGTTGGTCGCTGTGACGTGCCCGTTCGACGGGCCACCCGGCAGCCGGCGGCGGTGCGGAACTCGCCGGGGGACGTGCGCTGCGTGGCGAGTTGTCCACAACCCGCCACTTATCCACATGACGGCGAATCGGCTGTCAATCCCCGCCCGCGCAACATTCGCACACAGGTAGCTTGAGGAATTGATGGCTGACAACGAGGGCACCCAGACGACGGCAACCACCGGCGACGCGAACGCCGAGGTGGAGCAGACCACTGCGACCGAACAGAGTGTGACCGAGCCGGGTGGTGCGGCGAAATCCGGCGGCACCGATATGTCGGTGGCCGAGCTGCGCGAGTGGCTGCAGCGCTGGGTCGCCGACGCCACCGGCCAGCCGGTGGAGCAGATCACGGTGGACCGGCCGATGGAGGAATTCGGCCTGGCCTCCCGGGACGCCATCGCCCTGGGCGGTGATATCGAAGAGCTCACCGGTGTACTGCTGAACGCGACGATCGTGTATCAGCATCCGACGATCGCGGCGCTCGCCGAGCGGATCATCAACGGTGAGCCGGAGACGCCGGAGGAGGCGGCGGACGACGCCTTCTACACCGCCGGATATCAGCCGGGGGCCGCGCACGATATCGCCATCGTCGGCCTCGCCACGCGGCTGCCCGGAGCCGGCGATACGCCGGAGTCGACCTGGGATTTCCTGATCAACCGGGGCGACGGCATCCGGGATCTGCCCGAGGGCCGGTGGTCCGAATTCCTGGCCGATCCGGATATCGCGGCGGCTGTCGAGAACGGCAATACCCACGGCGGCTACCTGGACCAGGACGTGATCAAGGGCTTCGACGCGGAATTCTTCGCGATGTCGCCCGTCGAGGTCGAGCGCGTCGATCCGCAGCAGCGGCTCATGATGGAGCTGACCTGGGAAGCGTTGGAGCACGCGCGAATTCCGGCGAATACCCTCAAGGGCGAATCCGTCGGCGTGTACATCGGTACCTCGACCAACGATTTCTCGCTGATCGCCGCACTGGGACTGGGCAAGTCGGATCGCGACGCTCCGGCCTCGGCCGATGCGTATGCCCTCACCGGCGGCTCCACCGCGATCGTCGCCAACCGGGTGTCGTACTTCTACGACTTCCGGGGTCCCTCGGTAGCCGTGGATACCGCGTGCTCGTCGACTCTGGTGGCGGTGCACGACGCGGTGCGCGCGCTGCGCAACGGCGACGCCGACGTGGCGCTGGCCGGCGGTGTGAACATGCTGCTGGCCCCCGCGATCACCCTCGGATTCGATTCCATCGGTGCGGTCGCGAAAGACGGCCACATCAAAGCGTTCTCGTCCGATGCCGACGGCATGGTCCGCAGTGAAGGCGCCGGCATGGTGGTGCTCAAGCGTTTGGCCGACGCCGAACGCGACGGGGACCGCATTCTCGCGGTCGTGAAGGGCAGTGCCGTCAATTCCGATGGTCGTTCCAACGGTATCGTCGCCCCGAATCCGGACGCCCAGGTCGATGTGCTGCGCCGCGCGTACCGGGATGCGGGTATCGCGCCCTCGACCGTCGACTACATCGAGGCGCACGGCACCGGCACCCCGATCGGCGATCCGATCGAGGCCGACGCGCTCGGCCGGGTGATCGGCCGTGGGCGCGAAGACGACAAGCCGGCGCTGCTGGGTTCGGCGAAGACCAACTTCGGACATCTCGAATCCGGTGCCGGCGCCGCCGCCCTCGCCAAGGTGATTCTGGCGTTGCAGCACAACGTCATTCCGCCGAATATCGGCTACGCGGGGCCGAGCCCCTTCATCCCGTTCGATCAGGCGCACCTGAAGGTCGTCGACGAGCCCACCGAATTCCCGCGCTACAGCGGTACCGCCACCATCGGCGTCTCCGGATTCGGATTCGGTGGCACCAACGCGCACGTGGTCATCCAGGAATACGTCCCGGCCGCTGCCGCCGAGGCGAAAGATGATGCCGCGCAGGGCGCTTCGGCGGACGCCGAGACGCTCGACGCCGAACTCGACAATGAGGCGACCGATGTGCTCGCCGGTGCCGAGGCGATCGTCGAGGGCAGCGATCCGCTGGCCGCACCCGAGCCCGTGGCCGAGGTGGCCGAGTGGACGCAGGAACGCACCGAGCCGCTGCCGGTGATTCTGCCGGTGTCGGCCTATCTGCCGTCGCGCCGCCGCCGGGCCGCGAGCGACCTCGCCGACTGGCTGGAATCCGAAGCGGGACAGGCGACTCCGCTCGAGGATGTGGCGCGGTCGCTGGCCAAGCGCAACCACGGCCGTTCGCGCGGCGTGGTGCTGGCGAAGACCCACGAGGAGGCCGTGGCCGGATTGCGCGCCATCGCCGCCGGTAAGCCGGGGCCGGGCGTGTTCACCGCCGATTCCCCGGCCGCCCAGGGCCCGATGTGGGTGCTGGCCGGATTCGGCTCGCACCACCGGAAGATGGGTAAGCAGCTCTACCTGGAGAATTCGATCTTCGCCCGGACCGTGGACGAGGTCGACGAGCTGGTTGTCGACGAGGCCGGATATTCGGTCAAGGAGATGATCCTCGACGACGCCCAGGACTGGGATGTGGGCACCTCGCAGGTGGGCGTGTTCACGATCCAGCTCGGTCTCGCCGCGCTGCTGCGCGCGCACGGCGCCGAACCGCATGGCGTGGTGGGGCATTCGCAGGGTGAGGCGGCAGGCGCCTACATCTCCGGCGGTCTCCCGCTCGAGGACGCGGTGCGCGTGATCTGCGCGCGCTCGCGGCTGATGGGCGAGGGCGAGCAGATGATCACCGACGACCAGGTGCGCAATATGGCCCTGGTCGAATACAGCGCCGAAGATATCGAGAAGGTGCTGCCGGAGTACCCGGATCTCGAGGTCGCGGTGTACGCCGCGCCGACCAACACCGTGATCGGCGGCCCGCCGGATCAGGTGCACGCGATCGTGGCGCGCGCCGAAGCCGAGGGCAAATTCGCGCGAGTGCTGCAGACCCGCGGCGCCGGCCACACCTCGCAGATGGATCCGCTGCTGGGTGAGCTGGCCGCGGAGCTGGCCGGCATCGAGCCGACCAAGGTGACCACGGATCTCTACTCGACCGTGCACAAGGCGACCGTGTACAAGGCCGGTTCGGACCCGGTGCACGATGTCGACTACTGGGTGACCAATATGCGCGGCTCGGTGTATTTCACCAACGCGATCCGCCGCGCGGTCGACGCCGGCATCACCACCTACCTGGAACTGGCGCCGAATTCCGTTGCGCTCATGCAGGTGATGGGTACGACCTTCGCCGCCGGTGTGCACAACGCGGCTCTGATCCCCACGCTCAAGCGCAAGGAGGACGAGGCCGCGGGCGTCATCTCCGCTCTGGCCCAGCTGTATGTGCAGGGCCACCCGGTCGATCTGGTGTCGCTGCTGCCCGCCGGTGACTACGCCGACGTGCCGCGAACGGCCTTCCTGCGCAAGGAGTACTGGCCCAAGGTCAGCATCGCGACGGGTTCGGGCAGCGGTCGCGCGCCCGGTGCGCACGTGGCATTGCCCGACGGCCGCCACGCCTGGGAGGTGTCGGCCGCGGCCGTCACAGATCTGGCCGGACTGGTGAACGCGGCTGCGGCGCAGGTGCTGTCGGACGTGGTGCTGGGTGCGACCGTCGCGCATTCCCCGCTGCCGGCGTCGGGCACCCTGACCACGACGCTCACCCCGCATCCGGGCGGCGCCTCGGTTCAGGTGCACGTCCGCGAGGGTGCCGCGTTCCGGCTGCTGTTCGATGCGGTGGTGACCGCAAGCGCACCGTCCACCAACGGAACACCGGCACCCGCCGTCCAGCCCGCTCCAGCTCGCGCCGAAACCGACAGCGGCACAGCCGATCTCGTCGTCGCGGAGAGTTTCGGTGATCGCTGGGATCCGAACGGTACGCAGACCGTCGAGGAGCGCCTGGCGACCATCGCCGCGGAATCCATGGGTTATGCCGTGGAGGATCTGCCGATGGAGATCCCGCTGATGGAGTTGGGGCTCGACTCGCTGATGGCGATGCGGATCAAGAACCGCGTCGAATACGAATTCGACATCCCGTCGCTGCAGGTCTCCGCGGTGCGCGATGCCAGCCTCAACGAGGTGGGCAAGGTGCTGCGCTACGCCATCGAGCACCGCGACGAGGTCGCCGCGATGGCGGAAAAGCAAGCCGCCGATGGTGGTTCGCTCACCGTGGACGACAACTTCGTCGCCGCCGCGCGCGCCGCGATGGAAGCGGGTGAGGATCCGGCCGCCGCGGTCAAGCAGCAGGTGGCGGCCGCCGAGCCGAAACAGGCCGAGCCGGCTGCGGCTGCTCCTGCCGGAACCGCCGGTGCGGTGGCGGACGCGGCCGATGCGGATCAGAAGGCAAGCGCCACAGCAGGTTCGGCGAGCGAGGTTGCCGAGTCGACAGGCGGGGTTGCCGACGCGAAGGCGGCGGCCGTCTTCGGCGGCGGCCAGGGTGCGGGCACCAAGGAGCCGGAAGCCGATGTGCCCCCGCGTGATGCGGCCGAGCGGTTGACCTTCGCCGCGTGGGCGATGGTGACCGGCAAGTCGGCCGGTGGCATCTTCAACACCCTGCCGATCCTCGACGAGGACACCGCGGAGAAGCTCGCGGCGCGACTGTCGGATCGGGTCGGCGCGGAGATCGAGGTCGACGATGTGCTCGACTGCGAGACCATCGAGCAACTCTCGGATGTTGTTCGCCGGCACCAGGACAGCGGCGCCGACGTCGACGGTTTCGTCCGGCCGTTGCGCCCGCGTTCCGAAGGCTCGAACGCGGTGCCGGTCTTCGTATTCCACCCTTCGGGCGGAAACACGCTGGTCTACGAACCGCTGCTGAAGCGACTGCCCGACGGCACGCCGATGTATGGGTTCGAACGTGTCGACGGTTCGATCGAAGAGCGTGCGCGCCAGTACGTAACGAAGATCCGGGAGATCCACCCCTCCGGCCCGTACGTGTTCTACGGATGGTCGCTCGGAGCAGTGTTGGCCTTGCAGGTGGCGCAGATCCTGCGGTCTGAAGGCGCCGATGTCCGGCTCGTCGGTCTGATCGATCTGGCTCTGCCAACCCAGGATGAGGACAACAGTCCTGAAGGACGGCGGGGCCGCATCGAACGGTTCCAGGCCTTCGCGCAGAAGACGTACGGCATCCAGGGCGAACTCGATGACGAGATGCTGCAGGAACTCGCGGATGCCTCGGACGAAGAGCAGTTCAAGATCGTCACAGACCTGCTGAAATTCGCTGATGTGAAGATCCCCGGCGGTGTGATCGAGCACCAGCGCTACTCGTGGATCGAAAGCCGCGAGTTGGAGAAGACCCGCCCGTCGCATTACGACGGTGATGTCGTGCTCTATCTGGCCGATCGCTACCACGACGGCATGATCGAGCTCGAGCCGCGGTTCGCTGAACGCAAGCCGAACGGCGGATGGGACGACTACATCCCCAACCTGGAAGTCATCCACATCCCGGGTGACCACCTCCAGATCATCGATGAACCGCGCGTCTCGCAGATCGGTGCCGACCTCACCCGGAAATTGGCGGCGATCGGCAACACAGGAGACGATGCACCCGGGAAGGGAGAGCAGTGAGTACGACCGCCGAGAGGCTTGCCGACCTGCGGAAGAAGCTGGAACTCGCGCAGGAGCCGGCCGGCGAAGCGGGGGTGGCCAAGCGGGCCAAGAAGGGTATCCCCTCGCCGCGTGAGCGGATCAACATGCTGCTGGACCCGGGGACCTTCGTGGAAATCGGTGCGCTGGTGCGCAATCCGGCGGACAAGAACTCCCTCTACAGCGACGGCGTTGTCACCGGCCACGGGTTGGTGGAGGGCCGCCCGGTGGCGGTGTTCTCCCACGATCAGACCGTGTACGGCGGAACGGTCGGCGAGATGTTCGGCCAGAAGGTCGCCTCGCTCATGCGCTTCGCCGCGAAGATGGGTTGCCCGCTGGTCGGCATCAACGACTCCGGTGGCGCGCGCGTGCAGGAGGCGGTGACCTCGCTGCGCTGGTACGGCGAGATGGCGATCGCCATGGAAGCGCTCTCGGGTGCGGTGCCGATGGTGTCGCTGATCCTCGGCAACTGTGCCGCGGGTGCGGTGTATCAGCCGATCTGCACCGATGTCGTCATCGCGACCGAATCCGCGCACATGTTCGTCACCGGCCCGCAGATCACGCGCGAGGCCACCGGTGAGGACGTGACCGCCGACGAGCTCGGCGGCGCCTACCGGCAGGCCGACTGGGGCAATATCCACCACGTCGCCAAGGACGAGAAGGCGGCGTTCGAATGGGCGCGCGAATATCTGAGCTTCCTGCCGTCGAGCTGCCAGGAGGAACCGCCGATCGTCAATCCGGGCCTCGAGCCCGAGATCACCGAAACCGATCTGGAACTGAACAGCTTCGTTCCGGACTCCGACAACGCCAGCTACGACATGCACGAGGTGTTGCTGCGGATCTTCGACGACGGCGGATTCCACGAGGTCGGGTCGGATATGGCCCGCAACATCATCACCGGCTTCGCCCGGGTGGACGGCCGGTCGGTCGGCGTCGTCGCCAACCAGCCGATGTATCTGGCGGGTGCGCTCGACGCCAAGGCCTCCGACAAGGCCTCGCATTTCGTCCGGATGTGCGACGCGTTCGAGATTCCGCTGGTGCTGGTCGTGGATACGCCCGGCTTCATGCCCGGTTTGGAGCAGGAGAAGGCCGGCGTCATCAAGCGTGGTGGTCGCTTTCTCTTCTCCTTCGTCGAGGCGTCGGTGCCGAAGGTCACCGTCGTCGTGCGCAAGGCCTACGGCGGCGGCTGGGCGGTGATGGGATCCAAGGCCCTCGGCGCGGATGTGTACTTCGCCTGGCCGACGGCCCGGATCGCGGTGATGGGTGCGGAGCAGGCGGTCGGCCTGGTCGGCCGTCGCCAGCTCGAGGCGGCGCCGGAGGATCAGCGCGAGGCCATTCGCAAACAGATGATCGACTTCTACAACGCGACGGCCGCCACCCCGTGGCCCGCGGCCGAGCGCGGCTACATCGATGCGGTCATCGAACCCTCGGCGACCCGCCTGGAGATCCGCAAGGCCCTGACGCTGCTGCGCGACAAGCGCCTGCAGCGCAATCCGCGCAAACATCACCTGCTGCCGCTGTAGACCGGCACCCGAGCACACGGCGCCACCCGTACCGGAGATCCGGACGGGTGGCGTCGTCGTGTACGGCGGTGGCCGTCAGCGGCACCTGCGGTAACGCCCGGTTGAACGCCGGGTAGCGCGTGTCTTTCGTGGAATCGCCCGGTCGGCGGGCCGCCATATGAGAGCCTTCAGCTATGGGTAGCTCACCGAAGGCTGTACTCGAAGGCGGGCCGGCCGACCTGCCGCACCGCATCGTTCCCATCACCCCACCCGGCATCGAATTACGCGTGCAGAACGCCGGTGGCTACGAACGTTTCAAATCCACACCACGCCGCCAGGACACCCCTGAAGGCAATCTCCCCGTGTATGAATGGATCGAACACGTGGACGTGTAGGGCAGGCATCCCCACATCGCCAGATACGACGACGGCGGGCGGCGCACGATATGTGCGCCGCCCGCCGTCGTTCGTCGGACTACCGATCAGAACACACGCAGCTGTCCCGGACTCCAGAATCCGGAGCGCGTCGCGGTACCGGTGTCGATCTTCGCCGGGGTGGCGTCGGTGTAGTACCGGTTGTAGCGCTCCAGGGTGCCCCAGTCACGAGCCCAGTTGTCCTTCAGGTAGGTCGGGACCGTCGTGGAACCCGCCAGCATCTGGGTGAAGCCGAGCGGGCCGCCGAATTCCTCGGCCTGCCAGGTATCGGTCGAGCTCACCGCGAGCGGGCGGTCGGGCAGGATGCGATAGTTCGGCATGGTCGCCACGCCGTAGCGGTGCGGGAACGGGTTCTGGCAGGGGAACTGCAGGCCCACCGCCCAGTCCTCGAGCACCGGTTGTTCGGAGCCGAGGAAGGTGTTCAGCGTGACCATTTTCGGCACCCGCGGCGGTGTGAACGCCAGCCACTGGTCACCGATCAGCACATTGCGATTGGCCGAGATCCGCACCGCGTCGGCGTCGGCGGCGATCTCCGACAGCGGAACGCGCAGGTTGCGCCACGACGGCGCCGGGCCGATATCGCGCGGGACGTAGCTGCCCTCGAACTTCACCGAACCGTCGGGCTGGCGCTTGCCGTACTCCAGCTTCAGGTCCTGGCCGTACTGCAACGCACCGGTCTGATCGAAGGACAGGATGCGCCCGGCCGCGGAGATGACCACGAGCGGCGAATCCGCCGAGCGAGCGGGCAGTTCGTACCAGCTCGAGGTCAGATGCGCGGGCTGCTGCAGGCCCTGCTGATAGCTGCCCATCACCGGCGTCGTCTTGGGGTCGAGGCCGTAGGGCAGTGCGACGGTCGAGCCGTTGACACCGGCTTCCTTGGTGGTGCCGCCGCCGGTGCCCGCGTTCTGGCCCTCGGCGAAGTTCGCGCCCACCGACTGGTTGGAGGTGTTGCCGGTGCCCGGCTTCACCTCCACCGCATCGGCTTTCAGATCGGTCGGCACACCGTTGGGATCGAATCCGGTCGGGTCGGCACCGGCCAGTGGATCGTTGTCCTTGGGCGGATGCGCGGGATCGATGATCGGATTCAACCGGCCCTGGTTCGGATTCGACTCGACCAGAACGTCGTCGGCGATTCCGCAGCGGTTGCCGTCGACCGCGTCGACGTTGCCGCGGGCCAGCGAGTAGGCCGGGTACTGGCTCACCGCGCCCTTGGCCAGCGACAGCACCTCGAACAACACCATCGCGGCGGCGACGAGCGTCAGCGGAATGGCCGCGAACCGGCGAATACGCCTGCCGCGCGAGGATTTCGAACTCTCCGGCGGTTTGGCGTAGCCCTCGCGCAGCGCCTGCCAGGCCACCACCGCCAGCGCGAGCCCGAACAGCACCAGCATGATCGTGTTGGACTGGAGTCCGTGCAGCGACACCGTCTTGTCGAACCACGGCACGCCGTAGCTCGAGACGTACCAGTAGCCGTTGGTGCCGGAGAAGGACAACGCCAGCGCGAAGAGCAAGGCGGCCAGGAAGATCGAGCGATTCTTCCGCGACCGCAGCGCTGTCGCCGACACCGCCACCGCGGTCACCGCCGCGAGCGCACCCGCGATGCCCGCATAGGCACCGAAGTGGTGGGTCCACTTTGTCGGGTTGAACATCATGAAGAAGATGGTTCCGCAGACCACCCCGATCAACCGCCAGGTCGGACCGCTCGAAATGCCCGGAATCTGCTTGCGCCGCAACAACACCAGGGCGGTGGTGATCAGGCACAGGATCATCACGATGAACGCGAACCGGCGCGAGACCGAACCGTCGACGGTCTGGACGAACAGGTAGTAGTAGCGCAGGTAGTCCTCGTACCAGGCCAGGTTCGGGCCGGTGAGGCGCCGCACCCGGTTGGCCTCCTGGATACCAGCGAAGGTCTGGTCGCTGTAGACGACGGTGAGCACCAGGAAACCGGCCGCCGCGATCGGCGCCAGCAACGGTAGTGAGGAGACGAACCCCGAAGCGCGCCAGCCACTTCCGGCACGTGCCTGCAGATCGCGCTTGCGACGCACCACGATTCGCACCAGCGGGCGGATACCGGCGAGCAGCGCGGCCACACACATCAGGCCGGTCGGCGCCGCGGCGAGCGTGAACGCCGCGACCAGCACCGCGCCGGCGGCGGGCAACAGGCGTCCGGTGGCGATCGCGCGTTCGATGGAGACCCAGGTCAGCAGCGCGCCCAGCGCGACGATCGGCTCCGAGCGCAGGCCATTGTCGTAGGGCAGCCAGAAGGCGAGGAATACCAGCCCGCCGGTCCACAGCGCGACCTTCGAGGTCCGCACGCTGCGGCCCAGCCGCGGCACCACCTCGCGGCTGATCACCATCCAGCACAGAATTCCGCACAGCAGGGCGGGGATACGCACCCACGGGCTGGCCGTGGAGATCTGCGCGAAGACCTGGATGACGTCGTAGTACCAGCCGAACGGCGCCTCCGGCACGCCGTACCAGCGGAAGTAGTTGGCCAGATAACCCGCGTGCGGCGCCACGCGCACCATAGTCAGGATGTAGCCGTCGTCGGAGGTGTTGGCGCCGATGAAATGCCACACCAGCAGGATGCTCAGCACCGCGCCGTCGGCCCAGGTCGGCTTCAGCCAGTGCGCGGGGAAGAAGCGGCGGTGACCGCGGCCGTCACTGGTGTCGAGGCGGCCGAGCGCGGCCAGCGCGATGAGGGTGCACAGCACCGCGGCGAGCATCGCGACCAGTTTGATCACGGTCGGCGACGACGAGAAGCGGGAATCGACGGTCATGTGGAACGACAGCCCGGCCGGCGCCGCACCCTTCAGATCCGAGAACACGCCGACAACCTGCGGCCGCAGATCACCCTGCAGGGCGCCGTCCACCGGCACGGTCACCGTTTCGGTGCCACCGTCGGCGGCGGGCCGCTCCACCTGTTTGGTCAGGCCCTCGAAGTGGGCGTAGGTGCGGTCGATATCGGAGGTGATGGTGATCGCGGTGCAGCCGTCGAGCTCACCGCGCTTCGCCGAGGCGACGATCGCATTGCGGTCCACCACGTCGACCGAATCGCTGGTGACACGCACGAACATGCCCTCGAGCGCGGCCCGGTCGCCCTGCGGCGGCGCGGTGTTGAGCAGCATGCCGCCCTGGGGCAGCTGTGTCACCGTCGAACACGGGATGGAGGCCCGCAGATCCACCGGGACCTGCGACATCAGCGGCGCCTCGACATTGCCGATGGTCCCGCCCTGCGGCCAGTTCACCTCGGCGGTGGTCTGCTGGACCGGCAGAAACGGGGTGGCGAGCGCGAAGATCGCGCCGAGCAGGCCGGCGATCACGGCGATCATTCGGGCGGTGCGGAAATCGCGCGACGTCACCGGTGGTTCGGCGACCGTCGGTTTGGTCAAGACAGCTGTTGCGGCGTCGGGCACGGATGGTGATGTTATCTGCCCACACTGAGAGTGACGTTGTTCACGCCCCGCTATTTCACTTCACCTTGATGGGCGCATCCTTGGCCCAGCCCCAGCGCGTCTGCACCGTCACACCGACGTCGGCCTGGCGCGCCTGCGGCACGTAGGGGGTGAATCGTTCCAGCGAACCCCAGTCCCGGCCCCAGTCGTCGTTCAGATAGGCGGGGATGGTCTGGGCCGACAGCAACAAACCTGTCCAGCCCAGTGGACCGCCGCCGATATCGTCCTGCCAGGCGTTGGAGGCGTCGGAACCGACCCGGTCCGGCAGGATGCGCCACTTCGGCACCTCGGCCACGCCGTCCTTGTGGTCGAACGGGCGCTGGCACGGGAAGGCCAGGCCGACATGCCAATCCTCGAGGACCGGATCGGTGTGTCCGACGACCGAATCGAGGGTGGCGAGCTTCGGCAGCCGGGGCGGCGTGACCGCCAGCCACTGCCGCGGCGTCAGATCGTTGGCGACCGCCACGATCCGCACCGCGTTGGTGCCGTCCGGAATGCGGTCCAGCGGCACCCGCATATTCCGCCACGACGGCGCGCCGCCGATGTCCAGCGGTACGAACGAGCCCAGCGGCCGCACGGTGCCGTCGGCGGCGCGGTCGCCGAATTCGACGCGCAGATCCTGGCCGTAGGTGACCACGCCGTCGGCATTCACCGATTTGATCCGCCCGGCCGCGGTGACCACCAGCACCTTGCGGCTCGGATCCTGGCGGGCGCCGGGCAGATCCATCCGGTACCACCCCGAGGTCAGATGCGCCTGCTGTTTGGTGCCGGTGGTGTAACTGCCCAGCACCGGGGTGCGGGCCGGGTCCAGCCCGAACGGCAGCGCGACCGTGCTGCCGTTGACCCCCACCTGCTGGGTGGTACCGCCGCCGGTGCCCGCGGTGGTGGTGTGGGTGGTCTTGTTCGCGGAATCGGTGTTGACCGAATTCGCGCCGCCGGTGGTCGTCTCCTCCGCGTCGGCGGTCAGATCCTTGGCCACGCCGTTCGGGTCGAAGCCCGTACTGTCGGCGCCGAGCGCGTCCGCCGCGGAGCCGGAGTAGGGCTGCAGCAGGGAATCGGCGGTGTCGGTTTCGGTGAGGACCGCATCGGCGAGGGAGCACGGATGTCCGCCCAGCGCACGGATATTCGACTTCGCGATGGAATAGGACGGGTATTGCGTGATGGCGCCCTTGCCGAGGGAGGCGACCTCGAACAGCACCATGGCCGCGGCCGCGATGGTCAGCGGCTGGACGGCCCAGGTGTCGAACCGCCTGCGGCCGTCCGCTTTTCGATACGGCTCGCGGTAGTACTGATAGGCCGCCAGCAGCAGGCTCAGCACCGCGAGTCCGAGGAACAGCGTCGAGAGTCCCTTACCCGCGATCAGCGGCGCCTTGTCGTACCACGGCACACCGTAACTGGAGACGTACCACCAGCCGTTGGATCCGGTGAACGTGATCGCCAGCAGGAAGAACACCGCCGCCGCGAACAGCGAGCGGTTGTAGCGGGCCCGGATTCCGTTGATACCCACCGCGACCGCGGTCAGCGCGGCGAGCGAACCGGCCAATCCGGCATAGACGCCGAAGTGGTGGGTCCACTTGGTCGGAGTGAACATCATCAGCAGCAGCGACATGAACACGATGCCGAGGATGCGGGCCGAGGGGCCCTTCGAGGTGCCCGGAATCCGGCCGTTCTTGCGCAACATGACCAGGACGCACACCAGCAGGCACAGCAGCATGCCGAGAATGCCGAACCGGCGGGCCAGCGAGCCGTCCGGCGCCAGCATCAGCAGCGAATCCCAGCGGGTCCGTTCGTCGAACCAGGCCACATTCGGACCGATGATCTTGCGGACCCGGGTGGCCTCCAGCACCGAGGCCAGGGTCTGATCGGCGAAGACCACCACCAGGACCAGCGCTCCGGCGGCCGCGCCCGGCGCGAGCAGGGCGCCGTACCGCAGTATCGACGCGCCGGCCGAACCGCCGCCGCGGGCGCGGGAAATGATGTGCTGCAGGACCGGTCGCGACCCGGCGACCAGGGCGGCGATGCAGATCAGGCCGGTCGGCCCGGCGGCGAGCGAGAAGGCGGCGATCAACACCGCGACCGCGGCAGGCAGCAGTCGCCGGGTCGCGATCGAGCGTTCGATCGAGCACCAGGTCAGCAGCGCGCCCAGGGCGATCAGCGGTTCCGGGCGCAGGCCGTTGTCGTAGGGCAGCCAGGCGACCAGGAACACCAGCCCCGCCGTCCACAGCGCGACGGTGTCGCGACGGACGCGAGAACCCAAGCGCGGCAGCACTTCCCGGCTGATCACCAGCCAGCACAGCACACCGGCCAGCAGCGCCGGCAGCCGCATCCACCAGCCGGCGTCGCTGACCCGGGTCATCCAGGCCAGCACCTCGTACGGCCAGCCGAAGGGCGCCTCGGCGACTCCGAACCAGCGGTAGTAGTTGGCCATATAGCCCGAATGTTTCGACGCCCGGGCCATATTCAGGATGTAGCCGTCGTCGGAGGTATTGGCGCCGATCACATGCCAGACCACCAGCGTGCCCAGCACCACCACATCCGCGACGGTGACCCGCCACCAGTGCGCCGGCAGGAAGCGGCGTGGCCGTCGCCCGTCGGCGGTATCGATCAGATGCAGGCAGATCAGCGCGATGACGGTGAAGACGACCGCGCCGATGATCGCGACCAGCTTCAGCAAGCTCGGCGTCGACGAGAAGCGCGAGTCGATGGCGGCGTGCAGATGGGCGTCACCGAGCTGCTCGCGCGTCAGATCGGTGAAGACGCCGACGATCTGGGGCCGCACATCGCCACCGACGGTATTGGTGAACGGTGTCCCGTCCTGCCGGGTGACACCGGTGAATTCGGCCGTCGTGGCCTGCGCGGTGGAGGTGACGACGAAGCGTGCGCAGCCGCCGACCTCGGCCAGCGACGCCGACAGCAGCGGAATATCGCGCAGCCGCACCGAGAGTGTGCGCCCACCCGGCTCGTCGGCGATCTTGGCGACCAGGCCCTTCGCGGAGGCATTGGGCGCGTCGGCGGGCACCGTGGACAAGACCGTGCCGCTGGGGAGTTCGCGCAGCGCGCTGCACGGCAGCGACGCGTCGACGGTGAGCGGCACATACGACACCAGTGGCGCGTTCACCGGGACCGATTGCGGCTGCGGCCAATCCAGGCTCGCCCGGTCCTCCCGCACCGGCAGCAGCGGTGTGAGCACCGCGAGGGCGACGGCGATCAGACCCGACAGGAGGGCGATCACACGGATGCGGGGAAACGCTGGAGAGTCTGCGCGCACCCAGCGATGCTAAGCGACCGCAACGGCGGGCCCGGAGGTGGCAGCGCGCGTAACCACACAGGGCCCCGCGTAGGTCGCCGTGGAATCAGCGCAGTCCGCGCACATCCCAGACGACGACATCGTCGACCACCTGCCCCGGGATGCCGAGCAGCTGGTCGAGGGTCGCGCGGATCGCCCCGCCGTGTTCGGTCGGCGGCAGCACCACCACATCGGCGTGCCAGTAGGCGAGGTCGGCCAACGCTCGAGCCTGTGCCCGAGAATCGACCGGCTGGATGCGATCCGTCTGCTGCGCTCGCATCAACAGCGTCGCGGTCGGCCGGTCGTCGGGTCCGTAGCGGCCCTTCTTGTCTGCCGTCGGCCCGACGAAGTAGCCGCCCGCGAGCGGGAAGCCGAAACGGGAGTCGACCTGCCAGTTCAGCGGCTGGGCGTCGAGCCGGGTCGGCGGCGGTGCGATCACGACCGACCCGTCGCCGACATAGCGGTCGACCGTGCCGTCGGTGAAGAATCGCGGTGTCGGATCGCGGTGGGTCACCGGCAGGACGGTCGGCACCAGCGGGACCAGCGCCAGCGCGACGGCGGTGAACCAGATCACCGGCCGCAGATCGTTCGTGCTGCCGCGCGCGTAGTCGAGGATGCGCTGCGTACCCAGCGCCAGGATCGCCGCGAGCGCCGGAATCGCGGCCATGGTGAAGCGGGTCTCCAGCACGGTGTTCAGCAGCGGCACCTGGTCGAGCCAGTGCCACGGCAGCGTGATCCCGGTATCGGACCTGCCGATCCGCAGCGAAACCCCCAGCGACAGGATGCTGTAGACCACGATCACCGTCGTGGCCGCCCGAATCACCCGATATTCGCGGTTGCGCGAGCGCCACAGCCAGACCGCGGTCACCGCGGTCAACACCAGCAGCGGCCAGCCGAAGAAGGCGTTCTCCTCGGTCGGATTGATCGCGGGGGTCTTACCCGGGGCGAAGACGCCGCCGAGCGATCGGGAGGGAAATTCGACCAGCGCCGTGAGGTCGTTGCCCATCGGCCCGTGATCGATGGAACGGTAGCTCTGCGGTCCGAAGAACTGCCACCACAGCGGAATCGCCGTGGCCGCCACCGTGATCACCGCGGCCAGCGCCAGCGTCGGCGTCACGGCACGCACCACCCGCAGCCCGGTCCGGGGCCGGTGCAAGTAGTAGACCAGGGCGAACAGGCCGAAGCCGAGGGCGAAGATCAGCAGCGGTTCCTCGCCGAGCGCGATCTGGAGCGCGACCAGGACCGCGAGCACCACGGCCTCCCGCACCCGCCGCGCCCGCGTCACCGGTTCGTCGCGCAGGGCCCGGCGCGCCATCCGGATCACCAGGACCGCGAGCACCGGCAGAATCGCCAGACCGACGAAATTGGGATGGGCGTTGGCGTGCGAGATCATCGCGGGTGCGAAGCCGCAGAACGCGCCGCCCAGCGCGGCGGCGAAACGGGACCGCACCAACTCCCGGGAGAACAGCCAGTACCAGGCGAAACCGGTTCCGGCCAGGCCCAGGGTCAGCACCAGGGCGAAGGTGACGGTCGGGCCGAACAGCACCGTCACCGGAGTCAGTGGAATACCGACGCCGAACATGGCGGTGTTGGCCATCATGTTCACGCCGTCGGGATAGTTCTGCAGATTCGTGCCCAGCGGATTGTGCAGATGGATCACCGCATGCGCGGTTTCGGCGAAGAACCACTCCCACATCGACTGGTCCTGGCCGCTCGCGATCAGATATCCGTGCGCGGTGTCGCGCCACTGCCCGGACAGGACGTAGACGGCGGCGGTCAGGTAGACGACCGCGACCACCGGATCCGCTCGGGAGGCGAGGAGACGGTCGCGCAGGCGCGCGCCCCGGGAGGGTCTGTCCGCGAGTCTCGGCTCCGGGATGGCCGGCTCGTACCCCTCGGACAGGACGGCCGCGCTCACCCCCGGTCGCTGCTCGTTCGGAACCGCTGGCCCGCCCTGCACCACTGGAAAAACACTCCTTCGGCCGACAATCAGCCACCCACCGTACCCATCCGGAGTGAAGCAGCGCCGAGTGAACGTTGGTTATCCACAGGAGTGGGGGAATTCCACAGCGTTATCCACAGAGGGAATCAGCGGCGTACGACCAGGGTGAACGGCCCGATATCGGTGATCCGGAACTGTGGATCGGCGAAGAGTGTCCCCGGAAACTCGACCGTGTAGCGGCGCACGTTCGGATCGTTCGGATAGACGTCCTCGGCCAGGCGCAAAGTGTAGTTCTCGCCGCTGCGGCGGAACAGGAAGGCGTCCGGCGCGCGCCAGGGGGAGTGGTTCAGCGCGTCGATCAATTCGGCCGGGGATTTCAGTTCGCTCCAGCGCTTGATCTCGGCGGCCCGGGCCGGGAAATCGGCGAGCGGATTGGCGTAGTGCGATGTCAGCGCCTGGAAACCGAAATACGGATAGTAGGACAGGAAGCTGGTGTCGGCGGTGAGGAGCACCGTCCGGTCGCGCGGCCGCCCGGTCTGCTCGGTGAGGGTCGCATCGATGCGCCCGTAGTACGACACCGCCGAGGGACTGCGCTTGTCCGCGCGTACCCCGTTGCCGTCGGTGTCGGTGTAGGCGGTGGTGATCTCGGCGTTCAGGATGCCGGGGATGCTCTGGGTGAAGGCCAGCGCACCCAGGACCGCGACCACCCCGGTCGCCGCCCGGAACCGCCGCGGTTCGTCGACGGCCTGGTAGATCGCCCGTGCCCCCTCGACGAATCCGAACGCGCCCGCCGCGGCGAGCAGCACCTGCAGGATGGGTTCCAGCCGGAAGGACAGCCCCGTCGTACCGGCCGCGGTGACCAGCATGGAGGCCAGCGACCACAGATAGATCGCGACCACCGAGATGCCCAGCGCCTGGGCTCGTCGCGAACTCGCCGCCCGCACCACCAGCCAGAGGGTGCCGAGCAGGCAGAGCGCACCGAGCAGCGGTTCGGAGAAGTCGAACATCGGGAACGCCAGCCGCGAACCGGACTCCGGCAGGTAGTGCAGGGCGGTATTGGATTCCGGCAGATGTCCGGTCAGCACCTTCGCCAGATATGGGCCCCAGACGATCAGGGCCAGGATCGCGGCGATCACGCCCATGACGATCAGGCGCAGCAGAATCGGCCACAGCAGGCGGAAGACGCCGAGCCTCGGGGCACGCGGCTGATGCACCGCGATCTCGCGCTGCTGCCACCACAGGGTCGCCCACGAGACCAGGCCCATCAGGACCACGGTGAAGACGGCGACCACGAAGAACAGCGTGTAGAACATCGCCGAGAGTCCGAGGAACGCGCCCGCTCCGATCGCCGCACCCCAGCCGCCCGCGGTGCGCGGTTCGCCGGCCGATCTCGCCGCCCCGAACTCGGCGGGCCGGTACAGCGCACCCCAGGCGAGCACCATCGCCGGTGCGAACAGGATCACCAGCACGGCGCTGTAGGCCTCGGGGGAGGCGAACGCCACCATCACCGCGGTGGTCGTCGCCGCGACCGCGACCGCCCAATCCCACCGAATCAGCTTGGACCACAACACGAGTGCCAGCACCGAGGCCATCGCCAGCGACACGATCGCATACGGTTTGAACGTCTCCCACCCGGCCAGGCCGAGCAGATTCGCGACGCGTCCGCCGATCCAGAACCACCCGGCCGGGTAGTACGCCGGAATGTCGGCGTAGGTCATATCGTGCAGCGCGGCGGTATCGGTGAGTCGCGTCAGATATTCGGTGCGGAATTCCTGATCCACCGAAATGCCGAACAGATACAGCTTGGTCGCCGCGAGCGGCATTCCCAGCGTCACCGTGACGAAGGCGGAAATACCCGCCCAGGACAGCACTTTCGCCACCCACGGCCACCGGTGCATCCGGATCAGCACGATGGCGAGCACCAGCAGCACCGCCGCCCCCGCCTGCCCGACGGTGGTCAGCGCCCGGGTCACATTGGAGGAGTTGAACGCCGGCCACTGCACCGCCGACATCGCCGTCAGCCCGATCGCCGCCACCAGCGCGGCGACCACCGCCCCGACGACAGCCTCCCCGAGCCCGCCCCCGACCTGCCGGACTAGTACGCGCACAGTGCCTCCGGATCCTCTCTCGCCGCCGATCTGCCCGCGAGCCTACAAGCCGGGTGGAACCGGTTCGCGTCGGTGCGAAGCTCACGCTGCGCCGGCGGCCGCCCTCGGAAAATGCGAAGGAGAGCCGGCGCTCGGTAGCGGCGACTCTCCTTCGCGGCTCGAAACCGAGCCGAACTAGATGGGAAGTTTGCGGAAGATCGGGCGCGGAACGTGGCGCAGGATCATCATGACCCAGCGGAACGTGCCGGGGGCCCAGACCAGTTCCTTACCCTTCTCGGACGCCGAAACCGCCAGCGCCGCAACGTCTTCCTTGTTCACCGTGAGCGGCGCCTCGGCGACGTGCGCGGAGAACTGTGTGCGCACCTGGCCCGGCCGCACGACGGTGACGCGCGGACCGTGCGGACGCAGCGCCTCACCCAGTCCGAGGTAGAAACCGTCCAGACCGGCCTTGGTGGAGCCGTAGACGAAGTTGGCGCGCTTGACGCGCTCACCGGCCACCGAGGACATGACGATGATCCGCCCGAAACCCTGAGCCTTCATCTTCTCGCCGACCAGCACGCCGACCGACACGCCCGCGGTGTAGTTGACCTCGGCGACGCGCACGGCTTTGAGCTGGTTCTGCCACAGCTCCTCGGCATCGCCGTCGAGCGCGAAGGCGACGATCGCGACATCGATATCGCCGTCGGCCCAGGCCTGTTCGATGACCTTGGGGTGGCTGCCGGTGTCCAGCGCGTCGAAGTCGACGATCTCGACCTTCGACGCGCCCGCGGCCTCCAGCTGAGCGACCGACTGCGCCCGCAGCGGATCGTTCGGCAGCGCCGCGAGCACCACCCGCGCCGGCCCCTTCTTCAGGTACTCCTCGACGATCGCGAGGCCGATCTCCGAGGTACCGCCCAAAAGCAGAATGTTCTGCGGGTTACCTACCGCGTTGATCACTGCAGCTCCAGCCTTCTCGCCATATCGGACATGAAAACGCCTGTGGGATCGACACTTCGGCGGACCTTGATCCACTCGTCGATCTTGGGATACATCTTGTGGAAGGTCTCCGCGGTGGTCCGGGAGTCTTTCGCGGTGTAGAGACGACCGCCGAATTCCAGTACGCGCCGGTCCAATTCGGTGACCAGTTCGTTGAGGCCGGGGCGCACGGGGAAGTCGACGCAGATGTTCCAGCCCTCCATGGGGAAGCTCAGCGGCGCCTGGTTGCCCGGGCCGAAGAACTTCAGCACATTGAGCGCCGAGTAATGACCGGAACGCTGGATGTCGACGATGATCTTGGTGAATTCGTCCAGCGCCTCGGGCGGCAACACGAACTGGTACTGGATGAAACCGGCCGATCCGTAGGCACGATTCCACTCCGAGACCACGTCCAGCATGTGGTAGAACTGCGTCAAGTTCATGATCTTGCCGGTGTAGTTACCGCCGAGCGCGTAGTACGCCTCGCCGACCATGCCGAGCGTGAGCTTGTTCGCCGCGAAACTCGGGAAGATGTTCGGCACCGTCAGCAGATTCGGCGCGTCGAACTTCAGCGGGTTGCCGCGCAGTTTCTTCGGCAGTTCGTCCAGCTTGGCCAGGCGGCCGCGAGAGACGTTGGCGCGCCCCAGTTTCGGCGGTGCGCTGATCACGTCGAACCAGGTCGAGGAGTACGTGTAGTTCTCCTCGGAGCCGTCCTTGTGTACGGCGATGGTCTCGTCCAGCGTGGTGGTCTTGATGCCGTCGGCGATGAAGTAGGCCGTCTCGGTGGGCGTCATCTCGATCGTGGCACGCAGGATGATGCCGGTCAGGCCGTTGCCGCCGACGGTCGCCCAGAACAGCTTGGCGTTCTTCTTGGGGCCGATGTGCTGAATCTTGCCGTCGGCGGTCAGCAGATCGATCGAACGCACGTGGTTGCCGAAGCTGCCCGCGCTGTGGTGGTTCTTGCCGTGGATATCGGAGGCGATGGCGCCACCGACGGTCACCTGACGGGTGCCCGGCAGGACCGGAACCCACAGGCCGAAGGGGAGCGCGGCCTTCATCAGCTGATCGAGGCTGACGCCGGCATCCACATCGACGAGGTGGCTGTCGCGGTCGATCCGGTGGATGTTGTTCAGCGCGGACATGTCGATGACGAGCCCGCCACCGTTCTGCGCATGGTCACCGTAGGACCGGCCGAGCCCGCGCGCGATCACACCGCGCCGCAGGTACGCCGGCTTGGATTCGTTGTCCTCCGCGACCATGGCCACGGCCTTGGCGATCAGTTCCGGATCGCCGGTCGAGAGCACTTCGGAGGTGGAGGGCGCGGTACGACCCCAACCGGTCAGTCGACGGGTGCGCGTCGGCAGCGAAAAGCTGTCGGCGGAGCCGTTGCTGCTTGCCTGTGACGCCTCGCCGTCGCCCGCGGAGTTCGCAGGACCCGCGGCGGTGGAGGTCTGAGCTTTCGTGGACATCGGCATAGAGGCTACAGGTATGGCCGGGATAGGGGTCGGGTGTCGCGGCTCCGCGGCCCGCTCGAGGCGGATTTCACAGCGGCGACCGGGGCGGGAGCGTGGTTGCGGCGGCGTATGCGGCGCGACCCGTTAGTCTCGTGCCGTGAGTGCGGAACCCCATCTCCCTCTTCCGGCCGAGTTACCCCTGGTAGACGAGCCGGGCGGTACGGATGTCGATCTGAAGACGCAGATCGTCCGGTTCGTCCTCACCGGCGGCTTGTCGGCGGTGGTCGACTTCGGGCTGTACGTGCTGCTCATGGCCCTGTTCGGGATCCCGCGCGATTTCGCCAAGGCCTGCAGTTTCATCGTCGGCACCACCACGGCGTATCTGATCAACCGACGCTGGACGTTCAAGGCGCCGCCGAGCCGCAGCCGCTTCGTGGCGGTGGTGATCCTCTATGCGGTGACCTTCGCGGCGCAGGTGGGGATCAACGCCCTGCTCAACGACACCCTGCCGCCGATGTCGGTGGATATCGCCGGCCATTCGGTGAAGGGCGCGGTGCTCATCGCCTTCGTCATCGCGCAGGGCGTGGCCACCGTGATCAACTTCGTCGTGCAGCGCGCGGTGATCTTCAAGATCCGCTGAGGGCTCGGGCCTGCGCCTTGGCGCCGAAATAGTCCCCACCCTTGGCCCGCGGACTGTCGGTACCCCATTCCCGCTCCTCACGGGCGGCCGGCACCAGATGCGGGATGTGCTTGCGACAGTGGATATAGGCCTCCTCGACATCCACGACCACCCACCGCTCGGCGATGCGTCCGCGTTCGGGCGCGGGCAGGCCGGGCACGCGGAGCCGCAATACCTGATCGTCGACGATGTGTGCCGATCCGTTGATGTGCAGTCCGACCAGGTCGTGCACGAAGTCGATCATCAGGATGCCGACGTGCGGGTTCTCCAGGATGTTGCCGAGCGAGGCCATCACCCCGTTGCCCCGGTATTCCGGATAGGCGACCGTACGGTCGTCGATGACGTGCACGAATCCGGGTTTGCCGGCCCGGAAGCTGGTATCGCATTCCCCGTGCCGGTCAGCGGTGGCGATGAAGGCCATATCCATCCGGCCCACGAAGTCGCGCATGCGGGAGTTGAGTCCGTCGAGCACCTGTTCGTCGTAGAAACGCCCCGCACGCTCCTCGGTACCGAATCGCTGTTGCAGTTCCCGCTCGCCGTCACTGCCGCCTGTGAAACCGGACATGCCACACCCCTCCGGGTAGCTGAGATCCGCACGTGAATGGTTCGGCGCTGAACCTGGAATATGCCGAAATACTATAGGAACGAACGTATTTCGGATGGCGAATCCGGCAATGCCGAAAGGTCGTTTGCCCCGGGGATGCCGACAGATTCGGACGTATCGGAGAATCAGACCGGCGTGATGGTCACCGGAACTCCGTTGAACACCGCATTTCCGGATACGGCGTCGATCCGCGAATCATCGGTCAGGGCATTGGCATTCACCCCGGCGTGCTCGCGCGCGACCGTCTGGGTGCTGCCCGAATGTCCCCACCCGTGCGGCAGGCTCACCACACCGGGCATGATCCGGTCGTTCGGTTCCACCGGCACGGTCAGCTTTCCGGCCGCCGACTCGATCGCGGCCAGCTCGCCGAGTCCGAGGCGCGCCACGTCGTCGGGATGAATATGCAGCGTGCACGTATTGGAGCCACCGACCAGGGCCGCCACATTGTGCATCCAGCTGTTGTTCGACCGCAGTTGCCGCCGGCCGATCAAGACCACATCCGGTCGGGCAGCAGACATTTCGGCCAGCAGCCGGGTCGTGTCGTCGAGCAACTGCTGCGGTGCCAGCTCCACCTTCCGGGAGGCGGTGCGCAGCACGCCGGGCAGCCGCGGCTGCAGCGCACCCAGGTCGACGCCGTGCGGATTGTCCAGCAGGACCTGCAGGTTCAGCCCCTCGGGCGCGATGTCGACGGACCGGCGTTCGGGATTCCATTCGCCGTACGAACCCAGGCGCAGCATCATGTCGATGCGCTGTTCGGTGGTGTTCGCGCCGATCAGCTCGCCGCGCCGCGCGCCGAGTCCGGCCTTGTGCAGGGTGCCGGCGATGATCAACTCGTCCACCGCCGCGACGGGATCGGTTCCCGGCTCCGGCTGCTGCCCCGCCAGGGAAAGTGCCAGGCGGGCAAGTATTTCCGGTTCCGAGGGCCGGTCGCCGGGCAGGGCGACCACCGGCGGGGAATAGCGGGCGTAGTTGTGCACCGCGAATTGCAGCAGCGCGAAATCGTAGTGCGGTGCCTGCAGTGTGCGCGGCGGCGGCAGGATCACATCGGCATGGCGGGTGGTCTCGTTGAGGTAGCGATCCACACTGACCATGAAGTCCAGCCCGGCCAGCGCTTCGCCGAGCCGTGCGCCCGCGGGAGCCGAGAGCACCGGATTGCCGGCCACCGTCACCAGCATCCGGACCTGCCCCTCGCCGGGGGTGAGAATTTCGTCGGCCAGCGTCGCGACGGGGAATTCGCCCATGGCTTCGGGCAATTCGCGCACCCGGCTGGCCCAGCGCCCGAGCCGGAACGGCCGCGTCCGCACGATGCCCAGGGCCGCGGCGGTGGCGAACATCGCGCCGCCGGGCCGGTCCAGATTGCCGGTGAGCACGTTGATCACGTCCACCAGCCACTGCGTGAGGGTGCCGAATTCGGCGGTGCAGGTGCCGATGCGCGCATAGACCGCGGCCGTCGGCGCCGCCGCCAGTTCCCGCGCCAGCCGCCCGACGGTCTCGGCCGGGATGCCGGTGCGTGCCTGCACCGCCTCGGGAGTGAACGGAAGTGCGGCAGAACGGATCTGCTCGAGGCCCGCCACCTCGACGCGGATATCGGTCAGATCCTCGGCGAAGAGTGTGTGCACGATGCCGAACAGCAGATACGCGTCGCTGCCGGGCCGGATGAACAGATGTTCGTCGGCGAGGTCCGCGGTGCGGGTGCGCCGCGGATCGACCACGACCAACCGCCCGCCGCGCTTGCGCAGCGCCTTCAACCGGCCCGGATAGTCCGGGGCGGTGCACAGCGAACCGTTGGATTCCAGCGGGTTGGCGCCGAGCATCAGCAGATAGTCGGTGCGGTCCAGATCGGGCACGGCGACCGTCAGCGGATCGCCGAACATGAGCCCGCTCGACACTTGCTTCGGCATCTGATCGGCGGTGCTGGCCGAGTACAGGTTGCGCGTGCTCAACGCCCGGATCAGCGCCGGCACGTACAGCGCGCCGGCGATCGTGTGGGCATTCGGGTTGCCCAGATACAGCGCGGCGGCCTGGCGGCCGTATTCGTCGAGGACGGCCGGCGCTCGTTCGGCGATGAGGTCGAACGCCTCGGCCCAGGTGGCCTGCCGCCAGGTGTCGGTGGCGCGATCACGGATGATCGGCTCGGCCAGCCGATCGGGGTCGGCGTCCAGCGCCCCGAGACTCGCGCCCTTCGGGCAGATGAAGCCCCGACTGAACGGGTCCTCGCGGTCGCCGCGCACGCGCGTCACCCGGTCCTGAGCGTCCAGGGTGATCTCGAGTCCGCAGACGGCCTCGCACAGCGGGCAGGTGCGGTAGGTGGTCCGGGCTTCTGCGGTGACGCGCGTCATGGATCCATCATGGTCGGCGGTCGGTCGTCGCGCCGCGATTCATCCGAAATGCACGAAAACCGCGAAACCGCGAGAACACTGTCGTTCTCGCGGTTTCGCGGATGGTCGATTCAGCTGGCGATGCGAGCGACCTGCGGCTTGCGGCCGGAGTTCGCCGAACGCACGGCCGCGGCGATCGCGACGACCGGCGGCAGCCAGCGGGCCTCGGTCGGCGCTACACCCCAGCAGGCCTCCCCGGCCGAGAGCTGGGTGGGCGGCAGCGGGATGCCCGCACCGTCGGTGTAGACGATCGCGCCGGCCGCGCGCAGCGCCTCGAGCGCCATCGCGGCCTTGGCGAGTCCGGTCACCAGGTGGATCTCGCGGCGCTCGGCGCCCGGGATCTCGATCACCGGTCCGGACAGGTTGTTGGCCCGCAGGAATCGGCGCACGTTCGCGGCCAGTTCGCCGGCGACCTCGATACCCGAAACATTCGTGTCGGTGATCAAGCAGATGCCGTTGGCCGTTTCAGCGACCGTCCACCCGCGCTGGATGTAGTCCTGCGCGGTAGCGGCCAACGTCGCCGCGTGGACGGAAGTCGGAAACGCTGTACGCACTGTGTTCTCCATTCCCCGGGTAGATCTGGGTCCTGCGTCGGTGTTCATGGGACGTATCGGGCCGCGCTACCGGCGGTGTTACAACTTGGTGGAAATTTCTTCGTGATGGTCGGATACGTCACACGGGCGGGCGGTGATCGCCGGTGGCTATGAACCTTTCGGAGTGCCGCTCCCCGCCGTTGTGAACTGCTACGACTACCACCTTTGTGCGCGTCGCTGTGAATCGAATGCGTTGCCGCTGTTGATTCCCTGGCAGCTCGCTGGGAAGAAATGGGGTGAAAGTGTGACGTGAGTCGCATGTGACCGATGGGATTCGAGCCCGCCCGGAGATTGCTCGCTTCGGCTGTGCCGGGAGAGGATTCGAATCATGAGCGACGACCCGCAGCGGCCCAGAAACCGGGATTCCGAGACCGGGGCCGCGCGCGATTCCGCTGGGGGCCCACGGGATAGGGACGAGACACCCGAATCGACCGGACGCGACGAAGCCGACGACCGCTCCGGCGAAGACGGCGACGCCGACTATGCCGTGGAGTCCCGCTGGCTCGCGTGGAAGGACTCCGCCCGGCGCCGCTGGTCACCGGACGAGTCCGCGGAGGACGAGCGGCCCGAGCCGTTCCGGAGTCCCGGCGCCTTCCGCGCCTGGTGCGGTGCGGCCGCCCGCGCGCTGCTGGATGTGCAGTTCCGCACATCGGCCACGCGCACACTGCTGCCGCTGGCCTATCTCCTGGGACTGGCCTTCGCGATCGGCATCCCGCTGGTCCTGGTCGTCGTGCTCTGGCAGGTGTCCGCACTGCTGGGGGTGATCTTCGCGGTCGTGGTGGCGATCCCCCTCGGCCTGACCATCGCGGCATCGGTGCGATTGGTGCTGGAATTCCTGGTCAACGCCTCGCGGCTGGCGACCCGGGTGGAGCACATCAACACCCTCGCCGACGATCTCTTCCGCGCGCTCTCCGATGTCGCCGAGCCGGTGAACCAGCTCTCGGAAGATGTTCGCGCCGTGCAATTCTGGCGCTTCCGCAAACGTCCGCCGCGCAGGTAGCAGCGCATGCGTGGCTCCGGTCGATCGGCGCGGCTGTCGGGGGCTGTTCTGTTGTGCGACAATCCGTTCGGGGGTGTCCGGAGCGAGTTCCGATGCCCGCGAAGGTTTCTGTCGAGGGGGGAAAATGGCTTCACCGCAGGGGATCACCGGTTCGACCATGCCGCGGCGGCAGTTGGGCCGCCGGCTGCGTGACCTGCGTAATCGCGCGCGGATGACGACGCGGGTGGCGGCCCGCCGGCTGGAATGGTCGGAGGCCAAGATCTGGCGGATCGAGACCGGTCAGACCTCCCTGCGCAGCCTCGACGTGGAAGCCATGTGCAAGATCTACGGCGCGCCCGAGGCCGAGCTGGAACCTCTCACCGCGCTCGCCCGCGAAACCAAGGCCCGGGGATGGTGGGCTCCCTACGGTGATGTGATCGCCGAGGGTTTCGACGTGTACATCGGCCTGGAAGAGGCCGCGACCCACATCTCCACCTTCGAGAACGAATTCGTGCCGGGCCTGCTGCAGACCGAGGACTACACCCGCGCACTGCTGACCGCGGCCCGGCCGAATCTGAGCCCGGCCGAGGTCGAGCGCCGGATCGAGGTGCGCAGGCAGCGGCAGCGTCTGCTCACCCGCACCCCGGATCCGGTGCGGCTGGTGGCGATCATCGCCGAATCGCTGCTGTGGCGGCGGATCGGTGATCCGGCCGTGATCGCGGGCCAACTCGATCATCTGCGCCGGATGTGCGAGTGCCCGAATATCGATATTCGCCTGGTGCCCAACGATTCCGGCTACCACGAGGGTCTCGATTCCGGGCGATTCGTCCTGCTGGAATTCGGCGAAGCCGGTGCGGAAACCACCGAGCCGCCGGTGGTGTATGTCGAAACTTTCGCCGGTTCCACCTATTTCGACAAAAATTCCGATATCGACCGTTATCGGGGCGCGTTCGCGAATATTCGTGCCGCCTCGACGGACGGGCGAGCGGCCCTGGACGAGGCCATCGCCGCTGCGTGACGCTCGGCCTGATTCGGCGCGGCCGGATTCAGTGCAGAGTGCGTTCCAGGACGTCGCGGTGCGTCGGAACGGCGGCGGTGTGGACCGCGCGGCCCTTGTCGGTGAGGCAGACGTAGATGGCGCGGCGGTCCTCGGTGCACAGGGTGCGATCGACCAGTCCGTCGCGTTCCAGTCGTGCCACTGTGCGGGACAGTGCGCTCTGGCTCAGGTGGATGTCGTGCGCCAGATCGCTCATCCGGTAGCTGTCGCACGAGGCGTCGACCAGGCGGTCCAGCGTCTCGAACTCGCTGAGGCCGATGTGGTGTTCGCGCTGCAGATCCTTTTCCAGCGCACAGGACACCGCGGCATGGCGAGCGAGTAGATCGCGCCACTCGCCGACCAGGCCGCCCGGCCCGTCGTTCCGGACGGTCGGCGCGGGGCAGCCGGTGTCGGTATCACTCGGCGCTACGGACGGCAGACCTGCGGATGACGCCGTCTCCGGTGCTACCGCGTCCGTCGAATGCGCCGGAAACGCTGTCGACGCCTTTGTCATGTCGCCATCCTAGTGTCTGCGGCCGTTTCATGCAACCACATTAAATGCTTGTGCATTAGATGCGCACGCATGTAATGTTCCGCGACATGACTTCCACAGCAACACTTCCGGCCGCCTCGGCGGCCGACACTCGGTGGCCGATCCGGCTCTGGGGCATGCTCATCACGCTGTGCATCGTGCTGTTCCTGGACGGCCTCGACGTCTCGATGGTCGGCGTCGCGCTGCCGTCCATCGGTACCGAACTCCATCTCGAAACCTCGACCCTGCAGTGGCTGGTCAGCGGATACGTCCTCGGCTACGGCGGTCTGCTGCTGCTCGGCGGCCGCACCGCCGATCTGCTGGGGCGGCGCAAGGTCTTCCTCATCGCACTGGCCGTCTTCGCGGTCGCCTCGCTGGCGGGCGGGCTGGTCAGCTCCGGGCCGCTGCTGATCGCGACCCGCTTCGTCAAGGGTCTGGCGGCCGCCTTCACCGCGCCGACCGGGCTGTCGATCATCACCACGAATTTCGCCGAAGGGCCGGCGCGTAACAAGGCGCTGTCCATCTACACCGTCTTCGGTGCCGGCGGCTACTCCATGGGCCTGGTCTTCGGTGGCCTGATGACCGGTTTCGGCTGGCGCTGGACCTTCCTGCTGCCGGTGCCGATCGCGCTCGCCGCCCTCATCTCCGCGGCGATCCTGGTGCCGAAGGACAAGGGCGACACCGCCGAGGGCGGACACGATCTGCTGGGTGCGCTGTTCTCCACCACCGCCATGCTGCTGCTCGTCTACACCGTGGTGTCCGCACCGCAGGCCGGCTGGGGTTCGGCGCGCACCGTGGGCTCGTTCGCGGCCGTCCTCGTCCTGTTCGCCGCGTTCGTCGCGGTGGAGAAGCGGGTGCGGCATCCGCTGATCCGGCTCGGCATCCTCCGCAAGGCCACGCTGGTGCGGGCCAGCCTGGTGATCGTCGCGGTGGCGGGTTCCTACTTCAGCTGGCAGTTCATCGTCACCCTGTATCTGCAGGACAGCCTGGGCTGGTCGCCACTGACCCTGGCGATGGCGCTGCTGCCGGTGGGCGTCTTGGTGGCGCTGTCGTCGGTGTTCTCCGACAAGTTGGTGGACCGCTTCGGCACCGGCCCGATCATCGCGGTCACCACCACCGTCATGGCGATCGGCTACCTGCTGTTCCTGCGGATCGACACCGCACCGTCCTACGTGGCGGTGATCCTGCCCGCGGTGCTGCTGATCGGTATCGGATGGATCGGCTTCCCGGCCATCAACATTCAGGCCACCAACGGTATCGAGGACGAGGAACAGGGCCTGGCGGCCGGTGTGCTGCAGACCTCGATGCAGGTCGGCGCGGCGATCGTCCTCGCCATCACCACGGCGCTGATTTCCTCGGGCCCGCACGGTAATTCACCGCAGGCGGTCCTCGACAGCTACCGTCCCGGCCTGATCTTCGCGGGGATCGCGGCGATCATCGGCGCCCTCATCGCCTTCACCCACTTCCTGCCCACGCGCAGGAAGCAGCAGGAGGTCGAGGACACCGAACAGGCACCGGAACTCGCGGCGGCCTGAGATCCCTACCGAACGCCACGCCCGGCTCATCCGTTCGAGCCGGGCGTGGCGTCTGCGCGAGCCGGGCCCGGGGCGGCGGAACCCGCGCCCGGCTCTCAGCGAAGTTCGCGCAGGCGCGGCGCGGCCGCATCCTTCGGCGAGCGGATGAAGGTCAGCGGACTACCGTCGGAACCGGCCGTGGGCCAGTCGATTCCGAGATCCGGATCGAAGGCGTCGAGGTCCCGGTCGAATTCGGGGGAGTATTCGAGCGAGCAGAGATAGGTGACGGTGGAATCGTCGGCCAGCGACAGCAGGGCATGACCGAGCCCCTCGGAGACGAAGACCGAGCGGCGCGTGACGTCGTCGATCACCACGCTGTCCCAGCGGCCGAAGGTGGGGGAGTCACGGCGCAGATCCACCACGACATCCAGGAAGGCGCCGCGCATACAGGTGACGTATTTCGCCTGGCCGGGCGGATTCTCGGTGTAGTGGATGCCGCGCAGCACGCCGGCCGCCGAGGTGGAGGTGTTCATCTGCAGCAGGTCCAGGGGCCGTCCGGTCGCCTTCTCGAATTCCGAGGCCTTGAACGTCTCGGCGAAGACGCCGCGCTCGTCGCCGCGCAGCTCCGGCGTGAACTCCCACGCCCCGGGGACCGCCAGTTCTCGAATCCGCATGTCAACCGTCCTGTCCGTAGCGATCGTCGCGCCCGCGATTCAGCAGGTCCAGCAGGTAGGTCCCGTATCCGGAGCGCACCAGCGGCTCGGCCAGCCGGCACAGCTGTTCGTCGTCGATGAAGCCCATCCGCCAGGCCACCTCCTCGGGCACGCCGATCTTGAGACCCTGTCGTTCCTCGATGGTGCGCACATAGTTGGCGGCGTCCAGCAGCGAGTCGAAGGTCCCGGTATCGAGCCAGGCGGTGCCGCGCGCGAGGGTTTCGACCTGCAACCGCCCCTGTTCCAGATAGGTGCGGTTGATATCGGTGATCTCGTATTCGCCGCGCGCGGACGGCCGCAGTCCCCGGGCGATCTCGACGACGTCGTTGTCGTAGAAGTACAAGCCGGGAATGGCGTAGTTGGATCGCGGGAGTTTCGGCTTCTCCTCGATGGAAACGGCTCTACCCCGGTCGAATTCGATCACACCGTAGGCCGAGGGATCGGAGACCCGATAGGCGAAGACCGCGCCGCCGTCGAGGCCGTCGAAGCGCCGCAACCGGGTGCCGAGACCGGGACCGTGAAAAATGTTATCGCCGAGCACCAGCGCCGCGCATTCGCCGCCGATGTGGTCGGCGCCGAGCACGAAGGCCCGGGCCAGGCCGTCGGGTTCGGGTTGCACCACGTAGTCGATCGCCAGACCGAACTGGGTGCCGTCGCCGAGCAGCCGGCGGAAGGCCCCGGCATCCTCGGGGGTGGTGATCACCAGGATGTCGCGAATGCCCGCCAGCATCAGCGTGGAGAGCGGGTAGTAGACCATCGGCTTGTCGTACACCGGGACCAGTTGCTTGCTGACCCCGCGCGTGATCGGGTGCAGCCGGGACCCGGTGCCCCCGGCCAGAATGATTCCGCGCATGTGACGCAAGTCTGCCAGCTCTCGCCCGCTCGGGCTCGATGAGGTTCCGAGTAGACCGCGAAATGGTCACGATGGTTTCGCCGGACCCTGGTCGGGCGATCAAGTATTGCGTAGGTCACATATCCGTGGTGTTCTGAAACACCAGTGTGTGAGATGTCAGCGCCGACACCTCAGCTGCCGAATCTGCCGGTGGCCGGTCACTCGGCGCCGAGTGGCAGGTAGGTGCGCGATGACGGCGATTCCCATCGGCGAGGCCGAATACCGGCCGGGGCTCGAACCCGGTGTTGTCGTGGATCCGGTGGTGGTGAACCCGGACCGTGCGAGTCTGCATTCGCAGGCGGTGCTGCTGACCTGCCGGGGCGTGGTCGGCCCCGTCATCCGGCGCTATCCGATCACTCCGATGACCATGCCCGTCGCGCGAGTCCTGATCGACCGGCTGGCGGCGCTGCGGCCGCAGGTGCGGGGCGTGGAGCGCGAACAGGTGCGGATGAGCGGCTTCCGGATGGAGATCATCCGCCCGGCCGGCGCCCGGCGATCCCTGCGCGACGGCGCCGTGATGTACATGCACGGCGGCGGCTTCTTCCTGTGCGGACTGGACTCGCACCGGCCGGTGGCGGCCAGCCTGGCCCGCCGTACGGGGCTGCCGGTGGTGAACGTGGACTATCGGCAACTGCCCGGGACGAATATCGCCGGATCGGTCGAGGACTGCCTCACGGCCTATCGCTGGTTGCTGCGGCACGGCGCCGATCCGGCCCGCATCGTCTTCGCCGGAGATTCGGCGGGCGGTTTCCTCACCTTCGCCACCGCGTTGCGGGCGGCGCAGGCCGGACTGCCCGGCCCGGCCGGCCTGGTCGGCCTGTCACCGCTGCTGGATCTCGATTACCGGCTCAAGGGCGAGTACATGAACGTCGGTCGCGATGCCTACATCCCGATGGCGGCGGTGCGGCAGATGGTGCGTTACGGGGCCGAGGCGGAGCGGCCGCTGGACCCGGCGCTGTCGCCGGTCAACGGATCGCTCACGGGCCTGCCGCCGGCGCTGCTGATCGTCGGTGAGGACGAATTGCTGCGCTGCGACAGCGAATTGATGGCCCGCCGGCTCACCGCGGCCGGTGTGCCGAATTCGCTGGAGCTGTGGCGCGGGCAGGTCCACGCCTTCATGAGCATCCTGCCCAATATGCCGGAGAGCCGCGCCGCACTGGCGCGGGTGGCGCGATTCGTGCGGGCGCGGATCGAGCCGGAAGAGGCCGCGCAGACCGCGTGAAGGACAGGCGAAACGACAGTGCCCCGCCCACCGAACGGTGGGCGGGGCACTGTCTCTGATCCGAGGAATCCGCCCGCTCAGGGGGACGGGCAGCCTGCGGAACTACTTGGCCGGCGCCGGCGGGTTGAACGGCGCGGTCGTGGTGGCCCAGTACTGGATCGCGGCGCCGATCGCGACCGGAGCGGTCACGAAGATCTGGCCGGCGAGCACACCGAGGAAGCCGACAGCGGCGGCACCGGCGATGCAGCCGCCGAGCGGGCCGAGGCCGAACAGGGTGGCCAGCGCACCGGTGGCGACGACACCGAGGGCAGCGCCCGCGATGCAGCCGATGG
>NZ_BDBL01000024.1 GCF_001612965.1 Nocardia kruczakiae NBRC 101016
AGCGCGACCGCGTCTGGTTTGGCCGACTCGCTGACGCCGGCCGCCGTGGTGATGGCCGCGACCGCGGCGGCGGCCGCTGCCACGGCACCGGCGGTACGGACGAGTGATGTCACCGACGTGCGGCGCGCGGGTTTCGAAGACATGCGATGTGATTCCTTATTCTTGACCGTTCGGCCGGGCTCGGGCATGCGGCGGGTAGCGCGCGACCAGGCGGGATCGCAACGAACTCGCCTCTGCACGAGGTGCTGGGGGATGACGTGATCTGGAACGGCTGAACTACCGCAGGCGCCGCGATGTGCCGCGCCTCGACATAGGTCAGGCGTACGTCCTGCCGCGTTCGGTCCGCCGACGGGCTTTCGCTCCGAAGGCGCGGCCGAGTATGACGACGGTTTCAATTGGGAGACACGAATGCGCGATTCGCATTACATAACCGAATCGGGCGAGCCGGTTATATCTCAAGACGATAACGCTCATGCATCATGGGTGCAACGAACACACATTCGAAAGAAGGGCGCGAGCACCCAACTTTCCCCCGGACGACCGGGAGATCCTCGCTAAACTGTGTGTTGGCACACAGTTGGGGATTCTGTATCGCGGATCACGTTCAGATCACGAGACCCGCGTCCCGAGCCTCCCGAACAGAGCGCGGAGGGCGCGACAGTAGGCTGACTGCTCCACCTCATCTCCGGGAAAGAGACCATGTCGCAGTTCGAGAACGTCAGCGTGGCCACCAAGGCCAATGTGTACTTCGACGGCAAGTGCGTGAGCTACAGCCTCACGCTGCCCGACGGCACCAAGAAGTCGGTCGGCGTGATCCAGCCCGCGACCCTGACCTTCAACACCGGCGCGCCGGAGATCATGGAGCTGGTGGAGGGTGAGTGCGCCGTGACCCTGCCCGGCGAGACCGAGCCGACGACCTACCGCGGCGGCGAATCGTTCTCCGTACCCGGCGACAGCTCGTTCGACATCGAGGTCGGGCAGACGCTGCACTACGTGTGCCACTACGGCTGAACCACCGGTCGGACCTGGCTCGGATCGCCGGTTGGGTCGAGCGAGCCAATGACACGACCGAGGGCCGCACGAATGATCGTGCGGCCCTCGGTTGTCCCCTACCCTTGCCCCGGGTCTAGGAGTATTCGACCTGCCAGTGCTTGATGCCGTTGATCCAGCCCGAGCGCAGGCGCTGCGGATCGGCGATCTGGTGCAGATCGGGCATGACGTCGGCGATGGCGTTGAACATCAGGTCGATTTCCAGGCGGGCCAGGTTGGCGCCGACACAGAAGTGCGCGCCGGTGCCGCCGAAGGCCAGATGCGGGTTGGGGTCGCGCAGTACGTCGAAGTCGAAGGGCTTGTCGAAGGCCGACTCGTCGAAATTGGCGGAGCTGTAGAACAATCCGACCCGCTCGCCGGCCTTGATCAGCTGCCCGCCGAGTTCCACATCCTCGGTCGCGGTGCGCTGGAACGCGGTGACCGGAGTCGCCCAGCGGACGATTTCGTCGACCGCGGTGCGCGGGCGCTGCCGGCGGTACAGCTCCCACTGTTCCGGATGATCGACGAAAGCCTTCATCCCGTGGGTGATCGCATTACGGGTGGTCTCGTTTCCGGCGACCGCGAGCAGAATCACGAAGAATCCGAATTCGTCCGAACCCAATGCCTCGCCGTCGATATCGGCGCTGACCAGTTGGCTGACGATATCGCCAGCCGGTTCCGTCCGGCGCGCCTCGGCCATATTCCACGCGTAGCCGAGAATTTCGGCCGAGGCGACCGCGGAATCGCCGTACTCCGGGTCGTCGTAATTGAGCATCTGATTCGACCAGTCGAAGAGCTTGTGCCGATCGTCCTGCGGGACGCCCAGCAGTTCGGCGATGGCCTGCAGCGGCAATTCACATGCCACCTGTTCGACGAAATCGCCGCCGCCGGATTCCTTGGCCGCGCGCACGATTCGCTCGGCCCGCTCGGTCAATGCCGCGCGCAGGCTTTCGACCGCGCGCGGGGTGAAGCCCTTCGAGATGATGCGGCGGATCTTGGTGTGCTTGGGCGGATCCATGTTCACCAGCAATGCACTGGTGACCGACAACTGCTCCGGCGTCGCGAATCCGGGCAACCGGATGATGGAGCCCTTCTTCTCCGAGGAGAAGACGTCCGAGCGGCGGGAGATCTCCTTGATGTCCTCGTGGCGGCTCACCACCCAGTAGCCGCCGTCCTCGAACGGGTAGGCCTGCTCCTCGCTCTGGGCGTTCCACCAGACCGGCGCGGTACGCCGCAATTCCGCGAATTCTGCGACCGGACTTCTCGCGGCCCACAGTTCCGGGTCGGTGAAATCGAATCCGGCCGGTATCGACGGAGCAGCCACAGTTCCTCCTCGTGTCCGCTGCACTGCGAATCATGGATTTTTCGAAACGTGTTCTTCCTTGATTAGAACACGTTGCACTGCAGCGGAAAAGGGCTGCGGACGCGCGCATTCCGGAAAAACAGAAGTTATGACAAAACTATTTCGAGCATACGAAATACAGCCCGATCGACGGGATTTCCCGATCGTCCGGACGCGCATCGCCCAACGCTATTCGCCGGTATCGCTCACCTCGGTTCTCCGGTCACGATGCAGATGCGGCGCGGCCCGCCCGGCCGGCAGCGGCAGATCGAGATAGGTCCGCACACCCGGTTCGGCCGCGACGACATACGGGATCGCGTTCACACAGTTCAGGGCCGTGGCGACGATCGAGGGATTGCGCCGGGCCCCCTCGGCCGGATCGTGGGCGTGCAGCCCGGACAGGGTCAGGACACAGCCGGGGTCGCCGCGCACCTCGACCTCGAACCGCTGCCCGTTCGGCCCGAAGCTCCACGCCGGGTCGAAGTCCCGCTCACCCATGAACCAGTTGACCGCCGCCGTGATCACCGGTTCGCCGTCGACCGTGCCCTCCCACCGAAAGTGCTGGGCCGCAACCTGTCCCGGCTCGATGATGCCGATCGGTGACTCGATCGGCGCGGTGGCGACCGCGATGTCGTGGGTGGCGCGGATATCGGGATCCAGGTCGAAGCCCAGTTCGTCGGCGAGCATCCACACCGACTGGCTGTATCCGCCGGCCAGCATCGCCGCGACCGTGCTCTGTCGGGCCTTGTCCGGATCGGCGCCGAACATCATCCAGTGCCGCACCACATCCGGGGCGCCGTAGGTGCGGATATCGGAGAATTCCTCGGCCCGGACCCCGGTCACCGAACCCGACAGCGCCGAAACCACCAACGGCAACCGTTCGGTGAGGCCGCCGGGGTGAATTCCGGTGCCGTGCAACGTGACTGCGCCCTCGGCGCAGACCGCGTCGAACTTCTCGCGGTCGCGCTGCCGGGGATAGAACCAGCCCAGCGGAGTCACCACGTTCTTGCCCGAGCGCAGGATCGCGCGCAGGACCGAGGTGTCGGCGAAGACCGGGCTGTAGACCACGCAGTCGGCGTCGAGGGCGAGCAGGGCCTCGGCATCGGTGGTGGCGGTGACGCCGATCGGGTCGCGACCCACCAGGGTGCCGAGATCGACGCCGTCCTTGTCGGGGCTGTGCACCCAGGCGCCCACCAGTTCCAGCTCCGGATGGTCGAGGACGCCTTCGATCGCGGCGCGGCCCACGCCGCCGGTCGCCCACTGAACCACCTTGATCACGAGTGCTCCCCTTCCCGGCCGGCCGCGCCCATCACTGGTCCCGCACGATCGACAGGGCCTGAGTCGGGCAGTAGCGCACCGCGTTCTCCACATCGGCGCGATCGGCCTCGTCCACCTCCGCGCGCACGATCTCGACCTTGCCGTGTTTGGGCACGTCGAAGTAGTCCGGCGCCTCGGCCTGGCACATCGCGTGGCCCTGACACAGGTCCAGATCCACCTCGATACGCATCAGCTCTGCTCCTGCTCCGGTGAATCCGATTCGCGCAGCGGGGCTTCCGGCTGCACCTCGACCAACACCAGATGCGCACCGCGCGGTGTGTTCACGACCGCGGCGATCGCGGCGGCGAGGTCGGAGGCCCGCAGGAAGAAGGGGTGACGGGCGAAGCCCCACTTCACCCAGTCGTCGAGCAGCGGTCCGACCTGGTCGGGGGCGGCGTTCATCCCCATGCCGGTCTGGGTCGCGCCCGGCCGGACGATCGAGGCGCGAACACCGGTGCCCTCCAACTCCATCCGCAGCTGCCGGGCCATCGCCTCGAGTCCGGTCTTGGCGGCGTTGTAGGCGCCGTTGCGGGGACGGACCTGGTCGGCACAGTCGGAGCCGATGAAGACGAAATCGCCACGGCGCCGGGAGATCATGCCGGGCAGGATGCGGTGGGCCAGCCGTTGCGCACCCACCAGATGGACGTCGACCTGTTTCAGGAAGGTCTGCGGGTCCATCTCGTAGGCCAGCCCGAATTCGATGTCCCCGGCGCCGGATACCGCGACCTCGATCGGCCCGAGTGCGTCCTCGGCGGCGGTGACGAAGGCGTCGACCGACGCGTCGTCGGTGACGTCGAGCGAGCCCGCGAAGGCCGTGCCGCCGTTGGCGGTGATCTTGTCGGCGAGCTCGCGGCAGGTCTCCACCCGGCGCGCACCGAGCGCCACCGGGAATCCGGCCTCGGCCAGCATGATCGCGGTCGCGGCGCCGATTCCCGACGACGCCCCCGCGATCAGAACCGGTCGCACATCCGGATGCGGATCGAAGCGCGGCATATTACGAAACCTCCACGGTGACAGGGAGTTTCGCGAACCCCCGGACATTGGTCGAATGCACCCGCTCCATGGCGGACTCGTCGATCGAGTACTCCCGGACGCGGGAGGCGAACTCGCGCAACGCGACCACGGTTTCCAAGCGGGCCAGATGCGCACCCAGGCAGAAGTGCACACCGCCGCCGAAACTGGCCAGCGCGCTCTTGTCGGTGCGTTCGATGTCGTAACGATCTCCGTCGGTGAAGACCGCGTCGTCGCGATTGGCGGAGCCGATGAGCAACACCACCTTCGAACCGGCGGGGATCACCCCGTGTTCGAACGGCACGTCGACGACCGAGGAGCGCGCCACCATCTGGCTCGAATTGTCGTAGCGCAGCGTCTCCTCGACCCAGTCCGGCACCAGATCGCCGTCGGCGACCACCTTGGCGAACTGTTCGGGATTGCGGCCGGCCCAGTACAGCGCGTTTCCGAGCAGTTTGGTGGTGGTCTCGTTGCCGGCCACGACCATCAGGAACATGAAGCCGATGATCTCGTCGTCGGTGAGTTTGTCGCCGTCGATCTCCGCGTCGAGCAGCGCCGAGGTCAGATCCTCGGTGCGGCTGCGGCGACGCTGGGCGACCATGTCGGAGTAGTAGACGACCAGATTCAGCGAGGCCTCGATGGCCGCCTCCGGCACGTCGAGGACGCCCTCCTCGCGGTGCACCACCAGATCGGCCATGCGGCGGATCTCCGCGCGATCGGGTTCCGGCACACCCATCATGTCGGAGATGACGTCCATGGGCAGCTTGCCCGCGAAGTCCTCGATCCAGTCGAAACTGCCCTGCTCGAGCGCCGGTTCGAGATGTTGCAGCGTGAGTTCCCGGATCCGCTCGCCCATACCGGCGATCCGGCGCGGGGTGAAGCCCTTGTTGACCAGCTGGCGCATGCGCAGGTGACGCGGATCGTCCATGGCGAGGAACGACATGGTCTTGTGCGCGTGCGGACCCCACGCGGCCGGATCCAGGGAGACGCCGTTGGCGCTGGACAAACGGGCGGCGTCGCGGAATGCGGCGGTCACGTCGGCGTGGCGCGAGAGCGCCCAGAAGTCCAGGTCCGGGTTGTAGTACAGCGGCGCCTCCGTGCGCAGCCGCCGATAGACCGGATACGGATCCTCGTGGAACCGGTAGTCGTAGGGATCGAATACGACCGGTTGCGCAGATGCCACAGTCATCACACCCACCTCTCGAAATATAACGCGTTCACATCGAGCCTCATCCGCACACCGCCAACCGAGACACAGGACTGGACATGTGTCTGGACGCTACCACCGGACCGGAATCCGGACAATGGGGCGAGCGCTCTGGGCAGGGTGGACGCGCCACCATGAACAGCCGCGCCGCCACCCTTCTCACGCCCCTTCACCGAGGAGCGGCTGTAGTTCGGCCACCGTCCACGGCGGGGTATCGGTATGGTCGCGATAGCCGATCGACTCGAGCTTCGGCCGCGCGAAGCGACCGACGAATCCGCCTGCGGCAACGAAGATTTCGCCGGTTGCGGTCGCGAGGCCGGAGGCGAGATAGACATAGAGCGCGGCGGCGTGCTCCGGCGGCGGAGCGTCCAGTGACGACTGTGCGGTGAACTCGTCGAGCAGGCCGCGCTCGCGTAGCTCGGCGATCTTCGCCTCGTATTCCGGTCCGGTGGACAGCCGCGTCCTGGCCCCCGGACAGATCGCGTTCACCCGGATGCCGTGCTCTTTCAGTTCCGCGGCCATGGCCAGCGTCAGGCTCGCGACCGCGCCTTTTCCGGCCGGATAGCCGGTGCCCCCGTAGTCACCCAGATAGGCGAACGAGCCGGTGTTGACGATCGAACCCGCGCCGCGAGCCACCATCAGCGGCGCCACCGCGCGGCAGGTGTTGAACACCGTGGTGAGGTGCGAATCGAGTTGGGCGCGCCAGTCCGCGGTCGAGATGTCGAGAATCGAGGAGTGCGCGGGTTCGGCGATCCCGGCACAGTTGACGAGAACATCGACGGCACCGAAACTTTCGACGCACCGGCCGACCAGGGCGTCCGCGATCGTTTCGTCCGCGGCCGAGCCCGCGACCGCGACGGCGCGGCCGCCCGCCGCGCGAATCTCGTCCACGACCGCGTCCACCGCCGCCTCGGCCCGGGAGTTGACCACCACGCCCGCGCCCTGACGCGCCAGTTCGACGGCGACGGCCCGGCCGATACCGCTGCCGCCGCCCACCACGATCGCCGCCTTGCCGGCCACCGCCGCATCTCCGGTCATCGCCGGTACCCGCCTCTCACGATTCGATCACTCTGCAACACGTTCTTGTATTCACAGCTCCGTCCAAACTATATTCCGTACAGGTGTCCAGACAGCCCTATCGGAGAGGCGAATGACGAAACTGCTCCCCCCTGGCGAGGGATCCCGGCTTCTGATCGACGGCAAACTGGTCGCCGGCGGCGCGGGGGTATTCGCGACGGTCAATCCGGCGACCGAGGAAGTCCTCGGCCAGGCCGCCAACGCCGACGCCGCCGATATGGACGCGGCCATCGCCGCCGCCCGCGCGGCCTTCGACAACACCGAATGGTCGCGCAATCACGCGCTGCGGGCCCGCTGCCTGCGGCAACTGCGCGACGCGCTGCGCGACAACATCGAGGAGCTGCGCGAGATCACCATCGCCGAGGTGGGCGCCCCGCGCATGCTGACCAGCGGGCCGCAACTGGAGGGCCCGATCGGCGATCTCGGCTATTTCGCCGATCTGGCCGAAAGTTACGAGTGGGTCAGCGATCTCGGCGTCGCGAAGCCGATGGGAATTCCCACGGCGCGCACGCTGCGCCGGGAGCCGATCGGTGTGGTCGGCGCCATCACGCCGTGGAATTTCCCGCATCAGATCAACTTCGCCAAGCTCGGTCCCGCGCTGGCGGCCGGGTGCACGGTGGTGCTCAAACCGGCTCCCGACACCCCCTGGGCCGCCGCGCTGGTCGGTACGGTGATCGCCGAACAGACCGACATTCCGGCCGGCGTGATCAATATCGTCACCTCCGACGACCACCAGCTGGGCGCCCAGCTGGTCACCGATCCGCGGGTGGACATGATCTCGTTCACCGGGTCGACACAGACGGGCCGGACCATCATGGCCGGCGCGGCGCAGAGCCTGAAGAAGGTGTTCCTCGAACTCGGCGGGAAGTCGGCCTTCATCGTCCTGGACGACACCGATGTGGCCGCCGCGGCGAGCTACGCGGGCTTCACCGTCTGCGTCCACGCCGGACAGGGCTGCGCGCTCACCACCCGCCTGCTCGTCCCGCGCGAGCAGTACGACACCGCGGTCGCGGCGGCGGCGAAGTCGATGGGCGGCATCGTCCCGGGCGATCCGAACGAACCGGGTACCGTCTGCGGACCGGTCATCTCGGCGCGGCAGCGCGACCGGGTGCAGCGCTACATCGATATCGCACGTGCCGAGGGCGGCACCATCGTCACCGGCGGCGGCAGTCCCGATCGCGAGCGCGGCTACTTCATCGAACCCACTCTGATCAGCGGCCTGTCCAACACCTCGACCGCGGCCCAGGAGGAGATCTTCGGCCCGGTGCTGGTGGTCATTCCGCACGACGGCGACGACGACGCCATCCGGCTGGCCAACGAATCGCCCTACGGGCTCTCGGGCGAGGTGTGGGGCACCGACCAGGCGCGAATCGACCACGTGGTCAACGGTGTTCGGACCGGAACCCTCGGCGTCAACGGCGGCATCTGGTACAGCGCCGACGCCCCGTTCGGCGGCTACAAGCAGTCCGGCATCGGCCGCGAACTCGGTGTGGCCGGATTCGAGGAGTACCTCGAGACCAAGCTGATCGCCACCGCGCAGAAATAGACAGCACGCGACCTCGTCGCGGATCATCGACAGGAGAAGACAACTCATGGCTCGTTTCACCGATCGCGTCGCGATCGTCACCGGCGCGGCGCAGGGCATCGGCGCCGAATACGCCAAGGCGCTGGCCGGCGAGGGCGCCACCGTCGTCGTCGCGGATCTCAACGCGGACAAGGGAAAACAGGTCGCCGAGGAGATCAGCAGCGGCGGCGGCACCGCGGTCTTCCATCCCGTCGACGTCTCCGATCCGGAATCGGTCACCACCCTGGCCGACTACACGCACAACGAATTCGGCGCGATCAACCACTTGGTCAACAATGCCGCCATCTACGGCGGGATGAAGCTGGACCTGCTGCTGACGGTGCCGTGGGACTACTACAAGAAGTTCATGAGCGTGAACCTCGACGGCGCGCTGAACATGACCCGCGCGGTGTGGCAGCACATGTCGAAGGGCGGCGGCGGGTCCATCGTGAACCAGTCCTCCACCGCCGCATGGGTGTATTCGAACTTCTACGGTCTCGCCAAGGCCGGGGTCAACAGCCTCACCCAGCAGCTGGCGGTCGAACTCGGCGGATCCAACATCCGGATCAATGCCATCGCGCCGGGGCCGATCAACACCGAGGCGACGCAGACCGTCACTCCCGGCTCGATCGTGAACGACATGGTGAATCGCCTGCCGCTCAAGCGGATCGGCACCCCGCAGGATCTGGTGGGGGCGTGCCTGTATCTGCTGTCCGACGACGCGGCGTGGGTCACCGGGCACATCCTCAACGTCGACGGCGGGCAGATCATCCGGTAGCGAGCGCGAGCGACGCCCGTCCCGCTACGGGACGGGCGTCTGTGCGGCAGCGGTTCGGGTGGTGAACCGGGCTGGCCCGCAATGCCTTACGCGCTCAGAGATCGGCGCCGTCGCGCCGGACGGTGACCGGTTCGGCCAGGCGATTCTCATCGCAGAGCCGCTGCAAGGTCTCCAAGGTTTCCTCGAGCCCCGGCCCCAGCCGGCGGCCGGGTGTGAACGTGGCCGGTAGGTGGCGCATGCCCTGGATCACGCCGATCGTGTCGTAATGCACCGCGCCGCCGGGATCGCACCGGAAATCCGGCAGCCGATCGAGCACCGCGACCAGCATGCGCTTGAATACCGTGCGCGCCACATTGGATCCGATACAGCGGTGCACACCCAGGCCGAAGCTGAAGTGCCGGTTGCCCTTCCGGTCCAGATCGAGGGTGTTGGGATCCGGGAACAATTCCGGATCGCGATTGGCCATCGCCCACGACAGCCACAGCCGCTCCCCCTCCTCCAGCCGGATGCCCGCGTACTCGCAATCCGCGGCGATGGTGCGGCCGTCGCCGGGTGCGGGAGTGAAGTAGCGGAGGAATTCCTCGGTCGCCGAATTCAACAGCAACTCGCGCTCGGCGCTGAGGATCTCCCGTTGATCCGGATGCTCCGAGAGCCATTCCAGCGCATGGGCGGTCAGCGCGGTGGTGGTATCGAAGCCGCCGCCGATCAGCAGGCCCAGCATCCCCAGCAGTTCGATATCCGGCGGCGCGGTCCCGTCGATCTCGAGCCGCGTCAGCGCCTCGATGATTCCCGGACGCGGATGCTCCCGCACTTGCGTGAGGTTGATCAGCAGATCCAGCCCCATCGCCTCGTGCTGACGCCGAACCCGCTCGATATCGGGGGAATTGGGCGGGGTGTAGACCGAGGCGTGCGCGGGTTCGCAGTACAGCTGCCATTTACGCAGCGGTATACCCAGCATCGCCAGGGTGAGGACGGCGGGCACGATATTGGCCAGATCGTCGACGAAATCGATCCGCCCGCTCTCGATCCGATCGTCGAGGCTCGCACGGACCACCTCGTCGACGAACGGCACCCAGCGCTGCACCGCCGCCGGCGACAGATACGGATTGAGCGCCTGGCGCCACAGCCGCTGTTCGGGCGGATCCATTTCGAGGATGCCGTTGCGGATGGCGTTCCCGGTCTCGGGGAACGGAATGGTGATGCCGCGGTAGCCGCGGCGCTCCCCGTTCGGATCATGGTCGCTGGACACGTTTTCCGACCGCGCGAGGCTGAACACCTCCCGGCTGCCGGCCGCCACCCAGTGCCCGCCGTAGGTCGGCGACCAGGCCAGCGGGCACTGCCGGTGCATGTCCGTGGTTATCGCGTCGAAGTTGTCGCGGTACTGCGGCGCATGGCGATCGAAGTCGTAGCGCGGCTGTCTGTGGTCGTCGGCGTGCACGGTCACGATGTGTCCTCTCGGGCGTCCCCGGTCTCAGGCTCCGACTTCTCAGAATAGTGGGTACGGCAATCTTGCTCTCCCAATTAGAGAATGCTATTTCGGGCAATCTCGACGTCATGGGTATGCGCTACAGTGGCTCGCCGATACGATTCACAGTAGGGACGGGGGCACGGTCGATGTCGATACCGACCACGACACAGCGCATTTCGACGAGCCGGGTGCGGTAGGGCGATGGCCAGCGACGATCGCCCGGATTCCCCGCAGCAGCCGCCGTCCGGCGAGCCGGGCCCGCCCCCGGCGCCGCCGACCCGGGCCTACCCCGGTGGCGTGCCGGATCCCGGCGCGCAGCCCGGCGGCCCCGTGCCGCAGCCACCGGCTCCGCCCACCCAGGCCTATCCGGGACAGCCCGCCCCGCCGACCCAGGCCTACCCCGGACAGCAGGCGCCGCCGACCCAGGCGTATCCGGGCGGGCAACCGGGCCCGCCACCCGGGTCCGAGGATCCCACCGTCCATGCGGGACAGGGATATCCCGCCGGAGTGCCGTATCCGGGCGATCCGAATCAGCCCCCGATGTACGGGCAGGCATATCCGCCGGGCGGCTATCCCGAAGGCGGATATCCGGGCGGGCAACAGTATGCGCAGCCGTATCCGGACCCGCAGTACGGCGGGCAGCCCTACCCGTATCCCGGTGCACCGCAGCAGAATTCGGGTGGCGGCAAGGTGCTGGCGATCGTCGCGGCAGTGGTCGCGGCGGTCCTCGTGCTGGGCGCGGTCGTCGCGGTGATCGTGGTGCACAACCACAACAAGAACAGCGATACCGATGCGGCCGCCCAGCAGTCGACGACCACCCGGCCCTCGCCGACGTATTCGACCTCGACCGCACCCACGACCCGCGAAACCACCCGCTACGCTCCCCCGCCACCTCCTGCCACACCGGCCGATGTCTGGATCGCCGCGGGCTACGACGCCGACACCGGCAAGGTGACCTGGGCGCGCAGCACGATCAGCTCCGACGACGCCACCAACCAGGTCCAAACCCGTTGCCCCGGTTGCGCACAACCGGCGGCGTGGGCGCGCAACGCCTGCGTCGCGGTGGTCGTCGGCCAGAACAACGGCTGGGCCTCCACCTGGGGCACTACCGCCGAAGAGGCCGAATCCAAGGCCGTCAGCAGCGCACAGGACAACTACGGGGTATCGGGACCGTTCAACAAATGGTCCAAATGCGCGACGGAGTAGAACATCGCAGCGAAGAACTCCGGAGCGCTCCGGGCATCGTCGACCGGAGCGCCGCGACCGGCCCGCCGCACGCAGCGGCGCCGGCCCGTCGGCGTGTGCACTGACTCCCCCTCCTCGCCAGTGAACACGTTGTGTCCCAACGTGTACTCACGTAGACGCCCATGACGGTGTCATGAACGCTGGTATATGTCAATCGTCGGCTCATGTACTGTTGTCGAATCCGCCTCTACTCGCCAGGGAGGGCCGTGGACGAGGACCCGACCGCTACGCCGCGCGCCGATGACACTGCGCCGCGCGCCGATGGTGAGCCGACCGAGCTGGCCGCCAAGATCAATCGCCTGCTCGCGGTGATGCACCCACCGTCCGAGCCACCCTTGTCGAATGTGGCTGCCGCCGAGGCGATTACGAAGGCCACCGGCACCTCGATCAGTGCGGCCTATCTGTGGCAGTTGCGGTCGGGGGTGAAGTCGAATCCGACGGTCGCCCACCTGCGCGCGATCGCCAAGTTCTTCGGAGTGCCCCCGTCCTATCTGCTCGACAACGGCACCGATGCGGCGCTCGACTCGCAGCTGAGCCTGTTACAGGCTATGAAGGATGCGGGCGTGCGGAATCTGGCATTGCGAGCGTCGGGGCTGACACCGCGGACTCTGTCCAGTATCGCGTCGATCGTGGACCGCGCGCGGGAGTTGGAGAATCTGCCCCCGGTCGACGGGGACGAACGGGAAGACCAGGACGGACCGTAACCATGGGGGCATCGGCCAGGCGGATCCAGAAGGTGCTCGACCGGTTGCCGGTGCCGGATCCCTGGGATCGCACTGCCTTCGTGGCCGCGGTGGCCGCCGCCCGCGGGCGCCCGATCACCCTGATTCCGATGGCCATGCACGATGTGATCGACAGCCCGTGCGGGTTGTGGCTGGTGCGCGAGGACGACGACGTGATCATCCACGAGGACGCCACCTCGGAGTACCACATCGACCAGATCGTGTGTCACGAGATCGGGCATATGGTGCTCGGGCACGATCGCGAAACACCCGGCGGCGGTTGCGATTCCACTCTGGGCGCGGTGCTGCCCGATATCGACCCGGACACGGTACGCGCGGTCCTGGGCCGGTCCGGATACGGCAGCGGACCCGAACGGGAGGCCGAACTGTTCGCGAGCATGGTCATGGTCTCGGCGACCGCCGGTCGTCGCGGGCAGAGCCTGCGCAACGTGCTGTTCGAGGGGCGATGACCTCGTCGGTGCCGGTGGTGATCGCCTGGCCGGTCATCGTCGCGACCGTACTGGTGGTGGCGGCGCGGTGGGTGTGGTTCGACGACACCGCGGCCGAACGGTATCTCAACTCGACGCTGACGATCATCGCGGCGACCCAGGTGCTGCGCGAGGACGTGGCACAGCGTGCGATCGTCGCCGTCGCGCCCACGACCGTGACCACGGTGCAACAGATTTCGCTGTGCACCATCGTCGTCTCGATCGCACCGTTCCTGTGCGTCATCGATCTGCTGTCCGGTCACGCCGCCCGGGAAGTGCGCAACCGGCAATGGCGGTATCACCTGATCGCGGCGGCGCTGTCGATCGCGATCCTGGCCGCCGGAACCCGCGCCCGCCGCGAGCAGCGGCCGGTCGAGGTGTCGGGCGGCTGGGCCGAAGTGATGGTCTGGCTGGCCTTCTCGATTCTGCCGCTGTTTCTCGCGGTCCGGATGATCGCTCGCTGCTGGTCGGAATATCGCCAGCACGGCGTCACCCGCGGTGAGAAGGTGGTGCTCGCGGGAATAGCGCTGGCCGGGGCGGCGATCGGGGTGACCACGGCGATCGCGACCGGGCTGGCGCTGGTGCAGCAGATCGGCGTGCTGGATTCGGTGGACTACCGCCTGCGCACCAATTCCCGCAATTTCTTCTGGATCGCGACGGTGATCGCGATCGTCTCGTCGGCACCGGTCGTCGAGGCCCTGCTCGGGGTGGTGGGTTTCGATGCCACCGGCCGGCGGTGGCGGCGGCTGCGACCGCTGTGGGAGTCGATGACCACGATGTTTCCCGACAGCCGGCTGCCGATGGAACCCGGTTCGCGCCGGATCACCCGGCTGCGCCTGCACCGCACCACGGTCGAGATCCGCGACGCGATCCTCGAGCTGCGTCCCTACTGTGCCGATGTGGATCCGGCGGAGTTCGCGAATTTCGCCGCGGCCGAACGTATTCCGCCGCGCGATGCCGAGCCGGCCGGATACGCCCTGCAATTGGCGCTCGCCGCCCGCGAACGCTCCCGCACCGGCGATCCGCCCGGCGGTGCCGCGGCGACACCGGTCTCGGATTCGGCCACCCTGGACGACGAGGTGGACGAACTGCTCCGCGTCTCCCGGTGGTGGCCCGCCGCCACCCGCTTCGCCGACCGTCCCCGCACCCTCCACCGCGCCGCGCAGGAAGCAGAGAACGCCTGATGACCGTCCGCACCGACACCACGTCCACCCACACGCTGCCGCATCCGCCGTGGCGACTGCCGCTGCTCGGTGACGTGCTGACCACCGATTTCGCGAAGCCGTGCCAGCGGCTGGCAGAACAGGGCCGCGAACTCGGACCCGTGTTCGAGCAGAAGTTGTTCGGCTATCCGGCGATCATCGTCACCGGCGCCGAGGCCATCGACGAGGTCAACGACGAGCGGGTGTGGGAGAAACACATCGGCCATTCGCTGATGAAATTGCGGCCCCTGGCCGGCGACGGACTGTTCACCGCCTTCAACCGGGAACCCACGTGGGCCAAGGCGCACAACATTCTGCTGCCGGCGTTCACCAAGACGGCGATGGCGAACTACCACGCCACGATCGTCGCCGTGGTGAACGAATTGGTCGCCGGGTGGGCCACGGACTCGTCCTGGATCGACATTCCCGCCGCGACGAATACGCTGACCTTCGAAATCATCTCGCGCGCCGGGTTCTCGCATTCGTTCGGCGCCCTGACCGATTCCGCGGCCGATCCGTTCGTGGCGGCGATGGTCCGCGAGCTGACCTACGCCAATCGCCGCACCGATGTCCTGCCGTGGTTCGAGCGCCTGTTCCGCCGCGCGCAGTACCGCCGCCACCGCGCGGATCTGGCACATGCGCACGGTGTGGTCGACGCGATCATCGAGGCGCGACGAGCGCAGCCGCACGCCGTGTCCGAGGACATTCTGGATCTGCTCATCGACGGCGCGGATCCCGATACCGGAGAGCGGCTGGACGCCACCAATATTCGCAATCAGATCCTCACCTTCCTCATCGCCGGTAGCGAAACGTCCGCCAACACCATCGCTTTCGCGCTGCACTACCTGGCCACCCACCCGCACATCGCACAGCAGGTGCGATCCGAGATCGACGAGCGATGGCCCACGGCGGATGCCCCCGCCATCGGTTTCGAGGAGGTGGCGAAGTTGCGCGGTCTGCGCCGGGTGGTCGACGAGACACTGCGGCTCTGGCCGACCGCACCCGGCTATTTCCGCCGCGCCAAACAGGACACCACCCTGTGCTCCGGTCGCTACCGGATCGCGGCCAAGGACTGGGTGCTGGTGTTGCTGCAGGCCGCGCACCGCGATCCGGCGTGGGGGCCCGACGCCGGGGAATTCAATCCGGACCGCTTCCTGCCGGACAACATTCGTACTTTGGGGCCACGCGTGTACAAACCGTTCGGCACCGGTCCCCGCGCCTGCATCGGGCGGCAGTTCGCCCTGCACGAGACGATGGTCGCCCTGGCCGCGATCCTGCACCGCTTCGATCTGGAACCCGAACCCGGTTACCGGCTGGACGTGCGCGAGACGCTGACCCTCAAACCGGCCGGGCTGCGCCTGCGCCCGCACCCGCGCCGATAGCCGCGCCCTCCCAACGGCGGGAATAGCAGGACCCGGTCACGAACCTATGCTTCCGGCGAACGCCTGTCGCAGCGCGAAGTCGGCGGCGACACGGGGCCCGGACAGGCTGTGGCGGAAGGTGGGTCATGACCGAGTCGGTGAGTTTGCCCCGGGTGACCGACGCACCGCTGTTGAACGCGGCCGTCAGCCGCCTGGAGAAGGTGCTGGAGGCGCTGCTGAACGGCCTCGGCGACGGCAACGCCAAGAAGGTCGTGATGGCGAGTCTCGCCGCGACGGACAAACCGACCGAGACGATCACCGGCGAGATGGTCGCCGATTACGGCGATCGGCAGAAGAAGATCCGCAAATACAACGAGGAGTGGAACTCGCTGGACACCATGATGTCCGATATCGCCGAGAATTCGGCCGGCATCGCCAACGAGACCCGCGCCGCGGTCAAACAACTCGAAACCGATATCACCGGAATTCTCAGCGGTGTCGCCCCGCATCCCAGTGTGGCCCTGCAATTGTCGTTGATCGACAAGATCGACAAGGCGGTGGAACACGCCGATCTCGTCGTCTCCCAGGCGCACAAACTCCACGACGAGAACTCCACCCGAATTCCCACCCAGCCGCAGGGCAGCGGCGGTGGCGGCAACTACGGTCCCGTGCCGAGCAGCTATGTTCCGCCGAACAGCAGTGGCAGCTACGACCGCCAATACACCCAGCCGGTGAGCTCGAGCGGCGGCGGCCCCGGCCGGCACCTCGATGATCAGGAACTCGAGTACTACATCGGAAAGGCGCTGGACCGCCTCGGAATCACCGATCCCGCCGCCCGCGCGCGGTGGACCGAAGGTTATCTGACGCTGATCAAACGGGAATCGAGCGGCAACACCGGCTCCATCAACACGACGGACTCCAACGCGGCCGCGGGCCATCCGTCGCAGGGCCTCACCCAGACCATTCCCAGCACCTTCGAGGCGTATCACGTCGCCGGAACCTCCTCCGAGATCACCGATCCGGAGGCGAATATCGCGGCGAGCATGAACTACGTGATGGACCGTTACCACGTCTCGCGGGACGGCTCGAATCTGACGTCGAACGTGCAGCAGGCCGATGCCCGTCGTCCCGCGAAGGGCTATTAGCGAGGAGCCGGGCTCAGGGCACGATGACGGCGCGTCCGCGCAAGGTGCCCGCCGCGAGCCGGCGATACGCCTCGGGCGCGTCGTCGAGTGTGAACCGTTCGACGGCGATGTCGAGGACACCCTCGTGCGCCAGATCGATCAATTCGATCAGCTCGCTGCGCGCACCCCAATACGGGGCGGTGGCCGTCGCCTCGTACGGGCTGACGCCGAAACCGATACGCGCCGCGGACTTTCCGTCGCCGATACCGACGATCGTCACATCGGAATCCACGTCGGCGACGGCCATCGCGATATCGATGGTCGGCTGATATCCGACGAAATCGAGCACCAGGCTCGCGCCCGCCGCGCCGGTGATCTTGCGGACGTTGCCGGCGGCCTGGGCATTCGACAGCACCGCCTCGTGGGCGCCGACCGATTTCGCGAATTCCAGTTTGTCGTCGCTGACGTCCAGCGCGACGACGCGTGCCGGGGACAGGTGGCGCAGCAACTGGATCGCCACATGGCCCAGTCCGCCGCTGCCGATGACGACGGCCCAGGAGCCGGGACGCAACTTCGTCAGCGACCGTTTGATCGCGTGATACGGGGTGAGACCGGCATCGGTGAGCGGAACGGTCGCCACCGGATCCAGATCCCCGATCGGAACGAGATGGCGCGACGAATCGACGATCAGGTAGTCGGCGATGGCTCCCGGCGCCCCCAGACCGGGCGGATAGATGCCCAGTTCGGCCGCGCGGGAACAGTAGTTCTCCAGACCTTGCGCGCAGAACCAGCAGGTGCCGCAGCCCCACGGTCCGTACACCACCACGCTGGTGCCCAGATCCAGGCCGCGCACACCGTCGCCCAGCGCGGCCACCGTCCCGGCCCCCTCGTGTCCGAGTGTCAGCGGCAGCGGATAGGTGAAGGCCTCCGCGGGCAACGACATCACGAAATCGTCGGAATGGCAGACCCCGGCCGCGCTGACCTTCAGCAGCACCTCACCCGGGCCGGGCTCGGGCGTGGGAATTTCGCGGACCTCCGGTTCGGCACCGACGGTGACGTACTGCAGAGCCTTCATAGCGCTTTTCCTCTCGGTCGAGCAGCTGGGGTCGCGATCGTTCACACCGGCCTGGCAACTTCCAGGCTAATGCGCACCCGCCGCTTTCGGCGTTCGGCGCGTCGATCGAGCCCTCCGCGGGGGACGGGTGTCCTTGCGCTCCCCGTGCGCGCGGTGGAGACAAGTGTCGATCAGCGTCGCGCGATGAGACACGATGGCGACGGTCGCTCATACCGCCAGTTCTCCCCAGCGGGTAGGAGTGCCGCTGTTTGCGCACTTCAATCGCATATACAGGCGGCGCTTGCTCATGAGACAATCTCCCTGTCTCGTCTCGCTACGAGACACCGTAGACCGAAGGGATCATGTCCGGCGATGCGCACCACCGACGTCGACTGGCTCGCGGGCGGGGTGCGGCGCACCGTCGCCCGCTCCCGCATCGAGGCGGCAGCTGCCGACCTGTTCCTGGAACGCGGAATCGACCGGGTGAGCATCGACGACGTGGCCGAACGCGTGGGCTGCTCCCGCGCCACCGTGTACCGGCACGTCGGCGGGAAGCCGGAGCTGGTCCGGATCGTGACGGTGACGGCGGCGCGGGATATCGCCGAACGGGTGGCGGCGACCGTGGCACCGCTGCGCGGCCGGCGGCGCGCGGTGGAGGCCGTCCTCGCCTCGCTCGCGGCGATTCGCGCCGAACCCACGCTCTCGGCGTTCCTGGCGGGGGCGGGCGCCACCGGCGACCACGTGGTGGCCACGCCCGAACTGCGCGGCATCGCCACCGCACTCACCGGAATCGCCGGGGACGACGATGCCGCGGAGTGGATCGTGCGGGTGGTGTTGTCGCTGCTCACCTGGCCGCTGCCCGATGCCGCCGCGGAACGCCGGACGGTGGAGCGGTTCGTCGCCCCGCTCCTGATGCGTCCGGCCGGACCGGCGCGGAAGGGATGAGATGAGCGTTCCGTTGTTCGTCGGCCTCACCACCGTCGATCTCTCCTACGCCGTCGACGCCTATCCGGCCGAGGACACCAAAACCCGTGCGCGCGACCAATTTCTGGGCGCCGGTGGACCGGCTGCCAATGCCGCGGTCGCCTGCGCGATACTGACCGGCGGCGCCCGGCTGCTCACCGCCGTCGGACAGCATCCGCTCACCGCGCTGATCCGCGACGATCTGCGCTCCCACGGTGTCGAACTCGTCGACACCACGGCGCGGCGTACCGACCCGCCGCCGATCTCGTCCATCGTCGTCGCGGCCGGTGCCGGGACGAGAACCGTTGTCTCGCTGGACGGTTCGGGCATCGAGGCGTCGTTCGACGACGAATGCGCGGCCCTCGTCCGGGAAGCGCCGGTGGTGCTCGTCGACGGACATCACATCGAACTGGCCCTCGGCATCGCGCGGGTGGCGCGCGCTGCGGGAATTCCGGTGGTGCTCGACGGGGGCCGCTGGAAGCCGGAACATGCGCAGTTGCTGCCGCTGGTCGACATCGCCATCTGCTCGGCCTCGTTCGCGCCGCCGGACTGCCAGGACGTGTTCGGCCACCTGCACCGGATCGGGATCCCCGCGGTCGCCGTCACGCGCGGGCAGCAACCGATCCTGTACTCCGCCAACGGTGTTCGGGGCGAGATCGCGGTGGGTGACGTGGATCGCGCGGATACGCTCGGCGCCGGGGACATCCTGCACGGCGCGTTCTGCGCGTACCACTCGCGCGGCCACGACGTCGTCGACGCGCTGACCCGCGCCGCCGCGGTCGCCACCCTGTCGTGCCGGTTCTTCGGTACTCGCGCATGGGGTGATCGACTCGGTGAGTTGGCCGAATGAGGTGATCGGGCTGCGGTTCGCCGGGACACGCTGGAGTCGCACGACGAATCAGTCGGTCAGACGCACGCCGGACAGATTCACCGAACCGGGCGGATACGGTAGCCGCCGGCGACCGCGCGCAGCACGAGATCGGCTCGGTCCGCGGTCCGCGCGATGAGACGGGCATTCGGCAGGTCACTGCCGGCGACCATGGCCTGTGCGCGATCCGGTGATTTCCCGCCGCGCCGATGCCGGCGCAGCAGGCGGTGTTCGATGAGCGATTCCTCCGCATCGAGGTACCAGACCTCGTCGAGATACTCCCGCACCTCCCGCCATCCCGGCCGATCCAGCAGAAGGTAGTTCCCTTCCACGATCGCGACCCGTTCGCCGGTGAAGGTCACCGCATCGGGGATCGGGTCGTGGCGGGCTCGATCGTAGACCGGCCACGGCACCGGCACACCGATCGCGCTGTCGCGCAGCCTCCGAAGCCGCGCGACGAACGACGCCACATCGAAGGTGTCGGGCTGCCCTTTGCGACCGAGCGCGCCGCAGTCACGCAGCTCTGCCGAGCTCCGATGAAATCCGTCCATCCCCGCCACCTCGGCGGACACTCCCGCGTGCCGCACCGCATCGGCCAAACCCTGTGCCAGTGTGGACTTTCCGGCTCCCGGCGGTCCGGTGACGCCGACCAGGTACCGGCGCCCGCCCGCCTGCTCCGCCGCCCGCACGATCCGCGCCGCCAGCTCACCCGTCCCCGTCACCCCGGCCGTCACCGGACACCTCCTTCACCGCGGCCGAACCCACGTCCCCGCCGGCGAGCACCGATCGACCACCGCCTCTCCGCTCTCACTCGACCAGGATCACGATCAATCGCCTGGGCCCGTGCACACCCTGCACGCGGGTCATCTCGATATCCACGGTGGCCGACGGACCGCTGATCCAGGTGGTCGGCCGGCGCGGGTCGAGACGCGGAACGACTTCCGGCAGTGCGGTTTTCACCTGCTCGGCGTGGACCACGCACACGTGACAGTCCGGGACGAGGGTGGGCGCGCGGCGGCCCTGTCCGGCGTCGCCGTCGAGGACGATCGTGCCCGATTGCGCGATCGCGGCGGCGCAGGTGGTCACGACCGCGTCGACCTCGTCCAGTTCGAGCGTCGTCAGCGGCGGATCGTCGGTCACGATGCGGTGCTCGGAGCGGTCCGCCCACAGGGCCGTCCAGATGTCCGGCAGTCCGGGCGGCGTCAGCACCACCCGCGCCGACGCGTTCCGCAGTTCCCGGTCCACGGTCGTGGCGATCCCCGCCAGGGTGGCCCGATGCACCTGTGCGCCATAGCGTTCGAGTCGCTGTTCGAACAACTCCAGAATCGCGGCGCGATCGTCGGGGTCCACTCCCGGCGCGGTCCGCAGATAGTCGCGCGGCACGGTGACCGCGTCCGCCGGTTCGCCGATCGCCTCGCGGACGCGTCGCAGAATCGTCTCCCGCGCATTCACGAGCGGCCCCCGTCGGTGCGCGCCCACCAGCGGCGAAACGATTCGGCGGGGATGTCGGGTACCCGCCGGCTGTCGGTCCACCCGCCCAGCGGACCGGGCAGATGCCGCTTCGGGACCGCCACGCCGATGCGCGCCGCCGAGCGCACGGCCGCGCCCCACAGCGCCGGATGGCTCATGAATCCCGCCATCGCGTCGAAGGCAGCCCGCTCGACCCGATGCTTCACCCCCGCCTCGCCCTCGGCCACCTGATGGCGCAGGGCCAGCAGATTCCCGGTGATATCGATGCGGACCGGGCAGACGTCGTCGCAGGCCCCGCACAGCGCCGACGCATACGGCAGCGAGGCGGTCTGCGGATCGTCGGCGCCCTTCAGCAACGGGTTGAGGATGGCGCCGATCGGCCCCGGATAGACCGAACCGTAGGCCTGTCCGCCGGTGCGTTCGTAGACCGGGCAGATATTCATGCACGCGCCACAGCGGATGCAGCGCAACGCTTCCCGCCCGAGTTCGTCGCGCAGGGCGCGGGTTCGGCCGTTGTCCACCAGGACCAGGTGGAAGGCCGAGGGACCGTCCTGGGCGGTGACGCCGGTCCAGGTCGACACATACGGCGACATCCGCTCGCCGGTCGCGCTGCGGGCCAGCAACTCCAGATAGATCTCCAGATCGCGCCAGCTCGGAATCACCTTCTCTATACCTGCCACCGTGATCAGCGTCTCCGGCAGGGTCAGGCACATCCGCCCGTTACCCTCCGACTCCACCATCACCACCGTTCCGCTCTCGGCGACAAGGAAATTCGCGCCGGTGATGCCGACCTTCGCGCGCAGGAACTTCTCCCGCAGATGCAGCCGGGACGCATCGGCGAGCGCCTGCGGATCGTCGGTCAGATCGTCCGGCGCGGGACGGCCGTGCTTGCCCATCTCGCGGCGGAAGATGTTGCGAATCTGGCTGCGGTTCAGATGCATCGACGGCACCACGATGTGGGAGGGCAGATCGTCGCCCAGTTGCAGGATGATCTCGGCGAGATCGGTCTCGCGGGTGTCGATTCCGGCCGCGGCGAGCGCCTCGCCCAGGCCGATCTCCTCCGACAGCATGGATTTGGCCTTGACGATCTCCTTCTCGCCGGTCGCCTGGACCAATTCGGTGATCACGGTGTTGGCCTCGGCGGCGTCGGTCGCCCAATGCACCACTCCCCCGGCGCCTTCCACCGCATCGGCCAGGCGCTCCAGATAGGTGTCGAGACGGCGCAGCACATCGTCCTTGACCGCGGCCGCGGACGTGCGCAGTTCCTCCCAGTCCGGTCGTTCGGCCACCAGTGCGTCGCGCTTGGCGCGGATGGTGTGGGTGGCACGGTGCACGTTGGCGCGTAGCTGGTCGTCAGCGGTCGCGGTCCGCGCGGCCTGCGGGAACGGCGGCCACCCCACGAAACTCTCACTCATGAGCGGGCTTCCGCGACCACCGGCAGCCCGGGCATCGGGCCGTCGGCCTTCGTGCGCGCCAGAATTTCCACCAGATGCAGATCGCGCACCGGAGTCGCGTCGGCGGCGAGGCGCCCGCCGATATTCATCAGGCACGAATTGTCCACGGCGGTCACCACACTCGCGCCCGTCTCGCGCACGTGCGCGGCCTTGTCGGCGTTCATCGCGCCGGAGGCGGCGGCATTCTTCACCGAGAAGGTGCCGCCGAATCCACAGCATTCGTCGGCCGCGGGCAGATCGACCAGATCCAGTCCGGCCACCGCGCGCAACAAGCGGTACGGGCGGTCGCCGATGCGCTGCACGCGCAGCGAATGGCAGGTCGGATGGTAGGTCACCCGATGCGGGAAATAGGCACCCACATCGACGACACCCAGGTCGTCGGTGAGGAATTCGGTCAATTCCCGGATTCTGGGGAGCAGCGTCTCGGCATCGCGGGCCAGCGCGGCGTCGCCGACCTGCTCGGCCACCACACGGTAGAACTCGCCGGGCGCCGCGCCACACGAGGCCGACGGCACCACGATCCGGTCGTAGTCACCGAACACCGACACGAAATGCCGGGCCATCTTCGCGGTATCGGCCCGATAGCCGGTGTTGGCATGCATTTGGCCACAACAACTCTGGGCCATCGGGAAGTCGACCTCGACGCCGAGCCGGCGCAGCAGCGCCACCGCCGCCCGGCCGGTTCCCGGATACATGACGTCGTTGACACAGGTGATGAACAATGCCGTACGCGCCGACATGCGGCCCCTCTCGTCACCGATGCCGCGGGCCGGGCACTGTTGTCGAGCGGCACCTCGATACGGATACTGGCGGGACGATCCCGGCCAGGATACGCCGCACGCACCGCGGCGAGGCGGATCTGCGGGCCGTGTGGGCCCGCGGATCCGCCTCCGCCGGCGGCATTCGTCAACTCGCCGCGTCCGCCCCGGTGCGCGGCGGCGGTCCGGAATCGAGTTCGGCCACTTCGGCATCGGTGAGCAGCCGGGACCGGATCAGGAACCGCACCCCCTCGGGGGCTTCGAGCGAGAACCCGCTCCCCCGCCCGGGAACCACGTCCACGGTCAGATAGGTGTGCTTCCAGTACTCGTACTGGTCGGCGCTCATCCAGAACGGGGTATCGGCGCCGACCCGGCCGAGCAACACATCCGAGGCGCCCACGCGGAATTCGCCGCGCGGGAAGCACATCGGCGCGCTGCCGTCGCAACACCCGCCGGACTGATGGAACATGACCGGGCCGTGCTGACGAATCAGCGTGTCCAGCAACGTCTGCGCGGCCTCGGTCAGGTCGACGCGGGTACCCATCAGAAGAAGCCGAGTTTGTTCGGCGAGTAGCTCACCAGCAGGTTCTTGGTCTGCTGGTAGTGATCGAGCATCATGCGGTGGTTCTCGCGGCCGATACCGGACTTCTTGTAGCCGCCGAAGGCCGCATGCGCCGGGTAGGCGTGGTAGCAGTTGGTCCACACCCGGCCGGCCTTGATGCCACGGCCCAGTCGGTAGGCGGTGTTGCCGTCGCGGCTCCACACGCCCGCGCCGAGGCCGTAGAGGGTGTCGTTGGCGATCGCGAGCGCCTCCTCGGTCGAATCGAAGGTGGTCACCGCGACGACGGGGCCGAAGATCTCCTCCTGGAACACCCGCATGTCGTTGGTGCCCTTCAGCACCGTCGGCTCGACGTAGAAACCGTTCGGCAGGCCGTCGACCTTGCGCTGGCTGCCGCCGGTGAGCACCTCGGCGCCCTCTTTGCGCCCGATGTCGATGTAGGACAGGATCTTTTCGTACTGGTCGTTGCTGGCCTGCGCGCCGATCATGGTCTCGCTGTCGAGCGGATTGCCGCTGACGATCGCCTTGGTCCGCTCCAGGCAGCGCGCCATGAACTCGTCGTAGATGGAGGAGTGGATCAGCGCGCGCGACGGGCAGGTGCACACCTCGCCCTGGTTCAGCGCGAACATCACGAAGCCTTCGACCGCCTTGTCCAGGAACGCGTCGTCGGCGGCCATCACATCGGGAAGGAAGATGTTGGGGCTCTTGCCGCCCAGTTCGAGGGTGACGGGGATGATGTTCTCGCTGGCGTACTGCATGATCAGCCGGCCGGTGGTCGTCTCGCCGGTGAACGCCACCTTCGCCACCCGCGGGCTCGACGCCAGCGGCTTACCGGTCTCGACGCCGAAACCGTTGACCACGTTGAGAACTCCCGGCGGAAGCAGATCGGCGATCAGCTCGACCACCTTCATGATGGAGGCCGGAGTCTGCTCGGCGGGCTTGAGCACCACCGCGTTTCCGGCGGCCAGCGCCGGCGCCAGCTTCCAGGTCGCCATCAGGATCGGGAAGTTCCACGGGATGATCTGACCGACCACACCCAGCGGCTCGTGGAAGTGGTAGGCGATGGTGTCGGCATCGATCTCGCTGACGCCGCCCTCCTGGGCGCGGATGGCGCCGGCGAAGTAGCGGAAGTGGTCCACGGCCAGCGGCAGGTCGGCGGCCAGGGTTTCGCGCACCGGCTTACCGTTGTCCCAGGTTTCAGCGACGGCCAGCTGGTCGAGATTCGCCTCGATGCGGTCGGCGATCTTGTTCAGGATGTTGGCGCGATCGGCGGCCGAGGTCGCACCCCACGCGTCGGCGGCGCCGTGCGCGGCATCCAACGCCGAGTCCACGTCGGCGGCCGAGGATCGGGCCACCTCACAGAACGTTTCCCCGTCGACGGGCGACGGATTCTCGAAGTATCTGCCCTCGACCGGTGCCGTCCATTCGCCACCGATGAAGTTGTCGTAGCGGTCGGCGTAGGAGACGATGCTGCCTTCGGCGCCGGGCTTGGCGTAGATCATGACGGGTGCTCCTCGATGAGTCACGAAGGGTCGCATCACGACAGGGCTCGCCGTGATGTGGACCACTATGGGCCGCGAGGGTTGGCACAAGGTTGAATGCGGCGGGCGCGTCGCGATCAGCTTCGCAGTGCCGATCAGCGCCGCAGTGTCCGATCAGCTCCGCTGTGTCCGATCAGCTTCGCAGTGCGCTGTGCAGACGCGCGGCGGCCACCGCGCGGCGCGCGTCGCGGGCGGGCAGCAGCCGCAGCGCGTGTTCGTGGATCTCGATGTCGCCGGGCGCTTTCGCGCCGTAATCCAGGGCGTATTCGGCCTCGCCGGCCGACAGGACCGCGGTGCGGATGCCCACCTCGAGGTGTTCGCGCCACTCGACGATGCCCGGTGTCTGCGAGCCCGGCAGCAGCGGGCCGCGATACAGCCGCACGGCGGTGGCGGTGTCCCCGGTGGCCAGGGCGGCGAGCATGTCGGTGGCATCGCAGGAGACCGGTGTGGTCAGCCGATAGACACGATTGCTGATATCGCCGCCGGTGGCGCGGCGCAGATGCGAGACGTCGGCCTTGAGCGTGCTGGAGCCGGTGGGCCGGTCGCCGTAGACGGCCAGCTGCAACCGTTCCGGTGTGTAGCCGTCGGGTTCGAGGGCCAGCAGGGTGAGGATTTCGAGCAGCCGCCGGCGCAGTCGCAGCGGCCGCCCGCCCCGCGTCAGTCCGGCACCGCCGAGACATTCCAGCCGCACACCCGCGGCCGTATTCGTCACGCCGCCTTGCAGTTTCGCTTCCACGGCCGCGGTGAGCGACAACACCGTCGACATGGCCAGCGGATGCGAGCGATCCCAGGTGGTGGACAGATCCAGCACGCCGAGCTGCCGGCCGTCGGCCGCGCGGATCGGCGCGCAGTAGCAGACCCAGCCGTGCAACGCCTCGACCAGATGTTCGGCGGAGAACACACTGCTGGGGCGGCCGGTGTGCAATGCCAGCGACAGCGCGTTGGTGCCCATGTGGTTCTCGTCCCAGCGACCGCCGGGGGCGAAGCCGACCCGCTCGGCACGCCGTCGCATCACCTGACCGCCGTCGGACCACAGAATGGTTCCCGCTTCGTCGGTGACGGCGGCGACGAATCCGGCGTCGTGGGTGATGCTGTGCAACTGATCGGAGAGTTCGGCGATGGGCCCGAACAGCGGCGAATCGGCCCATGTCGACGCGACGTCCCCGGCTACCGCGGGAGCGCAGTCGGTGGCGGGGTCGACGAACGCTCGGGACCGCACCCAGGACTGCGCCACATCGGGCCGGGGCTGCGCCGCATCGGATTCGGGCGCCTCGCGCTCCGGAACCCAGCGCGCCCACTGCCGTTCCAGTGCCGCGCGTCGCCGCAGCAGAGCACTGTCCTGTCCTGATCGCATCCGCATCTCACCCGTCGCCGCTCGGTCCGCACCGTGCGTTCCGGCGGTGTCTGGGGCCGGGCCGCACATCGTCGGCTCGGCCCCATTGTCCAGCAGGCCGGCTCGCCGCGGGAGCGAAACCGGCCGGTGCGCACCGTCGGACGCGGCTCAGATGGGCGTCAATTCGAACAGCCGGAACCGGCGCGTGCCCGCCAGACGCTGTTCCATGGTGTATCCCGGCCAATAGGCCACCGCGCGAGCCCAGGCGTCCTCCCGCTCGGATCCGCTCAGATGCCGGACCCGCACCTTGATTCGCCTACCGCCACTGTGGATTTCGGCGTCGGAGGCGGCGGCCAGATTCGCCGACCAGGACGGATGTTCCGGCCGCCCCCAGTTGGACCCGATCAGCAGATACCGCTCGGGCCCGTCCGGTACGTACAGCAGCGACACCGTCCGCGGCAATCCGGATTTACGTCCGCGCACCGTCAACTCCATCGACGGCAGGCCCGCCAGGTCGAGTACGCCGTGCCGGCCGCCGGTGAGCCGGCGGATCACGCGTTCCAGCACGATGACGACCGGACCGGTGCGCATCACCCACGGGATGCGCGCGATCGCGCGTCCCAGGGCCGAGAGCGGATTGCCGATACGTGAGCGACGAGTGCGGTCCGACATGCCGGCCTACTGCGGGGTCGCGGCGCGCTTGGGCAGCTTCCAGCCCGGCCGGGGGTAGTGGCAGGTGTAGCCGTTCGGATAGCGCTGCAGGTAGTCCTGGTGCTCCGGTTCGGCCTCCCAGAAATCGGACGCCGGGGTCACCTCGGTGACCACCTTGCCCGGCCACAGCCCGGAGGCGTCCACATCGGCGATCGTGTCCAGCGCGACCGCCTTCTGCTCGTCGTCGAGGTAGAAGATCGCGGACCGATAGCTGCTGCCGATGTCGTTGCCCTGGCGGTCCTTCGTCGACGGATCGTGGATCTGGAAGAAGAACTCGAGCAGGGCCCGGTAATCGGTGCGCGCGGGGTCGTAGACGATCTCCACGGCCTCGGCATGCCCCGGATGGTTGCGGTAGGTGGGGTGATCGTTGCGCCCGCCGGTGTATCCGACGCGCGTGGAAATCACACCCGGCTGCTTGCGGATCAGCTCCTCCATACCCCAGAAGCATCCGCCTGCCAGAATCGCCGTGCGCGTGTCGGTCACGCTTCCTCCTTCGAATCGGGTCCCCGCCCCAAGTCTCGCACCGGTACAACCCCGGTGGCGGCCCGAAAAATCCCGCCGCGACGCTCGCCTCGCCCGCCTTCTGCATACCGCATACCCGCTCCCCGAGCGGATTAACGGACTACCCCCGGTCGTACCCCGCGGTCGACTCGGACCCCGTTGGCGCCGAGACGATTTCGGCGCGCATCGCCACCCGGGTACCGTCGGCGCCCGTGGTGATCTCGACGTCACGCACCAGGGCGCGCATGATCGCCAGTCCCCGCCCGCGCACAGGATCCGGAACCGTGGGACGGGGTTCCCAGCTGCCGTGGTCGACGATGGTCAAATACAGGTCCGACCCGCTGATCTCCCCACGCAGACTCACCATGCCGGCGCCCTCGCGGTAACCGTGCTCCACGGCGTTGGTGCACGCCTCGTCCACCGCCAGCAACAGATCGTAGATCTGTTCCGAGCCGATTCCCCCGCGCTCGAGCCAGGCCCGCAGATCGTGGCGCACCTCGGCGATCCGGTCGGCCTGCGACGGGAAATTCGCCTCGAAGGGGGCCACCCGTAACGGGTGCGGCTCGCGTACCGCGGGCCCTGGGGCGGGGTCGCCCGGGGGATCTGGAAATCCGCTCATGTCCTCATTCCGATCGCAACCGATGATCTCCACTCGATGATCTCCTCGGCATCCGCGATACCCCCTTTCCCGCACGCCATGCGGCGCCGTCGGCCGACTCAGTCGCGCAGCGCCTTCTCGCGCAGCTGTTTGAGCGTTCTGGTCAGAATCCGCGATACCTGCATCTGGGAACACCCGAGTTCCCGCGCGATCTGTTCCTGCGTCATCCCGCCGAAGAAACGCATGGTCAGCACGTACCGCTCCTTCTCCGGCAGGGCGTCGATGAGCGGCTTCACCGTCAGAGTGTCGTCGATCGAGCCGAAGGTCGGATCCACGTCGCCCAGCGTGTCGAGGATCGCATTCCCGCGGCTGTCGTCCTCCGAGGTCGGCGTGTCCAGCGATTGGGTCTGGTAGGCGTTGCGGGCGATCAGCGCCTGCGTCACCTCGCCCAGATCGGCGTCCATCTCCTCGGCGATCTCCCGCGCCCGCGGCATCCGGCCCAGCCGTTGCGACAGCGTCTCGACGGTCGGTCCCAGCGCGGTCTGGATCTCCTTGATCCGCCGGGGCACGCGCAGGGCCCAGGTGTGATCGCGGAAGTGGCGGCGCACCTCGCCCATCACCGTCGGCACCGCGAAGGCGAGGAACGGCGAGCCCTGCGTGGGATCGAACCGGTCGACGGCCGCGACCAGGCCGACCCGGGCGATCTGCAGGAGATCCTCGAAGTTCTCGCCGCGCCCGCTGAACTTGCGCGCGATGTGCTCGGCCAGCGGCAGACACCGGTTGATGATTCGCTCGCGCAGCCGGTCGTACTCCGGATCGTCGGCGGACAGTGCGGCGAGCTCGACGAACAGCGGTGCGACGTCGTCGTAGCCGTCGGGATGGCGCGCGGTGCCCGAACCGTGCTCAGTCGACATCGGTTCCGCCACGTGCCCAGCGGAACTCGACGACGGTCGGGTGCCCGCCCACGGATGCGTCGTAGTCCGAACTCTCGGTCTTCACCCACTGGGTCAGCGTCGAGACGATATGCCAGCCGAAACTGTTGGTGTCCGGGCCGCCGGCGGTCGTGGTGACGGCGGATACGCGCACGTCCATGGTGGTGTCGGTCGCGCTGAAGGTGCAATCGATCACCGATTCGGCGGCCGCGTCCACGATCAGTGCGCTGACCACCTCGTCGACGGCCAGACGGATATCGGTGGCCTCGTCGATACCGAAATCGGCGACCAGAGCGACGGTTTCGGTCAATGCCCGGACCATCATCAATTGCGCCGCGTCGGCCGGCACCTGGAATCCGACCGCAGTGGTCCCCGCGTCCGGGGACACTTTCTCGACCATGCCCATTCGTTGCTCCCAAATATCGTGCCGCGAAACGATTTCACAGCGTACGCGAGCGCCCGGCGGACGCCTTCCGATCGCGGTGCCGGTCTCCGCTCGGATCTCGCCGAAACGGGTATGTTGGTCAGCGGCGAATCGTCGCCACGCCGCGGACAGCGGCGCAGATCGAAATACGCCGGAGGTATCGAAGTGGCGAAATGCGGTACGAATCGCCTCGCGCTGGGGTCGGCCCGATGAGCGGCGAACGGGTGTCGCCGCTGCTGCGCACCGAGCAGCGCACGGAAGGTTCGGCCGTGGTCGTGACCGTGGCCGGTGAGGTGGACATGAACTCCGCGCCGGAGCTGCAATCGGCCCTCGACCGGGCGCTACAGGCCGAGCCCGCCGCCGTGGTGCTGGACATGACCGAGGTCGGATTCCTCGGATCGGCCGGGCTGAGCGTGCTGCTCGCCACCTCGCAGTCCACCGCGACGGGAGGCCTGCGGGTGGTCGCGTCGCCCGCGGTGCGGCGCCCGATCGAGGTGACCGCGCTGGACGCGTTGCTGCGGCTGTTCCCGACCGTCGCCGACGCGCTGGCCGCGCCGGAGCAGACCACCTCGGCCTGATCCGGCGCCCGCCGGACGCGTTTCTCGCCGGCTTCATCGCTGACGTGGCAACCGGACGACCTGAACGAAGAATTCGTCGATGTGCTTGATCGCGGCGATGAATTGATCCAGGTCGACCGGTTTGGTCACATAGGCGTTCGCGTGCAGCCGATAACTGCGCAGAATGTCCTCCTCGGCCGCCGACGTGGTGAGCACCACCACCGGGATATGGCTGAGGTCCGGATCGGATTTGATCTTTTCCAGAACCTGGCGGCCGTCGTATTTCGGCAGGTTCAGATCGAGCAGGATCAGATCGGGCCGCGGCGCCTGCGCGAATTCCCCCTGCCGGTACAGGAAGTCGAGCGCCTCCTGGCCGTCGCGCGCGACGTGCAGTGTATTGCCGATCTTGTTGTCCTCGAACGCCTCCCGGGTCATCAGCTCGTCGCCGGGGTCGTCCTCCACGAGCAGGATGTCGATGGGCTGGCTCACCGGTGCGGTCATGCGTCGGCTCCTTCGGATACGAGTTCGGTGGATGCGGGTGCGGCGGCCTGCGTCGCCATCGTGAAGCAGAACCGGGCGCCACCGGTGTATTCGGTGTCGATCCACAGGTCTCCGCCGTGGTACTCGACGATCTTCTTGCACAGCGCCAGGCCGATGCCGGTGCCGGTGTAATCCTCCCGGTTGTGCAGACGCTGGAAGATCACGAAGACCTTGTCCGCGAATTCCGGCGGAATGCCGATCCCGTTGTCGGACACGGAGAATCGCCATTGGTCCGGGTGATCGCCCGGCTCGCACTCGATGCGCACCATCGGCGTGGTTCCCGGGGTCCGGAATTTCACGGCATTGCCGATGAGGTTCTGCCACAACATCGTCAGCAGTGTCGGCTGGCCCGCCACGTCGGGCAGTTGCTCCGGGCGCTCGACCACCGCGCCGGATTCCTCGATCGCGCCGGACAGATTGTCCAGCGCCGAATTCAACGTCGAGTCCAAGGCGACGATCTCGTTGCCCTCGATCACCCGGCCCACGCGCGAGAAGGTCAGCAGATCGTTGATCAGCCGCTGCATCCGCTTGGCGCCGTCGACGGCGTAATCGATGTACTGCTTGGCCCGCTCGTCGAGCTGATCGCCGTAGCGCTTCTCCAGCAGCTGGCAGAACGCGGCGACCTTGCGCAGCGGCTCCTGCAGGTCGTGGGAGGCGACGTAGGCGAACTGCTCCAGCTCGGCATTCGAGCGGCGCAGCTGCACCGTCTGGCGATCCAGATCGTCGGCCTGCTGGGCGAGCAGTTCCTCCTGGGCGCGCGAGGACCCCAGTTCGGAGACGATGCGCACGCGCATCTCCTCGACCGCTTCGGCGACGGTTGCCAGGTCGGCCGGCCCGTGTGCCTCGATGCGATGATGGAATTCGCCGGCCGACACCCGCCGGGACGCTTCGGTGAGCTCGTCGAGCGGGCGGGCGACCAGCCGCCGGATCAGCACGGTCAGCGCCAGGCCGGTAAGCAGGATGAGGACGACCACCGCGATCAGCACACCGTCGCGCAGGGTGCGCGCGTGGTCCAGGTCGTGGCGGTCCCGGGCGATCGCGGCCGCCGAATCCGCGTTCTGCACGGCGAACTTCTTGCGTATCTCGTCGAACAGGGCCTTGCCCCGAGTGACCATGGCGGCGGATTCGGCCGGCGACACCTTGCCCGCCGCCGCGATCATCGGCTGCACGTATTCGGTGCGCCAGCGCTGCGCGGCCGCCTCGACGGCGTCCAGATCATCGAGCAGCGTGGTGTGGCCGGCGGCCACCTCACGCAACCGTGCCGCGGCGGCCGTCTGGTCGGCGACGCCCTTGTTGTAGGGCTGCAGGAATTGCTCGTCGGCCGAGATCGCGTAACCGCGCAGGCCGGTTTCCTGGTTGATCAGGGCCGCCTGCAGGCGATATGCCTCGGTCGCGGCGGGCTGGGCACGATCGAGCAGCCGGTCTTCGATGGCGTCGGTGCGGGATATCACTTGCGCGGCGGCGATCGCACCGGCGATCACCACCACGAGCATCAGGGCGAGGACCAGCTGAAACCACGTCTGCGCGGTGAGCCGGCCGACGATCCCGTCGCGGTGTCGGACGTCGTTCACCGGATCTGCTCACCCCCGTGCCAGCGCAGATAGACGATCGCCAGATCGTCGTCGAGTCCGCCCGCCGGGGCGGCCGCGGATTCGACCTGACCCAGCAATTCATCGAGATAGCGTGCGGGCTGTTCGACCGACACGCCCTTCGCCATCGCCAGCAGGCCGTCCTCACCGAGCCAGTCACCCGTGCCGGTGCGCACCTCGAACAGGCCGTCGGTGAACAACACCAGCCCGGTCCCGGCGGGAACGGTCACCTCGGTGACCGGCCAGTCCGCGCGCCCCGGCATGAAGCCCAGGGCCGGTCCGCCCGGCACCTCCAGCCATTCCGTGCCGGTCGGCGAATGGACGAGCATGCCGGGGTGACCGGCCCGGATCACCTCGACGGCACCGCGACCGGGCGGGGCGTAGAGCGTGGTGAGCGTGGCGAACGTCTGCGGGCCGGTGCGCTCGGCGACCAGCACCTCCTCCAGCAGTCGCAGCTGACGAGGTCCGGTGATACCGCTGAATACCAGTGTGCGCCAAGCCAATCGCAGGCCCACGCCGATCGCGGCCTCGTCCGGGCCGTGACCGGCCACATCGCCGATCAGCGCGTGCACCGTACCGTCGGCCTCCTGGACGACGTCGTAGAAATCGCCGCCGAGCAGCGAATGCGCGCGACCGGGGCGATACCGGGAGACCACATCGACGATCGGCGCGCCGCGCAACAGCGGTTTGGGGAGCAGTCCGCGTTCCAGGCGCGCGTTCTCCTGGGCGCGCATGGTGCTCGCGCGCAGGGCCGCGGTGGTGCGCTCGGCCTGTTTGCGCTGAATCGCATAGCGCACGGCTCGGCCGAACCACTCCGGCTCGACCCGGCCCTTCACCAGATAGTCCTGCGCACCGGCCGCCATCGCGGCCAGCCCGGTCTGTTCTTCGTCCAGGCCGGTCATCACCACGACAGCGACCTGATCGGTGTATTCCCGCAACCGCGCGAGCGCGTCCAGGCCGTGGGAGTCGGGCAGATTCAGATCGAGCAGCACACAGTCGGGCAGGCCCGCGGCCAGCCACGCACCCGCTTCGGCGAGTGAGCGCACATGTTCCAGGCGCACGCCGGGCGCCCCGTCGGCAACGAGTTCCTCGACCAGCAGGGCATCACCGGGGTCGTCCTCGACCAGCAGGATCGTCTGCCCGAGCGGCGACGCCGTGCCCAGCGGCGTGACGCCGTCGAGGGGTGGCCGCACGGTGGAGCCGCTGCTCGCGTCTCGAACGGATGCGGATTTCGGCCCCTCGGACGAGTGGCCCGCGGAACGGCTGGATACATCGCGAAACCGCGGGGTCTGTTCCGTCACCGCGACCGTGCGGGGCCGCGGAGCGCCGTCGATGCGACGAATGCGCACGGTGTCGGCCCGCAGCGCACCGGCTACATCGGACCGCGACGAGGGAACAGCAACCGTGCCTGGGACGGCACGCTTCGACAATGCTGCCTCCGATCAACGAAGTGGCGGCCCGAGCGCACGCCGACTTGCTCAGCGGCCCGTTTTTCGACCGTGAGGCTTGCCGATCCTATCGGACCCCGGCCGAACACGCTGCGCGCACCGGGGGGCAGGCCACGATCAGGACGTCGCGTCGGCACCGGCCCGAGGCCGGAGAAGAGGCTGCTGGACAACAGTTTTCGCAACGAGAGGCGCCGCCGCGCGCAGGGCGGCGGAGGTGCGCCGAAGGCGCAATTTCGCCGTCCACACCGCGACCACCGCCGCATGCACCGCGATGACGATCAGTGATACCGAGCCGATCACCATGAGCAACGCAACCACGACTGTCCCGGTCCTCTCGAGTTGGATGTGCTGTGTACCGACGAAAAGATGCCCCGAAACCCTCATACCAAACAGATAACGCGCGCGGGGCACGTCACATCCCGTCCGACCTGGTGTAACGACCGACCGCAACACAGCGGATACTGTGAAGGTGAGTACGGAACAGTCGCCGCGCGTCGCGCCGCTCGACCCCTTGACGAGCGTGCTCGGCACACAACCTTGCGATCATGTCGGCTGGTTCCGATTCTGGTTCGCCGATCAGCGCTGGGAATGGTCGGACGAGGCGGCGCAGATGTACGGGTATCCGAGCGCCGATACCGAACCCACCACCGAACTGCTCATGTCGCACAAACACCCGGACGACCGGGAGGAACTGGCGGCCCGCATCGCGGTCTCGGTGAAAACCGGCGAGCCGATCTGCGGTCAGCACCGCATCGTCGACACCGGCGGAGACACCCACGAGATCATCGTCGTCGGCGAACAGCTCACCGGCGACGACGGCACGGTGGTCGGAGCCAGTGGATATTTCGTCGACGTCACCGAGACGATCGCCGAGGAGCGCAACGATGCGCTGTCGGAGGTGCTGCCCGAGGTGATCGAGTCGCGCGCGGTGATCGAACAGGCCAAGGGCGCGCTGACGCTGGCCTACGGCATCAGCCCCGAACAGGCGTTCCGCGTGCTGAGCTGGCGTTCCCAGGAGACCAACACCAAGCTGCGGGATCTGGCCGCGCAGTTCATGCGCGAGTTCCGCCGACTGAACGGCGAGAACACCGCCCTGCGCACTCGCGTCGACCATATCGTCCTGACCGCCCACCGCCTGATCCCGCACGACTGAGCGCCGGTCGATCTCCCGGGCGGTCAGGAGGCCGCTTCGGCGACGACGATCTCGCGGGTAGGGCCGGTGCCGATGGCCGTCGCGTGGGCGTCGATACGCACTTCGGTGCGGCCGCGGATGGCGCGATCACAGCGCTCGGCCAGGTCGTGGCGGTCGCTGCCCGGTTCCTCGATCGGCAGCAGGACGAGTTCGGCGACGACGCCCTTGGCGCGCAGGACGCGGCGGGCCGAGTCGATGAAGGTGTCCACGCCGACGAAGCCGGGGACCGTCGACGTCTCGCCGGTGTGGTCCAGATAACGCAGCCGGATCGGCTGTACCGGTGTGGCGGTGTCGACCGCGGCCTGGAACAGGGCGGGCCGCAGCCGGCCGTGGGCCCGGCCGCACCAGGTGGTGCCCTCGGGGAACATGCCGACCCGCTCCCCCGCCGCCAGCCGCACCGACATCGCCGCGATCACCTCGGGCAACTGCCGCAACCGCTGCCGATCGATCGGGATCACGCGCATGAGCCGGGCCAGTTGTCCCAGCACCGGCCACGACACCAGATCACCGCGGGCGACGAAGCCCATCGGTGAGACCGCCGCCAACGCCAGCACATCGGCCCATCCCACGTGCCCGGCCACCACCAGTAGACCACGCCCGGAATCCGCCGCGGCGCCGTCGATTTCGCGCGGGCGGGTATCGGTTGCCGCGCCGTGTCCTCCGGCACCGCGTTCGTCGACGATCCGCAATCCGATTCCGCAGCAACGCAATGCGGCCCGCGCATACCACCGATGCAGCCCCGTCCGGCGGGCGGGCGGAGTCGCCACGTTGACCACCGGAAACGCCACCAGCAACCCCACCACGCCCAGCACCCGCACCACACATCGCAGCGCACCCGCGGTATCGGGCACCGCCACACAGCCGGCCCCACACGGACTCGCGGGCATCCACGCATGGACCGCCGGCGCATCGGCCGCTGTTGCCGCGGTTCGTTCGACCGATATCGGCGTGGCGGGCTCGAGAACAGTTGTGTCGCTTCGTAAATCCGTTGTCTCGGTCATCGTGTTCCTCCGCCGGTATCGCGGGCCCGCGCGGCATCGGCTTCCGATGCGCGGGCGTCTGTGCCTTCCGCCGCACGAGCGTCCATGGCTCCCGCGGCGCTCCGCAGGCGTTCCAGGTAGCGGGTGTTGATGGTTTCCAGGCCCAGGAGGGCGACGAAATCCGCGACGCCGAAATCCGGGTCGTGGGCCGGTTCACCGCAGATCTCGGCGCCCAGGCGCAGATAACCGCGCAGCAGCGGCGGAAGTTTCGGCCGGGCCGGGGCGGCCAGTTCGTCGAGGCCGCGGCCGTCGACCACGACCGGGCGGTAGGGGCGCACGCGACGGGCCGGATCGCCGGCGTGCTTGCTCAGCAACAGGTCCCGGACCGCGGCCACGTTGGCGCCGGGCGGATCGGCGGAGGTGTCGCGCATCGGCACCGAGACGCAGCCCATCACCCAGTCGTAGCCGGTGAGCTGGATGTAGTGCAGGATTCCGGCCCACATCAGCGTCAGCACCGAGCCGTTGCGATGGTCCGGAACCACACAGGCGCGGCCCATTTCGACGATCCGGCGTCCCTCGGGATCCATGGCGCTCAGATCGAATTCGGTCGCCGTGTAGTACCCGCCGGCCGCGCTCACCTTGTCCGGCGGCAGCATCCGATAGCAGCCGACGAAGTCGCCGGAGGCCTCGTCGCGGACCAGCAGATGGTCGCAGTGCTCGTCGAACCGGTCGGCGTCCAGGCCCTCGGCGCTGAACGGAATGTCGAATCCGGGTTCGCCGGCGAACACCCGGTAGCGCAGCCGCTGCGCGGCGCGGCGATGGTCGAGATCGGAGGACACAACCAGGGAGTACTGTGGCGCCGCCACCCCTGGGCCTGTCGTGCGGGTCGGGTTCAGCACGGACGTTGGCGTCATGGTGTCGATGAAGCCAGTCCGATTCGGCGAGGCGGCGACGTTCGAGTGTCGAGCGAATGCCAGTCCGGTGAACGAGATCCCCGTCACACCGAACGTTCACTGCGTCGTTCCCCCGAGTTGGCCCGCGCGGCGAAACCGCCGCGCCGAAGCATCGGCGCGGCGGCAGTGAGCAGAGTAGCGGTTCAGGCGTTCTCGCGGGCGAAGCTGCGCGCGCCGACCACCATCAGCGCGACGGCGACCGCCACCGTCAGGCCGGTACCGAGATAGACCTCGGTGACCCCGAAGTCACCGCGGAACAGTGCCCGCGCGGCCTCGACGGTGTGCTGGAACGGATTGATGTCGGCGACGATCCGCAGCCAGTGCGGCGCCAGGCTCATCGGCAGCAGGATGCCCGACAGCAGCATCAGTGGCACCGAGACACTGTTCAGCACCGAGGCGAGGGTGTCCTCCGAACGCGCCCACAGCGCCAGCGCATAGGACCCCGAAGCCAGCCCGGCCGCCATCACCGAGATCAGCAGCACCGAGGCGATCAGCCCGAAAGCGTTGGGACGCAACGAGAATGCCGCCATCGCGACCGCGACCAGGACCAGTGCCTGCACGATCAGCACGACCATATCCTTGAGGACCCGGCCCACCAGCAGTGCGCCACGGTTGGCCGGGGTGACGCGCTGGCGTTCGATCACGCCGGCCCGCAGTTCCTGCACCATCGCGAACCCCGCGAACATGGACCCGAACAGCCCGACCTGAATGACCAATGCCGGCGTCAGCACCTTCCAGGGGTCGGTATCGGCGCCCAGCGCGGGTGCGATCGCCTTCACCAGCGGACCGAACAGCACCAGGTACAGCACGGGCTGACTCAATCCGATGATCACCCACACCGGATTGCGCAGCTGGGTGCGCAGTTGCGACCAGAACACCAGCCCGGTCTCCCGCAGAAAACTCATTTCCCCTCCCGCAGCGAACGCCCGGTGACGGTGAGGAACACGTCGTCGAGGCTCGGTCGTTTCACGGTCAGCGCACCGGGCACGATGCCGTGCTCGTCCAGTGCGCGCAGCAGCGGCACCACGGCGGCATCGCCGCGCGCCACCGTCAGATGCACCAGTCCGTCGGCACGCAGTTTCGAGCGCAACTCCAGCACCGAATCGGCGATCTCGATCGCGAGATCCGCTTGCGCGTCGGCGATGTCGAGGCTGATCACATCGCCGGAGATCCGCTGTTTCAGCTCGTCCGGGGTACCGGAGGCGACGATGCCGCCGTGATCCATGACCAGGATGCGGTCGCACAGCGCGTCGGCCTCCTCCAGGTAGTGCGTCGTGAGCACGATCGTCGTGCCCTCGGACCGCAACCGCCGCACGTGGTCCCAGAGGTTCGCGCGGCTCTGCGGATCCAGTCCGGTGGTCGGCTCGTCCAGGTAGACCAGCCGCGGCCGATGCACCAGGCCGAGTGCGATATCGACGCGGCGGCGCTGCCCGCCGGACAGTTCGCGGCAGCGGCGACGGCCGAGTCCGTCGAGTTCCAGCGTCCGCAGCAGATGTTCGGCGCTCTCGGTCGCCGCTGCCTTGCTCAGCCCGAAAAGCCGTGCCTGCAGGACCAATTGGTCGATCACCAGCTCTTCGTCGTTCGTCATGCCACCCTGGGCGACGTACCCGATGCGGGCGCGCACCTCGCGTGGGGTCCGGCGCAGATCGGCGTCGGCGATCTGCGCCTCGCCCGCGGTCGGCGCGAGCAGCGTCGCGATCATCCGCAGGGTGGTGGTCTTACCGGCGCCGTTGGGACCCAGCAGTCCCACGATCTCGCCTTCGCGGACCTCGAAGTCCAAGCCGTTCACGGCCTGCACCGGTCCCGTTTTCGTCGTGAACGTCCGTGCCAGCCCCCGCACTCGGATCGCCGAGGTGCGGGTGCGGTCACGAACGGTAGCCGTCGTTTCCATACCGCTCACGGTAGGAAGGACGGCTCAAATAGTCAAGCTTTACTATTCAGTCTTGATCAACTGCGGCTCCGACGTCGCCCTGCGGGTGCTCGAAGAGGGTGTACGGTGCCGAGGCCCAGACATCCAGCTCGCCGTTCTCGATGCGCTGCAAGGTTTTTCGCGACCATTCCAGGTCCGCGCGGGTATGGGCGGCGGCCAGCGCTACAGCGTCGGCCACGTGATACGGCTCGGTTTCGGTCGGATCGCCGCTACCGGACAGGATCCGCTGCTCCTCCCGCTCGAAGTAGCCCAGATCGGCCTCGAACTTCAGGATGCGGCTGCGCAATGCCGCGATCACATCGCCCCGCGGCGCGAACGGGAACAACGCCACCGCCGCGTGATACGGATGTTTCGGCTGCTCGGCCGACCACAGGCCCTCCCGGATCAGATCCGCGAGCACCTTCTCCCCCTCCGACGTCAGCCGATACGAGGTCCGCTCCGGTCGCGCGCCGTCCTGGCCCACGCCCTCGACGGCGATGAGCCCGTCGCGCTGCAGGGTGTTCAGCGCACCGTAGACCGAGCCGGGTTTGACGTTGGCCCATTCGTCGGCATGCCAGGACAGCAGCTCACGTCGCACGTCGTAACCGTGCACGGGTTGCAGCAGCCGCACCAGGGCCAGCACCAGCAGTCGAGTCGTCGGAACAGCCATACCGAAAATTCTGCCCTCGCCGCCCGGCAGCCGCCGCCGCGACCCGGCCGATCACAACGGGTTGTTCGGATCCCGTTCCGGCAGTGGGCGTTCGGTGATCACGGGGCGGCCCAGCGGATTGCGGACCCGGCGCTTGGCGGCCTGGTAGACCTGAATCGTCTCCGCCGCGACCACATCCCAGGCGAAATCGGCGGTCAGCCGATCGTGGGCCGCGTAGGCGCGCTGCTGCGCCGCGATCGGATCGTCGAGAACGGCCGTCACCGCCTCGACCAGCCCGGTCACATCCGCCGGTTCGAACGAGGCCCCGGTGACGCCGTCGATCACCAGCTCACCGAGCCCGCCCGCGGTGGAGGTCACCAGCGGCGTTCCGGCCGCCGCGGCCTCCAGGGCGACGATGCCGAACGGCTCGTAGCGGCTGGGCAGCACGATCGCGTCGGCGCCGTGCAGCCAGCCCAGCAGTTCCGCGTGGTCCAGGCGCCCGGCGAAATTCACCGCGCGCGCCACCCGGTGTACCCGTGCGCGCTCACGCAACCATTCGAACTGCGTGCCCACCCCCGCGATGGTCAGCGTGGCGCCCGGATGCGCACGCCGGATGCGCGGCAGCGCGGCGATGGCGTCCTGCACGCCCTTCTCGTATTCGAGCCGGCCCACATACAGCAGTCGCGGCGGGCCCGACCGCGGCGCCCGATCGCGAAATGTCCACGCCCCCACGTCGATTCCGTTGCGGATCACCGTCACCGGCACCAGTTCGGGGCCGTAGAGTTTTTCCACCTCGTCCTGCATCGAGGCCGAACATGTGATGAGGGCATCGGATTCGCGAGCCAGCCACCATTCGACCGAATGGACCTGCTTGTTGACCCGGCCCGAGACCCAGCCGCTGTGCCGGCCGGCCTCGGTGGCGTGGATGGTGGAGACCAGCGGCACGTCGTAGTACTCGGCCAGGGCGATCGCCGAATGCGCGACCAGCCAGTCGTGGGCGTGCACCACATCCGGCGTCCAGCCCTCGGCGATACCCGGTTTGCTCAGCGCGATCCCGGCGCGGACCATCGCGTGTCCCATGGCCAGGGTCCAGGCGAGCATGTCCTCGCCGAAGTCGAAGGCGGGCGGATCCTCGGCGACCGCGACCACCAGCACCCGTTCCTCGATGAAGGTGTGCGTGGGATGCGTCGTGGCGTCGGTACCCATGGGCCGGCGCGCCAGAACGACGACCTCGTGACCGGCGGCCGCCAGTTCGACGGCCAGATGATGGACGTGCCGGCCGAGCCCACCGACAACTACCGGTGGGTACTCCCACGACACCATCAAGATCTTCATGCCGGTCCTTCTGTTGCTCCCGCCGAGCGGTGACCGACTGCGGGGATGTCCGTACCGCGTGCGTCGAGTCGTCGCGCGTCGAGAGCGGGGAAGAATCCGTCGGCCGCGTACCATCCTGCCGCCAACTGCCGTGCTTTGGCGAGTTGGCCCGCGGTGACGGCCGCGGCGATCTCGCGGACGGCGTGTGCGTGCTGATGCGCGCGATCGCGGGCGTATCCGGCCGCGGAGTCCTTGCTGACCATGAACGCCCAGTCGCTGGACACGGCCAGAATCGCCTCGCGCAGCAGCTGATCGGCGACCGGATCACGCAGACCGTCGGACTGCGCGGCCATCTTGTCCAGCGTGTCCAGGGCCGCACGCACGATCTCGGCGTTGAGGTCGACCAGGTCGCGGACCTGATCGCCGGCCCACACCCGCCAGTCCTTCCCCGACCCCCACGACGAATCGGCCAGTTCGACCGGCGCGCCGACGAATCCGTCCGCCCGGGCATCGGCCAGGGTGCCGACGGTGACGCCGGCCTCGGGCAGGGCGCGCAGCACCTGTTCCAGCCACTGCGGCCCCTCGTGCCACCAGTGGCCGAACAGTTCGGTGTCGAAGGCCGCCACCACCAGCGCCGGCCGGCCGATCCGCTCGGATTCGGTGATCAGCCGCTCGCGCACGGTCGCCACGAAATCGGCGACATCGCGTTCGATCGCCGCCGCGGCGGCCGCGGGATCGTAGGGCGCCTTGTCCGGACCGGCGACCTGCTTGCCGGTGACGCGCGCCGGTTTGAGGCCGGTCTCGTGGTCGTAGTGGTGGAAGTCGCGGTAGTGGGCCTGGCCCGGATAGCCCGATTTCGGCGACCACACCCGATAGCTGACCTGCAGATCCCGTCCGAACGCGACCACATCGCTGTCCCACACGGGCCGGCCGAGGGTGGTGTCGCCGCGCAGCGCCGGACCGTCGACCATGAAATGCGTCACACCCGCCGCGGCATAGCCCTGTTCCATCCCCGGAGTGAAGCCACATTCCGGCGCCCAGATCCCCGCCGGGGTGTGTCCCCAGCGATGCCGCGCATCGGCCAGACCTTCGCGCAACTGGAAGTCGCGCAGGCGGGAATCGAGCAGCGGCTGGAACGGATGCGCCAGCGGACCGCCCAGCAGTTCGATCGTCTCGGCGTCGATCAGTTCCCGCCACACCGGCGAGCCGCCGTGCCGCCACCGCTGCTCGAAATCGGCGAGCGCCTCGGCGGCCAGTGCGTGTTCGTAGCCGCCCAGTTCGCGCTTGCCGGCCATCGACGCCTCGTCGGCACGCATCTGCCAGTTGCCCAGCCAGTGGTGCATGGCCGCGAGCGCGTGCGGATCGTCGAGCTGCGCGGCCAGCACCGGTGTGATGCCGAAGCTGAGCAGATGCGAACGGCCTTCCGCGGCAAGGGTTCTCAATACCCGGGCCACGGGCAGATAGGACGCCGCCCACGATTGATACAGCCATTCCTCACCCACCGGCCAGCGGCCGTGATGCACCAGCCAGGGCAGATGGGAATGCAGGACCAGGCTGAACCGGCCGGGCACCGCCTGCGAATCGCTCACGGCTTCACCGCGATGGCGACCAGATCCAGGCTGGCATCGATATCCGGATCCCACGCCGGGACGACCGGCCCGGGCGCCGGGCGCAGCTCGAAATCGTCGGTGCGCACCCCGGCCACCGCGGCGGTGAGTTCGGCGGGCCAGGGCTCACCGGCCAGCGCCCGTTCGATCTGCGCGTCGATGAACGAGCCGCCCCACTGTTCGTCGAGGGCGACCAGCGCCGGGCCGTGATGGACACCGGCCATCACGTCGACGCGGAATCCGGCCTGCTCCAGCAGTTCCGCGAGTTCGGCGGCGTTCAGTTCGCGAGTGTGGAAGGGGTTCAACGGCGTATCGCGCCCGGGCGAGAAGGTGATCCGGTTCGGCGTGCTGATCAGCAGCTGCCCGCCGGGACGCAGCACCCGCAGGCATTCGCGCAGGAATTGACCCTGATCCCAGAGATGTTCGATGACCTGGAAGTTCACCACCACGTCGACCGAGGCGTCGTCGAGCGGCAGGTCGGCGAGATTGCCCTGGATCATCTCGACCCGGGGATAGGCCGCGCGCACGTGTTCCACCGCGCTGGTGTCGTAGTCCAGCCCGATCACCCGGGTGGCGACATCGGCGATCATGTTCGCGCCGTAGCCCTCGCCGGAACCGGCCTCCAGAACCGTTGCCCCGCCGCAGCGTTCGAGCAGGCGCGCGTAGACGATCTCGTGTCGGCGGAACCAGTAGTTCTCCTCCGCGATACCCGGCACGGTCCGTTCGCCGGTCAGTGGCAGCGACTCCACCCCGGCAGACTCCCCGCTCACCGGGGAGACGACAGCCTCACTCATTGGATCGACGTTAGCGGTTGCCTGTATCACACCGGCGCCCGGACCGGCCATGGAGAACATCACACCCTAAGTTACCCGTGAGTAACTTAATGTAGGGTAATCTCCCGGTCGGAGCTTTAGATGTGACGGAGCTTTTCATGTGGACGTACGGCCACCCGATCGTGCGACCCCACCTCACGTGCCACCAGAACAGGAGGTCGACGAAGACCAATGCCGAACATCGTCGTACTGATCAAGCAGGTTCCCGACACCTGGTCCGAGCGCAAGCTCAGCGATGGTGACTACACCCTCGACCGGGAGGCCGCCGACGCGATCCTGGACGAGATCAACGAGCGTGCCGTCGAAGAGGCTCTGCTGATCAAGGAAGCCCAGGGCGGCGAGGTCACCGTTCTCGCCATGGGTCCCGAGCGTGCCACCGAGGCCATCCGCAAGGCGTTGTCCATGGGTGCCGACAAGGCCATCCACGTCAAGGACGACGCGATCCACGGCTCCGACGCCGTGCAGACCGCGTGGGTGCTCGCCGGTGCGCTGGGCCAGATCGAAGGCATCGAGCTCGTCATCGCCGGTAACGAGGCCACCGACGGCCGCGCCGGCGCCGTGCCGGCCATCATCGCCGAGTACCTGGGCATCCCGCAGCTCACCCACCTGCGCAAGCTGACCGTCGACGGCGACAAGATCTCCGGCGAGCGCGAGACCGACGAGGGCGTGTTCAAGCTCGAGGCGAACCTGCCCGCCATCGTCTCGGTCACCGAGAAGATCAACGAACCCCGCTTCCCCTCCTTCAAGGGCATCATGGCCGCGAAGAAGAAGGAAGTGCAGACGTTCACCCTGGCCGACCTGGGCATCGACCCGTCGACCGTCGGTGTGGGCAATGCGGGCACCGCAGTCTCCGCTGTTACTCCCAAGCCGCCGCGCACCGCGGGCGAGAAGGTCGTCGACGAGGGCGAGGGCGGCAACCAGGTCGCCCAGTACCTCATCGGCCAGAAGGTCATCTGAGCCCACCGAGCGCAATCACCACAGACTTCAGGAGAAGCAACATGGCAGAAGTACTCGTGCTCGTCGAGCACGCCGAAGGTGCCCCCAAGAAGGTCACCACCGAACTCCTCACCGCCGCCCGCACGCTGGGCACCCCCGCCGCGGTCGTGCTGGGTGCGCCCGGTACCGCCGACAAGCTGGCCGACGCGCTGACCTCGGCCGGTGCCGAGAAGATCTACGTCGCCGAGTCCGACGACGTCGAGGGCTTCCTGGTCACCCCGAAGGTCGACGTGCTGGCCGGTCTGGTCGAGTCGGCGTCGCCGGCCGCCGTGCTGGTCGCCGCGTCCGCCGAGGGCAAGGAGGTGTCGGGTCGCCTCGCCGCCCGCATCGGCTCGGGCCTGCTGGTCGACGTCATCGACGTGAAGTCCGACGGCACCGCCGTGCACTCCATCTTCGGTGGCGCGTTCACCGTGGACGCCAAGGCCACCGGCGACGTGCCGGTGATCTCGGTGCGCCCGGGCGCGATCGAGGCGGCCCCGCAGGCCGGCGCCGGCGAGAAGGTGACCGTCGAGGTTCCGGCTCAGGAAGAGGGCGTCACCAAGGTGACCTCCCGCGAGCCCGTCGCCGGTGGCGACCGTCCGGAACTCACCGAGGCCACCATCGTGGTCTCCGGTGGTCGCGGCGTCGGCAGCGAGGACAACTTCCACAAGGTCGTCGAGCCGCTGGCCGACGCGCTGGGTGCCGCGGTCGGCGCCTCGCGTGCCGCCGTCGACTCGGGCTACTACCCGGGCCAGTTCCAGGTCGGCCAGACCGGTAAGACCGTGTCGCCGCAGTTGTATGTGGCCCTGGGCATCTCGGGCGCGATCCAGCACCGCGCCGGCATGCAGACCTCGAAGACCATCGTCGCCGTCAACAAGGACGAAGAAGCGCCGATCTTCGAGATCAGCGACTACGGCATCGTGGGCGACCTGTTCAACGTCGCGCCGCAGCTGACCGAGGCGGTCAAGACCCACAAGGGCTGATCGAAACCCCTGCAGGGAGTACGGCTCGCCGAATCGGTACCTCGCGGTATCGGTTCGGCGAGCCGTCTGCGTTCGCGGATTCAGTCCGGCGGACGCGGCGCCTGGTTCCTGCCGACGGTGATGCCGATGACGGTCGGTATGCACAGCGCGAGCCCCCACGGCACCTCGACCCAGAACGGCCAGAAGTATCCGGCGCCGGTGGCCAGCCAGATCACGACGCACAGGATGTTGACGAAGATCCACGGCGTCCACATGATCAGCACCCAGGGCGGCACCCGCCCGGCCCGGGCGGCACCCGGCTGCTCCCGCACCGCCGGCAGATCCGACAGGATCGGCGACAACTCCCCATAAGTGCGCGCGGCATAGACCTGCTGGACCCGGTCGTCGAATTCGGCGAGATTCAATCGCCCCTCGTTCATCGCCGAGCGCAATCGCTCGACGATCTTCTCCCGGTCCGCGTCCGAGGCCCGCACGTGCTCGTTTCCCACGGGCCAAGCCTAGAGGCGACCCTCACCACGCGCCGGGGAACATCAACCGGAACCCCCACGGGCACGCGGTAATCCGCTTGCGCTCCCCGCCGCGATCGCGCGATGCGACGAACTGTCCCGGCCGCGAGAACCGCTGGTCGTCGTCGATCGCGATACCCGCCTGGACAATATCGTTGCCGCCGAACGCTAGCCGTGGCGGTGGGCGTTTCTGCGGGCAATGGCGGAAATATCCTGGGCCGTCGATGATCACGCACACGAAGACCTGCGGTTACACCTCGCCGTTGGCACCGCGCTGCACGCCGTCGCGGCGTCTTTCGAGGTGAATCGAGGCCCGGCGAACCCGCCGAGTCCGAAACACCGGCGATGAACATATTCCCTACCGAGCCGTAGATAACGAATCGGTCGCTGCCACCCGGAATTGCTGCTATCTTTGCTGTCGTCGGGTGCTGGGGCCGATCGGGATCCTCCACCGGTAGGTCGATGGTGAATTCGCCTGTCCGGTAAGCGCTTCGAGGTCCCATTCAGGTTAGGTGCAGTATCATCCTGCCTGCCGCGTTCCCGCCGTCCGACCTGAGTGTTATCCCGGCCGCGTCGTTCGCGGTCGTCGAGTAGGGAAGGACGAAGCGGCCGGAAATCCGGCACCGAGGGAACTGATGAATCAAGCTACCGCCGTGACTCTTTCGTGGATCCTCGCCGCAATTCTGATACTGACGATCGCGGGAGCTCTGTATGCCGCGTATTACGCGTCGCAGCAGCGCGCCCGCGCCCGCAGTGCCGAGGCGGAATTGCGCGCCCACGAGGACGAGCTCGAACATTTCACGAGCACCACAATGGGTTTGGTGGCCGACTCGGTGCGCCGCGCCGAATCGACGGTCGAATTGCCCGCCATCGACCGCGGCGGTTCTCGCTTCGCCCAGCTGCTGCAGCGGCTGACCGAGCGTTACGCCGACGACCTGCACCGAGTGGCCGCCGAAACCCACGAACGCACCAGCCGTGAGCTGGAATACGAAAAGCAGCAGGCGATCTCCGCCACCGAGGCCAGCATCCGCGAACAGGTCGAGAACGCCTCCCGCGAGGCGACCAGCGCCGCGGTGCGCGCGTTCGGTACCTCCGTGGTCAGCCTGGGCGCCGACGTCGGCCAGGTGGTGAGCGCCGCGCTGCGCCAGCACCGCGGCGACGACGTCTACGAGACGCTGATCCGCATCGACCACAGCGTCCAGCAGATGATCCGCCAGGCGCAGTCGTACGTGATCGTCTGTGGTGGTCTGCCCGGCCGCCGCTGGCCGCAGCAGTCGCTGACCGACATCGTCGGCGGCGCGATCGGCCGTGTCCGCGACTTCACCCGGATCCGGCCGCAGCAGCTCGACCGCGTGATCATCAGCCGTGCGGTCGAACCGCTGGTGCACACGCTGGCCACGCTGCTCGACAACGCGCTGCGGTACTCGCCGCCGACCTCGTTCGTGGACGTCACCTTCCAGGAAGGCCACCACGGCCTGACGGTGATCATCGACGACGCCGGTGTGCGGATGAACCCCGAGCAGATGGAAGAGGCCCGCCAGGTCCTCGCCGGCGAGCGCACCGTCGACATCCATCAGCTGGGCCCGACCCCGCGGGTGGGTTTCCCGGGCATCGCCGCGCTGGCCCGCCGCTACGGCTTCACCGTGTACATCGACGGCCCCAATATCTACGGTGGTATGCGCGCGATGGTCTACGTACCCGAGGGGCTGCTGGCCGCCCGGCCCGACAACCTCGAAAGCGTCACGGCCCCACCGATTTCCACACCGATCGAGGTCGCCGCGGCACCCGCCGCGGTCGCGAGCGGCAATGCCGCCCCCGCACCGGTGAGCCCCGCACCGGTGAGCCTCGCCCCGGCGCCGGCCGCCCCGGTCGCCGAGGCCGAACCGTTGCCGGCCGCGGACCCGACACCGACCGGTCAGTCGTCCACGGTGCACGAGATCACGCCGGGCGGGCTGCCGCGCCGGCGGCGGCGCAGCGTGGCGTTGCCCGCCTCCGCCCGCGGGCCCCGCACCGATACCGGACAGCCGCATACCGATACGGGCCTGCCCCGCGTCGATATCGCCGAAGCCTGGCAGACCGGTTCCACCAGCGGACGTGCAGCCGCACATGACAACTCCGAAGGGATGACATCCTGATGGCCACACCCGGCACCACCGTGACCGACGGCGACAACAAGCTGTCGTGGATGCTCGAGGATCTGACCGTTCCCGGCGTCCGATTCGCCGTACTACTGTCCGAAGACGGCCTGCGCATCGCCCACGTCGGCGCCATCTCCCTCGACGACGCCGAGCGCTTCGCCGCGGCGGCCTCGGGCCTCAGATCCCTGGGCAAGGCCCTCAGCGAATTCTGTGGCCCCGCGAATACGGTGCGGCAGAACATGACCGAGTACGACGAGGGCATGATCTTCATCACCGCAGCCGGTGAGGGCGCCCTGATCGGCGTCTCGACCATGCCCGACGTCGACGTCAGCATGGTCGCGCACCGGATGAACGAACTCGCCGTCAGAGTCGGCCGCGAACTCGGCAGCCTGCCCCGCCACAGGCCCGGTAGCGATCGGGCATGAGCAAGCACCGGCGCGATCCCGACCTGGTCCGTGCCTACGTACGCACGGGCGGACGTACCCGTGCGAGTCGTTCGGTCGACCTGGTGACACTTGTTGTGGCAGCACAGGATCCGACGCCCGGTGCCAGTCCGGACGCGCGCCGGGTTTTGAACGTCTGTAGTCGGCACGCTGCACTGTCGCTCGCCGAGGTGGCCGCATATCTCGACCTGCCGCCCTCGGTAGTGAAGATCGTGGTATCGGACCTGCTCGACAGCGGCCATCTGGTCAACCCGACCCCGGCGGATTATGTGCCGGAGGTCGCCCTGCTCGAGGAGGTACTGAATGGGCTCCGCGCTCTCGCCGTCTGAGCGCCCGACTGCCCTGTCCGAACGACCCGCCGCTGTGACCGACCGTACGGTCGACTATGTACCGGAAACGGTCACGCGCTCGGTGAAGCTATTGGTAGCAGGCAATTTCGGCGTCGGTAAGACCACGTTCGTCAGCAGCGTCTCGGAGATCCGTCCGCTGCGCACGGAAGAGACCATTACCGAGGCCAGTGTCGGTATCGACGATATGGCCGGACTCCCGGGCAAGCAGACCACCACGGTGGCCATGGATTTCGGGCGCATCACGCTCAATCCGCAACTGGCGCTGTATCTGTTCGGTACCCCGGGGCAGCGCCGATTCCTGCCGTTGTGGGAGGAGCTGGCCAACGGCGCACTCGGTGCGCTGGTGCTGGTCGACACCCGACGCATCGACAAGGCCGACGAGGTGCTGTCCATCCTCGAGGAACGCGGCGTGCCGTATTCCGTGGCCATCAACGAGTTCGACGGTGCGCATCGCTTCCCGCTCAGCGAGATCCGCGATGCGCTCGATCTGGAACCGGGCACCCCGCTCACCGCGCTGGACGCCCGTGACCGCGGCACCTGCCTGCGCTCGCTGATCACGCTGGTGGAGTTCCTGTTCCACCGGCTCGAACCGCGATCCTGAACGTTTCCGACCCGAGCAACGCCGCACCGGCCTCCGGTGCGGCGTTGTTCATATCAGGAGCTGTGCAGGGCCGCCAGCAGGGTGGTCAGGATCGGCGAGCGCCGGATATCGCTGCGGAGCACGGCCGATACCGGAATGCGCAGCGGCCGGCCCGCGAGTTTCAGGGTGGCGATACCTTCGGTGGCGCTGTCGGCGTACAGGATGGTCCAGGCGTCCGGCCGGTTGATCAATTCCATCGTCGCGGTGTGATCCGGGGGGATCGGCGGACCGTAGCTGGGCCGGGTCGGCAGTTCGGCGAACGCGTGCCGGACGACGTTGTGCAGCAGCACCTGTTCCGCCTCCGGGGGCAGCAGCAGCGGATATTTCCCCAACTCGGCCAATGTCACATCACCGCGGCCGGCCAGCGGGTGGGCCGTCGAGGCGGCGATGACGAGGTCCTCCACCCACAGCTGTTCGACCGTGAGACCGGGCTGTTCGACACTGCCTCTGATGAGAGCAAGATCACAGTCGCCATCGGCGACCGCGGCGATGCGCTGCCGGAAAGGCTTGATCACGAACTCGATTTCGGCACCCGGATGCGCTTCGCGTGCTCCGGCTATTGCCGATAGCGATCTTGTTGCGAAAGACATGTTCGCCGCCAGGCGAATGCGCGGTCCGGAGTCCCGTACAGCTGCGCGAATAGCGGATTCGAGGCTCAGCATTTGTTTCGCAAGGGGAAGTAGCCGAATAGTTGCCTCAGTCGGAACAACGGAGCGCGTGGAGCGTTCGAAGAGCTGAACACCAAGATCATGTTCGAGCCGCGCGATTTGATGACTGATAGCCGATTGCGATATGAAGCAGCGCACAGCGGCGCGACTGAAGCTCAACTCCTCGCACACCGCGACGAAGTAGGTGAGCTGACGCAGTTCCATCAAGATCTCCATTCATGAATGATCTAGATAAGAGTCATCAATATTATGCGCCCTGACCCCCGAAACATCCAGCCTATGAATCGCGTTTACTCATGACAGAAGGAGGCTGTCATGCAACACGTGGATGCGGGAATCGAAACCACCGATGTGGTCATCGTGGGTTCGGGGTTCGGCGGGCTCGCCGCCGCGAAGCAGCTCAGCAAATCGGGAATCAATTACGTGCTCATCTCGGCGACGCCGGAACACCTGTTCCAGCCGTTGCTCTATCAGGTAGCGACGGGTGTGCTCCCGTCCACCGACATCGCCCCGCCGATCGCGCAGATCCTGCGCCGGCACAAGGGCTCGGATGTACGGCTGGGCAAGGTCGTCGATATCGACGCCGATGCCGCCGTACTCACCTACGACACCGAGCAGGGCCCGCGCAAGATTCGCTACGGCTCGCTGATCGCGGCCACCGGGGCCACCCAATCGTATTTCGGCCGCGACGATTTCGCGGAGAAGACGTTCTCGCTCAAGACCATCGACGATGCCACATTGCTGCGGGCGCAGATCGAGCGCGTGTTCGCCGAGGCGGCGAAGGCCGATCCGGAAACCCGTGAACGGCTGCTGAGCTTCGTGGTCGTGGGCGCGGGCCCGACGGGCGTCGAGGTCGCCGGCCAGCTCAAGGAGCTCGCGAAGCGCCACTATCACCAGGAGATTTCGGTAACGCTGGTCGAGGGCGCCGGCGCGGTGTTGCCGCCGTTCGGCGGCAGCCTGTCGGAGTATGCGCGCACATCGTTGAGCCGCAACGGCGTCGAGGTCCTGCTGGACACCTTCGTCACCGATATCGAGGCCGGCAAGGTGACCGTGAAGACCAAGGACGGTGTCGAGCGCGGTATCGGCGCCGAGACCGTGGTGTGGTCGGCGGGTGTGGCGGCCGGCGGATTCGCCACGCTGCTGGCCGAGGCCACCGGCTGCGAAACCGACCGTGCCGGACGGCTTCTCATCAACCCGGACTGCACGGTGGGTGGGCACGCCGATATCTACGCCATCGGCGATATGACCTCGCTGAACGGCTATCCGGGCCAGTCGCCGACGGCCATGCAGGAGGGCCGCCACGTCGCCGACATCATCCGTCGCAAGAAGCAGCCCGGTACCCCGTTCGTGTACTGGGACAAGGGCTCGATGGCGGTGATCAGCCGGTTCAGCGCGGTCACCAAAATCAACGACCGCGTCAAGTTCACCGGCACCATCGCCTGGGCCACCTGGCTCGCCGTCCACCTGTTCTACCTGGTCGGCTTCCGCAACCGCTTCGTCGCGGTCCTGTCCTGGCTGGTGGCGTTCATCGGCACGGGCCGCCCGGGCTTCGACGAGAGCGACAAGCCGCAGGCGACGACGATTCCCGAGAACCGGCAAGCGGCTTAGCCCCATCCCCGCCGACGTTCCACCTTCCGGCCCGCGACGACGATGCGGGCCGGAACGCGCGGTATCGGAGTCTCAGGCCGCCCGCTCTACTTCCGCGTCGGTGGTGGCCATGGTGAACAGATCCTCGGCGAGGACATCGGGATGTACGCGCCGAATGTCGCCCGGCTCCACCGTGGCGAAGCGGCCGGAATCGAACAGCTGTTGCGCCGCACTGTTTTCGATGAGGCGGGTGATGAGCAGAGCGCCCACCCGCACGCCGCACGGGCGGACCTGCTGGTCGATCGAGTGCAGATAGTTGAGCAAGGCCGACTGCGGCACGCTCGAACTGGCCAGCGCCGCCTGCGGTTCGCGCACCGATCCCCCCTGAGCGATGAGCACGGCGCCCGAGCCGCGGGCCGCCATCGCGGGCAGTAGCGCGTGCATGATGCGCACCGGCGTGGTCAGGTTGATCGGCAGCCAGCTGCGCAGGGTGTCCGCGTCGAGCGACAACGCATCCACCGGTAGCCGGCTCACATCACCCGGGCTGTAGATCACCACGTCCGGAAGCCCGTGCGCCGCCTGCACTTCGGCGAGTGCGTGGTCGACCCGGGCGTCGTCGGCGAGGTCGGCGAGCAGCACATCCACCTCGATCTCCTCGGCCGCCAGGCGCGCCCGCAACCGTTCGAGTGTCTCGGGGTTGCGCGCGATCACCGTCACCGAATACCCCGCACGGCCGAAACGCAGCGCCGCCGACAACCCGAGCGCGGGACCCGCACCGAACACTGCCAGATGTGGCATGACCGAACCTCCATAATTTGAGAGGGCACTCAATTTGAGCGCCCTCTCAAGTTAAGGTCAAATCGAGTGGGTTTTCAAGTTGTTAGGGTGAGGCCATGGCGGAGAAGGTGGCGACTACCGGGGATGCGACCGCCGGCGCGCGTCCGCGGCGTCGTGACGCCCGGGACAATCGGGACAAGATCGCCGCGGCGGCCCGGCGGCGGTTCACGGCCGAGGGCCTCGACGCCTCGCTGAATCAGATCGCGCGCGACGCCGGAGTCAGCATCGGCACGCTCTACAACCACTTCCCCACCCGCGAAGCGCTGATCGACGACGCGCTACTCGACCTGGTCGTGGCGTCGGGCCGCAGCGCGGAGGAGGCGCTGCGGGCGGACGACCCCTGGACGGGCCTGGTCGACCATCTGACGAAGCTGGCGCAGTGGCAGGCCAACGATCGCGGCTTCACCGATATCTGCGTGTACTCGTTGCCCGCCGACAGTCCGATCGAGGTGGCGAAACATCAGGGCCACACCCTGTTCCGGCAACTGGTGGCCCGCGCGCAGGAGGCCGGGCAGCTGCGTCGCGACATCACCGAAACCGATCTCGGTCTGCTGCTGTGGTCGGTGGTGCGCGCTACCGACGGCGTGCGCGACGTCGCACCCGAGGCGTGGCGCCGGCATCTGACGGTCCTGCTCGACGGCTTACGCGCCGAGGCCGCCCATCCCCTGCCGGGCAGCGCGCTCGACCCCGACCAGGTCCGCGCGGCAATGACTCTCGGCTGAATCCCCCCGGACAGAGCAGTCCCCGGTAGTCTCCGTCGATACCTGAACTTCAGTCGTCGCTGATCGTTCGGGATATTCGACTGGCTTGCCGGGGGCCTGGCCAGATCCTGGAAACCATCTCGTGAGTCGTCCGACGTCTCGTCCGACTACGTGGTGATTTCCGGTGTTCCGGTGTATCACCAAGTCTCCTCCTGATTTTTCTCCAGTCAAGACCTCAGGAAGGAAAAACTACAGCTTGGCGAGCACTTTTTGGACCGTGAGCCAGGTGCGGGTGGTGATGTCCTTGCCGTAGACGGTCTCCATCCACGCCATGTGATTGGGAGTCCCCGCGACGGAGTTGTCGATGACCGCCAGCAGGGCCCGCGCCGGTTCGTCGAAGCGCACGATCCGCACGGCCGACGCCAGGTCGCCGGGGAGTTCGGGCGGTGCGGAGCCCGCGCGGTCCTTCACGAACGTCGCGGTGAGGTAGGTGCCGCGGGAGTGCGTGAGGCCGGGAAAGGGATCCGAATCGACCAGTTTCCGCAGTTCGTCGCGGCTGCGGATGATGGTGCCGCCGGCGATGCCCAGCTCCGCCCGCAACGCCGCCTGAATACGCGATTCCATTGCGGCGATATCGGTTTCGGTGCTGCCGAAGACGATGTTCCCGCTCGCCAGCACCGACCCGACGCCCTCGTAGCCGAGCCCCTCGAAGACCGCCCGCACCTTCTCGTTGCGCATATTCGGGTTGCTGGGCATGATCCCCCGCAACCAGGCCGCATACCGGTTCATGGGCCGAAGGCTACCCGGCGCCACCGACACCGAAGCCCTCGGTTCGGCCGCCCCGGCCGCGTGGCTATTCGGCGGATGCGTCCGGCAGGCAGCGGTAGGTGAGGTGGGCGAGCCCCGCGCCGATCGTCCGAACGGCGGTGAGCCGCAGCGGTCGCGGCGATACCGGCACCGCGTCGCCGGCCGGCTCGAACAGCCGACTACCTTCGCCCATCACCACCGGGAATACCGCCAGTCGCAGCTCGTCGACCAGGCCGCGTGCCGTCAGCGCATGGACCAGTTCGGTGCTGGCGTAGACCCTGATGTCGCCGTCGACCAGGTACTTCAGCTTCGACACCTGCTCGGCGAGATCGCCGCGCAGCACCGTCGAGTTGTTCCACTCGGGATCCGAAAGCGTCGCGGACACGACGTATTTCGGCATCCCGTTCATCCGGTCCGCGGCCGCGCCCGTGCGCTGCGGATACCGGGCGGCGAAGTATTCGTAGCTGCGCCGTCCCAGCAGCAGCGCCTGCGCCTCCAGCACATCGTCCTGGATCAGCCGCGCCCACTCCGCGCGGTCCTCCGGCGACAGCGCGGCGCGCCAATCGCCACCGCTGAAGCCCTCCTCTCCGGTCGGGTCCTGTGTCACTCCGTCGAGTGACACATTCTCGAAGACAACGATCTTTCCCATGACGGGCTCCTCTGCTCGGTGGCGGGACTGCCATGAAGACAGACACGGCGGCACCGCCCAACTGGTCGCCGCCGGACCGACAGGTTCGTGGCCGCCGCGGTGTCCATACTCGGTGGAGGTGCCATGACGGAGAGAGAAGGTGACCCGATGGCGACCGGCGACCTGATGGGCAAGGCGCGAGCGGGCGACGGTGACGCGTTCCGGGCGTTGACCGCACCGTACCGGGCGGAATTGCAGGTGCACTGCTATCGGATGCTCGGCTCGTTCCAGGACGCCGAGGACGCTCTGCAGGACACGCTACTGGCCGCCTGGCAGGGCATCGGCGCTTTCGAGGGGCGGGCCTCGCTGCGCACCTGGCTGTATCGGATCGCCACCAACCGGTGTCTGAACGCCCGCCGTGCGTCGAGCCGCCGGCAGGCGAAGGAGTGGAACGTCCCGAATGTGGAACCGCCCGAACCGTCCCGGCTCGGGGAGGTCGTCTGGTTACAGCCCTACCCCGACGCGTTGCTCGACCAGTCGCCGCCCGGCCCGGAAGCGCGCTACGAGCAGAGCGAATCGGTCTCGCTGGCATTCGTCACCGCGCTGCAGCTGCTGCCACCGCGCCAGGTCGCGGTCCTGGTGCTGCGCGATGTGCTGGGGTTCCGTGCGAACGAGACCGCCCGGATGCTGGACACGACGGTCGACTCGGTCAACAGCGCGCTCACCCGCGCCCGCGCGGCACTCGAACGCCGCCGGCCGAGCGCGCGAGCACCGGAGCCGGGGTCGGCTGCCGAGGCGGCGATCGTGGCGACATTCGCGCATGCCTGGGAGTCCGCCGATGTGGACGCGCTCGTGCGACTGCTGACCGACGACGTCTTCGTCTCGATGCCGCCGATCCCGTTCGAATATGTCGGTCATGACCTGGCGGCCCGCTTCTGCGCTGGCATCTTCGCCGCGGGGCGGCGGTTCGACCTGGTGCCGACGCGAGCCAACGGCCAGCCGGCGTTCGGCGCCTACCTGCGCGGGCCGGACGGCAGCAGTCACGGGACCGGGCTGTACGTACTGTCGCTCACCGGTGAGCGCATCAGCGCCATGGCCCGATTCGAGAGCACCGTGTTGCCGTGGTTCGGGCTGCCCCGCACGCTGCCGAGTCGGTAGGTCTTCGACAGCAACGCGAGTTCGCCGGATCAGTCCGATCCGGCGCCGACTCCCGCCTTCTTGCGTTCGATATCGGCCAGGGCGGCGGCATGCCGGGCCCGCTCCTCGGCGGCGTCGTCCCAGGCCTTCTTGCGGTTCTTGACCACCCGGGCCGGAGCGCCGACGGCGATGCTGAAATCGGGGATCTCACCCTTCACCACGGCATGGGCGCCGAGCACGCAGCCGCGGCCGACCCGAGTCTCGCGCAGCACGGTCACCTTGGCCGCGATCCAGGTGTCGGGGCCGATGCGGACCGGACTCTTCACGATGCCCTGATCCTTGATCGGCATCGTCACATCGTCCATCCGATGGTCGAAATCGCAGATGTAGCACCAGTCCGCGACCAGGGTCGATTCGCCGATCTCGATATCGAGATAGGTGTTGACGACGTTGTCCTTACCGAAGACCACCTTGTCGCCGATGCGCAGCGAACCCTCGTGGCAGCGCAACGCGTTGCCGTCGCCGATGTGCACCCATTTGCCGATCTCCATGCGGCCGAGCTCCGGGGTGGCGTGAATCTCGACATTGCGACCCAGAAAGACCATGCCGCGCAGCACGATATGCGGATTCGCCAGCCGGAATTTGAACAGCCGGTAGTACCGCACCAGGTACCACGGCGTGTATGCCCGATTGGCGAGCACCCAGCGCAGCGACGCCACGGTCAGAAAGCGCGCCTGCTCCGGATCCCGGCGGCGCGAACCCCGCCAACGCGAACGCAACGGTGCGCCCCACATGCTCGTCACGGGCCAGCTCCCTTTCCTCGGGCGACGGTTACCTCGGTGGTCACCTGATCGAGGTACCAGCGTACTTTCGCGCCGCGGACGCGCGCTTGCGCCCCGGGAAATCGGGTCGCCGACACTCCCGCGCGGCCGGGGGGCCGGTCGCATTCTCACCCAGCCCGCTGTCACGGCGGTGAATGTTCTAGTCTCGTGCAGGCCCGTTACGAACAGATGGGAGTCCAGCAGGTGCGAAGCGGCAGCCGGCGACCCGAGCGCAGCGAGCACGACCGCGGCGGACACCACCCGACGATCTTGCGCCACTCGGTGATTCGGGGAGGCGCCCCGAGGCGCGTGATCGCGGCGGTGGGCACCCTGGGCCTACTGATGCTGACCGGATGCGGCAGCAGCACCATCGACGACATCAAGGTCGGTTCCGGCAAGGGCTGGCAGTCGGCGTTCCACGACGGCCGCAACAGCGGCGCGAGTTCGGTCACCGGCGCCCGTCATCTGAGTCTGAGCTGGTCGCGGCCGATCGGCGGCCCGCTGGCGAATGCGACCACGATCGGCCCGGACGGCCAGCTGTTCGTCACCTCCCGCACCACCGCCGACTGTGTCGGCAAGCCGGGGACCACCGGCATGATCTTCTCGTTCCAGATGCCCACCGGACGCAAGCGCTTCTGCAATGCGCTGGGACCGGATGCCGTCGCGGCGGCCTCGGCCGTCGACGGGGCGAGCAATGTGTACGTGGGTGACGACGGCGCGGTGTTCTCGTTCAACCCGCTGGGGCAACCGCGCTGGCGCACTCCCGTTGCCGGCGTTCCGGTCTCGGTGCAGTTCACCCACGACGGCACCGTGCTGTCGGTGTCGCAGTCCGGTCAGGTCGACGTCCTGGACCGCCAGACCGGCGACCGCGAGGTGTCGACCTATCAGGTGCTGGGCGACCCCGACTTCCTCGCCCACCCGAATGTCACGCGCCCGCCGGACGGGCAGGGCATCGACGACTGCGCCGTCGGTGGTCCGCAGTGCGCGGTGGCGAATGTGTCTGCGCTCGACCCGAATTCGGGCCGTTTCTATCTGACCGCTTGGCGCACCGGTGCCCCTGCGGCATCCCTGGTGGCGCTGCACTACGCCGACAAGAAGGTCACCCAGGATTGGAGCGTCGACATCCTCACCGACGGCAGCGCGACGAGCCCGGCACTGTCGTCGGACGGGAAGACGCTGTACGTGGGTGACAACAGCGGACGGCTGCTCGCCGTCGACACCGCCGACGGCCACACGAAGTGGACGCAGCCGCTGGGCTTCACTCCGCGCGGCGGCATCTCCCTGCTCGACGGCCTGTTGATTCCGGCCGGCGACGACGGGCATCTGATGGCGTTGCGCGACAACGGCGACCGGGTCGATATCGCCTGGGAGCGCAAGGATCTCACCCTGCGCGGCCGTCCGGTGCAGACCGCCGGCGACACCGGCTACGTGGTGGTGCCGATGGGTGAGGCGCTGCATCTGCTGACCTTCGACACGAAGTCGGGTAAGACGATCGCCTCCGCCCCACTGCCCGGTGCGCAGGGTACGACGGTGTCCACCGCGATCGGGCCCGACGGTCAGGTCGTGGTCGGCACCCGGATCGGCGAACTGTTCGCCTTCACTCCGGACCGCTGACCGCCGAGCTCACCGGGCGGGCGGGGTTTCGCAGACGAATGCCGTTGCGGTCCGGCCGATCCGGGTGATCACCACGGTGTGCGGGGTGCTGCCCCGGGGTTTGATCCGGCGCCGCAGCGCATCGGGATCGACGTCGACGCCGCGGATCAGGATCTCGAGCGGACCGCAGTCGCGGCGCTGCAGTTCGGCGCGCAGCGCCTTCTCCCGGAATTCCAGCCGATCCAGAACGCGGAACCCGCGCACCCCCGGCGGCACGGTGTCGCCGGTGAGGTAGGCGATGCGCGGATCCAGTTGCCAGAGGCCGTATCTCGCGGCGTAATGGCGGACCAGGCCCGCCCGGACCACCGCGCCGTCCGGGTCGACGAGCCAGGTTCCGGGCTCGCGTTCGGGAAGGTCGTCGGGCTCGGCATCGGTCAGCGACCACGACGAACCGTCGCTACGCAACACCGTCGCCCGTCTGGTCACCCCGGATTCGGTGAGTCCGCGCGACCACAGGCAGGCTTCGCGCACGGCGCCGTCGAGGGAGACCACCTCGACCTCACCGTCCCAGGAGAGCCCCTCATAACCGTCGGCCGCCGTCCGGTCCACTCGCGCGGGCAGGGGTTGCGCGTCCGACCGCCGCAGCGCGAAACGGTCGAAATCCAGTCCGGGAGCGCATTTCACGACCAGATCGCGGTCACGATGGACGGCCAGCAGCTGCGGTAAGGGTGGTTGCAGCCGATCCGGATCGTGGGTGCGCCGGCCTCCCGCGCGCCGCGCCGGATCGGCGATCACCACGGTGCCGGTACTGCACGGCCGCAGCGCGTCGGCCTGCAGCAGAGCGACATTCGGCGCGTCCGCCAGATTGTGCGCGGCCATCGCCAGTCGCACCCGGTCCAGATCGCTGCCGAGCACCGCCGGGCATTCCCGCCGCAGCGCGGCCAGCTCCGCGCCGACCGAGCACGTGACGTCGTGCACGGCACGCCCCGCCAGCCGCCGGGCCCGATGCCGCGCCACGAGACTCGGCGTCGCCTGTTGCAGGGCGTCGTCGGTGAACAGCCACCCGGCCGCGTCGTCGAGTTTGGCCGCCGCGCGCCGGCGCAGCCGCACGGTCTCCACCAGTGCGGCCGTCCGGTCGCCGTAGTCGCGCCGCAGGGTATCCAGATCCCGCAGCATCGTCGCGGGCGTCAGCGCACGTTCTCCGACCGCGGACAGCGCGTCCCGGCCGGCCGCACTGTCCAGATAGTCGACGTCTCGCGAGGTGAACGAATATCCCATCAGCGCGGCCCCGACCGGTGCGAAACAGCCTGCCGCCCACTACTTTCCGGCGGCACCCGGCTTCACGCCGGTGATCATGGCGTTGTAGAAGAACTGGCGCGGCACCACGTGGCGCAGCACCTTCTCGTCGAGTTTGCTCAGACCGAGCCACGCCTTGTACTGCGCCATCCGGTAGCGCCAGGTCAGCTTCTCCTCCGGCACCGCGGCCTCGAAGGTGCGCACCGGCCAGCCCCACAGCGCGGCGGCGAATTCCTCGGTCTCGGCGTGCACCTGCACCGCGCCCGCGCTGCGGGCGATCTGCTCGAGTTCGGAGGGATCGAAGGTGTGCAGGTCGACCACGGCCTCCAGGGCCGCGGCCCGCGACGACTCGTCCAGTTCGGCCTGCGGTCGCCGCCAGTCGGACAGGAACGGCAGCTTCGTCACCTCGGTGGTGACCTTCCAGGTGATCTGGCCCAGTTTGCGGGCGTAGAAGTTGCCGATGGTGGTCGGCTCACCGGCGAAGACGAAGCGGCCGCCCGGCTTCAGCACCCGCAGGCATTCCCGCAGCGCCTGCTCCACGTCCGGAATGTGGTGCAGCACAGCATGTCCCACGACCAGGTCGAAGGTGTTGTCCTCGTAGGGGATGGTCTCGGCGTCGGCGACGCGGCCGTCGACATCCAGCCCCAGATTCTGCGCGTTGCGGGTGGCGACCTTGACCATGCCCGGCGAGAGGTCGGTCACCGAACCGGTTTTCGCCACCCCGGCCTGCATCAGATTCAACAGGAAGAAACCGGTGCCGCAACCGAGTTCGAGGGCCCGCTCGTACGGCAGCGGCGCATTCGGGGCGACGGCGTCGAAGCGGCCGCGCGCGTACTCGATGCACCGCTCGTCGTAGGAGATGGACCATTTGTCGTCGTAGGTCTCCGCCTCCCAGTCGTGGTAGAGGACCTGCGCGAGCTTGTTGTCGGTGAGCGCGGCCTGGACCTCGGCCTCGGTGGCGTGCGGGTTCGGCGCGGGGTCGTCAAGACGTGCGGTCATGGTCGCACAGCGTATCGAGTGATCACACGGAGTGGGTCAGCGGCCCAGGAATTCCGCGGCGCCCGGACCGGACGCCGAATAAGAACGTGTTCCTACGCTGCGGTCTTCGGTGCCGAACAGCTCCGCCCACTCCGCGCGGGCGCGGTCGAGGCCGTGCGGACCGGCCTCGAAGACCCGTTTCGCGGCGGCCAGCGCGCGGGCCGGACCGGTGGTGAACTGCCGCGCCCATCGCAGCGCCGCACCGAAGACGTCGTCGGGGGCGACCACCTCGTCGACCAGCCCGATCGCCGCCGCCTCCTCGGCATCGACATAGCGGCCGGTGTACACCAGATCCTTGGCCGGGCCCGGGCCCACGAGCAGCCCCAGCCGGCGGATACCGGCCACCGGGATCAGGCCCGCCCGGATCTGCGGCAAGCCCAGCTTCACGTTGTCACCGATCAACCGGCGGTCGGCGCCGAGAGCGAGCTCGAGTCCCGCACCGACCGCGTACCCGGTGACGGCGGCGATCGTCGGCTGCGGAATCCGGGCCAGACAACCCAGCGCCTGCTGCAGATCGGCGGCGACGGCGCCGGCCTGCCCGGGCGTCCAGCGCGCGAGTTCGTCGACGTCGTCGCCCGCGCTGAAGATTCGCTCGTCGCCGTAGACGATCACGGCCCGCACCTCGTCATCCGCCGCGAGGGCGTCGGCGGCCGCCTCGAGTTCCAGCGCCGCCTGCAGATCGATGAGATTCAGCGGCGGCCGCGCGAAACGCAGTACGGCGATTCCCGCCTCGACACGGTCCACGGTCACGAATTCGGCCACGGCGGCGAGCCTACTGTGCGCGGCGGGACGCACCGGACGTCGGGATGTGCGCGCGGGCTCAGTCTCGCTTCGAACCCTGCAGCCGGGACGCGTCCGGCATATCGGCGAAATAGCGGGTGTTGTTCGGAAACTGCAGCATCGGCTGACCGTCGACCGGTTCGAAGATCGGCATGATCGGGCTGATCGCGCGGTCGGCCGCGAGAATCTCTGCCGTGGAGGCGAATTCGGCGATCGAGCTCAGCTGCGTCCAGGTCGGCGGCAGCAAGACGTCCTCGCCGGCCCGCCAGCGATCCAGCGCCTGCGCCGGGGTCCGCCACGCGACGTCGTGCGCCTCGGTGGTGGCGCCGTCGGCGCGCTGCCCCTCGGGCAGGACCGCGACGAAGAAGTAGGTGTCGTAGCGGCGCGGTTCCACCACCGGGGTGATCCAGTTGTCCCACGGGCGCAGCAGATCCGCACGCAGGACCAGCTTCTCGTTCGCCAGGAAGTCGCCGAACGACAGCTCGCGGCGCTCGAGCTTCTCCCGGGCACTGCGGTAGGCGACGGTGTCGGAGACCACGGTGTCGGCGGTCGGGCCCGCCAGCAGCACACCGCATTCCTCGAACGTCTCCCGGACCGCGGCACACACCAGTGCCTGCGCGCGAGCGCGGTCGACCCCGAAACGCTGCCCCCACCAGGTCGGGTCCGGCCCGGCCCAGCCGATTTCCGCATCGGCGTCGGAGGGGTCGACACCACCGCCGGGAAAGACCGTCATGCCGGCCGCGAAGGCCATCGCCTTGACCCGTCGTTGCAGGAAAACCTCCGGACCGGATGCGCCGTCACGCACGAGCACTACGGTCGAAGCGCCCTTCGGCGCCGGTGGTTCGGCCGGGGTTTCCGCAACAGATTCACTCACGATCGCACCATAACGCGCGCTCGGTTCCGATCGGCAGCAGGTGTCCGAAAGCGGCGCCGGCGCCCGGGTTCAGGCGCGGTGGCGGCCGAAGCGTTGCGAGCGCCGCGCGAAATACCGTCCGTCGATGCGATCGAGGGCGATGGACTGGCGGAAGGCCTCGCTGAGATTCTCCGCGGTCAGCACATCGGAGAGCAGGCCCTGGGCGATCACATCGCCCTCGTTGAGCAGCAGCGCGTGGGTGAAACCGGGCGGAATCTCCTCGACGTGATGGGTGACCAGCACGGTCGCCGGAGCATCCGGGTCGGCGGCCAGATCGCCCAGTTGCTCGACCAGTTCCTCGCGGCCACCCAGATCCAGGCCCGCGGCCGGTTCGTCGAGCAGCAGCAGTTCGGGATCGGTCATCAGGGCGCGGGCGATGAGGACGCGTTTGCGTTCGCCCTCGGACAGGGTTCCGTAGGCGCGGTCGGAAAGGTGTTCGGCGCCCAGGCTTTCCAGGATGTCGACGGCGCGATCGGTGTCGACCTCGTCGTAGCGCTCGCGCCAGCGGCCCATCACGGCGTACCCCGCCGACACCACCAGATCCGACACCTTCTCCTCCACCGGGATCCGACTGGCCACCGCGGCCGACGACAAGCCGATGCGCGGGCGCAGTTCGCTGATGTCGGTCTTGCCGAGCACCTCGCCCAGCAGCGTGGCCGACCCCGACGTCGGATACAGCTCGGCGGCGGCCATCCGCAGCAGCGACGTCTTCCCGGCGCCGTTGGGGCCGAGCACGACCCAGCGTTCGTCGAGCTCCACCTGCCAGGTGACGGGACCCACCAGCGTGTGGCCCGACCGCCGGACGGTCACCTCGTTGAAGTCGATGAGCAGATCGGGATCCGGTTGCGGCACGAGCTCCATCTTTGCCGACGCGCTCGATCCGTTGCCAACGTGGTCGGTGTGCACGCTATCCGTCATAGTCGGCCTCCCGCTCCCTCACGATCCGAATCTGCCATTGCCGCAGTGAGATTCCGCACGTTTGAGCACCCTACGGTGCCACCGCGATCACCGTCATCGAACCCGGCGCCACTTCGGTGAATCCGGCATCCCGCACCGCGGCGATCGTCTTGGGCCCGGCGCCGCCGTTCACCCGGGCGCACAGCCGGGCCCAGTGCTCCGGCTCCGCGTCACGGACCGCGCAGCGGAATCCATGCTCGGCCCAGGCGAAGGCCTGTTGCACCGGGAGCGCACCGGCCAGCAACATGCTCGCGTGACCGACCTGCGCCGCCGCCTTGCCGACGGTCATACCCAGGGCCGAATTGACCCACAGCACAGGCAATTCCGGATCGGGCGGGCCGGGTTCGTCGTGTTCGAGGTCGGTCCCACCGATCTGCAGTTTGCGGATGCGCGGGTCGACCTCGCCCACCGGGCTCGGCACCAGGGCGCGGGCCTGGGCGCCACCCACGTCGATCGTGATGCCCTCGACATCGCCGGCCGAGATCCACTGCGCACCCCGCGCTCGCCGCGCCACCTTCCGGATCCGCGACCGCTTCCACGCGAGATAGCGCGGCTCCCATTCCCCGCCCGGGCCGACGCGTGGATCCAGGCACAGCGCGACGGCCGCAGCCGCGGCCGCCTCCAGCACCGCACTGCGCAGCGGCGGTTCGGCTTTCGGAATGTGCAGGACCATCTGCATCGCCTGCACTTGCGCGGGATCGTCCGGATCGCCGCCGCCACCGTAGCCGAGCGCCAGCTCCGCATGCCGGGCGCGGAAACCGGAATCCAGCACGAGCGGCGGTGCGGCGCCGGGGCCGGGCGCGTCGAGCTCGGGTTCGGTCATCAGCTCAGCGGTACCCGACGCAGCAGACCGTCGCGGGCGTCCGCGGCCTCGACCTCGTCGCGGGTGACACCGAGGATGAACAACACCGCGTCCAGGAACGGGTGCGACAGCGCCGTGTCGGCGACCTCCCGCAGTGCGGGCTTGGCCTGGAAGGCGATACCCAGGCCGGCCGCGTTGAGCATGTCGATGTCGTTGGCGCCGTCGCCGACCGCGACGGTCTGTTCCATCGGCACACCGGCCTCGGCCGCGAAACGCCGCAGCGCCACCGCCTTTCCGGGCCGGTCGACGATCTCGCCGATGACCTGGCCGGTGAGCTTGCCGTCAACCACCTCGAGGGTGTTGGCGTGCACGAAATCCAATTCGAGCTCGTGCGCCAGCGGTTCGATGACCTGGCGGAAGCCGCCCGAGACCACGCCGCAGCGGAATCCGAGCCTGCGCAGGGTCCGAATGGTGGTCCGCGCGCCGGGGGTCAGTTCGATCCGCTCGGCGACCTGATCGATCACCGTCTCGTCCAGTCCGGTGAGGGTGGCGACGCGCTGGCGCAGCGATTCGGCGAAGTCGATCTCCCCGCGCATCGCGGCCTCGGTGACCTTGCGGACCTCCTCCTCGACACCGGCGTGCGCGGCCAGCATCTCGATCACCTCACCCTGGATGAGGGTGGAGTCGACGTCGAAGACGATGAGCCGCTTGGCCCGCCGGGCCAGACCCGCGCGCTCGACGGCGACGTCGACCTTCTCCTTCGCGGCGACCTCGGCCAGCGCCGTGCGCAGGCGGGTCTCGGCCAGCGGGTCCTCGGTGGCCGGTGCGGTGACCATCAGTTCGAGGCCGGTCACGGGATAGTCGGCGATGCCGCGGATGGAGTCGATGTTGACCTCCTGCGCGGCCAGTGTGCGGGCGATCGTGCTGAACGCGCGAGCGGTCACCGGGCTGCCGAGCACCACCACCGCGTGCGTGGACAGCGGCGCCCCGGAGACCGAGTTGGCGCCGATCTCGACATCGACCTGCATGCCGACCGTCGCCATCGCGTCCTCGAGCTGATCCTGCAGGTCCTCCGGATCGCCGGGGCTCGTCACCAGCACACCGAGGGTCAGCCGGCCCCGGATCACGACCTGCTCCACATCCAGCAGGCTCACGCCGTGCCGGGACAGCGCCGCCAGCAGCACCGAGGTCACGCCCGGTTTATCGGGTCCGGTGACCGTGATCAGCACCGTCGTCTCGGTGGCGGTGCCACGATCGGACTCGGACGTGCCCACGCGCAACTCCATCTCTTCGTCACAGCTCCTCGCGCCGGCGATCGCGGTGCGCCGACGGCCAGCGAACATTCTCTCAGGTCGGGTGCGGCCACCGGCGCGCACCGGTCACCCGGAGGCACCGCCACACCCTCCGGCCCGGCGCGGCACCCCCGAAACGCCGAACGCGGCGGCCGTCGCACTGGACGGCCGCCGCGCCGGGACTTCGCTACTCGATGCGGGGTACTAGCTCGGCACCTTCTCGAGCTCGGCCACGTGATGGGACTTCGAGCCCCAGCCCACGTGCGCCTCGGCCCGCATGCGCTCCACCATGTGCGGGTAGTGCAGCTCGAACGCCGGACGCTCGGAGCGGATCCGCGGCAGCTCGTAGAAGTTGTGCCGCGGCGGCGGGCAGGTGGTGGCCCACTCCAGCGAGTTGCCGTAACCCCACGGATCGTCCACGGTCACGACCTCGCCGTAGCGGTAGCTCTTGAAGACGTTCCAGATGAACGGCAGCGTCGAGGCACCGAGGATGAAGGCGCCGATCGTGGAGATCGTGTTCAGGGTGGTGAAACCGTCGGTCGGCAGGTAGTCCGCGTAACGACGCGGCATGCCCTCGTTACCCAGCCAGTGCTGCACCAGGAAGGTGGTGTGGAAGCCGACCATGGTGGCCCAGAAGTGCCACTTGCCCAGGCGCTCGTCCAGCATGCGGCCGGTCATCTTCGGGAACCAGAAGTAGATTCCGGCGAAGGTGGCGAACACGATGGTGCCGAAGAGCACGTAGTGGAAGTGCGCGACCACGAAGTAGGTGTCGGACACGTGGAAGTCCAGCGGCGGGCTGGCCAGGATGACGCCCGACAGACCACCGAAGAGGAAGGTCACCAGGAAGCCGACCGAGAACAACATCGGTGATTCGAAGGTCAACTGCCCCTTCCACATGGTGCCGATCCAGTTGAAGAACTTCACACCGGTCGGAACCGCGATCAGGAAGGTCATGAACGAGAAGTACGGCAGCAGCACCGCACCGGTGGCGTACATGTGGTGCGCCCACACCGCGATCGACAGCGCCGCGATGCCCAGGGTCGCGTAGACCAGGGTGGTGTAACCGAAGATCGGCTTACGGCTGAAGACCGGGAAGATCTCGGACACGATGCCGAAGAACGGCAGCGCGATGATGTACACCTCGGGGTGGCCGAAGTACCAGAACAGGTGCTGGTAGAGCAGCGAACCGCCGGTGGCCGGGTCGTAGATGTGGCCGCCCAGGTGACGGTCGTAGGCCAGCGCCATCAGCGCGGCGGTCAGCAGCGGGAAGGCCAGCAGCACGAGGACGCTGGTGACGGCGATGTTCCAGGTGAAGATCGGCATCCGGAACAGGGTCATACCCGGGCAGCGCAGGCAGACGACGGTGGTCAGCATGTTGACACCACCGAGGATGGTGCCCAGACCGGAAACGGCCAGACCCAGAATCCACAGGTCGGCGCCGACACCCGGGGAGTGCACGATGTCCGACAGCGGGGTGTAGGCGGTCCAGCCGAAGTCGGCGGCGCCACCGGGGGTGATGAAACCCGCGGTCGCCATGGTCGCGCCGAACAGGTACAGCCAGTAGCTGAACGCGTTCAGACGCGGGAAGGCGACGTCGGGCGCACCGATCTGCAGCGGCAGCACGATGTTGGCGAAGCCGAACACGATCGCGGTCGCATAGAACAGCAGCATGATCGTGCCGTGCATGGTGAACAGCTGGTTGAACTGCTCCGGCGACAGGAACTGCAGACCCGGACGAGCCAGCTCACCACGCATCAGCAGGGCCATCAGACCGCCGATCATGAAGAACGACATCGCGGTCACCAGGTACATCACACCGAGGACCTTCGGGTCCGTGGTGGTGACGGCCTTGTAGATGAACGAACCCTTCGGGCCCAGTCGTGCCGGATACGGCCGTGTCGCTTCCAGCTTGGGGACTGGCTGGGGCTCTACAGCAGTCACTGATCCTCCTGAAGGTGTGCCTTCTGCTCGTTTCGCACGCTCGTGCGTTCCGGCGCATGACGAAACGACGGTGGCTTGCGCTAGAGGCATCGTAAACCGTGGCGTCGCAGGCGTCCGACGGGGTCCTACTCTGTGTCGTATTCGCCGCGGGGACGGTGCCGCAATCATCCTGCACGTGGGCGCATGTACCCTACGCTGCATGCCGGTGAGCGAACGCGTCTCCACCCGAAAGCCCAAGACCCGCAAGCGCACCAGTGCGCGCCGGCTCGCGCTCGGCGGTGCGGCCGTGGGCGCCGTGGCCGTCCTGGTCACCGGTTGCGGCACCGGGGGCGACGACGCGTCGAGTTCGATCGTCCGGACCACCACCAATATCGCCGGCGCGAGCGTGGTCGGCATCGAGCGCGACACCACTCACGCCTGCGCCCTGCCCAGCGCCCCCGACCAGGCCTCGGGCACCCACACGGTGGCGGGGACCCAGGTGCCCGCGGATCCGAAACGCATTGTCGTGCTGGATACCGCGGCGCTGGACGCGGTCTGCGCGGTGGGCCTGTGGGAGCGGGTCGTCGGCGCGACCACCGCGGCCGGACCGGCGCCGCAGCCGAACTATCTGGGCACCGGCGTCCTGAAGATCCCGGGCGTGGGGACCTCCGGGGCGGTGGACACGGCCAAAATCTCCGCGCTGCAACCGGATCTGATCCTCGGCGCCGCGGGTGACGGGGATCTCGCCGCGCTGCGCGGGATCGCCCCGACCGTCCTGGTCGAACAGCGCGGCTGGCAGGACGATTTCACCGCTTACGCAGAGGCCCTCGGTCGCGGTTCGGCGGGCGCGAAGGCGCTCGCGGACTACCGCACGGACGCCCGCGAAACCGGGGCCTCGATCGCCGCCAACCTGTCGCAGGCGTCGGTGATCCGCTTCTCCCCCAAGGATATTCAGGTCCAGGGCACCGACACGTTCGCGGGACAGGTACTCGCCGACGCCGGCGTGCAGCGCCCGGGCGCCCAGCGCGATCACTCGTTCACGGTGGACAGCCTCGCCACCGAGAGCGACCGCAACAAGATCGAGGGCGACATCATCTATCTGATGTTCGACGGCCCCGACGGTAGGAGCCACGGCGAATCGGTGATGAAGAGCGACGACTGGAAAAAGCTCGGCGCGATCGTCGACAAACGCGATTTCGCCGTCGAGGACGACCTCTGGCACGGTTCCGGACTCACCGCGGCGCGGGCCATCCTCGACGACCTGCGCAAGACGCTGAACGGGTATGTGACGGACTGAGCCGATGACGCGCCGTGGCCGATGCGGCATGCGTCGGCCGCGGTTCAGCGACCGTCCGCGTCGCCCGCCCGGCGCTCGATACGCGACGACGTGTTCGGCCGGCCCGCCGGTGGTCGGCGCGGATCGTCGGCGGCCGCGCGTGGGCGGAGCGCGTAGGCGGGCACCAACTGGTCGGTGAGATGCAGCGGCGTCCGCCCGTCCGCATAACAGACCGAGAAATTCACCCGGCCCAGCCACTCGCCGCTGAATGAGGGCACCCAGTGCGTCAATGTCCCCGGCCGCTCCCCCGTCATATCCAGCCCCGCCCCGTTGACGTGCCGGGGCGTGCCCGGATCCCGGATGAGAATCGCGTCCAACCGCACCCACACCGGTTTCGGCGGCTGCACGAGCACCCGGTAGTAATAGCCGGCCTCGTTCGGATACTGCAGCTGCGGTTCGGTCCCCTCGGTCCGCGGAACATCCTCCGGAAGCCGTCGCGGCGCCCGGCCGGAGAACCCATCGGCCGCCTGCTCCGACGACACACCCTCACCGGAACTCGAACACATATTCGAATAATACCGAGCGGTCGGCCCGATCGACACCCGACCCACCACATCGCGGGACATACCGCGTCCGCCACGTCATGATGGGCCGGGTGGGCACACTTCTCGTCCTGGTGAACGGTCTTCCGGGTGCCGGCAAATCGACCGTCGGGCGAGCGCTGGCGCAGGTATCGGGCGCCCGGTTCCTCTCGAAGGACGCGGTCAAGGAGGCGCTGGCGACCTGCGTCGAGGACCCGGCCGGCCTTACGGATCTGGGCGGTATCGCGATGGACGCGGTGTGGTCGCTGGCGCGGACGATCCCCGCCTCGGTGGTCATCGATTCCTGGTGGTTCGCACCGAGAGACCGGGAATTCGCCCGCGCCGGTATCGAGAAGGTGGGTGCGGACCGGGCCGTCGAAGTGTGGTGCGACGTCCCGGCGCACGTCGCGAGGGCCCGCTACACGCGGCGGCGTCGCGCCGACTTCTTCCACGACGGCGAACGCCTGAGCACCCAGTGGGACGTCTGGGCGGAACAGGCGACGCCCTTGCACCTCGTTCCGGTCGTCGTCGTCGATACGACCGTCCCGGTCGACTACACCGATTTGGTCGAACGAATCGAGCGGGCCACCGACGATACACCGCCCCGCCGGGCACCGAATCTCCTTCCACCCCAGCGCACTTGACCGATCCCAGCTGTCGGCAGCGACCGAAGCCTCCGCCCACCGCAGAGCCCTCGGGATGTCGCCCACCTCAGGCGCGGTCGTGGATGGTGACGGCATATCCGTCGGGATCGGCGAAGGTGAAGGTGCGGCCGAAGGGGCCATCCGCGGGTGCGGCGAGGATCGAGACTCCGGCCGCGGCCAGATGATCGTGCACTTGCTGCGCGTCGCCGGCGTGCAGCCACAGTGCGACCCCGGCGCCCGGGCGCGGCGCGACGGCATCGAGATCGACCCCGGGCAGCGGCGTCCGCACCGCGAAAGACACCGGGGCCGTGTCGAATACGACCGCGCCGGGCGGGCTCGCCGGAGCGCGGCGCAATCCGAGATGCGTCTCGTAGAACTCGGCCGCCGCATCCACATCACGCACCTGCAGGGCGATGAAGTCGGGTCCGGTCACAGTAGACATTGGGCTTCTCCTTCTATGTCAGGGTTCTGACATAGAAGAGTATGTCAGAATCCTGACATGCCGCAAGAGAAGGTGGACCTCGATTCGTCCGTGGGTTATGTCCTCAAACAGGCCGCCGCGGCTTTGCGCGGCGCCATGGATACCGCCCTGCGGCCGTTGGGCCTGAGCGTGCCGCAATACGCATGCCTCGAATTGCTGGGTCAGCGACCGGGGCTGTCCGCCGCGGAGCTGGCTCGCGGCGCGTTCGTCACACGCCAATCCATGCATACGGTGCTGCAAGGACTCGAGGATCGCGGTCTCCTGGAACGCCCATCCGCCGCACCGCACGGACGGGCCTTACCGACCCGACTCACCGACGAGGGCGCCCGCCTGCTCGCGCGGGCCAGTCACGTCGTCGCAGAGGTCGAAGGCCGGATGATCGCGGCTCTGCCCGCAGGCAACGCAGAACGCCTGCACCGAGACCTGACCACGTGCGCGGAAGCTCTCGATCCGACGAAGCACTGAACGGCCCCATCCGCCCCAGAAGTCGGCCGGCACACGGAGCCTCCCCTACATAAGCGAAACCCGGACGTACGCAATGCGATACGCCCGGGTTGTCACGCGAGAGCGAAACTCAGAACTCCCAGTCCTCGTCTTCGGTGTTGACCGCCTTGCCGATGACGTAGCTGGAACCGGAGCCGGAGAAGAAGTCGTGGTTCTCGTCGGCGTTCGGGGACAGCGCCGAGAGGATCGCCGGGTTGACGTCGGTCTCGTCGCGCGGGAACAGCCCCTCGTAGCCGAGGTTCATCAGCGCCTTGTTGGCGTTGTAGCGCAGGAACTTCTTGACGTCCTCGGTGAGGCCGACCTCGTCGTAGAGGTCCTGGGTGTATTCGACCTCGTTCTCGTACAGCTCGAACAGCAGCTCGAAGGTGTAGTTCTTGAGCTCGTCCTGTTCGGCGCCGGTGAGGTCTTCCAAGCCCTTCTGATACTTGTAGCCGATGTAGTAGCCGTGCACGGCCTCGTCGCGGATGATCAGGCGGATCAGGTCGGCGGTGTTGGTGAGCTTGGCGCGCGAGGACCAGTACATCGGCAGGTAGAAACCGGAGTAGAACAGGAAGCTCTCCAGCAGCGTGGAGGCCACCTTGCGCTTGAGCGGCTCGTCGCCCCGGTAGTACTCGAGCACGATCTCGGCCTTGCGCTGCAGGTTCGGGTTCTCCTCCGACCAGCGGAAGGCGTCGTCGATCTCACGGGTGGAGCACAGCGTGGAGAAGATGGAGCTGTAGCTCTTGGCGTGCACCGACTCCATGAACGCGATATTGGTCAGCACCGCCTCTTCGTGCGGAGTCCGCGCATCCGGGATCAGGCTCACCGCACCGACCGTGCCCTGAATGGTGTCCAGCAGCGTCAGACCCGTGAACACGCGCATGGTCAACTGCTTCTCGTGCGCGTTCAGCGTGTTCCACGACGGAATGTCGTTGGATACCGGAACCTTCTCCGGCAACCAGAAGTTGCCGACGAGCCGGTCCCAGACCTCGGCATCCTTCTCGTCGGGCACCCGATTCCAGTTGATCGCAGACACTCGATCGATCAGCTTCACGCCCGCTCACTCACCCTTCCCGCTTCGCCGGTCATTGTACGCTCGGACACTACTCCTAGTGGGCCTCCGCTCAGCACAGCACAAGGGCTTGTGTCTCCCACATCCTGGGCAAATGCGTTCCGGGGTGGGAAGTTCCACACCGCGGCCGCGAGCGAATGACGAGCGCGCGATGCACAGGCTACTGCCGCCCCACGGCCGCAGCAATGATGCCGAAAGTTTGCCATCGCGGTCCACGCCCGGGATGTGGTGTGCACTAACCGTGCAAACCTCGTCGGCTTGCGCAGATTTCTCACATTGGCACGGAGGTTTGCACGAAAAGTTCACCCGGACGAGCCGCGCTCACTCGCTCAGCAGCAGTTCGGCCACGGCCTGCGGGGCCTCGTGCATGGCGTCGTGGCCGGTCGGGAGGTCGTGGACCAGCCATTCGGGGTCGGCTTGCAGGCGGGTGCGGAGGCCGGCGAAGGGGGTGTCTTCCCAGCCCGAACAGTAGACGAACTCTCGGCGCGGGACTCGGGCGAATGCGCCGGTGAGCCGGACCGTCTGCATGAAGGACGCGAGAGGGTGGGGGCGGCGGCGGGGGTCGCCGTTGCCGGGTGGGTGGACGGCGTAGCCGGTGGTCGCGGCGCCGGCGGCGAAGACCTGGCGGAAGTGGTCGTTCGTCGCGGACCAGCACGATTCGCCGTCGCGGGGGACGTACGCGTCGAGATGCACCAGGCGGGAGATCCGGCCGCCGGCGCGGTCGGCGGCCGCGGCGATCACCATTCCGCCGTAACTGTGACCGACCAGCGTCACGTCGGTGAGGTGGGCACGGTCGAGGAACCGCACGACGTCGTCGGCGTGGGTGTCGAGGGTGGTCGTCGCGACCGTCGCGGCGTCGTCGTCCGGCCGCAGACCGGTCAGGGTCAGGGCGTGGACGGTGTGACCGGCTTGCTCCAGGAACGGAACCACCGTCTCGAACGACCAGGAACCCTTCCAACCGCCGGGCACCAAAACGTATGTCCCCATGTGCTTTTCCCACTTTCTCCAGCCGCGGAGTCGAGGCACTCCGCCTCGATCACTTCGCGTGGAGACAGTCTCACCGGCGGGGAGAATGGCTTGCTACCGATAGAAAGCCATTCGGTACCTGTTCGACGCCAACCTCGCCGGGTGCCCCTGTATCTGCTCCCTGAGTGCGCGGTTCCGGCTCAGATCCCCAGTACGAGCTTCGCGGTCGTGAAGTAGATGATCAGCCCGGTCGCATCGACCAGCGTCGTCACCATGGGCGCGGAGATGACCGCCGGGTCGATGCGTAATTTCTTGGCCAGCAACGGCATCGTGCCGCCGATGGTCGCGGCCCAGCCACAGATGATCACCAGGGTGATGCCGACGACCAGTGCGATCTGCGCGCCGACGAACGCCGCGCCGATGACCATGCCGACCACCGCGAGCATCGAGCCCAGCACCAATCCGACCCGGCATTCGCGCCAGATGACCTTCAGCAGATCCGATACCCGCACCTCGCCGACGGCCAAGGCCCGCACGCACGAGGTCGCCGCCTGCGCACCGGCATTGCCGCCCGCGCCGATCAGCAGCGGAATGAACAGCGCCAGATTCGCGGCCTGGGCCAGCGTCGCCTCGAACGCGTCGGTGACCGTGACCGTCAGGGTGGCCGCGACCAGCAGCAACAGCAACCACATCGCGCGGTAGCGGGCCAGCTGGAATACACCGGCGGCCATATAGTGCCCGGACCAGGGGCTGGCACCGGCCTGCCGCGCCATATCCTCGCTGTCGGCGGCCTCGATGACCTCGACCGCGTCGTCGATGGTCAGCAGTCCGACCAGCCGATCCTCACTGTCGACGACCGGCAGGTTGATCAGGTTGGTCTCGCGCATGAGCCGCGCCGCCTTCTCCGCGGCATCGGTCGCGCGGGCGAAAACCGGTGCGGTGACCACGAGTTCGGTCAGCATCGCGCCGGGATCGCTGAGGACCAGTTCACGCATCTCGACCACGCCGGTGAGCCGGCGACCGCCGTCCACCACCGGCAGCGTGTACACGGTCTCGGCATGGGTGCCCTTGGTGCGAACCACCCGCAGCGCCTGTTCGACGGTCAGATCACAGTGCAGCGCAACGACTTCCGGCGTCATATAGCGACCGACCGACCCCTCGGGGTAGCCGAGCAGCGCCGCGGTCATCCGCCGTTCGCGCGGACTCAGCCCGGCCAGCACCTTCTTCGCGACCGTCGCGGGAGCCTCGCGCAGCATCCGGGCCCGGTCGTCGGGATCCATGCCTTCGACCAGTTCCCGGAAGCTCTGATCGCGCATTCCGGACAGGATCTGCTGCTGGTCGACCGGCTCGAGCTCCTCGAACACCGCCAGCGCCCGGTCCTTGTCGAGCAGCCGGAACGCGATGCCGGCGTGCACGGCGTCCATGCGCGCGAGTTCGTCGGCGATCCGATGCGGGGCGTGGTCGTCCAACCAGTTCAGCGCGGCGTCGACGCGGCGGTCGTCGATGAGGTCGCGAAGCGAGACGTGATCCGAATGCTGTTCGGCGACAGTCGTTTCGGCGGTGGCGGCACCGCAGACCGCCGAATCGGCCGGCACAGGGGTCGCCACGTGTCCGTCATCCGGGACATCAGGGCGTGCGGGCGCGGCAAAGAACAGATCGGTCGACATGACAGAACCTCGGCATACTGCGAGTGGGTACGGGGTCACGGATCACACCGCGAGGCACCGACCTCGCCACCGAAAGCTCTACCGGCAGAACAGGAGGACGGCGCCGCGCGGCCTTCGACTCGGGGGTTCGCTACGCACAGCCACCCACCTCCTCATCGCCAGCACTTCACCGTCAGAGAATTTCGCGTCCGATGCCGATCGGCACCGCTGTGACCTGCACCATTGCCGGGCCGACGCGGGGGCGCACAGCGCCCGCCTGCATGCTACTCCTCCGCACGCCCAACTACGAACCGAACGACACCGAGGTCCGGAAACGCCGACGGGCGCCCCGGCCGGAACCGGGGCGCCCGTGGCGCAATCCTCACAACATACAGCTGACGCAGCCCTCCACTTCCGTACCCTCCAAAGCCATTTGGCGGATGCGGATGTAGTACAGGGTCTTGATTCCCTTGCGCCAGGCGTAGATCTGGGCCTTGTTGACGTCGCGGGTGGTGGCGCTGTCCTTGAAGAACAGGGTCAGCGAGAGGCCCTGGTCCACATGCTGGGTGGCGGCGGCGTAGGTGTCGATGATCTTCTCGTAGCCGATGTCGTAGGCGTCGGCGAAGTAGTCGAGATTGTCGTTGGTCAGGTAGGGGGCCGGGTAGTAGACGCGGCCGATCTTGCCTTCCTTGCGGATCTCGATCTTCGACGCCACCGGGTGAATCGAGCTGGTGGAGTGGTTGATGTAGGAGATCGATCCGGTCGGCGGCACCGCCTGCAGGTTCTGGTTGTAGATGCCGTGCTCCATGACCGAGGCCTTCAGCTCGCGCCAGTCCTCCTGGGTCGGAATGTGCACGCCCGCCTCGGCGAAGATCTCCCGCACGCGGTCGGTCTTCGGCTCCCATGCCTGTTCGGTGTACTTGTCGAAATATTCGCCGCTGGCGTACTTCGATTCCGGGAAACCGCCGAAGGCCGTGCCGCGCTCGATGGCGAGCTTGTTGGACGCCCGCACCGCGTGGTAGGCGACGGTGTAGAAGTAGATGTTGGTGAAATCCACACCTTCTTCGGATCCGTAGTGGACCCGCTCGCGCGCCAGATACCCGTGCAGGTTCATCTGGCCCAGCCCGATCGCGTGGGATTCGTTGTTGCCCTGTTCGATCGAGGGCACCGAATAGATGTGGGTCTGATCCGAGACCGCGGTCAGCGCCCGGATCGCGACCTCGATGGTCTGCCCGAAATCCGGTGAGTCCATGGCCTTGGCGATATTGAGCGAGCCCAGGTTGCAGGAGATGTCCTTGCCGACCTTCGCGTAGGACAGGTCGTCGTTGAACACCGACGGCGTGGAGACCTGCAGGATCTCCGAGCACAGGTTGGAGTGGGTGATCTTGCCCTTGATCGGGTTGGCCCGGTTCACCGTGTCCTCGAACATGATGTAGGGGTAGCCGGATTCGAACTGCAGTTCGGCGATGGTCTGGAAGAACTCGCGGGCGTTGATCTTCGACTTGCGGATGCGCTTGTCGTCGACCATCTCGTAGTACTTCTCGGTGACGTCGATATCGGCGAACGGCACACCGTAGATGCGCTCGACGTCGTAGGGCGAGAACAGGTACATGTCCTCGTTCTTCTTCGCCAGCTCGAAGGTGATGTCGGGAATCACCACACCCAGCGAGAGCGTCTTGATGCGGATCTTCTCGTCCGCGTTCTCTCGCTTGGTGTCGAGGAAGCGGTAGATGTCGGGGTGGTGCGCGTGCAGGTACACCGCACCCGCACCCTGGCGCGCGCCGAGCTGATTGGCGTAGGAGAAGGAGTCCTCGAGCAGCTTCATGATGGGGATGACGCCGGAGGACTGGTTCTCGATCTTCTTGATCGGCGCGCCGTGCTCGCGAATGTTGCTCAGCAGCAACGCGACTCCGCCGCCGCGCTTGGACAGCTGCAGCGCCGAGTTGATGGAGCGCCCGATGGACTCCATGTTGTCCTCGATGCGCAGCAGGAAGCACGAGACCGGTTCGCCGCGCTGCTTCTTGCCCGAGTTCAGGAACGTCGGCGTGGCCGGCTGGAAGCGGCCGTCGATGATCTCCTCGACGAGCTGCCGGGCGAGGATCTCGTCACCGGCGGCCAGGGTCAGCGCGACCATGCAGACCCGGTCCTCGAACCGCTCCAGATAGCGCTTCCCGTCGAAGGTCTTCAGCGTGTAGGACGTGTAGTACTTGAAGGCGCCGAGGAAGGTCGGGAACCGGAACTTCTTGGCGTAGGCCTGCTGGAACAGCTTCTTGACGAAGGCCCGGCTGTACTGGTCGAGCACCTCGGGCTCGTAGTAGTTCTCCTCCACGAGGTAGTCGAGCTTCTCGTCGAGGTTGTGGAAGAAGACGGTGTTCTGGTTGACGTGCTGCAGGAAGTACTGCCGAGCGGCGGCGACATCCTTGTCGAACTGGATCTCACCGTTGGGTCCGTACAGATTCAGCATCGCGTTGAGCGCGTGGTAGTCCAAGCCCTCGGTCGAGGTCTCGGTGCTGACCGGGCGCTCTAGGCGGGCCGTCTTTCCGGCCGGTGCTGTTGTCGTTGCCAAAACAATCCCAATCCCTCTCGGACGCGCTCGACGTCCTCGGCGGTTCCCATCAGTTCGAAGCGATACAGGTACGGCACCCCGCATTTGCGCGAGATGACCTCTCCCGCATAGCAATACGTATCGCCGAAGTTCGTGTTGCCGGCCGCGATCACCCCGCGCAACAGCGCACGATTATGCGGATCGTTGAGGAACTTCGCCACCTGTCTGGGCACGAATTCCTTGTCCGAACGACCGGCTGCCCCCTCGCCGCGCTGCGCGTCGAACACGTGCCGGCCGCCACCGTAGGTGGGGCAGATCAGCACATACGGCGTGTCGACGCGCAGCGAATCGGCGGTGTGGAGCGGAATGCGAACGGCCGGCAAACCCAGCCGTTCGACGAAGCGGTGCGTGTTCTCCGACGCGCTCGAGAAGTAGACCAGAGCGGGTGTCGATTGGGTCCCTTCCCCGGACAACCCAGCCATCCCGCTCCCCTTCCCACGTCGGACGAACGGCGACCGAAGCGGATCAGGCCGCGGCGGTCACCAGGGACTTGATGCGGTCCGGACGGAAACCGGACCAGTGCTCGTCGCCGGCGACGACGACGGGGGCCTGCAGATAACCCAGCGCCATCACGTAGTCGCGGGCCTCGGGGTTCTCGGAGATATCCACGACCTCGTACTCCACACCGGCCTTGTCGAGCGCGCGGTAGGTGGCGTTGCACTGGACACAAGCGGGCTTGGTGTAGACCGTGATACTCATGGGTGACCCTCTCTCCTTGCCTTATCCGATGCAGCCTTGAATCGGTACGCCATCTGCTGTGAGCATCCGTACTGAGCACGATCCATCCGGTACTGCGCAAACCTCTGGAAGTAGGGACACCCCCGGCGATCACACGGTGATGATCGGCTCGGAGTTCGTCTCTCCTTCCAGCGCTCAAGACACTACACCTAGTGGCCGACAGATTCCTACGACACGACATGTTGCGAACCACAAAGATGAAATTCGACGTCCGTAAGTACCAGGACAGTCGATTCGCAACCCGACACGACAGTGGCGCAGATCACGATTTCATGTCCAGCTCTTTCTCAGCAAACCCACTGCCATCTTTGGTCACATCGGTCACGCCGACCTCAACATGCCCACTGCGACACACCCGGAACAGCCGAGTGCCGCGCCCGTTCCGGAGAACGAACGCGGCACCCTGCCATGCTTCTTCGGCGTGTCGGCGCCGGACCGGATCAGCCCTGGCGAGCCTTGAACCGCGGCTCCTTCTTGTTGATCACATAGGTCTTGCCACGGCGCCGCACCACCTGGGCGCCCGGCTTGTCCTTCAGCGAACGCAGCGAGTTCCGCACCTTCATGACGACCTCCTATTGGAAATGGTTTTCATATCCTATAGAGCCGGGTGCCGCGGCCGTTAGGACGCCCGTCACGTCGAGCCCGACCGATGACCGCCCCAACGCCACAGAGGGGCCGCACCGTCGGGTGCGACCCCTCGAAAGCTCGAGCCGGATACCGTCTCACACTCAGGCGTTGACCGATTCCCGCGCGGCAACCAGTTCGGTGATCGCGGCGGCGAGCTGGGTCAGAGCCTCCGCGTCCTCGCGCGGATGGGCCTCGCCGAAGCGCTGGCCGATGGTGCCGAAGTGCAGGTGCGCGCTCTCCACGACGGTGCCGCCGGCCACGCCGACCGCCTTCACCGTGTCACCGTGCGCCCACTTCGCGGCGTTCTGGCTGATCGAGGCGCTGATCACGGCGACCGGCTTGGCCTTGATCGAACCCGCGCCGTAGGGACGCGAGGCCCAGTCGATGGCGTTCTTGAGCACGGCCGGGATGGTGCCGTTGTATTCGGGGACGAACAGCACCAGCGCGTCGGCGGCGGCGACGGCGTCACGCAGCGCCTGCGCCGGCGCGGGCACCTGACCCGGTACGTCGATGTCCTCGTTGTAGAAAGGAATATTCCCGAGACCGTCGTAGATATCGACCTCGACACCTTCCGGTGCGGTCTGGGCGGCGGCCTCGGCCAGCTGCCGGTTGATCGAACCGGCACGCAAGCTGCCGACGAGAGCCAGAATGCGAGTCTGTGACATGATCACTCCTTGTGCGGTGGGGCGGCGGTGGCTTCCGCTTTCACGACACGTTAACCGGACTACGGTCCGCTTTCATTCCCGGGTCATGGGGTAACCGAACTGTGAACTGCGACACTCCGGATTCGCCGCCGTCGAATTCGTCCCATTCATCCGATCCGCCCGCCTCGGATCCGGTTTTCGCCGCCGTGCCGCGTCCCGGCACACTGCCGCTGGAGGCCGTGGCCATCGAACTGCCGCCGTCCTCGATCACCACCGCGCTGCCGGTGGCCGAGCACTCCGAACGCAGCGATGCCGTACGCAACCGGCAACTGCTGCTCGACGCCGCCGAGGAACTGGTCCGCGAATTCGGCGCGGACGGCGTCACGATGGACGCGGTCGCGAAACGCGCGGGCGTCGGCAAGGGCACCGTGTTCCGGCGATTCGGCAATCGCTCCGGTCTCATGCTGGCGCTGCTCGACCAGTCCGAGCAGAAACTGCAGGCGGGGTTCATGTTCGGGCCGCCTCCGCTGGGACCGGGCGCCCCGCCGCTGCAGCGGCTGATCGCCTACGGACGCGCCCGTCTGGCCGGGATCGAGGTGGAGGGCGAAATGCGCCGCGCAGCGGACGAATCCGGCCGCTACGCCAGCGCGCCGTACAACATCTCGAAAACCCATGTCTCGCTGCTGCTTCGGCAGCTCGAGGTGGGCGGCGATATCGCGCTGACGGCCGACACACTGCTGGCCATCCTCGACGCCGGCCTGGTGCTCCATCAACTGCGGGTCCTGGGTTATCGTCCCGAACAGATCGCCGACCACTGGGAAAACGTGGTGCGCGCACTCGTGGCGCCCGCCCAGTAGAGTGGCCCCATGGGGAACCTGCGCGAACAGATCATCGCCGAATTGGGTGTCGCGGCCGGGATCGAGCCGAAGGTCGAGGTGCGACGCCGCGTCGAATTCCTGGCCGACTATCTGAGTTCCACGCCGGCAACGGGTTTCGTGCTCGGCATCAGCGGTGGTCAGGACAGCACGCTGACCGGCAAACTGTGCCAGCTCGCCGCCGAGGAGCTGCGGTCCCGTGGCCGAGATGCCACATTCGTCGCGGTCCGGCTCCCCTACGGCACCCAGGCCGATGCCGAGGATGCCGAGGTGGCACTGGATTTCATCCGACCCGACCGCTCGGTCGAGGTCAATGTGAAACCGGGCGCCGACGCGGTGGCGGCCGCCACCGCCGAGGGTGTGCGCGAGCTGCTCGGCGAACAGGCCCAGTTGCGCGATTTCGTCCGCGGCAATATCAAGGCCCGCGAGCGCATGGTGATCCAGTACGCGGTTGCCGGACAGCTGAATCTACTGGTCGTGGGCACCGACCATGCCGCCGAAGCGGTGACGGGATTCTTCACCAAGTACGGCGACGGCGGCGTCGACATCACTCCGCTGACCGGCCTGACCAAGCGGCAGGGAGCGGCGCTGCTGCAGGAGCTGGGCGCGCCGCCGCGGCTGTGGCAGAAGGTCCCCACAGCCGACCTCGAAGACGACCGCCCGGCCCTGCCGGACGAAGAGGCGCTGGGCCTGAAATACAGCCAGATCGACGACTACCTCGAGGGTAAGGACGTCTCACCGGAGGTCGCCGAGCGCGTCGAGGAGATCTACCGCAACACCAGGCACAAGCGCACCGTTCCGGTGTCGCCGCTGGACACGTGGTGGAAAGAGAGCTGATCCGCCCGTCAGCCGCCCGCGAACGGTGGTAGTACATCGACGCGGGCGGTCAGGCGCGTGTTGTCGTCGCGGGTGAGTTCCTCGCCGACGAGGTACGCGCAGACCTTCAGCATCGGATCCAGGTCGGCGCCGTAGGCCGAGCGCAATGCGGAGCGCAGATCACCGACCGTTGCCGACTCGGGCAGGTCGAGATGTTCGCTGGATTTGCCGACCGCGTCGGCGATCGCGGCGAAATATCTGACCTCAACCACCGATGGCTCCCATCGTTCGTTCCGGGGGAACGAAATCGGCGGCGTCGATGCCGTGCCCGGCCCATTTGTTCCACATCGCGCCGCGCCACAGCCGCGCCAGTTCGTCGTCGCTCGCGCCGGCGCGCAGCAGTGAACGCAGATCATATTCCTGGTCGCTGAACAGGCAGGATCGGATCATGCCGTCGGCGGTCAGGCGGGTGCGGTCGCAGTCGCCGCAGAATCGGCGGGTGACCGAGGCGATGATGCCGACGGTGGCCGGACCGCCGTCCACCAGCCAGGTCTCCGCCGGGGCGGACGGGTCGGCGCGCCCGGCCTCGGTGAGGGTGAAGGCCGTGCCGAGAACGTCGAGCAGTTCGGCCGCGGTGACCATGTTGGTCCGCGCCCATTCGTGATCGGCGTCGAGCGGCATCTCCTCGATGAAGCGCAGTTCGCATCCCTCGTTCAGACACCACCGCAGCAGATCGACCGCACCCGAAAGGGTTTCGCGCATCAGGACGGCATTGACCTTGACCGGGTAGAGCCCGGCGGCATGGGCGGCGCGGATGCCGGTCAGCACCGAACCGAGCCGATCCCGGCGGGTGAGCCGGGCGAATCCGGCGGGGTCGACGGTATCGAGGGAGATGTTGACCCGGCCGAGTCCCGCGGCCGCCAGCGCGCGAGCGCGATGTTCCAGCCCGACGCCGTTACTGGTCATGGCCAGCGGTGTGTCGGGAACGGCGGCATGACATCCGGCGATGATCTGCTCGAGATCGCGCCGCATCAGCGGCTCGCCGCCGGTGAAGCGCACCTCGCGGACACCCAGCCGCCGCACCGCGAGTTCCACCAGACGCACGATCTCCGTGGCCGAGAGCAATTCGTCGGCCGGAATGGCCGGCAGCCCCTCCTCCGGCATGCAGTACGTGCAACGCAACGAGCACTTTTCGGTGATCGATACGCGCAGATCCCGGGCTGTACGCCCGAATCTGTCGACGAGCAGGTCCGTGTCGGGCCGTCCGTCCAGCGAGGGCCGCCCGCCCCGGACGGCGGGAATCCCCATGAGAACGACGGTCACTCCTCCATTATGCGGGCCACCCCCACCTCACGTCCCGCAAGTCACCACCTGTGAGGTAGCCGAGCACCCCGGAGCAAGCGAACGCGGAGGCCGATCACCCGATCCGCACCCACCCGCAGGGGTGAACCGCCGACGGTCTCGGCCCAGAGGGCCGAGACCCGCCGCAGCGAAGCGGAGGCCAAAGACAGAGCTAGGCTGACGTCTATGAGTCAGCCTGCCAAGACTGTGGCTCGGTCCGTCGAGGATCATCGGGAGCGGATCGAACAGTTGCTGCGACCGCTGGCGACGCGGCAGGTGGAGCAGTTGGCGTTGCACGGGGCGCGGGGGCGGATGCTGGCCGAGGATGTGCGGTCGCCGCTGGATCTGCCGGTATTCCGCAATTCGGGGATGGACGGCTATGCGGTCCGGGCGGAGTCGGTAGCGGTGACGCCCGTGACGCTGCCGGTGGCCGGCGTGGTGGCCGCCGGTCAGGGCGGCCCGGACCGATTGCCGGACGGGGCGGCGGTCAAGGTGATGACGGGCGCGCCGATTCCGCCGGGCGCCGATTGTGTGGTGCCGGTGGAGGACACCCGCGCCGTCGACGGCGGGGTGTCGATCGAACGCGGCCGCAACGCGGGCGATTTCGTGCGCGAGGCGGGTACCGATATCCGCCGCGGTGAGTTACTGGTGGCGGCCGGGTCGTTGTTGTCGCCGCATCGGATCGCGGCGCTGGCGGCGGTGGGGATCAGCTCGGTGACGGCGGCGCGGCGGATCCGGGCGGCGGTCCTGACGACGGGCGACGAGCTGGTATCGGCGGGTGTCGCGTTGCGTCCTGGTCAGATCTACAACTCGAACGGCATCGCGCTGGCTGCTGCCTTGGGCGCCAACGGAATCGACGTGGTGGATGTTTCGCACAGCCGCGACGATCCGGGCGAGTTCCGCCGCAAGTTGTCGGTCGCGACGGCGGCCGCGGATGTGGTGTTCACTTCGGGTGGGGTGTCGCAGGGCGATTTCGAAGTGGTCAAGGAAGTGCTGGCCGATTTCGGCGGCGAGTTCGGTTCGGTGGCCGTTCAGCCCGGCGGTCCGCAGGGCGTCAGTGTGGTCGACGGGATTCCGATTCTGAGTTTTCCGGGTAATCCGGTGAGCACGATGGTGTCGTTCGAGGTGTTCGCGCGGCCGATCCTGCGGCAGCTGAGCGGATTGGCCCCGGTGCCGAATTACGAGGTGGCGCTGTTGGATCCGGTGCGTTCCCCGGCGGGCCGGCGCCAGTTCCTGCGGGGCCGGCGCGAAGGTGCGGGGGTGCGTTCGGTGTCGGGCCCCGGGTCGCATCTGGTGGCGGCCATGGCCCAGGCCGATGTTCTGATCGAGATCCCGGCCGAGGTCACCACTGTGGCAGCCGGTTCGCTGGTGAGGGTGCGCGAACTGTGAACGAACTGCCTGATGCCGGCACCTTGTCGCATGTCGATGCGGAAGGCCGGGCGCGCATGGTCGATGTGAGCGCCAAGGCCGAGACGACACGGGTAGCGGTCGCGGCCGGCCTGCTGCGGACGACGCCCGAGGTGGTGGCGCTGGTGCGCGCCGACGACTTGCCGAAGGCCGATGTGCTCTCGACGGCCCGCATCGCCGGTATCTCGGGGGCGAAGAAGACCTCGGAGCTGATTCCGCTGTGTCATCAGCTGGCGCTGTCGTCGGTGGATGTGCGCTTCGGTTTCGCCGAGTCCGCGATCACGATCGAAGCGCGCGCGAAGACGAAGGGCCCCACCGGCGTCGAGATGGAGGCGCTCACCGCGGTCGCCATCGCCGGCCTCACGCTGCACGACATGGTGAAGGCGGTGGATCCGGCGGCCGTGCTGGACGGTGTGCGCCTGCTGACGAAAGACGGTGGTAAGCGCGGTCATTGGGAACGGCCGGATGCCACCCGGCCCGAAGATGGTGCGGTATCGGCTGATTCGTTCGCCGCACCCACACCGGATCTCGACGCGCCCGCACACCGGGAGCCGGCCACCGGCGCTGCACACGACCGCGCCCACACCGACCACCCCGCGGCCGGAGCTCCGCCGCAACCGAAAGCCGTGGCGCCCACGGAACACCGGCAACGCCACGCACATCGGACGCCCGAGGTTCAGCCGGCCCGGCAGCAGGCGGAATCGCCCGAGAGCGCGCACCCCGCCCCCGGCGGACATCACGGCGATGCGGCGTACGGCGCGACGCACTCCGGCGAGGGCTCCCGGACCGCGGTCGTGGTCGTCGCCTCGACCGGCGTCGCGGCCGGTACCCGGGTCGACAAGACCGGTCCGGTTCTGACGGAATGGCTTGCGGGACTGGGCTTTTCCGTACGCGGACCGCTGGTCTACGCCGACGCCGAGATCGCGGCCGGCCTGCGCGACGCCCTCGACGGCGCGCCGGGACTGGTGATCACCACCGGCGGTACGGGCGCCTCGCCCTCCGATGCCACTCCGGAGGCGACGCTGGCGGTGCTGGATCGGGAATTGCCGGGCGTGGCCGAGCTGATCCGCCAGCGCGGCACGGCCGCATTTCCGTTGGCCGCCTTGAGCCGTGGCGTCGCCGGCCTGTCCGGCACTACGGTGGTCGTGAATCTGCCCGGTTCACCGGGTGGGGTCCGCGACGGGATCGCGGTCCTGGAACCGTTGCTGGATCATCTGCTGGCCCAGGTCGCCGGAGGAGGCCGCCATGAGTGAGTACACGCCGCTCACCCGCATCAGCGATCAGCCGTTGCAGCCCGAGGAGGTCGAGCGCGCGGTCACCGGACCCGAACACGGCGCGGTCGTCGTCTTCACCGGCAAGGTCCGCGATCACGATGGCGGACAGGCGGTTTCGGCCCTGGAGTATTCGGCCCACCCCGAGGCGGAGAAGTTCTTGGCCCGGGTGTGTGCCGAGGTCGGGAAGTCCGCCGGCCTGCCCGTCGCGGCGGTGCACCGGGTGGGCGCGCTGACCGTCGGTGATCTGGCGATCACCGTGGCGGTCGCCGCACCGCACCGCCGCGAGGCCTTCGAGACGTGCGCGGAATTGGTCGACCGCATCAAGCACGAGGTGCCGATCTGGAAGCGCCAACTGTTCGCCGACGGCATGTCCGAGTGGGTCAACGCCTGCGGCTAGGTAGGCGGAGTCAGCGTGCTTGCCGGCCGGGTTTCGCCTCGGTCGCGGGCGCGGTCTCGGTGAGATTCGCTTCGATGCGGCGCAGCGCCCGGAAGAGCGCGGCGCGTTCGGCGGCGCTGAACGATGTCAGCGCCCGTTCGGTGAGCCGCGCACTCTCGGCTTCGATCTCGTGCTCCAGGTCGCGCCCGCGCGCGGTCAGATGCAGGCGGACCAGTCGGCGGTCGGTGGGATGCGGTTCACGGCGGACCAGTCCGGCCGCTTCCATCCGGGTGGTCGCCCGGGTGACCGTGGGCGTCGCCAGGCCGAGTCGTTTGGCCACCTGACCGGGCGTCAGACCGTCTTCCTGCCAGAGCTGTCGCAGGATGAACTGCTGGCCCTCGTACACGCCGTGCCGGGCGTAGGCGGCGGCCGCCGCCACGGCGAGGGCGTGTTTGGTGGACCAGAACGCGGTCTGGAAGTCGTCGTCGGTCATGGTGTGTTCAGCGTAGAGGTGTTGTTTTCGTTAGCCGACTCACGTTATAGTCGTTGCCCGGCTAATAACTTTGAACGGGAGACACACGTGCACATCGGCATCGCGCTCACCGACTTCTCCTGGCCTATCCCGGGCAGCGGCATCGGTTCGGCGGTCACGGACCTCGCGCAGGCCGCCGACGCGTCGGGGATCGACAGCCTCTGGGTGATGGACCACTTCTTCCAGATCGGCATCAGCGGGCATCCGCCGGAGTCGCCCATGCTCGAGGCCTACGCCGCGCTGGGATTTCTCGCCGGAATCACCGACCGCATCCGGCTCGGCACCCTGGTCACGGCGGTGCCCTATCGCCACCCCGGCGTGCTGATCAAATCCGCGACCACCCTCGACATACTCAGCGGCGGCCGCCTGATCTTCGGCGTCGGCGCCGGGGCGCCCTTCGACCCGGAACCGATGGGACCACGCACCACGTTCGAGGCCGAGGGTCTGGGCATTCCGTTCCCGCGCCTACCGCGACGCTTCGAACAGTTGGAGGAACTCCTGCAGATCGCACACCGCATGTGGAGCGAGGACGAGACGCCCTTTCGGGGCAACCATTACGAGTTGGCGCGGCCGCTCAATTCACCGAATTCGATCCAGCGCCCGCATCCGCCGATCCTGATCGGCGGCAGCGGCGAACGCAAAACCCTGCCGCTGGTGGCGCGATATGCCGACGCCTGCAATCTCTTCGACCTCCCCGGTACCGGCTACGCCGACAATCTGGCGCACAAACTCACGGTGCTGCGGCGCCGGTGCGACGAGATCGGCCGCGACTATGCCACGATCGAGAAGACCGTCACCACGGCCCTGGATATCGACGCGGGTCACGGACCCGTGCTGGAGCATCTGAAAACTCTGGCCGCCGCGGGAATGGACCACGTGATTCTCGGACCGGACGGGCCATGGACCCCGCCGCGCCTGGAACGCCTGATCGAGATGGCGCCCGATATTCACGCGCTCTGATTTTCAGCCACTCCGATCCGTGTCGCCCCTCGGCACATACCGCCACACCGGCAGCAACACCTGTTCGTCCAGCGGTTCCGGTCCGGTGTGGGTGGTGGCGTGCAGACGGGCGGTCGCGGATTCCGGATCGAGTCCGGATCCGATGAGCACCAAACGGGTTTCGCGGGTTTCGCCGCGCGACCACGCCGCCGGCTCGAAGACCAGATGCCGGCCGACCATGTGCAGCAAGAACTTTCGGCTCTCACCGCCCACGCCGAAGGCGGTGGCGCCCTTGGCGCGGAACAACCCCGGCGGCGGATCCTCGAGGAAGCCCACCAGACGGCGCGGATCGAGATCGGTTGTGGTGGTGAAGGATACGCTGTCGTAGCCGTCGTGCAGATGGTGGTGGCCGGGTTCGTCGTGATCGTGATCGTCGAGCAGTTCGTCGAACGACAGCTGGCGGGCGACCGTCGATTCGCCGCGTTCGGGCACATCGAACAGCAGCGGCGGATCGATGCGGCCGTGCGCGGTGGCATAGACCGGCGCCCCCGCGGTGATTCGCTCGATCTCGGCGCGCACTGCGTCCAGCCGTGCGGCCGGTACCCGGTCGGCCTTGTTCACTACGACCAGATCGGCCAGACGTAGATGTTTGGCCAGTTCAGGATGGCGGGCGCGGCTGTCGTCGAAATGCTCGGCATCCACGACCTCGATCAGTCCGCCGTAGCGAATGCGCGGATTGTCACTGCCGATGACCATGCGGATCAGATTGCGGGGTTCGGCCAGGCCGCTGGCCTCCACCACGATCACGTCGATGCCGTGGCGCGGCTCGGCGAGCCGGGCGAACATCTCGTCGAGTTCGGTCACGTCCACCGCGCAGCACACACAGCCGTTGCCCAGCGAGACCATGGCGTCCACCTGGCCCGCGACCAGCATCGCGTCGATGTTCACCGCACCGAAATCGTTGACCACTACCCCGATCCGGGCCTCGCGTCGCCGCAGCAGATGGTTCAGCAGCGTGGTCTTACCGGCTCCCAGAAATCCCGCGACCACCAGAACAGGTATGCGCCGATCCATTCGGCCGAGCTTACCCAGGCCCGGACGAGGACGTGCCCGCCCCTTCGTGCGGAGGGGCGGGCACGAACGGGACCGATTACTTGCTCGGCCCCAGGAGGGTGGAGACCAGGGTGTAGGCGAGATTCACCAGTTCGGAATCGAGCGCACCGTCGCCCAGGCCCAGCGATTTCGCCAGCGGCAGCAGCAGCCGCATCGCGGTGGTGGCGAGATTACCGGCGGCGGAACCGGATTGCGGCGTCTTCTGGGTGCCGTCGGTTCCGGGTGCCGTCGAGGTCTGCGGCGAGGCCCCGGACGTGCCCGGATCGGTGGTCGAATAGGTCCCCGGCGCCGTGTGATAGGTGCCGGCCGGAGCGCCTGCCGGATCCGAACCCGGTTGCGTGGTGGCCGGCGCGGACGGCGTGGTGCCGGAGTTCGGCGCGCCACGCAACGCGTCGGTTGCCGAATTCTGCTGCGGTGCAACCGAATTCTGAGCGCCCGAACTCTGAGCGCCCGAATTCTGGGTGCCGGAGTTCTGGGTACCGGAATTCTGCGTCGTCGATCCCTGCGGGGACGCACTCTCCGGCACGGCGTTCTGCGGTGCCGGACTCTGTGGTGCCGGACTCTGTGGTGCCGGACTCTGCGGGGTGGTGCTCGGCGACGTGGTGCTCTCCGACGCACCGGCCTGCGGCGCGCTCGCGGGACTGTCGGCCGGCGATGCGGCCGGGGACGTACCGCCCGGGGCCACTCCGATCAGATAACTCACCAGCCCGGTCGTGATCGCGATGGCGTGTTTGAGCTGCCCGTCGGGCTGCTCGAGCAATTTCGCGTCGTCGACATTCGCGCCGTTGCCCATTTCGATGAAGACATCGGGCACCTCGGTCAGCGCCGGACCCGCGATATCGGACCGGGTCTGCAGACCGTCGACCGCGCCGGCGTAATTCGCGGGCGTGAATCCGGCCTGTTTGTAGGCGTCGCGCACGGCGTTCGTGGCGACCTGGCCGGGACCGGATTGCGCCTGATTCGCCTTGGCGTCCGGGACCGGCAACTGCGGCACGATCAGATGGAATCCGTGGTCCTGTTCCGGTGCGCCGTCGGCGTGGATGCTGACGGCCACCGCGGCGCCGGAGTTGTTGGCGGCGGCCGCGCGTTCGTCGACGCATCCGCCCCAGCCGGTGTCGTCCTGGCGGCTCATCACGACCTGCGCGCCGAGCGCCTCGAGCGACTGCCGGACCAGCTGCGCCACATTCCAGTTGATGGTGTGCTCGGGCACGCCGCCGCGGCTGGTCATTCCCGTCGTCTGGCACTCCTTGGTGCCGCCGCGCCCGTCGTTCACTTGACGATCGAGGTCTTCGGAGTGGTTCGTGCCCTGATGGCCCGGATCCAGAAATACCGTCTTACCCGCCAATCTGGTCGACATATCGGGATCTGCGGGCGCGGCCGGCGCGGCGAGAGCGGCGGCGGGCGCCAGCACACCGGCCGTGGTGACGGCGGCGACGGCGATCCTGACTCCGGTCTTGATGATGCGTGGATGGTTCATGTTCGGACGGCGCACCCGGGACGGGCACACCCCTCCCTTCCCACTAGTAACATCAAACCCAGTGGTTCACTGTTGCAACGGCAGCATCACATGCGCAAGCTCAGTTACTGAACCGTTACCCCTATCAGAGCAGTAGTGACACGCCATTTCCGCAGACACGCCGGTCGCACGGCGAATCCGATGTCAACCCCGGCGAGAAACGGACATTTCAGAGCTATCTCACCGCTGCCCGGACCGCTGGCGTCGCAGAACAACCGGCAGGTTTGTGTCGCTGACCACATGCGGCGGGATCCGAACCGAATGCGCATCATTGCCCGAATGTCGCTGCCGCCGTTCACTTCCGCGTAATCCGCCGATATCCAGGCCCGCGAGCGAAAAAACCGGAATGCTGAATCGGGATGATTCGCCAGAGTAATTCAATTCTGAAATACCGTTGTGTTGCACTCACTCTCGACGCTGCAGTACGTTCCCATCTCGCACCTCGGCGGTCGAACCGCATGTGGGTGCCGTCCCCGTGGGCGCGAGGGGATCCCGCGGGGACGTTCAGCGACGGCATTTCCGGACCTCCCGCACGCCGCTCGCCGGGCGTTGTCGAATCTCCAGATATTTCATCGATCCGGTCCGCGCCTATCGGAATTCTGATAGACCAAGGCCCCGGAAGATGCGGGGATCTTCTCCGGCCGCCCGATAGTCGACGGCCGTCTGCGAGATCGAGGAGGACCGCCGTGCGTGGACGCACGTTTGTGATCGCCGGGACCGTCGCGTCCGCGGTGACGATGCTCGGATCAGGCACCGCGGCCGCCGATCCGGCGACGACCATTCCCGGGGACGGGATCTACCGAGTCGGGGTCGATATCGCGCCCGGTATCTATCAGTCCGCGGGGCCGGCGGACCCGGCGCACGACTGTTCCTGGGAGCGCCTGTGGAAGATCCCCGAACCCGGTGATCCGCCGGACCCGAACGCCGCCATCGTCGCCAGCGACCGCACCCACACCACTCCGGTGCGGGTGCTGATCAAATCGTCGGATGTCGCGTTCGCCTCGGCCAACTGCGGCGGCTGGGTGATGATGCCGGCGCCGCCGCCGACCGGTTCCTACGGGCCGGGAGGGCTGTTCGGCAGCGAGTACTGAGCGAGGCCGATCCGGCGTGGTTCCTCCGATCGGAGGCGCCGCGCCGGATCCGGCACCCGCCGCCGGCCGCGTCCGCGGTGTTACTGTCCGCTGAGATCCGGTGGATCGAGCGGAGGGATGCGATGGCGCGGCCGAGTCCGGTGGTGAGTCGTCGGTCGCTGGCCGACGGCCGCGAGATCATCTACTTCGACAGCGATCCGGTACCGCGCACCGCCGCCGACACCCGGGACCTGCCCCGGACCAGCACGCATTCCCAGGCACGTTTCGATCCCCTGCTGGGCGAGTGGGTGGTGATCGCCTCGCACCGCCAGAGCCGGACCTTCCTGCCACCGGCGGAACTGTGCCCGCTGTGCCCATCGCGCCCGGGCCATCCCACCGAAATTCCCGAGACCGACTACCAGGTGGTGGTGTTCGAGAATCGCTTTCCGTCGCTGTCGACCGGCCGCGCCGCGCTTCCGGACCACGTCGAAGGGTCGCCGGAAACGCTGCTGCGCAACGGGTTCGGCCGTTGCGAGGTGGTGTGCTTCACCAGCGACCACGACAGTTCGTTCGCCCAGCTCGATCCGGGCCGGGCACGCCTGGTGGTGGACACCTGGGCGCAGCGCAGTGCCGAACTCGGAGCGCTCGACGGAGTGGCCCAGGTGTTCTGCTTCGAGAATCACGGCGAGGAGATCGGCGTCACGCTGTCGCATCCGCACGGCCAGATCTACGCCTACCCCTTCCCTGCCCCGCGCACGGCGACGATGGTCGCCAACGCGGCCCGCCACCGAAAGGCGCACGGCAGCAATCTGTTCGGCGATCTGCTGGGCGCCGAGCGGGCCGCCGGGATCCGGGTGGTCGCGGCGAACGAGGAGTGGACCGCCTTCGTACCGCCGTTCGCCCGCTGGCCCTACGAGGTCCAGCTCTTTCCGCACCGCCGGGTGGCCGACATCCCCGATCTCGACGATGCCCAGCGCGACGGTTTCGCACATCTCTACCTGGATGTGCAGAAACGCTTCGCGCGCCGGTTCGACACCCCCATGCCCTATGTCGCGGCGTGGAATCAGGCACCGAAATCCGTTGTGCCCGGCGTCGATTGGTGGCTGCACCTGCAGCTGTTCTCGATCCGGCGGACGGCGCGCAAATTGAAGTATCTGGCCGGTTCGGAATCGGGGATGAACGTGTTCATCAGTGACACCACCCCCGAGACGGTGGCCGCCGAGTTGCGGGAGGTGCGGTGAGCGCGCCACCCGGGCGCGGGGTATGGGTGGCACCCGGCCGGGTCAACATCATCGGCGAGCACACCGACTACAACGACGGTTACGCACTGCCGATCGCGCTGCCGCAGGTCGTGACCTGCACCGCCGAGGTCACCACGGACGGCGCGGTGCGGGTGAGTTCGAAACAGCACGCCGGGCAGGTTCGCGAATCACTCGACGGACTCGCCGAATCCGCGGTCACCGGCTGGGCCCGCTATCCGCTGGGCGTGGTGCACGAATACCGGCGCCGCGGTCACGAACTGTCCGGGGTGGTGCTGGAGATCGACGGGGCGGTGCCGGTGGGCGCCGGACTGTCGTCCTCGGCGGCGCTGGAATGCGCTGTCGCACTGGCGATTCGCGATCTGTTCGGGATAGCCGCCGACAGTGCGGAGCTGATCGACATCGGGCGCGCCGCGGAGAACTCGTACGTCGGCGCCGCGACCGGGACCCTGGACCAGTCCGCGTCGCTGCTCTGCACGGCGGGGCACGCCCTGTTCCTCGACTTCGCCACCGGCGACTCCGCCCAGGTTCCCTTCGATCTCGCCGGGGCCGGGCTGCAGTTGCTGGTGGCCGATACCGACACCCCGCACCGGCTGGCCGACGGCGGATACGGCCGGCGCCGGCGCGAATGCGAGCAGGCCGCGCACGCCCTGGGCGTCCATTCGCTGCGGGCCGTCACCGATCCGGCGGAAACCGAGCGACTGACGGATCCGGTGCTGCGGCGGCGCGCCCGCCACGTCGTCACCGAGAACGCCCGGGTGCTGACCGTCGTCGGACTGCTGCGCGACGGGTGCGATCCGCGCGCGATCGGGCCGCTGCTGACCAGCGCCCACGCCTCGCTGCGCGACGATTTCGAGGTCTCGACGCCGGAACTGGATGCGGCGGTGGCGGCCGCGCTCGACGCGGGCGCACACGGTGCGCGCATGGTCGGCGGCGGCTTCGGCGGCAGCATCATCGCCGTGACCGATACCGACCGCACCGACTCGATCGCGGCGGCCATCCGGCGGCGATTTCGCGACGATGGTTTCTCGGCACCGCGATTCTTCGTCGCCGTACCCGCCGCGGGAGCCCGCCGGATTTCCTGATCACGCGGCCGCGCCGCACTAGGGTGGGCGCCATGACCAGGCGCAGAATTCTCATCACCGGCGCGAGTGCGGGCCTGGGAGCCGAAATGGCCCGCCAGTTCGCCGCGCGCGGACGCGATCTCGCGCTGTGTGCGCGCCGCATGGAGAACCTGCGCACACTGCGGGACGAATTGCTGGCGGCACATCCCGATATCCGGATTTCGCTGCGGACGCTCGATGTGGACGATCACGAGGCGGTCCCCCGCGTATTCGGGGAATTCCGCGACGAGTTCGACGGACTCGATCGGGTGATCGTCAACGCCGGCCTGGGCAAGGGCGCGGCCCTCGGCACCGGCCGGGCGGCTGCCAATATCGCCACGGCCACAACGAATTTCGTGAGCGCGCTCGCTCAGGCCGAGGCCGCACTGCAGATCTTCCGCGAACAGCGCGCCGGACATCTGGTGCTGATCTCGTCGATGAGCGCGGTGCGCGGACTGCCCGGGAAGAAGGCCGCGTATTCGGCGAGCAAGGCCGGATTGTCCGCGCTCGGTGAGGGTTTGGCGATCGAACTGCGCCGCAGCCCGATCGCGGTGACCACCGTGCAGCCGGGCTTCATCGCCACCGAGATGTCCGCACGCGCCGACGACGCGCGGTTGATCGTTCCGCTCGAGCGCGGAGTGGCGGCGATGGTCGCCGCGATCGAGGCCGAGCCGGTGCGCGCCTGTGTGCCGCAATGGCCCTGGCGCGCACTGAACCTCGTGCTGCCGCGACTGCCCCGCGCGGTCATGGCTCGGCTCGGCTGAGCCGGGTCCCGGCGGCCCCGCAGTCGGTGAGGTCTCTCACAATCAACGGCGCCGACTGATGTGAAGTTTCACCAACAATTCGACACTCTGCGAGTTAGCGGGATGCTCGGCGCGCTCCCCGCTGCGGCAAAATTCCGTCGTAGAGCCGACACCCATCGATAGCTGAGTAGTTACTACTTGCTGCGACTTGCTGTCACAAATACGTCTTCTCCGCCACCACTCCACCGAAGCGTCGAGATGCGGATCAAGAATGCGCTAGTTACTCTCGGGTAGCATCACGTCCCGAACAAATTCCGCAAGCATTCGTCATGTCAATTCAGGAGGCGGCGTGCCGCATTCTCGTTTCGAAGCGATCGGCGCATATCTACCCGAAAAAAGGGTCACCACCGAGGAATTGATATCGCGCCTCGCCGTACCACCGGCATTCGATCTCGAAAAGATCACAGGTGTGCGCGAACGCCGCGTTCACGACACTCGCCCGGAATCCTACGAGGACTCGTTCGTCCTGGCCGGCAAGGCACTGGACGAGTGTTTATCCAGGTCACAGTACTCCGGGCCGGAGATCGAAGTGGTCATCTCCACCTCCATCACCCGCAGCAAGGATGCCGACAAAATATATATGGAGCCGTCGTTCGCGTCGGCTCTGGCACAACGGATCGGCGCGCAGAACGCGATCACCTTCGACCTTTCCAATGCCTGCGCGGGAATGCTCAGCGGAACCTACATTCTCGATCGGATGATCCGATCCGGAATGGTGCGCAACGGCATAGTGGTGAGCGGCGAAGCCATTACTCCGATCGCCGATACCGCCGTGCGCGAAATTTCCGATAAATACGATCTGCAATTCGCGTCGCTCACCGTCGGGGATTCCGCGGCCGCTGTGGTGCTCGACCGTTCCGTCGACGAAGCCGACCGCATCGACTACATCGAGCTGGTCACCGCCTCGGAGTTCTCCCACCTGTGCCTGGGCATGCCCAGTGACAAATCCCAGGGCGTCGCGCTCTATACCGACAACCGCAAGATGCACAACGAAGCGCGTTTCCTGCTGTGGACCGACACCCAGCGCATGTTCTACGACAAGCGCGGTACCACGTTCGCCGAGGAGAACTTCGACTTCGTCATCCATCATCAGTTCGGCGCGGCGGCGATCCCGTACATGAACGCCATCGCGGAACGGGAATTCGGCGCCCCGATGCCGCCCGACCTCAATGTGCTGACCGAATACGGGAACACCTCGAGCACTTCGCATTTCATCGTGCTGCACGACCATCTGAGCCGCGGGGAGATCCCGGCCGGCTCGAAACTGCTGATGGTTCCGGCCGCCTCCGGCGTGGTCGGCGGCTTCCTGTCCACCACGATTTCGTCTCTGAAGGTCTGAGGTACTGGTCATGGGCGTTGCCATCACATCCACCGGAATCAGTCGCGAGAGCGACACGTTCAGCATCGTCGAGCACAGTGGCCGCGCCGCGCGGCGCAGCCTCGAACGCGCCGGGGTGGCGCCGGAGCAGGTCGGGGTGCTCATCAACGCGGGCATCTTCCGCGACTCCAACACCGTGGAACCGGCGGTGTCGGCGCTGATCCAGAAGGAGGCGGGGATCGGACTGGACTACCGGTTCGGCGATCCGCGCTCGTTCTCGTTCGACCTGATGAACGGCGCCACCGGTGTGCTCAACGCGGTCCAGGTCGCCCAGTCGATTCTCGAAACCGCCGCGTCCGGCCATGTCCTGATCGTCTCCGGGGACACCCATCCGTCGCTCGCCCGATCGGCGGCCGACGACGAATTCCCCTACGCCACCGCCGGTGCCGCGCTGCTGCTCGAGCACACCGACGAGCCGGTGGGCTTCGGCCGCGTACACACCGTCGCGGGTTCGGGCTCCCCCGCGGTGCAGTCGTATGTCGACGTCACCACGATGGGTACCGCCGGACGCGGACTGATGACGGTGGAACGCGAACCCGGATTCGAGGATCGGCTGCTGGAGATCGCGGCCGACGCCGGACGGCGCGCCCTCGACGCCGACGGAATCGATCCCGCCGCAACGGTTCTCATCGCGTCCACGCCCACCCCGAAGTTCCCGCTGTTGCTGGCGGACACCCTCGGTATCGGCGCGGTCCGCACCCCCGACCTGTCCGCCGGCGATCCGCACACCGCCTCGCTGCCGCTGGCCTATCACCGTGCGGTGGAGGAGGATTCGCTCATCGGCTTCGACACCGTGCTGTTCGTCGCGGCGGGCGCGGGACCGTCGGCGGCGGCCGCGATGTACCGCCTGCCGGTCGCGGCCGGTGCGGCGGCGTGAGCGGTACCTACTGGCGCGCGGTCGACCGGTTCCGCGTGGTCGCCGCCGCGGCACCGGACCGCACCGCGGTGTACTTCGCCGACGCCGGGCACACGCCCACACCGCACTATCGGCGGCTGAGCTACGCCGACCTGGATCGCTGGTCCGACGCGATCGGTGAGCGGCTCACCGCCGCGGGCGTGGGCAGCGGAACACGCACGATCGTGCTGGTGCTGCCCGGGCCGGAGCTGTACGCGATCATGCTGGGCCTGTTGAAGATCGGGGCCGTTCCGGTGGTCATCGATCCGGGCATGGGACTGCGCCGGATGCTGCGGTGCCTGCAGGCGGCCGACGCGGAGGCGTTCATCGGCATTCCGCAGGCGCATGCGGCGCGAGTGCTGTTCCGCCGCTACTTCCGCGGGGTCCGGGTCGCGGTCACGGTCGGGCGGCGGTGGTTCTGGGGCGGAGCGACCTTCGGCAGCTGGGGTCGCCGCCCGTCCGGCACCGCGCCGGAGCGCACGCCGGCGCCCGAGGGCGACCTGCTGATGATCGCCTTCACCACCGGGAGCACCGGACCCGCCAAGGCCGTGGAGATGACCCACGGCAATCTGTCGGCCATGGTCGAGCAGGTCCACGCCGCGCGCGGCCACGTACCCCCGCAGACCTCGCTGATCACGCTGCCGCTGGTCGGCATCCTGGATCTGCTGCTCGGCTCCCAGTGCGTCCTGCCGCCGCTGATCCCCAGCAAGGTGGGTTCGACCGATCCGGCACACGTGGCCGACGCCATCGGCCGATTCGGGGTGCGCACCATGTTCGCCTCCCCCGCCGTGCTGATCCCGCTGCTCCGGCATCTCGAACAGACCGGCACCCGGCTGCCGACGCTGCGCAGTATCTACTCCGGGGGCGCGCCGGTCCCGGACTGGTGTATCGCCGGCCTGCGCGCGGTGCTCGACGAGGATGTGCTGGTCTACGCCGGATACGGATCCACCGAGGCACTGCCGATGTCGACGATCGAATCGCGTGAGCTGCTGGACGGCCTGTCCGGACGCGCCCGCGCCGGTGCGGGCACCTGCATCGGCCGCCCTGCCGACCGGGTGCGGGCGCGCATCGTGGCGATCACCGACGACCCGTTGCCCACCTGGGCGGACGCGCAGGCTCGCGAGGGCGACGTGATGGCCACCGGCGGCATCGGCGAACTGGTGGTGGCCGGGCCGAATGTGAGCACCCGCTACTACTGGCCCGCCGCGGCGAACGCGACGGGCAAGATCGTCGACGGCGAGACCGTCTGGCATCGCACCGGCGATCTGGCGTGGATCGACGATCAGGGACGAATCTGGTTCTGCGGGCGCAAATCCCAGCGAGTACGCACCGCCGACGGGCCGATGTTCACGGTGCAGGTCGAACAGATCTTCAACGCCGTCGCCGGTGTGGCGCGCACGGCGCTGGTCGGGGTGGGCCCGGCCGGAGCGCAGCGCCCCGTGCTGTGTGTGGAACTGCGCGCGGACGCCGACCGCGACGACGTGACCGCCGCGTTGCGCGCCCGTGGCGCGGAATTCGAGCTCACCACGAAGATTTCGGACTTCCTGTTCCATCCGAACTTCCCGGTCGATATCCGGCACAACGCCAAGATCGGGCGCGAGCAGCTCGCGGTGTGGGCGACCCGGCAGACCGCGAAGGCGGCACGATGACGATGAAAGTCGTGGCACTGCGGTGCATTCCGATTGCCGGGTGGTTGTTTCTGCTGGCCGGTCCGGCGATCCGGGACTCCGGCCGCCGCTGGCTGCGAACCCTGTGGTGGATCGACGCGGTGCTCAGCATCGGCGTGCACGCCGCCCAGATTCCGGTCGCGTTACGCGCCGCACGGGGCAGCGGCCGCTCCCGCCTGCACACGGCCCTCATGACGCAGCTGTTCGGGCTCACCTGGTGGCGTACCGAAATAGTTTGCGGCACGGCATCTTTCGAGGAGAACGAACGGTGAAGGCACTCGTCACGGGCGCATCCGGATTTCTCGGCGGCGCGCTGGTCCGCCGCCTGGTACGCGAGGGCGGCCACGAGGTGACCGTGCTCGCGCGGCGCACCAGCAACCTCGGTGATCTGCCCGATCTCGACGGTGTGCGGGTCGCCTTCGGCGACCTCACCGACGAAGCGTCGCTCGAACGCGCTTGCGCCGGAGTCGATGTGGTGTTCCACAGTGCGGCCCGCGTCGACGAGCGCGGCACCCGCGCACAGTTTCGCGCCGAAAACCTGCGCGCCACCGAAGTTTTGCTGGGCGCCGCCCGGGCCGCGGGCGCGACGCGATTCGTGTTCATCTCGAGCCCGAGCGCCCTGATGGATCGCGACGGCGGCGATCAGATCGACATCGACGAATCGGTGCCGTATCCGCGCCACTATCTGAACCTCTACTCCGAGACCAAGGCCGCCGCCGAGCGCGCCGTCTTGGCCGCCGACACCGCGGGTTTCACCACCTGCGCGCTGCGGCCGCGCGCGATCTGGGGAGCCGGCGACCGCTCCGGGCCGATCGTGCGCCTGCTCGGCCGGACCGCGCAGGGACGTCTGCCCGATCTGTCGTTCGGCCGCTCGGTCCAGGCGTCGCTGTGCCATGTCGACAACATCGTGCACGCATGCCTGGGCGCCGCCACCTCCGACCGGGTCGGCGGCAAGGCCTATTTCGTCGCCGACGCGGAGAGGACCGACGTGTGGGCCTTTCTCGCCGAGGTGGCGGGCGGGCTCGGCTACCCGGCGCCCAGCCGGCGACCCGATCCTCGGGTGCTGGCGGCCGCCGTCTCGGTGATCGAAACCGTCTGGCGCGTACCGGCGATCGCACGGCGCTGGTCGCCACCGCTGTCGCGCTATGTGGTGGCGTTGCTGACTCGCACCGCGACCTACGACACCGGCGCGGCGGCACGGGATTTCGGTTACGCGCCGATCATCGACCGCGAACAGGGCCTGGCCCGGTTCCTGTCCTGGCTCGAATCCGAGGGCGGTATCGAGCAACTCACCCGCGAGCTGCGATAACCCATAGTCAGGAGCCGATCATGAGTACCGTCTTCCGGCGGCGGATCTCGCCCACCGAGCGCATGTACTTCCCGATGCGGGATATGGCGCCGCCGTTTCTGATGCAACTGGCGATTCCGGGAACCGGGACCCTCGACGCGGAGCGGTTGCGCCGGGCGGTCGCGGTCGCGGCCGCCGCCTGCCCGGGCGCGCGGCTGCGGTGCGAGGGCAAGTACTGGGTGGACACCGGTGTGCCGCCCGCCGTGCGCGAGATTCCCGGTCACGTCGTGAACTACGGCCGCCTCGAGGCGGATCCGGTCCTCGCGTCGGCGATCGGCCCCACCCCGGAGACCACCTGTGAGGTGCTGCTGCTGACCGGCGACCCGGTCACAGTGATCTTCCGGGTGTTCCACGGCGTCATGGACGGGATGGGCATGGTGCTGTGGGCCCGCAACGTCCTCGCCGCGCTGCGCGGCGAGCAGCCGGAGGAACTGCGCGACCCGGTCGCCGACCGGGAACTGGTACGGCGCCTCGGCGCACCCGGCCGCCCCACCGCGATGATTCCCCGCTTCCGCGCGGCGGTCGGTCACGGCCGTCAGGAGGTGGGCAGCCCCCGGCATCTGCTGCGGCACCGCAGTATCGCCGCCACCGGTTCCGGTGCGGTGGCGCGAGTGTCGGCGCTGCTGGCCGACGCCGCGGGCAGCACGCAGCGGATCATGGTGCCGGTCGATCTGCGCCGCCACGACCCCCAACTGCGGTCGACGGCGAATCTGGCGTTGCCGCTGTTCCTCGACATCCGGCCCGACCAGGATTGGCGGCAGGTGCGCGAAGACATGCGCGCGGGTCTGCGGGAACGCACCGAACTCAACCAGTTGGCTGCCAGCGCGATCGCCAACGCGCCGCATGCCGTCGGCCGCACCATTCTGCGGACCACCAACGCGCTCGGCGCACGCTTCGGGCGCAACCTCGCCTCGGCGACGGTCTCGCATATGGGCCGCTTCGATCCGAGCGAACTGGCGGTGCCCGGCTGGTCGCCCACGTCGGTGCGGGTGTTGCCGCAGCACAGCGTCGCGATGCCGCTGCTGTTCGCGATGGTGGAGGCCGGCGGCCGCACCGAGCTGACGGTCTCCGCGCGCAACGGCCACGGCATCGAGGATCGGCTCGAAACGCTACTGGACCGCATCGCGGCGACACTGGAAAGCGGCCTGCCGCAACCGGATTCGGTCCTCGCATGACGCGCTGGGCGCGGATCGTCGGTACCCGCCCGACACTGGTTCTGCTGGCGGCGATCGGTGTGGCGATCGTGTGCGGACTGTTCGGCGCCGACGTCCAGCAGCGAGTGAGCGCGGCCGGATTCGCCGATCCCGGAAGCGAATCCGCGCTCGTCGACCGGGTCGTCACCGCGCATCTGGGCCGGCAGAACCCCGATGTGATCGCGATCTACACCGCGCCCGACGGACAGGACCTCACCGCACTGGGCCCGCGCGTCCAGCAGGCGGTGGACCACATCGATCCGGCGCTGCTGGCCCAGCCGGTGCAGACCTACTGGAACAACGCCCCACCGCGCCAGGGTTTCCTGCGGTCGGCGGACGGCCGGCAGGGGCTGGCGGTGGTGTTCGCCGCCGGTGACGACAATCGGCGCATCGCGGCCTACCACGATATCGCCGCGGCGCTGACCGTTCCCGGCGTCTCGGTGCGCTTCACCGGCTACAGCGCACTCGCCGACGAGATCGACCGCCAGTCCCGCCACGATCTCGTTCTCGCCGAATCGGTCTCGCTACCGATAACGTTGGCGATTCTGGTGCTGGTGTTCGGCGGGGTGGTCGCCGCCGGCCTGCCGCTGCTGGTGGGTGTGCTCGCCGTCGTGGGCTCATTGGGCGCGGTCGGGGTGATCGCACACGTCACCGAGGTGAGTGTGTTCGCCGTGAACGTGGCCTCGCTGCTGGGGCTCGGCCTGGCCATCGACTACGGGCTGTTCGTGGTCACCCGATTCCGGGAGGAACTCGCCGCGGGTGCCGCGGTGCCCGAGGCGGTGACCCGCACCCTGGCCACCGCCGGTCGCACCGTCGGATTCTCGGCGCTGCTGCTGGCCTGCGCCTTCGCCGGCACGTTCGTCTTCCCGCAGGCCGTCTTGCGGTCGCTGGGCTTCGGGGCCATCGCGGCGGTACTGCTGGCCGCGGGGCTGTCACTGACCGTTCTGCCGGCCGCGCTCGCACTGCTCGGTCACCGCGTCGGCGCCTGGAGCTGGCGCCGCGACGCCTTCGACCGCGGACAGCGGCGCGCGGAGCGGTGGTGGGGCCGGGTGGTCGACGCGGTGGTGCGCCGGCCCGGAGTCGTGGCAGTCACCGTCGGCGGACTGCTGCTCGTACTCGCCACCCCGGTGCTCGGCGTCCGCCTCGGCGATGTCGACCACACGGCCCTGCCTGCGGGCAATGCCGTGCGCGCCGGCGTCGACGAACTCGCCACCCGGTTCCCGGAGGCCGGCAGCGGCGCGACCGTCCTGCTGCGCGGTGACGGCGCCCCACCCGACTCCCGGCCCACGGCCGCCGCGATCCGCGCGCTCGGCGCGGTCCCGGGTGTGCACGACGTGCAGCGACTCGCCACGGTGGACGACGCGGTCGTGCTGCACGCGGCGCTGGACGACCCCGATCGCTCCCCCGCCGCCACCGAAACCGTCACGCGTATACGGGAACTCGACCCACCCGACGGTGTCGACATCCAGGTCGGCGGCGACACCGCGGCCACCGTGGACAGCGTCGCGGCCATCACCTCCCGGATGCCGCTGATGATCGCGGTGATGGTGCTCGCCACGCTGATCCTGCTCGGCGCGGCGTTCCGCTCGGCGGTGCTGCCGGTCAAGGCGGTACTGCTGGCCTTCCTCAGCCTGGCGGCGACCTTCGGCATCCTGACCTGGATCTTCTGCCGGGGCCATCTGGCCGACCTGCTGCACGTGAGCGTGGGACCGCTCTCGGCGGGGATGATGGTGCTGATCATCGCCGTCGTCTTCGGTCTCTCCACCGACTACGAGGTCTTCCTGCTCTCGCGCATGGTCGAGGCCCGCGACGCCGGTTGCGACACCGTGTCCGCGGTCCGCACCGGCACGGTTCGCACCGCCCGCGTGATCACCGCCGCCGCAACGCTTCTGGTGTTCATCACCGGCGCCTTCACGCTGTCCCCGCTGACCCCGATGCGATTCCTCGGCCTCGGCATGATCGTGGCGCTGATCATCGACGCCACGCTGGTGCGGATGCTGCTGGTGCCGGCGCTGGTGCGCTTGATGGGCCCGCTGAACTGGTGGCCGATGCGGCCCGCCCGCGATCGTTACCCCGAAGGTAATGGACCTCGCGCACGCGTACCGGCAAGCTCGACATCATGATCGATACCGAAGGAACCCGGCTGTTCCACAGCACCATGCCGTTCACCGAGAAGCTCGGGGTCGAGGTGCTCGAGCACGGGCCGAAGCTGGTGCGCAGCCGGCTCGCATGGGACGAGAGCCTGTGCACGCTGGGCGGCGTCCTGCACGGCGGGGTGCTGATGTCGCTGGCCGACGCCACCGGCGCGGTGTGCGCGTACCTGAATCTGCCGGAGGGCAAACAGGGCACCACGACCGTGGAGTCGAAGACGAACTTCCTGCGGGCGGTACGGTCCGGTTACGCGGTGGCCTCGTCGACGCCGCTGCACGCGGGGCGCAGTTTCATCGTGGTGGAGACCGAAATCCATGACGACGCGGGCAAACTCGTCGGCAAGGTCACCCAGACCCAAGCGGTGTTGTGAGCTAGCGGGCTCACCACGGGGCGGGTCCGGCGCTGATCGCCATCCGCCCCACGGTGCGGCGGGTCGCGATCAGATCGACGACGGCATCCAGCTCGGCCCAGTCACGCACCTCCACATGCGGCCGTAACATGTTCTCCTCCAACAGCTTCCACAACTGCGCCCGATACCGCTCGATCAGTTGCGGCTCGGTCCGCGACAACAATCCCATCGAGAAACCGGTGACCGTTTTGAGTTCACCCAGCAGCGTGGAGGTATCGACCGCGCCGCCCCCCGCGCTGAAGGCGACCAGCGTGCCGTGTGGTCCCAGGCTGTCCACCCCGCGCTGCACCAGGTCACCACCGACACCGTCGAGCACGATATCGAAGGTCTCGGACCACGGACGGTCGTAGGTCACCGCGGCATCGGCGCCGCACTCCCGCACGAAATCGAACTTGCCGGCCGATCCGACCGCGGCGACCACCCGGGTCGCTCCGGCCGCCCGGGCGAGCCGAAGCGCCAGATGTCCGGCCCCGGAGGCGGCCGCGGTGATCAGAACCGCGCTGCCCGCAACGGATTTCGCGGCGTGCACCACGCCCATCGCGACCAGGCCGCCACGCACCACCGCCAGGGCATCGGCCGCCGGCACTCCGGCCGGGATCTCGGTGACCATCGCCGGTGTGGCACAGACGTATTCGGCATACAACGAGGCGAACACCACCCCACCCACGCGGGCGCCGATCCAGGATTCTTCGAGGCCGGAGCCCACCGCGACCACCGTTCCGACCATCTCCCCGCCGGGATTCGCCGAGGCGTCGGCCCGCAGCATCCGCACCAGGCCGACACTCACCCCGGTCAACGCGGTGCGGACCAGCAATTGCCCGGGGCCGGGCACGGGACGCTCGATCTCCACGATCCGGGCACGGGCGAGGCGATCCGCGTCGGGAGTGAACTGAATTGCGCGCACTGACAGCGCCTTTCGACCGGGGCGGCATGCGGCCGCGACTGAGACTCGGATGACCCGGCAGCGGTTGCCGGGCAGCCTCATCGAATTCTTACTACCGACGTAAGATTAGGCGGAAGTCTCAACGTACGTCAAGGCGATTTTTATGTCGGTGGTAATATTTTGGTCCATGACCAGCGCACCCCCGGGACTGCGGGAGACCAAGAAGCAGCAGACCCGCCAGGAGATCTCCGACACCGCGACCAGGCTGTTCATCGAGCGCGGATTCGAGGCGACCACGATCGCCGAGATCGCCGAGGCCGCACGGGTGGCGAAGAAGACCGTCACCAACTACTTCCCCCGCAAGGAGGATCTGGCGCTGGACTATCACGAACAGTTCGTCGGAGCCCTCGCCGCGGCGGTGACCGCCCGCGCCGCCAACGAATCGGCCCTCGACGCGCTGCGCCGCCGGTTCCGTACCGCGGCACAGGATCACGCCGCCGACCTCGGCTTCTCGGGACCGGAGTTCAGCCGCATGCTCGCCGGCAGCCCTACGCTCACCGCGCGGATGCGTGAACTCCACGAACTGCGCGAACAGGCCCTGGCCGAGGTACTGCCCGGTGACGATCTGCTGCGGCGGGCCGCCGCCGCCCAGTTCGCGGCGGCCTGCCGACTGCTGTTCGAGCGGATTCAGCAGCTACAACTCTCCGGCGCCTCGCGCCACCATGTCGCGGCCACCGTCACCGCCGAGGCCGAGCGGATCTTCGATCTGCTGGAACCGGCCTTCGGCGATTACGGCCGCGCATCGCGGTGAAGGGATCGGGGTGAACGGATCAGAGTGAACGCAGCCGCGGCACCAGCTCCGCCGCGCGTTCGGCGTATTCGACCGGATCACGGTCGGGCATGATGTCGAATTGCGTAATCCCCAGTGCCGCATAGCGTTCGGCATCGGCGACGAAAGCGTCCGGATCGTTCACGACCGGGCCGATATAGGTGGCGGTCTTGCGGATCGCGTCGTAATCGCGTCCCTCCGCCGCGCAGTGCGCGCGCAGCACGTCGAGTTTGTGCGCGACGTCCTCGGGCGAGGAGGCGAACAGATTGCACGCGTCGGCGTAGCGGGCGACCAGCAGCAGGGTCTTCTTCTCGCCGCCACCACCGATCAGGATCGGCGGCCGCGGACGGCTCAACGGCGCTGGTACACACAGTGTTTCGTCCAACCGGTAGTGCGTACCGTGATACGGGCCGTTGTCGTCGCTCCACATCTGCAGGCAGATCTGCAGGGTCTGCTCGAGTCGTTCGAAGCGCTCCCCCATCGGCACCAGCGGCACCCCCAGCCCGCGCTGCTCCCGCTCGTACCAGGAGGCGCCGATACCGAGCTGGGCTCGCCCGCCCGACAGCACATCCAGGGTGGTGACGATCTTGGCCAGCAGACCGGGATGCCGGTACATCACCCCGGTCACCAGCACGGCCAGGCGCAGCCGCTCGGTCAGCGCGGCGACGTACCCCAGGGTCGTGTAGGCCTCGAGCATCGGCTCCTCGGCCACCCCGGTGTGTTCCATCTGGAAGTAGTGATCCATCACCGTGAATTCGGTGAAACCGCCCTCCTCGGCGATCCGCGCGGTCTCCGCGATGGCACCGGCGGTGCGCGCCGGATCGGCGGGAGTCGAGAAGTTCCAGTAGTGCAGACTCAGTTCCATGACGCCTCGATTCTGCGCAGCGGTGGACAGGTGTCGATACCCGCACCCAGCCTATCCATCGCCGCCGCGCCGACCGCCGACGACCGGCGCGGACGACGGGGATCCGTTGCGGCCGTGGCCTATTCGAAGTCGGCGCGATGGTCGAGGGCCCATTCCCGGAACGTGCGGGCGGGGCGGCCGGTGATCTGCTCAACCCCCGGATGGATCACCGAGGTGAACGAATCCAGCGCGGTGGCCCGCAGCGCCATGATCGCGTCGGCCATGACCTCGTCGACCCCGGCGGCGAGCAGGGCGGCATGCGCCTGCGCCGGTTCGGTGGGCACATAGCGCAGCGGCCGCCCCAGAACCTCCGACAGAATCCCGGTCTGCTCCCCCGGCGTCAGCGCCTGCGGCCCGCTCAGCGTATGGATACGGCCGTCGTGCCCCGCCTCGACCAGTGCGGCGACGGCGACCGCGGCGATATCCGCCGGGTCGATCACCGCGATACGCCCGTGTCCGTAGGGCGCGTAGACCGTATCGTGCTCGCGGACCGTCGGCGCCCAGTGCAGAGCGTTGGACATGAAGCCCAAGGGGCGCAGGATCGTCCACGCGAGCCCGCTGTCGACAACCGCACGCTCACCGGCGCGATGCCAGGCCGGGATCGGATCGGTCGCCTCGGCATCGCCGGCGCGCCCCGAGGACAGCTTCACGATGCGCTCGGCCCCCGCCCGCGCGGCCGCGGTCGCGATATTGCGGTCGTGTTCGGCGAGATCCGGGCCGGTCGACAGCAGAAACACCCGGGAGACACCGCGGAGGGCGGATGTCAACGTGTCCGGTCGCCCGGGATCGCCGCCGACCACCTCCACATCCGGTGGCAACGCGGCGGCAGCGGGACGACGAGTCAGGGCACGGACCGATTCGCCCACGGCGAGCAGGTGATCGATCACGGCACGTCCGACGGTTCCGGTGGATCCGGTTACGAGAATCATGAGCACTCCATCTCCCGGTAAGGGGTCTCGACCGCGGGACTGCGGGCCCGCGCTCGATCAGGGTGTGATCCGGGAGGCATATCCGGCTATCCAGCGCACCGGCCGATGCGAAAACTCCCGCCGGGGCGGGGCGCTGCGCCGATTTCGTGCATCGGGCGGCCTTGCGGCGCGAATTCTCGCCATCCCCGCTGCCGCTCCCACTCGCACACCGTAACTCGTTCGATACTGGTTAATTGCCCGCTATCACATCCACTGGACTTATCCTGCCCACATGACAACCAGCAAAGAGGGAGTTTACGTGGGGCCATTGCACCAATTGGCCCGTGGCGCATGGCAATCATTGCTGGTCATCGGCCTGCTGTCGGTGATCGTCGGGATTATCGTGCTCGTCTGGCCCGGTCCGACGCTCGCCGTGGCCGGCATTCTGTTCGGCGTATACCTGCTGATCTCCGGAATTCTGCAGTTGATCGCCGCCTTCGGCCCACACGTCAGCACCGGCTACCGGGTGCTGACCCTCATCAGCGGCATCCTGTCGTTCATCCTCGCCTTCTTCGCCTTCCGCAGCATCGGCAACTCCCTGGTGCTGCTGGGCCTGTGGATCGGCATCAGCTGGCTGTTCCGCGGCATCGCCGCCATGGTCGCGGGAGCCGAAACGCCGCAAGGGGTTCCGGGTCGCGGCTGGTCGATCTTCTTCGGCATCCTGCTGTTGATCGGTGGTATCGCACTGGTGGTCTGGCCCATCCACTCGATCACCGTGCTGGCACTGGTCGTCGGCTGGTGGCTGATCTTCATGGGCGTGATGGAGATGATCTACGCCGTCGAGGTCCGCAGCGTGGCCAAGAAAACTCCCGTCGACCTGTAATCGGCCGGCCCACCCTTCGCCTCGGGCGCGAATTCGCCTGGGGCGACGTCGTGTGCCTGCGAACAGGCCCTTTCCCCTGCTACCGTCGGGTCCCCTACAGGTTGCCCGCAAGGAGATTCACCATGGGTATCATCACGATGATCATCATCGGCCTCATCGCCGGTGCGATCGCTCGCCTCCTGGTTCCCGGTAAGGAGAACTTCGGCTGGATTCTGACCATCGTGCTGGGCATCGTCGGCGGTTACGTCGGCGGGACCCTGGGCAGTCTGGTCTTCGCCCCGCACAAGTTCAGCGTCCACCCGCCCGTCCAGCACACTTTCCTCGGCGCGATCGTCGGTGCCGTGATCATTCTGGTCATCTACAAGGCGATCCGCAGTCGCGCCTGAGCGCACGAACAACGGGCCCGGCTCCTGCTTCGGAGCCGGGCCCGTTGGCGTCATGGGGTCAGGGGCGGCAGACCGCCGACTGGTTGTGCCCGCCGATCTGCGAGAACAATCCACGCGGAAACAGGATGCCGTACAGCGAGATGTCGAGGGAGCACAGATACGCGGTGGCGTAGGTCCCGTCCCCGGAGAACTTGCCGACATCGGAGAGGATTCCGGGCAGATCGATCGCGGCCTGATCCAATTTCGCGCCGTTGTTTATCAGCAGCGTCAGGGCGTCCCGGGTGGAGTTCTGCGCGGGGGCCAGCTTCGGCTGCACCTGCGAGACCATCGCCACCAAACTATCGGTGGCACCGGCGATCTGCTGCGTCGAGGCCAGCAGCGACTGCCCCTGGTCGTAGAGGCCGCTGATCAGCGCGCGGGTCTGGGTGATCAGGGTTTCCAGTTCGTCGCTGCGCCGGGCCAGGCCCGACATCACCCCGGACAGGTTCGTGATGATGTCTTTCAGGATCGCGTCGCGCCGCTCGAAGTCGGTGGCCAGTGCGGCGGCCTGGGTGATGAAGGCGGACAACGACACCCCGTCGCCCTGCAGCGCCTGGATCAACGTCGTCGACAGGTCGTTCACCTGCTCCGGGAGCAGATTCTCGAACAGTGGCTGAAAACCGTTGAGGAACGCCGAGATATCGAAGGAGGGCTCGGTGCGTTCCAGCGGGATCCGCCCACCGGCCGCGAGGAGGCGCGAATCCGGCGCCGTGCCGGGCGCCAGCGCGAGATACCGCTGACCGATCAGGTTCTGATAGCGGACCAGCGCCTTGGTGTCGCTGTAGAGGTGCTGATCGCGCTGCACCTCGAAGGTCACCTTCGCCAGATGCTTGTTGGTCTGGGGGTTGACGTCGAAGCCGATCGCGGTGACCTTGCCGACCCGCACACCGGCGATGCGCACGTCGTCGTTGGGCCGCAGCCCGAGCACATCGCTGAAGATCGCCGAATAACGGTCGGTGGGGCCGTTCACCGTGCGCGCCAGCGTATTCCAGATCACCACCGTGACCAGAACCGAGACGATGGCGAATGCGCCGAACCCGAGCGCCTGCTTGCGGATACTCACCACGCCTCCTCGAACTTCCCCACGAAACCCGAAAACGCCGGCAATGATTGCGCTGACCGCAGGCACTGTAGCCGGAGGCGGCCGGTTGTGACCCATGCCACGCCGGTCGGGAACGACAACAGCCCGGCGCTGGTCGCGCCGGGCTGTTGTGCAGACGGTACGAGGGGACGTACCGGGGTATGGATCAGTCGATGATCGAGCCGTTGGAGGCCGCGCGCTGCTTCGCGGCGCGGGCCGCCTTCCGCTCGGCACGGATCTGTTCGAGTTCCTGCTCGAGACTGTCCGCGATGCGGAACTGGCCGGTGTCGTAGGCGCTCAGCGGATCCGAGTCGTCGTCCGCGGCCTCGGATTTCGGGGCCTTGCTCGCCTTGCCGTCGGCGACCGAATCCGCCGCGTCGGTATCGGACCGGCGACCCGAGGACTTCTTCGGGGTCCAGATGTCCGGCTCGACGATCGGATCGACCGTCTCCACCGTGCGCGCGGATTCGGTGGCCGGCGCCTCGGTGGCGGTGTCGCCGGCGCCCGGCAGCGCGGCCATCGGGGCCGGGCGGGTATCGGGCGCGGACTGCCGGATGAAGCTGACGAAGGTCGGCATGCTGCGGCGGATCTGTTCGGCCGGGTCGGGCAGATCGCGGATCTGATCGGTGGCCTGGGTGATGGCCTGGCCGTAGCGCTGGCTGGCCGCGTCGTGCACCAGCAGCGCCACACCGATCATCACCGGCGCCACGGCGTGCACGCCGACGTTGTACCAGTCGCCGCTGCGCAGGTACGGGTAGGTGTTGAGGCCGACGGTCAGCGCCAGCAGGGCCAGTTCGGCGAGCGCGACCTGGCGGCGGCTCTCCAGGATGCCCCATTCGGCGACCTTGTTGGTGCCGATCATGATGATGACCAGGCAGACGCTGATCATGCCTTCGAGCAGGTAGCTGAACCAGTACAGCGGATCGGTGGGACCCCCGGGAGCGATGTTGTGCTGGACGTTGACGGCCGACCACAGCATGCCGGCGATGACCACACCCGCGAGAGCGCGCATCGACCAGGCGCGATGCCGATACAGCGACGCCACCTTGGCGTGCGGGCTGGATTCTCGTCTCTGCGCCGCAATTGCCTTGCGGGCCATCAACAGATCTCGCATATCGGCCTTCGCGATCGCTTCGGAGGTCTGCCTGGCGCGGTCGGACGTCGATGCCGCCGCCTGTACATTTTTCCAGCGCTGTTCGCGTTCCTGCTCGCGGATCTTCTCCGCGAGTTCACGTTCGGCCTGCAGCTCGTTCTCGGAGAGGGCCTCGGTCAGCGCCGGATCGAACTGGTACGCAAGCCGCCCGCGGGCCTTCTCGACCCGTCGCGCGAGCTGCCTGACCTCATCTTCTCCGGGGTGTTCGACGGTCAACTAGACCACCGCCCGGTGAGATACGGTGGCCGGCAAGTGTTCACGAAGTGGGAACGGCACATGCCATTCATAGTCGATGAACCGCCATCTGCGAAACTGCGGATTAGCCCCAATGCCAGACTTATTCGGCGTGTCGCGCGCGGCACGCCGATTCGGCGTGTCGCAATGGGCTGTGAGGCAGCGTGTTTCACCCCGTTCGGGGCGCGCGAGCGGGGACTCAGGCGGCAGCGGCGCGCGCCAGCATCCGGCGCATCTCGTCCGGCTCCTCCACGTCGACGACGATCCGGCTGAATTCGGTGCCGGTCAGTTCGATCCGCACCCCACGGCCGTCGAAGCGGGTATCCCAGAACTCCTTGCGGCCTTTGCCGCGGAAGACACCGGCCGCGATCACGCCCGGGAAGAAGGTGCCGGGCGCGCGCATCCACGGCGGCCGCAGATCGACCTCGGCGGGCGCGACGGCCACGACGTGGGACAGGTCGAAGCGCACCCGTTCGCACAGCGAGAGCAAACGGTGCGTGCCACGGACATGGACGGTCACCGTCGTACCCGTGATCTCGATATCGACCATCGCACACCTCATCTCCCCGAGTGGATCCTCGGGTTCCATGGTGCCGATCGGTCCTGATCGGAGGCTGTGCCGATCCTTTGAAATCTCTCAGATTTGCGAACCCGGTTACCGGCCGCGATCTGCGAGGATGCGCTGTTCGAGCCGCTGCGTCAGCGAGCGCACCCGTTCGTCGACGCTCAGCTTGTGATCCAGGGCCACGTTCACCGCGCCCCGCAGCAGGGCATACGGCTCCCACCCCGCGGGCGCCACCGTGCGCGCGGACCGGCGTTCGATGGCACCGGCGATCACCTCGGCGGCCCGCCGGGCGGTGATGCGCTGATTCAGCGGCCAAGGCAGCAGCGCACCGAATTCGGCGCCCAGCTCGTCCTCGTCCAGGGTGTCGTGGGTCATCGCCGTCTCCACCACGCCGAAATAGGCGATTCCGGCCGAGGCGCCCGTTCCGCCGAGTTCCACCCGCAGCGCGCGCCCGAGCTGTTCCACCCCGGCCTTGCTCACCATGTACGGCGAACCGCCCATTCCGGGTGCGAACGCGGCACACGAGGAGACCACGACGACGTGACCGTGCGCCGCGATGACGTCGTCGAGCGCGGGCTGGACGGTGTTGAAGGCGCCGGTGAGGTTGATCGCCAGCACCCGGTCGAATTCCTCGGGATCGAGCAGCCGCACGGTGGCCGGGCGCGGGACCACGCCGGCGTTGGCCACCACCACGTCGATGCGCCCGAAGTTCTCCCGGACCTGTCCGACAGCCAGCCGCACCCCCTCCCGGTCGGCCACGTCGACGGCGATCGCGACGGCCCGGATGCCGAGTGCGGCCGCGCCCGCGCGCACGGCCTCGGCGTCGATATCGAACAGCGCGACGTAGGCGCCGCGGTCGTAGAGCAGCCGGGCCAGCTCGTAGCCGATGCCGGCGGCGCCGCCGGTGATCACCACGACCTTGTCGCGCACGTCGAGTCGCTCACCTCCGCCGAGCACCGGGGCCAGCAGCGTGCGCACCATATCGAACGGTCCTGTGATCATCGGATACTGCTCATCTCTGCGGTGGTCGGATCCGCTACGTGGCGCGACAGCAGGTAGGAGTCCGCGTCGAAACTCGCGACGCGGCGGCGGTATTCGAAACTCCAGTTCGGATACAGCCCGGCGTTCTCGCCCTTGTCGGTGGTGTAGTAGCTGTCGCAGCCGCCGCCCAGCCACACGGTATCGCGACTGCGCTGCCGCATCTCGTCGAGGAACCGGTCCTGCACCGAGGCGCGGACCTCGACGCGGTCGACATCGTTGTCGCGCAGGGTTTTCAGCGCGTCGACGATGTAGGCGATCTGCGATTCGATCATGAAGATCGCGGACTGGTTCCCGGCGGCGCCGAACGGCCCGAGGGTCAGGAACATATTGGGGAAGCCCGCGATCGCCGCGCCCAGATAGCTGCTGGGCCGGCGACGGTAGTGGTCGGCCACGGTCAGTCCGCCGACGCCTTCGATCCGGTCGTAGAGCTTCGGTATCGCGCCGAACCCGGTGCCCCAGACGATGGTGTCGACCGGATGTTCCGCACCGTCGGTGGTGACGATCGACCCGGGGCGGATCTCGGCGATGGATTCCGTCACCACGTCGACGTTGTCGCGAGTGAGGGCCGGATAGTACGCGTCGGAGAAGATCGCGCGCTTACATCCGATCATGTAGTCCGGGGTCAGTTTCCGCCGCAGGGCCGGATCGCGGACCTGGCGCCGCAGTTGCATCCCCGACAGCGCCTGGAACGGATGGCGGAAGCGACGGTCGACGAATCCGACCAGTCCGAAGCTCTCGATACCCGCGTAGTACGCGCCCCGCAGCGCGGTGCCCAGCAGCGGCACCCGGCGTAGCAGCGCGCGCTCCACGCCGAGGGTGGACCGATCCAGGCGGGAGACGATCCACGGGGCGGAGCGCTGGAAGACCGTGAGCCGTCGCACCTTCGGCGCGATCTCGGGGATGAACTGCACCGCGGAGGCGCCGGTGCCGATCACGGCGACGCGCTCGCCGGTCAGATCGTGCTCGTGATTCCAGTGCAGCGAGTGGAACTGGGTGCCGCGGAAGGTCTCGCGCCCCGGCATATTCGGGATCTTCGCCTCGCTGAACGGGCCGACCGCCGAGATCAGTACATCGGCGCTGAGCACTCCCCGGTCGGTGCGCACGAGCCACCGCCGCCGCGATTCGTCCCACTGCGCGCGCACCACATCGGTGCCGAAACGCATGTGCCGCACCACATCGTGGCGCTCGGCGACATCGCGCAGATAGCCCAGGATTTCGGGCTGGCGTCCGTAGGTGCGCGACCAGTCGGGATTCGGCGCGAAGGAATAGGAGTAGAGGTGCGAGGGCACATCGCAGGCGCAGCCGGGATAGGTGTTGGCCTGCCAGGTGCCGCCGAGATCGTCGGCGCGTTCGAGAATCAGGAAGTCCTCGAATCCGGCCGCGCGCAACGACACCGCGAGGCCGATTCCGGCGACTCCGGCGCCGATCACCGCGATCGGCGTGTGTTCGGCGGGGGCGCTCTCGGATACTGCCATCGTCGAATTCCTTTCGGTGCGGGCGTCGTTGCCCGAAACAACCGGTCTCGTGCTCACAGGTCGAGTTCGAGAGTGTCGCCCGCCGCGCGCGAGACGCAGGTGAGCATGGTGGTCTCGCGTTCGGCGGGACTCAGCCGCCGATCGCGATGGTCGACCGCGCCGGCGTGCACGGTCACCGCGCAGGTGCCGCAGAATCCCTGCCGGCACGAATAGGCGACGTCGGGCAGGACCCGGCCGATGGCCGCCAGGGCCGATTCGTCGGCGGCCACGTCCACGGTGTGACCGCTGCGCCGCAACCGGATCCGGAACGGGCGGCCCTGCTGCACCGGCAGCGGCGAGAAACGTTCGGTGTGGACCGAGACGGTCGGCTCGTGGGCGGCGTCGGTGTCCAGCGCGGCGGCCATCAGCGGCGGTGGACCACAGACGTAGATCGCGGTGCCGCGCGGCACGTCGGCCAGAATCAGATCGAGGTCGGCGATACCGAATTCGTCGTCGGGCCGGACCTCGAGCCGTCCGCCGCGATGGGCCGAGAGTTCGTCGAGGAACGGCATCGTCGCCCGGCTGCGGCCGAGATACACCAGCCGCCAATCGATTCCGCGCCGTTCGGCGTCGGCCACCATCGGCAGCAAGGGGGTGATGCCGATGCCGCCGGCCACGAAGACGTAGTGCGGGGCGTCGATATAGCCGAAGGCGTTGCGCGGCCCGCGCACGCGCAACCGGTCCCCCACCGCCACGTCGCGATGGATCTCGTCGGATCCGCCGCCGCCCTCGGGCAGATGGCGCACGGCGATGCGATAACTCCCGCGATCGGCCGGGTCACCGTTGAGCGAATACTGCCGCTGGCGCCCGGAGGGCAGGAGCACGTCGATGTGCGCGCCCGGAACCCAGCGCGGCAACTGCCCGCCGTAGGGCGCGACCAGGGTCAGCACCACCACGTCCCCCGCCTGCGTCTCGCGCCGGGCGACGATCAGTTCACGTTCGAAACCACTGCGCCGCACGGGATTCGGTCGCGACAGCACCTCGATCGGCGGTTCCGTGGTGACGCCGCGGCGATACAGGTCGAACACCGCGCCGACCGCACGCAGCGGCAGCGACGGCCGATACTCCGGCCGGCCGGCGGCGACCGGGTACGCCACCGCCGTCATCGCCGGCCCTCGCGCGCCGCCGGCGACTGCGCGAGATACCGCAGCGCGTTGTCCATACTGCCGAGCTGGGAGGGATGGAATCCGGGCCGCAGATACCGCGGAATCTCGGTCAGGAAGGTCGACATGCGCGGCACCACGCCGCGGGCGGAGGCGCTGAGGAACTGCAACGGCCAGAACCGCCCTTTGCGCGGGTCGGGATCCTTGCCGAACAGATAGCCGCCGGCGACCACGAACAGCACCAGCAGCGACGAGCTGGCCAGCACGGCGGTGCGGGCCTTGCGCAGATATCCGCCGTCGACGTGCATGTACGCGTCGTAGACCACGCTGCGGTGTTCGACCTCCTCCGCGCCGTGCCAGCGAATCAGGTCCAGCATCGCCGGATGCATGTTCTTGGCCTCGAGCACGTCGTTGGTGAGCAGCCATTCGCCGATGACGGCGGTGTAGTGCTCCATCCCCGCGAACAGGCCCAGCCGCTCGCACAGCCACTCGTGTTTGGCGCGGCCGGTCAGGCCGTGATCGCCGAGCATCCGATCGACCAGCCAGGCCACCGTCTCCACCATCGGGGCTACGTCGAGGCCGAGCGACTCCAGGTGGCGACGCGCCTGCGCGTGCGAGCTGGCGTGCTGATTCTCCTGGCCGATGAAGCCCTGCACCTCTTCGCGCAGCCGCTCGTCGTCGATATAGGCCAGCGCCTCCGCGAGGGCCGCGGCCATCGCGCGTTCCCCTTCCGGGAGTACCAGGTGCATCACGTTGATGATGTGGGTCGCCATGACCTCGCCCGGAATGTAGTGCATGGGGACGGAGTCGAAATCGAACCGCACATCGCGGGCCCTGATCGCGTGGGCTTGATCGTCGTAGACCGAGGTGTTCATGGCGCGTCCTTGCGGGTGGTCGAAGCGATGCTCCGACCGTAATGTTGACATCACTAGATGTCAACAGCGGTCGATGTCAACAAAACGCCTCGTCACCGTCCCCCGGTAGCATCACGGCCATGGCCGATTCGCCGCACATTCCGAAAACGGGCAGCCGCCCCTGGCGTGGGCGCGAACCGGCCGATCGCATCGCCGCACGTCGCGAACGGCTGCTGCAGGCCGGTTACGAACTCATGGCCGGCGCCGGCGCGGCCGAGACCTCGATGCGCGGAGTATGCCGACAGGCGGGGCTCACCGAACGTTATTTCTACGAGAGTTTCGCCAATCTCGACGATTTGACGACCACCGTCCTCGAGAACACCGTCGAACAGTGCCGGGATCGGCTGCTCGCCGCGCTGGCCGACGCCCCCGAGGACCGGGATCTGCTGTTCGGTCACGTGGTGCGCGCGTTCACCGATTTCCTCACCGAGGACCCCCGGCGCGGGCGCATCCTGTTCGTCGAATCGATCGCCACCCCGGCACTGACCCGGCGCGGCAGCGAACTGGTCCCGGTGATCACCGGGCCGATCGCGTCGGTGATCGCCGCCGACGACACCGACACCCCGGCCCCCGACGAGACCGACGCGACGCTCAACGCGATGGCCATCTTCGGCGCGCTCGCCTACTGCTACCGCCCGTATCTGATCGGCGACATCACCATCGACAGGGAGCGGTTCGACAACCACGCCGCCGCGATCATCCGGCAGCTCAGCACCGTGCGCTCGGCGCCGGTCCTGCGCTGAGCACCAGCACCGGCAATTCCGTCCCGCACACCGGTCCGGCACTGTCCGAAACAGTGCCGGACCTTGCCTCGCCCACCCTTCCGTAGTACCGTCCAGACACGTGTCCATCACGGATGGATCCGGACATGCGGAAGGATTTCTCATGACGTTGGTCAAGCCGCGGCAAGTCTCCGGGGGCGAACATGAGCACGGCCACCTCGAAGAGTTCCGCACCGATCCGATCGCGCTGATGCGGCGGGTGCGCTCCGAGTGCGGCGATGTGGGCTCGTTCCGGCTGGCCGACAAGGACGTCATCCTGCTCTCGGGCGCCGAGGCGAACGAATTCTTCTTCCGCGCGGCCGACGAGGATCTCGACCAGGGCGCCGCCTACCCGTTCATGAAGCCGATCTTCGGTGACGGCGTGGTGTTCGACGCCAGCCCCGAGCGCCGCAAGGAAATGCTGCACAACCAGGCCCTGCGCGGTGACTTCATGCGCGGGCACGCCGAAACGATCGCGCACGAGGTGCACCGCATCCTCGAGGGCTGGGGCGACGAGGGCGAAATCGACCTGCTCGAGTTCTTCGCCGAGCTGACCATCTACACCTCCTCGGCCTGTCTGATCGGCAAGAAGTTCCGGGAGGAACTCGACGAGCGGTTCGCGCACCTGTACCACGAACTCGAACGCGGCACCGACGCGCTGTGCTACGTCGACCCCTATGCGCCGATCGAGAGTTTCCGCCGCCGCGACGAGGCGCGCGCGAAGCTGGTCGAACTGGTCCAGGAGATCATGAACGGCCGCATCGCGAATCCGCCGCAGGGCAAAGAGGATCGCGACATGCTCGACGTGCTGGTCTCGATCCGCGACGAACAGGGTGAGTTGCGGTTCTCCGCCAGCGAGATCACCGGCATCTTCATCTCGATGATGTTCGCCGGTCACCACACCACCTCCGGCACCGCGGCCTGGACGACCATCGAATTGCTGCGCAATCCCGAGGTGCTGGCCCGGGTCGTCGGCGAACTCGACGAGCTCTACGCCGACGGCCAGGACGTGAGTTTCCATGCGCTGCGCCAGATTCCGCAGCTCGAGGCGACGTTGAAGGAGACGCTGCGCCTGCATCCGCCGCTGATCATCCTGATGCGCGTCGCGCGCGGCGAATTCGAGGTGTGCGGGCACAGCATCGCGCCGGGCGATCTGGTCGCGACCACACCGGCGGTCTCCAACCGGATCGCGGAGGACTTCCCCGAGCCCGACCGCTTCGATCCGGGCCGCTACGTCGATCCCAACCAGGCGGATCTGGTGAACCGCTGGAGCTGGATCCCGTTCGGCGCCGGACGGCATCGCTGCGTCGGCCAGGCGTTCGCCCTCATGCAGTTGAAGGCGATCTTCTCGATCCTGTTGCGAGACTGGGAATTCGAGATGGCGCAGCCCTCCGACAGCTACCGCAACGACCACTCCAAGATGGTGGTGCAGTTGCAGCAGCCGTGCACCGTCCGGTACCGGCGGCGCGGGTGAGCACCAGACTGCCGGGGACGGTGGTCGCGGTCACCGGCGGCGCGCGGGGTATCGGCTACTCGATCGCCGAACACCTGCGCGACGCCGGTGCGCGGGTGGCCCTCGGCGATATCGATGCCGACGCCGTCGCCGAGGCCGGATCGCGGCTCGGTGCCGCGGCCGCCCTGCCCCTCGACGTGACCGACCCGGGCTCGTTCGCGGACTTCCTCGCGGCGGTCGAGACCGAGGCCGGCCCCGTCGACGTCCTGATCAACAACGCCGGCATCATGCCCGTCGGCCGCTTCACCGACGAATCCGACGCCATCACCCGCCGCATCCTCGAGGTCAACGTCCTCGGTGTCATGAACGGCACCAAAGCCGCACTGCCACAGATGCTTTCGCGCGGGCGCGGTCATATCGTGAATATCGCGTCGCTGGCCGGGGAGAATCCCACGCCCGGCATGGCGACCTACTGTGCGAGTAAACAGGCCGTCCTCGGTTTCACCGAGGCCATGCGGCTGGAATGCCGCGGCAGCGGAGTGCACTTCTCGGCGGTGTTGCCGACCTTCACCCGCACCGAACTGATCGCCGGAACCAAGGCGCCGATGGGCCTGCTGGCCGAACCCGAGGATGTCGCCCGGGCGGTGGTGCGCCTGATCGCGCGCCCGCGGCGACGGGTCACGGTCACCCGGCTCGCCGGGGTGGCGATGGCGTTCAACAAACTCACGCCGCGCGCCTTCGGCGAATTCACCGCCCGCCGCATGGGAGTGCATCGGATATTCACCGACGAGGTCGACCGAGCCGCCCGCGCGGACTACGACCGGCGGGTCGGCAACACGCCGGAAGGCTGAAACCGCAAAATTCCGGCTCGCGCCGGGATATCTTCGAATCGGCGTACGCCCTGGTCATCGCCCGGAAATCGGCGGATGTTCCGGCGTGCGCCCTTCGACGTCTTTTGAGAGCCGCACCAACGGGTACCCAGTCTGGGTCGGATTCAGTTGGAAGCGAGGTATCTCGAATGACACATGAACCGATCGCCCGTCGTGCCGAAACCGCCGCACGCCACGGTGCCAACAGTTATGACAACATCGAACCCTGGTTCGAGAAACTGGCCGCTCTGGATCATACCGATCCGCATCGGGAGTCGGTCCGAGCGGAAATCATCGAACTCTGCCTGCCGCTGGCCGAGCATATCGCCCGGAAATTCTCCGGCCGCGGCGAGACGTTCGACGATCTGCACCAGGTGGCGAGGCTCGGTCTCGTCCTGGCAGTCGATCGATTCGATCCGGCACGGGGGAATTCTTTCCTCTCCTTCGCCGTGCCGACGGTGATGGGCGAGGTTCGCCGTCACTTCCGCGACTACACCTGGTCGACCCGGGTACCGCGCGCGGTGAAGGAATTGTGGCTGCGCGTCGGTCCGACGACCGAACAGCTGGCTCACGAACTCGGGCGCATGCCCACGGCCCGCGAGCTGTCCGAAGCCCTCGACGTCGACGGTCCCCAGGTGGTGCAGGCCATGATCGCCGGCAACGCCTACCAGCCGAACTCCATCGACGCCGTCGTCGACACCGACGACGGCGCGATCATGGACAAGCTCGGCGCCGAGGAACAGTGCTACCAACTGACCGAGGACGCGATGGCGGTACGCCCGCTCATCGACGCGCTGCCCACCCGGGAACGCAGAATTCTGATCATGCGCTTCTTCGAATCCAAGACGCAGAATCAGATCGCCGAGAAACTGCAGATCTCCCAGATGCACGTCTCCCGCATTCTGTCGCGCACGCTGAAAAGTCTTCGGCAGCAGGCGCTCTGCGAGCCGCAGCCGACCTAGGGATCGAACCATCCATCCACACGACCGAAAGGTGTAGTCATGCCCAAGGAATGGTCTGCCAAAGAAGAACGCCAATACGAACATGTGAAGTCCTCGGCTCGGAAACGGGGTGCGAGTAAAGGCCGCGCAGAGGAAATCGGCGCACGCACGGTCAACAAGAATCGCGCACAGGCGGGCAAAACTCGTACCGCGAGCCGCAGTTCCACCAACGATACGTCTCCGCAGCGCCGCGGCGGCCAGCGATCCGGAAAGGGTTCCCAGGGGCCGACCCGTGATCAGTTGTACAACGAAGCGCGCCAACGCAATATCAAGGGCCGCTCGAAGATGACCAAGAAACAACTCGCCAGTGCGCTGGGCCGGTAATTCCGAGGGTCACGAATCCCCGGTACGAATCCGATGCTCGCGCACGACTTTCGAATGAAGAAAGGGTGCCCGGTCGCTACGGCCGGGCACCCTTTCGGTTCGGTTGGCTCACCTCACCGTCAGGAGCCGCCGTTATCTTGGTACGCCTGCTGCCGCTTCTCCTCCACACCGGCTTCCGCGCGGTGCTTCTCGGCCTCGGCCTCCTTCTGGGCGGCCTCACGCTGCGATTCGGCGCGGCTCTGCTGGGCCTTGCCCTCCTCGCGCAGGTCGTCCTTCCCGAATACCTGACCGGCGGCTTCCTTGGCCTTACCCTTCGCGCCTTCCACGACGCCTTCGAGGCCTTCGCGGCCTCCGCCCTTCTCGTGCTCCGACAAGGGATTCACCTCCAACGCGTCGAAATCACTGACATCGGGCGCGATACCCGGCGACCCCGGCACGAAACGCCCTCCGACCGCACTTTCGGGCCGCTCTGGGCGTCCTCACCGCGTCTCGCGACCGCGCCGGCGCTCCCGCCACGGATGGGCGAACCAGGTCAGGAGAAACAGCACCGCGAAGCACACACCGATGACGGTGGCGGCGACCGCACCGGCCACCGTGTCGAATATCAGTACCGCGACTCCGGTGAGCGCGATGCCGAGCAGCGCCAGCCCGACCAGCGCGAACGTGTGGGCGGTGCGCACCACGCTGCCGAGGCGATGCTGACGGAACAGGATGCGGTGGGCGGCGACCGGCGCGATCAGGAAGACCGTCGCCGCGATCGAGGCGGTCACGACCGCCAGATACAACCCGCGCATCGGGGTGGACACCGTGGTGAACCTGGCCTGGAACGGCAGAGTCAGCAGGAAGCCGGTCAGCAGCTGCACACCCGTCTGCACCACGCGCAATTCCTGAATCAAGCTGGTCAGATTGCGGTCCAGCTGTTCGGTTTCCGTCTCACCACGGACCTCACGGTCCCATTCCCGATCGCGGTCTTCCCGGCCGCCGGCGGACTGCGCCTGCTCCATCCGACAACCCTATCCCCGGCCGTTCGTCCCGAGTGATCAATAGTTTCGGCCATAATGGTGCCATGCACACCGTCGAGGCGCCCGAGGTCCGCACCTGGAACTTCCCCCGCGGGATCGCCAGCGTCGCGGTGATGATCGAATTCGCCGCCGAACACGGAGTGGACCGGGCGCGGCTGCTCACCGGATCCGGTATCGGACCGGCCGCACTCACCGATCCCGGGGCACAGATCCCGGCAGAGGCCGAACTGGCGGTGGTGCGCAATCTGGTCGCCGAACTCGGCGAGATCCCGGCGCTCGGCGTCGAGGTCGGGCGGCGGTACCGGCTGAGCACCTTCGGCATCTTCGGCTTCGCCTGCGTCACCAGTCCGACTCTGCGCGAGGCGATTTCACTGGCCATGCGGTACTACCGCCTCGGATTCGCCTTCTGCACACCGATCGTCGAGTACCGGCGCGACGATGTGATCGCGTGGATCCACCACGAGCTCATCCCGCCGGATGTGCAGACCTTCCTGGTGGAACGCGACATCGTCGCCATGCATCGGGTGATGGCCGATCTGCTGGGCCACGACTTCTCCTTCGCCCGAATGGAATTCGGTTACGACGAACCCCCCTACGCCGACCGGCTCGAGGCCGTGCTCGGCGCACGGCCGCGCTTCGGGCGCGCGCACACCATGTTCACCGTCGCACCGGAGATCCTCGCCCAGCCGCTGCCCCAGGCGAATCAGCAGACCTGGGCGGTCTGCATCGCCCAGTGCCGGGATCTGGTGCAACGCCGCAGCGCGCGCACCGGTATCGCGGCCGAGGTCCGGGAACGACTGCTGCCCGGCAGCGGCGCAACCGGCATCACCACCCCGCCGCCGATCGAGGCCGTGGCCCGGGAGCTCAACATGAGCGTGCGGACGCTGCGCCGCCGCCTCACCGAGGCCGGGACCAGTTATCGGGCGCTGCTCGACGAGGTGCGCCGCGCGCTCGCCCAGGAAATGCTCTCCGGGACGCCGCTGACCATCGACGACATCGCCATCCGGCTCGGCTACGCGGAGGCGACGCCGTTCATCCACGCCTTCAAGCGCTGGACCGGAACCACACCGGCCGCCTACCGGCGTGACCGGAACTATTGATTTTCTGGCCGTCGATCTCTGCGTCCGTCCCCTGATCTGCCCATACGGTACGGGTGGACGATCGGTACCAGGAAAGGGCGCGGCGATGGGGTTCGACTACGACGTGGTAGTCATCGGGTCGGGATTCGGCGGCAGTGTCAGCGCCCTGCGCCTGACCGAGAAGGGCTACCGGGTCGGCGTCCTCGAGGCCGGCCGCCGCTTCGCCGACGACGAGTTCGCGAAGAACTCCTGGCGCGCGCGGCAATTCCTGTGGGCACCGCGGCTGGGATGTTTCGGCATCCAGCGCCTGACCCTGTTGAAGGACACCTTCATCATGAGCGGCGCCGGCGTCGGCGGCGGCTCCCTCGTCTACGCGAACACCCTGTACGAACCGCCCGCGAAATTCTTCGCCGACCCGCAGTGGGCCCACATCACCGACTGGGACGCCGAACTGGCGCCGCACTACGACCAGGCCAAACGCATGCTCGGCGTCACCACGAATCCGGCCACCACGGCCTCGGACCGGGTGCTGCGCGAGGTGGCCGAGGAATTGGGTGTGGGAGCGTCGTTCCGGCACACGCCGGTGGGAGTGCTGTTCGGCGGCAACGGCACTCGCGCCGGACAGGAGGTGCCCGACCCCTACTTCGGCGGTGTCGGACCGTCCCGGCGCACCTGCACCCACTGCGGCGAATGTATGACCGGATGCCGCCACAATGCCAAGAACACGCTGGTGAAGAACTACCTGTATCTCGCCGAGAAGGCCGGGGCGACCGTGCATCCGCACACCACCGTGGTGGATGTGGTGCCGCTGCCCTCGGGTGGGTACCGCGTCGACACCGTCCGCACCGGGCGCTGGGTTCGCAAGGCACGCCGCAGTTTCACCGCCGAACAGGTGATCTTCGCCGCGGCCGCACTCGGCACCCAGCGACTGCTGCACCGGTTGCGCGACCGCGGCTCGCTCCCGCACATCTCCGCGCGCCTGGGCTATCTGTCGCGCACGAATTCCGAAGAGCTGCTGTCGATCCGGAGCCGGCGCGCCGATACCGACTTCACCAAGGGCGTGGCCATCACGTCCTCGATCCATCCCGACGCCGACACCCATATCGAACCGGTGCGTTACGGCAAGGGCAGCAATGTGCTGTCGCTGATGACGACCGTGATGTACGACGAGGACGGCAGCACCTCGCGCACCCGGCTGTGGTTGCGCGAGAACTGGCGGCGCCGCCGCGATCTGGCGAAGGTGCACAATCCGCGCCACTGGTCGGAGCGGATGATCGGCCTGCTGGTGATGCAGTCGGTGGACAATTCGCTCACCACCTACACCGAACGCGGGCTGTTCGGCCGCCGGATGACCACGAAACAGGGTGAGGGACAACCGAATCCGACCTCGATTCCGGCCGGGCACGAAGTGGCCCACCGGGTGGCCGACAAGATCGACGGCATCGCGACCGCCGGTTTCACCAGCCTGTTCGGCATCCCGATGACCGGACATTTCATCGGCGGCTGCGTGATCGGTGATTCCCCGGAGACCGGCGTCGTGGACCCGTACCAGCGCATGTACGGCCATCCGGGCCTGCACATCGTCGACGGCTCGGCGATTTCGGCGAATCTCGGCGTCAATCCCTCGCTGACCATCACCGCACAGGCCGAACGGGCGCTGGCGCTGTGGCCCAACAAGGGTGAGCCGGATCGGCGTCCGGCGCTGGGCGCGCCCTACCGGCGGCTGGCCCCGGTCTCCCCCACGGCGCCGGTGGTTCCCGCCGACGCCCCCGGTGCGCTGCGGTTGCCGATCGTCGACATCACCTAGTTGCCCCGATCCGTCGGCACCACCGCTTCCGACGGTAGCTCCGGCGCGAGCGGTCCGAGCCGCAGCGACGCCTCCAGCAGCATCGCGTGCACGAACGCCTGGGGCAGATTGCCCCGCAACTGCCGCTGCCGGACGTCGAATTCCTCGGCGAACAGGCCCGGTGTCCCGCACGAGGCGCGATTGCGCTCGAAGAAACGCATCGCGGTCACCGGGCGGTCGAGCTGGGCGGCCGCCATCGCCATGGTGAAGCCACACAGCAGGAACGCGCCTTCGCTCATCTCGAGCGGACGATCGTCGTGACGGTAGCGGTAGACGCAGTAGTCGGTGGTCAGATCCCGCTGGATCGCGAAGAAGGTGGCCGCGTAGCGCGGGTCGTCGGCCGGGATCGCCCCGCGGATCAACGGCAGGAGCAGCGCGGCGTCCACCCCGGGCTGATCGGGGGCGCGCTGCCAGCGACCGGTCGGATGCACTCCGGTGCGGGCGGCCTCGGCCACCAGCGTATCGGCCAGCGAACTGCAGTAGGCGGTGTCGGCGCCGGTGTCCGGACAGGCCGCGACCGCGCGTAGCCCGGCCGCGCAGATGAGCCGGGAATGGGTCCACAGCCGGTCCTCGATCTCCCAGATCCCCGCGTCCGGGCGGTGATGATTGTCCGCGATCGCCGACACCGCGATGTCGACCGCGCGGCGGTGATCGCTGCCGAGCCGATCGTGGCGAGCGGCCGCGGCGAACAACAGCAACGCCTCGCCGAAGATGTCGAGCTGGAACTGCCCGCGGACCCGGTTGCCGACGACGGGCCGCGCGCCCGGATATCCGGGAAGCTCGATCTCGCGCACCCGCGGCACACTCTTGCCGTCGATGGTGTAGGCGGGCGCCAGCGTGGGGCCGTCGTCGAGCAGGCGAGCGGCCGTGAAACCGACCGCGGCGTCGAGCAACGGATGGGGGCCGCCGACCGCGATCGCCTGCCCGGCCAGACATTGGTCGCGGATCCAGACGTAGCGATAGTCGTAGTTCTCGCCCCGGTCGGCGCGTTCGGGCAGGCTGGTGGTGGGTGCCGCCACCATGCCGCCGGTATCGGCGGTCATCCCGCGCAGGATCGCGAAGGCGTGGGCACTGTCGCGCGGCGCGGCCGTGACACCGAAATCCGGGCGATCGCGCCGCCAGGCGTTTTCGGTTGCCTCCCAGTACATATCGGGGTCGGGAAGATCATCGGGCAGGGTGCGATCGGATATCTCCAGGACCAGATCGTGGTAGCCGCCCGCGGGCACCGACAGGTGAGCCGTCCATCCCCGGCCGGAACCGTCCTCGTCGATCTCGGCGCCGGGCGCGCCGGTCCAGCGCATCCGCAGCCCGCCCGCACGCGCCGTCCACACCCCGTCCGCGCGGCGCGGATGGTGTATCGGCGCGGCGCCGAACCGCGCGACCGGCCGCAATTCCACATCGACCTCGGCATCCTCCTGCACCGCCACGACGCGCCGCATCAGCACCGCCCGATGCCGGTCGCCCGGAAAGGCCAAGGCCTCGCGACATTCGATCACCGCACTGCCGGACAGCCACCGCGATCGCCAGATCAGGGTGCCGTCCTCGTAGTAGCCACCCCAGACGAACGGCCCCGACGGCGTGACGGCGTACATGCCGCAACCGCCCAGCAGGCTCGCGAAGACCGCGTCTCCGTCCCAGCGCGGCAGGCACATCCACGAGATGTCGCCGCGCGGACCGACCAGGGCGCCGCGCTGACCGTCCGCGATGAACGAGTACTCCCGCAGGACATGGGGAGCGGCAGCGGAATTCGCGATCATGCTCGGGACATACCACGAGAAGACCTGCTCAACCGCCCATCCGCTACCGGCGGGGTGGGCGATCCGCGGCCGTCGGCCTTCGCCTTCCGGGCACCTCAGGCCTTGTGCTGAGCGGCGGAGCGGGCCGGATTGCCTTGCCCGGCCGCCTTCGGATCCTTCTCGTCCTGTTTCGCCCGGACTCCGGATTCCACCCGGTCGCCGAGATCCTTGTCGACATTGCGCCAGTATTCGAAGGCCCGCGCCAGCACCGGCTCGGACACCCCGTTCAGCAGATGGCCGACGATGTTGTCCACCAGCCGTTCTCGCGCCGCGTCGTCGAGCACCTGGCGCACGAGAGTGCCCGCCTGGCCCCAATCGTCGTCGTCGCGGCGCAGCGTGTAGGCCTCGCGCACCATTTCGCCGTCGGTGTACCAGCCGGCGGTCGGACCGGCCCGGCCGGGTTCGGCATGCGGACCGCCCTTGGAATTCGGCACGTAGACCGGGTCGCCCGGATTGTGGTGCCGCATGTGGCCGTCCTTGGTATAGGAATGCGACGGCGACCTGGGCGCGTTGACCGGCAATTCCTTGTAGTTCGCGCCGATCCGGTACCGGTGGGCGTCCGGATACGAGAACCACCGGCCCAGCAGCATCTTGTCCGGGCTCGGTCCCGTGCCCGGCACCGCGCTGCTCGGCTCGAAGGCGGCCTGTTCGATCTCGGTGTGATAGTCGGACGGATTGCGGTTCAACGTCATCCGGCCGACCTCGTAGAGCGGATAGTCGCCGTGCGGCCACACCTTCGTCAGATCGAACGGGTTGAACCGATAGGACTTGGCCGCCTCGAACGGCATGATCTGCATCTTCAGCGTCCAGCTCGGATAGTCGCCGCGCTCGATCGCCTCCCACAGATCCCGGGTGTGATAGTCGGTATCCATCGAGGCCATCTGATCGCCCTCGTCCTGGGTGAAGAACTCCACACCCTGGTCGGTGAGGAAGTGATATTTGACCCAGTGTTTCTCGCCCTCGGCGTTGACCCACATGTAGGTATGACTGGAGTAGCCGTTCATGTGGCGCCAGGTGCGCGGGATACCGCGATCGCCCATCAGCCAGGTGACCTGGTGCGCCGACTCCGGCGACAGCGTCCAGAAATCCCACTGCATGTCGTGGTCGCGTAAGTTGTTGTCCGCCCGGCGTTTCTGCGATCGGATGAAGTCCTGGAACTTCATCGGATCGCGGACGAAGAAGATCGGGGTGTTGTTGCCGACCAGGTCGAAATTGCCGTCCTCGGTATAGAACTTCAACGCGAATCCGCGCGGATCACGCCAGGTGTCCGGGCTGCCCCGCTCACCGGCCACCGTGGAGAACCGGGCCAGCATCTCGGTCTTCGCCCCGGGCTGGAAGACCTTCGCGCAGGTGTAGGCGCTCATATCCTGCGTGGTCTCGAAGACCCCGAACGCGCCGCCGCCCTTGGCGTGCGGCTGACGTTCGGGGACGCGTTCGCGGTTGAACGCCGCCATCTTCTCGATCAGATACGCGTCGTTGAGCAGGATCGGGCCGTCGGGGCCTATCGTCAGCGAATCTTCGTCGCTGGCCACCGGAATTCCGGCGTCGTCGGTGGTGAAACCGCCGGCGCGAGTCTTCTCGACCATCTCTCTCCTCTCCCGGACCGGATCGGTGCGGTGGTCACGCCCCGCGACGGGCCCGCGGTCCTCCCCTGATCAGTGCCCCTGTCGCTGATGCGGCTCCCACTGGTCGCGAGCCTGCGTCCGCTTGCTCTCGAGCGCGATCCACGCCACGCCGCTGATCAGGCACACCGCGCACACCACACCGGCCACGATCGCCCATCCACCGAAGCCGTACCCGGCCGCGGTCAGCGCGAGCGCCAGCGCGACGAAACTCAGTGCACACAGCACGATGCCCGGAATGTTGTACGTGTCCTCGATTCCCTCACCGGCATGCTTGCGCGGCGCTCGCAGCATCCGCCGCCGCTGCGCCTGCTCCTGCGATGTGCTTCCACGCGCCATCCGCGGGTCCGTCATCATGGCACCTCCGTTTCCCGGTGTAGGCCGCACAGGGCACACTCCTCCCTGCTTGCAGGCGTACTACCCGGGCTCGGCGGTTCGAATCAGGCAAATCCACCGCCCCGGCGCCCCCGCCTTTCTCCGGCGCCGCCGATCCCGTTCGACTGTCACCGACCGCCCGGCAAACGGTTTGCCAGGACGTCGATCGTGGTGTTTACTCCCTTCCCGGCGCCGCTGCCCGGCGCTGTTCTACGCGGGTCGTGTCCTGGAAGGAGGTGGTCGCTGTGCCCGACGACAGTCATATACGTCGTTTTGCCAAGAATTCACTCGGCGACCATTCTCGTGTCGACGCGGCCGTGCGGATGTCGCGGTAGCCCGCGCGCACGAGTTCTCGCCCTCCGATCGAAGGGTTGTTTGCTCATGTCGACGTGGGAGATGCTGCTGCGCCTGGCCACCGGTGTCGGTGTCGGTGCGGTGATCGGTTTCGAACGCCAGTACCGGGCCCGGATGGCCGGATTGCGGACCAACGCGCTGGTCTCCGCGGGGGCGGCGTTGTTCGTGCTGTTGTCCGCGCACGGATTTCACGGTGGCGCTGCCGACCCGACCCGGGTCGCGGCCCAAATCGTTTCCGGTATCGGGTTTCTCGGCGCGGGTGTGATCATCCGCGACGGATTGAACGTGCGGGGTCTCAACACCGCCGCGACGCTCTGGTGCGCGGCGGCGGTGGGCGCGCTCTCCGGTGCCGGGATGTACGGCACCGCGGCGGCCGGAACGGTCGCGGTCGTCATCGTCAACATCGCGTTGCGGGCGGCCGGGCGCAGGGTCGATCGTCAGCCGGAATCGGATCACGAGCAACCCGCGCACTACGCGTTCACCGCCGTCACCGACGATGCGCACGAAGCGCATGTGCGCGCACTGCTCGTACAGGCGTTGACTCGCACCGACTTCCGGCTCGTGTCGGTCGCCAGCGCCAACGCCGAGGATGCGGGCCGGGTGGAGGTGCGCGCGGATCTGGTCGGCGATCAACGCGACGACCGGCAGATGGAGTCGGCGGTCAGCCGGTTGAGTCTGGAACCGTCGGTGACCAGTGTCGGATGGCGCACGGTCGAACCGGTCGCGCCCGGGCTGTAGTGCGCACGCGGGGTGACATCGGTCACAGGGCCGCCAGCGCGGGCCGAGCCGGCGGCTACGCCCGCGACACCGCCACCCGCGAGCTCGCCTATGCCGTCGAGGCGCTCGGCAAGGCGGTGGGAGCGCTCGCCCGCGAATTGCACAGCTGAGTAGCGACGACGCTCCGACCTGCACCGATACCCCCCATCACTATGCTGACGCCGTGAGCACTGGCGCCCCGATGGTTTCCGTCCCCGCCGATCCGGACACCGTGACCGCGGTCGGTCCCGAGGACGACCCCACCGCGGCCGGTCTGCGGCCCGGCGACGTCGAAGCGGTGTGGGAGTCGGTCCGCGCGTGGTATCGGCTGGGAACCACTCCCGCGATCCAGATCTGCCTGCGCCGCCACGGCGCGATCGTGCTGAACCGGGCCATCGGCCACGGCTGGGGTAACGCCCCCGGCGACGGGCCCGACGTCGAACGCACACCGATCACCGTCGACTCCCCGTTCTGTGGTTTCTCCACCGCCAAAGGCGTCGCCGCGACGGTGATGGCGATGCTGATCGAGCAGGGCGCCTTCGCCCCCGAAGACCGGGTGTGTGACTACATTCCGGAATTCGCGGCGCACGGCAAGGGCCGCATCACCATCGCCGATGTGCTCTCCCACTCCGCCGGCGTGCCGTTCATGCCGGCGGGCTATCGCGGCTTCGACGCCGTCGTGGACGAGGAACTCGCGGTGCGGGCGCTGATCGAGTTGCGGCCGAGTTGGCCGCCCCGGCGATTCCGCGTCTATCACGCCCTGACCAGCGGGTTGATCCTGCGCCTGCTGGTCCAGCGTGCGACCGGCAAGCGGATGCGCGACCATCTCGCCGAACGGGTGCTGAATCCGCTCGGCTTCCGATGGACCACGTTCGGCGTGGCCCCCGAGGACGTCGACCGGGTGGTGCCGAGCGTGCGCACCGGACCGCGGCCTTCCCGAGCCTTCTCGATGGTGGCCGGCAAGGCACTCGGCGGCGGCATGAGTGCCTCCACGTCGGCGGAATCGGTGCGCGCGTTCCTCACCGCCGAGCTGCCCTCCGGCAATCTCGTGACCACCGCCTCGGAACTTTCCCGCTTCTACGAAATACTGTGTCGCGGTGGGGAACTCGACGGTGTGCGGATCCTGTCCCCCGACACGCTGCGCGGCGCGATCGCACCGGCGCCCCGGATCCCGGGCATCGTGGGCCGGGTCAGTCGCGCTGGATTCGAGCTGGGCGGGCGCCGGTCGAAATTCGGCGCCCACACCGAAACCCATTTCGGCCGTAGCGGTCTGACCACCCAGTACGGCTGGGCCGACCTCGACCGCGGACTGTCCGGCGCGATCCTGACCAGCGGCAAGTCGACCGTGGACACCGAGCGGCCCTGGCAGTTGTGCGCACAGATCTCGGCGGTCGTTCCGCACTCGCCCATCGCCCGACCGCAGGGCTAGCGCCGTCCGGCCGGCTCTCACCCCTGCCGCTGCGGCAAGCGAAGTCGCTCGAGCGACACCGCGTTCAGCGCGACGATGATGCTGGAGCCCGACATGGTCAGAGCGGCGATCTCCGGACGCAGGGTGAACCCGAAGGCCGGCTCGAACACACCCGCCGCGATCGGGAGGGCGACCGCGTTGTATCCCACCGCCCACGCCAGGTTCTGATGCATCTTGCGCAGGGTGCCGCGCCCGATCCGTAATGCGGTGGGCACATCGAGCGGGTCCGATCGCATCAGAACCACATCGGCGGTGTCGATGGCCACGTCCGTACCGGCGCCGATGGCGATGCCGAGGTCGGCCCGCGCCAGCGCGGGCGCGTCGTTCACGCCGTCGCCGACCATCGCGACTCTCCTTCCGCCGGACTGTAATTGCGCGATGGTGTCGGCCTTGTCACCGGGCAGCACCTCCGCGATGACGGTGTCGATACCCGATTCGGCCGCGATGCGGTCGGCGGTCGCGCGATTGTCGCCGGTGAGCATCACGACTTCCATACCCAGATCGTGCATTTCGCGCACCGCCGCGGCGGCGGTGTCGCGAGGCGCGTCGGCGATGCCGACGACCGCGACCGCCTTGTCGTCGACCGCCACCAGCACCGCGGTCTGCCCGCCGTCCGCGATCCTGGCCCGAGCCGCGGCCGAGTCGCCGAGTTCGATCCCCTCACGGTCCAGCAGTCGCCGGTTGCCGACGACGACGCGCTGCCCGTCGACCGTGGCGACGGCGCCGTGGCCGGGGACGTTCTCGAACTTCTCGGCCCGCGCCGGCGCGACGCCGCGTTCCTCGGCGTAGCGGACGATCGCCTGGGCCAGCGGGTGTTCGGACTCGCGCTCGACGGCGGCCACCGCCGCGAGCAACCGGGGTGAGGGCTCGGCGGCCGAGGTCACGAATTCGGTGACGGCCGGTTCGCCCTTGGTCAGGGTGCCGGTCTTGTCCAGTACCACCACGTCCACGCGGGCCGCGGTCTCCAGCGCGAGGGCGTTCTTGAACAGCACGCCCCGGCGAGCGCCGAGGCCGGTGCCGACCATGATCGCCGTCGGCGTGGCCAGGCCGAGCGCGTCGGGGCACGTGATCACCACGACGGTGATCGCGAACAACATGGCGGTGGCGAAGGTGGCACCGGCGAGCAGCCATCCGGCCAGGGTGGCCGCACCGCCGATCAGCGCGACCAGTACCAGCCAGAACGCCGCGCGATCGGCCAGCTGCTGGCCCGGTGCCTTCGAATTCTGCGCCTGCTGAACGAGATTCACGATCTGTGCCAGTGCGGTGTCGGAGCCGACCTTGTCCGCACGCACGCGCAGGGTGCCGTCGACGTTGATGCTGGCGCCGATCACCGGAGCACCGGGTTGTTTGTGCACCGGCAGACTCTCGCCGGTCACCATCGACTCGTCGACCTCGCTGTCGCCGTCTTCCACGACGCCGTCGACCGGGATCTTGGCACCGGGCCGCACCAGCAGCAGATCGCCGACGGCGACCTCGGCGGTGGGAATCTCCACCTCCTCACCGTCACGCAACACCACCGCGCGCGGCGGCGCCAGATCCAGCAGCGTGCGGATGGCGTCGGTGGCCCCGCCGCGGGCGCGCATCTCGAACCAGTGCCCGAGCAGCACGAAGGTGGCGAGCATGGTCGACGCCTCGTAGAAGACCGCGCCACCGCCCGTGAGCGTGACGGCCAGCGAATACAGCCAGCCCGCGCCGATGGCGACCGCCACCAGCACCATCATGTCGAGGGTCCGCGCCCGCAGCGCCTGCCACGCACCGGTGAAGAAGATCGTCGACGAATAGCCGATCACCGGCAGGCTCAGGATCAACGCCCACACATCCTGGCGCAGCCCGAACGGCACCGGCAGGTCGATGCCGAACATATCCGTCGCCATCGGCGACCACATCATGACGAGCACCGAGAAGACCAGCGCGACCAGGAATCGGTTGCGCATATCGGCGGCCATCGCGGCCATCGACATGTCGTGATGACCGTGTGTGCCGTGATGTCCGTGCGGAGGTGCCGCGGGTTCGTGCCGGTGCGCGCCGGCCGGTTCGGACGGCTCGGCCAGCGGATCGCAGACGTGCCGGGGCACCGACAGTCCGGAGCAGTGGATTCCGCAGTCGCGCAACCATTCCCGCAGTTCGTGGACCGAGGTCCGGGCCGGGTCGAAGCCGACCGTCGCGGTCTGGGCGGCGGGATTGACCGTGGTCTCGAGTACACCGGGACGGGCTCGCAGGACCCGGGTGGCGACCTGCTGGCGGCTCGCCCAGTGCAGGCCACTCAGATCCAGCACCACGGTTGCGTGACGGCTGTCATCCATGTGCACGACTCCTCTCGACCGGCGCGAGCGACTACAAGACCATATACCCACAGGGGGTATATGCCAAACAAGGTGCTTTCACCTGCCCCGGAAGGTCGGGGCTCGCCACCGTCATGGGCCGTCGTTAACATGGTCGGCTCAGGGGGCGACTATTCGGCGAAGGATGTTTCGGGCGGCGGAGGTTCCGATGAGGGTGTCGAACTCCCGCGGCGGGCGCGATACCGTCGATATCGCGCTGGTCGTGCCCGGTAGCGGACCGGCGGGCCTGTTCGGCCCGTCCTGTGAGGCGTGCGCCGCGCTGGCGGTGGAGGACATCAATCGCGCGGGCGGAATCTTGGATCGGCCGGTGCGATTGCACACGGTCGACGCGGGCGCGCCGCTGCCACTGCTGGCCGAGCGCATCGATCGCATGATCGGCACCGGCGCCGTCGACGGCGTGGTGGGCTGGCATCTGTCCAACGCCCGCCGGGTGCTGACGCCCCGTACGGCCGGACGGGTGCCGTACGTCTATACCACGTTCTACGAGGGCGGCGAGAATTCCGACGGCGTGTACATGGTCGGCGAGACGCCCGATCATCAGCTCTTCCCGGCGTTGCGCTGGCTGCGCGCGGAACAGGGCATCCGCCGCTGGTGCATCGTCGGCAACGATTACGTGTGGCCGCGCGAAACCGCCCGGGTCACCCGCGAGGCGGCGGCATTCGGGGATATCGACATCGTCGGCGAGACATTCGTCCCGCTCGGCAGCCGCGCCTTCGGGCCCGCCCTCGATCTGATTCGACGCTCCTCCGCCCAGGGGGTGCTGCTGCTGATGGTCGGTGCCGACTGCGCGGCGTTCAATCGCGCCTTCGCCCGCGCCGGCCTCGACGAGGACAGGCTGCGGCTGAGCATGATGATCGGCGAGGACGTCCTCTACGCGGGCGGCCCGGAGAGCACCCGCGGATTGTTCACCGCCTCAGGCTATTTCGAGAGCGTGGTATCGCCCGAGGCGATGGAATTCGGCAGCCGCTACACCGCCCGGTACGGCACCTTCGCCCCGGCGCTGAACAATATCGGCGAATCCTGCTACGAGGGTCTGCTGCTGTTCGCCTCCCTGGCGGAGGCGGCGCGCAGCCTCGACGTGCGCGATATCGAGCGCCACGCCGCCCGGGTGCGCTACGGCGGCCCGCGTGGTGAGGTGAAGGTCCGCGGCGCCCACACCACCCAGCCCGTCTACCTCGCCGATGCCGACGGCGTCGACTTCGACGTGGTGAGCGAATTGCGCCGCGCCTGAGCCGGATTCGGCTCCGGCCCCGCCACATCGCCGGCCCCGCGCCGGCCGAGGGCATCCTCCGGCCTGAGCCGCCCGATCAGGAGCACGATGGCGGCGCAGCCGATCCCGATCCCGGCGGCGACGATCCCCGGCACCGCGGTGACTGCCGCCTCGGCACTGCGGAACCAGGTGTGGGAATACTCGAGCCGGCCCAGGTCACGACCCTGCAGCGCCACCCCTGCGGAGGGCACGAAGAGGATCACGATCCCGACGACCGCACTGGTCGCACGCGGGCCGATCGCACACCCCAGGGCGTAGCCCGCCATCACCGCCAGTGCGATACAGCTCGGCACGGTCACCGCCGCGGTCGGCACGTCCACCACCGCTGAGCTCACCGCGGCCGCGATCGCCAGCACGACCGAGCCCGCGACGGCCGGCATCGGCAGGCGGATTCGCCATCCGGCGTAGAGCCCGGCGCCCGCGGCCGCGACCACCAGCACGGTCGACCAGGAGGGCCGGGGAACGGTGAGCAGAGCCGACCCCGCCGAGGCGAAGGCCACCATGACCACGATCAGCATTCCGTCCCGTCGGGGCAGCAGCAGCGCCGCCGCCGCCGTGGCGAGCAGCAGTATCGCCCCGCCCACCAGGATCGATACGAGCGCGCCGCCGCGGGCCATCCACACGGATGTGGCCAGGGTCGCCGAGACGATCACGACGGCGGACACCACCGGTTTCAGCGGCACCACAGCACTGTCGTCGGGTTCGGGTTGCCGCTCCTGCCGGAACAGCACGGCCGTGAACAGCATCAGTCCCAGTGCGACGAGAATCAGCCAGACCGGGGGCGCCCCGCGCAGGATGCCCTCCCCTGGGACGGCGGACGCGAAATCCGGCGCCTGGGTGAGGTCGGCGAACAGAATCGAGGCCAGCGCACCGAACAGATAACCCCCGGCCGGCGCGCGGCGATGCCAGACCGCCGCGGCCAGACAGCCCAGGATCACGCCGGCGAGCATGGAGTCGACATAGTTGAGCGTGGACAGCGTCCGGGTCTCCAGCCGCACGAGCAGGGTGTGGTTGACCAGCATCGTCGCGGTCGCACAGAAGACGGCGCACCAGGCCAGGCGACTGTTGCCGATCGCCGCCGACACCGAGACCGCGATCACCGCGATGAGCGCTCCGGCGGTCAGGGCCAGCGGCATATTGAAGATCAGCAGGTCGACCTGCAGCGCCGACCCCGGCGAGAGCCAGGACTGGCTGATCGGCATCATCATGGCCAGCCCGGCGACCGCGGCGGTGATGCAGGCGGCCGAGGTTTCCGCGGCCACTCGCAGCCATCGCGCGTCGGTGATGCCGGCCGACAACCGTTGTACGTGCCCCCGGATATCCGGAGAACCGAAAGTCACAGCACTCATGCCGGACTCCGTCCCCAGCAGGTAACGCCTGGGCGTGACTACCCCGCCGATTCGTTAGCCGAATGATTGCGGGACCGACACTACCGGAGCGCGGAAGCACCACTCGAGCCTCTGATCGGTATCTGGGGCCGGAAATCGGCAGTTCGATGAGGATTTGCTAACGGTTCGGTCGCGACGGATATAGCTTTCGTATCAATTCCGTCCGCCGCCGCGTGTCACCCACCCGTTCGCCCAGGTCGCGCCTGATTCGCACGGGCGCGCCCGTTGCCGGATCGTGTCCGAGGTCCTCGGCGCGATCGGCAACGGGCGCCGCGTGATCTACCGGGCTACGTCGTCGGCGGGCGCCTCCCCGCCCTCGGGCCCGGCCGAGGAACTCGCACTGCGAAACAGCGGACGATGCGCCACCCCGCCGGCGGGTGCCGGCGTCTCGATGGGTACCGGACTGTGGCTGAACAGATTCGGCTGCTCACTCATATCGGATGTCCTTCAGATTCTCACCATCGACGGCCCGTCCGGCCAGCGAATCGGCCGCACCGCTCGCGCGCACAGCGCACTGTGCGATTACCGACAGGATTTACAGTACACCCCCGATAACCGACCGCGGGCGCGACGAGCCGGACCGGCCACTCGGGTGGCGGCGCGGAATCGGTTCGGCGGGCACACATTCCGCGACCGCGCGGCCGTCAGCCGCGACCGTGCCGCAGTTCGTACTGCTCGCGTTCGGCCGCCGCGCGCTGCCGTTCGGCGACATCGGCCAGTTCGGGATCGAGTCCGTGCTTGAGCAGGCGGTGCCGCCGATACACGTACATCAGCGCGATAGTGAAGTAGACCAGCGGCAGGTACAGCAGCGCCGCCATCGACAGTCCGATCCACAGCGGGCCCGGGACCAGCAGGAACAGGCACAGCACGGGGATGATCGGCACCAGGAACCGCAGCAGGTAGCGGCGGGCGGCGCCCGGCCCGGTCAGATCGCGAAGCACCCACTGCTGCATCGAGGGCGGCAGGGTGGCGCCGCAGATATAGCGCACGCGCTGAACCGGATTCGGCTTCTGCTCACTCATCGGTAGCTCCCTGGGTATCGGCGAGCGCGGCTCGCCGTGCGGCCTCGTTGACGCGGGTCAGCACCTCGCGCAGTTCCTCCAGATCGGCCAGGCTGACGCCCAGCCGCTGCACGACCGCCGGCGGGATCCGCTCGGCCTGGCGGCGCAGCGCCCACCCGGCCTCGGTCAGATCGATCAGCAGTGTGCGTTCGTCGCGCCGATCGCGGCGGCGGGTGATGAGACCCGCCGACTCGAGCCGCTTGAGCAGCGGGGACAGCGTGGCGGAATCGAGTTGGATCGCCTCGGCGATGGCCTTCACCGACATGGGCGCCTCACCCCACAGGGCCAACATCACCAGATACTGCGGATGGGTCAGCCCCAGCGGCTCCAGCAGCGGGCGATACACCGTCAGCACCGATCGGTTCGCGACGGCCAGCGCGAAACACACCTGCCGGTCCAGCCGCAGCGGATCCTCGACGTCGGTCGTCATGGCCCACCTCCTCGTGTCGAGCCCAGATTAGCGCGCCAATAGTTAGTGCACAAACTATTAGTGCGCGATCACACACCCGGCTTCGATGAACGTCCTCCGACGCGGCCGGGCGCATCCGAATCGGTTTCACCGACGCGACGAGCAGCCCGATAGTTATCGGTGAATCCGCGTCAGCGAACGAGTTCGAGCTCCGACTCGATGAGAACTAACCACTGGTTCACGTGCATCCATTCAGCAGAATCCGTGATGAAAAGCGATCTGTCCTCGGAATTATGTTGACGATCATTCACAGTCAGTGATGTACTGTTTCGCGACGACCGGCCGAGCTCGTGGTGCCCGTGGGTGTGATCGACCGGGCCGTCTGTCCGGGCTCGCTCCGTCGTGGTCCCCAGTTCCCGTCCGCATGGGGCGAGCCCGGATTTTCGCAACCGAGTCGAGGGGCGGGGCGCAGTGGCCGGGCCGGGGCAGCGGGATTCGTTGTTGCATCGCTATCTGGGAGATCGGCGGTTCGCGCTGTGCCTGCCGCGGGCGCTGGCCTTTCAGATCCTGCATCCCGGAATCGCTGCCGGTCTGGTGCAACACGCGCCGAACCGGCTGTGGGAGCACAAGAAACGCACCGTATCGCAGATGGTGTACATGGCCTACAGCGAGCGGGATATGCGATCGGTGATCCAATTCGGGCACGAGCACGTGAAGGGGCGCGACGACTGGGGCGCGCGGTATCACGCTCTGCAGCCGGAGATCTTCTTCTTCCAGCACGCCACCTACGTCGATACCCTGATGACCTCGGTCGACATCTTCCATCGCCCGCTCTCCGATCACGACCGTGAGCGGCTCTACCACGAATGCTGCGAGTGGTATCTGCGGCACGGCATCTCGGCGCGCGCCATGCCGCAGACGTGGCCGGAGTTCGTGACCTACTTCGAGAACGCCTGCGCCGGATTGCGATTCGGCGACAATGCCGCGGCGCTGGCACCGCAGGTGCTACGCCCCGACGCGTGGATCCCGCGCCGGCTTCCCACCGCCGTCGTCCGCGCGCTCATTGCCGCTCCGGCACGTGATTTGCTCGGAGTCGGCCTGCATCGCGGCGACCGATTCGCCCTGCGCCGCTATGCGGCGAGCACGCGAAGCCGCATAGCGGTACTCCCCGCCCGCATGCGCTATCTTCCCCAGGCCCGCACCGCGGACGGAATGAACGCGGTGAGAGCGACATCGCCTGCGCCACAGAGGTGTTGACCGCCGCCCGAGAATGCGACATGTGCGGCGGATCGGCCGGATCCGCCGCACATGTCACGGTCGGCACTCGCCGTGCCGCACCGGTGAATTCAGACGAGAACCTTCTGCTTACGGATCCGCCGCTGCACATCTCGCATCATCATCTTCGTCCCGGAGAACCGGATGAACTTGGGGATGAACCGGTTCACGAATCCGACGAACAGGAACAGATGCTCGAATCGGCGCTGGTCGGTCGCGCTCCACTCCACGCCCATCTGTTCGCGGAAATGCGGAGGCAGAAATCCGGCGGTGAGGAAGCGCAGCAACCCGCCGAAGAGCAGTCGCATGTACCAGTGGATCATCCGAAGATGCAGCAGGTCACCGATATACGCGCGGAACGCGTCGTCGACGATCACCTGCCGGCAGGCCTCGACCCAGTACGCGTCGAAGTCGGCGCGCGTCTTCGGCCACATGTCGGGATGCACCTGCAGCGTGGTGCCGAAGGTGTCCGCCCCCTGATAGAACGCCTCGAGCTCCTCCGGTGACATCTTGCCGTTGATCAGCTGGTGGGAGTCCTCGAACCCGATGTAGATACACGCCGCGACATACAGCTGCAGATTCCGGTCGAAGGCGTTGTACTTCACCTTCGCCCCGGGCTTGGACCGCACCTGCCGGTGCGCGACGTTCACCGCCTCACGGAATTCCTTCTTCTCCTCCGGCGTACCGAGAATCGCCACCGCCAGATACGAGGCCGTGGTGCGCAGCCGTTTCCACGGATGCACCATGAGCGCACCCGATTCCACGGTGCTCTCCATGACACCGGCCGCCACCGCGGGGTGCGCGAACTGCATCGCGACGTTGGCGGCCGCACCCGCGAACATCCAGAAATCCAGGGAGTCGGGCAGTTGCGCGGGGCGCTTGCGCGGCGAGCGATGGAAGTCCGGAATGTGGATGCGCGTCTGCTCCAGCGTCAGCGGCGGCGTCTGCGCGAGGTCGGGGCGTGGAGCTCGCTCGCCCTCCGTCCGGCCCCGCCCGACCGGCACGGATTCCTCCGGGACGTAGGAATCACTGTGCGGGTCGGTGTAATTCGGCTCCCAAGGCTGCGTTGCCGTTGTCATGCGAGTCCTCTCTCGGAACGTTTCGCCGGCGCGACCGGAGATGCGCCGGGCCCCGCGCTTCGGGGCGCGGGCGGTGCCGCCGGGACCGGCGGCACCATGCGACACGGGAGACCGAGGGGCCCACCCGGCAGACCGGCTCGTCTCGGAGCCGACGCGACAACCACCGATGCGCGGTTACCGGCGCTCTCGCGGATTTCTCCCTCTGCCACGGCGATACCCCCTCGTATACTCCTCAGGGTCGGCCCGGCCTGCACTATGTTACTCATAATTCTCACTTGATCAACGGGTCGAAGGCGCAATCGTTGCTTCTTTCGCCCTGATTCCGCCAGCTAAGTTGTCAATCATTCCGGCCTCTGCATGTCATCGCGTGGCGAGTCGCCCGAACAACGTCATCTCCATCAGCCGGACCACATGAGCCCGCGGACACATCTGCTGGTTGTTGCCGAACAGCCGCCCCAGACCGACGACGAGCCCGAACCCGGCATGAACGAGGATGCGGGCCTGCGCCCGCGCCAGCTCCGGCCGCGCATCCACCAGCAGCTCCACCCATTCGGCCACCACCAGCCGCTGGATATTGCGCAGCACCGTCCGCTCGTAGGCGCCGACATTGCCGAATTCGGCGTAGTAGACGAACGTCAGCTCGCGCTCGGCGAACGATCCCGCGACGTAGAGGTCGATCAGTTTCGCCAGCGCCTCCTCGGAGTTCCGCGACGCCTCCACCGCGGGTGCGATCGCGGCGGCCATCCGGTCGGCCACCCGCCGGAAGGCCGCCGCCAGCAGGGCATCCTTGCTGCGGTAGTACCGGTACACCGCCGAGGCGGCCGACAGTTCGGCCGCCGCCGCGATCTCCTCCACGCTCACATTCGGGTAACCGCGCTCGTGGAACAGCTCGACCGCCTTGTTCAGCAGCACCTGATGTTTGAACGATTGCGGAATATCGTTCGCCCGCACGGGTTCCGGCGCATCGGCGGCCTCCGGCAGGTCGGTTCGGATCAACGACCAGGCGGCCTCGCTCAGCACCACCGCGAGCGACTTCGCCGGCAGATGCGCGTGGTGGTCGCCGATACTGCTCACCACACTGAAGATCGCGACCGCGCGCACCAGGCCCTCGCGGCGGGCCGATTCCGGGCGCAATTCGCCGATCAGCGCACGCAGAGCGGAGATCGCGGTTTCGAACCGTTCGTCGAAGGTCCGGCGGTCGTCGCGATCGAGGTAGCGGGCCTCCCACCGCGCCAGCGCGGCCGTCGGCCGATTGGCGATGGTATCGGCCACGATGGCGTCGATGACCGATCCGAGTCGCGCTTCGGCGCTGTGGCCCTGCACCTCCGCGGGCAGCGTCACCGCCGTCACCGCGGCGGCGGACAAACGCAGCAGCTCCTCGCGGAACAGCGCGTACTTGCTCGGATAGTGCCGGTACAGCGCCGCCGAGGAAATCCCCAGCCGGGCGGCGATATCCTCCATGCTCACCCCGTGATAGCCCAGCGAGCCGAAGGCCGCCGCCGAGGCGGAGGCGATCTGCGCCCGGCGGTTCTTGGGCCGGCGGCGGATCACGCGTTCGGGGTTGTGCGTGGCCGGCGCGGTCGCCTTCGCGCGACCGTCCTGTGCGCGACTCACATTGTCTGCCAATCCTTTTCGCCGAGGACCGCTACGACTGCGGCGGCAGCGGAGTCAGCGGCGTACTGATCTTGTCGACCAGCCAGCGGTCGCCCTGCTTCTGCAGTCGCATCACCGTCGACAGCTGTCCCGGTTCCGGTTTGCCCTGGGTGCCCAGGCTGGTGATGGTCTGCCCGATCACCACGATCGCCTCCGCGGAATTCTTGTCCCCGGAACGGATCGCGCACTGCACATCGGTCGACTTCGCGACGACCTCGCCCTTGGCCAGGACGTCGCTGAGGTCCTTGCTGTTGGATTCGAACTGCTTCTTCCACTCACCGGAAGCGCCGGCCAGCACATCGCGGACGTACTGGTCGAGATGTTTGGAATCGTAGGTCGAGACCACCGGACCGTAGGCGCACGCGGCCCGGCGGGCCTGCGCCTGCGCGTCCAGCACCTCCTCGTGATCCTTGTTCTGCAGGTAGAAGTAGATACTCGTGCCGATCGCGGCGCCCAGGACCACGGCCACCGCCGCCCGCAGGCCGATCCGCACACCGCGTCCGCCGACGGCCGGACGCAGTCGCGACAGCGGCGAAACCTTTGCCGCGGTGATCGTTTCGGTGGTGGTCGTTTCGGTGTGATTCGACTCGGCGGTATCGGATGTCCCCGCCGCATCCGATCCGGCCGTCTCGGCTGCCCCGGATGCCTCCGGTGCCACAGCTGCCGCGGTCTCCGGTTCGTCGACGGCGTCGACCGTGGGTTCGCGCTCCTCGGCGCCTCCGCTTTCCTTGTCGCTCATCGTGTTCGCTTCCTAGTTGTCGGGTATGGGGCCGGACGGGATGGGCCGCGACATCTCGTTGCCGGTGACTCCCGGCGGCGGGCCGGATCCGTTGTCGGGGAGGTTCGGCCGCGGCGCATTGGCCGAACCACGCACCTGCAGTGCGGGATCGGCGGTGAGGCAGTAGTTGTACAGCCGCACCCGGGTATCGGTCATGATCTTGGTCGGGGTGACCGGAATCGTGTCGTAGTCGCAGGTCGGACGGGGCCAGAAGTCGGCGAGGGTGTGATATGCGCCGTCGTGAGCGGGCACGCCGAGCGCTTGAATGCCTTGGCGCAGTGCGGGAAACAGTGCCTCGATCGCCGGCTGGCGCAGTTTCGCGGCCTTGGTGATGGCGACGAAATTGGTAACCAGATCGGTCAGCGGATCCTGATTCTTCGCCACCACGTCACCGAGGGTCGCCAGCTCACCCGGGCCCTGGTCGAGGAACTTCCGGATTTCGTTGTCGGCGGCGGTGGCCTGCTGGAACAACGCACTGCCCGCCGCGGTGAGAGTGCTCAGGTCGGGCTGGGCGTGCGAGGTGGTCTCGGCGATCACCTGCAGGTTCTCGAGCAGCTGCTGGGTCTGCGGCAGCAGATCGGACAACCCCGCCATCGCACGGCTGATGCCGGAGATCATGTTGCGCAAACGATCCGGGCCCCCGCCGAGCGCCGTGTCCAGCTCGTCGACGATGACGGTGAGCCGGTCCGGATTCATTCCGCCGATGAATCCGCTCAGGTCGGTGAGCAGATTCTGCACCGGGATCGGCACGCTGGTGCGTGCGCGCTCCACGACGGCGCCGTCGGACAGATACGGACCGGTGTCGGCGTCGGGCCGGAAGTCCAGGTACTGCTCGCCCGCCGCGGACAGCCGGCCGACGTGCACCGCACCGCCGACCGGAATCTCGGCGCTGTCGTCGATTTCGGCGATCGCGTCGATTCCGTCACCGGAGACTCGCACATCGGAGACCTTTCCGACGCGGGTGCCACGGAAGGTCACGTCGTTGCCCGGGAGGATGCCGCCCGAGGTCGCCAGTTGCACGGTGACGGTGAAGGTGTGCGGAATAGGATTGAACCGCAACACATATCGGGCCAGATATCCGGACCCGATCACCAGCACCACGATCAGGCTGAGGTTGGCCAGGGCGATGCGCCGGCGCACCACCCAATTCCACAGCGGAGTATTCATCGTTCACCACCCTGCTGGGAAGGTTCGGTCGGCGCACCGGGCGCGTCCGGCGGATTCGTGCCGGGAGGCGTCGTACCCGGCACCGGCTGCGGCGGGCTGATGACCCGGCCGAACACTTTCTCGAATACCTGCGCCAAACTGCCCGCGAATGCCGGAACGTCGCCGATTTCGGGCCACCGGCTGCCGTGCGGATCACTGAGCGCCCCGATACTCAGATACGACACCACCGGCATGACGGCCAGTCCGGAACCCCGCAGGCTGGCCATCAGCGGCGGATATATGTCGTTGAGCCCGTTGAGTGCCTCGGTGAGATTGCCGCCCATTTCCGTGAAGCCCGACATGAGTTTCTGGATGCTGTCGAACAGGCTCAGGAATTGCGGGCTGGTGGTATCGGTGAAATCGCCCAGCGCCGCCATCGTGGTCGACACCTTCGTCGTGAGATCCACGATGCGCTGATTGTTCTCGTTCACCAGCCCGAGCAGTTGCGGGAAGGTATCGGCCGCGTCGCCGAGTTCCTTTTTGCGCCTGGCCAATTCGCCGGAGAGCGTATTCAACCCCTGGAGGGTGGCGTCGATATCGCCGGTGCGCTGATTGAGCGCGGCGATCACACCGGTCATTTCGCTCAGCAGATGCGCCAACTGCGGTCCGCGCCCGGCGAACATCGAATTCATCTGCGTGGTGATCTGCGCGGCCTGGTTGATACCGCCGCCGTTGACCAGCATGGCCACCGACATCATCAACTGCTCGACGGAGGCGGCGGTGCCGGTGTGATCGACGCCGATGGTGTCACCGTCACGCAACGGCGGACCCGCCTCCTGCGCGGACGGCAAGGTCATGGCCACCGACATATCGCCCAGCGGCGTGGCCTGGCGCAATTCCACCGTCGTCCCACGCGGCAGGACGATGTCGGATCTGATCTGCATCCGCACATCGGCGACGAAATTCGTGGTCTCGATACCGGTGACGGTGCCGATATCGGTGCCGCCGATGCGCACGTGCGCGTGATCGGGCAGATTCAGCACATCGGTGAACGCGGCGTGCACGGTGTAGCCCGGACCGCCGATACCCGGCTTGGGCATCGGCACGTTCTCCAATGTCAGCCCGCATCCGCTGATGCCGAGTGTGGTGGCGGTCGCGACGGCGGTGACAACGAGGCCGCGACGGGATGTTCTGCGCTGTGATCGTGTCATTTTCCGCTGATCCCCAGAAGTGCGGCGGTGAGTCCGAAATCGGGCCCCATATCGGCGATCTTTCCGGTCCGGCAGCCGTCGAGGCGCATCATCACCCGCTCACAGAAGGTGGACAGCGCTTCACCGTCGAGCACGGATTTGTCGAGCAGGCCGTGCAGGCGCAGCGCCTGATGTTCGTAACTGGTGGCGTTGGCCAGGTTCTCGAACATCAGCGGTGCGACATCCACGATTTCGGTGAGATTGCGGGCATTGGCGCGCATCTGATCGCTGATAGCCACGAACCGGGTCAAAGCCCCGGCCAGCTGGTCCTTGTTCTGCCCCACCACCGTGGCGGTATTGGCGACGAAATCGTTGAGCTGGGTGAGCACGGCCTGCAAGCCGGGCGCCTGATCGCCCATCAGCTTCAGCAATTCGGTGAGCCGGCCGCTGAAATCCCGTACGGTCTGGTCGTTCTGGGCGATGACCTGTGTGACGTCGTTGAGCTTGACGATCGTATTGGAGATCTGGTCCTTGTTGGCGAACGTCGTCTCGAACGCACCCGAGAGCGCGTCCAGGGTCTGGCGCAGTTTGTCGCCGTTGCCGTTGAGCAGCGGGAACAACACCCGGCTGGCCATCGGCCCGGTGTCGCTGTCACCCTTCAGCGACGCACCCAGCTGGTCGAAGGTCTGCATGATGCGGTCGAGCTCCACCGGTGTCCTGGTGCGCGGCAACGGAATATGCGCGCCATCGGCCATGGTGGGCCCGGTTCCGTCGTAGGCCGGAGCCAGTTCGACGTGGCGGTTGGTGATCAGCTGCGGATTCACCAGTGCGGCCATGGCGTCGGCGGGCAGTTTCACGCTCTTGTCGACCTTCATGACCACCTGCACATAGGTGCCCTTGGCCTCCACCGATTCGACGGTGCCGACCGGCACACCCAGCACATCGACCTCGTTGCCGGCATACAGTCCGGCCACATTGTCGAAATCGGCGCTGATGCGCATGTTGTCGCCGAGCACCTCGTTGGTGGCCGTGCCGAGCGAACCCGGCAGCAGCGAACAGCCCGAGGCGGCGGAGGCGACCAGGCACACCGCGGCGAGTTGGGCCAGTGCGCGCAGTTTCATCACTTACACCCCTGAACGACCTGTGCGAAACAGATCCAGTTGTCGGGGAACAGTCCCCACGGCACATACACATCGCCGTACGGTCCGTTGCCCAATACGTTGTTGAACTGCCGCAAGGTGACCGGCATGATCTCGTAGAGCCGGTCGAGGTTGGTCTTGTTCTTCTCCAGACCCTCGGACATGGTGTTCAGATCCCGGATCATCGGGCCGAACTGGTTGTTGTTCTCCAACCCCATGTCCTGCAGCAACTTCGACAGTGAGGCGACATTGTCGAGCAGGTTCTTCAGCAGTTGCTGGCGCTTCTGCACGGCCTGGCCGATGGCCTCGCCGCGGGTCAGCAGCATCAGCACGCTGTTCTGGTTGTCGGCGACCAGCTGGGACACCTGATCCATCCCCTTCAGCAGGGTGTCGACCTCGTCGCGGCGGTCGTTGATCACCTTGGCCAGCGAGCCGATGCTGTCGAGCGCCTGCACCGCCAGCTGCGGCGAGTCGCCCATCTGCTGGTTCATGGTGTCGAGCGCCTCGCGCAACTTCTGCGGGTCGATCCGCTCGATCCGTTCGAACGACGCCTTGTACTGCGGGTCCTGGATCACCTTGCTCAGGTTGTAGGGCACGCTGGTGTGATCGAGCGCGATCCGGTTGCCCGGCAGGCCTTTTCCGTTCCCCGGTACGAGGTCGACGTGCAGCCGCCCGAGAATCGTCGACATCTTGATCGCCGCCCGCGCGTCCGGTCCCAGCCGCAGATCGCCACGTACCTTCAGATCCGCGACCACCTTGGCGCCGTCGAGCCGCACCGCCCGCACCGCGCCCACCTCGATCCCCGAGACGTCGACGGTCGCACCGGGACGCAGCCCCGCGGCTTGCGCGAATTCGGCGTGAATCGTCTTGTCCCCCAGACGCGCCTGGGTCAGCGCGCTGGAGCCGAGCAACAGGATCAGCACGGTCGCCGAGGCGATCAGGCCGAGCCGCAGATACCGGTTGCGCAGAAATCCGAACACCTTCGGCAACCTCGGTCGCGCGAACCTCGCCATCACCGGCACACCTCCGAATGCGCGTTGCCACCGATCTGAGAGAACAGGCCCGGCGGCAGGAGCACGCCCCACAGCGAGACGTCGAGACCGCAGAAGTAGGCGTTGCCGTAGGCGCCGTAACTGGAGAACTGGGCCACCCGGTTCAGCACATTCGGCAATTGCACCGCCGCCCGGTCCAGCGACGCGCCGTTGAGCAGCAGCAGCGCCACACCGGTGGTGGCCTTGTTCTGTGCGGCGGCGATGCCGGGCTTGACCTGGGCCACCAATCCGACCAGCGAATCGGTCGAGGTGGCCACCTGATCGACCGACGACTTCAGCGCCTCACCCTGGGCGTAGAGCCCGTCCATCAGCGAACGGGTCTGGGTGATCAGTGTCTCCAGCTCGTTGCTGCGATGCGCCAGGCCGGACATCACGCTGCTGAGGTTCGAGACCACGTCACCGAGGATCTTGTCGCGCTGGCCGAAGGTTCCGGCCAGCTGCGCGGCCTGGGTGATCAAGGTGCTCAGCGAGACCTGATTGCCCTGTAGCGCCTGAATCAGCGTCTCGGACAGCGAATTCACCTGATCGGGTTGCAGCACCGAGAACAGCGGTTCGAAGCCGGACAGCAAGGCCGACACGTCGAACGACGGCTCGGTGTGCTCGAGGGGAATGCGCCCACCCGCCGGCAGAGACGTGCCCGGCTCCTTCCCCGGCGCCAGCGCGACGTAGCGCTGGCCGATCAGGTTCTGGTACCGCACCATCGCCTTGGTCGTGGTGGTCAGATGCTGGTTGCTCCGGATGCTGAACTCCACTCCGGCCTTGTAGTCGCCGACGAAGTCGATCTTGTCCACCCGGCCGACCCGCACCCCCGCCATGCGCACGTCGTCGCCGACCCGCAGGCCGAGCACATCGGAGAAGACGGCCGAATACCGGCTGGTCGAGCCCGGCACCGTGCGTTGCAAGGTGCCGTAGATGGTCGAGGTCAGCGCGATCGCGACGACCGCGAAGATGCCGAAACCGATCAGTGCCTTCGTCGATTTCACTGCGTCACACCACCTTCCGCCGTCTCGCCGACGGTCAGATAGCCCCCGGCGAGGACGGGCCCCAGCAGCAGGAGCTGCGCCAGATTCGGCGGACCGCCGACCACCGCGGCGACCGCGGCGGGCCCGCGCAG
>NZ_BDBL01000025.1 GCF_001612965.1 Nocardia kruczakiae NBRC 101016
TGCGCACCGGGACCGGCGCCGCCGTGAAGACCACCGGGTCCTGTCCGCCGCCCCGCTGCCCGCCGCCGGTGCGGCCGGGCGCGTTCCCCGCGGGTGATTCGTAGGCGCCGGAGACGTAGCAGGCGTTGAACCGCAGCGGATCGTCCGCATCGCTCTTGAGGTAGGCCGAACCCGGCACACTCGGCAGGTGGTAGGCGTCGGTGATGCCGAGGACCGCGCGTGATTCGTTGGCGGAGAAGGTGCGCAGGCCGATCCGGTAGGACAGATGGGAGTCGAGGCCGCGCAGTTTGTTCTCCTCGAGTCGCTGCGAGGCCAGCAGCAGGTGCACGCGCAGCGAGCGGCCCAGGCGGCCGATCATGACGAACAGATCCGCGAAATCCGGCTTCTGCGAGAGCAGTTCGGAGAACTCGTCGACGATGATGAACAGCGCGGGTAGCGGGTCGAGGGCCGCGCCGGCCGCGCGGGCTCGCTCGTATTCGGTGACGTTGGCGAAGTTGCCGGCCGAGCGGAGCAGTTCCTGGCGCCGGGTCATCTCACCCGACAGCGCGTCCTTCATACGATCGACGAGGGCGATCTCCTCCTCCAGGTTGGTGATCACCGCGGCGACGTGCGCGAGCGATTCCAGTCCGAGGAAGGTCGCGCCGCCCTTGAAGTCGACCAGCACCATGTTCAGCTGATCCGGCGAATGGGTCGTCACCATGGACAGCACCAGGGTGCGCAGGAATTCGGACTTACCCGAACCCGTTGCGCCGATGCACAATCCGTGCGGGCCCATACCGTTCTCGGCCGACTCCTTGATGTCGATCTCGACCGGCGTGCCGTCGGGAGTGATGCCGATCGGGACCCGCAGCCGCTCGCGATCGTTGCGCGGGCGCCACACCGACGCCGGATCGATCTGCGCGGCGTCGGGAATCTTCAGCAGTTCCATCAGGCCGGGCACGGCTCGCGATTCGTCGCCGAGGCTCACGATCTGGGCCGCGGTGGCGACCCGGTAACGGGCCAGCGCCCGCGCCAGGGTCTGTGCTTCGGCGATGGACACCGGGTCGGAGGTGGCGAACTGTTCCACGCCCGCGGCGGATCTCGCGGCGACGGTACCGTCGGCGACCACCAGCTGCAGACCACGGCGCACCGCGAGTCCCGCCTGCGGCGCGGTCAGGTCGAGCACGGTCACCGAATCCAGCCCGGCGTCGCTGACGATCCGCTCGGTTCCGCTGACGTAGCCGTCGTCGATGATGACCAGCAGGTGGATGCGCCCGGCGGTGGGCTGCGCGTTGCGCATGAACCGGCCGCGCTCGAGCAGTTCGGCCGCCATGGAGGTCTCCAGTTCGGCCAGCGACCGGTACATCATCCGAGCCGCCCCCATGCCGTCGCGGTCGACCGGATGTTGCAGGTGCGGAAGCCATTTCGCCCAGGACCAGGCCTCGGCATCCGGGTCTGCGCAGATGATCGCGACCGCGGCGTGGTCGGGGCCGTGGAAGGTCACGTATTCCATCAGCATGGCGCGCACCAGCATGCGCGTCTCGTCCGGGCGGCCCTCGATGTTGATCGCCGGGAACGCCCGCAACGACAGGGCCGTGGGCAGGCCGTGCACCACCGAATGGGTGCGCACGAAGCGGCGCAGCGCCACCGTGGACACCGGCTCGAGGTCCTCGAGCGGACCGGTTTCGGGGCGGGCCAGTTTGGTGGCCAGCCGGTGACTGCCGACGCCGACGCGCACATGCCCGAAATCCGGGTCGTTGGGCCGGCGTTCCCACATCCGGCGGGTACCGGCCACGGCCCGCAGATCGGCCGGTTCCGGATGGCTCCAGATCAGCGATTGCAGCTGTGCGCCACCGGTTTTGCGGACATCGCGGCGGACCTGGTCGAGGTAGCGGAAGTAATCCTTGCGTTCCTCGTTCAGTTCGGCGGCGCGCTTGGGGCCGCCCGAGCCGCGCATGCCCGCCATCATGCCGACCATCGACATCAGCATCATCATCGGGAACATCAGCATGAAGGGGTTGGCGAGCAGATTGCGCCCCATCATCACCATCATCGCGATCATGCCGACCACCGCGACCACCATGACCACGGGCATGAGCCGCATCAGCAGCGCGGGCGGCACCGGCCGCGGAATCTCCGGCGGGGCGGTCAGCGCCACCTCACCGCCCGGTGCGCGCGGCGGGGCGATCCGCGGTCGGCGCACGAATCCGTCGGTGGACATGCCTACTCTCCTCGAGCCGAGTCGGTCCCGGTGGGAGCCGGGGTGGCGGACAGGTATCCGGCGGCCGGATCGTCGGCGGCCGGTTCGGGCCGCCTGCGCCGATACGGCAGGGCGGCGGCCCAGCCGACGGCCAGCAGCGCCAGCAGCGCGCCGGAGCCGATGATCGCCACCCGGCGCGGCAGTGGGTCGGGGCCGCGGTCCGGGTCGGGCGGCGCGATGGCTCGCGGCACCTGCGCCGCCTGTCCGGGTGGTGGCGGCAGCTGCGCGGTGAGGGCCGCCAGCGGATCGATGAGCCCGAATCCGACCCGATCGTCGCGGCCCGCACCGGGATTGTGCGCGGTCCGCTCGATCCGGTCGATCACCTGCGCCGCGTTCAGATCCGGGAATCTGCTGCGCACCAGGGCCGCGAGGCCCGAGACGAATGCCGCCGAAAAGCTGGTGCCGTCGATGGTCAGCGGTCCCTCGTCGCCGTGTTCGGTGTCGACCAGGCCGGTTCCGCCCGGCTTGCTGTCGAGGGAGACGATCGAGCGGCCGGGCGCGGCGACGCCCACCCACGGGCCGTGGATCGAGAACGGTGAGGTCGCTCCGTCCGGATCGGTCGAGGCGACCGAGAGCACGTACGGGGAGAACCAGGCCGGGCTGATGACGGTGCGCACTCCGTTCCAGCCGCTGGTGTCGTTCTGGGCCGAGCAGGCGGACTGATCGAGGTTGCCGGCCGCGGCGACCACGACGACATTGCGGTCGGCGGCGTATTTCGCCGCCGCACCCAGTGCGCCGTCGGCGGTGTCGGAACCCGCTGGGGTGCAGGAGACTTCGGAGATGTTGATCACGGTGGCGCCCATGTCGACCGCGCGCACCACGGCGGCCGCCATCGTCAGCACGTCACCGTATCCGCCGGCGGCGACCTTGCCGGTCTCGTCGTTGTTGCGGTTCTTCGCCTCGTACTGCAGGCTCAGCTGCCGGATGGCCAGGATCTGCGCCTCCGGGGCGACCCCGGAGAAGGCGTCGGAGGGGTTCGGACGCGCGGCGATCAAGCCGGCGACCAGGGTGCCGTGGCCGTCGCAATCCTCGGTGCCGTCGCCTGCGGTGACGAAGTCGCCACCGGGCTGCAGATCCGGCAGGCGCGGATGGCGGTTCACCCCGGTGTCGATGACAGCGACCTTCTGCCCGGCGCCTCGACTGAACTTCCAGGCGCGATCCAGATCGAGAATCCGCTGCGGCAGTGGCGGATCCCGCGGAATCGCACCGGTCAGATACGGTTCGGCGCAGACCGCACGCTTCTCGGTCTGGTCCGGCGGACCGTTCTTGGCGTTGACGGCCAGCGCCTGCCCGAGCGCGCCCTCGTCGATCGCCGGCGGGGCGACCGCGGTCGCGGGAGCACCCCCGAGCAGCGACGCGCCGAGTACCGCCGCGGCAGCGGCCACGCGCAATCGGCGAGTGGCCTGGCGAACGAAACCCGCTATCGGACTGTTGTTTCCGTAGCGCAGCACAGTCATCGCCCGATCAGATGTTCCGCGCGGCCGAGTAGACGTCCATCAGCCAGAGCGACAGCGGCACGATGGCGATGATCAACAGGTACTCGAAGATCTCGATCGCCCGCCGCAGCACCGGCGACACATCCGCGCGAGGTCCGAGGACACCGAAGCCGACCACCGCCCCGGCGACGATCAGCAACAGTCCCGCACCGATGGCACGCCAATCCTCGTGCGTCACAGCGGCACCGGCGATGACGGCCAGCGCCACCACGGTGCCGCCCGCGATCATCGTCGACGCCTGGGTGAGATCCGCGTACGCCCGGCCACGCAGGCACAGCACCACCGCGGTGATCGCCGCCAGTACCAGCCCCTGCCAGCGCGCCCCGCCCAGCGGATCGGCGCCCAGGACCGCCCCGAAACCCGCTGCGAGCGTGGCGCCCACGAGAATTCCGGACTGGTACTGGTTGGCCGCCCGGGCGCGGCGCTCCAGTCCCGCCGCCGAGGGCAGTGCGGTCGCGCCGATGACTCCGATGTCGGCGATCGTCGGGCGGGGTTCATGATCGGTGGGGTCGATGGCGCCGCCGGCGGTCGGCACCGGGGGAACCGGCAGGCGCGCGGCGGCGACGGCGGCCCGGGGAGCCATCGTGATCAGCACCAGGCCGGCGATCAGCACGCCGACGGCGATCTTCGCGATGTCGAAGTCCCACACCATCCGTACGGCCGCGGCGATCGCGAGCACCGCGGCGCCGGTGACCACCGCGGCGACCACGAGCGATCCGGCGCGGGTCATCGAATACAGTGCCAGCGCCACGACCAGTGCCGACACCGCCGAGAACAGCAGGTGTGGCGACCCCACCCAGCCCGGGGTGAGCAGGCCCGCGCTCGCGCCCAGCAGCGCAATCGCGAACAGCGACAACACGATCGCCGTCGTGCGCTCGGCCGGATAGCGGCGCGCGACGATCACGGCGGCGCCGGCGGCGAGCGCACCCGCGCCCAAAGCGATGAATCCGTTCCAGATGCCGGTGCCCTTGCCGGACACCAGAACCGCTACCGCTACCAGTACCGCGATGAGCCCGGCGCCCAATCCCATTCGCCGAGCCGCCGTCGATGACCAGGCATTTCCCGATTCGGCGGTGAGCCGCGAGACGGCGTCGATCACATCGTCGAAGAGCGCGGGCGCCTCCTTGGCGGTCACCGAGCGCAACACCAGCAACTCGCCGTCGAAAACCTCTGCGTCGGTGAGTGATTGGTGCGGCGGGATGGGGTCGCGGCCGATCCGCGCCAGCGTCCAGTGCTGTGCGCGCACGGGCGTGCCCTCGTCGTGTTCGGTCAGGTCGGGATTGCGGGAATCGATCAGCTCGACCAGGTCGGTGATGTACGCCGCGACCGGCACGGTCGCGGGCAGGCCCACATCGAGTTGAGTATTTCCGCCGATCACCGACACTCGGCACAATTCCGGGTCAACGGCCCCCACGCCGCTGCTCGACGACTCGGTCACGGATTACAGAACTCCCTACGATTTTCGTCGCTGTATTGCGACGTTCCAAACTTAACCGAGATCGGCTGTCACGGCAGCCGGTATGCTGAGCGAGAATTAGCACATTGACGCGTTTAGGGGACTGTCCGTATGACCGGCAACCGCCAAGCACAACGCGCCTTCGATGCCGGCGTATTGTCATTGGGTATCGCTATCGACGGCCAGGAATCCACGCCCGATCTCGAATATGCGAAGCTCGCATTCCAGCGCGCCACCGAATGGGATCCGGGCATGTGCGACGCCTGGCTGGGCCGGGCCGCGGCCGGGGAGATCACCCCCGAGGTGGTGTTCAACCTCTACAAGACCAGCGGCTCCACCCTCTACCGCGAGCAGCGCCGGCTCGGCCTGGCGCCGCGGCAGCTGGCGGGCCGGTTCGTGGTGGGTCAGTACATCGACTATCCGCTGGCCGGGTACACCGAGATCTGGCTGGCGCAGGCGACCCAGCTCATCTCCGCCGGCGATTACGACGAGGCCGAACAGGTGCTCGACGAGCTGGCCCGGCATCGCGCGGGCCTGTTGTCGCAGCCCGATCAGGACCTCGACGACCGGATCTGCCAGTACGTTCGCGGCCTGCTGCACTACACGACGCAGCGCTGGCCGGATGTGATGACGGTGCTGGCCGGTTCGGCGGACTGGCAGGACTCCTACCTGGCCGCCGGTGCGCACGTGATGGTCGGCACGGCCTGCGCGCAGCTCGGCCTGTTCGGCGAGGCGATCCGCCGGATGGAGGCCGCCGAGAACGGCCCGATTCCGGCCGCCGCCACCACCGCCCGGTTCTGCCGCGGGTTGTGCCTGCGCGAGATGGGCCGCGAGGACGAGGCCCAGGCCCTGTTCGAGAAGGTGTTCTCGGAGGCGCCCGACTTCGCCGCGAACACGCAGGCCATGCGCGATCGCAAGTACCGCCTCACGGTGACCTCGAAGGAGCTGATCGACGCGCGCACCGACCGCTGGGATCCGGCCTCGGCGCCGACCGCCGAACAGGTCGAGACCGAGGAGCGCGGCGACCGGGCCAAGCGCCTGCTCGAGGTCGCCCGCGCCGAGCTGGACGAGCAGATCGGCCTGGCCGCGGTGAAAAATCAGGTGGCGAAACTCCAGGCCACCGCGCAATTGGCGAAAATCCGCGCCGAGAAAGGTATGTCCAGCGCGCCACGCGGACAACACCTTGCGTTCACCGGCCCGCCAGGAACCGGTAAGACGACGATTGCCCGAGTGGTGGCGAAAATTTACTGTGGGTTGGGTTTGTTGAAAACCGATCGACTGGTAGAGGTAAAGCGTTCGGATTTCGTCGGTGAACATTTGGGAAGCACCGCGATAAAAACGAATAAATTGATCGATTCCGCGATGGACGGAGTGCTGTTCGTCGACGAGGCGTACACACTGATTCAGACCGGTCTGTCCGGTGGTGACGCCTTCGGCCGCGAGGCCGTGGACACCCTGCTGGCCCGGATGGAGAACGACCGCGATCGGCTGATCGTCATCATCGCCGGATACGACGGCGAGATCGACCGCTTCCTCGCCTCCAACGACGGTCTGGCCTCCCGCTTCGCCAAGCGCGTGAAGTTCGAGTCCTACACACCCGAGGAGCTCGGCCGGATCGGTCAGTTCATTGCGAGCAAACGAGATTCGGAGGTCGCCGAGGATGCGCTGGAACTCCTGCAGGCCGCGTGCCGGGAGCTCTACGAGCGCCAGGTGACCGACCAGAGCGGCGAGCAGCGACGCGCGGTGGACCTCGCCGGTAACGGACGGTTCATCCGCAATGTGATCGAGGCCGCCGAGGAGGAACGCGAATTCCGTTTGGCCACCGATGAATCCATCGATCTGTCGGCGGTGGACGAGACCGTGCTCATGCGGATCGAGGGCGCCGACATGGCCAAGGCGCTGGAAGGTGTGCTCGGCGGATTGCGCTGAGCCGCACTGTGATCGCCACCGGGCGGCCGGTGGCGATCAGTTGTTCCTGCCCGGCGGTGGGATCGGCCGGGCACAGGCCATCGCGCTCGGGCCGGCGTCCGGGCACTGCGGCAGGCTGTCGTGACTCATCAGCGCGTCCTGCCGGGTCAGCGCCGGACCCGCCGACAAGGCCTCCACGATCGGCTTCGGCGCCGGCTTCGGGGTCTTCGGCATCCCGAGGACCTTGGCGGTGTCGGCATCAGGGATGCCGTAGCGAATTCCGTTGTCGCCCACGTAGAACAACGGCCCGTTGCTCACCGCTCCCGGTTCCGCGCCCACCGACCGCACGAATTCCCCCGTGCCCGGGCGCAGATAGACGCCGTCGATCCGATCTCCGGCGCCGTCCGCGGTCGCCGGGACGACCGGCTCCGCATCCGCGGGCAGCGGCAGTGCCCGGCCGGCGAGCAGCGTCACCGTGGCGCGCGCGTCGTCGGCGGCACGGGTCCACGACAGGCAGGTCACCGGATCCGCGTCGGGTGCGAGCACGGTCGGAACCTGCTGCGGGAAATCGTCGATCGGCAGCCGGTGCAGGACCGGAATACCGACGATGCGGTCCGGCGGGACCGTCGAGATCTCGTTCATACCTTGCGAGTTCGCGTCGCGGATCAGACCCGCGGCGAACGGCGTGACCCGTTGCACGCCGTCGGCGAGGACCACGTACAACTCGTCGGCGTCCACGCCGTGGACCCTGATCACACCGCCCACCGGCACATCGGACAGCTTGCCCGGGCCCGGCGCACCGTGCCCGCCGATCTCCGGAACCGCCAGCGGCGGAACAGGTTCGGTGGCGTCGAGCAATGCACCGCCGATCGGGCGCGGGCGCTGATCCCGCAATCCGAGGGAGCGGATCAGAACGGAATCGGCGGGATCGATCTCGGCCCGCTTACCGTCGTAGACGAGAAAGGTCTTGCCACCGTGGGTGGCCAGCAGCGCCTGGTCCGCCCGCACCGGCACCGCGTGGGTACCGCCGGCCGGATTGTCCAGCGGCCCGGCGATCACCGTGGTGAGCGGCCCCGTCGCGGCAGCACCGCCACCCGTCGAGGGCGGCAGCAGGTTGTCGCACATCGTCCAGGTGGACCGCCGGGGATCGCCCGATCCGGCCAGTGCGCCGGGTGCGCCGGGAATGCCCAGCAGCGGACCGCGCGGCTGCGTCAATTTGCTGTCCTTGACCGAGGCCGGGGACGCGGCGGCGCCGGTGATCAGGCGCGCCGAGGCCAGGTTGAGCACCGGATGCAGCGTTCCGTCGACGAGGACGTAGAGCGCGCCGGAGTCCTTGCCCATCACGATCTTCGAATCGCCCACGGATCCCTGCGGGTGCAGGAAGGCCAGGATCGCGGCGCCGGCCACCCCCAGCAGGCCCAGCACGGCGCCGATCACCAGCGAGCGGAACTGGGTGCGCATGGGATCGTGCAGCATCCGCACGTCGCGCCGCACCAGGGCGTGTTCGTAGCGCTTGAGCAGGAACCGGTAACCGTTGACTTGGGCACGGGTGGTCAACTGCGCCGGCACAACCGCCTCCCGATACCCACTAGCTGTTTCCGATGACCCGATTCGAATGCGCGAACCGTATCCGGCCGCGCTTCGACAGACTAGCGAAGCCGAACGAGTTCGGTCCATTATGTGCGCATGAACTCCACCGCGCGCGGAGATAAAGACACACCGTCCGAGGACGATTCATCCAACGCCCCCGAAAGCCGCTCGAACGTACCGCAATTGCGCTCGACCGAATTCTGGCTCTTTCACCTGCTCCCCCTGCGCCTGGTGCTTCCGGTGCTGGTCACGGCGGCTGTGGGCGCGTTCGTCGCCAGGGTTTTCACCCCGTTGTGGTGGGTTCCGGTCGTCGTTGCCGCGGCGGTGACGATCGTCGCGCTCACGCCGATTCGCGGTACTTCTCTCGCACAATCCCTGGCGCGTGGAATTACCTTTCGTTGGCAATTGTTTCGTAATCGTTCCACCGCCGTTCAACATTCGCCATTCGATGTTCCCCTGGCCGAAGGCGGAAGTTACGGAATGCGCTGGGACGGTGACCGGCTCATCACCATGTTGCGGATCGACGCACAGCCGCGGACGGTGACCCGGCTCAGCCCCAGCGGACTGCTCGGCGACGATATGCTGCCGCTCGCCGAGATCGCCCGCTGTCTCGATCAGTTCGACATCCGGCTGGCCGCCATCGACGTGATCAGCACCGGATCGCGCAGTGCCGGCACCGGTGCGGTGGCCCGCACCTACGAAAGCATCCTCGGACCGCTGCCGGCCGTGGCGCATCGGACGGTCTGGGTCGTCCTGCGGCTCGATCCGCTGGCCAACGCGCCCGCCGTGGATCGGCGGGGCGGAGGGGCGGAGGGCACCTTGCGGTCCGCGGTCGTGGCGACGCGGCGGGTGGCCAACCGGCTCGCCGCGCGCGGTCTGTCGGCGGTCGCGCTCTCGGCGACCGAGATGAATCAGGCGGTCGCCCAGCTGACCCTCGGCGCGGCGCCGGAGGAGTTCGAGGAGACCACGGACAGCCTGATCCACAACGGTTTTCACCACACCACCTACCGCATGACTCCCGAGGCTCTGGGTTCGCGAGGCATCGCCGAGGTGTGGTCGACGCCGACGGTGACCTCCACGATCACCGTGCGGCTACAGCGGGTGCCCGACGCCGGGACCGCCGCGGCCGCGACTACCGATCCGTCGATCGCCGTGACGGCCACCGCACGCTTCGCGACTCGCGACGCGCCGTGCCGGGTGCGTTCCGCCGGACTGATTCCGCTGCCCGGAAAGCAGCGGCGCGCATTGCTTTTCAGCCTGCCGCTGGGCACCGGGGTACCGGCGCTGCCGCTGGACAGCTACCTCGGACCGCCGGACGCGCTGGATCGGGTGCCGATGCCGATCGCCGGATGCGGACAGCTCATCGGCGCCGACAACTCGGGCCAGGGCGTGGCGCTGCCGCTGGTGAGCCGGCAGGTGCGCCGGGTCGAGGTGATCGGCTCACCGCTGGTCGCCAAACAGGTGATCCTGCGCGCCATCGCGTTGGGCGCGAGTGTGGTGGTGCATACGAATCGGCACGACGAATGGCGGCCGATGGTCGGCTGTGTCGATATGCCGCAGGCGCTCACGCTCGCGACCTGGTCGGCCGGTTCCCAGCAGGCCAGTTCGTATCGGTTCGCGACCATGGTGGTCTTCGACGGTATCGCGCCGAGCGGACACCACTCCGATGCCACCGTGATGGTGCTGCGCCAGCACGGACCGGTGGCCGACGGTTTCGAACCCGATGTCACGCTGATCGAGGACCCCGTGACCGCGAACAGAGTCACCGTACGCACCGAGAGCGGGGAGACCAGCGTGTACATGGTCGCCACGCCCGAGGAACTGCGGTATGTGGGGGCGAATCCAGCGGTCCCGGCCTGAACGGCGAAGGTCCCGCCCGATCTGGGACATCGGGCGGGACCTTTGTGGTGAAAACTGTTCCGGCAGTGTCGGAATCAGCCGCCGAAGCCGTTGGCGACGACCTTGTCGGCCGCGGTCGCGTTGTTCATCGCGGCCGAGACGGCCTTGGACAGCGCCGACACCTTGCCCATGGCGGTGCTGGGGTCGCTGTCGCCGTTGATGTCACCGAACTGCTGGTCCCACTTCTGCTTCGACTTCTGGAACGCCTCGAGACCGGCGTTGCCCTCCCAGGCCTGGGCCAGCTTGGCCGCGCAGTCCTGCAGGTTGCTCGCCTCGGACTGCAGGTCCTTGTGGAAGCCGTTCAGCAGGTCGGAAAGCTCCTGGAGAACTGTTCTTTCGTAAAGCATGTCACTACCTTTCGTACGTGTGCGGTGGAACGGTTGTGCTGGATTCGCCTCAGACGCCGAGGTTGGTCAGACCGCCGGTCTGCGAGATGAGCTGACGGAACTCGTTCTCGTTCTCGCTCTCCAAGCCGGTGTAGGTCTTGTTGCCGTGGCCGACTTCCTCGGTCATCTCGTTGAGGATCTGGTTCAGCTTGGCCGCTTCCTCGTCCCAGTCCTGGGCGGCCTTGTTGCACGCCGAGAACGCGTCGCCCTGCCAGCCACGCTTGGCGGAGTCGACCGCCTCGGTCACGCGGGCGATGGTGGCGCGGATGCGATCGACCGAGTTGGCCATATCCGTCTGCGCCTGCGAAGTACTCGCTGCATCGTTACTGATCTGCTGTCCGGCCATCGTCTGGCCCCTCTCTGTGTTTTCCGGTAATGCGGCGTATTCCGGTCATGCGGTTCGGTAGTACAGGTGGTCACTGGCACGGGATTTCGCGAGCTAGGGCATCCACCTTCCCCCGGGCAAGGTGCCGATCAGCGCCGTAATCGCCTGTGCGACGCGGTGATCGGATCCCGGCGTGAAGGTGGTCCACATCCGCTGGTCGGATGCGGCGCCCGGACTGGCCGCGATCCGGCCCCGGGCGGTGTCGTACACCGCCACGGCGCCGGACGATCGGGTGGTGATGCCGTCGGCGTGCACGTAGGCGACGATCTCGGCGTGCGCGTGGCACTGCGACAGCGCCATGCCGAATTCGATCGCCGCGCGTTCCGCGACGTCCAAGCCGTACAGCGCCTCGGCGAATTCGGTTGCCGCCATGGCGTCGTCGAGTCGCTGCGCGAGTTCGTCGGTGGCAGCGCTGAAGCTCGCGATATCCGCGGGTTCGGCGGGGCCGAGGACGTCCAGGACCGGGCGGGCCAGCGCCGCACCGTCCTCGTCGGCCCAGATGGTGCGGACGTCGATCTCGTCACCGGCTCGGACGGCGACCGCGTGCCCGGCGCCGCGCCGTACCACGGACACTCGGCACACACCGGCCGCGGTGACGATCCGCGCCGCGAGTTCGCGTTCCGGCTGGGCCAGAATCGACAGGGCCGCACCGAGTTCCGGGTCGACATCGTCGTAGCGGTCCACGAGTCCGGCACCGCGCAGCGCGCGCAACGCCTCGGCTCGCGCGGCCGTGAAGGCATCGATCGAGTCCTGCCGCGGACCGACCTCGAGCACCAGCGGCAACGTCTGCACGCCGAGCAACTCGGCGACGGCCAGGACGGCGTCGTTGGTCAGGGTCGCCATAACTCTCCTTACGCGGGGCTCGCAGTTCCGGTCGCGGGCGGCGCCTCGACACCACCGAGAACCGGTGGGGCGGCCGCGAATCCGGCATCGAGCTCGAATTCGCCGACGCCGGGCGCGTCCGCCACCCCGGCCCTCGCGGTGCGTTCCTCCTCGGACTGCGCGGCGGCGGGGCCGGCCGCTGCGGGGACCGCTTGGCCCGTCGCCGTGCCGGTCTGCGTGGGCGAGGCCTGCAGCGCGGTGAATTCGGCCGATTGCGCGGCCCGGGCGACGGTCTGGACACGGGTGCCGGTGAGGGTGCGCGGCATGTCGAAGGCGGTCAGGTTCGGCATGGCGGGCATACCGGCTATCGCCGACATCGCGGGCGCCGATTCGGCGGCCACCGCGGCGGCTGCCTGCTCCCCCGCGAGGGCGTCGCCGGTGGCCAGCACCGGCGGCTCGAGCTGCTGCCACGGCATCGCGAGCGGTTCGGTGGCGGCCTCGTAGGTGCGCATCACCCGGGCCGCACCGGCTTTGGCGACATCCTGATCGGCGCTGATGTCGGCGGCGGCGCCGACCAGCGGCGCGCCCATCGCGGCACCGATGGCCTGCACGGTGTGCATCGCCTGTTCCAGCGCCGCGATCTCCGCGATATGCGGCATCGCCAGCCGGGCCACCTCGTACGCCGCAGCCTGTTCGGCGGCGTGGGTGGCGTTGCGCCCGGCGGCGGTCGCGGCGTCGAGCAGCCAATCCCGCATCCGCGCGATCCGTTCCAGCACCTCGTCGCTGTGGTCGGACTGCCAGTGGCCGCGGATATCGGAGACGATCCGGTCGTAATCCAGCACGGCGGCACCGAAATTCGCGGCCAGGCGTCCCCAGGCGGAGGCGGCCTCGGCCATCGGCACCGAGCCCGGACCCGTCGTCAACTCCCGCGCCAGCCGCTCGGTGGGCCTGGCTTCCCAGACCACCCCGGTGAAGCCGTCACCCGGCGGTTCGACCATGTCGTCGTGCCCCGATCAGGCCGTGGCGCCGAGGTCGGCGGCGTTGTCGCTGTCCATCCGGGACAACCCGCGCGACTGCGCCCGGAGGGTGGCGGCCAGTTTGCGCAGCTCCTGCACGCCGAGATTGCCGGACGAGTCGAACGACGCGCCGACCTCGGTCAGCGTCGTCGCCGCGCGCCGCGACACCTCGTCGACACCGGGTGCGGCGACTGACAGCGCCGGAGTGTCGGCCCGCAGGCCCGCCTCCAGACGGTCGGCGAGTGCGTCGAGATCGGCGGCGGTGCGCGCCGCGACTACGGGATCGAATTCCATCGCGAACTCCTAGAGGGTGAGGGCTTTGTCCGGTGGCTCGGTGTCCGGGGTGGTCGTGACCGCGTCGGCGGCACCGACCACGGGAAGGGAGACTCCGGCGATATCACCCACGACGTCGTTACCGTGGGCGGCCGTGACGAGCTGACCGCGCACCGCCTCGCTCGCGCTGCCGGAATCCGAAGCGGCACGCGCCATTCCGGCGGCACCCGCTCCCGGCGTCATCGGCATCATGCCCGGGCCGCCGGTCGTGCCGGTCGAGGCGATCGCGGATTCGGTGCTCGCGGTGACGGCCGCCTCCGTCATGATCGACGGGGTGCGCGCGGCCTGCAGCGGCGACGACATCTCGGGTGCACCGGCGGCCGGTGCGCCGATTCCGCCGGGCGCGCCGGCTCCGGATCCGGTGGCGGCCGGGGCTCCGCCCGACGGCGGAACCGGCGCCGCGATCGGTTTCGCGGCGCGGCCGGTGAGGTTCGTGGCCGCCTGCGCGCCCGCCCCGCCGACGGCCGACAACGATTGCACCATCTGCAGTGCCTGCGAAACATATTGCGTCGCAGTGCCCGCGGCGCCGCCCGAACTCGACGCGCCGGTGGCCAGTGACATGCCGGACGGGGTAGCGCTGAGCCGGGACGTGGTCCCGGCCACGGACTTCAGCGAGGACTGCGGCACCGGCACCCGCTGCGCGGCGACATTCGACACCCCGTGCGGCACATTGGTGATCTTGACCTTCTGCCCGGTGTGCGCCATCTTCGCGCTGTGCGCGGTCAATTCGACTCGCGTCTTGGTGACCACGGCGAGCGCCTCGGCCAGCGTCTGAGCCGACATCGCCAGCACGAACACCTGCCCCGGCGGGGTCACGATGAACGGGGCCGCCGCCGCGAGCGTGGTCAGATACTGCGAGGTGATGCCCGTCATCAGCGCATTACCGGTGAAGACGCTGCCGGCCGCGGCGGTGGTGCCGAGCGACATCTGCGCCCCCTGCCCCGCCACCGCGGTTCCGTCGGCGGCCGCCTGGGTCGATTTGGCCGCTGCCGACAACGCGCCCGCGCCCTGCCACAGCGACATCGCCGTCTGCATCGCGGTGGTGCCCAGTTGAACGACGGTCTGCAAGACGGCCGACACCTGGGAGAGCACCTGCGTCGGGTCCGCGCCCGGGCCGGAGCCGAGTTTGCCGGTTCCGAAGCTGCTGGCCAGATCCGTGATCGGCTTGGTCAGCGCGTGCAGGTCGAGCACCGGCAGCGGCGGTAGTTGCGGCAGCGGTGGCGCCGGCGGCAGCTGTGGCAGGCCCGGCAGCCCCATGTCCCGCAGTACGTCGTTGACCGGCCGGTCCACGATCGACCCCATCGCGCTCTGGCGCAACAGGTCGACGATCGACCGGTCCAGGCCCGGTTCCATCACGCGCGACCGATTCCGCCGAGCAGGTCGGCGTTGTCCTGGTCGGTGGTCGCGTAGGTGGCGGCACTCTGATGCGCGGTGACCGCGGTTCCGGCGTGCACGGTCGCCAGCTCCGCGACCGAACTCAGGTGATTGGCCTGTGCCAGCGCGTATGTCGCGAGGAAGTCCTGGCCGATCAATCCGAAGACCGGAACGGCCGCGGCGATCGCCACCGCCTGGTTCACTGTGCCCGCGGAGAGGGTTTCGGTGGCCATCGCGGCCGCCGTGTCCCCGTAGCGACGGATCGCCTCCGGTACTGCTACCAACTCGCCCATCTGAAAGCCCCTGCCCGGTAAGCCGATTCGCGCTCGCGTAACCGGCGGATCGAACATCTACCGAGCAATTGCAACAGGCGACGACGTAGATTGGCACGCGCGCAGCTTAAGAACGCGTTACGCGTCAGTGAATCTCGCGCGTACCCGCGCCGTTCTCCTCGTTGAATGCGGCGACCAGTTCACCGCGTTGCGCGAACGCCCGGGCGGCGGCGCTGCGCGCGGTGGACACTACCACCTGCTCGAATTCCGCCGGGGTGAGCCGATTCACCAGCGGTGAGAAAATGAGATCGAGCAATGCCCCGTTACCGTCCACCTCCACCGTGACGGCACCGTCCGGTGAAGTTTCGCGAGCGCGTACAGCCGCCATCCGGTCGCCGAGGTCGCGCATGCGTTCCAGCTGCCGCTCCGTGCGGGCGACCAACTCGTCCATCACCGAAACACCGGTCGGGTCGGGCGGATTCGTCATCGGCTCGCCCTCGTTGGCGTCGTCTCCGGCATTGTGGGCTACCACTCCACCGACCTCAGCCAGCTCTGCGGTTCCGTGTCGTACTCCTGCTCGTCGATCAGTTCCTGCCGTTCGACCTGCTCCGCCGTGGGGAGTCCGGTCAAGGCGAGCAGATCGCTGCTCACTCCGGCCTCGGCGAGTTGGCGGCGCCGCGCGAGTCCGGCCCGATCGGCCGCGCGCGAGCACAGCCGGAGCAGTTCGGCCGCCAATTCGGCAGGGTCGCGGCGCAATTCGCTCGCTTCGATCGAAATGCGCAGCGGCAGTCCCTGTTCGGTGGTCTCGACCGCTATCGCGCCCGATCTGGTTGTCGCGGTGGACATCGTGCTCCTCGTTCGTCGGTCGGCATTCGGCTCGTTCGGCCGCGGGCTCAGACGCGCTCGTCCTTGATCGCGCGGACGACGGTGATGATCTCGGCGTTGACGGCGGCGATCAGTCCCCGCCGGTCCACGCCGGTGGCGGTGCGTGGCGGGCCCGCCTGGATCACGTAGCGGCCGTCGCCGGGCAGGTCGCGCCAGTCGAGATGGCGGACGGTACGACCACGCGGGCCGAAACGCGAGACGCCCTGGGCGATTTCGATCGTCCCGGAGCGTTCCGGGACGATATCGAGGAAGCGCTGCCCGGCGGCGTCGGCGGGCTCGTCGTAGCTGTCCCACAGTTGCGGGGCGCCGCCCGCGCTGTCGGCCGATATGTAGTGAGCTTCGGCAGCTCCGGCCGCCGATTCCGGATCGGGCGGCAGCAGGATGTGCCCGGAGACGCCGGCTTCGACCGGCGGCAGCGCGTCCGCGACCATATCGGCCAGCCGCAGCGGATCGCACTGCACCATCGTGAATCCCCCGGCGTGCAGCAGGGTGCGCCCGGGCAGCTGGGTCAGCAGGTAGCCGCGGTCCTCGCGACGCGCGGCCAGCAGCCGGACCGCCCCCTCGCCGCGGTGTGGATCGTGGCCGTCGAATCCGGTGACCAGGACGGCGAGATCGGGGCGCGTGCAGTCGCGGACCGCGTCGAACAGGGTGTGGTCGGGCCGCGCCAGCATCCGGTCGCGCAGCCGCGTGCATTCGCGCTGGAAGTCGTCCTCCAGCGGAATGTCGGTGGTGTAGACGAACGGACGCGGTGGCCCCTCGTCACCGAAATGCCGCCACAGGACGACGAATTCGAGATCGGTGAAGCTCCAGCTGCGAGTCATTTCTCGACGACCGGTTTCACGACCACGGGCGCATCGCCGAGCGCGTCCTCGAGATGCTCGACCGAATCCAGATAGGCGGGCCGCTTGTGTTCCTTGCCCTGCTGGTTCTGCGCGCCCGCCCCGGCCGCCCCCGGTGATCCCGGAGTGCCGGCCATCGGCGCGGCACCGGCCCGGCCGGTCGCGGAATCCACGGTGTTGGCACTCAACGCCGTGCTGAGCGTGCTCGCCCGCGGGAACAGCTTGGAGGCCTGCGCCAGATCGCGACTGAGCGCGGGCAGTCCCGGCACCCCGGCACCGCCGCCGGGCACACCGCCACCGCCGCCGCCCGCACCGCCTCCTGCGCCGGCCAGGGCGGACAGCGGATCCGAACCGTCCATACCCGGAATACCCAGCCCCGGAATATCGCCCAGCCCGGCCTTGGCCAACGCGTCCTGCTGCTGTTGCTGCGTCAGGGTCTGGGCAACCTGCTGGAACGCCTGCATCAACTGCTGCACGCCCTGCTGCGCGGCCGACATCAGCTGCTGGACAGCGGACATGACCTGCTGCTGTTGCTGCTGTTGCTGGGCGGCCGCCTGCTGCTGCTCCTGCTGCTTCTGCAGTTGTTCCTGCTGCTTCTGTTGTTGTTCCTGCTGTTGCTGTTGCTGCTGCTGATCCTTGTGTTGCTGCTGCTGGGCTTCCTTCTGCTGCTTCTCGAATTCCGCGGCCTGTTTCTGCTGCTGCGCCAACGCCTCCCGCTGCTGCCGGGCCGCCGCCTCCTGCGCGGCCTTGGCCTGCGCGTCGTTGGGTGTGCCGCCCGGAGTCGTACCGCCCGGCGGGGTCGAGCCACCGGGCGGAGTGTTGCCGCCCGGCGGGTTCTGACTACCGGGCGGGTTCTGACTGCCCGGGGGATTCTGGCTGCCCGGCGGGTTCTGCCCGGTCGGGTTGTACGGGTTGGCGGGAATCTGGCCGAATGCCGCGGCGGCCGCGGGCAGTACCGGCACGTGCGACGAGGACTGGTTCATCCCGAAGACATAGGTGCGCCGGAAACTGTCGCGAACGGTCTGGATCCACTGCTGCTGCGTCTTCGCGTCGGCATCGTTGTTCGGCGGCATGCAGTACTGGGTCTCGTTCAACCACCCCGAGCTGTAGACGAGCAGATCACCGGTGCCCCTGATCGCGGTGGACAGCCCCGGGATGCTCTTGCCGTAGGCCTGCACCGCCGCCACCGCGGTCTCCTTACCCGGCCCGCTCCACTTGTCGACGGTCACCGAGTCGATCTTGTTGAGCAGATCCGAGTACACCTTGTTCACCTCGGTCGCCATCCACCACCACGTGCCCGCGTGGTCGGCGAGATTCTCGGCCACCTTGTTCACCCGGATGTAGTTGCCGACCTGGAACAGGTCGTACCAGCTCATGTAGTCGGGCGCTTCGGGACTGATGGTCGAGGACTGGAACGACTGCAATCCCGCCTTGTTGTCCATCGCGTTGACGGGGTTCTTCAAATCGTCGGTGGTCCCCGGCACTTTCGGCGGATCACCGATCGGGTCCAGGCCGTCGGCGTCCCACATGTAGTCCGGTTTACCGCTGACGTTGTCGAGCAGCGCGGAGTTGAAGCCGTCCATCTTGCCGTAGGCCTTGCCGGCCGCGATGAACGTGTCGATCATCTGGCCGAGGATCGTCTTGTGGTCCTCGAAGACCGTCTTCAGATCGGTGGCCTCGGTACCGAACTTCTTGCCCAGCGCGGTCCCCGACGCGAGATTCGACACCGGCGATCCGGCGGTGAGGTCGTCGGTGTAGAGCTGCAACGTCTTCAGCGCGGCGATCGTGCTCTCGGCGGCCGCGGCCACCTCCAGGGCCACATCCGGCTCGAACTTCAACGCATCCTTGCCGGACGTGTGGTTCTTCGTGTAGTCACTCAACGCCGGCCACGGATTACCCGTAGCGACGGGCGTAGTCGGATCGGGCGCCATCGGTCGTGCTCCTCGAATTCGGTACCAGCGGACGCTGCGCGTTCACCCCGTCGGCTACCGGCCGGAGGTCGTCCCGCACCGCGACCGATATGCCGAATAACAAGTCCCGCATCATCTTTCGAACATGCTGCGACCTGCGAGCAACACCGGCGGCAACGGCGGTTGAACGCGGGGTGAAACACCGGCGGCCAATGTCATCCGGCTCGCAGGGCGCCGCGCCGCTCCCGGAACCGCTGTTCGAAACCCTCGACATACACCGACGGCGCGATCGAGGACGAGGACTGTTCCAGCACACCGTCGTCGGCGACGTAGAACACGGCCCGCCCGATCGCCACCTCGCCGGGTTCGGCGGGCACGTACACCATCCAGCCCACCGAGATCCGATCCGCGTGCAACCGATCCAGCGGATATCCGTCCGTTTCGATCCCGGCCTCGCCGAGATGACCACGCACCCGCTCGAGCGCCTCGGGTTCGGGCAGCGGCGCCGGGCCCGTCGGCGTCGCACCGGCCAGCGTGAGCTGGTTGAAAGCGCCGTCGATATCGAAGCCGCCGTCGTCGCCGAAGACGGCGACCAGGGTCTCGCGGGTGACCACATTCGCCTCGGCCGCGGCGACCAGAGTGTCCACCGCGGAGCGCAATTCGTCGTCGGCCTCGCCGTCGATCAGGCCACCGATCACCTGCGCGACCGTGGCCGCGGTCCACACGCCCGGCAGCGCGTCGCTGAGGTGATCGGCCGACGGCGACTCGCCGCGATACCACCGCCCGTCCTCGAACCAGTAGCAGAACGACAGCAACCCGTCGCCGAAGCGCGGATTGAGCACCGAATTCGACACCCATTCCGGTGCACCGGAATACAGCCCCGGCAGCGGTGCGCCACCGTTGTAGGAGGCATCGAGCGCCGGCGCCTCCCACACCCCGCCGGAGAGCACGGCCCGGCCGCCGGGCAGGAGATACAGCGTGCTGCCGCCGCGCCGGGCGCCCTCGAACCAGCCCAGCGAGGGCAAGACGCGCGGCCCCCACTGCGATCCGGCGGCGACGAAGGCGGCCGCCATCACCGCCCACCGGCTCCACAGCGTGGACAGATCCGGAAAGTCGTCGTCGGACACCACGGGCACCACGCCCGCGGCTCGATCGGCGCGAGCCTGCCGGGCCGCGACCGCCGGCGGCCGGGACTGCCGGTCGCCGTGCCCGATGTAGGCGCCCAGCCAGACCGGCACCCGATCGCGCGGATACGCCTGCAGATCGGCCAGATACGCCTCCGGCGCCAGCAGTTGATCGGCGGGGAACGGTTCGTCGCCGTAGTCGTAGTCCACCTGGAGATGTCCCGCGCGGTCCAACCGGACGAACAGGCGCCACCAGGGACCGCTGGCGAAGGCCGCCGACAGATCGCGGTGTTCGCGCACCAGTTCCAGGACCGACTCGGGCGGATCGGCGCGCAGCATGCGGTCCTGGTCGTCGGTGAAGACGACCTCGCCGCCGCCGACCACCACCGTGATGGCGAAGACCGCGGTCAGCTCGTGCCAGCCCTCGGGAGCGACCGCCGCCAATTCGCGGGCGATCCCGTGCGCCAATTCCCGGGCGCGCGCCTCCGGATCCGTTGCCGACGCGACGGATTCGGTCATGTCGCCGCCCAGGGTGAAGCCCACGTCCGGTTCGTCGTCGGAGTCGGGGACCGCTCGGTCGTGCGACCGGAGATCGGCCCGGTCGTCGTGTGCGGGATCCGGTGCGGACGCCGCCGGTGTGGTGACCGGTCCGGCCGACGCCGGTGTGGCATCCGGATCGGATTCCGGTCGCGAATCCGGGTTGTGGTCATCGGGGCGGGTCACGTCGCGGTGTTCTCCTCGTTCGCGTCCAACGTCCGGCGCGGCCGGCCGTGGACATCCTCATCGGTGCGATGCTCGGTAACAGTGTGCGGTGCTGCGCTTTTCACCGCACGCCCCGGACTTCGGCGAAGATCTGCGTCCGGCGGGCAGGATTGTCGAGCACATCGCGAATCCACAGGCCGAGGTCGAGTTCCGGTTTGCGCCGGCGGTAGCGCACCGTGCACACCGCCAGTCCCGCGCGGGTCACGGTGAACTCGGTATGCCGACGCCCCGCGCGCTGCCAATGCACGATGACCGCCAGATCGTCGGCATCGATCAACTGCCCCGCGACGCGCAGGAACAGCCGATCGTCGGTGCGGAAGAAGACGAACTCCACACCATCCAGATCGCCGTACACCCCGCTGAACGGGCCCATCGGCTCGGCCGACTCGTGCAGCGACCCGGTGAGCGGATCGACCTCCGCACAACGATGACCGTTGAACTCCTGCACCAGGATGCGCGTCGGGGCGGGCGTGGGCGAGCCGGTCGGGTGTGCGTAGTGACGTGCCGGAGTGGAAGCGGAGGCCGCGTTGTTGCCGTTCGGCATCGGTGGGGGGAACGGTGGGAAACCGTTCTGCGGGAAGTTGTTCTGCGGTTGGGCCGCCGGAACCGGTTGTACCCCAAGGTGTCCCGCCGCGCCCGGCTCCGGATCACCGAGGGAGAACGGGCGATCGACCGAGAATCGCCGGTCGTGGACGTTTCCGTCTCCCGCTCCCGGATCGTATCCGGTGCCGCCGTGGCGGTTTCCATTGCCGTACCGGTCGGCATCGCCAGGGCCCTGCCCGACGCCATGATCCCGCGGGATCGCTGCGTGTGAACCGTCGGATACACGCGGTTCAGGGGCCGGCTGCTGCGGAATCTGCTGTGGGATAGCAGGTTCAGCCGTGTAAGGGATCACCCCCAGCGGTTCACCGAACGGGTTGAGCCCGGTTGCAGCGTGGTTCACATTTCGCTCGATACCCGCGCCCGGCAGCGGGAACGGTTGCGGGGCGGCATTGCCCGGGGCGACTGCGTCCGAAAGCCACGGCGGTACCGGGATGTTCTGCTGAGCCTGCGAATTCGGCAGATGGTGGTCGTGGCCGCCATGGTCGTGATCATTTCCGTCGTGGTCGTGGCCCCCGTCATGAGCGTGATCATGCCCGTGGCCGTGCCCTCGGTGATCGCCGTGGTGATCGGGGTCGTGACCGTGATGGTCGTGATGGCCTGCGCCGGGCTGTCCCGGGCCGGGCTTTCGCGGCGGCTGATGCGGCGGCCGGTGAGGTGAGGGCGGCTGATGCGGCGGCGGCTGATGGGGGGCCGGCGGCTGATGCGGCGGGGGCTGATGGGGCGGCGGGGTGGGTATCGGGGTGGGCGGGAGGTTGACGTCGATGGGCTTCGGTGTGTAGTCCGGCCACTCGAATTCGGCGTTGTGCGGGACGTGCGGGACCGGCGTGATGTACGGCTTGCGCGGATCGCGAGCGCGCGGGCTCGCAGTGCCCGCGTGATCGGGTTCGCCACCGTCCGGCGGTTGCTGCCCAGCACGTCGGCCGGTATCCGCGCGGCCCTCTTCTCCGGACTCGGAATCCGTTCCGTTTTCGCCCGATCCCGGCTCGCGCCGGGCCCCGCCGCGCGGTGACGCGTCATGCTCGTCGGCGCCGGAACTCTCCGTCCTCGTCTCTTCTGTGCCGTCGCCCAGGGCCGGTCTCGGTGCGTCCGTGCCATCGAGGGCGGGGCGGGCCGGATTCGGCTCAGCCGCCCGCTCATCGGGCCCGGCCGCGTCGAGGTCGTCCAATCGGCGGGTGAGATCGCCGCGCAGGCGCCGGAGGGTTTCGGGCAGTTGCCTCGGCTCGACCGCGGCTTCGGGTTCGCCGAGGCGTTCGGCCCAGGCGAAGCGCTCGCCCGGGTCGGCGGCGTCGGCGAGCTGTTCCACGCGGCCGGCACGCAGCAGCAGATCCAGCAGCGGGTCTCGGGCGCCGGGGGCGGGCAGGGCGCGCAGCGGTCCGGCGTCGCGCGCCGCCAATTCCTTCAGTGCCGCGACCGGATCGCGCGGCAAACCCGGGAAGCGTTGCCGCGCATCGGTTTCGTTCAGAATCTCGGCGGCGCGGCGTTCGCGTGGCGAGAGCCATGAGGGGTCGGGCGCGGGTGCGTCGACCGCGTACGGAATCCGCGACATCCGCAGTGTCTTGTCGCGGTCGTGCTCGGGCGCATCGGGCGGCAGTTCGTCGGGATGGACGGGCACGCCGTCGCGGATCACGAGATGTCCGCTCAGGCGGCGCCGGTTGGTGTCCCAGTCGTAGCCGTGCCGGGCCGCTTCGAGGTCGGCGTCGTGCCAGGTGGCGTCGTCGTGGTCGGCGAGGTATTCGGCCTCGACGTAGGCGTCGTCGAGCAGCAGCAGGTCTTCGTCGTACGGCGTGGTCCGGCCGTCGCCGTCGCCTTCACCGGTGAGCCGCAGCCAGGCGTCGGCCACGTGCGGGAGCCGGTCGTAGGTCTTCTTGACCATCCGGCCCGTCGGATCGGCGTGGTCGCGCACCCACATCTCGTTGCGCATGAGGTGGTCCTTGACCAACTGGATGCGCTCGGTCAGTTCCGCGCGGGTGAGCGGAGTGCCGTCCGGATGCCGCGCCAGGTTCAGCGCCTCCAGCCGGGCGCCGCCGGGATCGGCGGGGTCCAGCAGCGGATCACGGGCCCGGGTCAGCAGGTCGACGATCCGGTGCACATCGGCATTGCCGGCATCGTCGGCGAATCGCCCGATCACGCGATCTGCCCAGCGCTGCACCGCATCCCAGCGCGCGACATCACGGTCCTGACGCGGTGTGGACCACTCCACCCGGTCGCGGGGCGGCACATGATCGGCGGCCGACCACGGCCGATGCGGCGGTTGCAGATCGATCCGCGGCCCGGCTCGCCATCCCTTCCAGCCGCGGAACGAGCGCACGACCGGAATCTTGCGCAGCACCGGATGATCCGGATCGAACGCGCCGTCGGGCAGCCAGGTCGTGTGCCCGCGCACCCACTCCCCGATCTCCGGCCGACGCTGCAGCGGACCCAGCACCCACGGGTGTTTGCGAGCCATGTCGTAGAGCTGCACCCACCGCTTCCCGATGGTGTAGAGCGCGCCGTCGAGCGGCATGCCGTGATGGGCCTCTTCGTCCCAGCCCGGCGGCGGTTCCGGTTTCGGCCCGGGTCCCTGATGCCACCACAGTTCGGCGCGGCCGGCTTCGCTCAATGTCAGGATCTGCTCATAGCTCAGCTCCGGCCAGTGATCGGTGAGGAGCCGAAGTACCAACGGCTCCACCATGTTCTGGAACGGTTCGGCGCCGAGTGTGCCACTGAACCCGTCCGGCATCTTCTCCTCACGCTGCCGGTACGGGATGTGGGAGTTGTCCGTACCGCCGAAGGCGGCCCATCCCTTGGGCGGCAGCCGCCAGCCGTCGACCTCCTTCTGCCAGTATTTGTCCAGCTTGGTGCCGCGCGGCAGTTCCGGCTGGTAGGCGCGGAAACCGCGGGCCTGGCCCTCTCTCGTGTCGTGCCACTGTCCGTCGGCGCCGCGCCAGCGCACCATCGTGTCGCCGGCGAACGGCAGAGTGTCCTCGCCCCGGCGGCCGCGCGCGGGCAGTCCCGTACGCTCGATCTCCACCGGCGCCATGGTCTCGACCCGCGCGCGGATCTGACCGGCGCCGTCACGATCGCCGCCCGCCAATTCACCCGTGACCGTCAGCCGATCGATGCTGGTGGCCGGATCCTTCAGCAGCGGAGCCAGATCGGGATGCCGGGCCAGCGCATCCAGCAGCGGAGCGTCGAATCGATCGTCGGCGGGCCGGCGCGGACCGTCCGGATCGTCGGCGCGGACCGGCACGTCCGGATGGTCGAATCCGGCCCGTCCGGCGACGACGATGAAGCGGGCCGGGCGGCCGCCGGTGCCGTCCTCGCCGGGGGCACGACCGTGGTCCAGCCACACGTTCTCGCTGATCCGGCGCAATGCCGGCGTCTCATCCGTGCCCACCGCGGCCCGCCAGTGGTCGGCGACGGCATCGGGCCACGCACCGGTGAGTGCGACCCGCTCGTCGTTGAAGCGATCGATCTGGTGTTCGGCGCGCTCCACCGCTTCCTCGGCGTCGGCGAGCCGGCGCAGGTTCTCCGGGGTGCGCTGCGCTGGGTCGTCGAGGAGCCGGGACAACTCATCCCTGGTGCGGCGCAACGGTTTCGCCCGCTGCACCGCGGCGCGGTGGTCGTCGGCCACCCGGCCGAGTTCGTCGCGGACCGCCTCGGCCTGCGACGCGTCGTGGCGGGCGCCCCGCCGCTCCAGATCGTGGATCTCGCGGTCGATGGCGTCGAGCCGGTCCTCGAAATGGAACAGCCGGTCCAGCGCCTCGGCCAGTTTGTCGACGTGGCCGGTCTGTTCGCGCTCCTGCTCCGGATTGAGCTGCTCGTGCCGGGCGACGTCGGGGCTGTCCGGGCCCGCGCTGTCACTGACGTAGCGCCCGGTGTCCGCGCGCAACTGGCGCAGGGTTTCCGACCAGCGGTTGCGGCTCAGATCCACATCGCCGAACGGGTCGGCGCGATGGTCGACCTTGGTGCGCCAGAACTCGAGATCGGCTGCTACATGGGCACGTTCGCGCACCTTGGCGTCGAGTGCGGCCTGCGGGTCGGCCACCGGCGCGGTCTCCGGTCGGGGGCCGTCCGCACGCGGATCGGCGGATTCCGGCGCTTGCGGCTCGGTTCCGTTCCGCTGCGGCTGCTCGAGTTCGGCGGGTCGACGGGCGGCCGCGTCGAGTTCCGGTGGCGGCCGGTGCATGTCGTCGACCCGAACGCGTCCGTCGGCATCCACGCGAACCTGCTGGAATACGAATTCGCCGTCGTCGCCGAGCACTGCGCGGCGGACAGCGGGATCGAGGACATGATCCGGATTCGCGCCCGGCGCCACCACCACGAGCCGGTCCGGTGCGCCGTCGCGGCCCGGAACCAGCCGCGCCACTTCCGGTTTCGGATTCGCCGGGTCCACGGAGCGCCCGTCGGCGGCCAGCGGAATGCCCTCGTGGCCGGCCAGGACATCGCGGGCAGCGAGTAGCGCGGCGTCGGCCGCCACCCGGTCACGCGCGGACACCAACGTCTGATCGTGCACCCGCAACAGCCCCAGTAGGGCCTTGCCGAGCGATTCGGTCTCCTCGGCCCGCGCTTCCTCGGCGCGGCGGTCCTCGAAGAACTTCCGCAGATCGGCCCGTGGAATGTCCGCGCGGTTCCACAGTTCGTCGGCCCGCGCCCGGCGCCGGACGATCAGATCGCGTACCGCACCGGCCAGCTCGCGCGGCCGCATCCGCCACGCGTCGTCGATGCCCAGATGTTCGGCGAGCTGCACGATCTTGGCGAAGTTCTTGTCCGCCTGATCGTTTCGCCGGCCCAGCTCCGCGCCGAGGTCGCGCAGTTGTCGGCGCAACGCCCGGGTGCTCGGCTCGTGTTCGTGCTCGTCGCCGGCGATCCAGTCACCGGGACGACGCGCCGGCTCCGGCCGCGTGGCAACGGGTTCCGTCGACGCCGGATGGTGCTCGCTCACCCAGATCCGGCCGTTGTGGTCCAGTTCGAGCCGGTAGTAGACGGCGTCGAACCCCTCGGCCGCGTGCCGGACCCGCTCCCGCGCGGGCAACCGGAGCTCCGGATCGCGACCCGCGCCGACACCGACCCACCTGCCGCGTTCGCCCGGTGCGCCGTCGACCCGCATGTGGTTGGGGGCGTCGAATCGGAAGCGGCGATAGGAGACGCCGGAGATTCGCGGCCCGCGATCGTCGAAACCGGCTCGCAGCCGGAGCATCTCACGTTCGGCGGCGTGCTGGGCGGCGGCCCGGCGAGCGGATTCGTTCGCCGCCGCCGTGCGATACCGGTCCACCAGTTCGACGGTCGCGCGGCGCTGCCGCTCGGAGATGGTATCGCGATGGTCGTTCACCGCCTCCCGTACCGCACGTTGCAGTTCCGGTCGTGACAGCCCCTCCGGGTCGACGCCGTATTCACCGGCGAGCCGCTCGAGCCGGCCCAGGTCGACGGTGCGCCAATCGTTGAGTTCGATGGACAGTTCGGCACGCCGCTGGGCAGGCGGCGCCAGCCGATCGCGGATCGCATCGGCGACCTGATGGTCGGACGGCAGCGCCACACCCAGGCGCGCGGCGCGCCGATCCACCTCGAGCCGGGGCGCGCCGCGATCGAGATCGCCCAGCAGATCACGCAATTCGTTCCGGATCGCGGGCGCGGTGCCGTCGGCATCGGCGGTGCGGGCGATCGTCTCGCGCAGGATCTCGCGCCGCATCTCCTCCGGCCGCAAGCCGAGATCATGAGCACGCGCGGTCATTCGCATCCAGGCGCGGGCCCGCGTGGCACCGGCATCCGCCAGATCCCGCAGCGCTTTACGCAAGGCACGCGTCACCGGACGGTGCTCGCGCTGCGGACCGTTCTGGTCCCACGCTTCACGCGCGGGCCGCTCGCCACCGTGCGGCGCGGGCGGGTCCGACTGGCGCGGGAACTGCGAGATGCCCGAATCCTGTTGCACCGGCAGGTTTTCGGAGCTGCCGTCGCCGTTCTGCGGCGGACTGCCGTCGTCGGAACCTCCACCCGTCGGTGGCTTACCACCGGCGCCACCATCGTTCCCACCACCGGCCGCATCGGGTGCGGGTTTCGCGCCGGGTCCCGCCTCGGCCTGCGGCGCAGCACCACCGGGCCGGTCGCCGCCCGGCTTCGCCGGCGAGCCACCCGTGCCGTCGCCACGGGAATCGGCCCCCGGCTCCTCCCCCTCGTCTCCGCGTTCGGTCGCGGATCGCTCGTCGACGGCCTGCAGTTGCTGCTCACCGGGTTTCGCCACAGCACTTTCATCGGACGCATTTCGGGCACCACGGTTCGCTGCAGACCCCTCTGTGGACTGGGGGTACGCGGCCCGCAGCTGCCGTTCTTCGATCCGGGCGGCCTGGTAGTCCCGGGCGGCGCGCATCATCTCGCGGCGCAGGCCATACAGCTCGTTCAGCCGCTGCTGGGCACGATCGCGGGCGGCGGCCCACTGGTCCGGACGCAGATCGTTGCGGGCGATGGTGGCCTGATGTTCGGCCGACTCCTCCTCGATCCGGCGCAGGATCGCCGCCTCCAGATCGCGTGCGTTGCCGTGATCGGGGAGGCCGAGTTCCCCTGCGATCCGGCGCAATTCGTGGTGTGCCGCATTCTGCCGGTCGAGCGCGGCGTTGATCGGATCCGGTTGTGCGCCTTCGACTCTCGCCGTTCGGTGAAGCGATTCCCCGCCGGCATTCTCATCTGGCAACGGTTCGGCCGCTCTCACCTCCGGTTCCGGCTCCGCCGCATCGGATTCCACCTTCGGCGCGGCAGCCTCGTCCGCACCCGACTGTCGCACCGCAGCGTCTCCGCCCTCCGGCAGAGGGCGGTCCGATTTTGTCGTCGGCGTATCCGATCCTGGTTCGGACGCAGCAGGTTTCGGCTCGCTGCGCGATGGCGAAGGAGGCGGTTCGGTGGGCCGGCGGTGGTCGCCGACGATCTTCCAGAGCCAGTCGGCATGCTGGGCGGCTTGCCGCGCCTCCCATTCCGCTTGATCGGCGCGCATCCGAGCGGCCCAGGATCGGGCACCCTCGGGGCCGTCCGGATCGCGCGCGACCATCTCGTCGGCGAGTTCGCGCATGCGCAGGGCATGCCGGTCCGCCATGCGCGCGTCCCAGCTCGCATTCTCCGCGCGCATCCGCATGCCCCATTCGGTCGGCGATTCGATGCGCGGAGGTGCGGTGGCACCGGAATAGGCACCATCGGGGTCCCCACCCTCGGGTTCCGGCGGTTGCGCACCCTCCCCCGGAGAGCTGGGCGGCTTCGACGGAGGTCCTTGCGGCGCAGCGACGGCCGCGCCGTGGTCCCCGTCGCCTTCGGACAGCTCCACATCGCGTTCCACGGCGGCGCGCAGTTCCGCGTCCAGATCCGCGACCCGCACATCGTTGTCGTGGAATCTGCGTGTCGCCTCGAACAGCGCGTCGTGCCTGCGCGAGAACTCCTCGAACCGCCGTCGATAGTCGGCGAGATTCTCACCCCGGACGGTGCGCGAACCGAGTTCGCCGAACAGATCGTGCAGGGCCGAGCCGTCCTTCAGATCGTCGGACAGCAACTCCTCCGGCGTCACGCGGAGTTCGTGGGCATGGTCCTCGATATGGCTGCGGGCCCGTTCGCGCTCGGTCCACGCCGCCGCCCATTCCCGGCTGATCCGATCGATGGTCGCCTGCCGGTTCTCCGGCAGGTCGGCGACCGCCTGGTGGTAGCGGTCGTCCAGTTCCGCCAGCGCCCGCAGATCGGCGGCCCGCTGCCGCACCTCCTCGCGCAGTTCGCGCTGCACCTGCTCCCGCTGCGCCGGGGTGAGCCGCTCGTGCTTCTCGATCTTGCCGTCTCGGTAGGCCTCGTAGGCCCGCACGTACTGTTCCGGCGTGGCGTCGGTGAGGTCGTGGCCGAGCAGCCGGGCCCAATCGCGATTCGGCCGCGATCCGGAAGCGACCGGCTGATCCGGGTCGGGCGTACCGAACAGCCGCTGCCCGTCGCCGATGACCTCCCGCAGGTGGGTCAGCGCCTCCGGATCGTGCATCGGTACTTCACCGTCGAACACTCGCGGATCGGTCGCGGGGTCGAAACGCAACCCGTTCGTGAACGGGTCCGCGTCCGCGAGAGTCCGGATGAAATCGGTGAGCGCCGCGGCGGTGCCGGGCTCGCGGAGCCGCCCGCGGATCAGCGAGGTCAGCTCACCGGGGTCGATTCCCTGCGGATTCCGCTGATAGTCGAGTTCCTTCGAGTACTTCTTCGGGAAGACGTCCTCCGGTTCGCCGCCCAGTGCCCGCACGAGGTTGTCGCGGGCCTCGACCAGGTGAGCCGGATCCTCGCCGCGCCCCTTCAGATAGCTCGCCAGTTTGTCGTAATACTTGACCAGCTGCTCGACCTGCTGTTTGCGCAGTGCGTTGCGGGTGCCGCGGTCGGCGATCGATTCGGCGACCCGCTCCGGTGTCGCGTGCTGCGCGTCGTCGATACCGCTGGTCTGTGCGAGCCGGTCGCGCGCGTTGGCCAGATCGTGAAAGGTCTCGATGGCGTCGCTGCTGCGCGCGTGGTCCAGCAGCGCCTCGATCTGGAGGGCGCGCAGGTCGTTGGCGCGCAGTTCGTGTTCGATGAGTTCGGGTGTGATCCGGTCGGGGTCCAGGCCGAGCTCGCGCGCGAGATCGTCTCGCACGGAACGGATTTGCTCCGGCGTGCGGGCATCCGGCGCGACCGGGGCCGGCTCGGCGGGCGGCTGGGTGACGTGCCAATTGCCGTCGGCGTCGCGGACCAGCAGTCCGTCCAGATGCCGGCCCTCGACGTCCACCGAGATCGCCCGCCCCTCGATGTCGCCGAGGTGGCGGATGTGCGCCTGATTGTTCGCGTCGACGACGACGGTCCACTTCTCCGCCCGCACCTCACCGTTGTCGAGGCGCGCGGCGAGTCCGGGATGGCGATCCAGCGCTCCGGCGAGCGTCTGTTCGTGGTCGCCGTGCACGTCGAGGATCACCAACCGGCCCGGCTCGCCCGGCCGCTCCGGCGGCAACTCCCGGACATCGTTGGCGGGGAAGCGTTCCCGGAATTGCGCCACCTGATCGGCGAAATCCCCGATCTCCCCGGCTCGTTCGTGCACTCCGTCCCGCAGGTCGTGCAATGCGCGTTCGAGCTGATCCGGTTCGAGCCGGGACAGTTCGGCGGCGAGCAGGTCGGCCCAGGTCGCGCGTTCGTCGCGAATCTGGTCGCGCCGCAGCGCATTCTCGAAATACGTCCGCAGGCCCTGGTCGCGGCCCGACTCGTCGTCGGGGTCGTATTCGATGCGCTCGTCCGGATTCTCGACGTTCAGCACGTCGAAGTCGCGGCCCGATTCGGCGCCGTTGTTCACGCCACGCCAGTTCAGCAGGCCGGGATCGTCACCCTGGGCGATGATCACTTCCTTGAGGAACCGCCCGAGCGGATTGTGGTCGGTGATCGACTGCGGCCGGTACGGGATATCGGCGTGTTCGGCGTTGTAGCGATGTGCCGCGTCGCGCAGGGCTTCGATGACGGCGGCCCGGCGGAGATTCTGGTATTCGGCGGTGTCGAGGGCGCGGCGCAGCGTTTCCGGGCTGATATCGGACAGCTCGACGCCCAGACGATCGGCGGCGGCACGCAGCTCGTCGGCCGGATTGCCGTGCGGCGCTTCGGATTCGCCCAGCTGCGGCACGGCACGGCCGGGCAGGTCGTGCGGCCGCGATTCGTCGACCAGATGGCCCAGGCCGATATCGCGCAGATACTTGTGCATCGCCGCGACCTCGGCCGGATCCGCGTCCTCGTTCCAGTACGCGTACTCCCGACCGTCGCGGCCGTGCATCGGAATATGTTCGCCCGCTTGCAGATCCATCCGAGCGGTGAGGTGGTTCAACAGCGGCGCGTGCTCCCGGTTGATCCAGAGCGTGAACGACTCCTTGAGCAACCGCGCGTAATTGATGCTGATGTCGTGATCGCCGAGGGTCTCGAGCGCGTGGATATCGAACAGATGCCCGAAATCCTCGGTCATCTCGGTCTGATATTTGCCGTCCTGACCACTGCCCGACGGATATTTCGGATAGTGCCCCTCGTAGCCGCCGGTGAACCGCTGCCACAGCGAACGCAGCCGGCCGGGCTTCGCGGGCTCGACCTCACCGCCGGCCGCCTGCTCGCCTTCCCGGACCGGCTCCACGGACTCGACCCGCCACCGCCCGCCACCGTCGGCGACCAGCCGCAACCGCACGTGCTCACCGTCGACGGCCACGATGACCTCAGCTCGCCGCGGGGGCTCACCAGGGGCCGCACCCGGCGTGGGCGTCTCGCCGGGCGGGCGGCCCGCACCTCCGGCACCGTCGGGCAGCTCCGGACTGTCCACGTGCGGTGCGCCGTCGAACCCTTCGGGATGCCGGAAAAGTACTGTGACGCCGGTGTTCTCGCCCAGCCGTCCCTCGAGCCCGGAGTCGCCCGGCAGATCCGGATCCCCGAACGTGACCTCGGTGTAGCCCAGCTCCTCGGCGAGCGTGCCGGTGAAGGTCCGGCGCGCGGCCTCCTCCGGTGTGAGCCCCTCCTGCACTCCGGCGTTGAAACTGTCCAGATTGTCGGTGAGCGCCCCGCCGTCGAACCATTCGGCCTGGATCGCCTCGACGCGGTCGCCGAGTTCGATCATCAGATCCCGGAACATCTCGCGCCCGGACGGGGTATCGGGGCCGACACGCACCTCGACGTGCAGCACGCCGCTCTCGGTCACCCACCCCTTGATGCCGTAAGCGGTATCGCCGCCGTAGTGGTTGGCATAGCTGGTCCCGCCCCCGTCGCGGTGCTCGGGTGGACCGGCCGGCGGGCGAGGGGGCTGCCCGGTGGGCGCATCCTCGCGGGGCGGATGCGCCGAATCCCATGCCTCGCCGTAACCGTGCGCGTAACTCGCGCCGCCGTCGGGCGCGTGATCACCCATGGCCGGGCGGATCGCGTCGACGCCGGCCTGGTTCGCGATCCGGTCCAGTTCGGCGGCCCGCGCGGCCGCATCGCCCGGCAGATCGTCCCGCGTGGCCGCCCGTTCGCGAGCCGTGGTGAACGCGTCGCGGTAGATCCGCTCGAGCGGGCTGGTCGCGATGTCGTGGCCCGCCTCGCGCAGCTGCGCGAGCGCGTTGTATTCCATTGCGTGCGCGTCGTTTTCCTCGTCCAGCATGTGCGATACGTAGTCGTCGCGCGACATCCGATCGCGGTCGAGCACACCGTCGCCGGTGCCGCGCTCGTGCGCCCGCTCGGCATGGATGGCGGCATGGACCAGGGCGGCCATCTGCTCGCCGTCGGTGCCACCGATGTCGAGGGTGAGCCGGTTGCGGGCGGGCTCGTAGCGATGCCCGCCGCCGGAGTCGTGTTCGATGATCACGCCCCGCGCGTGCAGGGTGTCGACCGCCCAGGCGCCCACCGGCACCTCCGCCAGCTTCCGCCGCAACTCGCCGATGATCGCCTCGGACGCCTGGGCCGCGAGGTCCTGCGGTTCGACGGGTTCGGCGGGATCGTCGCGAGCGGGTCCCGGCTGATCGACCCGCTCGTAGCGGATCTCGCCGTTGTGACGGGTATCGACATTCAGGTGTTCGGCCTCGAGACCCGGGCGGGCCAATCGCTCCACGATCTCGGGCGGCGCCGCCCTCATGACCCGCTCGTGATCGCCGGGTGCCGCGGCGACCATGATCCGTTCCGGCTCACCGGGAATCACCGCGAAGTGATCGCCGACCAATTCCGCACCCGGGGCGTCGGCGATCATGTCGCCGAGCAGCCGGCGCGCCACATCCGCCGCGGCGCTCGCCCGCAGCCGGTCGACCTCGGCCAGGGCGTTGTGATGGCGATCGACGAGATCCGACATCCGACGCAGATCGTGGGCCAGCCGCTGCAACTCGGCGCGGCGCTCGGGCGCCGGCCCGTCGTGCCCGAGTTCGCGGCCGACATTGCGCAGCTGTTCGGAGATCAAGTGCTGCACCATATCCCGGCGCATCGTCGGGTCGTATGGAATGCGGTCGGCCACCCGATCGGCGATGTGGGCCAGCTCCTGCGCATGCTCGTTCAACCGCACGGTGGCGATATGCCGTTCGAGTGCGGCCGAGCGGATACGGTCGCGGACCACCGGATCGTCCGGCACGTAGCGAATACTCCGATCGGCCGGCGTGCGGGCGCCGTCGTGCGCGCGATCCCAGATATCGCGGTAGTGATCGGCGTAGGTCCGGCCGCTGTCGTTGGGCGGGATATGTTCGAGGTAGTTGCGCAGATGGTCGACCGCCACCTCGTGCGCGATCTCGTGCGCTCCCGAGCCCTCGAGTCCGCGCAGCGCGCGCTCGTAGGCCTGGCGGTAGGCGACCTCGGCGGGATGTTCGGCGATGTCGTAGCCGAGTTCGCGCAACTCCGCCGCCAACTGGAATCGGCGTCCGGAGGCCATCGCCTCCTCGTGCACCATCTCCCGCACATAGTCGTCGCGCGAGAGCTCGAGGGGCCGATCGGCGGGGGATTCGCCGTTGAGATACCGCTCCGCGTGCACGCTCTCGTGCGCGAGGGTCAGGGCCTGAGCGATCTGGCCGCGCCCCTCGGCGTACAGAACCGCCGTGATGTCGCGGCGCCGGAACGACCCTGATCGGCCGTCGCTGTGCGAGCCCTGATCGATGTGCTCGCGATAGCGGCGATCGGTGAGTTCGCCGAGAATCCTTCTGCCGGTGGGTGTTCGAAGCAGCAGTTCATGGACGCGGCCGACATTGTCGTCGAGCGCCTGCCGAATCCGCACAGCGGACGGATCCTGCCGGCGTGCAAGGGCTTCGCGGTGTTCCGGGGTGAGCGGATGGATGGGACGCCCACGGTGGTCGAACAGGATCATGTGGGTGTCGTGCAGATCCGCGGGCACGCTCGCCGGGTGGTCGGTCACCACCCCCGTACTCGGATCGCGCACCACGATCCGCCCGCCGCCCTCGTGGACCATGACGTAGGCGTGCGCACCGACGACTCGGCGGCCCGGACCGGCGTGATAGCCGTCGACCACCAGCGCCGACGCACCCTTGCGCATCCGCGAGAGACGCCGCGCGATCGCGTCGTGGTCGCCGACCTTCACCATCCGGCCACCGGCGTCGGCCTGCACCTCCGCGGCGGTCATACCTTCCGGCCCGACCGCCCGCTCGGGCAGCCGGATCGTCTTACTACCGGTGAGATCGCGAATCAGCCTCAGCGCCAATTCGGCACAGCGACCGCGGGTCGACTCCGGACGAGGGGGAGCCGGTTTCGCCGCTTCGGGCGCACCGGTGTGATCGGGCTGCTCGCTCCGCCCGGGCCGCACCGGCGGATGATCGCCGACCGGCGCCGGCATGGGCGGAGCACCCGGCACCAACTGGTCTTCGGGCCGGTCACCGTTCGCGTCGTCACGGTCGCGCCGGGCGCCGTCTTCGCCGATCTCGCCGCGGACCGGTTTGCGCACCGTACCGTCGTGGTTCGTATCAGCTGCCGGGCGCCGTCGCGGTGCGCCGTGCTCGGACGATTTCTCCTGCGTGCCATCATGTTCCGCGCGCGAGTCGTCCGGGTGGGAGTGGTCTCGCGCCGGATCGCCGGTGTCGTCGCGCGGTGTTCCTGCGGCGTCGTCGGCCGTATCGTGGCGCACCCCCGGCTCGTCCGCGCGGTTCGACGCGGCCGAATCCGCATCGCGGTGTGCGGCCGCATCGGCATCGCGGGGTGCCGACGAGTCAGCCTCATGAGGAACGGCGGTATCCGCATCCCGGGGGATCGACGAGCCGGCATCGCGGGGAACGGCGGAATCGGCATCCCGAGGGACCGACGAGTCGGCGTCGCGGGCGGTAACGGACTCTTCTGCGCTTCGTCCGGCCTGGTCGGACTCACGGGACGGGACACGCTCGTCGTGCGGGAGCGAATCACGCGGACCGACATGTTCGGCATCCCTCGGACCGGCATGTTCGGATACTCGGGGCTCGGCGCTGTCGGTATCGCGCGGAGTTGACGTGCCGGTGTCGCGCTGCTCGGGATCCCGCTGAAACGCCTCGTCCCGATCGTGCGGTGTCGACGTGTCGGCCTCGCGCCGCTCGGGGTCCCGTTGTGCGGGCTCGGCCGGATCGCGCAGTGGCGTGGACTCGTCGCTGGGGGCTCGGGTCTCGTCGCGAGTGGTTGCTCGGTCCGGTCTTTGCGCGGCTGGTTGGTCGGATTTGGTTGGCGTGCGCGTGGTTTCGGGGCGTTCGCCCGCACCGCGCGCCGGTTCGGTACCGCGCCCCTGGTCGGTACGCGGTCCGGCACCGGCACGGTCTCGTGGCTGGGCGGTCTCCCCACGGTCTCGCGGCTGGGCGGTTTCTCCGCGGTCGCGTGGCGGGGCGGTGTCCGCGCGGTCCGGTTTGGCGGTGATCCGCTCGCCCTCGCTCGCGCCGGCTCGGTTCGCGGCGCGCGGGCCCTCGGAGTCGCCGACCTTGGCCTGGACGCGCGGATCGGCGGCGGGGCGGGCCGCGGACGTTTCGGCGGCACCGGCTCTGCCCTGTGGCCGGGCGTCGGTGGCGGAACCTCGGCCGAGATCGGAGGCGGCGCGTCCGTCGGTGGCGGTTCGGGCGTCCGGAGTGCGGACGTCGCCGGCCCGGGGAGTCTCGGTACCGCCGGACGCGGGACCACGGGCGTCGATCGGCGAGGCGCCGGATGCGGAGGTGGATCCCGTCGATGCGCCGGTTGTGGCGCTGGAACCTGTCGAGGCTCCCGCGCTCGAGGTACTCGGACCCGACGACGCGCTCGCCCCGGACGCCGTACTCGGGCCGGACGACGCCGCCGGGCCCGACGCAGCGGCAGAACTCGCAGGCTCGGCCGGACCCGACGCAGCCGTACCCGACGCGGCGGCGGAACTCGCCGACTCGGCCGGGCCGGACGACGCGGCAGGACCGGCGACCGCGTCGGTCTCGGTGGGAGCGGCGTCCGACGCATGGGACGCCGACTCCGAACCGGATGTCGTTGCGGAAGTGGCGGTTTCGTGCGCGACACCGCTCTGCGGCACCGTGGTGTCGGTGGGCGAGGAATCGTGTGTGCCGCCCGGCTCGTTTCGGGTCGGCGGAGCCGAGGACGAGTCTGATACCGGACCATTGGATGTCGCGGATTCGGACGATGGATTCGAGCCCTCCGTCCCGGAGCGCTCCGACGCAGGAGTCGGCGCTCCGGCCTCAGCTGTGTCCGAACGATGTTGTGACGCAGTCTGTTCCGGCGCGCCACCGGCCTCCGATGCCGGGCGTTCGTGGGTGCCCGCCGTCGTTGTCGGCGCACCCGCGTGACTGTCGTGCCCATTGGTCACCGGCCCGCCGCGCACGGGCCCGGAAGATCCCTGCTCGCCACCCGCACCGGCAGTCGAATCACCGTGCGGCACAGCACCGTTACCGTTGGCGAGATCGACGTGCGCGTTCGGCACGGTGCCGTCGTGGGTGAAACCGTGCAGGTCCCCGATATTGCCCAGATCGGCGCGCGGCGCGTTCAGCTTCCAGAACGGTGAATTCTCGAAATGACTGTGCGCGAAATTGTGATTCAGCGCCGACGCCCCGCCCGTGATCGCACCGGCGCTGAACATGCGCCAATCCACGTGGGTGTTCTTCAGGTTCTTCAGCGCGGTGTCCAGATCACCGTGTGCCAGATCGGAGGCGAACTGCCAGCCGACCGAGCCGCCGAAGGCCGCCACCGAGTTGACCAGGCCCGATCCGGCGCCGATTCCCGCGCGGGTCAGGTTGACGCCCCACTTCGAGGTGACGTCGCCGACCTCGTTACGGAAGGCGTTGCCGAACTTCTTGCCCATCGCCTCGCCGAAGGCGCCACCGGCGGCGCCACCGACACCGGCGGCGAAGGTGGTGACCTCGAGCTGCTGCCAGTCGATGCTCTTACGGTGCCCCTCCCACACCTGCCACTGCTGCACCGCGAAATCCTGGAGCGCCCCGAGGGCGGCGTTCAGCAGCACATGCCGGAACATGAAGCGCACCAAGGCATTCTCGGCCAGCAGACCCGCCCAGCCGGCCATCGCGTCGAGCACCCGGCGCATCATCATCCGTACCGCGACGCGGGTCGCCACGATGATGCCGGCTTCCTCCGCGGGAGCGGTCGGCGGGAAGATCCACACAGCCGCGATATCGGCGGCGGTGATCACCAGCGTCGAATAGAACATCAGCTTGGTGTATTCGATCTGCGTACCGCCGCCGTAGACCGAATCCCCGACCTGATCGAAGTATCCCGCCAGCGCCTCCAGCGAATCCTTGCCGTGGCGCATGCTGTCGAACGTGTCGATCATCTGCTGCTGACCGTCGCCGGACGGATAGGCGGCCAGCGTCGCGGACTTGGCGTCGTCCATCAGGCTCAGGATTTCGCGCAGCTCGCCGGCGGCGGTGTGCCAGTCGCCCGCCAGCGACCACATATCGTCTTCGTTGCCGTGCGGCCATTCCATTCCGATGGCCGCACCCAGCCACTCGAGCCAGCTGGGAAACTCGATCATGCGCCGTTACCCCGGGTCACCAACTGGAGTCGGTGACCCGGCGTTCCGGTTCGACCGGATAGGTCTCCGCATCCGCGAACCGGAGCTCGTCCTCGCCGTAAGCGGCGGTACGTTCCGGCGAATCCGGCGGTGCCAGTGAGGGTTCCGGTGCCGTCGGCAGCCGCATATCCGGCATGCCCTCGATCAGATCCGTGAGTTTGGGCAGCCGTGCCCGGCGTTCCCGCAGCGGCGCCATCAATTCGCGGTGCCGTTGCGCGAGGTTCTTCGATGCCTGCTGGGCTGCCTCGGTCACCGCCCGGGCGATCTCGGAATAACTCAGATCCTCGATCCCGGCGCCGAATTTGGTTTCGATGACGGTGCCGTCGGCATTCACGCTGACCGTGACCCGGTTCTTGCGCACCGACGCGGTACCGGTCAATTCCGCACGGTCACGCTGAATTTCGGCGATCACGCGCAGTTGCTGTCTGGCCTCGCCGATGATTCCCGCCAGCTCGGCCTTCATATGCTCGTTCGTCATGGGCGCTCGATCCGCGGCCGCTCGATCACTGGAAGCCGTAGGTGTTGCCGTGCTCCATGGTCTCCAGATAGGTGGCGCTGTCGTTCTGGCCGTCGGAGAACTTCTGGAAGGCGGTGGAGAAGTTCCGCGCGCCGGTGACCATGTTGTCGTGCGCGGCGAGGTAGCCGTCGCCACTGCCGGTGCCCGCGAACTGCTTGCCCAGACTGTCGTCCCCCCAGCAGTTTCCGTACGCGGTGGTCTTGCCCTGCAATCTCGTCAGCACCTGTTCGATGTGGTCGCGCACATCTTGCGTCTTGCCGGCGGCCGTGCGGAGTTTCGCCACCTCGACCTCGATCTCGTCCGCCATCGTCCGTCCCTCCATCGCACTGCCGGCCGGCGCCCGTCGACGCTGGACTTCGACGATGGCAGCCGCGGGAAAATCGTCAGTGGCGCCGACGTGAACACCCGGTGGCCGGTCCCGGAAGCCACCGCGAAACCCGCCTCGGCGGCCGGTATCCGATGATGGAGGGCATGCGAATCCTGGTACAGCGCGTGAGCTCGGCCCGGGTCACGGTCGACGACGAGGTGGTGGGACAGATCGACCCGCCCGCGATGGGGGTGCCGCACGGCCTGCTCGCCCTCGTGGGTGTCACCGGCACCGACACCGTCGCGCTCGCGAAAAGTCTGGCGGACAAACTGTTTCGTCTGCGCATTTTGGACGGTGAGCGCTCGGCCGCCGATCTCGGTGCGCCGATTCTGGTGGTCAGCCAGTTCACCCTCTACGCCGACACCGCGAAGGGCCGCCGGCCGTCCTGGTCGGCGGCGGCGCCCGGATCCGTCGCCGAACCGCTGGTCGACGAATTCGCCGCCGCACTACGCGACCTCGGCGCCACCGTCGCCACCGGCCGCTTCGGCGCGCACATGCAGGTCTCGCTGGTGAACGACGGGCCGGTCACGCTGCTGCTCGAGGCGTGAGCGGCGCGCTCACTCGTCCACCTCCTGATAGTCGTTCATCCGCTGCACGATGTGTTCGGCCTCGGTATCTATCCAGTCGATCAGCCCCGCCGACCCCATCCCAACGGCTACCGGCGCCGGTTCCTCCAGGGGAATCACGTAACGACCGTCGCCGGGCAGATCCCGCCACAGCCGGGCGACCGAGATGCGCCCGCGCGGACCGAATTTCGATCTGCCCTGCGTCAACCGGACGGTGCCGGTGTGAGTCGCGGGGATGTCGAAGAAGGCCGCGCTGGTGAGTCCGCGAAAGTCGTCATCGTCGTCGGCGATCATGGAACCGCCACCCGAGGGCCGGCCCGCGCTCTCGCCGATCTCGATCTCGATCGGTCCGCGCCGTCCCGGTTCGGCCGCGGGCAGCAGACCGACGACTGTCTCACCGAGCGCCCGCGGATCACAGGCGGTGATGGTGAAACCTTCGGCATGTTCGAGGGTTTCGCCCGGCAACTGAACGACCACGAACCCGCGGGAACCGAGCCGCCCGGCGTAGAAGCGCACCCGCTTGGCCGGATTGTCGAAATCCGAATCCTCCCAGGCCTCCCCACCGACCAGCACCTCCGGCAGCACCATCGTGTCCACGATCGCTTCGAAGGCGCTGTCGCCGCGATTCTCCAATTCCGCTCGGGTGCGGCGCCATTCGCGTTCGTAGTCGTCCAGATACGGAATGCGGCTGGTGATGCTGAACATCGACGGCACAAGGCCGAAGAATCGAGTGTCGCACAACACCTTGAATTCCAGGTCCGTCAGAGTCCACCTGTTCACATGTCCTCGTTCATGGTTCGATCACCGGCTTGACGCGGAACGGGGTGTCGCCCATCGCGTCGTCCAGCCAGTCCGTGGAGGTCAGATACTTCGGCCGCCGATGCTGGCCCTGCGCTCCGGAATTGCTCGCGCTCGAGGCCGGTGTCCCCGCCATACCGGGCTGACCGGGTTGTCCGGGCCGGCCGGCCTGCTGGTCGTACGAATCGTGCTGCCCCGCACCGTAGGAGGAGAGATCCGCCGGCAGCGACGCGCGCGGAAACTTGTCCGGTTGCCGCGGCTGATCGAGTTGCCGGGGCGGCGTCGTGTCGTCGGTCCCGGTACCGTCGCCGACTCCACCGCCTGCTCCCCCGCCGGTATCGGCGCCTCCGCCACCGGCACTGTCGCCGCCGCCACCGGGATCCAGCTGTGCCGCGATATCCGACAGCCCCTCCATCCCCGGCGTGTGGCTGAGGTCGCGCAGCCGTTCCGCCAGCGCGCGCAGCGGATCGGTGGCGTCCGTGCCCGACAACAGTTGATCCAGACCGGGAATGCCCGAGAGCAGATGACTCAGATCCGGATTGCCGGACAGCAGCTGATCCAACCCTGTCGAGCCCGACACCAGCTGGTCCAGGCCGGGGATACCGGCCAGGAGATGACTCAGATCCGGGTTGGTCGCCAGCAACTGGTCGAATCCGGGAATGCCGGACAGCAGTTGGCCCAGGCCGGTCAGGCTGTCGTGGGCGGTCCGACCGAGCTGGTTCAGCGCCTGTTCGCCGCCCGAGAGCAGCGATTCGAGCGGGTTGGAGCTGCCTGCGGTTCCGCCGAGCAGCGATTCGAGCGGATTCGTAGCACCGGTCCCACCGAGCAGCGATTCCAGCGGATTCGAGCTTCCCGTCGTCGCCGAATCGCCGAAGGACGGCACCGTCTGCCCGAGGCTGTCGCCGGTGGTGCCGGTTCCGGCTTCCGTATTCTGTTCTCCCGCAAGCCCGGACAGGAGATCGTCGAGCGACGGCAGTTGCTGTTGGCCGTTCTTGGCCGCGCCGGCCCCGGATTGCTGCGTCTTGCCGAGATTCGACGGAATCGTCGACGACCCCGTCCCCGAGGTCGATCCGGTACCGGTCGACGAACCGGTGCCACTGCCGCTCGGACCCGAATACGGCGTGCTGCTGGGACCGGAACTGCCGCCGGAGGATCCGCCGGTGTCACCGAGACCGGCGGAATTGAGCAGGTCGCTCAGATTCGGGAGTTGCTGATTGGACTCGCCGCTACCCGGCATGCTGTCGTAGTTGCTCGGGATCTGTGAACTCTTGCTCGTCCTGCCGGAACCCGAACTCGCCCCGGATCCACCGCCGTAGCCGCCGCCCGTGCCGCCTCCGTAACCCGAGCCGGTGTAGTCGGAACCGCTGCCGTACTCCGCGCCGCTCCCGTAACCCTCGCCACTCCCATAACCTTGGCCGCTGCCATTGCCTTGGCCGCTGCCATAGCCCTCACCGCTGCCATAGCCCTCACCGCTGCCGTAACCGGACCCACTGCCGTAACCGGACCCACTGTCATAGCCCGAACCACTGTCGTAGCCGCCCCCGTAGCCGGAGCCACTCCCCGAACCCGAACTGTGGGATCCCTCTTCGTATCCGGCCTCGTAGCCCTGCTCGTATGCCGCTTGGAGCTGCTGCGATGTGGCGCCGCTGCCGGACCCACTGCCATAGCCGGAACCGCTGCCGTACCCGGACCCACTGCCGTAACCCGAACCGCTCCCGTACCCCGACCCACTGCCGTAGCCCGACCCACTCCCGTAACCGGAACCGCTCCCGTAACCGGAACCGCTCCCGTAACCGGAACCGCTGCCGTAACCCGAACCGCTGCCGTAACCGGACCCGCTGCCGTAACCCGAACCGCTGCCGTAACCCGATCCGCTGCCATAGCCCGAACCACTCCCGTAACCCGAACCACTTCCGGACCCACTTCCCGATCCCGAACCACTGCCGGAACCGGATCCACTGCCCGACGTGCTGCCACCGCCCGTCTGACCCGGAATGGCGATCGTCGGAATCGTCGAGATCGTCGATTTCATCGGATCCGCGTAGTACTTCTTGTAATTGGCGCGGTATTCGTCGGTGTGGTGATGTTTGCAGCCCGTCTTCTCCGGCTGTCCGGGAGTCGGCATCGACTTGCGGGTCGCCTCGAGCCAGTCGCTGGTGTACCGCAAACTCGCCCCGGTCACCTTGATGGCGTCGATCAGATCCTGCGTGCTGTCCTTGTAATTGCGCACGGCGGTCACCGCCGCGGCCGACGCGTCACCGGTCCAGCTGGCCTGCAACTTCGCGATCTGGTCCGCGTAGGTGGCCATATTGCTCGATATCAGTTTCGACATCGAATCCCAGAACCCGGACAGATCCATCGGCGGCTGCGCGTGAATCGTCTGACCCAGCTGAATCATCTGATCCCAGTCCAGGCTGTCCGGATTCTCGATGTTGATGGTGACCGAATCGGTCTTACCGCCGTAACCCTGAATCGCCTCGGGAAAACTCGGCATCGACCAGCTGTCGTCGACGAAATCCTGATTGAGGTCGGCGACCAGACTCCCCCCGTTCGAGGAAAGTTTGGGCGGCGTCACATTGCTCGTGACGTTCTTGGGTTTGGCGATCGTGTCGAAATTGAACGTCGAGCTGTGCTCGTGCGCGGCGAACGTCTTACCGGCGGCGACGAAGGTGTCGAACTGATCGCGAACCACATTCGCATGCGTCATCAGCGAGTTGTACAGTGCCGCACCGTGATTGCTGTAGACACCCGCGAGGTCCCGGCTGGACTGCAGAATGCTGAAGGCGCCGACCTCGTGCGCGCGAGTGTCGTGGACCGATTGCGCCAATGCCTCCAGATTGGCGATCAGCTGCGCCGCGGCATCGGTGGCGGCCTTGATGTCCTTCGTATCGAATTGCAGCACACCGGAATTCGCCGCGCCCAGAATCTGCGTCCATTCGGTGGTATCCGCATTCGGCAACGTCATGATCAGCCTCCGAGACCTTGGGTCGAACCTTGTTCGGCGGCTCTGAACTGGTCGGCGGCCGAACGCTCACCCTCGGCGAACTGAAACAGGGCATCGGCCATGCCGTAGCCGCCGTCGACCATATTGGCCCGCGTCGTCTTGTACCCCTTGTCACCGTCGGCGAACTTCTTGCCGGACTTGTCGTTTCCCCACGGCTGGTTGGTGGAGTCGTTCTCGATTCCGGTGAGCGTGTTGTGCAGGGTATCGATCACGCCCCGCACTTTGTGTGAGACGTCCTCGGGCAGGTCGGCGGCTCTGGTCAGCGCGTCGACATCCACCTCGATCTTCTCCGCCATTGTCAGTCCCTACCTGTGTGCCTACATCTGGAACGGCTTGTCGACATTCGGATCGCCCCCGCCCGGATCGTTCGCACCCGGATCGTCCGTGGCCGGATTGCCGGTGGGCGGATTGTCTGCGGCCGCCGCGCGCGGTGCGGGTGGAGGTTCGGCCGCGTCCAGCCACGCTTGCTCGCCCGGCGCATCAGGCGCGTCGAAATGCGCCGGCATCGGACCGATCTCCGGCACCTTCTTCGGCCGCGACTTCGCGCGATAGTCCTTACCCGGCCCCAGCGGTTTCCCCGGATCCTGCGGCTCGGCCGGATCGGACGGTGGGGGCGGAGCCGGAGCCGGTCGCGACGGCGTCATGTAATTCGGATCCGACGGGTCGCGGAAACCACCGCCACCTTGCCCACCATTCACCGGCGGCGCAGGAGCAGGGCGCGACGGGGTCATGTAGTTCGGATCCGAGGGATCGCGGAAACCACCGCCACCCTGACCACCATTCACCGGCGGAGCGGGAGCCGGACGCGACGGCGTCAAGTAATTCGGATCCGACGGATCGCGGAAACCACCGCCACCCTGCCCTCCGGTGGAGGGATTCGGCGCGGGAGCAGTGGGCGGACCCGGTTGGGTGAACGGCCGGGAAAAGTTCGGCGGGTTACTCGGGTTACCCGTCGAATTCGCCACTGGCGCAGCGTGAATCGGCGCCGACGACGAACTCACCGGCCCGCCCGCCGACGCTCCCGGCTGCGTGAACGGCCGGGAGAAGTTCGGCGGGTTGTTCGAATTCCCCACCGGCGCGGCGTTGATCGAGGGCCCCGGGCGAGAGCCGGGGGCCGCGTTCGCGGAGCTGCCGGCCGGATGCGGGGCGGATCCGTCGCCACCGCCCACCGGCGGCGCGGGGGCCGGACGCGACGGCGTCATATAGTTCGGATCCGAGGGTGAGCGGAACCCACCGCCTCCTTGTCCGCCGTTCACCGGCGGCGCGGGAGCCGGACGCGACGGGGTCATGTAATTCGAGTCCGACGGATCCCGGAAACCACCACCGCCCTGACCACCATTCACCGGCGGGGCGGGAGCAGGGCGCGACGGGGTCATGTAGTTCGGATCCGACGGATCGCGAAAGCCACCTCCACCGTGCCCACCGTTCACCGGCGGTGCGGGAGCCGGACGCGACGGAGTCATGTAATTCGGATCCGACGGATCGCGAAAGCCACCTCCACCGTGCCCACCGTTCACCGGCGGTGCGGGAGCCGGACGCGACGGAGTCATATAGTTCGGATCCGACGGATCACGGAAACCACCACCACCGTGCCCTCCGGACGCCGACTGGTGCTGACCACCGAAGCCCGGTGTGCCCGAATGGTTTGCGCCACCACCGGTACCGGCCGCCTGGGTCGGCGGGGCGGGAGCCGGGCGCGACGGCGTCATGTAATTCGGATCGGACGGATCGCGGAAACCCCCACCACTGTTCACCGGCGGGGCGGGAGCCGGGCGCGACGGAGTCATATAGTTCGGATCCGACGGATCACGGAAACTCCCACCCTGCTGGTGATTTCCGCCCGTATTCGTCGTCGCGGCATTCGTCGTGGTGCCGGGGTGCGTCGTCGACGACGACTCGGTCTGTCCCGGTACCGGCCGCGGCGTCAGCGGATTGTTGGTGGGTGGTGTTTTCGGCGGGGCCCAGGGCGCTTTCGCATTCATCCACAGGTTGAATCGCGGGTCACCCTCGGTATCGGTGGTCGTCTTCGTACCGAGACCGCGCATACCGCCGACCATGCCACCGCGGGCCGCACTACCGACCCACCCCTCCGGCCCCGCGAAGGCGCCCGCGATATCGCCGGTCACCGCACCCGCGCCGATATTGCCGAAGATGTTGCCGAAGACACCGGCCGTGGCGCCGATGGTCGCCCCTTGCAGGAACATTCCCGACCGGAACGGCATATTGGTGATCGCGCCGCCGAATTTCTTGTCCAGATTGCCGATCCCGAAGCCCATGTAGCGGCCGAGTTCGCGACTGGGAATGGTGCTCAACGCCGACGCCGCCCAGGAGGCGCCGAATTCCTTCCAGTTGAATCCGTGCCGTTTACCGTCCGCGATCTGCGCGCCCTGCACGATCGCATTGGTCACCGGCGCCCAGAGCGCGCCCTCACCGAATTTCAGCGTGTAGACACCCATGCCCTTGGCGGTGGGCAGAATCGTCTTGGCCTTGTACTTCCAGGTCTGCCCCTTCATCCCCTTCCAGGTATCGGCCGAGAGGATGTGTTTGAACCAGTACCGGGAGGCACCGTTGAGTTCGCCGCGGGTCGCGAATCCCAACTTCGCCCACGCCCGTTCGAGTGCGTTCTGCAGGGCGTCGGCGATGAATTTCACGATCGATCGGGTGGTGCCGATCGCGGCCGCCTCCACCGCCGGTGCGGTCGGCGGGAACAGCCATGCCCAGGCGATCTCGACCAGCAGAATGCACAGCGAGACAATGATGTTGATCTTCGCCGACTGCAGTTCGGTGCCGACGTCGAAGGTCGAATCACCGATGGTCTTGAACGATTCGGCCAGCGTCGCGAGCGACTGGTCCCCCTGCAGGAAGACATCGAACAGCTTGCCGATCTGATCGGCGGCATCACCCGCCGGAAAGGCCGCCATCGCCGCGGTTTTCGCGCTCTCGATGCCGGGGACCTGCGCCGCGAGATCCTTGGACGCCTGCTCCCAGGCCCGCGACACCGCCCACATCTTGTCTTCGTCACCGTCGGGCCAGCTCGCACCGGCAACCCGGGCGATCGGACGTACGGGCGGGGGCAGGTACAGGCTCACGGCGGATCAGTCCTCGTCGGACACCATCGAACGGTGCGCGCTACCGTCCATCGGATGCGCGGGCGGGACGTCGCGATAATCCTCGACCCGGGTCGGTGTCGGTGGCGCGGTGGGCATCATCTGCCCGAGATCCGGTGCGCCCTCGACGAATTCCGACAATTTGGGCAACTGTAGCTTGCGTTCACGCAGCGGCCGCATCAGTTCAGCGCCCAGGCGCAGCACCTCGGCCGCGGCCTGCTGCACCGCCGCGGTCATCCCGGCGGCGATCTCGTCGTAGGTCAGATCCGCGATATCGTCGGCGAATTTCGTCTCGATCAGCAGCCCGTCGGCATTGACCGTCACCCGAATTCGCTGCTCACAGGCGCTCGCCGTGGCCGTCAGACGGGAGCGTCGCAACTGGATCTCCGCGATCCCGCGCAATTGCTCGTCGAGCCCCTCGAGCACCGTCATCATGTCGGCATGGAGCCGTTCGTTGACCACTGCCACCTCCACCGTCGACGCGCGCAGTAGCAACAACAGCACACCAGGTTGAATATCCGGTGGCGCCCAAGGAAATTCAGTGTCGACTACCGCCGTGCACCCGGGACAGATGGGTGGCCAGCGCCTCGAAGATCAGGAAGTTCGGAATATCGCTCACCATCGCCGAGGTCAGCGCGAACCAGCGCCCGGCGACGTCGACGCTGAGCCGGCCGTCGGAGATCGACACCTGATTCACCTGCGTCCACGGCGCCGACTTGCGCGGCGAGCCGACCTCGTACCACGTCATCCCCAGCTCGCCGAACACGAGCCGATGCCCCGCCTGCAGGGCCGCCAGTGCCTGCGGCAGCTGAGCGTCGGTGACGGCCCGCTGAATCGCCGGACCCCACTGCTGCGGATCCGATATACCGTCGCCGACAACGAAATTCGTACCGGCGAGATCGGTGAGGGTGTAGGCGTAGGTGGTGCCGATGTGATGGCCGTTGCGCATATGCCGCACGATGTTCTGGTACACGGTGGTGCTGTCGTAGCGCACCGCCCACAACCGTCCCAGCAGGGCCGCGACCAGTCCCCGCTCGTAGAGGTCCAGCCGAGCGCCCTCATAACTGCGGGTGTATCGGAACGCCCGAATCAGCGCCGGTACCAACACGATCGGGAAGATCGCGGCCAGGATGCCGAGCACCGGCTGCCGCACCGCGAACGACACCACCGCGGCGATCACCCCGGCGGTCGCGAGCACGATCAGCACGATCTTGCCGCCCGTCCGCGGCGACCGCGGCAGATACGTCTGCTGATGCCGGCCCAGCCCGGACCGCGCGGCCAGATCGCCGATCGCCGCCGCCAGTTCCCGATCGTTACCCTCGGCCATCGCCGAACCGGCCACAGTCCCCCCTCGACACACGATTACCGAGTCAGCTTAATCGACGTGGCGCGACCGACACCGCTGTGGCACACCCGCAGCGCCTCGCCGCACCGCTTGTGAGATGTCCAATGCGCACACCGGAACCGATCGATCGCACCGGCCCGCGAGTTAGGTTCTCGACCAGCAGATATTCATCGACACGTGCGGTCACGACACCGTACGCCGACTGAGAGGAGGGCCCGTGACCGAACGCAGTATCGCCATGAACCCCGGAGTGCACGAGGTTCTCGACTACTTCGGCAAATGTCCCGAATGCGGTTATCCCGCACGGGCTTCGGCCGATTTCGCCGGGGCGCCCACCGTCGTCGCCAGCTGCGACCGCCCGTGCGGCTGGACCGGCGTGGTACCACTCACCACCATGACCGGGCGTACGGCGTAACAGCCCGCCGACAGCACGACGCACCCGCGCCGACGAGGCCACGGGTGCGTCGCGAACGAATTATTCGGGGCGAACGGTCAGGATCCGCGGACCGTCCTCGGTGACCGCCACGGTGTGTTCCCAGTGCGCGGCGCGGCTGCCGTCGGTGGTGACGACGGTCCAATCATCTTCCAGCACAGTGGTTTCCGTGGTGCCGAGGGTCAACATCGGCTCGATGGCCAGCACCGAACCGACCACCAGTTTCGGACCGCGTCCGGGCGCGCCCTCGTTGGCGAGGAACGGATCCATATGCATCTGACGGCCGATGCCGTGTCCGCCGTAGCCGTCGACGATGCCGTAGGCGCGGCCGTGCTCCTTCTCCGCGGCGCGCGTGCCCAGCTCGATCGCGTGCGAGACGTCGGTCAGGCGATTGCCCGGCAGCATGGCCGCGATACCGGCGTCCATCGACAGCCGGGTGGCCTCGCTGAGCAGCCGGTCGGCCTCGATGACCTCGCCGATGCCGAACGTCCACGCCGAATCGCCGTGCCAGCCCTCGAGAATCGCACCACAGTCGATGGAAACCAGATCGCCCTCGGCGAGCACCTCGTCCTTCGACGGAATCCCGTGCACCACACGGTCGTTCACCGAGGAACAGATCGATCCCGGGAAACCGTGATAGCCCTTGAAGGACGGGACTGCGCCCGCTTCCCGGATGGTCTGCTCGGCGACCTCGTCCAATTCCCAGGTCGAGACCCCGGGCTTGGCGGCGGAGCGCACGGCGACCAGCGCGCGGCCGACGATCGCGCCGGCCGCGGCCATGGCATCGAGCTCACCGGCGGTGCGGAACGGCACCACCTTCTTCTGCTTGAGGCCGAAAACCATTCGCCTCAGCGACCCAGGGCTCGGAGTGCGCGCGTGTTGACCTCGGTGATCTCGCCGACGCCGTCGACGGCCACGACGAGACCGTCGTAGTGCTCGAGCAGCGGCTCGGTTTCCTCGCGGTACACATTCATCCGGTTCCGGATGATCGTCTCGTTGTCGTCGCTGCGTCCGCTGGTGCGGCCGCGCTCGACCAGACGCTCGACGAGCGTCTCCTCGGGAACCTCGAAACTCAGCACCGCGTCCAGCGCGTGGCCGGACTCCTTGAGCATCTTCTCCAGGGCCTCGGCCTGGTCGACGGTGCGCGGGTAGCCGTCGAGCACGAAGCCGTTGACGGCGTCGGGCTCGGCGATGCGCGACTCCACCATGCGGTTGGTCACATCACTGGGCACCAGATTGCCCGCGTCGAGGTACTTCTGCGCCTCACGGCCCAACGGAGTCTGCTGGGAGATGTTCGCACGGAACAAATTCCCCGTGGAGATGTGCGGAACGCCCAGCTTGTCCGACAGCAGTTCGGCCTGTGTCCCTTTACCGGCACCCGGCGGTCCGAGCAGTACGAGTCTCACTTGAGGAACCCTTCGTAATTTCTGTTCATCAGTTGGCTCTCGATCTGTTTGACCGTATCGAGGCCGACGCTCACGACGATCAGCACCGACGTACCGCCGAACGGCAGGAAGTTCGAACCGCCACCGCCGGCACCGATGTGCAACAGCAAGTTGGGCAGTACGGCAACAGCACCGAGGTAGATCGAACCGGGGAGGGTGATTCGGCTCAGTACATAGTTCAGATAGTCGGCGGTCGGCTTACCCGGACGGTAACCGGGAATGAAGCCACCGAACTTCTTCATCTCGTCCGCGCGTTCCTCCGGGTTGAAGGTGATCGCGACGTAGAAGTAGGTGAAGAACACGATCAACGCGAAGTAGATCAGGACGTACACCGGGTTACCCGGGTTCACCAGATACTTCTGGATGATCTTCTGCCACCAGCTGTCGGAGTTGGACGACTGGGTCAGCTGGGCGACCAGATTCGGCAGGTACAGCAGCGAGGACGCGAAGATCACCGGGATCACACCCGCCTGGTTGACCTTCAGCGGTAGGTAGGTCGACGATCCGCCGTACATCTTGCGGCCGACCACGCGCTTGGCGTACTGCACCGGTATTCGGCGCTGGCCCTGTTCGACGAAGATCACGCCGACGATCACCACGAAGGCGGCGACACACACCAGCCCGAAGATCAGGCCACCCTTGCTGTCGAGGATCTGCTTGCCCTCGGTCGGGATACGGGCGGCGATACCGGCGAAGATCAACAGCGACATACCGTTGCCGACACCGCGCTCGGTGATCTGCTCGCCGAACCACATCACCAGGGCCGCGCCGGCCGTCATCACCAGCACGATGATGATCATGCCGAAGATGCTGGTGTCGGCCAGGATGTCGTCGGGGCAGCCGCGCAGCAGCTGACCGCGCGAGGCCAGGGCGACCAGGCCCGTGGCCTGCAGAATCGCGAGCGCGATCGACAGATACCGCGTGTACTGCGTCATCTTGTTCTGGCCGGACTGGCCTTCTTTTCGCAGTTCCTCGAACCGCGGGATGACCACCGTCAGCAGCTGGATGATGATGCTCGCGGTGATGTAGGGCATGATCCCGATCGCGAACACCGACAGCTGCAGCAGCGCACCACCGGAGAACAGATTGATCAGCTGGTAGATACCGGCATTGTCACCGCCGGAGACGACGTCGATGCAATGGCGGATCGCCTTGTAGTCGACGCCGGGCGACGGTAGCGAGGCGCCGACGCGGTACAGCGCGATCAGGCCCAGCGTGAAGAGAATCTTCCGCCGCAAGTCCGGGGTCCGGAAGGCCGACACGAAGGCGGAAAGCACAGATCCTCCTGGCTGACGACACGGGGGTCACGCCCACTTCCGTCACCTCGGCACATACCGGTGCCCTACAGGGCAGAGCCGGTCCTGTGCCACGACAACGGGGCAGACTGGTTGGCAGACAACACTTGAACTCTAACAGCGGCGCCGGACGGGCTCTCACCCGTCCGGCGCCCCGACTGTATTACCAGTAACTGTCAGCCCAGTTCGGTGGCGGTACCACCGGCAGCGGTGATCTTCTCCTTGGCGGAGCCGGAGAACTTGTCGGCGCTGACCTGAACGGCCACACCGATCTCACCCTCGCCGAGCACCTTCACCAACTGGTTCTTACGCACGGCACCGGCAGCGACGAGCTCGTCCTTGCCGATGGTGCCGCCCTGCGGGAACAGGCGCGCGATATCGCCCACGTTCACGACCTGGTACTCGACGCGGAACGGGTTGGTGAACCCCTTCAGCTTCGGCAGGCGCATGTGGATCGGCATCTGGCCGCCCTCGAAACGGGCCGGCACATTCTTACGAGCCTTCGTACCCTTGGTACCGCGACCGGCGGTCTTACCCTTGGAGCCTTCACCGCGACCCACACGGATCTTCTCGGTCTTGGCGCCCGGGGCGGGCCGCAGGTGGTGGAGCTTGATGGGGGTCATGCGGTTTCCTCCTCAACGGAAACGAGGTGGCGCACGACGTTGATCAGCCCGCGGTTCTGGGCGTTGTCCTCGCGGACCACGGTCTGGCGGATACCGCGCAGGCCGAGGGTGCGAAGCGACTCCCGCTGATTCTTCTTGGCGCCGATCGTGGACTTGATCTGGGTCACCTTGAGCTGTGCCATGTCAGACTCCCTGTCCGGCACGCGCACGCAGCATGCCCGCCGGGGCAACGTCCTCGATCGGCAGACCGCGGCGAGCGGCCACCTCCTCCGGACGCTGCAGCATCTTCAGGGCAGCGACGGTCGCGTGCACGACGTTGATGGCGTTGTCGCTACCGAGCGACTTGGCCAGGATGTCGTGGATACCGGCGCACTCCAGCACGGCACGCGCCGCACCACCGGCGATCACACCGGTACCGGGCGAGGCCGGACGCAGCATGACGACACCGGCGGCAGCCTCACCCTGCACCGGGTGCGTGATGGTGCTGCCGATCATCGGGACGCGGAAGAAGCCCTTGCGAGCCTCCTCGACACCCTTCTGGATGGCCGCGGGAACTTCCTTGGCCTTGCCGTATCCGACACCGACCAGGCCGTTGCCGTCGCCCACGATCACCAGGGCGGTGAAGCTGAAGCGACGACCACCCTTCACGACCTTGGAGACGCGGTTGATCGCGACGACACGCTCGAGCTGGTTCTTCTCGGCGGCATTGTCGCGACGGTCACCGCCGCCGCGACGGTCGCGGCCACCGCCGCGCTGATCGCGCTCGTTGCTGTTCTGTCCGGCGGGTCCGCTGCCGCCGTCACGCCGCTGACGTCCCGGCATCAGACGTTCCTTCCGTTCAGGGTCATTCGGTCCATGAGTCGAATCTGCATCAGAACTTCAACCCACCTTCGCGCGCGGCATCCGCGAGCGCGGCGATGCGGCCGTGGTAGTCGTGGCCACCGCGGTCGAACACCACGGCCTCCACACCGGCAGCCTTCGCGCGGGCGGCCAGCAACTCGCCGACCTTCTTGCCCTTCGCGGACTTGTCACCGTCGAGCGCGCGCACATCGGCCTCGATCGAGGACGCCGAGGCGACGGTCTTGCCGACGGAGTCGTCGATCACCTGGGCGTGCAGGTGCCGCGAGGAGCGGAACACGACCAGACGCGGACGCTCGGCGGTGCCGAGGACCTTCTTGCGCAGACGGAAGTGCCGACGGGTCTTCGACACCCGGCGACGAGTCGACGCATCCTTGCCGACCGGCTTGCGGGCGGCTTTCTGAGCTTCAGTTTGTGCCATGGCTTACTTACCCGTCTTTCCGACCTTGCGGCGAACGACCTCACCGGCGTAGCGGATGCCCTTGCCCTTGTACGGGTCGGGCTTGCGCAGGCCGTGGATCACTGCGGCGATCTGGCCGACCTTCTGCTTGTCGATGCCGGACACCGAGAACTTGGTGGGGGCCTCGACCTGGAAGGTGATGCCCTCGGGGGCCTCGATCGGAACCGGGTGGCTGTAGCCGAGGGCGAACTCGAGGTTCGAACCCTTCTGCTGCACGCGGTAACCGACGCCGAAGATTTCCATCTTCTTCTCGTAGCCCTGGGTCACGCCGACGATCATGTTGTTGATCAGGGTGCGGCTCAGGCCGTGCAGCGAGCGGTTGCGGCGCTCGTCGTCCGGACGGCCCACCTCCAGCTCACCGTTCTCGGCCTTGGTGACGGTGATCGGCTCGGCGACGGTGTGCGAGAGGGTGCCCTTCGGACCCTTCACCGACACCTGCTGGCCGTCGATGGTCACCTCGACGCCGGCGGGAACCGAGATCGGCTTCTTACCGATACGCGACATTGTTCCTACCTCCCTTACCAGACGTAGGCGAGGACTTCCCCGCCCACACCCTGCTGCTTGGCCTGACGGTCGGTGAGCAGGCCCTTCGACGTGGAGATAATTGCCACGCCCAGACCGCCCAGCACCTTGGGCAGGTTGGTGGATTTCGCGTACACCCGCAGACCGGGCTTCGAGACGCGGCGCACACCCTGCAGGCTGCGCTCCCGGCTCTGGCCGTACTTCAGGTCGACGATCAGGGTCTGGCCGACGGGCGCATCCTCGGTGCGGTAGTCGGCGATGTAGCCCTCGCGCTTGAGGATCTCGGCGATGTTCGCCTTGAGCTTCGAGTGCGGAGCCTTCACCTGATCGTGGTACGCCGAGTTGGCGTTGCGCAGACGGGTCAGAAAGTCTGCGATCGGATCAGTCATGGTCATGTGTTGACCGTTACCTTTCTCGCCGCGGTTCCCATACAGCACCGTCACGCGGGGCGGTCGTGGGCCTACGACAATTTCGGCTGGTCCGGACGACACCTTTGCCGACCGGATTCGGAATGCTGTCACCCGGAGCAATGCGCACGCATATGGGCACGAGGGTGCCCGAGCAACCGGTCTAGTGTAGGCGAGCGGTATGAGCGGGCAAAATCGGGTAGCGATCAGACCTCGAGATCCGCTTCGATCGCCTTCAGCCGATGCCGGGCCAGGGCGAGATTCGCCCGTGCGCGGTCCAGGGCGAGATACAGAAACAGCCCTTTGGACGTGCGGCCGGTCATGGGGCGGATGAGGTGGTACTGGCTGGACAGGGAGATCAGGATGTCCTCGATGTCCTCGTTGAGGCCGAGCTGTTCGATCGTGCGCAGTTTGGCGCGTACCACCTCGGTATTGCCGGCCCCGGCGACCTGCAGGTCCAGGGATTTCGAACTTCCCAGCATCCCCAGCGACATACCGCTGTTGTAATCGACGACGGAGGCTCCCAGGGCGCCGTCGATCGACATCATTTCCTTCAGCGCCAAATCGAGGTTGGACATGTTCTTTCCTTTCAATCGGTATTACTTGTTCGGTCTTTGCTGTGCTTTCCGGTCGGGACGGCGGTGAGGTGGTCGGCGATCGCGCGGGCGGCCGGGCGGGATTCCAGATGCAGCCGGCCGACATTCACGTCGGGCTCGGCCAGCACCGTCAGCGAGGTCCAATCGGCGCCGTAGACCACGACGTGACCGCCGGTACCGCGCACGACCACCTCGTGGAATCCGCCACCGACCGCGGTGGTGGCCAGCCGATGCGAGAGCGCCAGTTGCGAGGCCGACAGCGCGGCCATACCGGTGGGCTCGATATGGGCGGGCAGATCGTGCTCGATGAGCAGGCCGTCGCTGGATGCCACCAGCGCACCGATCAGCCCGGGGACGCGTTCGCGCAACGCCTTCAATTCCGCGAGAACCGCCGCATTCGGCTCGGGTCCCGACATTGTCACCTTGCTGAGCCTTCCCATGAGATCGCCGAGCAGCCTCTTCCGCACGGTCACGCAAGTTCCTCCAACGCCGCCCGCAGGCGGACGAGCACGTCGATATCCACTGGAGATTCCCAATGGTCCGGTGGCGCAACGGATGTCGCGAAGCGGCGGCGCCGGACCAGCGGCGGCGCCCCGGCCGGCGCGTCGCGCGGTCGGACCGGTGGCGCGAGCGGCTCGAAGGAGGACGGCCCCGGCGGCTGGATCAGTTGGGCGTGCGTGAGATCGCGGACCGCCACCAGGCAGCCGTAGCTCGTGCGCCCGAGCTCCTGCGCGATATCGGCCACGGTGCGACGACCGTCGGCGGCGGCCAGGACCTCTGCCTGTCCACCGCTGAGCGCGATCCGGCGACGCCGCACCCGGCGGACCGGAACGACCGGCACGCGATCGACCGCATCGGCCGGCCACGGCCCCGCGTCCGGATCACCGCGGCGTGCACATTCGTCCACCAGCAGCCGCGGGTTGATATGACAGACCGGCGCCAGCCAATGTTCGGGCGCGGGCTCGAATTCCGGCACCGCCTGGGAAGCGAGCAGGAAGTAGGCGGCATCGAAAACCGACAGCAGCGCAAGGGTTTCCAGCTGCGGCTGCGCCAGCACATGTCCCGGGTCGCCGGCCCCGGCGCGTTGCCAATCCTCGGCGGTGGCCACACCCGCCTCGACGACGAGCCGGTCCAAACCGGTCGTGCGCCGGCAATCGGCGGAAACGATTGCCCCCCTGGTGAGATGAAACGATCCGTCCCCCGCACGCAGTACGCCGGTACTCCCCGCTTCCTCCAGCCGGCTCAGTTCTACCGCCAGTTCAATTCCCATGACTCCCCTCGGTCAATTCGGAGAGAATCCCCCGCAACTGAAATCTCGCCAGGGCCAGATTCCCGGATTCCTCGTCGAAGAGAACGTGCACGAACAACCTGCCGTCGAAATCGCCGTCGATCAGATTCAGCAGGTGATAGCCGCGGGTCCCGCAGACGATGATCTCGGTGACGTCGTCGTCGCCGTGCTCGGTGGCCAGCGCCGGGCATGCGAGCACCGAACGCACCACATCCGTTGTGGCAGCCGCATCTTCGTGTTCGTCGATCGAATCGCGGCGACCGGCCGCGGCGATCGCGAGCCCGCTGGCCCCATCCGCCAGCGTCACCCCGCGCGCCCCCGGAATCTCCATGATCCGCCGCAGGCATTCGTCGATACTGATCACACGCCACCGCTCGCCGAGTTCGGGCTATCTGAAACGCCGACGCTACACATCACCCGCCGCACCCGCATGTCGAATGCGAAGAATCGCAGGCAAAACTCGTGCGCCACAAGATCATTGGCGGGTATCAGACATTGCGGTCCCACCCCGCCGCAGAGCGCGACGCGACCTGGCCACGTGCCCCGGAACCGAAATCGAGCAAGCACTCAGCATCCGACGCAGCAGTCGGTATCGCCGCCACATCCGGGGCCGCTCACTCGTGGCAGCCGTCGACCGACGTCACCAAATGCTCTGCGATGCAACATGTTCCACCTACAACAGGCGAATATTCACAGCTTTTTCTGAGACGAACCCGATACGATTTGTCCCATTCGCCCACGACAGACAACAACTCAGGGAGCTGTATGCCTGCCATGAGCCTCACTCCTACGCATCGTGCACTCGTTCTCGGTTACGGATCGCTGCTCGCCACCGTCGCGGGCTTCGTCAATGCCGTGGCCATCCTCACCTTGGCCATCCCCGTCGGTAATCTGACCGCGACCACAACGCGGCTGGGGATGGACACCGCGAGCCCGTGGCTGTTCGAAAGCAGCGTGCTCATCCTCATCCTGATCGGTTTCCTACTAGGGGCGGCATCCGCCGGCGCGACCCTGGCACCCACGAAAACCCATGCGGGAGTTCGCCACAGCGCCGTCATGATCGGCGAAGCATTGCTGCTCGCGCTGGCCTTCACCTGGTCGGAACACACCGTGGCGGTCTTCTTCGCGGCACTCGCCTGCGGGCTGCAGAACGGGACGACCTCCAGCCTGCGGACAATGCAGATCCGCACCACTCATTTCACCGGCACCGTCACCGACCTCGGCCTGATCATCGGCCGGTCCCGTCGGCACGGCGTCGACCGCTGGCGGGCCGCGGTGCTGTCGGCCACGATCATCACGTTCGTCATCGGCAGTGTCGCGGGCACCCTGTTCGCCACCCGGGTCGGTGAAGCAGCGCTACTGGTACCCGCCGCGATCTGCGTCGCCATCGCCGTCGCCGGCCTCGCCTACGATCGCCGCCGCCCCTTCCGAACACCCGCGAGCGAACCCGAGCCACCAGAGGCCGGCAACTCCTGCGAGCCGGAGATCAGCAACAGTTCACGGGCGATGTACCAGGTCGGCTGACTCCGGCTGCCGCGTGCCGATCAGGTCCCGAGTTCGATCGCCGCTTGTCACGGAGCTGGAGCGAGTCCCGGGCGGCCCACTGAACTAATCGTGCAAACCTCGCCGATTTTTGCGGTTTTCCCGCATTTTCGCCGAGGTTTGCACGATCTGTTCACCCCTTCCCCATCCGCATCCCGTGGTCGGACCTCGAATTCTGAAGCGCAGCAACGCATACACAAGAAAAGGTACGGACCCCTCGGGGTCCGTACCCATTCTCGATTCGATTGTCGCGCTCAGCGCATGCGCTGCCTCAGCAGCGCGAGCTCACCAGGAGCTCTTGTGCACGCCCGGCAGCTCGCCGCGGTGCGCCATCTCACGGACGCAGACGCGGCACAGGCCGAACTTGCGGTAGACCGCGCGGGGGCGGCCGCAGCGCTGGCAGCGGGTGTAGCCACGAACGGCGAACTTCGGCTTCGCGGCGGCTTTGTTGACGAGAGCTTTCTTAGCCATGTGCTCAGTTCTCCTTGAACGGGAAGCCGAGGTGCTTGAGCAGGGCGCGGCCCTCCTCATCGTTGGTCGCGGTGGTCACGACCGTGATGTCCATACCGCGCGGGCGGTCGATGGAGTCCACGTCGATCTCGTGGAACATCGACTGCTCGCTCAGGCCGAACGTGTAGTTGCCGTTGCCGTCGAACTGCTTCGGCGACAGGCCGCGGAAGTCGCGGATACGGGGCAGCGCGATGGACACCAGGCGGTCCAGGAACTCCCACATGCGGTCGCCGCGCAGCGTGACGCGCGCACCGATCGGCATACCCTCACGCAGCTTGAACTGCGCGATGGACTTGCGGGCCTTGCGGATCTCCGGCTTCTGGCCGGTGATCAGGGCCAGGTCGTTGACGGCGCCGTTGATCAGCTTGGCGTCGCGGGCGGCGTCACCGACACCCATGTTGACGACGACCTTCACCACGCCCGGGATCTGCATCACGTTGGCGTAGTTGAATTCGTTGTTCAGCGCGTCCTTGATCTCCGCGCGGTAGCGCAGCTTGAGACGAGGCTGAATGTTCTCTGCGGTGGTCATGCTCAGATGTCCTTCCCGTTGCGACGGGAGATGCGCACCCGCTTGCCGTTCTCGTCGGTGCGGTAACCCACCCGGGTCGGCTTGCCGTCGGAGTCGACAACCATCACGTTGGACACGTGGATGGGCGCCTCCTGGGTCACGATGCCGCCGGAGCTGGCGCCGCGCTGGTTCGCGGAGTTCGCGACGTGCTTCTTGATCCGGTTCACGCCCTCGACCAGGACCTTCTCGGTAGCCGGGTAGGCCTGGATGACCTTGCCCTTGGCGCCCTTGTCCTTACCCGAGACGACGATCACGGTGTCGCCCTTGTGCACCTTCATGTCAGAGCACCTCCGGGGCCAGCGAAACGATCTTCATGAAACGCTTGTCGCGCAGCTCACGGCCGACGGGGCCGAAGATGCGGGTGCCACGCGGATCGTTGTCCGCCTTGATCAGCACCGCGGCGTTCTCGTCGAACTTGATGTACGAACCATCCGGACGACGACGCTCCTTGACGGTGCGCACGACGACCGCCTTGACGACATCACCCTTCTTGACGTTGCCGCCGGGGATGGCGTCCTTGACGGTGGCGACGATGACGTCGCCGATACCGGCATAGCGACGCGACGACCCGCCGAGCACGCGGATGCACAGAATCTCCTTGGCACCCGTGTTGTCGGCGACGCGCAGTCGCGACTCCTGCTGAATCACTTCAGCTCCTCCTAGACCTGGACGTAATGCACGCCGGATTACCGACCCGACGGGCATGGTCAGTTGCCCTTCGACGGACCTTGACGGCCCGCTCCCGCACAGTAGCGGGGCAGCGCCTGCCAGCGGTTTTGCACGATCTCCGAAGATCAACCACTGTGGGTTCGCGGCCGAAGTGCGGGCACAATGCCTGCAGGCAACCCGACAAGTGTAGCGAAGGCGCAGGTCGAGCCCAAATCAGGGGCGGACGGGGCATCCGGCGAGGCCGGCCCCCATGGGTGGCGGTCGAACTCAGCCGATACTCAGCAGGTTCGGTTAGCCTCTCACGGACGCGACCGGCCCCGCTTCCGGGTGGGGCCGCGGTGTTGTCGCGCAGGTGCACGATGAAGTCGGGGAGAGGATTTTCTGTGACATCGTCCGGTCGCCAGGTCCGCCTGGGTCGTCGCTCGTTCCTGATCGCCCTCGGCGCGGTGCCGGTGGCCACCGCCCTGGTGGCGTGCAACAGCGACGACACGAAGCCCAAACCTCTCACCGGACCCGATCTGTCGGGCGTCGACCCCGCGGTGCGCCCGCAGGACGATCTGTACCGCAATATCAACGGCACCTGGCTGCGCACCTACCAGCTGCCACCGGACAAGGTCTCCTACGGCACCTTCGCCGAGGTGTCCGATCGGGTCGAGGGCCAGCTGCGCGAGGTCATCGACGGCATCCACGATCCGAAGGACGGGTCGGAGGGCCAGCAGATCCGCGACCTCTACGACGCGCGGATGGATCTGGACACGCTCGAGAAGCTCGGCACCGCCCCGCTGCAACCGCTGTTCGCCCGGATCGACGGGGCGCAGAACAGGGCCGATCTCGCGAAGGTCATGGGCGCGCTGCCGCTGGGCGGCCTGATCGGGCTGGGCGTGAGTATCGACCGCAAGAATTCGAACGCCTACATTCCGGCGGTGGGACAGTCCGGCCTCGGCATGAGCGAGCAGTACTACCGGAAACCCGAATTCGCGCAATATCTTTCGGCGTACCAGACGTTGCTGCACAAATTGGCGACCGGCGCCGGCCTCCCGGATCCGGACGGTGCGGCCGAACGCACCCTGGACCTGGAGAAGCGCATCGCCGCGGGTTACTGGGACAACGTCCGCACCCGCGACGCCGACGCCACCTACAACCTCATGGCGTGGAACGAGATGACCACGCTCGCACCGGGTTTCGACTGGGAGCCGTGGCTCGCCGGTAGCACCGACCGGCCCAAGGAGCTGTTCGCGAAGATGGTCGTCGGCGAACCGTCGTTCGTCACCGCGGCGGGTCAGCTGTGGACCGAGGTGGATATCAACACCTGGCGGGAATGGCTGAAACTCAGCCTGCTGCGCAAATACGCCAAGTACATGAACAAGGACCTCTCGGACGCGAATTTCGATTTCCTGAAGGCCACCAGCGGAATCGAGCAGCGACCGGAGCTGTGGAAATCGGCGGTCGCGGTCGTCGACGCGAATCTCGGTGAGCAGCTGGGCAAGCTGTACGTGGCGAAATACTTTCCGCCGCAGGCCAAGACGCGGGCCAAGGAACTGGTCGACAATCTGCTCGCCGCCTACCGCGAGAACTTCCGCAATTCCTCGTGGATGTCGCCGCGCACCCGCGAGGCCGCGATCGCGAAACTGGACAAGATCACGGTCAAGATCGGCTACCCCGACAAGTGGGTGGACTATTCGAAGCTGAAGGTCACCCGCGGCCAACTGGTCGAATCCCTGCTCGCCATCGAAGCTTTCGAGGCGAAGCGATCGATGGACAAGCTGGGGACGCCGGTGGACAAGGCCGAATGGGGCATGTCGCCGCAGACCGTCAACGCCTACTACGAGGCGACCTCCAATTCCATCAACTTCCCGGCCGCGATCCTGCAGGCCCCGTTCTTCGACACCGGCGCCGAACCGGCGGTGAACTACGGCGCGATCGGCGCGACCATCGGCCACGAGATCGGCCACGGCTTCGACGACCAGGGTTCGAAGTACAACGGCGACGGCAATCGCGAGGACTGGTGGACCCCGGAGGACCGGGCCGCGTTCGAGGCCAAGACCAAACAGTTGATCGATCAGTACAACGCGCTGGTGCCCGAGGGACTGCCGCCCAGCGATCACGTCAACGGTCAGCTGACCGTCGGCGAGAACCTCGCCGACCTGCGCGGATTGATGATCGCGCTGGCCGCCTTCCGCATCGAGGAAGCCAAGAGCGGCCGCAACGCCCCGGACTACACCCCGATGTTCCAGTCCTGGGGCCGCAATTGGCGCGAGAAGCAGACCCAGCAGTCGCTCGAACAGCAGGTCGCGACGGATCCGCACTCCCCCGGCGAATTCCGCTGCAACCAGGTGGTGCGCAACCTGCCGGAGTTCTACACGAGCTTCGGCGTCCAGCCGTCGGACAAACTCTTCCTTCCCGAGGATCAGCGCGTCGCTCTGTGAAACCGGTCAGTGGGTGATCAGTCGCCAATCCTCGGGAAGGTTGGCGGCCGTCACCTGCTCGCCGTCCACCGCCAGATCCACCGCGGTACCGCCGAGGCGCAGATCGGTGAGCTCTACCCTGCCCCAGCGCGCGGGGACGTGCGGCAGGACGGTCACCGTGCGGTGCGGCACATCGGGTTCGAGTCCGAGGAACGAACGGACCAGCAGCAACGGCGCGGCACTGGCCCAGGCCTGCGGCGAACACGAGGTCGGGTACGGCACCGGCGCCGAGAACCGAGAACGCTGGAACCCGCAGAACAGCTCGGGCAGGCGGCCGCCGAAAGCCGTTGCGGCGTCGAGCAATCCGTTGGACAGCCGGGTGGCCAGTCCCACCGCACCCGGGATGTGACGGTAACGCAGCAGTCCGGCGACGGCGATGGCGGTGTCGTGCGGCCAGACCGAACCGTTGTGATAGCTCATCGGATTGAACGCGCCCATCCCGGAAGACAGTGTGCGCAAACCGAATCCGGAGTCCATCTCGGCGGTCGCCAGATGGTGCACCAGCTGTTCGGCATGTTCGTCGGTCACGATGCCCGACCACAGGCAATGGCCGACATTGCTGGTGAGCGCGTCGACGCGGCGTTTATTGCCGTCCAAAGCGACTGCGTACCAGCCCTTTTCGGGAATCCAGAACGCTTCGGAGAATTTCGTCCGCAGTTCGGCGGCGTGTTCGCGCAGCTTCTCGGCCTTGTCCGACTGCCCGAATTCCTCGGCCAGTTCGGCGCGGGCCAGGATCGCCGCGTAGACGTAGCTCTGCACCTCGCACAGCGCGATCGGCGCCTGGGCGAGATGTCCGGCCGCGTCGTTGATGCCGTCGAAGCTGTCCTTCCAGCCCTGATTGATCAGGCCGCGGTCGGTCGCGCGCTGATATTCGACGAAGCCGTCGCCGTCGCGGTCGCCGAAATGCGACATCCAGTCGAGGGCCGCGTCGGCCGCCGGCAGCAGCGTCTGCACGGCCTCCGGCGAGGCACCCCACCGCCGGGTCTCGGCCAGCAGCATCACGAAAAGCGGTGTGGCGTCGACGGTTCCGTAGTACACCTCACCGCCCAGGGCCAGTCCGCCCGCCGGGCCGCGGCGGATCTCGTGCATGATCCGGCCCGGTTCCTCCTCGGTGAGGGCGTCGACCTGCTGGCCCTGCATTTCGGCCAATTGCTGCATGGTGCCCAGGGCGAGCGAGGAGTCCAGCGGCAGCGCCATCCACGCGGTGAGCAGCGAGTCGCGGCCGAACAGCGTCATGAACCATGGGGCGCCGGCGGCGACGAAGGTGCGGTGGCGGCGTTCCTCGCGAATCTGCAACGCCCCCAGGTCGCTTTCGGTGCGCTGCAGAATGGCGGTGAGCTGCGGATCTCCGGTGGTGAGTTTGGTGGCGGTGTCACGCCACGCGGCCATCTTGCGGCCCGGTTCGCTGCTGCGGTAGTGCTCGCCGGGGCGGAGCGCGACATGCACCCGCTGATTGGCCACCGTCGGCTGGGCCAGGATCTCGGTCTGCCAGCGGCCGGTGGCAGGCACGACGATGCGCCAGGTCAGCGAGCCGGGCAGCACAATCGGCAGTTCCGAGGACGAGACGGCCAGGCCGCGGGCGCGATCGGAACGGTCGTTGAGCAGTAGTTCGTTGTCGGTGACCAGTATTTCGGCCCGTCCGTGCCCGGCGCGGCCCTCCTTGACGGCGAACAGATCCACGAAGTCGGCATCGGCACGCAGTTCCAGCACCACGGCCGTGGGTTCGCGGCCGAGATTCTCCAGGATCACCGTCTCCCGCATACCGTCGGCGACGAGGCGTTCGCGCACCACCAGCAGACTGGAATCGGCGGCGCCCGACCGCGGCGGCCGCCGCAGGATGAACCGTGCGGTGAAGGCCTCCGGACTGAGCACCGACAGCGGTTCGAGCCGCTGCCCGTCGACCCGCAACTCCCACCGCGACACCACGCGGGCATCGCGATAGAACAGGCCCTGCGACGTTCCCGATTCCACATCGCCGACCCGATCGGACAGGCAGAAGGTGCTGCCCTCGACCAGCGTCACCGAACCGTTCAGCAGGGCGGGTTCGCCGCCGTTGAGAGGTGAGGGGCCGGTCATCGCGCATCACCCCCTCGGGGGTGTCGCGGCACCGCGGCGGGCACAGTAGATCGTTTCGTCGACTCGAACATCACCATCGCGAACGGCTCCTCCCTGATCACCGGCGACAACCGATCCGGCTCGAGGTGTGCGTGGGCCTATCCGACAACGTTCGTGCGAGAACGTCTCGATCATCGAGAGTAACCGCTGGACGGTGTTCGGCACGGCCGATCCCTCGACCACGTCGCAAATCCGCGCCGCGGCGCAGCAGCGTGGATCGCGGACGGGACTCAGCGCGCGCGATCGCCCGCTCCCTCGACAGGCCGTTTACGCGGCGGTTTGACGTTGACCAGGCTGCGGTCACCTCCGTAGTGGGCCAGCACCCGGGGATCGATCACCGCGCGCCACAGCGGCGGCACCGCGGCCAGCAGGACCATCCCGGCATAACCCATCGGAAGCTGTGGCGCCTGCTCGACGCTGCGCAGGGTCTGGTAGCGGCGGCCCGGATTCGCGTGGTGGTCACTGTGGCGCTGCAGATGGAACAGGAAGATGTTGGTGACCAGGCTGTCGCTGTTCCAGCTGTCGCGCGGCGAACAGCGCCCGAATGTGCCGTCGGCGCGCCGCACGCGCAGCAGGCCGTAGTGCTCGACGTAGTTCACCGTCTCGAGCAGAAGGATGCCGATCAACGCCTGCAAGGCCAGCCACGGGATCACCCGCGGGCCGAAGTACAGGATCATGGCGCCGAACAGCACGACGCTCATCGACCAGGCCTGCAGCAGATGATTCTCGTAGCTGAACCACCGCTTGCCCCTGCGTGCCAGCCGGTCCCGTTCGAGCCGGAAGGCCGAGCGGAGCCCGCCGAGCACGGTGCGCGGCAGGAACACCCAGAGGGACTCGCCGAAGCGAGCGCTGGCCGGGTCCTCCGGGGTCGCGACGCGGGCGTGGTGGCCGCGGTTGTGCTCGACGAAGAAGTGCCCGTACGCGGACTGCGCGAGCGCGATCTTCGACAACCATCGTTCCAGATGCTCGGACCGGTGGCCGAGTTCGTGCGCGGCATTGATTCCGATGCCGGACACCACCCCGAGTGTGATGGTGAGACCGAGTTTGTCCACGAAGGACAGGACGTTGTCGGCCCACAGAAAACCCGCGACGAACAGGCCGAAGAATTGCATCGGCAGGAACAGGTAAGTGCACCAACGGTAGTAGCGGTCGTTGGAGAGCGCTTCGTAGTCCTCGTCGTGCGGATTACTGCCGTCGTCGCCGATCGCCCAGTCCAGCAGGGGAATGGCCACGAAGACGATGATCGGCCCGATCCACCAGAACACCGGCGATCCGGTGAGGACCACCAGTGGCCCGGGAAGCAGGGCACAAGCCGGTGCGATCAACCCCAGCATCCACAGGTAGCGCTTGGGATCGCGGGCGCGCGATTGTTCGAAGATTGCCATATTCTTCTCGCTGTCCAGGAGTGACACCAGATCGAGAATGCGGCCGCGGAAAGCGGCGTAGGCCTGAAATATTCAGAGTAGCGGTTCGTGCCAGGCTGTCCAGAGATCGCCGAAAAAGACCTACCGACGGGCAGATACCCCCGAATCGCCAAGGTATGTCCCCGATTTTTGCCAGGCCCGGTTTTCGGTACGAGACACCGCGACGCCGCCCACCCTGATCGGCGGGCGGCGTCTGTGGGGCTCGCTACGGCAGGGCGCCGCAGTTACTCGGCGCGGGCAGCCCGGCCAGCCGATCGGTCATCCATGCATCCGCGGTCATCAGCGACGGGAAATAGGCCAGGTCGTGGGTGCCCACGACGCCGGTGACAGCGGGCACCTGCGGATTCGCGTCCAGCTGAACCGGAGTGCCACCGGCGCACCACCCGGCGGCCACGGCGCGAACCGGCGGATACGGCGTGCCCTCGTCGTTCGCGGCCGAGGCGATGAGCACCGGCATCGAGGGCGCCCGGGTTCCGATGCGCTGCTCGTCGAATGCGGCTTTCAGCGCTGGAGAACGGTCGATGACCGCGGTGAGAGGTTCTCCGCTGGTGGTGATTTGCGTTATTCGCCGTATTTGAATGTCCAATGACGCCGCGATGGCGCACTTGCCCAGAGCGTCGTTCATCAGTCCTTTACCGGCGTCGTTGATTTCGGCATCGAGAATCGGACGCGTTTCGGGATAGTCGGCGGCGATACCGTTGAGAGTGAACGACGCGGAGGATCCGACACCGGGTTGGCCGTAGTTGTAGCCGATGAAATTCTCCGGGTCGACGATCGGGCCGCCGATGTAGGCCCCGCGCACGTTCAGTTCCGGCGCATAACTCGATTGCAGTTCGGCGGCGCCGGCCGAGGCCATGCCGCCCTGGGAGTAGCCGAACAGAATGACCGGCGAGTGCGGATTCAGCCCGGTGCCGGGCAGCTGCAATGCGGCACGCGCGGAGTCGAGTACGGCATACGCCTGCGCTTTCCGGTTCAGGAAATCGTGCACATCGGGCGTGCCCAGACCGTGATAATCGGTCAGCACCACGGCCATACCGCGCGCGAGCAACGACGTCAGCGCGATGACGTCGTATTCGGCGATGACGTCGTACGGCGGCTGGAACTGAGCCAGCTGCGGCAGCACCTTCGACGGCGCGCACTGATCGCCTTGGCCCTGCGAGCCGACTCCGTAGGCGACCAGCGGACGTTCACCCGGGCCGGTCCACGGCAGCGTCGGCTGCAGATAGGTCGCCACCACCGCGGTCGGAGCGTCGTGAGTGTCGCTGCTGATGTACATCATTCGCGTCGACGCCGCCGGCACGACACCCGGTTGGCCGGGCGCCGACATCACCAGCGCTGCCGGTTGGGCACGAAGGATCGCACCCGGGGGCATCGGCGGCACCGGCGGTGGCATGTAGAAATCATCGGCGGCGACCTCCGCAGCCGGTTGCGGCGACGCGGGTGGCGCCGAGATCGCCGCGCCCGCGATGACGACGAGCGAGCCGAACAGAACTGCGTTCCATCTGCGGATCAAGCCCCTCACGATCGATCCTTCCCTGCGTTCTCAGCGGATGTATCTCGAGCGTCGAGCGATCGAACATCAGCGGCCCGGATGAACGCCGTCGCCCATCCGGGCACGGGCCGCTACGGCAGCGCGGCGCAGTTGCCGGCCGCGGGCGCGGCCGCGAGCCGATCGGTCAGCCACATCTGCGACGCCGCCAACGACGGGAAGAACGCGAGATCGTGGGTGCCGATGACACCGGAAATCGGTGGCAGCTGGGAGTTCGCGTCCATCTGCACCGGCACGCCCCGGCTGCACCACGCGGCGGCCACCTCTCGGATGGGCGCGTACGGCGCACCCTCGTCGTTCCTCGCCGAGGCGATGAGCACCGGCGCCGACGGCGTGCCGCTACCGATGCGCTGATCGGCGAAGGCCTGGCTCAACGCCGGCGACCGGTCGATCACCGTGGTGAGTGGCTGTCCGCTGGAGGTGAATTGGGCCGTCTGCCGCTGCGGATTGTCGATCGATACCGCGATGGCGCATTTGCCCGCCGCATCGCGCATCAGCGCCTTGCCGGCGTCGTTGAGTTCGGCGTCGAGTTCCGGACGAGTGTCGGGATAGTCGGCGGCGATACCGTTGAGCGTGAAGCCGACCGCACCGGACAGGCTCGGCTGGCCCTCGTTGAAGCCGATGAAGTATTCGGGATCCACCACCGGCCCGCCGATGTACGCGCCACGCATATTCAGTTCGGGCGCATAGCTCGGTTGCAGTTCGGCCGCACCGGCCGAGGCCATACCGCCCTGGGAATAGCCGTACACGATGACCGGCGACTGCGGTCCCAGGCCGTTGTTCGGCAACTGCTCCGCGGCCCGCGCCGAGTCGAGTACCGCATAGGATTGCGCTTTCCGGTTCAGGAAGTCGTGCGTTTCCGGTGTGCCCAGCCCGTGGTAATCGGTGACCACGACGGCCATCCCGCGCGCCAGTAGCGAATACAACGCCAACACATCGTATTCGGCGATGACGTCGACCGGCGGCTGGTATTGGGCGAGCTGCGGGAGCAATTTCGAGGGCGCGCATTGATCGCCCTGTCCCTGCGTGCCGACCGCGTACGCGATCAGTGGGCGTTCACCGGGGCCGGTCCAGGGCAGGATCGGCTGCAGATACGTGCCCGTCACCGCGGTCGGCGCGTCGTGCGTGTCGTTGCTGAGATACATCATGCGTGTCGAGATCGCCGGGACGACACCGGGTTGTCCCGGCGCCGAGAACAGCAACGACGCAGGCTGGGCCCGCACGATGGCACCCGGAGGCCCCGGGGGCAACGGCGCCGGGGGAACGTAGAAATCGTCGGCGGCGGCCTGCGCCGACGGCTGCGTCCAGGCATGCGGCGCCGAAACCATTCCGCCCGCGACTGCGATGAGAGCTCCGAACAAGACAGCGGTACAACTGCGAATCCGGCTCCGCACGATTCGTCCTTTCCTGAGCTTCGGGATGCCTATCGGAACGAACAAACGGATCTCGACAGTACCGAAAAAGACGTATCGATCTTCGGGGAATCAGAATGACGGTCGGCGTGTCTCGCTAACGACTGGCTAACGGGTTGTCCGGAGGCGGACCGGTCAACTCTGAACGGCCCGCCGATAACCGCGAATGGCCATGGCGCCGAAAACCACGATCAGCCCTGCCGACCATGCGACCGTCTGCAACACCGGAACCAGGAGCGGACCACCGAGGGTGAAGTTGCGCATCGCCTCGATGGCGCAGCTCATCGGCTGGGCCCGCACGACCGGTTGCAACCAGCCCGGATAGTTCTGCACCGGTACGAATCCGGAATTGAAGAACATGCCGACCAGCACGACGATCGCGAACAGCTGCACCACCTTGTCGCCGGCGCTGCTCACCCCGACCGCGACGACCAGTGGCGTGAATCCGGCGATCACGATCACCGGCACCAGCAGGACGCCGATCGCACCGCCCCAGCCCTGCTGGAAACGCAGGCCCAGCGCCATACCGACGGCGACGACCACGATGGTCGCCGCGAGCGCGCGGGCGCATTCGGCGGCGAGCCGGCCGGACAGCCCGGCCCAGCGATGCATCGGGAGCACCCAGAACCGGCGCAGCAGACCGCTTTCCCGCTCGGCGTACAACGACATGCCGGTACCCATCGCGCCGTACATGGCTCCGGCGACGGCGATCATCGGCACGAAACCGTAGATCGGGTCGGCCCCGCCGGTGGCGCCGAGGGATTTGTCCAGCACCAGGTCGTACATGAGCAGCAGCAGAATCGGCAGCACCAGCGTGCTGGTGATCACCTCCGGCTGCCGCGACCAGCGCCGCAGCAGGCGACCGGTCTCCACCAGAGTCTGTGAGCCCAGATCGCCGATCCGGTTGCCGAGCACGGGAGAATCGCCCATCACCACCTCGCTCACGGCTGTGCCTACCGGGGACTTTCCGGTCACCTCACTCATGCCCGGCGCCCTTCCGCTCGCACCGCCAGAACCGCGGCCACCACCAGCAGCACCGCGATCCAGATCGCGGCTACGCGGAGTTCGGAGGTGTACTGCCCCGCGGCCAGCCCGCGCAGCGCGTCGGTGATCTGGGAGACCGGCTGATTGCGCACGTACGGCTGGATCCAGCCCGGAAAGCCCTGGACCGGAACGAATCCGGTGGAGGTCATCACCAGCAGCAACTGCGGGCCGAACAAGACCGTGCCGCTGAGTTCGCTGTTGCGGGTGATGGTGCCGAGCGCATCGGTGGCGATCACCAGGGTGGCGCCGAAAGCCAGGACCACCAGTACGAAGACCAGCGCGGAATCCGCGCTGTGGAATCGGAATCCGAAGCTCGTGCCGATGACCAGCGCCCCGGCGAAGGCGGCGACGGCACGCACCAGATTCGCCGACATCCGCGCGGTCACCGGAATCCACGGCGGCACCGGCATCGCCCGCAAGCGTGTGGCCATGCCGCCGACGACCTCTCGTGCCGCCCGGTCACCGGCGAACATGGAGGTGAAGAACATGGCGAAGACCGCGATCAGCGGAAGCAGGTACTGGGCGTAGTCGATACCGCCGGCTTCCATGGAATGCCGCAGCGGCACATAGAAGCAGACGAAGAACACCACGGGCGCCGCGAAGGCCAGCACGAGATCGCCTTCGCGCAGGGCGCTGCGAATCATGCGCCCGCTCAGGGCGGACCACTGCAGACCGGCCGGAACCCGGAACAGTTCCGGCGTTTCGGTGGTCGCCGCGCTCATGCCGATACCTCTTCGGCCGGTTTGGTCAGCTGGATGAAGACCTCGTCGAGGGAGGGGCGGCGCAGCGCGATATCGATCAATTCGATTCCCGCGGTGTTGATTCGGTCGAGCGCCTCCGACAGCGTCACCGCGCCGCCGGGCGCCGGCACTGACACCCGATCCTTCGATTCGGCGATCGTGACCTCGCCCAGGTTCGCCAGCGCGGCGGCCACGGCCGGCACATCCGCGGCGTCGACCGGAACGACCTCGCAGTAGCTGTCGCCGGAGCGGGCCTTGAGCTGATCGGCGGTTCCCTCGGCGATCACCGTGCCCTTGTCGACGACGATGATGTTGTCGCTCAACGCATCCGCCTCCTCGAGGTACTGGGTGGTGAGCAGGATCGTCACGCCCTGTTCCTTGAGCGAGCGCACCAGCGCCCACAGGCTCTGGCGGCTGACGGGGTCCAGGCCGGTGGTGGGTTCGTCGAGGAATACGACCCGTGGCGGGCGGACCAATCCGCAGGCGATGTCGATGCGCCGGCGCATACCGCCGGAGTACTGGCCCACCCGTCGTTCCGCCGCCTCGGTGAGCGCGAACCGTTCCAGCAGTTCCTCGGCGCGCTGCGCGGCGGCCTTGCGCCGCAATCCCATCAGCCGCGCGAAGAGCACCAGATTCTCCCGGCCGGTGAGCATTTCGTCGAGCGCCGCGTACTGCCCGGTCAGCATGATCGACGACCGCACCTGCGCGGCCTGGGTGACGACGTCGAAGCCGGCCACCCGCGCACGGCCGGCATCGGGCCGGATCAGCGTCGACAACACCGACACCGTGGTGGTCTTCCCCGCGCCGTTGGGCCCGAGCACGCCGAGCACACTGCCCGCGGGGGCGCTGAAGCTGATACCTCTCAGCGCACGCACCGGGCCGAAGGTCTTCTCCACGCCCTCGACGACGATCGCGTCGTCCGTATCCGCCGGACCACCCATTGAATTCGACACCATGCTCTCCGTCCGAGCGCCCACCCAATTACTTTGGTAAGGCTAACTTGATTATTCGACCGACTCCACCGCTTCGGCATCAGCCCAGCAGCGCCACCACCTCGTCGAGGGAGGCGCCGCCGAGGATGGCGGTGACGGGGAGATCCCGCCGCAACTCGGCCTCTACCCGCTTGCGCAGATCGAGCGCCTGCAGCGAATCCAGACCCAGCGCCACCAGCGGAACCGAGCCGTCGACGGCCTCGTCCGGCTCCAGCCCCATCACCCCGCGCAGCGCGTCGCGCACGGAGTCGGCGACGTCGCGCGGCACGGCCGGAACTTCCGCGGCGGGCACGGGTTCGGCGGCGGGCTCGGCGACCGGCGGCGCAGGTTCCGGCTCGTCCTCGGGTAGCTCGGCGAACTGCGGCGCGAAACCGAAGACCGAGAACAGGTCTCGAATCCGTCCCCACTGCGCGGCGGCGACCAGAACGTTGGCCGCGCGCGGCGCGAAACCGGCGGCGACCGCCACCGCCGGGTCCATCGGCAGCAGTCCGGTGCCGCTGATGCGGGCCAGCGCTTCGGCGTGGTCGGCGCCGACCGCCCGCCACAGACCCCACTGCACCGACGAGCATCGGATGCCCTCGGCCCGGTAGTGCGCGGCCTGTGCGTCCAGCATCCGGTTGACCGCCGAATAGACCATGTGCCCGCGCCCGCCGAGCGTGGCCGACAGCGAGGAGCACACCACGATGCGGCCGTCGCCGGTGCGCGGGAAGATGCGCGTGAGATTGTGCAGCACAACGAATTTGGCGTCGGCCGCCGCGCGGATGGTGACCGGGTCCGGATCGGCGGCCGCCGCCTCGTAGTCCACGGCGGCGTGCACGATCAGGGTCGCCGGACTCGCGGCGTATTCCGCGGCCAGGGCGCCGAACGCCTCCGCATCACCCGCGTCGCAGCGCCGCACGACGACCTCGGTGTCGTACCGGGCTCCGATCTCGGCGATACGCGCCCCGGCGGCGGCCGTACCTCCGGATCTGCTGACCAGCGTGATCCGGTCCGCACCCGCGGCGGCGAACTGGGCACAGAAATCCAGCCCCAGTTTGCCGGTGCCGCCGACGATCACGACCTCGCGCAATTCCTCCGCACGCAACGGAGCGTCGCCCGCGGTGTCGTCGAGGATCAGCCGTTTGGCGTAGAAGCCGCCGTCGCGCACGGCCAGTTCGGGTTCCGCGGCGATGTGGATCGCACCGAGCAGCGCCTTGGCCGCCGCGGTGGCGTCGACCCCGGCGCCCAGATCGGCATGCCGGAAGGCGACGCCCACGTGTTCGGCCGCCAGACAGCGGAATCCGGCCTGCACCGCGGCATGGAACGGATCCGGCAGATCGGATTCGACGACCTGTTCGCCGCCGCTGGTCACCAGCCAGATATCGCCGATACCGTCCAGGTCGTCCAACCAGACTCGGGCGCCGAGGAATTCGGCGACGTCGTGCACGGGTCCGTCCGCCGACGAGGGCGGGACCAGCACCACCACGGTGTCCGGCCTCGTGCCGGAAACCGGCTCGACGACCGTGGCACCCTGGCGCGGTGCGGCCGCGCGGACGGCCGCCGCGAGATCTTCGTTCGCGCCGGCCGGATCGATCACCGCGAAGGTCCGTGGCGGCACCATCGTTCGCCGCTGCAACCGGGTCCAGGTCTCCACCACCCGTTGCGGGGCGACCGTCGAATCGTCGGAATCGCTGTCGGCGAGCGGCTTGTGCGCGGCGCGTGCGTAATCGAACGGCGCCCACAGCGATTTGGCGCTCATCCGCGTATTGGGGAAGTCGAGCAGCGGCAGTGCGGGCACACCACCGTCGCCGGGTTCGCGCAGCGCCTCCCATCGATAATTCGCGTCGTGCACCGCGACGGTCGCCAGATTGCGGGTGAATTCCCGCAGGTCCTCGGCGGTGCGGCGGGAGGTGCCCAGCGCCTGGAATTCCCGCTGCCCGGGGATTTCGCTCAGGTTCTCCTGGATCGCGAGCATCAGCGTGGGATGTTCGGAGATCTCGACGAAGGTGCTCGCGCCGGCGGCGGCGGCCTTCTTGACGGCCAGGTCGAATCGCACGCGGTTGCGCAGATTCAGGTACCAGTAGTCCACGATCGACAGATCGGAATGCAGCCGGTCGCCGAAGGTGGCTCCGAAACACTCGATATCGGCGTCGAGGAATGCCGCATTGTCCATCTCCGAACTCACCGTGCCCGACAGAGGTTCGCGCGCGGTGGCCACGAAGGAGGTGTGCGCGGGATATTGCACCCGGATCTCTTTCGCGAATTTTCCTGCGGCATTGAGCGTTTCGACGATGTCGACCACAGCGGTGCGTTCACCGGAGATCGCGATGATATGCCGGGAATTGATCACCGACAGTTCCACGAAATCGGCCTGCCGGGCGATCAGGTCCTCGCATTCGTCCCGGTCGACGCCGAGCACCGCCATCGAGTAGCCGGTCAGCTCCATGCTGTCGACGATCTGCGCCCGGGTGGTGACGATCCGCACCGCGTCCCGCAGGGTCTGGGCCCCGCTCACACAGGCGGCGGCGATCTCCCCCTGGGAATGCCCCACCGTCACGCCCGGGGCGACCCCGGCGGCCTGCCACATCGCGGCCACACCGATCATCTGCATGAACAGTGCCGGCTGCACGGTCAGCGCCTTGTCGTCGGCCTGCTGGTCGGCCTCCAGCAGATAGGCGCGCGGCGACCAGCCGTAGAGATCGTGAAAGACCTTGTCGCACTCGTCGACTGCGTCGCGGTAGGCCGCTGAGTGCTCGTAGAGCATCGCGCCCATGCCCGGGCGCTGGCTGCCCTGACCGGGAAAGACGTAGGCCACGCGCTGCGCGGTCGCGGCGCGCTCCGATCGAACCACCGCCGGATGCGGACGGCCGTCGGCCACGGCGCGCAGCGCGGCGATCACATCGGTCTGCGCATCGGCCATGACCAGGGCACGGTGGCGGCGCGGCGACCGGGTGCGAAACAGCATGTCGGCCACGCGATCCGGCGACACCTCGGGATGCCCGGCGAGGTAGTCCGCGATCGCGGCCGCCTCCGATCCCACCAGATCCGGATTGTCGCTGGACAGCAGGATCGGAACGCTGCCGTCGGGCAGGCGATAGCTAGACATGACTCTCCTCTTCGGCCGGAACGGCCAGCAGCGCATGGGCATTCGTGCCCGAGACGCCGAACGACGACACCGCCGCGTAGCGCACGCCGTCGTGCGGCTGCCAGTCCTCGAGTTTCGCGGCCAGCCGCAGGCCGGTGGCGTCCCAATCCACCTTGCCGGTCGGGTTGTCGGCGAAGCGGGTCGGCGCGATCTGTCCGTGCAGACCGCTGAGCAGCACCTTGATCAGGCCGAGCATGCCCGCCGCCGCCTGGGCGTGGCCCAGATTCGATTTCACCGAGCCCAGGCGCGCGGAGCCCGAACCGTAGACGCGGTCCAGCGCCTCGAGTTCCAGCGGATCCCCGACCGCGGTCGCGGTGCCGTGTCCCTCGATCATGCCGACGACCTCGGGCGAAATACCCGCTGCGGCAACGGTCGCGCGGATCAGCCGCTCCTGCGCCCGGCTGCTCGGCACGGCGATCGGTGCCCCCGCGCCGTTGTGATTGACCCGGGTGGCGAGCACCCGGGCATAGACCCGGCGACCGGCCGCACGGGCCCGCGATTCGCGTTCCATTACGACAACGCCCGCGCCCTCACCCCACAGCGTGCCGTCGGCGGCATCGGAATACGGTTTGCACTGCCCGTCCGCGGCCAGCGCGTTGTTCTTGGAGAATTCGAAGAACGCGGCGGGCGAACCCATCACGCACACCGCCCCGGCCAGCGCCCAGTCACATTCCCCGGCGCGGATCGCCGCCGCCGCCATGTGCACCGCCGACAGTGACGAGGCACAGGCGGTGTCGACCACGATGGACGGGCCGCCGAGACCGAGACAGTTGGAGATCCGCCCCGCCACCGCCCCGAGCGCGGCACCGGCCGCGCGGTAGCCGGAGTAGTCGTTGACCTCGGCGCCGTGCGGACCGTATTCGGTCGGTGAGGCGCCCATATAGCAGCCCACCTCGTCACCGTCGATGGCCGCGGGATCGATGCCGGCGTTCTCCAGCGCCCGCCAGGCCACCCGCAGCGCCACCCGCTGCTGCGGATCCATGGCGACGGCCTCGCGCGGGGTGATGCCGAAGAACATCGGATCGAATTCCGCTGCGCGAGCGAGGAATCCACCGGCGTCGCGGACGGCCGCCCAGCCTTCGTGGCGCGACAGGTTCAGCAGTTCGGCGAGCGGCCAGCCGCGGTCGCGCGGGAACGGCCCGGTCAGATCGCGCGCCTGCGACAGCGCCGCCCAGTACTGTCCGGGCGTCTCGATGCCACCGGGCGCCTCGACGGCGAAGCCGCTGACGACGATCGGATCCGCGTCGCTCATGATGTGGTCTCCATTTCCGCGACCAGCAGCTCCGCGATGCCCTCGACGTGGTCGTGCAGATAGAAGTGGCCACCGTCGAACATCGACACCCGCAGGTGCGATTCGGTGTGCTGCTGCCAGCCGTAGAGGTCGCCCATGGTGACGTAGTCGTCGTCGCTGCCGCCCATCGCCTGGACGGGGGCCTGCACGCGCACGTCCGCCGGGCAGGAATAACGGTCGAAGGCGGCGTAGTCGGCCTTCAGCGCCGGGAGCGCCATCCGCATCAGCTCACGATTGCCGAGCAGATCCGAGCCGGTGCCCTCCAGCCCGGCCATATGGTCGAGCAACTGCTCGTCCTCGGTGGGATGGTTCGGCATCTCGGCGACCCGGCCCGGGGGCACCGCACCCGAGACCGCGAGCAATCGCACCGGAACTCCTTCGGATTCGGCGATGCGCACGAATTCGAAGGCCACGATCGATCCCATGCTGTGGCCCAGCACCGTGATCGGCTCGTCGCGATTCCACGGGGAGAGCGCGAATTCGTCGAAGGCGCCCTCGGCGATCTCGGGCAGCGTCTGCAGTGCGGCCTCGCGAGCCCGGTCCTGGCGGCCGGGGTACTGCAGCACACCGACATCGAAATGTTCGCGCAACTGCTTCGAGAAGGGCCGGTAGGTCGATGCGCCGCCGCCCGCGTGCGGGCAGATAATCAACGGCGCGCTCGCACCGCGCGGTGTGTGGAACTGCCGGATCCAACCGGGTGCTGCTGCCATGCTCGTCTGACTCCTCATGTCTGTCACTGCCACATCCGCCGCATCACCAGCAGGCCCTGATCCTCGTCGTCGATCACGGTGGTGTCGGCGACGGCTCGGTCGGGCTGTTCGGCGATGGCGCGCAACGTATTCCGGAAGGCGGTCTCGACGATGCGGGCATCGTCGGCTTCGAAGCTGTCCTCGGCGTAGAACACCACGGCCTGCACGGCGTCGCCGGGCAGCAGGGAATTCGCCGGGAAGATCATCAGCAGCAGGGCGTTGTCGGTGGCGCCGCCGCCCTCGAACGACACCAGCTCCAAACCGCCCTCGCGCAACGAGGTTTCCAGCTCGTCGCGCCCCGGCGGATAGGACTGGAAGACGAACATGCTGTCGAACAGCTTGCGCGCCGCCGGGCCGGATCGTCCCGCCGCCCGCATGGCCGAGGTGAGCCGATACTGGTGGTACTCCATCAGTTCCACTCGGTGCCGTTGCATCTCGGCGAGATGGTCGCGCCAGGTCCGGTCGCCGGCCAGGTCGATCGCGACCGGGATGGTGTTGGCGAAACAGCCGACGGCATGGTCGACGCCGTCGAGATCGGCGGGCCGGCCCGACACCACCTCACCGAACACCGTGGCCTGCTCGCCGGTGACGTACCGCAGCGCGTTGGCCCAGGCGAGCTGGCAGACCAGGCTGAAGGTAGTGCCCTGCTCCGCGGCCAGTTCGGTGGCGCGCGCGACCGTGTCGTCGTCGAGGACGAACGTGCGTCCCTCCGGCACGCCGCCACTGCCGGACGTGCGGGCCGGGGCGACGAGGCACGGTCGCACATCGTCGAGATAGCTCTGCCAGGCCGCCTCGGTGGCCTGCTCCCGTTCCCGGGTGAGGCGCAGGAAATGCGCGAAGGTTTCCGGATCGCCGAGCGGCTGCCCGCCGCGACCGGCGTATTCGGCGAAGATCTCGCGCGGCAGCAACTGACCCGACCAGCCGTCGGTGAGCAGATGGTGCGAGGTCAGTACGACCATGTGGTGGTCGTCGGGGAGATGCACCACCGTCACCCGCAGGAGCGGTCCGTGCGTGAGGTCGAAATGTTCGGCCTGGTCGGCGCGGAAGAACTCCTGCAACCGCTGCTGCGCGTCGGGCAGGTCCGCGAAGTCGATCTCGCGCACCGGGATCGGCATGTGGTCGGCGACCACCGCGTACGGCTGTCCGGCATGGGACACCGAAATCGACACGCGCAGATTGGGATAGCGGTTCAGCACGGTGTCGAAGGATGCGGCCAGCAGCGGCAGGTCGAGTGCGCCGCGCACCCCGATCAGCGTCTGCACGTTGTAGACGTCGTTGCCCGCGGAGCCGAGCGCGGTGAAGTACAGCCCGGCCTGCAGCGGAGCCAGCGGATAGATGTCCACGCAGCCCCGATACAGCGCCTGCCAGCGATCCAGGTCCAGCTGGGACACCTCGTCGGCGACCACGTCGCTGGGCGTGAGGCGGCGAATCGGGTTGTCGCGCACCGTCTTCACGAGCTCACCCAGTCCCTCGGTCCACAGCTGGGCCAGTTCGCCGGCTTCGTCGTCGGACAGCGGTCCCGCCGGGAAGCGGAAGGAGGCATGCAACCGCACGCTGTCGCCGTCGGCCAGTGCCACGGTGTTGATGTCCAGCAGGGCGGGGGCCGGCATGGCCGGATCCGCGTGGCCGCCCAGGTAGCCGAATTCCGGTGCGGCATCCCAGGTTCGGACCGATTCACCGTCGGCGGCGGCGAAGCGGCCCATGTAGTTGAAACTCACCTGCGGCGAGGGCGAACCCGCCAGCTCGGTGCGGGTTTCCGGGTTGAGCCGGCTCAGCAGTCCCCAGCCGATTCCCGATTCGGGCACCGCGAGCAGTTGCTCCTTGACCGCTTTCACCGCGGATTCGACTCGCTCGCCCGCGTCCGGGATACGTAGCGACACCGGATAGGTGGTGGTGAACCAGCCGACCGTGTTGGCCAGATCGACTCCGCTGAACAGGGTTTCGACTCGGCCGTGCCGTTCCATCGTCACCGCCACGGCCTGCGCGTCCCGGTCGCGACGACGGCGGAAGCGGTGGATCGCCACGGCCAGCGAGGCGACCTGGATGTCGAGAAAGTCGCAGCCGAAAGCCGTGGTGGCCGTGCTCATCAGGAACGCGGTGTCGTCCGCGTCGAGGGTGGCGGTGACCTCGCGAACGGTCGCGACGGTGTCGACGGCGGGGTCCAGGGCGCGGCTGCCGAGCAGCGGATCCACCGCCTCCGCGGCCGCGCGCCAGTACGGCAGCGTCGCGAGGACGGCGTCGCTGTTCGCCACGTGCACCAGGCTGGTGTTCCAGGTCTTGACCGAGGTCCCCGGCTGCGGTTCGACCGTCGCGGCCGCGACGCCCCACAGGCCGCGCAGATCGTCGTGCAGAACCCGCCAGGACACACCGTCGACCACCAGGTGGTGGACGACCAGCAGCAGCCGCCCTTGCGTTCCGTCGGCGGAGTGCACCCAGGCGGCGGCGAACATGCGGCCCGCGGCGGGATCCAGCTGCGAGCTCAACTCGGCCAGCTGCTCGTTCAGGCACGCACCCGCGGTGCGATCCCAGTTCTCGTCGCCGATCACGATCTCCGCGACGATGGGCGCGGCGGCCGGCTCGTCCGGTTCCGGGACGTAATAGGCCGTGGCGCCCTGTGGATCGGTTCCGAGCCGGGCACGCAGCATCGGATGGCGTGCGGCCAGCGCCGAGACCACCTCGGCGATCTGCTCACGCGTGCTGTGCGCGGGCGCCACGACCGCGGTGGCCTGGGTGTAGGCGTGGTAGTCGCCGGATCGTTCGGTGAGCAGGGCCGCGATGGGATTGAGCGGGATCCAGCCCGCCGGGCTCTCCGCCTCGACCAGGGCCGGGCCGCCGCTCTCGACGATCGGCTCGCACGCCGCGGCGATGCGGGCGATGGTGCGCGCGTCGAACAGGGCGCTGGTGGTGATCAGCAAGCCGTACTTCTTCAACGCCGACGCCATCCGGATCGCGCTGATGGAATCGCCGCCCAGCGCAAGGAAATCGTCGTCGGCCGCCAGCGCGGTGGTATCGCCGAGGTGCAGCACCGCGCGCACCACCTCCGCGACCGCGGCTTCGGCGCCCGCACGCAGTTCCCGGCCGTGGCCGGTGCTGCCACCGAGATCCGGCTGCGGCAGGGCCCGGCGGTCGAGTTTGCCGTTGGCGGTCAGCGGCAGTGCCGCCAGCTTCACCAGTGCCGTGGGGATCATGTATTCCGGCAAACGTTGTGCCAGTGCGGCTTTGATGCGCTCGGTGTTTGCGGCGTCGCCGCCGGTGGCGAATTCCGAATTCGCTTCGGGCACATAGTAGGCCACCAGCGCCAGGTCATGGCTCTGAGCATTCTGCGGCACGGTGATCGCCACGGCGGAGGCGATGCCGGGTACGCGGCGCAGCACGGTGCCGATCTCACCGAGTTCGATGCGATGCCCGCGAACCTTCACCTGATCGTCGACCCGGCCCAGATATTCCATGCGGCCCTGCGAATTCCAGCGCACGATATCGCCGGTGCGATACATCCGGGCACCGGGCTCACCGGCGAACGGGCACGCCACGAAGGCTCCGGCGGTCAGATCGGGGCGGCGGTGGTAGCCCTGCGCGAGCTGCACGCCGCCGAGGTAGAGCTCACCGATCACACCGGGCGGGACCTGCCGCAACCGCTCGTCGAGCACGTAGACCGACGAATTCCATTCGGGCAGGCCGATGAGCGCCGGTTCGAGCGCAGCGCCGGCCACGGCTTCGGTGTTCGTGCGGCCGGCGAAGTCCTCGTGCATCAGGTCCATCGAGCCCTCGGTGGGGCCGTAGAGGCCGAGCACCGTGCCGCCGAAGAAGCGGCTCGATTCCTCGACCAGCGCCGGCGGCACCGCCTCACCACCCAGGTACACGTACCGCATGGATTGCAGCCGCGCCGGATCCGGTCCCGCGTCGATGAAGGCGCGAACCACGCTGGGTACCAACGAGATCTGCGTGATGCGATGCCGGTGGATGATTTCGGCGAGCGCCTCCACATCGGCCTGCCACCACTGCGGCGGGGGCAGCACCGTCGCCGATCCGGTGCACAGCGCGTTCACCAGTTCGAAGACCGAGACGTCGAAGCCGATCGGCGCCTTCTGCAGGATGCGCTCCTCGCCGAAGCCGAGATAGTCGCGCATCCACTGCACGTGGTTGGCGATGCCGCGGTGGTGGATCACGACACCCTTGGGGCGGCCGGTGGTGCCGGAGGTGTAGAGCAGATAGGCGGGGTCGAGCGGATGCAGGGGCCGCGGCAGTGCGGCCGGCGCCAGCTCCGAGCCGTCGAGTGCGGACAGGCGTTCGACCACCTGCGGGGCGGTGAGATCGATTGTGGCCACATCGGTTTCGACGCGCAGCGCCTTGTCGGCCGATGTCAGCAGCAGCGCCGGTTCGGCATCGCCGAGCATGTACTCGATGCGGTCGATCGGGTAGCTGGGGTCGATCGGGAAATACACCGCGCCGACGCGCAGCACGGCCGCGAACGCGATCGGCAGCCGTTCACTGCGTTCGGCGTAGACACCGACGCGATCGCCCGGCCGAACCCCGTCTTCCAGCAGTAGTCGCGCGAGCCGGTTCACCCGGATATCGAATTCGCGGTAGGTCAGTTCGATATCGCCGAACACCACGGCCGTGCGGTCCGGGTAGGTACGCGCGGAGGCGCGGATCATCGCATCGGCGGTATCCGCCTCGATCGGTACCGCGGCGCCGTGCGACCACTGCGCCAGCGCCGCGCGGTCGGTTGCCGACAGCGTGGCCAGCTCCGAGACCCGCCGGTCGGCGGTCGCGGTGGCGAGCACCAGATCGATGTACTCGTGCAGGCGATCGATCGTGACGGCGTCGAAAAGGTCGGTGCGATAGGTGATCTGGACGTCGGTCCGATCACCGTGCATGAAGGTCTCCACCACCAGTGGCAGCAGGGCGGCGCCGTTGTCCATCAGCTCCCAGCTGGTGGACACGCCCGGCAGCTGAGGGCCGTCGATCTTCTGGTGCAGGAACAGCACCATCGTGTCGAACAGATTCGAGCCGACGTTGCCGGTCGCGGCGTTCACCGCGCGGACGATGCCTTCCTGCGGGAAATGTTTGTGCCCGAACGCGTCGGTGATCACGCCGCGGACCTGGTGGACCAGTTCGGCGAAGCGCTGATCGTCACGGCCGGCGATATGCAGCGGGAGCATATTGCTGAGATTGCCGATCAGCAGCTCCATCCCGGACTCTTCGCGGTTGGCCACGGTGGTGCCGATGACCATGTCGCCGCGACCGGTCATCTCGCGCAGCGCGACGTAGTATGCGGCGAGGAAGACCGAGAACGGGGTGGTGCGCAGCTCGGCGGTGAGGCGGCGCAGCGCGGTGTCGGCGGCCGCGCTCAGCGGGCGATCGCAGCGGGCGCCGCGTTCGGTGGCCGCCACCGGGCGGCGATCGTAGGGCAGTTGCAGCTCCGGGAGTTCACCGTCGAAGCGGCTCTGCCAGAAGCGAATATCCTCGGTATGGTCCTCGGCGGCGAACCGGTCGGCCTCCCATTCGGCGAAATCGGCGACCTGCAACCGCAGCGGCTCCACCGTGACCGGACCGGTCAGTGCCTGCCGGTAGAAGTTCTCCACATCCCGGGAGAGGGCGGGCAGCGTCATCCCGTCCCACGCGATGTGCTGAATCACCACCACCGCGACCAGTTCCGCGGCGGATATCCGGACGAAGGTCACCCGCAGCGAGGATTCCGCTGTCAGATCGAAGGTTTCGCGGGCCGCGGCCTCGGTCAGCTCGCGCAGCCGCTGCCGGGCCTGTTCCTCGGCGAGACCGGAGAGATCCTCCTCCTCCAGCCGGGGCGGCAGGTCGGCGTGGATCCGCTGATAGGGCTCACCGTCGTCATCGGTGTGATAGGTGGTGCGCAGCACCTCGTGCCGCTCGACGAGCGCGGCGAAGGCCGTGCGCAGCGCTCCGGCATCGATCGGCTCGCCCTCGAAGGTCAGCGCCAGGCACAGGTTGTAGGCGGAGCTGCCGGGCGAAATCTGCTGATGCGCCCACACGTAACGCTGTCCGAACGACAACGGCGCCCGCCGCGGATTCCGGCGTACCGGCACGGCCGCGGCGGTGGCCAAACCTTCCTCGGCGAGCCGAGCCGCCATCGCTACCTGCAGGTCTTCCAGCGAACGCATCTGACGAACCAATCTGTCTACAACGAAAACTCGGGGCCGGTGCTGCGGTCAGTTCCCCACCGGGGCGAGGGCCGAATCCGTCCGGGGCACCGGCACTTCGGCGAGCTCCAGCAGAATTCGCGACACCTGCGCCAAGCGACCCGGGGTGGTCTCGTCGGCCTGCAGCCGGGCGGCGATGCGGCGCACGGTCCGTCCGCCGAACACTGCGGTGACTCCGAATTTCTCGACCGCGAGCAGTCCGCGCACCTTGGCGGTGAGCGTGGTGGCCAGGATCGAGTTGCCGCCGATCTCGAAGAAATCGGTTTCCACACCCACGGTCTCGACACCGAGGATCTGCGCCGCGATATAGGCCAGCGCCGCCTCGATCTCGTTCGCGGGCGGCACCGCGGACGCACCGGCATCGGGGGCGCCGGCCTCGACCAGCCGCCCGATCGCGGCCCGGTCCAGTTTCCCGTTGGGAGTCAGCGGGATCTCGGTCACGATCTCGATCAGGTCCGGGATCATGTGCGTGGGAAGCAGATCCCGCAGCGCCGCCCGCAACTCGTCGGCGGTGACACCGACGGCCCGCACCGCGGCGGCCAGCCGGCCGGAACCGGTCACCAGTGCGACGGCCTGCTGGACGGAAGGCAGTGTGGTCAGCGCGGTTTCGACCTCGCCGAGTTCCACGCGGTAGCCGCGGATCTTGACCTGATGGTCGGCGCGACCGAGGAAGTCGACGGTGCCGTCGGGCAGATAGCGGGCCAGGTCGCCGGTGCGGTACCAGCGCAGGCCGCCGTATTCGACGAAGCGCTGCGCGGTGCGTTCCGGGTCGCCGCGGTAGCCGTCGGCCACACTGGTTCCGCCGATCCACAATTCGCCGACGACCCAGTCGGGGCAGTCCTCGCCGCGCTCGTTCACCACCCGCATCGCCACATTCGCCAGCGGCGTGCCGTAGGGCACGGTGGCGCGGTCGGCCGGGAAGTCGTCGGTCACTTCGCAGACGGTCGAGTGGATCGCGGCCTCGGTGGCCCCGCCGAGTCCGGCGAAACGCAGGCCGGGCACCGCGGCGCGCAGGCGGTGCGCGAGTTCGGCGTCGACCCGGTCGCCGCCGGTGACGACCACCCGGAGTGTGCGCAATGCCTCCGCGTCGGCGGCGTCGAGCAGCATCCCGATCAAGCCGGGCGCGCAATTGAGCACGCTCACTTCGTCTTCGGCGATCAGCCGGGCCCACGCCCGGGCGTCGCGCTCGATCTCGGCGTCCACGCACACCAGCGCACCGCCCAGGGCGAGCGGGGCGAAGATGTCGAAGACCGACAGATCGAATTCCAGCGACGACAGTCCCAGCAGCCGAGCGCTCGCGTCCAGGCCGAAAGCGGCGGCGAGGGCGTCGATCGTGTTGGCGGCGGCGCGATGGCTGACCTCCACGCCCTTGGGCTCACCGGTGGATCCGGACGTGAACAGCACGTAGGCGACGGCGTCCGGATCGCTCGCGTAGGCGCGCTCGAGGCGACGGCCGGCCAGCGCGGTGGTCAATTCGACGGCGGTGACGTCGGCCGGGAGCTCGAGCGCCGCATCGGTGAGGGCGATTCGGGCGCCCGCGCGTGCCAGGATGCGGTCGCGTCGCACCGGCGGCTGACCGGTGCCGATCGGCACATAGGCCGCACCCGCGGCCAGCACACCGAGGACGGCCGGAATCTGCCGGTGGCCCTTGGGAATCACCACCGCGACGGTATCGCCGGGCCGTACGCCGGCATCGGTGAGCGCGGCGGCCACCGCGAGCGCCTGATCGGCCAGATCGCCGTAGTCGCAGACGCCTCCGCGCCAGCGCAGGGCTTCGGCCTCCGGCTTGCGCCGGGCCCGGTCGAAGAACTCACTGTGCAGCGTGCGGGCCTGCCAGTCGGTGAAGGTGTCGTTCACCCGCTCGCGCACCGCACGCTGTGACGCCGGCAGCTCGATCGACAGCGGTGCGTTCCAGTCCGCACCCGGCTCGGCGAGAGCCAGCAGCAGGCGGCGGAATTCGGCGAACATCGCCGCGACCACGCCCTCGGGCATGGCATCGCGGCGCACATCCCAGTTGACCAGCAGACCGCCGGCCAGTTCGGCGACCTGCGCGTCGAGATCGACCTGCGGGCCCTGCGACAGAATCCACACCGGCTCACCGAACAGCGCGGTGACCCGGTCGGAGAAGAGCTCCCCCAGGTCCAGGCCGGAAGTGAAGACCACCGACGGCGTCACCGGACCGCCGCGCAGGCGGCCCAGATCACGCAGCACATCCAGGCCCTCGTACACCGAATGCACAGCGCAGGTGTGCAATTCGCGTTGCAGGCGCTTGGCGCGGGCGACCATCGATTCCGGCGCGCGGGCATCGACGTCGACCAGCACGGAATTGGTGAAGTCGCCGACCACCCGGTCGATATCGTCGTGCAGCGGCTCCCGATCGAACAGCGGGACGTTCAGCAGGAAGCGCTGCCGCGCGGACCAGCGTGCGATGGCCTCGGCGAACACCGTGGCCAGCGCCACCGCCGGGGTGACACCGTGGCTGTGGGCGAGCTTGTCGAATCCGGCCTTGGCCTCGGGTTCGAACCAGTGGTGCAGCCGGATGCTGCGGCTCGGGTCGGCGCGCTCGTCCTCGGCCAGTACCGGCAACGACGGGATATCGGGCAGGTCGGCCAGTCGCTGCTCCCACCAGGCCTGGGCCGCCGAATTGTCCGGCGTGTGGCGCGCTCTGGCGTCGAGATATTCGCGGAAGGTGTAGCCGACGGTATCGGCCGGTTCGGCGTCGCTGTCGTAGAGCGCGGCCAGATCGTCGAGAATTCGCCGGTAGCTCAACGCATCTCCGGCAAGCATGTCCACATCGACGTGCACGCGGTGGGCGCCGCCGGGCAGCAGGGTGAGGGTGATGTCGACGACCTGGCCGGCCTCGACATCCATCCGCTGATGACTCTTGTCCTGGCGCAGTCGTTCCAGTTCCGCATCCGGATCGGCGGCCGCGCGCAGATCCTCCACCCGGAACACCGGGAGCAGCGGCTCGGGCAGCACGCGCTGCGTGCCGGCGTCGGTGAACTGCACGCGCAGCTGGGGATGACGCCGGACCAGGCGTTCGACCGCACGGCCCATGCGCTCGGCATCCAGTTCGCGGCCGTCGAATTCGACGTAGAGATGGGCGGCGACACCGCCGAGCCGCTGGTCCTGGCGGCGGCCCACCCAGTAGGCGTGCTGCATGGTGGCGAGGGGGAATTCCTCGCCGTCGGCGAAGACGGTGCCGGCTTCGGCCGAGGCGGCAGGAGGGGCGGGCGCGGGTTCGGGAGTGGCGCCGAGCAATTCGGCCCAGGCGGAAATCGTGGGCGCGAGTGCGAGTTCGGAACTGCGGACCTCGTGACCCTGTTTGCGCCAGCGTCCGGCCAGGCGCATCAGCTTCATCGAATGCATGCCCAGGCCGACCAGATCGTCGTCGTATCCGATTTCCTCGGGCCGGATCCCCAGCTCCGCCGCCACGATGTCACGAACGTCAGCCTTGCCGAGCATCAGACAAACTCCTCACCGGCCGGAAATCGGGCCTCACCACCTACTTCAAAGGCTAGGCTTGCCTAACCTCCAAGCATAGTAGCCCACCCGACCCCAACTGCCGTAGGGATGTGGTTTGGCTAACCTAACCCAGCTACCCTAACCCCATGGGCAAAGGCATCAACGGCGTCATCCTCAAGGCGCTGCGCGCGGACGACTACCGGCTGACCGTCACCTCCGTGCGGCAGATCGGCGACAAGTACCTGCGGCTCGGCTTCACCGGTGGCGGCCTGCTGGCCGACCATCCCGTGCATCCCACGCAGTGGATCCGCATCTGGTTCCCCGACGAGAGCGGCACCTTGCAACAGCGCGGATACACCCTCGTCGACCCCGATCCCGGTAACGACGCATTCGATATCGAATTCGCGCTGCACGGCGGACCGGCCTCGCGGTGGGCCGCTCGCGCCGCGATCGGCGACGAGATCGACGCCACCGTCATGGGCTCGAAATTCGCGGTGCCCGAACCGGTTCCGTCGGAATTCCTGATCTTCGGCGACAGCGCCTCGCTGCCGGCGATCAATTCGCTGCTGGATGCGATCGGTGAGACGCCGGCCCGGGTCTGGCTGGAATGGCAGGAGGAGTCCGAACAGTCGCTGCCGGTGCGCACCGGACCGAAGACCGAGGTGACCTGGGTGCAGCGAGTGAACTACGGCCAGTTGCTGCGGCAGGCGGCCGACTCGGTGACCTGCTCCCCCGACGCGTTCGGCTGGGCCGCCTGCGATGCCGCCACCACGCGCGCGATCACGAAATCGCTGAAAGCCAAACTGCCGAAACACAATATCGCCACCCGCGGCTACTGGCGGTGAGCGCGAGCAGTGGCCACCTGCCCATCCGGCCTGCCATCGACCACCGGCTGCAGCGAGACGGCATCCCGCAACGTCAGGCCGCGGTGGTGAGCGAGATATCGAGTTGCATGCCGACCGCAGTGGCCAACCGCTCGAGCATGTCCAGTGTCGGGATCCGGCCGCCGCCCTCGATCCGGGCGATCGTCGGCTGAGTAGTACCCATGCGACGCGCCAGCTCCGTCTGCGTCAGACCGGCCGCCGTGCGGGCGTCATAGAACAGCTCCGCGAGTCGCAGTGCCAAACCGGCGTGTTCGTAGGCAGCGTCGTATTCGGCACGCTGCTCCGGGGTCATCCGCGCCAGCCGCTGGGCATGAACCTTTTGATAGTTCACAGTGTTCATCGTTCACCCTCTTCGCTCCCGCGATAACGCTTCAGCGCACGGCGTGCGCGCAGCATATTCCTCAAAGGCATATAACCTGGCCAAAGTCATGTTTGGCGAATTCGGCACTGCTACACGGCTTCGCCCCGCGCGGAACGAACCCTAGGCCGACACCAGATGCCAGCCGGTCGCGCGGGAGCGCTCCGACCAGAACCCGGCGTAGCGGCCGCCGAGTTCGAGAAGTTCGGCGTGCGTGCCGCGTTCGACGATCCGGCCCGCCTCCACGAACAGGATCTGATCGGCGTGGGCGATGGTGTCGAGCCGGTGCGCGACCACGACGACGGTTTTGTCCCGCGTCAGTTCGTGGATGCCGCGCACCACCGCCGCCTCGCTGTGCGGGTCGAGGGCGCTGGTCGCCTCGTCGAGCAGCACGATCGGTGCGTCCTTGAGCAGCGCGCGGGCGATCGAGACCCGTTGGCGCTCACCGCCGGACAGTGCCGCGCCGCCCTCGCCCACCGCCGAATCCCAGCCCTCGGGCAACTGGTCGACGATCTCGTCCACCCGGGCGATCTCGGCGGCGCGGCGCACCTGCTCGTCGGTCGCGTCCGGGTTTCCGATGCGGATGTTGTCGGAGATGGTCTCGTCGAACAGGTAGACGTCCTGGAAGACCAGCGACACCTGGCGCAGCAGGGTTTCCGAGGGCTGCCGGCGTACGTCGTGGCCGCCGACGGTGATGCTGCCGGATTCGACGTCGTAGAACCGGGAGGCCAGCTTGAGCAGCGTGGTCTTACCGCCGCCGGACGGGCCGACGATCGCCGTGGTGGTACCGCTCGGCACGGTGAAAGACACACCGTCGACGACCTTTTCCCCCGCGCGGTAACCGAATTCGACATTGTCGAAGACGATCTCGGGCGCACCGGGCGTCACCGGTTCGGTGGCCTCGGCCAGATCGTGCTCGGCCAGGAAGTTCGTGATCCGGTCGGCGGCGTCGCCGGCGCTGCGGATCGCGGTGCTCAGCTGCGCGGCGCGGTTGATCGGCTCGATGAACCGGGAGGTCACCGCGATCAGCGCGATCGTGGCCGGAATGGAGAGGTCGCCGCCGGTCCCCCGGGCCACCACCACCGACACCACGATCAGGAAGACGATCTGCACACACAGTGCGAACACCATCAGCCCCGGCACACTGGCCACGATCATGCGCTTGGACGCGGCCTCCTGGTCGCGCAATGCCCGGGTGAGTGCCCGGTTGCCCGCGCCCACCGCACCGAAGGCCCGCAGCACCGGCTGCGCCTGCGCGAACTCCACGACCCGCGAATTAGCTTCTGCCGCAGCGGCATCGAGCCTGCGGTCGGCGCGGGTGTAACTGTTGTTGGCCCAGCTGCTGACCAGCAGCAACACCGGCAGGCTGACCAGCATGACCAGCGCGATCCGCCAGTCGATGAAGGCGACCCCGATCGCGACGCCCACCGGAACCAGGACCGCGGTCAGTACGGGTGCGAGCAGATAGTTGACGACGCTGAGGATTTCGCGCACGCCGCCGACCACCATGCGGGAAAGGGATCCGGCGTTGGCGGTGGCGAACCAGCCCAGCGGCAGCGTGCTCAGGTGGTCGCCCAGCCGGGTCTGCACGCCGCGCAGCATGCCCACGCCGATCCGCAGACCCACCAGCAACTGCTGATACGAGCAGACCGAGGCGACGACCACCGCGAGCGCCAGCCAGGCGGTCCAGCGCCAGGCGCGTCCGAAATCGCCGTCGAACAGCGCCTGCAGCACCGGAATCAGCAGCAGATAGGCCGCGATCTGGCCCAGCGCGCCCGCGCCGATGAGGGCCAGATGGCGCGGCACGTAGCGGCGCAGGTCCGGCGGAATGAGGGCGAAGATCTTCCTGATCACCGCAGTTCTCCTTCGGAGTCGGAACCGGCCGGCACGCCCACCGACGCCTGATTCTGTTCCCAGAGGCGCTGATAGAGCCCGCCGGCCACCGACAGCGTCGCGTGGTCACCCGTTTCGGCGAGTTCGCCGTTGTCCAGCACCAGAATTCGGTCGACGCCCGTGATGGTGTGCAGCCGATGCGCGATCACCAGCACCGTGCGCCCAGCGACCAGGACCGCGAGCGCGTCCTGGACCGCGGCCTCGGATTCCGGGTCGGCGAAGGCCGTCGCCTCGTCCAGCACCAGCACCGGGGTATCGGCCAAGAGGGTACGGGCGATCGACAGGCGCTGCGCCTCACCACCGGACAGCACCGCGTCGACACCGATTTCGGAGTCGTAGCCGCGCGGCAATTCCAGAATCCGATCGTGGATCTGGGCGGCGCGTGCGGCTCGCTCGACGGCGGCCGCATCCGCGTCGGGCCGGGCCAGCGCGATGTTGTCGCGGATCGTGCCGCGAATCATCCGCACGTCCTGCAGGACGAATCCCACGGTGCGGTAGAGCTCGGCGGTCGAGTATTCGCGAACATCCTTGCCGCCGATCGTGATCCGGCCCGCCGTCACGTCGTAGAAGCGCGGCAGCAGCCGGGCCAGGGTCGACTTGCCGGAACCGCTCGGGCCGACCAGGGCGGTGATGGACCCGGGAGCGAGTTCGAAGTCGACCTCGCGCAGGACGGTGCGGTCGGCGCGATAGCCGAAGCTCACCTGTTCGAACCGGACCGCGAGTCCCGTGGCGGCAGCGTTACCGGCGGCATCCGCATCGGCAGCCTCGTCGCCGTCGGCCCGCACCTCGAGTTCGGGTGTCTGCTGCAACTGGTGCAGGCGCAACGCCGCGGCACCACCCTCGCGCAGCGCCTGTCCGCCGAAGCCGATACCCAGCAGCGCGCTGCCCAGGCCGATGCCGAGCAGCAGGAACGGCAGGATGTCGACCGGATCGGTCCAGCCCAGATCGGCGAAGCCCACGCCCGCGACCACCACGACCAGCATCAGCAGCGCCGGGGTCAGCAGGATTTCGGCGGCCGACTGCAGTTTGGTCATCGGCGTCTTCCACGCCAGCAGGCTTTCGGCGGTGTCGTCGACCGCGCGCTGGAAGGTGCTGTGCGCCTTGCGGGCCCGGCCGAACGCCCGCACCACCTGGATGCCGTCGACGAATTCGATGATGGACTGTTCGATGGCGCGTTCGTTGGTGTCGAAGACGGCGAAGCGTTCCTGATGTGCCTTACCCATCATGGCCGCCAGGCCGCGGGTGTAGAGCACCAGCGGCACCAACAGAATCAGCGTCAGCCGCCAGTCGACGGTGAACAGGTAGATCAGCGCCACCAGTTGCACCGTCACCGCGCCGACGAATTCCAATCGCGCGTGTGCGACCAGATAGTGCAGAGCCTCGACGTCGTCCTGCAGGAACTTCTTCACCTCACCGGAACTGCGGTCGGTGAACCAGCCCAGCGGCACCCGGGTCAGCTTGGCCGCCAGCAGTTGCCGCAGGGTGAGCTGGAATTTCGCATCGACCATATGGGTCCAGACCAGCGCCACGGCCTGCAGCAGGCCGCGCAGCACCAGCACCACGACCGCGGCGATCACCAGCGTCCACACCCGGTCCTTGTCGATCGGCGCGGACAGCAGTTCCCGGCAGGCCGCCACGATCAGGACGAACGGCACCACCGCACAGATCGAGGAGACCACCACGACCAGACTCGCCAGCGACAGCGCGCCGTTCACCGGCGCGAGCACCTGTTTGCGGGCCAGGCCGTCGGCGCGGCGCTGCTGTTTCAGCGCGACCCGGTCGGGTTGCAGCGGTGCGTCGGGCGTGGTCGGCGGTACCTGCCGCGCCGCCTCCGGCTCGGCCGGATCCACGGTCTGAACCGTCATCAGTCCTTCCCTCCCATAGCTGTCACCCTGCCTGTCGCTGTGCACCGAATTCGGACATTCCGGCGGCGAAATCACACAGTATGGTGCGCCAGCGCTCGGCGCGCGCGTCGGCCCCGGCCTCGTCCAGCACCGCCGAGTTCACGTCGATGTGCGCGACCAGAACCGGACGCCCATCCTTCGACACCACCGCGGTGTTGAGGTCGATGGTGAAGCGCAGCGGCAGATCCGGATGGCCGGCCGCACCGAATTCGGCGGTGAGCTCCGGCAACGGCACCGGCGTCCACGGGCCGCTACCGAACTGCAGCACGTCGAAGCGGCCCAGGTGGTTGAGGCGAATCTGCCCGCGCGCGTGCGGGGTTCGATCGTGGACCGGCGCCCGGCCGGTCGCCGGCGTCCAGATCTCGAGTTCGGCCGCCGGCACCAAGGCCGTCTCCTCGACGGTGAACCAGCCGACGCGGCGGGTGTCGTCGCCGGGGTCGCGGCCGTGCGATTCGCGGGTCACCGCGATGCGACCGGTGTCGTCGGCGGTGTCGGCGACCAGTCGCGCACACGCGGCCAGTAACAGATCGTCCAGGGGCACATCGGTGTCCGCGCACCGGGCGAGCAGCGCCTCGGTGTCGTCGGGGCCCAGTTCGACGATTCGCTGGATGGCCTTACCGGCCCGATCGCTGCGCGGATCGGTGTAGCGGCCGCCGAGCGGTGTGCCCAGCGTCGGCGGAATGCCGGTCCCGGTGTCGTCGGCGCCGAATTCCGAAACCTGTTCGGCCCCGGTCTCGTTCACCGCGCCAACACCCTGTTCGAGCCGGCGCAGATCGTCCACGAGAATCAGCCAGGACACCACGTCCACCGCCAGGTGGTGAATCGACAGCACCAGTCGCGGCCGGTCGCCGGGCAACAGGGTCGCGGCCACCATCCGGCCGGCGTCCGGATCCAGCCGTTGCACGGTAGCAGCCAAATGATCTGCCGCACTACGGCTTTCGTCCGGCGCCGCGACGGCGAACGTGGCGGCCGCGCTCGAGCGGTCCTGCGCGATCAGGACCGGCCGTCCCTCGTCGCCGACCTCCAGGCGAGACCGGAGGGTGGGATGGGCGGTGGCCAAGTCCTCGAGCCGTCGCACGATCACCTCGGGCGTGATCTCCGGATCGAGCGAGATCACCTGAGATTGGGCGAGCCAGCGATAGTCGCCGTAGCCGAGGATCTCGTGCGCCAGGGCGGTGAGCGGAAGTACGGTTCCCGCCGGTGTCACCTCGGCATCGGCAAGACCGTCCTCGGACGGTTCGTCCAAACGCTCGGCGAGATCGCGAAGATCGGCCGCCGCGAGCACTTCTCGCGCCGAGACGCGGTAGCCGGCGCCGCGCAGCCGCGACACCAGATCGATGACGCCGATACTGTCGATCCCCAGGTCCACCAGGCTGTCCAGGATGCCGATCCGCGACCCCGCGCCCATCGCCTCGATCAGCGCCAGCAGCGTGCGTTCGGTCTCGGTGCGCGGTTCGGCGCGGGCGCCGGTGCCGTCCGGGCGAGCCAGCAATTCGGTCGCGACGTGCACATCGAGTTTGTCGTTGCGGTTCAACGGAATCTCGTCGACGAACACGATGCGGGTGGGAACCAGGAACTGCGGCAGCCGCCGGGCCAGATCGGAACGCAGCCGCGCGACGGTGCCGTCACCGACCACCAGCGCACCCAGCCGGGTCCGCCCGTTCTCGGTGAAGGCCAGCGCCGCCGCGTGGCGAACGCCGTCGAGTTCCCGCAGCACCACACTGACCTCGTCGGGTTCGACACGGTATCCGTTGATCTTCACCTGCCGGTCGACGCGCCCCTCGTAGACGACGGTGCCGTCGTCGGCTCGGCGCACGAGATCGCCGGTGCGATAACGCCTTTCGCCGCCCTCGCCCGCGACGAAGGCGGCCGCGGTGGTGGCGGGCCGCCGCAGATAACCGAGCGCGAGTTGCGGCCCGGAAAGGTAGAGCTCGCCCTGCCCGCCGGGCGGCACCGGCCGCAACCGGTGATCGAGCACCTCGGCGGTCATCGCGTCGAACGGGCGGCCGATGGTGGGCGCGGCGTGGTCGTGCACATCCGCCATCAGCGCCTCGACGGTCGCCTCGGTCGGGCCGTAGAAGTTGATGACCCGGGTGGTCGCCAGGCCCTGCAGGCGGCGCCAGGTGTCCGGGCTGATCGCCTCGCCGCCGAGGGCGAGCACGGCCAGCGGACAGCGCTCGGCGCCGGTCTCGGGATCGGTGCGGAACAGTCCGGCGGCGATCAGCCGGTTCAGCATGGACGGCGACGTGTCGAAGATGTCGATCCCGAATTCGCCGATGGCGCCGACGATGCGCTCGGCATCGGTGCGCACCTCGTCACCCAGCAGAACCACGGTATGGCCGCTCAGCAGGGCGACCGTGGGCTGCCACGCCGCATCGAACCCGGTGGACCAGCCGTGCCCGATGCGCAGCGTACGCCCGGTGGCGGCGGCGATCGGCGCGAAGATCCGCCGCTCGTGATTGCCCCAGTGGTTGAGCAGTGCGCGATGCGATACCGCGACACCCTTGGGCCTGCCGGTCGTACCGGAGGTGAAGACCACGTAGCACGGTGCGTCCGAATGAGGCTGCGGCACAGTGTTTGCCGCAGGATCGACCACATCGGCGACCGGAAACCGGAGGCGGCCGTCGCTGTCCGTGATCCCGTGGCGGCAGTCCACGCCCTGGGCGCGGACCTCGGCCAGGACGTCGGCGCGGTCCGCGTCGGCGAGCACGATGCGCGCACCGCTTGTGCTCAGCAGGTAGGCCACGCGGTCCGCCGGTGTGGTCGGATCGACGTGCACACAGGTGGCACCGGCCAGACCGATGGCGAAGGGGGCGTGCAGGACCCGGCGGTCGCGGGGCAGCATGACCGCCACCGCGTCACCGGAACCGATCCCCGCCGCACGCAGCTCGGCTGCCAATGTGCGCACCGCGGAACCGAATTCGGTGAAGCTGTGCTCGCCCGCCGCGTCGACGACCGCGATCCGATCGGCGGCCGCACGAGCCGCGTTGAGCAACGCTTCCGGAACCGTCGCGGCAGAACTCGCCGCACCGCCCGGCACCGTCTGCGCGGATGCAGGGGGGCCCGATTCGACGACGGACGAGCCGGCCGTCTCCTTCGCCGTATCGGAAAACCCTGCCCCACAGTCATATTCAGAGATCAACGTGGCGGGCTCGTCGTCGAGCAGCACATCGACCGCACTACACTGCCGCGCGCTGACGATCCGGGTGGCGACAGCGAGCAACCGGCGCGCCATCCGGTCCGGGTCGAAGGTGGTGAGCAGGTCGGGGCGGGTTTCGACGCGGCAGATCAGCTCGCCGTGTTCCAGTACCGGCACGACGGCGATCGGATAGTGGCTCGGCGAATCGACGCGGCGGGCGGTCATGGTGGCGCCGCCGCCCATCGGCATTCGCGGTGCGACCGCGCCGACCGGTGAGTTCTCGAAGACGAGCAGGCTGTCGAACAACTGCCCGGCCCCGGCGTGGCGGGTGATCTCCGCGATGCCCAGATATTCGTGCGCCCGCAACTGCGCCACCGCGCGCTGCAGTTCGGCGCCGACCTGCGCGGGCGCGCGATCGTCCATCCGCACCCGCACCGGAATGGTGGTGACCAGCGCGCCGACCAGGCGCTCCGCATTCGGCAGCGAGGCGTCGCGACCCGAGGTGGTCTGACCGAAGACCACGTCGTCGCGGCCGGTCAGCCCGGAAAGAATACGTGCCCAGGCCATTTGGAGCACGGTGTTCAGCGTGAGGCCGTTGGCCCGGGCCCAGGTGAGGAGCAGGTCGGTGCCCGCGGCGTCCACCCGCGCCTCACCCACGACGGGCAGGTCGAGATCCGCCGGAGCCGGCGGCCCGAGCATCGGCATCGGCGCCAGACCCTCCAGTGCCGCGGCCCACGCGCGCGCCGAGGCCTCGGTGTCGCGGCTCGCCAGCCAGGCCGCGTGTTCCCGCAACGGCGGAGCCGGGGGCAGCGCCGCGCCCTCCCCGCGGTGCAGGGCGATCAGATCGGAGAACAGCAGCGGAATCGACCAGCCGTCGACGACGATATGGTGTGCGGTACACACCAATTCGTACTCGCGCTCGCCGACCCGCGCCGCGACGACCCGGAACAGCGGGCCGCGGTCCAGATCGAGGCGCCGGCGCGCTTCCTGCCAGTAGAGATCCCGCGCCGCCGCCTCGGGGTCGGGGGCCGAGCGCAGATCGACCTCGCGCCAGCCGATCCGGTCCTCCGAGGTGATGACCAGCACCGGATGCGGTACATCCTCGGCCAGTACCGCGGCGCCCAGATGCGGATAGCGCCGCAGGACGCCGTCGAAGGCCGCGCGCAGTGCCGCCGGATCGGCCAGATTCTCCACTCGCACCGCGAAGGTGACGAGATAGGGGTCGATGCCCTGCGCCATCGAACTGACCGAATACAGCCCGCGCTGCAGTGGCGACAGCGCGACGACGTCGAGAATCTCCACCTCGCTCACCGTGCGGCGAACTTCTTGCCGAGTGCGGCCAGCGCGGCCGGATCCAGACCGGAAGCGCTCATCGGCGCGACCGGGGCGGTCTGTTCGGCGGCCGGGGCCGTTTCGGCCTCGGTCAGCTGTGCGGCCATTTCGTGCACAGCCGGGAACTCGAATACTTTCTGCACGTCCAGCGCATAGCCTCGCTCACCGAGCAGGGTGACCATGCGCAGTGCGGCGATGCTGTCACCGCCCAGGGAGAAGAAGGTGTCGGCGCGGCCGACCTCGTCGTCCGCGTCCAGTTCGAGCACCTCGCGAATGGTGTCGGCGATCAACCGTTCGGCATCGGTACCGGGCTCTCCGCCGAGACCGGGGCCACCGTGGTAGGACGCGTTCCGTTCGAACACCGCCGGAAGCTCGACATCGCGCAACGGATTATCCGAGGCCGCAGCGCAATTCAGCAGCCATCGCTCGATTCCGGCTGCGAGCGCGTCGAATTCGGCACTCCCGGCGAATACGGCCGGGAATTCGAGGGTCACCGACACCTCCTCGGCCCCGGTGACCACGTCGGCGACGACATCCACGCCGTGCGGCCGTGCCACCCGTCGGGCGATCTCGCGCGCATTCGCGCCGGTCACCTCGGTTCGGGTGGTGACCAGGGCCTGGAAGGGCGCACCCGCGGCGACGGCGGCGGCGCCGCGCAGCTGATGCGTGATCCGCTCGATCCGGGCCGCGGCATGGGCGCGCGCGGGCACCGCGAGCTCGGCGACCTGCGCCAGCAGCGCTCGTGGACTGGCAGCCGCGGCGGTGTCGACGCGCAGCACCAGATGGTTGGCGTAGGCGCCGAGCGCCGAATCCTCCTGTGCGCCGGTGCGTCCCGCGTCGGCGATGCCGACCGGCACATCGTTCCCGAGACCCGCCGCGCCCAGCACCGCGGCCAGCGCGGCGACCACCGACAGTTCGACGTCGTGGTCGCCGAAGGCGGCCGCCGGGACCCGCAGGGTGCGCGTCGCGGCTGCCGGACCCGCTTCCGCGACGGAATCAGCGGCCACCGTCACGGTCGCCCGCTCCGGCAGATCGGCCAGCCGATCCAGCCAGTACCCGAGGTCGGGATCGGCGGCGGCATCGCCGACCAGCGACTTCATCTGTGCCATCGCGTAGCCCCGGTACTGCGTCACGGGCTCGGCGACCGTCCCCTCGACCAGTTCCGCGACCAGCAGTTCGAGACTGCGATCGTCGGCGGCCACCGGATGAGCGGTGAGGGACAGGATGTCTCGATCCGGCGTGCGGTGCAGTCTGATCCGGATCGGCAGCTCGCGCACCGGATCGATGCGGTGCGCGGCATCGGAGCGCAGTGCGGCGTCGAGGTCCGCGGAGTCTGTCTCCACCGTCTCGATCACCGTGTCGGGCGCGTCGACGACACGCTGGTAGGGAATCCGCCGATCGTCCGGATAGACCGTGCGCAGAATGTCGTGCCGGCTCACCGCGGCGACCGCGGCCCGGTCCAGATCGGCCGGACCGAGGTCGCCGGTGATCTCCAAGGCCAGAAAGAGATTCGTCGCCGCGACGCCGCGCAGTCGTTCCGGCAGCAGGGCCGCCTGCTGGGCGGGGGACAACGGGATGCCCCGCCCGCCCGTTCGCGACTCCGTCGCGGCCGCGGCGGTTTTCGGAGCAGACGTGGCCGGCGCGGACGTATTCGGCACGGGCGAATCAGACATGGGTAATCAGTCCTTACTTGCCGACGGTCGCGAATGTCGGTTCGAGCTTGTCGAGCAGATACGGCACCGACAGCGCGGTCGGCTGGTTGATGGCGTTGATCGTGATCATGTCCACGAACGAGATGCCGCCCTGGCGCACCGACGGCAGATCCGCGTAGCCGGGTAGCTGGGTGAACTTCTCCTGCAGGCCGGGTGCCGCGCCGCACACCAGCAGATCGGAGGTCAGATCACCGAGCCGTTCCGGCGAGAGCGCCAGCCGTCCGCCCGAGGGCGCCTCGGCGACCAGTTTCGCCGGCATCGTCATCCCCAGCCGCGTGAACACCTGCGCGGAACCGTCTTTCGGATCCGCCAGCACCATCAGCTGGGTCGGCGTGGTGAGCATGCAGGTGAGGAAGGTCTTGCCCTTCAGCCCCGGATGTTTCGCGGCGACCGCGTCGATCCTGCCGTGCACATCGGCGACCACCTTCTCGGCCTGGTCCTGCTTGTGCAGCGCCTTGCCGAGGGCCTGAACCTGGTCCTCCCACGGATCGATCTGCGCCGAGGACAGCGGCCCGATGGTCGGGGCCAGCTTGGACAGTTTGTCGTACATGGCCTTGTCCATCATGTAGCCCGGCGCCACGATGAGATCGGGCTCGAGCGCCGCGATCTGCTCGACGACATCGCCGCCCATGTTCAGGGCCTTGGACTGTTGTGGCAGCGACGGCGGCAGCCACGGCACGGTCATCCCGGCCCCGGCGCCGGGCACCAGATAGCCGACCGGGGTGACCCCGAGCGAGACGGCCGCGTCCAGCCAGGCCGGGCCGAGGGTCACCACACGCTTGGGCGTGCCGTCGACGGTGGTGGTGCCCATGCTGTGCTCGATCGTCACGGCTCCACCGGAATCGGCATCGTCCGAACCGGATCCGCAGGCGGCCACGACCGTCACCAGACCCAGGATCAGCGCCAGCACCGTGGTTCGCAGCACCGCGCCGCGTGCGCGCATACCGCGGCGCGCGGATGTTCGACCTGGGTTCATTGCACAGCTCCTTGTACTTCGCTCCGGGCGACTCGCGATCCCGGCCCTCTCGGAATCGTAGCTTAGGCTAAGCTAACACTGGTCGTCGATGCCTCGACCCGGGCCGCCAGTCCGGCCACGGTCGGAGTGTCGAACAGCGCGCGCACGCCGATCCGCACGCCGAATTCGGCTCGGATCCACGCCAGCAGCCGCACCGCCAGCAGGGAATGACCACCGAGTTCGAAGAACGAATCCTCGGCGCCGATCCGCTCGCGGCCGAACATCCGCCCGAACAACTCCGCGATCCGCGTCTCCACCGCGGTGTTCGGCTCCCGATACAACTCCACCGGCGACCGCTGTGGCAGCGGCAGGGCGCGGCGGTCGAGTTTTCCGTGTTCGGTCAGCGGAATATCGTCGATGATCGCGAAGGCGCCCGGAACCATGTACGGCGGCAGGACCGCCGCGGCGTGTGCGCGCACCGCCTCCACATCCAGTGCGGCGCTGCCGTTTTCGCGGCGTGCGGGCACGAGGTAGGCGGCGAGTACCGTGCCGAGCGTCTCGTCGGCCACCGCGGCGGCCACGCAGTGCGCGACGTCCGGATGGGCGGCGACGGCGGCCTGTACCTCGGCGAGTTCGATGCGGTAGCCGCGCACCTTGACCTGTTCGTCGGCGCGGCCCAGGAATTCGAGTTCGCCGTTGCCGTTGCGGCGCGCCAGATCTCCGGTGCGATAGAGCCGCTGCCCGGGTGCGAACGGGTCGGCCACGAAACGCTCGGCCGTGGCGGCGGGCCGGCCGAGATAGCCGCGCGCCAATTGCGCTCCCCCGAGGTAGATTTCGCCCACCACGCCGGTCGGCACCAGTTGCAGCCGCTCGTCCAGCAGATACAGCGCGACGTTGCGGTTGGGGCGGCCGATGGGCACGATCCCGGTTCCCTGCGGACCCTCCACGGTGAGATGGGTGGCCGAGACGACCGCCTCGGTGGGCCCGTAATGGTTGCGGAGTTCGGCCTCGAAGATGCCGGCGAACCGGTCGGCCACCTCACCGTAGAGCGCCTCACCACCCACCGGAACATGGCGCAGCGCGCGCCACTGGCTCACCTCCGGCAGCATCAGCAGGGTGCTGAGCATGGACGGCACCATATGCAGGACGGTCACGCCGCAGCGCGAAATCAGTTCCGCCACATAGGGTATGTCGTCGAAGGCGTCCACCTTCGGAATCACCAGGCCGGCGCCGAGGGTGAGCGTCACGAAGATGTCGAGCAACGAGGCGTCGAAACTTATCGACGAGGATTGCAGCAGCCGATCCTCGGCGCCCACACCCCACTGCGCACAGAATCCCACGACGTGTTCGGCGATCGCGGCGTGGGAGACCGCGACTCCCTTCGGCGTTCCGGTGGAGCCGGAGGTGTAGATGACGTAGGCGAGATTGCCGGGCCGCAGCGGGCGCAGCCGGTCGCTGTCGCGCGGATCGTGCTGCGGCGAGGTGCGGGCGGCCGCTTCGGCGGCACGCAGATCGCCGGCATCGAGGACCAGCGCCGGCCGCGCATCGGCGAGCAGGAATTCCACCCGATCCGCGGGATAGGCCGGATCGATCGGCAGATAGGCCGCACCGGCCTTCAGCACCGCGACGACGGCGACCACGAACTCCACCGAGGTATTCAGCCGCAGCGCCACCACGTCCTCGGTGCCGATACCCCGCCGAATCAGGTGATGCGCCAGGCGATTCGCGCGCCGGTCGAGGTGTTCGTAGCTCAGTTCGCGATCTCCGTCGCGGGCGTCGACGAGTGCGACCGCCTCGGGATTCGCCGCCACCCGGCGCTCGAACAGATCGACCAGCGTGGTGGGAGCGACGGCGACGAGTTCGCCGTGCGACTGCTCCAGAATTCCCTCGCGGTCGTGGGCCCCGAAGATATCCAGCTCGCCGACGCGACGCTCGGGTTCGGCGATCGCCGCCGCGAGGACACGCACATAGTGGGTGAGGAACTGTTCGACGATGCGGGCATCGAATTCGTCTGCCTGATAGGTGATTTCGACGCGCTCGGGTACGTCGTCAGTGGTGATCACGGTGAGCGACAGCGGCATCCGCGTCGTCGGGCTGCCGATATCGGCCGCCGCGGTCGCGATGCCGTCCAGGGAGAGCGTCGCGGTGCGGCGGATGCCGAATTCGATGCGGGCCAGCTGCTCCAGGCCGTCGCGACCACTGCCCCGCTCGGGGTTGAGGTCGGCGACGACCTGGTCGATCGGCGTGCCGCGGTGCTCGAAAGCCGCTGCGGCGCGGTCGTTCACCACGCGCAGACAGTCGAGGAAGGTGTCCGCCGGATCGACCGTCGTACGCAGGAGCAGCGTATTGCCGAAGTACCCGATTCCGGTGTCGTCGGCGTGCCGCACGGTGGCCGGCACGCACACGAGGAAATCCGTTGCGGCGGTGTAGCGGTGGATCAGCGCGTCGAAGGCGGTGAGAAGTACGACGAACGGCGTGGTGCCCTGCCGGTGCGCGAACTCTGTTACCCGCGCGGGCAGGTCGTCCGGGAGCCCGGCGCGGACATGGCCGGTGCGTAACGAGGGCACGGTCGCGACGACGCGGCCGGGCAGTTCCAGCGGCTGCGGCAAGGGCGACAATGCGTTTCGCCAATACGTGCGATCGGCCTCCGCCGCCGGGACGGGTGCGCCGTCGCGCCGGCTACGCACCGCGCGGTCTTCGCCGGACGCCTGCGCGGTCGCAACCGTGTCGTAGCGCTGACCGATCTCGTCGAGGAAGATCTGCCAGGAGTCGTCGTCCCACGCGATCGTGTGCACCACGAGGGTGAGGACATAGTGCCGCTCACCCGTGCGAATCAACAGACAGCGCAGCGGTGTCTCGGACGACGGATCGAAGGGCCGCCCCGCCTCGCGGCGGATCAGCACCTCGGCTCGGCGCTCGCGACTGGCATCGGCGAGATCGCGCAGATCCACCTCCTGCCAGGACGGCGTCGCGCCGGAACGCACCACCGCCCGCGGCTCGTCGTCCTCGTCGAGGGTGTACATCGTGCGCAGAACATGATGCCGCGCAACGGTTTCGGTGATCGCTTCTCGCAACCGGGTGACGTCCACCGCACCCTCGAGCCGGTGGACCGCGCAGCAGTTGAGTGTGGTGTCCTCCGGATCACGGTTCTGCAGGAACCAGATCCGGCGCTGCCCCGCCGACAGCTCCCCCGCGGCCGGCTCCTGCGCCGACAGCGCGGTCATGCCGGGGCGTCGGTGAGATAACCACCGCGAGCGAAGAATTCGGCGCCGTCGTGCTCGGCGCCGTCGGCGGTCGTCACCCGGGTGACGACCAAACCGAGATTGCCGCCGCGATGTGCGTCCGGCCCGCAGATCACCACGCCACCACCCTCCTGCACGACCACCCGGCCGGGAGTTCCGCCGTAGCGGGCCTGCGACAGGGTGGCGGCGGTGATCTCCACCTTCTCGCCGCGGTAATAGGAGAAGGCCCGCGGATACGGCTCGGACAGCGCGCGCACGAAACGCTCCAGATCCACTGCGTCCCAATGCCAGTCGATGCGGCTGTCGCGCTCGGACCGCTTGTGGAAATAGGTGCGCTCGGCCTTGTCCTGCGGCCGCCAGACCGCGGTGCCGGATTCGATCGCGCTCAGCGCCTCCTGGAGCGCGCCCGGAATCAATTCCATTCCGGCGAGGACGAGTTCGGTGCCGGTGGCGGTCGGGCCGATCGGCAGGGAGCGCTGCACGAGGATGTCGCCGGTGTCGAGCTGTTCGTCCATCCGGTGCACGGTCAGGCCGAATTCGGATTCGCCGCTGATCAGCGCCCACAGCACGGGCGAGAATCCGGTGAACTTCGGCAGCAGCGAATCGTGCAGATTCAGCGTGCCGTGCGGCGGCATCAGATACAGCTCCGGCGGCATCCAGGTGTACCAGCTGTTGACCACGATGATGTCGGGTTCGGCGCGCTTGACCAGATCGATGGTCTCCGCATCGGCGCGCTCGGTCAGGTGGACCGCAATGCCGTGTTCGCGCGCCAGTTCCTCGACCGAATCGGACCAGATGCCCTTGTAGGCGTGTTCGCTCGCGGGGTGGGTGACCGCGAGTACCACCTCATGTTCCGAATCGATCAGGGCCTGCAGCGTTTTACGACCCCAGGTCTGATAACCGAACGACACGATACGCATGAAACCGAACCTCTTCCCTAGAACTAAGGGTAGCCTAGCCTACAGTTTGCCGGGCGATCATTCCGGGCGCTGCCCGGCCCCGATCCGTGCCACCGCGGGGGCCCGGCGAACCGGCACCTCACCCAGCACCCGATCCGAAAGTTCGCCCAGGCAGCTGAGATTGGGGAAGCCGGGCCCCTGCGCCATCCCCGCGAGATTCGGCAGGTAGAGCTTGGCGTCGAGGCCGGACACCGCCAGATCGTGGCCGATGGCCGCCTCCAGCCGGGCATGGGTGACGGGCCCGCCCACCGCGAGCTCCACCAGATCCGAGGCATCGGCGTCGAACAGATCCAGGAACCACAGCGGCTGGCCGCCGGTCGCGTCGACCACCAGATCGAAGGCGTGCATCTGATCGGGGCGCAAATCGTTGCGCAAGGTGAGCGCCACCCCCTCGCCGCGCTCGGCCACCCGCACCACGCGTCCCTGGAGATGATGAACGCGATTGTCCCCCAGCACGTTCTCCTGCACCCGCACCGAGAACACGCCACGATCGGTGCGGCGGATGACGTCGCGACGCTCCTGCAGGCTCAGCGCCCGCCACTTCGCCGGATCGCTGAACAGCGCGTTCTCGAAATAGCTTTCGCCGCGGGTGTAGATGGTGGCGGCGGGCGAGATCACCGACACGGTGAGGACGTCGTGGCGGACCAGTTCGTCCACCGCCGACCCCGCGGTCTCACCGCCGCCGATCACCGCCGCGCGCGAGGAGACCGGCAGCCGGCGCTTACCGGCGAGATCCCAGAAATCCGCGATGCTCAGCACCTTCGGATGTTCGGCCAGCGCCCGCCGGCTGTCGCCCGGGCCGGTGATCATCAGCCCGTCGCAGTCGATTTCGGTCTCCACGCCGGCACTGTCGGCCACCGCGACCAGCCAGCCGTCGGCGGCCGGGCGGATCCGGCGCACCGCGCCCATCACCATCTCGACCTCGGCCTTACGGGCGACCCACTGCAGATAGTTGGCCCAGACGTGGTGATGCGGATTGGGCCTGCCCCGGTCGACCCATTCGGCATAGGTGCCGTTCTCGACCAGGAACGAGCTCCAGCTGTAGGCGATCATCGCCCGGTCGATCGCGCGGTTGTGGCCGCGCGCCCAGGTGGAGTGATACGGGAAGCCGACATCCTTTTCGGGGCTGGTGCCGAGCCGGTGCTGGCCGTCGGTCCATCCGCCGCTGGGCAGCCAATTGCCGCCCACCGCATGCGGTTCCACCACGACCACGCGCGGAGCGGGTAACCCCAGGTCCCGCAGCACCCGAGCCTTCGCCGCCACTGCCATCGCTTTCGGCCCGGCTCCGACCACGAGAAGCGTCTTCACTGGTTCTCCCGTTCTGTGATTCCAGCCACCACTCAGCCGGTCGCCGGGGCGTTCAGCTGCGCAGATCCGACATATCGGGAAGAGCGGATCCGCCCGAAGTCGACTGAGTATTACCTACCTTTGCATAGGCTTACCTTATATTGCTTAGTGGTGCCAGCCCTTGCGGAACGATTGCGAGGCACGGCACTCCTGTCCCCCAACTGATCGGATACGACCATGATCAAGATCAAATCCCGTGCCGTTGCGGCGTTTTCGCTGGCCGCCGTGGTCTTCGCCGGCGGCGTCGCTTCTGTGACCCCGGCCGTCGCCGCGCCGATCGCCGCCCCTGTGCACGCCGCCGCTCCGGGCGTCGGCGAGCTGCAGAGCAAGCTGCAGTTGGTGCTCGACCCGAACGGTTCGCGGTCCGCTCGCGCCAACGAGCTGGAGGCCGGCGAGGCCGGTCTGAGCCTGGTCGACCAGGTCGGCGGCGTCATGGCCTCGGTGCCCGGATTCCAGTGGCAGGCCGTCGCTCCGGTGAACGTGCAGGGTGACACCCTCACCCACAACCTGCAAATCAACGTCCCCGGCTTCGATGCCATGTACATCGAGCTGAAGTGGAAGGACATCGACGGCACCTGGAAGCTGACCCGCGAATCCGAGTGCACGATCGCCTATTACGCGAACCTCCCCTGCACCGTCTAGTGCCCGGAGCGGTCCCGGGCGCCCGCCGTCGTGCCCGGGACCGCCATCGCGGACGCTAGGGCGACTCGCCCGACAGCTCCGCCCGCTCCCGCCGCGCACGCTCCAGATCCTCCGGCGTCGCGGTCGGTCCGTATCTGCGCAGGCCGACTTCCAGCACTCGCAGCGCCGCCGCGTCGTCGTTCTTGAAATCACGCAGTATGCGCACATTGTCGAGCACCCGAGCGAGACCTTCGAGTGCCGCGGACCCGCCGTACTCCAGGTCGCGCGGCTCGTCCCGTTGGATCACCAGCACGTGATTGCCCGCGGGATCCACCATCGTGAAGCGGGTCTGCCCGGGCTTGAATCGCGTGATTCGCGGCATCCCCTTGGCCGGCACCTTGCCGAGCCGCGCGCGCAGCGCGGCAGTGAATTCGCCGTGATAGGCGCCGACGTCGTCGACGAGAATCAAACAGCTGAGTTCCGCGTCGACGCCGTCGGGCCGGGCGGTGAAGTGCAGTTCGTACCCGCTGCGCGTGACAGCGCCGTACACGTAGGGGCGAGTCTGCTCATAGGTGACCTCGAAACCGAGGCCGCGGTAGAAGTCGAGCACTTCGGACAGCTCGGACTTACGGCTCCACAACAACGGCACCGCACTCTCGGGCATCCCACATCCTCCCGGTATTCAAATTTGACTAGTGGAGGTTATCATCCATTCGTGTCCACAGTGCGATTACTCGTCCTCGGCGTGATCCGGTTGCGGCAGCCGACATACGGCTACGCGGTTCGGCGCGAATTGCTGTCCTGGCGCGCCGACACGTGGACGAATGTGAAGCCCGGCTCGATCTACCACGCCCTCAAACAGCTCACCCACGAGGGCAAACTGCAGGCGAGCGGAACCGAGGCCAGCAGCACCGGGCCCGGCCGCACCCTCTTCGAAATGACCGAGGCCGGTGACGCCGAGTTCCGCACCCTCCTGGACGCGGCGCTGGTCAGCATCGATATGGAGGAACTCGGTGCCGGTATCGCGTTCATGGACACCCTGCCGCGATCGCATGTCATCGGTCTGCTGCGACAGCAACGGCAACGCAGTGCGCAGGTGCGAGACGAACTACTCGCCATGAAGGCCGACTACCCGCCTCGGTACGAAGCTCCGCATTCCGCCGACCTGCTCGAGCTGTGGAGCGGCACATTCGACAACCTGTCGCAGTGGACGGCCGGCGTGCTGGAACGGCTCGAGGCCGGCCGCTATCGAATGGCAGACGACCGACCGGCGGCACGGGACCGCGACCTCTGATCCGGGGCACCGCGGCGCTGTCGTTAGGGTCGTTACGTGCGACGCCGGCAACAGCCGCCGCTGCCCAAGCGCCACGGACTCGATCCGGCGCGGCTGCGGTTACCCGAAGACGGAACCTGGGCGACGATTCGCGACCATCTGGTCCATCGGCTCCCCCGGGTCCCCGCCGCGCGCATCGACGAGATGCTCGCCGGCGGTGACATCGTCGACCTCGACGGTCCGATCGAGCCGGACGCGCCCTATGTCCCCGGGGGCGCGGTGTGGTTCCACCGCGATCTGCCGAACGAGACACCGGTGCCCTTCGACGTCACCGTGGTACATCGCGACGACCATCTGCTGGTCGTCGACAAACCACACTTCCTGTCCACGATTCCGCGCGGACAGCACATCCTCGAGACCGCACTCGTCCGGTTGCGGCGCGACCTGGACCTCCCGGATCTGGTGCCCGCGCACCGGCTGGACCGGACCACGGCCGGACTGATCCTGTTCGTGGTCGATCCGGCGCGGCGCGGGGCGTATCAGACCCTGTTCCACCAGCGCCGGGTGCACAAACAGTACGAGGCGATCGCGCCCTACGATCCCGAACTGGCCCTGCCCCGCACGGTGCGCAGCCGAATCGTCAAGGAGCGCACGATCCTTCGCGCCTTCGAGGTCGAGGGCGAACCCAACGCGGAAACGCTGATCGAACTGATCGAGCACCGCGACGGCCTCGGCCGCTACCGGCTGAGCCCGCACACCGGCCGCACCCATCAGCTGCGACTGCACATGAACGGGCTCGGGGTGCCGATCCTGGGAGACGACTTCTATCCCGACCTCACCGATCGGCCCGTGGACGATTTCACCCGGCCGCTGCAACTGCTGGCCGCGCGACTCGCCTTCACCGACCCGATCAGCGGGACCGAGCGGGTGTTCGAGACCACGCGGACCCTGCAGGCGTGGACCGATTACGCGGGCTGGAGCGGCGAACCGACCGGATAGCGCGAATGGTCGTTCGCCCGCGAGCCGCGACACCGGCGTCCGACGCGTCGATCGTGACCCGCCGAACACGGCGCACCCGCGCGGATGAACGTAGACTGGCGACGATGTCTCGAAACGATAACGGGGTTGTGCAGTCCTCGGCCCCGGTCGACGCGGGGCGCCGGTTACACGCTTACCTCGACGTCGCCGTCGTGGTGGCGGTGCTGGCCGGTACGAATCTGATCGCGCATTTCACCTCGCAATGGGCGAATATCGCGACCGTTCCGGCGGCCGCGGTGATTCTCGTGCTGTTGATGCGGCGACGCGGGCTCGGCTGGGCGGAATTGGGGCTTTCGCCGCGGCAGTGGCGGCGCGGAACGCTCTATGCGCTCGGCGCGGTCGCGATTGTCGTGGGCGCGGTGGTGATCGGCGCACTGCTACCGATTACGCGGCCGTTCTTTCTCGCCAATCGATATGCGACCCTGTCCGGGGCATTGATCGCCTCCATGATCGTCATTCCGCTGCAGACCGTGATTCCGGAGGAACTCGCCTTCCGCGGCGTCCTGCACGGCGCACTGGATCGAGCGACCGGCGCACGCGGTGTATTCATCGTCGGGTCACTGCTTTTCGGCTGCTGGCATATCGCCTCGTCACTCGGCTTGACCAGCGGAAACCGCGGTTTGAGCACACTGCTCGGCGGTGGTGTGGGCGGGCAGATCGCCGGAATCGCACTGGCCGTCCTGGCCACCGCGGCCGCCGGTGTGATTTTCACCTGGTTGCGCCGGCGCAGCGGAAGTCTGCTCGCGCCGATCGCACTGCACTGGTCGCTCAACGGGGCGGGCGCGCTCGCGGCGGCCATTGTCTGGCATACCGCCGTGCACTGAAATTCCGCTGTCGCAGCGCAATTCGGAATCGCCGGGCCGAGCAGCCCATTTGCATATTCACCCGAACTGATGTTCGGTGAAAGCGTTGACCGCGCCGATGGTCCGCGATTACTCTCTCACTTCGATCACACATATGTTCGAGTACTCGGGTAATCGACCTCGGTAGCGCGGCTGCTGCCGGGAAAGGCACGCCATGCTCGACGAGCAGTCGACCACCACGACCGCCGTCCCTCCGGCGGACTCCGCGCACCCTCCGACCCACGACGCCGCACTCCCCTCGGCCACGCCGAAGGCCGCCCGGCGCCGGGGCGCCACCGAGCACTCCCCGCAGGCGGAGCTCGACGCGCTCGCCCGGCGGGTGGCGACCGCGCGGGACAAGCTGCCCCTGCAGGCGGACCCGGCGCTGTTCGCCGAACTGTCCGATCGGGAGATCGCCGCCGAACGCGATCTCGCCGAATGGATTCGCACCCAGCGCCGCCGGCAGCGCAAGCGCGCGGTGACGGGCCAGCTGTCGGCCGAGAAGCGTGATCGCCGCGTCGCTCTCGCCCTGCGCCGGGCCGACGACGCGGACGCCCGCTGGCACCGGCGGGCCCGCGCGGCGCGCATGCGGGTGTCGAATCCCGATGCGCGCCTGGCGCAACTGTTCCGCCGCGCCGAATGGTCCTCGCGGGCACTGATCGGCGTCGTCGTCCTCGGCATGGTGTGGGCGGGGGTGAACGTCCAGCACAACCTCGTGCCCAGCGGCGACATGTCGGATCCGCTGTACTGGCTCAGTTACGGCTTCGAGGCGATGATCTCGATCCCGATCATCACCATCATGGTGGTCGCCACCACCGCCGCCCGGTGGGGCCGCGATATCGACCGCGGCAAGGTCGTCTTCCTGGAAACCGCGCTGCTCGGCGTCACCATCGCCCTCAACGCCGGCCCACATCTGGTCGCGGGCGCACCGGCGCGCGCCGCCGAGGCCGCCGTCGCCCCCGTCATGGTGGGCGTCGTGATCTGGTTGCACGCCTGGGTTTCCGCGCGCTACGCCCAGCTCATCGACGACATCCCGATGGAGGACATCGACTCCGATCTGCCGCCGACCGGGTACCGCCCGAGCTACCGCGGCGACGACCTTCCGGACTGGGCGGAGGCGCGTCCACTGCCCGAATCCGCCGGGACCGCGGAATTCCCCAGTTATCCACAGCTCCCGTCGACCACTGCGCCGCAACCGGTTTCGGTGGCGGGGTGGGATGCCTCGCTGCTGCTCGCGGACGCGGTGGAACGTTGCCGGCCTACGGCTGCCACGGTGGACGCGGCCGAGGCAGCGCCCGAACCCGTGTCTTCCCCGTCGCAGTCCGCCGCGCGCACCACACCTACCGTTTCGGTGGCGTTCGAATCGCCGGGCCCCGCTCTCGCCGAGCCGGCCGCGGCAGACGAGGTGGTCACCGACGCGACAGCGACCAACGACCCTACCGACGCGACGGCCACCGACGACTCCGCCGACGCGGCAAAGGTAAAGGCCGACCAGCCGTCGGTAAACGCCTCGGCGCCAACGGAGGTCGCGGAGGCCGAGGCGCCCGCGCGCTCCGATGAGCGGTCGGGATCGCACGGTGCCGGGCTGCGGATCGTCTCCGACGAACCGCGCAAGACGCGCACGCGGCGGGCCGTGGACGACGCCGTGCAGTTGGTGCTGGGTGATCCGGTCGCCGAAGCACCGCGGGCGAACGCGGCCGCGCAGGACGTCGAACGTACGCTATCGCCGGACGACACCGCCCCCCTGCTCGACACCGATATCGACGCCGCCGCCCTGCCCGATACCGAGATCGCGGAGGTGGACGAGGCCGAATTCGCCGATATCGAGGACGTCGCCGCCGGTGAATCCGCCGCTGAGGAATCCGCCGCCCCGGACTTTGTCCCTGCCGAATTCGCCTCCGTCGATTCCCCCGCTGTCGATTCGGCGGAGGACGAGACCGGCGAGGTCGCCATCCGCTCGGTTGCTCACGAGATCCGCCGCCGCGGCCTGTCCAAGCTGTCTGTCGACCAGCTCGCCGAAATCCTGACCCTCACCGACGAATCGTGGACTCCGGCCGCGATCGGTGCCGCCATCGGCCTGCCGGGCTCCCGGATACTGGGAATTCTGGAGGCGGCGCGCCGCATCAGCATGCCCGTGGCGGTCGGCGGCTGAGCGCCGATTCGCGACGCCGTTACCAGCCGGTTCAGGCGCCTCGAAGGGCCCGATAAGGAACCTCACAGGCTCGGTCGTAATCATGGAGTGCGACGACCGACTCGAGGAAGCAGATGATCGAGACCTTTCCGCGAGCGCATTCGTCGGCGACCTTGCTGCGCGACGGACGGTGCTCCTGCCCACGGATCACGGCACGATGAGTACGGCGATTGCGACCTCGGTCCGCGGTACGCCCACCTCCGTCACGACCGAATCCGGAGAGGCCGCACAACCCCGGCCGTCGCGGCCCTATCTGCATCAGGTCAACCTGTTCCGGATCCTGACCTTCGCCAGTGTGATCGCCGTACACGTGATCGACAGATCCAGTGATCCGAACAATGTGTCGGCGAACGGGGTCATGGTGCTGCTGCACTTTCCTCGCGAGGCCTTCTTCACACTGACCGGATTCGTGCTGATCTACCAGTACGCCGACCGGTCCTTCGACGCGCCACACTTCTGGCGCCGCCGCTTCGCCCTCGTCGGCATCCCCTATGTCCTCTGGTCGGTGTTCTACTGGGGATATTCGGTGGTCGCCGGTATTCATGAGGAGTCCGCGGCGGGAGCGGTACGCCGGTTGGCGGTCGAACTCGTGACCGGAGAGGCCTGGTATCAGCTGTACTTCCTGCTGGTCTCGATGCAGATCTATCTGCTCTTCCCGCTGTTGCTCCGGTTCGTCCGCTGGTCGGCCGGCCACCACCGCTGGGTGCTCGCGACGAGTGCGCTCGTCCAAGCGGGCATGCTGGGGGCCCTCACGCATCCGCCGACGCTCACCGGTATGCCGGGGCAGCTGTGGGACCACCTCTACGTGACGGTACTGCCGTACCAGTTCTACATCCTGTTCGGCGCGGTCGCCGCCTGGCATATCGGCACCGTCGACCGGGCCGTGCGCCGCTTCGGCCCGCTGCTGATCCTCGGCACTGTCCTCGTGGCGGCGGGCGCCGAGTGGTGCTATCAGCACGCCGTCGCGGGCGGAACCACGCCGTGGCAGGCCGACAACGTCTTCAACCCGTACATGGCCGTCTATTTCGTCGCGCTGATCGTCGGCCTCTACACCGTGAGTACGTGGTGGTCCTGGCTGCGTCCGAAGTACCGCGTCGTCGGCCGCATCTCGCGCTACGGCGCCGATCGCTCGTTCGCGGTCTTCCTGATGCATCCGATCGTGCTGGAACTGCTGATCCCCCTCTACCCGCGGCTGCACGACGCGGTCGGCGCCGTGGGCGCGACGGCGCTGTTGTTCGTCGCGGTCCTGGCGGTGACCCTCGCGATCGTCGGCGTGGTGCGCCACGCGCCCGGCAGTATCTACCTCACCGGCCGGCCCCGGATCGAAGGAACCACCCCGCTCGGACGTCGATTGCGGTCACTGGGCTCGACAGCGCCGCAGCGCGCGACGGCGTTCGAGACCGGTCACCGCGTCCCTGAGTCGTACGGACGGCCGTCGTCCGCCGAGGCACCGGCGGCATAGGTCGTGGCTTCTGCCGCGACCGCGTCCGATGCGAGGTCGACGGGAACAGCAGCACTGGCATGGCGGTACGCCTCGGCAAGGCCGGCGAGTTCGGCCGCGGTGAGCACCTCCTCGATCCGATCGAAGCCGAGCGGCGCCCGTTGCGCCACCGCGTGCAGCACCCGGTCCATCGGCATATCACGGTTCGCCAGCACGATGGCGTTGACCGCCTTCCGCCGGACCTGCTCGTAGCGCGCCAGCCCGGCGATCGGATCGGCGGCCGCCGCGAGTTCGGACGCCAGAACGCCGGCATCGAGAATGGCTTGCGAGCCGCCGTTGGAGCCGACCGGATACATCGGATGGGCGGCATCGCCCATTATCGTGACGCGTCCGGTCCCCCAGTGCGGCAACGGGTCTCGGTCGACCATCGGATACTCGAGCACCTCGGCGGCGGCGCGCAGCAAGCCGGAAACGTCGACACCGGCCAGGTGCCAACCGTCGTAGTGCGGGAGCACATCCGCCAGCCGCCCGGCGCGATTCCAGTCCGGGCTCTGCGCCGCCGTATCGGGCACGCGCACTTCGGCAACCCAGTTCACCAGCGAGCTCCCCCGACGATGCGCGGCGCCGGAAATCGGGTACATGACGAATTTCGCGGCGTGGTTGGAACCCGCGACCACCATCGTCCGGCCGTCCAGGAAAGGCCGAATCTCACTGACGCCCCGCCACATTCGAATGCCGTTCCACAGCGGAGGACCCTCGGCCGGGTGCAATTGCGCTCGGACGGCCGAATGCAGACCGTCGGCGCCGATCAATACATCCGCGGTCTCCTCGACGAAGTGGCCCGCGGACCGGTCGCGGAACCGGCAGCGCACCCCATCGGCGTCCTCGGTGAACGAGTGCAGCGCCAGCCCTTCACGCACGGCGTCCGCTCCCAGCCGGGCACGCACCAGCTCCACGAGCAACTCCTGCAATTCGCCGCGATGGACCGCATACTGCGGCCAGCGCTGACCGGCGGCCAATCCGCGTGCCTCACTCCAGATTCGATTCCCGAACCGATCCAGGTGCAGCGTTCGCGACGTCGCGATCGCGCAATCGGACAGGGCCGCACCGATTCCCAGCTCGACCAGTTCCCGCACCGCATGGGGCAAGAGATTGATCCCGACACCGAGGGGACGCAGTTCGGTCACCGCATCGAACACCACCGCGTCGATACCCACCCGGTGCAGACAGGCCGCCGCGGTCAGCCCGGCGATCCCTGCGCCCGCGATCACAACCCGCATCACCGCTCTCCCGCCGGTAGTCGCAGCGAATCGAAATTCCCTACACCCCACACCTTCTCGTTCCTCCCGCCGATGTCCGGAGGACGCGACCAATCTACCGATTCTCGGCTGTGGGCAACCCAGTCAATCACCGTCGGTGGGTATGTCCCGATCGACGGCCACCGGCGGCCGGCCGGTTACCCGCGCGGTGGCAGCAGACGTCCGGTGAAGCCGGCCGCCACCAGCCGCTCGTACGCGACGCGAACCGCGTCCGGAACATCCTGTTCGATCGCCCATCCCTCGGCCGCATACCGCCACACCCGTTGCGTATCCCCCACCAGCATCGTGACGACCCGCTCCGCATCGCCGATCCGCGCCACATAGTCGTCCAGCGACTCCGGCAGCGATCCGCACACCACCTCGACCTCCGGCCAGCGCTTCCGGCAGGTCGCATAACTGCGCCGCTGTTGATACGGCCGGCAGATCAGCAGAACCGACCGCACGACGCGACCTGAGTCGCGCAGCAACGCCCGCGAAAGGTCGATGTTCTCAGCGGTATTCGTGGCGCGCGGCTCGACCAGGACAGCGTCGTCCGGAATCCCCTGCGCGACAGCGTGTTCCCGATAGTGAACCGCTTCCCCGTCCGGAAACTCGGCCACCGTCGTGGGCGCGTTGGCGCCACTGAACACGATCGTCGAAAAGATCCCCCGCCGAAACAACTCGACCGCATACACCGCCACCCCGATGTCGTGACTCCCCAGCCCGATCCCCACATCCACCGGCCGCACCTCATGCCCCATGAGGTTGTACTCCCACAGGGTGCGGACATCTGGTCGAATACGCTCGGGAATCCGCATCCGACGATCATACGAACGCGGCGGACACTCGCCGGCCGGTGTGGTCGTAGCAGACCCGTCGCGTACGAACGAGCTGCCGGTCCGGCGAAGCCGCAAGCGGAATGATCGGCCTCGGATGCACGAAGGCCCGCTTCCCGAACCGGGAAGCGGGCCTTCGTATTTCGACTACACAGCCGAGGCCGGAGAAGAAGGAGTCTTCCTACTTCGCCTTCTCCAGGACCTCCACCAGCCGCCACCGCTTGGTGGCCGACAGCGGACGGGTCTCCATCAGCTGCACGCGGTCGCCGACACCGGCGATCTCGTTCTCGTCGTGCGCCTTCACCTTCGAGGTGGTGCGGATGATCTTGCCGTAGAGCGGGTGCCGGTTACGGTCTTCCAGCTCGACAACGATCGTCTTGTTCATCTTGTCGGAGACGACGTAACCGACACGCACTTTGCGCGAGCCACGTTCGGTCTCCTTGGCCGGCGTCTTGGCCGGGCCCTTTACGTCGCTCATGCGGCGTCTCCCTTGCCTTCAGGACCGGAGGCCAAGCCGAGCTCGCGCTCACGCATGACCGTGTAGATGCGCGCGATCTCGTGACGAACCACACGCAGGCGCCGGTTGTTCTGCAACTGGCCGGTCGCCATCTGGAAGCGCAGGTTGAACAGCTCTTCCTTCGATTCACGCAGGCGGGCGACGAGCTCGTCCTCGTTGAGCTCGCGCAGGTCTGCGGCCGGAGTTCCGGTAGCCATCAGAACTGCTCCTCCCTGGTCACGATCCTGCACTTCATCGGGAGCTTGTGCATCGCGCGGCGCAGCGCCTCACGAGCGGTCTCCTCGTTCGGGTAAGACATCTCGAACATCACGCGACCCGGCTTGACGTTCGCGACCCACCACTCCGGCGAACCCTTACCGGAACCCATGCGGGTTTCGGCCGGCTTCTTGGTCAGCGGGCGATCCGGGTAGATGTTGATCCAGATCTTGCCGCCACGACGGATGTGGCGGGTCATCGCGATACGCGCCGACTCGATCTGCCGGTTGGTGACGTAGGCCGGCTCCAGAGCCTGGATGCCGAAGTCACCGAACGCCACCGAGGTGCCGCCCTTGGCCATACCGGTACGACGGGGGTGATGCTGCTTGCGGTGCTTGACCTTGCGGGGCATCAGCACGGGTCAGCCCTCCTGGTTCTCTGCCGGCGGCTCCGCCACCGCGGTGGCGGCCCGACCGGCTTCAGTGCTGGTCGCGGTGGTGCCGGACGAACCGGACCGCCGCGGACGGCTCGGCCGCTCCCGACGCTCGCGACGCTCGGGCTGCGCGGCGGCGGCGGTGACCTCACGCTTGCCGCCGACGATGTCGCCCTTGTAGATCCACACCTTCACGCCGATGCGGCCGAAGGTGGTGCGAGCCTCGTACAGGCCGTAATCGATGTCGGCGCGCAGCGTGTGCAGCGGCACCCGACCCTCGCGGTAGAACTCCGAGCGCGACATTTCGGCGCCACCGAGGCGGCCCGAGCACTGCACTCGAATGCCCTTGACGTTCGGCGAACGCATGGCCGACTGGATGGCCTTGCGCATCGCGCGACGGAACGCCACACGGTTGGACAGCTGCTCGGCCACACCCTGGGCAACCAGCTGCGCATCCGACTCGGGGTTCTTGACCTCGAGGATGTTCAGCTGAACCTGCTTGCCGGTGAGCTTCTCCAGCTCGGCGCGGATGCGGTCGGCCTCGGCGCCGCGACGGCCGATCACGATGCCCGGACGCGCGGTGTGGATGTCCACCCGGACGCGGTCACGAGTGCGCTCGATCTCGACCTTCGAGATGCCGGCCCGCTCCATACCCGTGCTCAGCAGCTTGCGGATCGCTACGTCTTCCTTGACGTATTCCTTGTACTGCTTGTCGGCGTACCAGCGGGACTTCCAATCGGTGGTGATACCGAGGCGGAAGCCATGGGGATTGATTTTCTGTCCCATTTACTTAGCCCCTCCCTTCCGGCGGCTACGAGCCGGGGCGGCGCTGGCGACGCTCTCGACCTCGATCGTGATGTGGCTGGTGCGCTTGCGGATCCGGAACGCGCGGCCCTGGGCACGCGGCTGGAAACGCTTCATGGTCGCGCCCTCGTCGACATACGCCGTCGAGATGACCAGGGTGTCGGGGTTCAGGCCGAAGTTGTTCTCGGCGTTCGCCGCGGCGCTTGCCACGACCTTGGCGACGGGTTCGCTGGCGGCCTGCGGCGCGAAGCGCAGGATGTTCAGCGCATCCTCGACCCGCTTGCCGCGGACCAGGTCCACGACGCGGCGAGCCTTCATCGGAGTGACGCGAACGTGCTTCGCGGTCGCGCGCGCGGTCGGGTTCTGAAGCGTGGTGTCTTGTTCGCTCATCGCCGCTTGCTCTTCCGATCTTCCTTGACGTGGCTCCGGAACGTCCTGGTCGGCGCGAACTCACCGAGCTTGTGCCCGACCATGTTCTCCGAGACGAACACCGGCACGTGCTTGCGGCCGTCGTGGACCGAGAACGTGTGGCCGATGAAATCGGGGATGATGGTCGAACGACGCGACCAGGTCTTGATGACCTGCTTGGTGCCCTTCTCGTTCTGGACGTCCACCTTCTTGAGGAGGTGTTCGTCGACGAACGGGCCCTTCTTGAGGCTGCGTGGCATCTTTAACCTCCTCCTTAACGCTTCTTGCCGCGGCGGCGGACGATGAGCTTGTCGCTCGGACGGTTGGGCTTACGAGTACGGCCTTCGGGCTTACCCCAGGGCGAGACCGGGTGGCGACCACCGGAGGTCTTGCCCTCACCACCACCGTGCGGGTGGTCGACGGGGTTCATGACGACACCACGGACCGTGGGGCGGCGACCCTTCCAGCGCATACGGCCGGCCTTACCCCAGTTGATGTTCGACTGCTCGGCGTTGCCGACCTCGCCGACGGTGGCGCGGCAGCGCACGTCGACGCGGCGGATTTCACCGGAGGGCATACGCAGGACGGCGTAGGCGCCTTCCTTACCCAGCAGCTGGATGCTCATACCGGCGGCACGAGCCAGTTTGGCGCCGCCGCCCGGACGCAGCTCCACCGCGTGGATGGTGGTACCGGTCGGGATCGAACGCAGCGGCAGGTTGTTGCCGGGCTTGATGTCGGCGCCGGTGCCGGACTCGATCCGCGTGCCCTGGGCGATGCCCTTCGGAGCGATGATGTAGCGCTTCTCGCCGTCGGCGTAGTGCAGCAGGGCGATGTTGGCGGTGCGGTTCGGGTCGTACTCGATGTGAGCGACCTTGGCCGGGATGCCGTCCTTGTCCAACCGGCGGAAGTCGATCAGACGGTAGGCCCGCTTGTGACCGCCACCGCGATGACGGGTGGTGATCCGGCCGTGCGCGTTACGACCACCGGACTTGGTGAGCGGGCGCAGCAGCGACTTCTCGGGAGTGGACCGGGTGATCTCGGCGAAGTCCGAAACGGACGACCCGCGCCTACCCGGCGTAGTCGGCTTGTACTTACGGATTGCCATGAGTTCTTCTCTGCTTTCTGAAGATCCGACCGCTTAGGCGACCGGGCCTCCGAAGATCTCGATGGGCTTGCTGTCGGCCGAGATGGTCACGAGCGCGCGCTTGGTGCTCTTGCGCTGGCCGTAACCGAAGCGGGTCCGCTTGCGCTTGCCCTGACGGTTGGCAGTGTTGACGCTGGTGACCGTGACGCCGAAAACCTTCTCGACGGCGATCTTGATCTGCGTCTTGTTCGAGTCCGGGTGCACCAGGAAGGTGTAGGTGCCCTCTTCGATCAGCCCGTAGGACTTCTCGGAGATCACCGGCGCGAGCAGAATGTCGCGGGGGTCGGCGATGGTGGTCACTTGCTTTCCTCCTGTGCAGACTCGGCCGGGCCGTGCACGAACGCGTTGAGCGCCTCGACGCTGAACACGACGTCGTCGCTGAGCAGCACGTCGTAGGTGTTCAGCTGGTCCGGCGCGATCGGGTGCACACCCTGCAGGTTCGCCACGCTCTTCCACGCGGTGACATCTTCGCGGCCCACCACGACCAGAACCTTCTTGCGGTCCGACAGCTCGGCCAGGAAGTTCTTGGCGGCCTTGGTCGACGGCGTCTGGCCGGCGACCAGTTCGCTGATCACGTGGATGCGCTCGTTGCGGGCCCGGTCCGAGAGGGCGCCACGCAGGGCGGCGGCCTTCATCTTCTTGGGCAGGCGCTGCGAGTAGTCGCGCGGCTGCGGGCCGTGCACGGTGCCACCACCGGTGAACTGCGGCGCACGGGTCGAACCCTGGCGGGCGCGGCCGGTGCCCTTCTGGCGGTACGGCTTCTTACCACCGCCGCGGACGTCGCCGCGGGTCTTGGTGGCGTGCGTGCCCTGGCGAGCCGCGGCCTGCTGGGCCACGACGACCTGGTGCATCAGCGCGATGTTGGCGGTCGCGTCGAAGATCTCCGCGGGGAGTTCGACGGTGCCGTTGGTCTTGCCGCCCGGCTCTTTCACCGGAAGCGTAAGATTGGTCGCCTTTTCCGACTTCACAGTGTCGGTGCTCATGCCCGGGCACCACCCTTCGCAGCACTCTTGACGATCACGATGCCGCCCTTGCGGCCCGGGATCGCGCCCTTGATCAGCAGCAGGCCGTTCTCGGCGTCCACCTTGTGGACCGAGAGGTTCTGCGTGGTCACGCGGTCGTTACCCATCCGGCCGGCCATCCGCATGCCCTTGAACACACGACCCGGGGTGGAGCAACCACCGATGGAGCCCGGCCGGCGGTGCACGGCCTGCGCACCGTGGGCCGCGCCCTGGCCCTTGAAGCCGTGACGCTTCATGACACCGGCGTAGCCCTTGCCCTTGCTGGTGCCGGTCACGTCGACGTAGGTGCCCTCTTCGAAGACATCGGCCGACAGTTCCTGGCCCACCTCGAACGAGCCGGCGTCGGCGACGCGGATCTCGGCGACGTGGCGACGCGGGGTGACACCGGCCTTGGCGAACTGCCCGGCGACGGGCTTGATCACCTTGCGCGGGTCGATCGCGCCGAAAGCGATCTGAACGGCGGAGTAGCCGTCGCGCTCCTCGGTGCGGATCTGGGTCACCACGTTCGGCCCGGCCTTGACGACGGTCACCGGAACGACGCGGTTCTTCTCGTCGAACACCTGGGTCATACCGAGCTTGGTGCCCAGGATGCCCGCGGCGGGCCTGTTCTTGTTGTCAGTCATATCTGCAATCCCCGTCACTGAATGTTGACGTCGACGCTGGCCGGCAGATCGATGCGCATGAGCGCGTCGACCGTCTTCGGCGTCGGGTCGAGGATGTCGATCAGCCGCTTGTGCGTGCGCATCTCGAAGTGCTCGCGCGAGTCCTTGTACTTGTGCGGCGAGCGGATGACGCAATACACGTTCTTCTCGGTCGGCAACGGCACCGGCCCGACGACGCGGGCACCGGTGCGGGTCACCGTCTCGACGATCTTGCGTGCAGACGCATCGATCGCCTCATGGTCGTAGGCCTTGAGCCTGATGCGGATCTTCTGTCCCGCCACGCTGAGTGTCCTTTTCTCCGCTTACGTTGTGACCCAGAAGCTTTCGCTCCCGAATCACCCTCATTTGCACAGCCCGAACACACGAAGACGCATCAGCCACCATCACGACCGGGGCGCACCCGATCCATCGCCGCTGTTCATCTGTCATGGTTCTTCCGGTCCACGCGGTCGGGCGTGTCGCCTCTCCGCTCATTCTCCGACCCCGGGCATACTTCACCTGGTGGGTCTCGGAACTTCGTCCCGGACGTACCCGCGCCGGACTCGACGCCGATACTCAGTGGGTCCTGCTCACCTACCGGCGATGGACGCACACCACCGCTGCAGGCAACCCGAACAGTATGCCCGAGGCCCCCCACCCACTCCAAATCGGGGGTCGTCCGCTCCGGCGGACATGCCGCGGTCCTGGTCGGACGGTACCGGACCGGGTCGCGGCGCGTCGAACTTACTCAAGAGTAAGATGCCGACCATGAGCACAGAGACCGCCACGTATCGCGGCTGGAAGAAGCTGCCCGACAACCGGCTCGGACATGCCCTGTTCTCGGTCGGCATGATCGCCCGCGTCCCCTACTTCGGCACCGTCGTCCCGAACGTCGTGCGGCTGGAGCCGGGATTGTGCGAGGTCACCGCGCCGAAATGGTTCGGGATCCACAATCATCTGGGCACCTTCCACGCGATCGCGGCCTGCAATCTGGCCGAGGTCGCGATGGGCATGCTGAGCGAGGCGACGGTGCCGACCACCCACCGCTGGATCCCCAAGGCGATGAACGTGCAGTATCTGGCCAAGGCCGAATCGGGTCTGCGCGCAGTCGCGAAACTCGACCGGATCCCGGACTTCGACGCCCTCACCGAGGGCACGGAAGTGGTTGTCCCCGTGTCGATCTACGACAAACACGGCGTCGAGGTCGTACACGCCGACATCACCACCTGGGTGACGCCGAAGTAGCCGATCCGGCTCGGCTCGCCGGGGCGCCGCGACTCAGCAGGGCGGGGGCGGCGGCGCGTCCTCGACGGCGGCCAGGACGTCGGCGATCACGCGTGGGGCCGACAGCAACTCGTCGTGGCCGACCGCGAGGTTCGGGCAGCCGTCCTGCACCCAGGAATTACGGTCCCCCGGCCGGGGCGCGGCCAGCAGCGCGGTCTCGGCAGGCGTGATCACCTCGTCGGTGCGGCTCGCGATCGCGGTGTAGCGGATGCCGGGCGCGGTCTCGCCGCCGGCGTTCAGCGCGGCCAGCGTCGGGGCGCCCGGGACCTGTTCGGCCCCCGCGGGCCCGAAGACCTGCGCCGCGGTCTGCTGCCCGTCCATCCCGAGGGCCCCGTAGAACGGGAACATGCTGGGCAGGCCCTCGAAGGTGGATCCCCGGTACGGCGTCCCGACGGTGACCACACTCGCCACCACGTCGGGGCGGCGCCGCACCAGCTCGCGGATCTCGGTGCCGCCGGTGGAATGGCCGACCATGATCACCTTCGCCGCGCCGGTGGCGTTGCGGACCGTCGAGACGAAGGTGCTGAGCTCCGTCGTCTGCGACGCGATGTCCGCGACGCCGTAGATCACATTTCCCTGCAGGGCCGCCGCCACCGGGCCCAGGCCGGGCCACCCCCGATCGGCGGCACCGCTCGTGCCCGGCGCCGGGAACGGAACCCGGCCGATATCGGCCGCGAATACGCAATATCCCGCGCGGCGCAGCGCGGGCGCCAATGCTCCGAAACTGCGCTGCGCGTCGGTGGCGGCGCCGTGCGCCAGCACCACGGGATACGGTTTGTCCGGCGTCGGCCGGCAGCTGAAATCGTTCGCGCCGGGCAATGGCGGAACTTCCACCGGATATGCGCCGACCACGGGCGCCTGGCCCGTAATTATGGCGACCAAGGCGCAAAAGAACACGGCTGTCGCCGAGAACCGCACCCTACTCATGGCAGCCCATGGTAGGGGAAGTGCGCGATATTTCCCGGCACCCGGACCGCGGACCGTTGTCACGAATAATCAGCGATGATGCTGCATTTTCATCTCGTCCGCTCCGACTCGAGATATCGATCACAATCCCAGGCCTCCGGCGAGAACCGGCCACGACTGCTCGAGGTCGTCCTGCCAATAACCCCAGGTGTGGGTACCCGTGGGCCGGAAATTGTAGGTGGCCGGAATGCCGAGCGAATCCAATCGCGTCTGCATGTTGTGCGCGCAGAGGTTGGTGGCCGCCTCGATGATGCCGCCGATCACGATCTGATTCGAGAAACCCCATGCTCCCGGCAGCGAGTACTTGCCGCCGTAGGTGTCGTACGGGCCCGGCAGTCCGGTGCCGTTGGCGATATAGATCGCCTTGCCGCGCAATCCTTCCGCGTGCACGTAGGGGTCGTTGCGCGCCCATTCCGGATCACCCGTCGGGCCCCACATGTTGTCGGTATTCGACCATCCCCAGGTATTCACCGTGAGGCGCACGAATTCCTGTCCCATCGGATCGCTGGTTTGCGCACAGCCACTGTAGGACCCGACTGCGGAATACAGTCCGGGAGTGAGGGCGGCCAGCGCCAATGTCGTGGTCGCGGACATCGAATATCCGGCTATACCGTTGCGACCGTTGGCATTCAGGAATTTGTCGAGCAGGGGCGGCAGTTCCTCGGTCAGGAACGTGCGCCATTTGTTGCGCCCGAGAAAGGGATCGTCGCGTTTCCAGTCGGTGTAATAACTGAACTGACCGCCGATCGGCGTCACGACGTTGACGTTCTTGTCCGCCAGGAAATTCAACGCATCGGTGCGGCTCGCCCAGGTGGCGCCGTCGATGCCACCGCCCGCGCCCAGCAGCAGATACAGCACCGGCCGCGGTGTGGCCTGATCGGCGGCGCGCTGGACCTGTACCTCGATGTCCTTGGCCATCGACGCCGAATGGACCGTGACCGTCTGATGCCGCGCGTCGTCGGTGCGCACTCCGACGATCGCCGACTCCCCTCCCCCCGATCCCGACGGCACCGGATCGGCGAAACCGGTGGCGGGGTACATCATCAGCGCACTCGCCGCGAGCACCACGGCGGTGACCGGACCGATTCGCGGCCTGAATCTGCGCCGCGGAATTCGCCCCTCGTATCGATATCTTCGCATCTCGTTCTCCCTGGCCACCAGCAGTTCGCGAGCACCCCCCGACGGCGCCCGTGGTCTCAGGTTATGAACTGCCCCAACGCATTTCACGACGCGAATTGCTACGCCACGAATTTTCGGGGCGTAACGTCCACGGCCTGCGCGGCGATGCGGGGCCGGGCTGGGAGAATGCAGCCATGAGTGCGCAGGATGTCCGTCGAGCCGATCTGTGCGTGGTCGGGCTCGGGCCGACCGGCCGTGCCGTCGCACACCGCGCGATGCGGGCGGGGCTCGACGTCGTGGCGGTGGATCCGCGGCCCGAGCGGCTGTGGCCGCCGACCTTCTCCTGCTGGGTCGACGAACTTCCCGCGTGGCTGCCGCACAGCGCGATCGCCCAGCGCATCGAGGCGCCCACCGTCTGGACGCAGACGCCACATCGAATCGACAGGCCGTACTGCGTACTCTCCAAGCCCGGGCTACGCGACGCGCTCCCCCTAGACGATGCCACCGTCCTGGCCGGCCGCGCTACCTCTGTCGACGCTCATCGCGTCGAATTGCAGGACGGCGGCACCGTCACCGCCGCCGCCGTGGTCGATACCCGCGGTCTGGCTTCGCCGGGGTCGCGGCGCACCGCCAGCGCGCACGGCATCTTCGTCGATGCCGACCGGGCGGCACCGATGATCGCCGACGGCGAAGGGCTGCTGCTGGATTGGCGCGACGAGAACGGCGCCGGACCGGACGAGCCGCCCTCGTTCCTGTACGCCGTCCCGCTCGGCGACGGCACGGTGATCTTCGAGGAGACCAGTCTCGGCCTGCGCGGCGGCATGCCGCAGCACGAACTGCGCCGGCGCACCCTGCATCGGCTCGCCGCGCACGGCGTCCTGCTGCGCGGTGACGAACCGTCCGAGGCCGCGCACTATCCGCTGGATCAGCCGCCCCCGCCGATGCGCCGGTCGCTGCGCGGCGACGATCCGGTGCCGTTCGGCTCCCGCGGCGGCATGATGCATCCGTGCACCGGCTACAGCGTCGCCGATTCGTTCGCGCTGGTCGACACGCTGGTCGACGCGGTGCGCACGGGCGCCGATCCGGTCGCGGCGCTGTGGCCGTGGCAGGCGCGGCTGGTGTATTGGATGCGGATGCGCGGCCTCTACGGCTTGGGGCGGCTGACGACCGCGCAGTCGATCTCGATGTTCGAGGCCTTCTTCACCGCCTCTCCGCGCCAGCAGCGGGCGCTGCTGTCGGCGCACGACGACTACGCGGCCCTCGGGGCGGTGCTGTTCATGACGGTGTCGCGAACCTGGCCGTTCCGCTGGCGATTCGATCTGGTCGGCTGGGCGAATCGCAACCGCTGGGTGGGCTACGAGTATCCGACGGCGACCTCGGATCCGGTGCTGGATGCCGCACTCCCGGAAGACGGGAGCGCGGGCGGCTAGCGACCGGGGCGTCCTAGTGCGCGAATACCGCTTTGCGTTTGCCCAGCATCGCGGCGGCGCCCTCGGCGAAATCGGGTCCGCGCAGCAACTCCGCCTGTCCGGCCTTCTCGGCGGCGAGCGCCTCGTCCAACGACGCGAGGGCGGCCCGGTTGAGGGTGCGTTTGGTGAGTTCGAGGGCGCGGCGCGGGCCGTGGGCGAGTTTGGCGGCGACCGCCTCGACCTTCGCATCGAGCTCGTCGACGGGCAGGACGCCGGCCAGCAGGCCGCGCCGATAGGCCTCGGTGACAGGCAGCCGCTCCCCGAGCAGTGCCAGTTCCGCGGCCAGCGCCCGCCCGGACGCGGCGGCCACCAGTGCGGCGGCGCCACCGTCGGGCATCAGGCCGATGTTGATGAAGGCCTGCAGCAGATAGGCCTCCTCGCTCGCGTAGGTGAAATCGGCGGAAAGTGCCAGCGCCACACCGATTCCCGCGGCGGCGCCGCGCACCCGCGCGATCACCGGCACCGGCGCGTCGATGATCGAACGGATCATCCGGTTCGCGCCGTCCATGGTCATCTCGGGGGTGATGCCCCGCTCCTTCTCGGCGGCCGCGGCGGCCAGATCGGCGCCGGTGCAGAAATCACCGCCAGCCCCGGTCAGCACGACGACGCGAATCGACGGATCCTGGGCCACATTCCCGAGCGTGTCACCGAGGGCGATCATCGCGTCGTAGCTGAGGGCGTTCTTGCGCCCGGGATTGTCGATGGTCACCCGCAAAACGCGATCGTCCCGCACGATGGTGAGGCCGGGGGTGTGGTCGTGATCGCTCATGGTTACTCCCAGGTGGGCCGCCGCCGGTGGCGACGAGGCGAGAATGATGGTTAACTTTGCGAATTGTGGTTAACTTATGTTGACTTGTCCGGCGCTGTCAACCAATCGGCGCCGTCGACGAGCCGAAACGCAGAAGGAGAGGTGTATGGTCGCGGATCGCAGCGAGGCCGGGCTCGCATCCGCGCGACCGGGTACCACCACGACGACCCGGCGTCGGCCGAAGAATCGCAAGGCACAGATCGTGCGGGTCGCCGCCCGCGCCTTCAGTGAACGCGGCTATCACCCGGTCGGCGTGGACGAGATCGCCGCCGAGGTGGGCATCTCGGGACCGGCGCTGTACCGCCACTTCGCCAACAAGTACGCACTGCTGGTGGCCGCCGCCGAGGCCGGCGCCCAGCAACTGCTCGATGCCGCCAAGGCGGCCGACGAACCCGGACTCGATCCGAAATCGCGACTCACCGCGCTGATCCGTGCGTTGGCCGAGCACACCATCGATGTGCGCCGCGAGGGCGGGTTGTACCGCTGGGAGCGCCGCTACCTCGAGCGCGAGGACCGCACGCGCATCCGGGTGATCTACGACGAACTGCAGGATCTGATCGAATCCGCGGTCGCCGCGCTGCGGCCGGAGGCGCCGCCCGCCGACGTGGAACTGATCGCGACCGGCATGCTGGGCGTGATCGGCAGCATCACCGCGCACCGCACCGCCCTGTCCAACGCGCGGCTGACCGATCTGATGCTCGATATGTGCTGGTCGCTCCTGCACACCGAGCTGCCGCCGCTGCCCGACCCGGCGGCCACCGGGGCGCCGGTGCGCGGGCTGCCGCTGAGTTCCAAACGCGAACAGCTGCTCACCGAGGCGATCCGCATCTTCGGCCGCCAGGGCTATCACGAGGCCAGTATCGAGGAGATCGGCGCGGCGGTCGGTATCAACGCGTCCAGCGTGTACCGCTACTTCGCGAGTAAATCCGATCTACTGGCCGCCGCGTTCCACCGCACCGGGGAACGCGTCGCGATCGCGAATTCCGAGGCACTGGCGGAAGCGACCAGCCGCTCCGACGCCGCGCTGCGCATCGCGGCGCGGTTCGCGCGGCTGACCTTCTCGACACCGGAGATCCTGCCGGTCTACTTCGCCGAATTCTCGAATCTTCCTGCGGCCGAACAGCAGAAGCTGCGTTCGGTGCAGCGGCAGAACGTGCTCGAATGGGCGCATCTGCTCGACGACGAGCCGGCCGAGGCACGCTGCCGCGTCCATGCGGCCATCGCGCAGGTCGTCGACGTCGGGCGGCGCGTGCGCTTCGAGAATCGGCCGGAACATGTCGCCCGGGTGTGCGCGTTGATGGAAGCGGTTCTGCTGGGCTGGAATTCAGCGCCGGAGGCGGCGCAGGGCGAACAGCTCGAGGCGTAGCGGGCGCGCTCGTGCGGCCGGAGCCGGCCGCGGCTAGAACCGGCCGTGGCGCATCCGGAAGATCGCCCGCGTCAACCGCAGATGGCGCGGGTGCCGGTCGAAACTCGACAGATCCACCGGGGCCCGATAGCGCTTCTCCGCGATCGCCAGGGTGCGGCTGAATTCGCGCAATCCGGCCTCGCCGTGCGTATGCCCCTGCCCGTACTCGCCGACCCCGCCGAAGGGCAGGGCCGGGTTGGCGGCGTAGGCCATGGTCGAATTCACGGTCACCACACCGGTTCTGATGCGTTCGGCGAAGTCGGCGACACCCCGCACGTCGCGGGTGAACACCGAGACCGCCAGGCCTTGATCGGCGGCATTGATGCGGTCGATCGCCTCGTCGATATTCGCCACCCGATTCACGATCAGCACCGGCCCGACCGCCTCCGCGGTGATCGCCTGGCTGTCCTCGGGCACATCGGTCAGCACGATCGGCTCGATATACGGTTCGCGGATCGATTCCAGGCCGCCCACCACGGCCCGGCCGCCGCGCGCGATCGCATCCTTGACCTGCCGGCGGACCACGTCGACCTGGGCATCCATGATCATCGGGCCATAGGAGGCCTTGCGATCGCCACCGGGACGCAGCGAACGCGCCTGGGCGACGACCCTTTCCAGGAACGGTTCGTAGACCGAGTCCGCGACGTAGGCCCGCTGGATACCGGCCGGGCTCTGCCCCGCGTTGGACATGGCGCCGAACACCGCCGCCTCGGCCGCGGTGTCGAGTTTCGCGTCGACGTGCACGATCATCGTGCCTTTGCCGGCCTTCTCGACCACGACGGGCGTCAGCGTGGGCGCGCACAGTTCGATCACCTCGCGCGCACCGGCCTCGGAGCCGGCGTAGGCGATCTTGTCGACCCGGGCGCGGCACAGCTCGGCGCTGGTCGCGCTGGTTCCGGTGATCGCCTGCAGGACAGGCTTGTTCGGTGCCAGTGCCGCCCAGCTGTCGGCCAGCCAGATACCGACACCCGGAGTGAGCTCGCTGGGCTTGAACACCACGGCGTTGCCGGCGGCCATCGCATACGCGATCGAGCCCATCGGGGTGAAGACCGGATTGTTCGGCGAGCCGAGCACCCCGACGACACCCAGCGGCAGATAACCCACCGAGGCCCGCTGATTGCGGGTGAGCCAGGTCGAGGCGAGTTTGCTTCGCCCCAAGAGTTTTTCGGCGTTGCGCGCGGCCCAGTTCAGATGTTCCACGGCGAGCATGATCTCGATCGCGGCGTCGACGCGCGGCTTACCCGATTCGGTGCAGATCAGTTCGGCCAGTTCGCCGGCGTTGCGGGCGATACTGCGCTTCCATTCCAGCAGCCAGCGCTTGCGCCCGGCGAATCCGATTGCCGCCCACCAGGTCTCGGCCGATCGAGCGGCACGCACGATCTCGGTGACCGCGGCCGCGTCCATGATCGGATATTCGCCGATGAGCTCGCCGGTGCGTGGATCGTGGGACTTCAGCATCTCGGCCATTGGCCACCCTCTCGCCGGCGGAGACCTCGGCATTCGTTCGACGTGTGCACCAGCAGCGGGCGGGCGACGATGCCGCGGGCGGGTGCGGGAATCGATACCGCTCCCCTGATCGTCAGACTAGGGCGCGGTCCGGGCGAGCGACAACAACCGTGAACATCCTACGAACCGCACGGTCCGCGTCCGGACCAGCGACAATGGTGATCGAGGACGATTCGCCGCCGGAAGTGTGAGCAACGCCACAGATTGAACCCGCCGACACGTTTCGACAACGCCATGTTTCAGATCGCGGTAGAAAACTACCGCGGCGGAAAACGCCGGGAGCCCGGTCGACGCCCCGAGCCCGCGGCACCGACGGCCGCGCGGCCGGACGAAGTAACATCGCGCCCGGTGGAAGGTATCCATCAACCGGGACAAAGATCAGCGTTCCGGACAATCCGGTCGCGGCCCGGCCGATAGTGGAGAGTTGATGCCGAGTTTGGACAACGCAGAATCGCACACACCGCGTGAGGATTCGGGCGGCGACGCGGCAGCGTCTCGGGTGAGCACCGACGCGGCAGCGTCTCGGGTGGGCACCGACGCGGCAGCGTCTCGGGTGAGCACCGACATCACCACCGGTGCCGATACCGCTGTGACCGCATCGGGCACCGATCCGGCCGTCGTGGTCGACGATGTGCGCAAATCCTTCGGCGAGGTCCAGGCGCTGCAGGGCATCAGCTTCACCGCCGCGCGCGCCTCGGTACTGGGCATCCTCGGCCCCAACGGCGCCGGCAAGACCACCACCGTCAAGATCCTGTCCACCCTGTTGCGCCCCGATTCGGGCAGCGCCTCGGTGGCCGGGCACGACGTGGTCGCCGATGCGGCCGGGGTACGCCGCTCGATCATGATGACCGGGCAGTACGCCGCGCTGGACGAGAATCTCTCCGGCCGCGAGAACCTGGAACTGTTCGGGCGGCTGATGGGCCTGCCCAAGAAGGACGCGCGTCGCCGCGCCGACACTCTGCTCGAGGAATTCGACCTGGTCGGCGCCGGTAAGCGCGCGGTGCGGCACTACTCCGGCGGTATGCGCCGCCGCGTCGACATCGCCTGCGGATTGGTGGTGCGGCCGGAGGTGGTCTTCCTCGACGAGCCGACCACCGGCCTCGACCCGCGCAGCCGCCAGGGCGTGTGGGATCTGGTCAACGCGCTCAAGGAGCAGGGCATCACGGTACTGCTGACCACGCAGTATCTGGAAGAGGCCGACGTTCTCAGCGACAACATCATCGTCATCGACAAGGGCACGGTGATCGCCGAGGGCACCGCCGACGAACTCAAGGAGAAGACCGGCGGCAGTTACTGCGAGGTGGTCCCGCTGGACCCGACGCAACTGCGCAAGGCGGTGACCGCGCTCGGCGAGCTGGTGCCCGAGGCCCTGCGGCACGAATTCGCCGGTGACCGGATCTCCATTCCCGCTCCGGACGGGGCGAGCACCCTGGCCGAGGCGGTGCGCCGTCTCGACGCCGCGGGCCTGGAACTGGCCGATATCGCGCTGCGGCGGCCCTCGCTCGACGACGTCTTCCTGTCCATCACCGGTCATTCCGGCGGAGTTCAGTGAGCGCGCCGGTGGCCGCCGAGACCCGCCTCTTCGCCCAGATGCCCGAGGCGCGGATCTCCAGCTTCGCCCAGTGGCGGGCGCTGACCGGGCGGATCGTGCGCACGATGGCGACCAAGGGGGAACTGGTCGTCGCGGTGATCACGCCGCTGGTGTTCACCCTCGGCTTCTATCTGCCGCTGCGTTATGTGATGCAGTTCCGCGGCATCGACTACGCGCAGTTCGTGATGCCGATCATCGTGCTGCAGACCATGTCGTTCACCATGATGTCGAATGCGCAGATCGCCGCCTTCGAATCGATGACCGGTCTGCACACCCGGATGCAGACCATGCCGATCGGGCCGATGGTCCCGCTGACCTCGCGCATCTGCGCGGGTCTGGTGCGCTCGGTGACCTCACTGATCGCGGCGTTGATCTTCGGCTACATGATCGGTTTCCGGTTCACCGCCGGTCTCGGCCAGGCCGTACTGTTCTGCGCGTTCTCGCTGGCCGTCGGAACCGTGCTGGCCGTCGGCGCGGACGCGCTGGGCAGTTTCACCAAGAGTCCGGAGGCGCTGAGTCAGGCACTGACGCTGCCGACGCTGATCCTCGGCATGCTGTCGTGCGGCTTCGTGCCGGAATCCGGATTCCCGGCGTGGATTCGGCCGTTCGCGCGTAATCAGCCGGTCTCGCAGTTCTCCTTCGCGCTGCGGGATATGGCCGCGGGCGGGGTGAGCTGGCATGTGCTGTGGGTGCCGCTGGTGTGGTTGATCAGTCTGACGGCGGCGTTCGTACCGCTGGCGGTGTGGGCGAGCGTGAGGCGATCGTGAGCAGTCTGACCATCGAAACGACCGAGACCGCCCCGGAAACCCCCGGCTGGCAGACGCCACTGCCGACGGTCGCGCCGCGCTCGGAGCGGTCCGTCGCGACCTGGGCGCGGCACAGCCTGATCCAGTGCAAGCGGTTGCTGATGGTGTGGGCGCGCGACCCCGCGACCACCATCCAGACGCTGATCTACCCGGCCCTGACCCTGCTGATGTTCCGGATCGTGCTCGGCGATTCGATCACCGCGGCCACCGGCATGCCCAGCGTCTACGGCACGGTCCCGCTGATCACGCTGGTGGCGGCCATGTCCGGAGCGGTGGTCAGCGCACTGGGCTTCAAAACCGAGAAGTACACCGGCCTGCTCGGCCGCTTCTGGACCATGCCGATCCACCGGGCCGCGGGGCTCACCGGGCGGCTGCTGGCCGAGGCGCTGCGCGTCCTGGTGACCACGCTGTTCGTGATCGCGGTCGGCGTCTGCATCGGCTTCCGCTTCTGGAACGGCCCGCTGGCGTCGGTGGCCATGATCGGCATCCCGGTGCTGTTCGGCGTGGGCTTCGCGGTGATGGTGACCGCCCTGGCCACCGTCTCCGAGGGCGTGATGCTGGTCAACATCATCAGCATCATCAACACCCTGCTGATGTTCTTCAACTCCGGCTTCGTCCCGGTCTTCGCCTACCCCACCTGGCTCCAGACGATCGTCGAGAACCAGCCCATGAGCACCGCCATCGACGCCATGCGCGGCCTCTGCTGGGACGGCCCGGTCGCCGAACCCCTGTGGAAGACGGTCGCCTGGGTCCTCGGCATGATCGTCGTCTTCGGCTACCCGGCCGTACGCGGCTACCGCCGCGCCGCGGAGACGGGAGCGTAAACCGCCGCCCGACGGCGATCAGCGGACAGCGAGGTATTCCAGAGCCTTGGCGATGGCCGGGATCTCGACGACCGCACCGGTGGCGACGTCCACGACCAAGTTTTCGCAGTAGTCCGTGTCGACTCGAAGTTGTACGCCGTTGAACGCGAGAAACATCATGCACGCCAACCAGGCTGTCGGCTTGTTGCCGTCGATGAACGGATGATTCCGTGACAACGACTGGAGCAGTGCGGCCGCCTTCTCGAACACGCCTGGGTAGACCACCACCCCGAATGCGCGAGTTTGCGGGCGGTACACCGCCGACTGCAGTAGGCCGATATCCCGCACCATCGTCCGGACATCGCCTGTCACCCGATCCGCGATCATGAGGACGTCCTCCAGATCCACGTAGACTACGGAATCCTCGGGAAGATCGGTCACTTCAGCCGATCCAGAAGTTCTGCCCAGCGGCCCATTTCGACGTCCAGGATTTCACGTGCCCGATCGCGATGGTCGTGGCGCGCCACATATTCGGCCACAGCCTTGTTGATCATCGTATTGATGCTGATGCCCTCTGCCTCGGCTTGTCTCTTGACTGCCGCCTCATTGTCATCGGTGAACCGTACGTTGATCGCCACAGAGCGATAGTACCAGTTTGGTACCACCGGGCGACTGCCCAGCGGCTACTTACCGGGCGCACCGACCCTTACCACACCGTCTTGACCCACCGAGGCCGGGCGGGCGCAGCCGCGGAGTTCGCCGATGTAGGCGGTCATGGCGTCGCGGTTGCGGGTGAGCAGGTCGATGCGCTGGGTCAGGCGGTCACGCTGATGTTCGAGGGTGGCGATGATCTCCGGTGTGGCGTCGGCGAAATGGATGTCGCGCGGGTCGTCGAGGCAGGGCAGGATCTGCTTGATGATCCGGGTGGGCAGGCCCGCGTCCAGGAGACCGCGGATGTGCAGGATCTGATCGACCAGACGCTCGTCGTAGTCGCGGTAACCGTTGGCGCAGCGGCGCACCCGGATCAGGCCCTGCTCCTCGTAGTACCGCAACAGCCGCCGGGACGTATCGGTCCGCTCCGCCAACTCGCCGATTCGCATATGCCCTACCTCACAACGGCTTTCGATTGACCTTCACATGTATGGCAAGGTTTGACGATACCGGCATGAGCACGGACATCACACTGTACGACTACTCCCCCATCACCGAGCGCGAGCCGATCCACTGGCCCGAGGGTAAACGAGTCGCGTTCTACGTCGGCCTCAATATCGAACATTTCTACGTCGACCTGCCGGGCACCGCGACCTACGAGGGCACCACCGCGCTGACGCCGGACGCCCTGAACTACGGCTGGCGCGACTACGGCCCGCGGGTGGGCATCTGGCGCCAGATCCAGTTGCTCGACAAGTACGGAATCCGGGCCAGCGCCCTGTTGAATTCCGATGTGGGCGAACGGTATCCGCAGATCATCGCGGCCGGCAAGGAGCGCGGCTGGGATTGGCTCGCGCACGGCAGCAGCAACAGCCATCTGCACACCGGACTGTCACTGGACGACGAACGCCGGGTGCTGACCGATATCGTCACCACCATCGAGAAGACCACCGGCCGCCGGCCCCGGGGCTGGATGGGGCCGGGCCTCACCGAAACCTTCCACACGCCGCAGCTGCTGGCCGAACTGGGACTCGAGTACGTCCTCGACTGGACCAACGACGATCAGCCCTATCGGCTGAATGTGCCCGGGCTGCTGAGTGTTCCGTATTCGGTGGAACTGAACGACATCGGCATCTTCGTCAGCAAGGGCCTCACCGGCCCCGACTTCGTCCGCATGGTCCGCGACCAGCTCGACCAGCTCTACGCCGATTCCGCCGACAGCGGCCGCGTACTGGCGCTGGCGCTGCACCCGTTCGTCACCGGGCAGGCGTTCCGGCACCGCTATCTGGACGAGGCGCTCGACTACGTGGTGAACCATCCGGGGGTCTGGGTGACCACGAGCGACGAGATCGCGGAGCATTATCGACGGACGACGGCGTGACGGCCGCTATCCACCGGCCACGGTCAGATAGATCAGCAGCAGGTTCAACGCGCTGATCACCGCGGCGATCAGCCACGCGGCCGCGGTGGTCGCCCGATGATTGGCGTCGGCACCCATCAGAACGCGATCACTCGTGAACCGCACCAGCGGGATCAGCGCGAACGGGATGCCGAAGGACAGCACCACCTGCGAGACGATCAGGGCGCGGGTGGGGTCCACGCCGGCGGCGAGGATCAGCAGAGCGGGAATCAGGGTGACCACGCGGCGGAACAGCAGTGGGACCTTGCGGCGCAGCAGCCCGTCCATGATCATCGCGCCGGCGTAGGCGCCCACCGAGGTGGACGCCAGGCCGGAGGCCAGCAGGGCCACGGCCAGCAGCAGGGCCGCCCAGGAACCGAGAACCTCGCGGACCGCGGCGTGCGCGGATTCGATCGAGTCGATATCGCGGCCGCCGAGCGTGGCGGCGGCCATCAGCAGCATCGCCAGATTGACCGCACCGGCGATGATCATCGCGAGCCCGACGTCCATGCGGGTCGCGCGCAGCAGGCGGCTGCGGCGCGGGCCCGGCTCGGTGCGGCCGTGCCGGTCGCGGGTCAGGCCGGAGTGCAGATAGATCGCGTGCGGCATCACCGTGGCGCCGATCATCGCGGCGGCGAGCAGCACGCTCTGCGCACCGTCGAATCGCGGCACCAGCCCGCCCACCACGCCGGACGGTGCGGGCGGCGAGATCACCACACCGGCCAGGAAGCCGATCGCGATCACCGCCAGCAGGCCGATGATCACGCGCTCGAACGGCTGCTGTCCGCGGCGGTTCTGCACGGCCAGCAAGGCCATCGACACCACGCCGGTGATCACGCCGCCGAGCAGCAGCGGCAGTCCGAACAGCAGGTTCAAGGCGATGGCGCCGCCGACGACTTCGGCGAGATCGGTTGCCATCGCGGCCAATTCGGCCTGTCCCCAGTAGGCCAGCCGGACCGGGCGCCCGGCTCGTTCGCGCACGATCTGCGGTAGTGAGCGGCCGGTCACCACGCCCAGTTTCGCCGACAGATACTGCACCAGCGCGGCCATCACATTCGCCATGACGACCACCCACACCAGCAGATAGCCGTACTGCGCGCCGGCGCTGATATTGGAGGCCACATTGCCGGGGTCGACGTAGGCGATCGCCGCCACGAACGCCGGGCCCAGCAGGACCACGAGCGAACGCAGCCGATTCCGGCCGGCCGGCCCGGATTCGACGGTGATCGTATCCATGAAAAATAGTTTACGGGCAACCGAACTTTTTAATGAGCCAGGCCCCGAAAAAGAGCGAATCCGCCCCGATCGCGAGGGCGATCGAGGCGGATTCGGTGGTTCGGGTGAGGCGCTCAGATGCCCAGACCGCGGGCCAGCACCGGCCACGAGTCGAGGAAGTCGTCGTGCCAGTAGCCCCACGAGTGGGTGCCCGAGCTGCGGAAGTTGTAGGTCGCCGGAATGTTCAGCGAGTCCAGCTTCGTCTGCAGGTCGTGGCTGCAGTAGTTGGTCGCGGCCTCGATCACGCCGCCGACGACGAGCTGGTTGCCCAGACCGTAGGCGCCGGGGAGGGCGTAGGGGCCGTTGAGGGTGTCCCACTGGCCGGGCAGGCCGTTACCCGAGGAGATGTACAGGTTCGCGCCGCGCAGCTGATCGGCGTGCAGCAGCGGGTCGTTGTCCTGCCAGGCCGGGTTGTCGTCCTCGCCGTACATGTTGCGCACGTCGCCGCCGCCCCAGGTGTTGACGGTGAGCTTCACCGCTTCGCGGCCGACCTGTGTGCTTGTCTCCGCGCAGCCGGAGTAGGCGGCCACCGACTTGTACAGGCCCGGCTTGGCGATCGCCAGGTTCAGCACCGATGTGCCCGAAGTCGACAGGCCCGCAATGGCATTGACGCCGTTGGTGCCCAGCGCGCCGTCGATCAGCGGGGGCAGTTCCTCGGTGAAGAAGGTCTTCCACTTGTTGCGGCCCAGGCTCGGGTCGTCCTTCAGCCAGTCGGTGTAGTAGCTCCACTTACCGCCGATGGGCTGCACGACGTTGACGTTCTTGTCGGCCAGGAAACCGTTGACGATATCGGTCTTCTTCTGCCACGACGCGTCGTCCTCGCCGCCGCCCGCGCCGTTGAGCAGATACAGGGTCGGGCGCGGCACCGAGGCGTCGGCGGGGCGCTGCACGTCGACCGGGAAGGTGCGATTCATCGCCGCCGAGTGGACGTACAGCCGGATGCTGCGGTCGTCCTTGTAGGTGGCCTTCTCGATCCGCGATCCGTCGGGCGACTGCGGGTCGGCCAACAGCGACTTCGAGGCGATGACCGGATCGTCCGCCGAGGCGGACGTTGCGCCGACTCCGGCCACGACGCCTGTGAGGACTCCGGTGGCCGCGAGCACGGCAGCAGCTCTCAGACCACTACGCCGGAAGTGTCGACGAATCAATGTTCACACCTTCGCTATCTGCTCGAATTCGGTTTCAGCTCTTCCGTGGGACGCCCGGCGAGGCGCCACCCGGACGGTCGAGACCTCGCCCGACCCTACGGCCTATCTAGTCGTCTGACCAGACCGGTCCGTTACGTATGCGCCGCCCATCATGCCGGAGACGGCCCCTCCCGGCGAGAACGGGCCCCGCGCGCCGGCAGTGGTACCGGACCGGCGGGCGCCGCCGATCCGTCGACCTCCGACACGTCGAGGCCGGCGAGGTCCGCCTGCGGCGTCTCGACGAACCGGGCGACGAGTGCGGCGAGCCGGCGCGAGAGGGCGCCGGCGGCGGATTCGTCGAAGACATCGCACGCGTATTTCACGGTGACGCGAAGCTGGTTGTCGCGCACCACGACAACGGTCAGCGGATAGTCGAGATCGTCCGCTACGGCGAATCCGGTGACCCCGACACCGTCGACGGTCAGCCGGTCGAGTACCTCGCGATCGACCGGGAACGATTCGAATACGACCAGGGAGTCGAACATTCCGGCCACACCGGCGGCATCCTCGATATCGCGCAAGCCCAGACAGCAGGATCCCGACAGCGCGGACTGTTCGGCCTGCAGGCGAGTCAGCAACTCGGTCACGGTGCCCGAGGACGCCGCGCGCAGCCGCACCGGAACCACGGTCCGGAACGAACCCACCATCGCCGCCGCTCCAGGCAGGGCCGTGGGCCGGCCGGAAACCACTGCGCCGAAGACGATGTCGTCGCGGCCGGTCTCCCGCGCGACGACCAGGCCCCAGGCCGCCCGCACCACGGTGTCCACCGATACGTTCAGCCGGACCGCGAGTCGGGTCAAGCGCTCGGTCTCCGCGGCCGACAGTTCGAAGCCGACGACGCCCGTCTCGTTCGAACGGGCGGGGCCCGCCTCGGCGGGGGCCAGCAGCGTCGGTTCGCTGACTCCGGCGAGTGCGTGCCGCCACCGCGCGCGTGCGGTGGTGAGATCCTGTGCGACCAGCCACCGCAGATACTCCGCGTGGGAAACGGATTTCGGCAGCTGCCGGGTCCGCGTACCCACCGCGTAGCGCGTCAGCAGATCCCGGACGAGCAGCGACGCCGACCAGCCGTCGATCAGCGCGCGATGGCCGGTGATCAGCAGGCGGTAGGCCGCGGCGGGCAGCCGCAGGAAGGTGAAGCGCAGCAGCGGCGCCCGATCCGGCTCGACATTCTCGGCGGCGTCGAGTTCGGCGACGCGCGTCGCTTCGGCCTGCGCCGCGTCGACGTCGAGATCGGTGAGATCGATACCGCGCCAGGCGACCTCGACTCGGGACGACACCACCTGGATCGGAGTGCCGGCGCGGTCGGCGGTGAAAGCGACGCGGAGGGCGTCGTGACGCTCGAGCACGGCTTGCGCCGCGGCGCGCAACCGGGATTCGTCCACGGCACCGTCGAGATCCACGGTCGCCCTGGTCAGCGCCGGGCCCGCCGGGGTGTCGGCGCGGGCGGCCAGCATATCCGCCTGTGCCGCGGGTACCGGCCAGACATCCGCCAGATTCGGGTAGATCTGCGACAGCTCGGAGATCTCGTTCTGCTCCATCCGCACCAGGGTGAAGTCCGACACCGTGAAACCGCCGGCGTCGGGCCGGGTTCCGTGTTCGGCCAGGCCGCCCAGGGCGCGAACCCATTGTCCGGCGAACTCTTTCACCTGATCGACGGTGAAAACCGACGCCGCGTAGTCGAATCGCGCGAGCAGGCCGTCGTCGGTCGCGTCGACGGTGATGTCGAGCAGCACATCGCCGGGCGGCGGTCCCGGATAGGGCCGCGCCGGACGCAGATCCCGATAGCGGAAGGCGGTGCGCCCTCGGGCCGCCGCGGCCAACTGCGGACCGGTCCGCGGGTTGAGATAACGCAGCAGCCCGTAGCCGACCCCGGAATCGGGTACGGCGCGGCGCAACTCCTTGATCCGGCCGATGGCCACGCCGGCGGCGGGGCCGCCGAGCAGAGCCTCGTCCACATCGATTCCCGCAAGGCTCACGAGCAACGGGTGGATGGCCGTGAAACCGCCTGCGGTAGTGGCGTATTCCGCTCCGCACGCCGCGCGAGCGTCGGCCGGCAGCTGCACCACGGCACCGATCAGGTCGCCGGCGGTGCCGCGGGGCGTGGGTTCCTGCGCCAGGGCGAACGCGGTGAGCAATACCTCCTCGACGGTGGCATGGTAGGCCCGCGCCACCGCGTCCACGGCGATCGCGCCCTCGGCGGTGATCACCAGCGAAACCCGGCCGCGCGCCGCGAGATCGAGCCCCTGAATCGGAGCGTCGGCCGGGGCGGGCCGGAGATGGTGGTGCCACCAGTCGAGTTGCTCGACGGTCTCGGCGGCGTTCGCCCGCTCGTGCAGGACGCGACCGAATCCGATCGGACCGGCGTCGACGGCCGCGGGCGCGGAATGGCCGCCCGCCCAGGCGTCCGACAACTCGTCGACCACGATGCGCCAGGTCGTATCGTCGACCACCAGGCAGTTCGCGACCACCACCACATTCGCCACCGCATCGCCGCCGTCGGGCGACGAGATCAGCCCGAAGGCGATGTTGTGCCCGCTCGCCGGATCCAGTTCCCGGCCCATCGCTCGAACCGCCAGATCGACGGCCTCGGAGCCCGGCGCGAACTGCCGCAACACCGCCGCCGGGGGCGTTTCCGGAATCACGAAGACTCCGGCCTCGTCGTCCAGCCGCGCTGACAGCATCGGATGCCGCTCGAGGACACCCGCCACCGCTTCCCGGATCCGCTCGGGATCGCAGTCGGACGGAAGGTCGACCACGATCGCCTGCTGCGGCAGCGCGGACGCTGCCAGCCCCAGCAGCCGAACCGCCATCGGCGGCAACGGCATCGGCCCACCGGTGGTGGCCGGCGCCTCGATGATCGCGACGCGGGCGAGCGATTCGATCGTGCGGGCGGTGAACACGTCGCGGGGCGTGAACCGCAGACCTCGGATACGAGCCCGCGCGGCGAGTCGAACGGCCAGCGCGATGTCACCGCCCAATGCGAAGAAGTCGTCGTTCGCGCCGACGTGCTCGATCCCCGCCACTTCGGCGAAGACCTCGGCGATCAACTGTTCGGCCGGGGTTTCCGGTGCTCGGCGGGCCGGCTCGATCACCGGGCCGCCGGCGGGCGGTTCGGTACGGCCCACGTATTCCAGCGTCGGCACACCGCGCTGCCGGCGGACCACGTAGCCGGTGCGGAACAGCCGCTGCCCGGGCGCCCCGCTGGGATCGGCGACGAACCGGGCCGCGGTGGCACCGGGGCGGTCGTGATATCCCCGCGCCAGCTGGATACCGCCGAGATACAGCTCACCGGCCACTCCCGACGGCACCGGCCGCAATCGTGCGTCGAGTAGCACCGCGCGCACGCCCCGGTTCGGCGCGGCGATCGCCGGCACCGCATCCGGCGCCGCCACCTCGCCCACCGCGAAGGCGACGGTGCTCTCGGCGGCGCCGAAGGCGATGTGCACGCGGGGATCCGGGCCCTCGGGGCCGTTCGGCCACCACGCCGGTGCATCGGTCCCGACCGGCTCGGCACCGGTGAGGATGATCTGCGCCGACTCCGGAAGGTCGGCGTCCAGTGCGGCGAGCGTCGGCACGTCGAGGACGGCATGCGTCACCTCGCGGTCGCGCATGACCCCGGCCAGTTCGGCGCCTCCCGCGATGTGCGGCGGCACGATCACCAGCGGCCCGGCCGCCCCGACGGCGAGCACCAGCTCGAGCAGCGCCGCCGCATGCGCGGGCGACGCGAAGGCCAGAACCCGAGCGGCCGGTCCCGGCTCGTAGCGCTCAGCGAGTTCGGCGCTCAGATTCCCCAGACCCGCGTGGGTGAGCACGACGGCGCCCAGCCGGTCGGCGGCATCGTCGGAATCGGGAGCGTAGAGCAGGCACGCGGCATTGTCCGGATGCAGCGCGACCGTGCGGTCGGCATCGGAAATCGGTGCGCCGGAACAGGAGTCGACCTCGTAGGCGAACCTCGGGTCGTCCAGCACGATCCAGCCGCCCGCGGTATCCGGTAGCTGCGCGCCCACGGCTCGCACCGTGACGCCGAGGTCCGCGCGACAGTCGGACACGATCCGGGCGATCCGGTCGGCGGGGTCACTCGGATCGATCGGCATGAGCACCGCACCCGATTTGACCACCGACCACAGCGCCACCACGGCTTCGAGCGAACGCCCGATGGCCACCGCGACCCGGACATCCGGGCCCGCCCCCAGTTCGATCAGCAGCCGGGCCAGTTTGGTCGAGGCCAGGTCGAGCTGGGCGTAGGTGAACGCGCGACCGCCCACGACCACCGCCGGACCGTCCGGATCGGCGGCGACCGCGGCCGCCATCAGGTCGGGCAGCGTCACGGGCGCGCGCACCGGCACGTCGATGTCCGCGACGAGAGCGCCGGTCCCGGATGCCGCGGGCATCTCCGGGCCGTCGAGCGCGATGTCGGCGTCGTGCGCCACCGTCGCCAGAATCCGGACCAGTTGCTCAGCGGCCTGCGCGACCGTCTCGCGGTCGAACAGATCGGTGGCATAGGTGAATTCACCGCGGATCCCGGCCGCGCCGCCGCCGGCCGTGCGATGTTCGCGCAGACTCAGTCGCAGATCGAACCGCTCGCCGGCGGTGACCGGTTCCGCCACCACGGAACTCAGATCGGGGACGTCGAAACCGCACGCCACCGGATCGCCGAACGAGAACGCCACCTGCGTCAGCGGATGCCACGCTTCGCCGCGCTGCGGAGCCAGCGCGTCCACGAGGCGTTCGAAGGGGACGCCGGCGTTGGCGACAGCCCGCAGATGGGTGTCGCGGACCTCGGTCAGCAACTGCGCGAAGGTGCGATTCGGCGTGACCCGGCTGCGCAGCACCAGGATGTCGGCGAACGGGCCGACCACATCGGCGAGCCCGGGTTCGCCACGGCCGGTGACCGGGGTGCCGATCGTGACGTCGTCGGTACCGGACATCCGGGCCAGCACCACCGCGAGCGCCGCGTGCACCACCGTGGACACGGTCGAGCTGTATGCCGGCGCCAGCGCGGTGAGGGCAGCGTGCACCCGCGGATCGATGGTGATGTCGACCGCGCCGACGTCGAAACTCCGCTGCGACGGGCGACCGGCGGGCCGGCGCGATTCGTCCGCGAGATCGGCGAGTTCCGTTGTCCAGTAACGCAATCGGCCGGAGACCGGGGAGTCCGGATCGTCCTCGGAACCCGATACCGCGAGCTGCCACTGCGCGTAGTCGGCGTAGCGGACGGGTAGCGGTGCCCATCCCGGCGCTCGGCCCGCGCGCCGGGATGTATACGCGGTCGCGAGGTCCCGGATCAGCAACCTCATCGAGAGATCGTCCACGGCGATCCGGTGGGCGGCGATCGCCAGCACGTAGTCGGTACCGGACAGCTGATGCAGACGCACTCGGAACGGAACGTCGACGGTGACGTCGACACCGCCGCCGAATTCGCCTGTCCCCCGCTCCGCGCCGGCCTGCACGACCTCGAGATCCGGCGTCGCCTCGGCCACAGGCAGTACCCGTTGGATCGGGGTGCCCGACCCGGCCTCGGCCTCGGGATAGACCGTGCGCAGTATGTCGTGTCGCGCCACCAGGTCCGCCAGCGCCTGCCGCAGCACCGCCACATCCAGCGCGCCCGACAGCCGGATCTCGCACGAGATGATGTAATCCGTTGCGGTGGTGTCGAACTGGTCGAGCAGCCAGAACCGATGCTGGGCGTAGGACAGCGGCAGCGGTTCCCGCCGCGGCGCCGCGCTCAGCGCCGGTCGCGTTCCGCGCTCCAGCCATGCCGCCAGTGCCCCCACCGTCGCGGCCTCGTACAGCGCCCTGACCGGCACGTCGAATCCCAGTGCGGCGCCGATGCGTTCGGCGGTGCGGACCGCCCGCACGGAGTTGCCGCCGCGCGCGAAGAAGTCGTCATCGATGCCGATCCGGTCGACGCCGAGCACCTCGGCGAAGGCACCGGCCACGACTCCCTGCACCGGGGTGACGGGCGCCCGGAAACCGGTGGACGCGGATTCCGGCTCCGGCAGCGCGTCTCGATCGAGCTTCCCGTTCGCGGTCAGCGGGAGCGAGTCGAGCACCACGAATGCGGCGGGGATCAGACGATCCGGCAACGCCGCGCGCAACGCCGATCTCACCTGCGCCAGATCGAGTTCCCGATCGGCGGAGACGAGATAGGCGACCAGTCGATCACCGGTGCGCGGATCGGATTTCGCCACCACCGCCGCCTGCGCGAGTTGCGGCAACCGCAGCAGCACGGCCTCGATCTCGCCCGGTTCGACGCGGAAACCCCGGACCACCGCCTGCTGATCGGTGCGGCCGCGATAGTCGAGATCGCCGGCCGCGGTCCACGCGACCAGATCGCCGGTGCGATACATCCGCCCACCGCCGCCGAACGGGTCGGCCACGAAGCGTTCCGCCGTCCGGGCCGGACCCGCGACGTAGCCTCGGGCGAGGTCCGCTCCCGCCAGATACAGCTCGCCGGAGACACCGACGGGAACTGGATGCAGACGTGAATCCAGCACGTAGATATGGCTGTTCCGATGCGCGGCGGCGGCCGCTTGGTCCACGTCGAGCCGATGGTCGACGATCGAGATCCCGCCCTCGGCGTAGGCGGACAGGTGGTGGATCTCCACCGGATGCGAGACGTCCGGACGTTGCGGCGGCGCGCCGGGCACATCGCCGAGGACGATCACGCGTCGGAGCGAACTCGGGCTCGCCGCCGCGTCGTCGCCGCGCGCCGCATCTTCGAGCGGTGACGCGGACGCGGTGTGCAGGGTGGTCACCCGCTCGCGCTCGATCAGCTCGGACAGCGAACCGCCGGTGGCGTCCGACGCGGCGAGTACCAGCCGGCCGGCCGCCGTGACCGCGGTCCAGAACTCCCAGGCCGCCGACTCGAAGGGCGAGGTGGTCGCCGGGAGCACCGCATCGTCGGAACCGAGCTCGAATCGTGTTCGGTACCGGACCAGTTGGTGCGCGGCGGCGCTGTGCGGGATGGTGAGGCCCCGGAGCCGGCCGTTCGGCCCCGGACCGACAAGCACGAAGGCCGGATGGTGCGGGAGAAGCGGCGCGAGCCGATCGTCGTCGCCGACCTGCCGCGGCGAGATGCCGGACAGGTCCAGTTCGTCGATGCGCACGACGTCTTCGCGGGCGACACCCCGGCCCGCCTCGGTGAACGCCGGCATGGATTGGGACCGGCCGCGCCAATCACGGGCCATCACAGCGGGTTCGGCGGGTGCACTGGGCCCGGACGGCACCGGCAGGTTCGTCGCGGACAGCACGACAACCGGCTCGGCGGCGGCGAGGAGACGGCCGATCCTTTCGACGGGCTGATCGGGATCCACCGGCACAGCGGCGCCACCGGCGACCGAGACCGCGAACATCGCGATCACCAGGTCCGCACCGCGCGGCATCACCAGCGCCACCCGGGTCTCCGGGCCCACGCCCAGCGAGATCAGATGTCGCGCAAGACGATTGACCCGAGCGTCGAGTTCCGCGTAACTCAGTCGCACCGGGACCGGATGGGGCTCTCCGACATCGGCCGAGTCGGCCACCAGCGCCGCCGCATCCGGCGGTGCGGCGGCGACAGCGGCAGCCAGCAGGGCCGGCAGCGTGGAGGCGTCCGGATCCGGTTCGCCGGGCACGCCGGGGTTCGGCAGGGTCCGCTCGTCGGGTGTGAGGATGTTCAGGTCACCGACCGGCGTCGTGGGATCGGCCACCACCTCCGCGAGCAGCAGGATCAGCCGCTCGGCGATCGTGGTCGCGGTCGCGGCCTCGAACAGGTCGGTCGCATATGTGAGAGCGCCGCCGATTCCCGCGGGGTTTCCGTCCTCGCCGTAGGTTTCGGCCACGCTCAGATGCAGATCGAGCGGCGTGGCGGCGGAATCGGCGTCGACCTCGGTCACGCTAAGACCGGGCAGATCCCATTCCGGCAGAGCCGATTCGGCCGCCCGGTCGCGCAACGACAGGCCCACCTGGAACAGCGGATGATGCGCCGTCGACCGCGGCGCGGCCAGCGCCTCGATCAGGACCTCGAACGGCAGTTCGGTATGCGCGTGGAGCTGCGCGTCGCCGTCGCGCCGGCGCGTCAGCAGCTCGGTGAACGGCTCCCGCGCATCGACGTGGGTGCGGACCACCACGGTATCGGTGAACCCGCCGATCAGGTCGTCGAGTTCGGTCTCCGTGCGGCGCTCGACAGGAGTGCCGACAGCGATGTCGGTGCTGTCCGACAGCCGGGCGAGCAGCACGGCGAAGGCCGCATGGACGACGGTGGCCAGTGGCGCGCGGTGGGCGCGTGCCACCTCGAGCAGACCGGCGTGCACCTGCGGCGCGATCCACACGTCGACGCGGGCGCCGGCTCGCGTCGCCAGCGGCGGACGGGGACGGTCCGCGGGCAACGCCAGAACCTCGGGCAGCCCGCGCAGTTCGCGCTGCCAGTACGACAGTTCGCGATGGGCAACCGACCCCGGCTGCGACACCGATCCGAGTACGCCCTCGCGCCAGAGCACATAATCCGCGTACTGCACCGGCAGCGGCGCCCACTCGGGCGCCGCACCGCGAGTACGGGCGGCGTAGGCGGCCAGCACATCGCGCACCAGCGGACGCATCGACGACATATCGGCGGCGATGTGGTGAACCACCACGATGAGGACGTACTCCCGCCGCGCTCCCGGGGCGAGATCGGCGATCTCGAGCAACCGCACCCGCAGCGGGATCTCGGTCGCGAGGTCGAACGGGGTTGCCGCCGTTGCCTTCACCGCTTCCGGCACATCGTGCGCGTCGAGCCGTTCGGAACGCAGCTCCACCCGGATGTCGGCGGGCAGCACCGTCGGCACCGGTCCGTCCGCCGTATCCGGATACACCGTGCGCAGGATCTCGTGCCGGACCAGAACGTCGTCGAATGCGGTACCGAGCGCCTCGGTGTCCAGGCTGCCGGTCAACCGCAGCGCGACGCTCAGGTGGTGGGCCTCGGCACGCGGGCGCGACTCCGACGTGGCGGCATCACCACGGTCGAAACGGTTGAGGAACCACATCCGCTGCTGCGCCGGAGCGAGCGGCAGCCGCTCGGGACGCTCGATCGAACCGAGGCGAGGCCGGCGGCGGGCATGGATCTCCGCGTCGAGAACGACCGCGAGCCCCGCGACGGTGGGGTTCTCGAACAGCCATCGCAGCGGCACCCGTTCGCCGAGCGCCGTGCCCAGCCGGGTCACCACCCTGAGGGCGAGCGCGGAATCGCCACCGATTGTGAAGAAGTCGTCGTCCGCGCCTACCCGCTCGCGGGCGAGTTCCGAGCCGAAGGCGTCCGCGACGACCTGCTCCGTGGGAGTGACGGCCGCACGGAACTCGGGCTCGGCACGCATCGGCTCGGACGGTGCCGTCCCGCCGATCCGGGTCGCGACCGGCCGCCGCCGGAATTCCATCCGATGATCCGTGCCGCCCAGCCGGACCAGGCGTGCGGGCCGCGTGTCCTCCGGGGCATCCCAGAGCGCCCGATCGCCGGTCCGGTACATGCGTTCACCGGAGCCGAACGGGTCGGCCACGAAACGTTCCGCGGTCGGACCGGGCCGGCGCAGGTACCCACGAGCCAGCCGCTCTCCGGCGACATACAGTTCGCCCTGTTCCCCCTCCGGCACGGGACGCAGGCGGTCGTCGAGTACGTAGGTGCGAACGTTCCACTGCGGCAACCCGATCGGCACGACCGGCCGATCCTCGCCGTCCGCCGGCCAGTAGGTGACCGAGATCGCGGCCTCGGGCGGCCCGTAGAGATGTTGCACGCGGGCATCGCAGACGGCGTGTACCGCATCGACGGTTTCCGGGCACAACTCCTCGCCGATGACGAAGACGTCCTGCAACGTGGGGCAGCTTCCCGCGGCGGTGTGCTCGGCGAATTCCGAGAGTGCCGACGGGGAGAAGTCGGTGACAGTAACCCCTTGGGCCGCGATCGTTTTGGCGAGAACGCGTGGATCACGCTCGCTGCCGCGCGCGGCGAGCACCAGCGTGGCGCCGGCGCGCAGAGGCAGCAGGCAGCCCCACAGTGCCACATCCGCGGTCACCGCCGTCCACTGGAGATAGACGTCCCGGCTGCCCAGCGGATAGGCCGCCGACATCCACTCGATCTGCTGGTCGAGCGCGGCGTGCGACAGCACGGCGCCCGTCGGCCGGCCGGCCGTGGCCGGGGCGAAGACGACGTAGGCCGGATGGTCGGGGAGCAACGGCGACAGCAGTTCCTGCGGCCTGATCGGGCTCGGATCGAACCCACCGAGATCCATCGTGTCCAACCGCAGCAGGGGGATGCGCGCGGGCACCGTGATGACGTCGGCGACGGTGGTCACCACGCAGACCGGCCGCGCGACATCGACGATATGTGCCGTGCGATCGGCCGGATCGTCGGGATCCAGCGGCACACAGACGCCACCGGCCGCGAGGATCGCGTACATGCCGACGAGCAGATCCGGAGACCGGCGAACGGCCAGGCCGACCGTGGTCTCCGGTCGCACCCCACGGGAAATGAGCAGGCGGGCAAGCTGGTTGACCTGAGCGTCCACTTGGGCGTAGGTGAGTTCGGCGCCCGCGCAGGAGACGGCAGTCGCATCGGGCACCTGCGCCACGGCCCGGCGGAAGCCGTCCAGCAGCAGCGCCGGTGCGACCGGGTGCCGATTGTCGTTGTATTCGTGGATGATCCGGGTCAGATCCTCCGGAGCGAGACCCTCGAGGTCACCGACCGGGCGGTCCGGGGCGTCGGTCACTTCCGTCAGCAACCGCAGCAATCGATCGGCCAGACGGGCCACCGTCGGCTCGTCGAACAGATCGGCCGCATACCCGAATCGCGCGGTCAGCTCCTGCCCCCAGCCGTCGGAGCGGACCGGCACCACGGTGAGTTGCAGATCGAACGGTGTTGCGGTGCAGTCGATCTCGACCGGCGCGAGCGACAGGCCCGGCAACGACAGCGGAATCCGATCGGGCTCACGCACCGCCAACAGCACCTGCACCAGCGGGTGGCGGTCACGCGAACGCCGCGGGCTCAGCCCTTCCAGCAGGAGTTCGAACGGCAGGACGGCGTGCTCGAACGCGTCCCGGTCGCGCCGCGCCACCGTCGCCAGCAGTTCGGTGAACGGCATCGCCGGGTCCACCGGCGTCCGCAGTGCGACCAGATTCTCCAGCGGTCCGATCAGCGCGGCGAGCGTACCTTCGCGGCGGCCGGAAACCGGAGTGCCCACCACGATGTCGCGCCGACCCGACAGCCGCGCGAGCAGGACGGCCAACGCCGCGTGCACCACGGTGAAGAGATCGACACCCGACGTCCGCGCCAGCTCCTCGATTCGCTCCCGGAGCCGGGTGTCGATGCGGAACGGATATTCCGCGCCGCGCCCGGAAGCCACCGGCGGGCGCGGGCGATCCACGGGCAGGGGCAGCGGATCGGATATTCCACCGAGCACCTCCCGCCAGTATTCGATCTCCCCGGCCGCGACCGAGGTGGGATCGCGTCGATCGCCGAGGAGTTGGGCATTCAGCAGGGTGTGGTCGGCGTAGTGCAGTGCCAGCGGCGGGCGCGACGGAACCGCGCGATTGCGCCGCGCGAGGAAGGCGATCAGCAGGTCGCGCAGGAGGACGGCCATCGACTCGTCGTCGGCGGCGATGCGATGCACGACGACCGCGAGCACGTGCTCCGCGTCGTTCAGTTCGGCCAGCGCGAACCGCACCGGCACCTCGGTCGCGACATCGAAGGCGGCGCCCACGGTGTCGGCCAGCCAGCCGGGGAGCTCCGCCTCGTCGATCGAGACCGCCTCCACCTCCCGCACGGCCTCCTCCGGCGACAGGACGACCTGGTGGGGTACGCCGTCGGTCTGTGGATAGACGGTCCGCAGGATTTCGTGCCGCTCGGTCACGTCGGCCAGAGCAGCCCGCATCGCGTCCACATCGAGACGGCCGGACAGCCGCAGCGCGGAGGCCACCGCGTCCACGGGTGCGGTCGTGTGACCGTCGCCGGCGTCGAACTGATTGTGAAACCAGATGCGCCACTGCTGCGGCGACAACGGAAGACGGTCCGGGCGCACCGGCGGCGCCGGTAGTGCCGACGACTCCGGGCGCGCAGGCGGGACCGGCAGAGCGGACGGCACCGGGCGCGCCG
>NZ_BDBL01000026.1 GCF_001612965.1 Nocardia kruczakiae NBRC 101016
CGGCGGCCGGCGGGGCAGCGGCCGGCGGAGCAGCGGGCGTTCCCTCTCCCGGTGCAGCCTGCTTGCTCGGATCCGCTTGCGCGGCACCGGAACCGGGAGCCTGCGGTGCCGATGCACCCGATCCGCCCGGCTTCCGCTGCCCCGGCTTCGTCCACGGCGTGCCCGGACTCGGCGGATTCTCACCGTCGCGTTCGGGCTCGGCATTCGACTCCGGTTCCGGGACCGGGTCGAGGCCGGTATGCCACACTTCCGCACTGGTCATGATCAGCTCCCCAGGACCCGTTTCACTCGTACCCCGGCACCGCTGGGCATGCCGGTCTCCAGCACGCCGCCGGATATCGGGTCGGCGGTCACCACCGCGGACGGGCCGACCGCGATACCCACCCTGGTCGGCATATGCGACCGGTAGTCCCAGAACACCAGATCCCCGGCCGACACCCGGTCGGTTTCGACCCGCTGCCCGCACAGCCCCTGTGCGGCAACGGTATCCGGCAGAACGACGACCGAGGAGCCATCGGCTCCGGGGCTCTGCGCGGTCCGCCCGCAACCGCCGGCCGACGGCGCGGATTCCGCGCCCGCGCGCCCCGCGCTCGCGGCGGGATCACCGGGCGCCGCGCCCAGCAGCCCGCATCGGCCCGTGGTCCACACCGCCGACGCCTGGTAGATCACGTTCTTCGCCAGCACGGCCGCCGTCATCGACTGCCCCACCTGCGCCAGCGCGACCTGACGCGCGCAGTCGACCGCAGCACCGGCATTGGCCGTTCGCAGCGCCGGCAATTGGTACGGCGCGGACTGCATCGCCGTCAAGCAATCGCGCTCCCATCCCGACACCTCGGAATCATCGGGGGCGATGGTGAGTTCGGCGAAGGGATTGGTGGTCGGAATATCCGACGGCTGGATCGTCTCGGTGGTTCCGATGTCCGTGCCGGTGTCGGGAGTGCTCTCCTCGTCCGGTCCCAGCGCACTGTCGCACTGGTACCGGAAATCCGCCGAGGCCGCCGAGCCGGAACTGTCGGTGGCGACCACCAGGACCGTGGCCAAGCCGAACAGCGCCGCGACCGCGAGCAGCCCGATCCACACCCACGCCGGGATCAACGAAAGGAGTATGAACCGACCCAGCATTGCGTACCTTCCGACCTCGTCCTACGGCTGTAGATATCTCGCGACCTCGGCCATTCGGCTCTCCCAGTTGGGGTTGGCGTTGTTCTGGCCCCTCGGGGCCACCGAATTCCAAGGAGTTCCCTGAGCACCGCTGGCCCAGTGGTCGGTATTCACCGCGTCGAAGACCAGCGTCCTCAGGTCTCTGATCCGGTCGGCATCGGTCACATCCTTCATCAGATGTTCGGTCGCTTTCTGGATTTCCTTGGCGTGCTCGTTGCCGATCCACTGGCTCATTCGAGCCGCACGTTCGCGAGACAGCCTGCTGGTTCCGTTGATTCCCACGCTGCTCAGGTGCTGAGCAGCTCTGTTGCTGGAGAAAGCCGCCGAAGTGAGGTCGTCACCATCGATGACAGCCTGCAGTGCCACGATCTTTTCTTTCGTGGGGTTCAGCATGTAGTCCTTGACGAAGTCCCGCTCGACGCCTGATGCCGCCCCGCCGTCCAAGGTGACACCGCCACGCTTGATCCGCCGGAACGCACGCGATGCCTGTTCCAGATTCGCGAAATCGGCGGCGGTTTCCACCGCATCGCCCTTCCCGTTGACGAGCAGACGCGCCGAGTTCTGGGTCCGCCGCAGCGCGGCGACCAGCAGGCTGAGGTCCTTGTCCGCCACACTCTCACTGCTGGCGTTGTCGGCGATTATCTTCCGGGATCGCCCGACGATGTGGCCCAGTCTGTCGTTCTTCAGCCCCGCACCGAGCATCGCGCCGTGCGCGTCGGCGATACCGCCATCCGCATCCAGCACACCCTGTATGGCGCCGGCCATCCCGCGAATGGATTCGATCCCCCGGGAACCCCCGTATGCGCGTGCGCCTCTACGCGCCTCCTGGCTCAAGGCCTCCCACTTCGCCATCGACTGGACGTACCAGCCCCGCTTGCCGCCGAATCGCTTCTCGTCCACCCACGCGCCGGCCTGCGCTTCGGCCATCAACTTCTTCATCCTCGACTGCGGGTGAAAGCCGCCCGGAAGGGCGCCGAGCAACCATTCGGTCAGAGGCGAATTCGAGATGGTGCTCGCGCCGGCCATGACGGCCATCATCGTTCCGCTGCCCAACTTGTGGTGCGCTCCCATCTCGCCCATCCCCAGCGCATGGCCCCCGCCACCACCGCCGCCACCGCCGCCTCGGCCCGGGTTCTGGATGGCCAGCGCGAATCTGTTGGCCACCCATTCGTTTCCGCTGTCCAGGCTGGCGGTCAGCCGCTTGAACTGGAGGAGACCCACGATCATGACGACGGCGCCGATGACGAACACCGACATCTCCTGGCCCTTGGCCTGCCGGAACAGATCTCCGAAGAACAGGAGATAGACCCCGAGCGCGATGATCTGGACGCACATGCGCACCGCGGACATCATGCCGTGCACGACCGCGCGCACGGTGAACGTCTGGGTCGGACCGTAAACCAGTCCGCCACCGGCGAATCCGAAGATCGTCATGATTCCCCAGTACACCGAGTCCAGGGCCGACCAGATGATCTTGAGCGACAGATAGGCGGCGAAGATGAGCAGAATCGTCGCGGTGATCAGCAGCAGCAGACCGGCGCCGATCTGCCCGAAGCTCGGGTTGTCGGCGGCGCGAGCGGCCGCCTGGTCCCCGCACGACTTCATCCCGTCCTTGATCTTGCCTTCACTGCCCGACCGCACACCGGCCGACCAGGCGGCCGCGCATCCGGGGCGATCGTCCACGACGTGGCCGAAATTCCACACCTGCAACGGGCGGCGCGCGAAATTGTCGGCCATATCCTCCTGCAGGGTCGGCACCATGGCGGACGGATCCGGATTGCTGTTGCCGTTCAATCCCGCCGACACCGACAGTCCGACATTGCGTCCCTCGGCCAGCAGCCCGTGTGAGGACAGCACCTCACCGAGCGGATCGGACAGATAGACCGGTCCGATCACCGCGACCACGAGCATCGTGAGCACTTGGACCACGGCCTTGGCGTGAAAACCGCGCTGGAAGAAGTAGGCGGCGAAGAAGGCACCGAAGGACGCGAAGGTCGCCAACATGATCGGCGTCGCCAGCTGCCCCGACAGGGCGTGCGCCACTCCGTTCAACGGTGCGCTGAAGACATTCATCCAGCCGAAGTCGAGCACCCAGCCGACCATCCAGGTCGGCAGCGTCACCAGCACCATGAAGAAGGCGAAAAGCAGGCCGAGCACGATCGCCAGCCCGGTGTTGCCGGGATGCAGGATGCCGCCGTGGTTGGTCGCGTAGACGTAATCGGCGAGCGAAACACCGTAGGAGTCACGAACTTTCGTCCAGCCCAGCGCGCTGTTGCCGCCCGGTCCCTCGGTCTCGGTCTCGACGGCCGCGGTGGCGACCGCGCCGACCACCATCGGGACGACCAGGAAGACCACCGCGACGATCGCCGACCAGGTGATCCACCGGCGCCGCCGGGTCGAGGTCAGCCGGCGCCAGCAGCGGCGGGCGACCACGCGCGGTTGCCATTGCTCGGCGTCCCAGAACTCGAGCTGCCGCGAGGCGTCGAACAGGCGGGGACCGTTCTCGAATAGTCGCGGACCGCGACGGCGGTCGAAGACGGTGCTAGAGCTACTCATCCGGACTTCCGCTCACACCGAAACCTGCCGGGCCACCGCCGGCCGGCGCGCACCTGCTCCCGCGGTCTGCGGCGTACTGCCGATCGCCTCCGCGCGATCGGGCCGGGCCGGGCCGAAGACCTTTCCGCGGCCGATGCGGTTGAGCGCATCGCGCATGAACATCTCGCCGCGGCGTTCCTCCGGCACGGTGCGTCCCGGCCCGCTGGGCGGTGACGTCTCCTCCCGCAGCACCTGCAGCAGGAACGGAGTCTCGTCCAGGTCGACGCCCAACCACTGCAAACTGTTGCGCGCCAGCGTTTCGTCGCGCTGCCGGAAGACGAAACGGTTCGGGATCAGGTTGTGTGCCGCGCCCTGGAAGTCGGTGGCCGGGTCGTGGGACGCCAAACCGATGGCGGCCAGGTGCTTTCGGCCGTCGCGGCTGAAATCGGATGTCACGGCCGATCCGACATGGGTCTGGGTGAAGTGGTGGGCCTCGTCCCCGACCAGGAGACCGAACCGGCCGTTGTCGGACAGAAACGCTTCGCGCGCGGCGACTCCCACGAGTTCGTAGAGTGCGGTGCCGAGCCGCTTGGTCAGCGGCAGCCGGTTGTAGAGGTGCGGGGTGGTCAATTCCTCGGCGGTGGGCAGCGCCAGATTGTGGCTGCGCACAACGGTGGCGGCGGCATCGAGCCGCAGTACCGGCAGCGTCGGGTCGAACAGCACCGGAACCCGATCGAGAATGGTGCCCAGGCGCGCGGCCAGATCCGCGAATTCGTCACCGGCGCCGCCGTCGCGCAACCGGCAGACCACATCGTGCAGGTCCAGCATGCTGCGAATGCCGTGTTCGGCGATGCCGCGAGGTGTGAGCAGACTGCTCATCGCCGCACCGGCTCCACTGGTCGGCGACAGATCCAGCAGCGGCAGAATGGAATCCAGTGTCCGCTCGCCCGCGACCCGGGGCGCGAACAATCGCAACGGGTCGAGCGAGACGGTCGGATTACTCAGATCGATGACGACGGCATTGTCGATGGAGGAGGCGAAGTATTCCCACTCCCCCACCTGACTGCGGTCGATGGCCAGGAACTGCCCGCCCATATCGTGGACGAGCACGGCCATCAGTTTCAGGAAATACGACTTGCCCGAACCCAATTCGCCGGTGACGGCGAACGAGGCGGACAGATCGTGCAGCGCCGCCTCCATGATCCCGAAATGGATGGGCTCGTAATTGCCCGAGAGCAGATTCACCCCGATGACGGGCCCGCTGTCGTCACCGATCTGACTGGTGGTGAACGGTACGAACCCCGCCCACATATCCGAGGGCAGGATGTGCGCGAAGTCGTCGTAGGCCCGGCGGTGCGGGCTGCCGGGAATCATCATCGACCACAGGTCGACCTGCGCTCCCAGCGGTGCGGTCATCTCGACCTGGAAACGCTTGTAGCGGCGCTTGAGCGTGTTCACCGCGTCCATCGTGGTCTCGTGTGAGGGACTGCCGACCGCGATCACCGTCGTGAACGACACCTCCGATTCGCCGCTGTTGACCTCGAAGTGATGGTTGTACTCGGTGAGCATCGCCGCCTTGGACATCAGAGTGTTCTGTGCGAACGAGATCTCCTGGTCGCGCTGATCCATCTGTTCACCGAGGCGGCGCAGATTCAGTTCATTACTCTTCAGCACGGATTCGGCCGGCTTGGTCGATACTCGCATCGCCCAATCGACGGTGACGTCGTCCAATCCTTCGAGCACACCGAGGAATTCGCTGCCACCGGGGAAAGGCATGCCGCCGTAGGGAAATGCGTGCGGGGTGAGCATCGCCTGATACGACGGACGGAATTCGTAGTCCGGCTGGACCACCTTGATCACCGGCACGAACGAGGGGCGCAGGCGGCGGCTGTCGGCCTGGGCACCCTCGTCGAGGGCGGCGGAGCGGAACACCGCTGCGGTGGCGTCGTCGATCACTCCCGCCCGCGTGGGCGCGACCGGATCCCCCGCGGCGCCCCGGGAGAGATAGTGCTCCCACAGCCACTGGAATATCGCGGCCGGCACCGGAACCGGATCGAAGTCACCACCGATGCGGGACAGGATCTCGTTGGCCTTCTCGTCGTATTGATCGAGCGACTCTCGCGAGATCGACGAGACGTCGGCCGCGGTGGAACCACTGCGCCACATCCGCGACAGCCCGGAGATCCCGGCGGCGGCATTGCCCACCGGGATGCTCAGCAGGAATATCCGCGTCTGCGGCAGGATCGCCTGCACCCGCTCGTAGGAGGCGACCACCTCGAGGGCGTAGTCCTCGCATTCGTCGAGGTCCACGCCCTCGACCATTTTGCTCAGGACGTCGAGCGTATTGAGCCGGGCCTGAATGCCCAGCAGCAGCGAGCCGGCGGGCAGGCTGTTCACCAGCGCGTGGTGTGCCGATTTCACGTTGTACTTGTCGCCCGACCGGCGCAGTCCGTAGCCGAGGGGGTTGATGAAATAGGTGGCGGTCACCAGTCCGGCGTGCGTGAACTGGAGATTCCCGCGCACGGCAGCGGTCGGTTGTAGATCGCGAACGAATGCCATCAGCCACGCTCCCCGGCGGGCACACTGTCGTCGCTCATCTTCGCCAACGTCCTACTCCATCTGTCGAGCACATTCCCGGGCAGCACACGGGTCCGCGGTGGTTGCGGCTCCACGGGGTCGGCCCGTCGATCGGGCAGGATCACCACGATGCTCTCCTCGACGTACATCGTGTGCCGCGCGGAGTCGGGGGTCACCGGAATTCCGGAGGCGGACACCGGCTTTCGAAACAGGATCAACCGTCCCACCCACATCACGCGGGACGTCAGCCGGACACCGGTGTACGGAATCAGGCCGATGCCGAACACCACGGCGACGGTCAGGGCCACCCCGATCAGGAAGGTCACCGCCGGATTGATCGGCAACGCCATCGCCAGGACCGAGGCGATCAGGATCACCACCACGCCGGAGATGATCTGCGGCAGGGTATACGGCCCGAACGGAAGTTTCTGCCCGTTCTGGGCCTTGCCGATCATGATCGGGACACGTTTGATCGGCGTGTAGACCTTGATCAGCTCAGTGGCCATACACTCCGCCGACGGGCTGGTCCGGCACGATGCGGTTGGAGTCCACCCGGGCGTAGTTCACCACGGTCGGCAGGATCCAGAACAGGATCGCCGCCACGATGGCCGACGCCGCGACGCCGAGCACCTTTCCGGGGGACAGTTTCGATTTCACCCCCTCGGAGATGAGCAGCGCCATTCCCGCGATCGCGATGATGATGATGCCTGCCCAGCGCACGAATTGCAGGATGTTGAAGAGGATGTAGCCGAGTTGACTTCCCATGACGCCGTCCTTTCCGGATCAGTTCTGTGTCGCCGGTGGGACCGAGACCGCGGTCGACGGTGCGGTGGTCGGAGTGCCGGAAGCGGACGCCTTGGCGGAGTCCTGCGTCTGTGCGCCGGAGACGACCGCCATCGGGTTGCGCAGGGCCGGAAGGGCATCCATGGATTGCACCTGCCACTGTCCCGAGTTGCGGATCATCGTGAGCGGATAGGCCAGAGTCGGGGCGGCGCCGGCGCCGGCCTTCGGATTGATCGTGGCGAGCACTTTCGCCGAGCCCGCGCTCGCACCACAGCTCGCGTCCTCCGACGACACCGTGGTCGTCTCGACGGCCGTGTACGGGGCCGGTTGCAGGGCCGCGATCCCGGAGTTCGGCGTGACGTAGCGGGCCACGTCGCCGGAGCCGGTGAGGTAGGCGGCCAGGAATCCGGATGCCACCTGCGCCAGCGGAGTGTCGGTGCCGCAGGAGATCTCGTAGTTCAGCACCAGGTCGTTGCCGCGGCCGGGCGCGCCGACCGCCGACGGGAGTGCCAGCGCGCGGCGGCGACCGTCGGCGGCGACCGAGACCGGCACGCGGTAGTACTCGCGAAGTCCGCCCGCCGCACCGGTTTTCGCGACCCGGACCGAAACCGTCACCGCCCAGACGTCCATACTGCTGTTGCCGATGCTGCGCGAGGCGAAGACGACGATCGGATCGGAGACCTGCCGCGGTGTGGACGGGAGCGTCATCTGCTGAGCGTCGACGAATTCGGCGAGCTTCTCCTGCTGCCCGTTCGTCGCCGACAGATAGGTCACCACGAATTCCTGCGCGAACGATTCCGCCAATTGCGCATTTCCGATGATCGTGGTGGTCGTGGCGTCGGAAGGCCCCGGCGGCGGTGTGGCGAACCAGCTCAGTACCGCGTGCCCGCCACCGAGGACGGCCAGCACGGCGAGGACGGCGAATACGGCGTTGTCGCGGCGGCGGCGAGCGGCCATCCGGCGAAGTAACTCCTCGCCCGAATCCGCCCGTCTGCCAGCCGATGTCCGCACTCTCGAAATGGTAGAGAGCTGCACCACGTTACCCGTTTCAAGTATTCCCCGGGATGGGAACTCCGCCGGCGATACCGGCGTGGGCGTCAATACACCGGGCTGCGATTCATGCGAAAGGCGAGCCGGTGCTGAAGTTGATCGTCGTAACCGATCGGCACCCGATGGTGCCGCGCCGCGAACGCCTCGCGATGCGGTTCCATCATGGGGACGTCGTCGGCGACCCGAACCAATTGCGCGATGGCCAGCTGCCGCGTCGAATATCCCGGATACGGATACAGCAGCATCGAGGTCGGTGTGTAGCCGCCGCCGTAATTGAGCGCTCGCACGGTCACTCCGGCCGTGTCCCCGGCCGCCAGCCGTCCGCTGAGTTCGATCAGCCGGCCACGGTCGTCGGGATGGAAGACATCCACCGGACGGAACAGGTAATCCCAGCGCATCCATGGCGCCGGATCGGTGAGCCAGTGCGAAATGCTGGTGTGCTCGAGTTCGATGACCGCCAAATGGGTTCCGGCTCGTCGATGCGCCTCGCGCAGTCCGACGCGTTCGAGCGTCGACCACGTCGCGGGCTGATCGTCGGATGACACATCCTCGATCAGCCACCACGCGCCACGGGTGCGGTCGTCGTCGCGCGCGCGGATGGTCACCCGCCAGCGACCGGGCCTGCCGGAATTGTGCGGGACCGCGACGTCGAATTGCATCTTGGCGCCGGCCTTGGGCTCGTAGAGCAGATCGAGCACTTCGGAGTGGCGATCGAAGGCGGTCATCCGGTGGAACACCTCGGCGATCGACATCCGGGGCACATATTCCTGCACGTCCACGCCGGGTAATCGGGTGATCCCGCTGGGCTGCTGCACGGTCTGGGAGTCCAGATCCCAGATCGCGCCGACCGCGGGACGCGGCTCGGCGACCGTGGCCGCGGCCGGTCCGATCCACAGCCGCAGGCCGTGCACGTCGCCGGCCGGCCCGAAGACCGGCCGCAGCTTCAGTTCGTGGTGCCCGGCCCGGGTCGGGATCCGCAGATCCACCTCCTCGGCCCGGTCCCGCGCCGAATACAGGGCATCGGCCAGCCGCGCGGTGGTGAGGCTGTCGTATACCGCCGGCATCTTCGTCAGCACCCGCTGCACGACTCGCTGCCAGCTCGCGAACTCACGCGGCGTCTCCCCCACCGATGCCACCGTCATCACGTCCGGCATCAACGTCTCAATGGTTATCCATGGGATTACTGCGTCGCTTCGCATCGCGCTCGCCCGTACCAGCCGTTCCTCCGGGGGATCTGACTCCGACGAGTCAGCTCGTTACCTGTTTAATGTACCGTTAGATAGCGGTTCAATCAACAGGATTCGGCATTTCCGCAGGTAGCAGGTGAGCCGACGGAGGGCACAACAAACCGACCGGAGCACTTCATCCCACCATAGGGTGAAACACGCTCCGGTATCGGCTCTTCGGTACGAGTACGGTTCGGTTCAGCCGCCGGCCATGATGCCGAGCACTCCGGCGCCGGCCAGCACGCCGATGTCGTCGATCTCCGACGGGATCACCCGCAGCCCGGTGAGAAAGCCGATACGGGCGTGCGTCGCCACCGCCGCGTTCAGCGGTTTCCACAGCGCCGGACCGGCTTTGGACACCGTGCCGCCCAGCACCACCAGGTCGAAGTCGAGCAGGGGCGCCACCGAGGCGATGGCCCGGCCCAGCGCCGTGCCCGCCCGCTGCAGGCCCTCGGCCGCCACGGAATCCCCGTCCGCCGCCGCGGCGTTCAGTTCGGCCACGGTCGTGCCGCCGAAGCCCTGGGCCCGCGCCCAGCGAAGCAACGACCGCCCGCCGGCCACGGCCTCGACACAGCCACGACCACCGCATTCACAGGGATCGTCGAAGCCCGGAACGAGCACGTGGCCGAAATGTCCCGCGTTGCCGGTGCGACCGACGACGGAGAACCCGCCCACCGATACGCCCGCGGTGATCCGGTCGGAGACCAGCACCGACAGCGCGTCCATGACGTCACTGGTGGCCCCGAAGTTGCGCTCGGCCAGCGACATACAGACTCCGTCGAGACCGATCTGCACATTCGCCGCCGGGAACAGTTTGCCCACCGCTTGCGTCAGCGCGAAACCGGTTCGCCACTCGGGTATCTCGACGGGCGCGACCACACCGGCGGACATGTCGATCGGGCCCGGCGAGGCGATTCCGACGGCGGTGACGTCCTGGCCCTCGGCCGCCTCGACGAGCAGGTCGCGGCACACTTCCCAGGTGCCGGCGGCCGGTATCGGAACGCGACGGACGTCGTCTTCCTCGACATCGTCGGCCACCCGGCACGCCGCGAAGCCGTCCGCACCGATCTGCAGAGCCAGAACCGTCATTCAGTCACCCACCGCCACAATCGTTTCCATCCATCGGCGCGTTCGTCACGCGCCGATCCCGGTCGGCCGCAGCCGATGCCCGAGCACGATACGCCGCCGTGGTGTGGGCGGCGCGGGTTCGGCACAGACCGGCCGCGCGCCGGTGCGGATGATGCGCAGCGGGCGTTTGTGGTCGATCGGCGCGGTGCGGTGGCGGTCCAGGTTCTCCACGATCTTGCCCGCGCTGTCGTAGGCGACTCCGGCCCAGATCATCGCGCGGGGGCCGTCACCGCGCGTGATGAGAGTCTGTGCGAGCTGCGAACATTCGGTCAGCAGCGGGCAGCCGGAACAGATCCGCACCGCGGCGCGCCAGGATTCGGGGTTGCCCACGTCGAGATCCCAGTCGTCGGGGCCGTCCGCGCAGGGGGGCCGGTGCGCGGAGCGCACCGTCGCCGGCGGCGCGGGTAGAGGTGAAAGTGCAGTCGGCACAGGGGATCCGAGGGGAAGCCGACGCGAGTGGATTGTGCTCATTTCCGTCTCCGGGGATGCCGAGGACACACGTGTGCAATCACCGTGTGGTTCGCAGACGTGGCCCATGGTCGGGCGGGCATCGGGGCTGCTCAACAGTCCCCGGCAACCAGCAGCGAACTGCTGTACTCGGCACGTTAACCCACGATTCGGCTGTCAGCAACCACTTCCGCCGCTATTTAACGGCACATTGACCAAGTCGTTGCACGGATGTATCGTCACTTAACGGGACGTTTTTGTACGGTCCGTTTTTCTACGGGGTAAGTTGTGATTTCCTAAGAGGTATGGCTGTGCACTCGGAGTACACGATCGACGAGCTGGCGCGGGCAGCAGACACCACCGTGCGCAGTGTCCGCGTGTACCACGAACGGGGGTTGTTGCCGTCACCGGAAGTCCGGGGCCGCATCGGCTACTACGGATCCGATCACCTGGAGCGGCTGCACACGATCAGCCGGCTGCTCAGCCGGGGTATGAAACTCAACGGAATCCGGGAACTGCTCGAGGCATGGGATCGTGGCGACGGGCTCGCCGACGTCCTCGGGGTCAGCGACGGTCCGGGTGAGCGCGAACCTGTTGCCGCACAGGAGAAGCCGAACAACGACGATCCGCTCGCGGATCTGCCCGACTACGTCAAACAGGCGCTGGCCGGCAGTTCCGACCCCCTGGAGGCCTACCGGGTCGCCAATCCGCGCTGCGGCGACCTCGCCGCGCGCCTCATCGACAGCGGGGTGCCCGACACCACCGCCTTCCAGCTCGTCGAGCGGCTGCGCGCGGACTGCAACCAGATCGCCGACCGCTACGCCACCGAATTGTTCTACTGCCTGGCCGGGCAGGCCTACGAGCGCTCGCGGCGCGACAGCAAGGACCGCGCGCGGCTGGAAACCGAGGTGGCCATCGCCCGCCTGATCGTCACCCGCGCCGCCTCCGAACTCATCGACCAAGCCTTCGCCCGGCACGCGGAACTGCCCGCACCCAACGAAGCTGCCCGATAAGTCCGGTTGTTCGCCGTGCCTGTCGCACCGGGCCGGTAGGCTCTGGGAATGCGCAGGCCTCTCGTCCCGCGGCGGGTTCGCGGAATCAATACGCTGGATCGGCGACTGGTCGACCGGAGCGCGCGGTTGCGGCCGAGTGCCGCCGATACCGTTCTGCGCTCGCTGAGCCACGCCGCCAATGCCAATCGGCTGTGGATCGCGGCGGGTGTGGGTGCCATCGCCTTCGGGACCACGCCTGCCCGCCGTGCCGGGGCACGCGGACTCGTCGCCGTCGGCATCGCGAGTGGGCTGGCCAACGGCGTCGGCAAACCACTGTTCCCGCGGCGCCGGCCCCCTGCCGAGGCGGTGCCGCAGATGCGGCGCCTGATCTCGCCGCCGATCTCCTCGTCGTTCCCCTCCGGCCACGCCGCCTCGGCCGCGGCCTTCGTCACCGGAGTGGCGCTGGAATCGCCGGCGCTGGCGGTCGCGGTGGCGCCGGTGGCGGCGGCGGTCGCGTATTCGCGGGTGCACGTGGGCGTGCACTGGCCCACCGATGTGCTCGCCGGCGCGGCGCTCGGCGCCGCCGTCGCGGTCGGCACCAGGCGATGGTGGGCGGTGCGTCGCGACGAACCCGCGACGGTCGGCCCGGCACAGCGGATCGAACCGTTGATCGGCGGCGAAGGCCTGCTGTTGGTCGCGAATCCGAATGCCGGTAGCGGTAACGGCGGCGGACTGCTGGCCGACCTGATCCGGAAGCTGCCGGAGGCGGTCCTGCTCGAACTCGGCGACGACATCGACTTGGACGCCGAGATCGACACCCAAGTGCGATCCGGTTCGATTCGCGCCCTCGGCGTTCTGGGCGGCGACGGCACGGTCTCGGCGGTCGCGGAAGCGGCTGTGCGACACGGGCTCCCGCTGGCCGTCTTCCCGGGCGGCACCCTGAATCACTTCGCCCGCGACGTCGGTGTCGAGGATATCGCCGCCACCGTCATCGCGCTCTCCTCCGGCCAACTGGCGCTGGCCGACACCGCGCGGGTGCGCCTGGACGACGGCAGCGAACGCACGCTGGTGAACACCGCGAGCCTGGGCGGTTATCCGGATTTCGTCCGGCTGCGCGAACGCTGGGAACATCGCATCGGCAAATGGCCGGCCGCCGCGGTGGCGATGGTCTGCGTACTCGTGCGCGCCCAGCCGCTGCGCGCCACCATCGACGGCGAGCCGGCCTCGGTGTGGATGTTGTTCGTGGGCAACGGAACCTACCGCCCCGGCGACCAAGTGCCCACGGCCCGAACCGATCTGCACGGCGCGGGACTCGATATCCGGTATCTGCGGGCGGATCGGCGGCTCTCGCGAACGCGACTGATCTGGGCCTCGCTCACCGGCACTCTCGGTGATTCGCCCACCTACGTCCATCGGCGTGCGGACAAGTTGCGGGTCCGCGTGGACGGACCGCCGATTTCGCTGGCCACCGACGGCGAAGTCGACACGCGCGGTGCGTCTTTCGAGTTCATCGGCGATCCGGCGACACTGCCGGTATTCCGGGTTGCCGACCGCGATTCGGGACACCGCCGCTAGCCGGCCCGGGAGACTACGCCGAGAAGAAGTACACACCTCATGGTATGAAATCCCTAGTTTTCACATGATGGAGGTGTCGGATCGTGACGCAGGCCAATCCCACGACGGTCGAATCCGCCGAGGCCGCTCTGGCGCGGCTGACCGCACACGACCGCGGCGTGCTCACCGATCTGGTGTGCCGGGTCGACAAAGCCGCCTCCGGCACCGCCGCCGCGGCCCGGTCACCGAAGGTGCCGGTCCTGGACGAGGTGGTGCGCTTCCTGGTCGATCGGCATCTGCTGCTGACCCACTTCAATTGGGGCGCTTGGGACGAAGGGCAGCAGGTGATCCAGCGCCGCGACCGCGCGGTGCTGGCGACCTGCACGGCCCAGCAGTGCCTGCAATACCTCACCCTGCTGGTCCGCGCGGACCGTTTCACCGAGGGCACGCTGGCGTCGGCCTTCGAGTCGGGGCTGATGCAGGCGCTGCTGCACCGCCTGCATCAGCACACCTACCCGCACGCGGCACGTTAATCCTCGGCCAGCGCGCGCACCCGGGCGAGGACGTCGGGATAGCGCTTCAGATGCGCGCCGCCGTTGAGATCGACGGCCGCACCCGTCATCCAGCTCGCCCGGTCGGAGGCCAGGAAGGCCGCCATCTCGGCGATCTCCTCGGGTCGACCGCTGCGCCCGAGCGGGGTGTTCTCGAGGTATTCCTCGGTCAACCCCGGCACATACGCGATTCCGGCGACCAGCGGCGTGTCGACCAGGCCCGGACTGATCGCGTTCACCCGGATGCCGCGCTCGGCCAACTCCAGCGCCGCGACCTCCACCAGCATCAGCACACCCGCCTTGGCCGAACAATAACCGGCCATTCCGGTGCCGGGCTGGCGGCCGTTGAGGGAGGCGATGCAGGTGATGGATCCGCCGTCGGCGAGATGGCGGCCCGCGTATTTGATCGCCAGGAAAGATCCGGTGAGGCAGACGTCGACGGTCGTCTTCCAGTGTGCCAGTTCGAGTTCGGTGATCGGGCCGGGCAGCGACAGCCCCGCGCAGTTCACCACCGCGTGGAGGTCGCCGCTCGCGTCGAAGCCGGCGGCCACCGAGGCCTCGTCGGTGACGTCGAGCGCCACTGCGCTCGCCGCACCGCCGATCTCCGCCGCCACCGTCCGTGCCGCCTCGAGATTCACATCGGCGACCACGACACGAAAACCGTCGCGCGCCAACGCATGTCCGGTGGCGCGGCCGATACCCGAACCACCGCCGATCACCATCGTACCCCGGGTGCCCGCGGGGGTTTCGGACACGTTCGCCGCGTCGCCGGGCGTGCTCATCGCCGCGCCTCCTGAGTGCTCGCGCGCTGCGCGGCGAGATGGCGGGTCAGGAAGTGCACCTGATGGTCGACGGCGGGTTCGAACCAGTCGTTGCCGGCGAAGATGTCGAAGTGGTCGCACGGATAGTGGCGCACCTCGGCACGTGCGGCGAAGGCGGCCTTGGCCGCCGCATGGGCCGGCGCGGCGCGGTCGAAGTCGGCGATCTGCATCAGTACCGGCGCGGTGATGCGCGCGGCCCGCCGATCGGCGCGGTAGTTGCCCAGTTCCAGCCCGATCGCCGCGTCGACCTCGTTGCGCCAGGTCGGACCGGCCAGTGCGGTATAGCTCTCGTAATAGCCGTCGGCGGTCAGGGCGGCATGCTCGCCGGGCCTGCCGACCAGCGGCATCATCACCCGATTGCCGCCGAAGCGTCCGGCCAGGGCGCTGCGCACACTCGACACCGTGGATTTCGCGATCGCCGCCGCGCCGACCTGCGCGAAAGCGACTCGGCCCGCGGCCAATCCGTTCACCAGCGGCACCAGAGCCACCACCGCGCAGATATCGGAGCGATCCGCGGAGACGGTGAGGGCATGGCCACCGGACAGTGAGATGCCCCATGCCACCAGACGATTCGGATCCACACCGGGCTGCCGTGCGGCCGCCGACAGTGCGGCGCGGTAGTCCTCGGCCTGCGCGGCCATCGAGACCCGCTGCCGGGGCGCACCGGCGGAGGCGCCGAAACCCCGGTAGTCGAAGGCGAAGACGGCGAGTCCGGCCGCGGCGAGGCGCTGCGCGAACGGTTCCAGTCCGGAATCCTTCGTCCCACCGAATCCGTGTGCCATCACCACGACCGGGCGGCCCTCGGGTCCGTCGAACGGGCCGTCCGCCGCGCCCTCGAAAAACCATGCGTCACACGTGGTTCCGCCGGAGGTGAAATCGACCTGCCGATACGTGGTCACTGCGCCACTCCCACCGGTCGATCCGCCTGCGCCACTCGCGCCCACGGCGGTGGCCCCGCCAGCCGCGCCCGTTCGGCGCCGGCCGGAATCTCGCGCGCCCGCATATCGTGTTCGTAGAGGAAGTAGTCCACCTGCTGGGTGTGGCGGGCACTGGGCACCATATGGCCGGTGTAGTGCTGTTGTTCGGCGACGATCACCCGCCGCATCTCCTCCGCGGACGGCAACCGGTAGCGACCCACCGCATACGCTCCGATCAACCGCGCCTGACATTCGACGAACGGGAACAGGGTCGGGGTGGACTGAGCGAATCCGGCGAAGGCCAGATCCTCGATTCCGGGCAGGAACATCCGCTTGTACAGGTCGATCTTGTTGTCCGGAGCGCTGATGAACTCCGGGTCGAAGAACGGGAAGGTGATGTTGTAGCCGGTGGCATAGATGATGATGTCGAAATCGTCGGCGGTGCCATCCGCGAAATGCACGGTGGCGCCGTCGAATCGGTCGATATTCGGTTTCGGGATCACATCGCCCGAACCCAGCCTCAGCGGCAGTTCCACCGACTGGGTCGGATGCGCCTCGAAGAATTTGTGATTCGGCTTGGGCAGGCCGTAGTTCTCCGGCCGCCCCGCCGTCAGCGGCTGACCCCACTGCGCGACCTTGCGCTGCCAGGAGAACGGAATGTACGGGCTGGTGCGGTAATACTTGTCGGCCGGCTTACCGGCGATATATTTCGGCACGATCCAGGCGCCGGAGCGGGTGGACAGCGTCAGCTTGTTGCCCAGCGCCTTCGACGACAGCTCCACCGCGATATCGGCGGCACTGTTACCCAGTCCGACCACCAGGATGCGCTGATCGGAGAAGTCCATCGGGGTGCGTGGGTCGATGTAGTGGTGAGCGTGCATGGCGCGACCGGTGAATTCGCCCGGGAATTCCGGATAGCGCGGATCCCAGTGATGGCCGTTGGCAACGACCAGGAAATCGAAGTGGCGCACCTCGTTTCGCTGGGTGCGCAACTCCCAGCCGCCACCCGGCAGGCGCCGTGCGTGTTCCACACCGTTGCCGAATTCGATGGAACGGTAGAGATCGAACGCGGCGCAGTAATCGTCGAGATACTGCTTGATCTGGGTGTGGTGCGGGAAGTCCGGGAATTCCTCGGGCATCGGGAAGTCGCGGAACGACAGCTGATGTTTGGAGGTGTCGATGTGCAGGGAGCGATATGCGCTGCTGTGCCCGTTCGGATTGCCGAAGGCCCAGTTACCGCCGACTCGATCCGAGGATTCGAAGCACACATAGGGCACCCCGTAGTCGCCGAGCATCTTGCCGGCGGTCAGACCGCTGATTCCGGCGCCGATGACCGCGGTACGCGGTTGATACATCACCACTCCTTTCACGCCGTGGGGCGTGTAGACAGATTCTTGATAGTGTCTACTAGTAGACACATTCTCAGATCTGTCCACACATTGCTAGGGTTTTCCCGAAACCGGTCGACAGCGCACCGGTGCGGGTGTGCGGCGAAAGGGGCGGCGGATGAGCGAGACGGCAACCACGACGGTGGTCGACCGGCTTTTGGAAGCGACACAGAAGCTACTGGCCGCCAAGGGAATTCGAGCCACCACGATGATGGAGGTGGCCGAGGAGGCGGGCGTCTCGCGCGCCTGGCTGTACCGGCACTTCCCGGACAAACCCGCGCTGATCGGCGCCGCGATCGTGCGGCTCACCGACACCTGGTGGAACGACGCGCGCGCCGAACTCGACCGCATCGACACCTTCGCCGAACAACTCACCATCGGCGTGCGCATCGGCCGCGGCGCCTACGACGATCCGGGCGCGCTGCTCATGCGGCTGCGCTCCTCCGAACCCGAGGAGTTCGCGGCGTGCGCCGGCGCCGGCGTCACCGCCCTCGTCCCCGCCCTGGCCGCGTTCTGGCGCCCCTACATCGACCGCGCCGCCGAGCGCGGCGAAGTACACCCCGGCCACGACCTGGCCGAAGTCGCGGAGTGGGTGGCCCGGATCCTGATCAGCCTGGGCACGGTTCCCGGCGACACCATCGACCCGGACGATCCGGTCGCGGTCGGCCACCATCTGCGGACCTATCTCCTGCCCGCCCTGCGCGCGGCCCCCGAGCGCGGCACTTCCGCCTGACGAGCGGCACGAGCCCGTCGCCACTGCCGCACCATCACTCGATACGCTCCGCCACCCGCTCACCCCCAGCCGCAGCGCCGCTGGGGGTTCGAGCGTTGTCCACGGCGGGCCGCGCACGTGAGCCCCGAATGGAAAATGGAAATCGTTTCCGTTAGTGTCTGATCTCGCTCCCATCCGGGGCGGCGCAGAACACAGAACGGAACACGGATCACATGAACAAGATCACCCGCATGACCGTCACGGCGATGACGGTGGTGGGCGCATTGGGCGCCGGTTCGGCTATCGCATCGGCCGCGCCCACGGCGGCCGATCACGTCCTGAGCACCGAGATCATGCCGGGCGTGCAGTACACCAGCTCCACCGCGGATCAGTCCGTGGTCATCGAGACCGGCACGGCCACACTCGTCGCGGCGGGCGGGCAATTCCAGGTGCGCGACGCATCCGGCGCCACCGTCGCCGGAGTCCCGGCCTTCGCGACCGAGCCGAAGGCCCTGGCCGCCGTCCACGCCGCGCCCGAGGTGCGCGCGGCGGCACGCGCGGCGACACCGGAACTACACCTCGAGAACATCGACGGCGATCCGCAAACCGAACGGTTCGACGCGGCGATTCAGGCCGCCATCAACGAATTCGGCCTCGCGACCAGCGTCGGCACCATGACCGGCGGCCTCATCGGCCTGGCGGTCGGCTGCGGAGTCGGAGCAATAGCGGGCGCGGTGTTCGGCGCGCCCGTCCTCGACGCCGCCGGACTCACCCTCATCGCCGGCTGCCTGGCCGGGGCGGGCGTCCTGGGCGGTATGGGCGCCATCCTCGGCGCCGCACTCCTCGGCATCCCCGTCGGCATCGCCTCCGCAATCAAGTTCCAGCACACCATGAACCAGCCCTACGAACAGCACACCCACGACAGCGAGAGCAACTGAACACGAATCGGGCCCCGCGAGCGATCGCGGGGCCCGATTTTCGTCGTCAGCTGGTGGGCTGAGTCAGGTCGTAGACCGTCGTGCCGCCCACCGTTATCGCGGTGTAGTGCGATTCGACCCACGTGGTGATCTCGCTCGCGCTGCCGGAGCCGCCGCCCGGCCCACCACGGCCGCCAGGGCCGCCGCCCGCGAAGAAGTAGTGGATATCGCCGTTCTTCACATAGTCCTGGAATTGGGCCAGGGTGGGCGAGTTGTCGCTGCCGGTGAAGCCGCCGATCGCCATGATCGATGTGCCGGTGGACAATTCGAGGCTGCCCGCGGATTGGGAGCCGACCGTGGCGGCCGCCCAGCGGTTGGTCGCACTCTTCAGCAGTTCCTGCAGGGCGGTGTTGTCGGAGTTGCCTCCGCCGGGGCCGCCGTTGCGCGCACCGGTCGAGTCGGTACTGCCGGGCGGTTGCGCGTTCGTGGATCCGCCGGAGGCCGAATCCGTAGTCCCCGAACCAGTTCCATCGGGCGCTGTACCGCCGGTCGCCGATCCCGGGGCATTCCCGGGAGTCATACCTCCGGGCGCGCCGCCACCGAACCCGCCCATGCCGTGGCCGCTGCTGGGCCCGGAGGTCGGGATCGAGCCGCTGTGCGGGGTCGCCGCGGTCTCCAGGGCGTAGGCGGTGGTGCCGGCGAAACCGAACAGCAGTCCGGCCGCGGCGACCGCCACGGTCATCTTGCCGAGGGCGTGCGCGCCGGCGATGAGGATCGCCGCGACCACGATCGAGCCGGCCAGCACGATCCAGCGCAGCGCCGGATACCAGTCGGGGGTGCGATCCAGCAGGACGAAGTTCCACACGCCGGTCGCCGCCAGCATCAGACCCAATGCCGCACGCGCCGAACGGAATTCACGTCCACGCCACAGCTCCACCACCGCTGTGCCGACCAGCGCGGCGATCGCCGGCGCCAGGGCCACGGTGTAGTAGGGGTGGATGGTGCCCTGCATGAAGCTGAAGACCACGCCGGTGACCAGCAGCCAGCCGCCCCAGAGGAGCAGGCTCGCGCGGATGCGTCCGGTGCGGGGTGTGCGCCGGGTGAACCACAGCCCGGCCACCAGCCCGATCAGTGCCGCCGGGAGCAGCCACGAGATCTCGGTGCCCATAGAGTCGCCGAACAGGCGGGTGATGCCGGTGCTGCCACCGAATCCGGTATTGCCGCCCCCACCGCCGCCACCGCCGTTGCCTTCGCCGCCCATCACCCGGCCGAGGCCGTTGTAGCCCAGGGCGAGTTCGAGCAGGCTGTTGTCGGTGGAGCCGCCGATGTAGGGGCGCGAATCGGCCGGCCACAAGCTCACCAGCGCGACGAACCAGCCACCCGAAATCACCAGCGCGACAACGGCTCCCAGAAGTTTGAGAATCCGGGCGCGCAGCGCGATCGGCGCGGCGACGAGGAACACCAGGCCCAGCGCGGGCAGCACCAGGAAGGCCTGCATCATCTTGGTGAGGAAGCCGAAACCGACCGCCACCCCGGCCGCCCCGAGCCAGCGGCCACTGCCCTTCTCGGTGGCGCGGACGGTGCAATAGGCCGCCGCGACCAGCAGCAGCACCAGCAGGGCGTCCGGGTTGTCGAAGCGGAACATCAGCGCAGCGACGGGAGTCAGCGCCAGCGCCGCACCCGCGATCAGACCGGCCGCCGGACCGCTCCAGCGCCGCACCGCCCCGTACACCAGCCCGACCGACGCCACACCCATCAGCGCCTGCGGCAGCAGCAGCGAGAACGAACCGAATCCGAGCAGCCGACCGGACAAGCCCATCACCCACAGCGCGGCGGGCGGTTTGTCGACGGTGATGGCGTTACCGGAGTCGAGCGATCCGAACAGCAGCGCCTTCCAGCTCTGCGTGCCCGCCTGCACGGCGGCGGCATAGAAGTCGTTGGCCCATCCGGACGCACTCAGACCCCACAGGTACAGGAACGCGGTCGCGACGAGCAGCACCAGCAATCCGGGCCGAGCCCATCGCGGCTGGTCGGATGGGCCCGACAGGAGGGCTCCCCACCGCGCGGGTTGCGGCGGCGACCCGGTCGGCTCGGCCTGCCGACGCGGCGCCTCTGTGATCGTCATACGGTTCTCCTCCGCCTCGCTCGCCGGGCTGTCTGCCGCGGCCGTTGCATCGAGGATCGCGCCCGGAGGTGGGCCGGCTCTTTGCCGAACCTATGCGCCGACTGTGAGAAGACGTCCTTGACCTCAACCATGGTTGGGATACGAGAGTTGTCGCATGACCACTTCGATCGACACGGTGACGCGATGGGTCGAGCAGCACGCTCGTCCGCTCTCCGCATCGGACCCCGAGCAGCCGCTCGCCGATCCGGCAACACTGCGTCAGCTGATCGGCGCCGCACGCATCGTCGCCCTGGGGGCCGCGACCCGCGACACCCACGAGCTGTCCGTGACCTCCCACCGGCTCCTGCGCTTGCTCGTGGAACGCGCGGGATTTCGCAGTCTCGTCCTGGAAGGCGACGATGCGACCAGCGCCGCGCTCGACGAGTACGTGCGTACCGAAACCGGCGACCCGCGCGCTCTGCTGACCGAGGCACGATCGTTCTGGCGGACCGAGGAGATTTTCAAGGTCGTCGCCTGGATACGCCGATACAACCGGCAGCACCCGGACGATCCGGTTCGTATCGCCCATCCGGAACCCGAGGGCCGGGTCACAGCGGAATCCGGCGACCTCGGTGATATCGAAAAGATGCTGGCGGACAATGTGATTCGCTGGCACGAGGACACCGGGCACAAGATCGTGTACTGGGGCGGAACGACGCATACGGTCGCCTCGGCGGCACGACATGTGCTCCTCGGCGAGCGGCGGGTCACCCATCGCAGCGCGGGCGGCCATCTCCGCCGGCGTTTCGGCTCCGGCTATCTGTCCGTCGGCCTGACCTTCGACCACGGCTCGACCGCACACACCTTCCCCTCCCCTCCGGCCGACTTCGCCGAAGCCGTACTCGGCCGCGTCGATCTGGATGCCTATCTGGTGGACCTACGCACCCCGGGCCCGGAATCGGTGCGAACCTGGCTCACCGAGCCCGCGAAGACCCGCTTGATCGGGCCCGTGTACGACCCGGACAACGATGATGCGTACCACCTCTCGGGCGGCTCCCTCGGCGAATGGTTCGACCTCGTCGTCCACCACCGGACGGTGACGCCCGTTCGGCCGCTCGGGACACATCGTGGATGAGACGGTCGCGGCGGTGTCCTGATCCGAGGGATTCGCGACCCGCACCGAGGGGCGCACGGCGTTCGATCGGCCGAGACTCGACATGCCACGCCGGCTCCGGTGTGACGAGTTTCCGACGAAAGGAACCCCATGTCCGTCTCCGGCACACCGACCGTCATCCTGGTCCACGGCGCGTTCGCCGACGCCGCCAGTTGGGCGCCGGTCACCGAACGGCTACTCGCACAGGGCATTCCGGTGCTCGTGCCGCCGGTGTACAACCGCAGCCTGGCCGCCGACGCGGCATCCGTCCGCGCGGTGGCCGAGAGTGTCGACGGTCCGGTGCTGCTGGCCGGTCACTCCTACGGCGGCGCGGTCATCACCGTCGCCGGTGCGGCCGAGAACGTCGTCGGGCTGGTCTATGTCGCCGGTTACGCCCTCGACGAAGGGGAAAGTCTCGGCCAACTGCAAGGCGGCTTCCCGGATTCCGATTTGGCCGCGCATCTGGTCTACTCCCCGTTCCCCGTCGAGGGCGCCGAGCCGGGCACGGACGTGTCGGTCGAGATCGACGCCTTCCCGGCGATTTTCGCAGCCGGAGTCGATCCGGTCCGGGCACAGGTGTTCGCCGTCTCGCAGCGACCGCTGGCGGCATCCGCGTTCGCCGAGCCCGCGTCGGTCGCGGCATGGAAGACCACACCGGGCTGGGGCATCGTCTCCACCGCCGACCACACCATCAATCCCGACGTCGAACGCTTCGGCTACCAGCGGGCCGGCCTGCGCAAGGTCGTCGAACTCGACGCTCCCCACCTGGTCATGCACACCCACCCCGACGAGGTCGCCGCCGTCATCTCCGCCGCCCTCGCCGAACTGTCCTGACCCCGGAATGGTTTTCGCCACACCCGTCCATCCATGCGGGAATCAGGTGGTCAGGTCGTAGACCGTCACTCCGTCGATGGTCTGGGCGGGGAAGTTCGCGGCCACCCACTGGGCGATGTCGGAGGCCTCATGGCTGCCGCCGCTGTCGGCGCCGCGCATTCCCGCCATGCCGGCGCCGCCCACGAAGTAGTGGATCTTGTGCTGGGCCACGTACCGCTGGAACTGCGCCAGGGTCGGGGACGGGTCGGTGCCGTTGAAACCGCCGACGGCCATGACCGGGTCGCCGGTCGCCAGTTGGTAGGCGGCGGCGCTGTTGGAGCCGACCGCGGCCGCTACCCAGGTGTAGGCGCCGGCGTTGTCGCTCAGTGCCGCAGACAGATTCGAGCCGACGGTGATACCGCCGAGGAGCCCGCCCATCGGTCCGCCGGCATGCGCGGTCGCACCGCTCGTCGGGGATTGCCCACCGGGCGCACCACCCGGCGGCATCCCACCGAAGCGTCCGCTGGACGGACCGGCGGACGGAATCGCCCCGGTGTGCGGAGTCGATGCGGTCGCCACCGCGTAGGCGGTCGGTCCGGCCAGTCCGGCGGCCAGCGCGAGGGCCACCACCGCCGCACCGAGTGCCCGCGGCAACCGGGAGACGACCAGCAGCAGCGCCGCCGCGCCCACACCGGCCACCGCGATGACGGGACGCAGCCACGGATTCCACTCACTCGTGCGCGCCAGCAGGATGCAGGCCAGGACGGTCGTCACCACCAGCGTGCCCGACAGTACGGCGGTCGCGCGAAGGTCGTTGCGCCGCAACCACAGTTGCCAGGCGCCGATCGCCACACTGCCGGCGACGGCCGGCGCCAGCGCCACCGTGTAGTAGGGGTGCAGGATGCCGCCGGCGAAGCTGAAGATCCCGCCGGTGAGCACCAGCCAGCCCAGCCACAGCAGCAGCGCCGCGCGAGTCGGGTCGGTGCGGGGTGCGCGGCGGGTGAGCCACAGACCGGCCGCACCGAGGATCAATGCCGCGGGGATCAGCCAGGAGATCTGGCCGCCCATTTCGGAGCCGAACAGCCGCGCCCAGCCGACGTCGTGGTTCATATTGCCCAGACCACCGACCTCGTCGCCGGTGAGCCGGCCGAAACCGTTGTAGCCCAACGCCAATTCGAGCACACTGTTGCGCTGGGAACCACCGATGAAGGGCCGCGAGGAGGCCGGCCAGAGCGCGACGACGGCCAGATACCAGCCCGCGGACACCACCAACGCGAGCACGGCCGACAGGGAGCGGACCACCCTCGTTTTCCGAGGAACCTGCGCCGCAAGCAGATACACCACCGCGAACACCGGCAGCACGATGAACGCCTGCATCATCTTCGCCAGGAATCCGAATCCGAGGGCCACCCCGGCCAACGGCAACCACCATGCGGCACTGCCCTTTTCGATGGATCGCAGCACGCAATAGGCGGCGGCGGTCAGCAACAGCACGAGCAGGGCATCCGGATTGTCGAAGCGGAACATCAGCGCCGCGGCCGGCGTGAGCGCCAGCACCGCGCCGGCCAGGATGCCGGGCCAGTGACCGGCGACCCGCCGCACCCCCGCGTACAGCACGGCGACGGCGGCCACGCCCTCCAGCGCCTGCGGCACCAGCAGACTCCACGAGTTGACGCCGAAGAGGCGCGCGGAGATGTCCATGACCCACAGCGCGCCGGGCGTCTTGTCCACGGTGATCGCGTTGGCCGCATCGCTGGATCCGAACAGCATCGCCTTCCAGCTCTGCGATCCGGCCTGTACGGCCGCGGCATAGAATTCGTTGGCCCAGCCGCTCGCGCCGAGATTCCACAGGTACAGCAACGCGGTGGCCGCCAGCAGCGCCACCAGCGACAGCCGCCGCCACCGCGGGCTCGCGGTCCGCGTCGGTGACGGTTCGGTCACCGCGACCGGGGGCGTATCCAGCACAGTCGTCGTCATAGGTCGATCCTCACCGACCGAGGTGGTGGTCGCCTGGGGCTTCGCTGTGTGCCCGCTGTGAGGTCCGATCCGGCAGCCGGACGGTGAAGACGGTACGGCCCGGGGCGCTGTCGAGGCTGATCGTGCCGCCGTGCGATTTCACCACCGCCGCGACGATAGCCAAACCTAGACCGCTGCTTCCGGCCCGCCGCGAGCGCGAGGAATCGCCGCGCGCGAACCGCTCGAACACCTCCGGTTGCAGAGCCGCGGGAATGCCGGGACCGTTGTCGGCGACCCGCCAGACCGCGCTGTCGGCCTCGCGCTCCAGCGAGACCGTGACCGTGGTGCCGGGTCCGGTGTGCACCCGCGCGTTGGCGAGCAGGTTGGTCAGCACCTGGTGCAGGCGCGCCGCATCACCGGTGACGACGACCGGTTCGTCCGGCAGATCCAGATCCCATCGGTGGTCCGGGCCCGCGATATGGGCGTCGCTCACCGCGTCGACGGTCAGCCGCGTCACATCCACCGGCTCGTGTTCGAGACCGCGACCGGAATCCAGCCGGGCCAGCAGCAGCATGTCCTCGACCAGGGCCGTCATCCGCCGCGATTCCGAATCCACCCGGCTCATCGCGTTGGCGACGTCGCCGGGCACCTCCGCCCGTTTGCGTTGTGCCAGTTCGGCATAGCCGCGGATCGCGGCCAGCGGGGTGCGCAGTTCGTGACTGGCGTCGGCGAGGAACTGCCGCACCCGCGTCTCACTGGCGTGGCGGGCCGACAGCGCGCTGTCGATGTGATCGAGCATGCGGTTGACCGCGGAGCCGAGCTGTCCGACCTCGGTGCGCGGATCGGCGTCGTCGGCGGGAACCCGCACCGGCAATTCCACCTCGCCCCGATCGAGCTGCAGATCGGCCACCCGGGAGGCGGTGGCGGCCACCCGGTCCAGCGGCGCGAGCGCGCGGCGGATCACCCAGATACCCACGGTGATCGCGATGACGAACACCACCGCGGTGACCACCACCAGGATCAGCAGGACCCGCATCAACGTGGCGTGGACCGCGGTCAACGGCATACCGGTCACCACCGTGGCCCCCGACCAGGTCGAATTCGCGACCACGCGATACGAACCCTGCCCGTCGAGGTCGACGGTAACGGGAGTGCCGTCCGACGACACCTCGGCCAGCTGCCGCTGGGCGGTCGCCGACAGGCGCGTCTGGGTTCCGTCGGCATCGATTTTGGCGGCGGTGATCTCGGTGCCGTCGATACTGGCGCCGACGGTATCGGCCTGGATGCCGCGACGGTCCAAAAAATCCGGTCCCGGACCGCCGTGGTTCGGCGGCGGCGGCCGGTTGTCGTGGTCCTGAGCGCCTGGCGGCGGGCCCAGACTCGGACCACCACCGGCCTCGCCGAGGGAACGCTTCTGCACATCGACCAATTCGGTGTCGAGCTGATGCACGAGAAATTGCTGCAGCGCGAATTCGGTTGCGGCGCCGATACCTACGACCACGACCACCAGCAACAGCAATTGCCCGACGAGCAGTCGCGCGCGCAGCGACCAGCCGCGGGCCGACCACCACCGGCGGGTCCGCGGCACGGCCTCAGCCGGCGGGTTTGAGGACATATCCGGCGCCGCGCAGCGTGTGGATCATCGGTTCGCGCCCGCTGTCGATCTTCTTGCGCAGATAGGAGACATAGAGCTCGACGATATTGGAGCGTCCGCCGAAGTCGTAGCTCCAGACCCGGTCCAGGATCTGTGCCTTGCTCAGCACGCGGCGGGGGTTGCGCATGAAATAGCGCAGCAGTTCGAATTCCGTGGACGTCAGGGTGATCGGTTCGCCCGCGCGCGTCACCTCGTGACTGTCCTCGTCGAGCATCAGATCACCCACCACGATCTGAGCGTCGTTGTCGACGGTGGTGATGCCGGTGCGGCGCAGCAGCGCGCGCAGGCGCAGGACGACCTCTTCGATGCTGAACGGTTTGGTGACGTAGTCGTCGCCGCCGGCGGTGAGCCCGGCGATGCGGTCCTCGACCGAATCCTTCGCGGTCAGCAGCAGCACCGGCAGATACGGCAGATCGCGGCGCAGCTTCGCGAGCACCTCGAGTCCCGTCATATCGGGCAGCATCACGTCGAGAACCACCACGTCGGGCCGGTTCTCGCGGGCGGCGGTGACCGCGGTGCGCCCGTCGGCGGCGGTGACGACCTGCCACCCTTCGTAGCGCAGCGCCATCGACACCATTTCCGCGAGCACCGGTTCGTCGTCGACGACGAGGACGGTCACCGGGCTGCCGTCCGCGCGGCGCATCACGACGCGCTCGGCCGGGGTGTTCGTGGTGGTCATGACCCCAGTCTGGGGACGGCCGCTATGCGTCCGCTGTGCCGTATCTGGGGGTCGCCTGTGAGTGTGGCGGTCGCGGCCCGCGCACCACAGCGAGTACCGAACGAGTCCACAGCGCAGACCCAGCTTCGCACCGCAGGGTTGACCGAGCAACGCGATCGCGGCATCGACGGCCCGCGATCGTCTTCGACGACAAGGAGTACGCGATGACGGAGTCCACCTCACAGCCGCCGGCCGGGCCCACCCCACCGCCTCCGGCCGAGCCGGAACACACCTGGGGCGCACCGCAGACCCAGCCGGCCACCACCTGGTCGACGAAGAAGTCGCTGGCCGCGGTCGGCATCGCCGCGGTGATCGCGGCGGCCGGGGGCGGCGTCGTCTACGCGGCCACACATTCCGGCGGCAGTGAGCACGGCGGGCCGGCCGGGCCGGGCGGCCCCGGGACCAGCTGGGGTGGTGGGCGCAATGCCTCGGGTCCCGGCGGTATGGGCATGACCGGCGCGAGCCTGCACGGCCAGTTCGTGATCTCCGACGGCAACGGCGGCTACACCACCGAGATCACCCAGACGGGGACGGTGACCGCGGTCTCGGACACCTCGATCACCGCCAAGAGCGCCGACAACTTCACCCAGACCTACACGATTTCCGGCAGCACCCAGCATTCGGACGTGAAAGTCGGTGACACCGTGCGCATTCAGGGCACGGAGGCGAACGGGACCGCGACCGCGACGGCGATCACGAGCGGCACCGAATCCGGTCAGACGGGTGGCCGCACGGGACGGTCGAGCCGCTTCGGCGGGATGGCGCAGGGCGGCGATCCGGGGCAGAACGGTCCGGGCCCGGGTGGTGCGGCGCCCGGACAGGGCGGCGGCCCCGGTATGGCCCCGCCGATGGACGGCGCTCCGAATCAGCCCAACGGCTGATTGCACACTCCGGTCACCTGGCACACCTCTGGCAAACTGGGCGAATGGACAGCGATGCGGTGATCGTGCCCATGGGTCTGGGGCATTTGCGGCAGGTATTGGATCTGGGGCACGAGGTGTTCGACACCGACGTCAAGCCCTACACGTCGTGGTCCTTGACGTCGGTGGCCGAGCACCTCGATTCGGCGGACAACGCCTGCTGGGTGGCCTTGGATTCGGATCGGGTGGTGGGATTCGTCCTCGGATCCATGGAATTCGAACTCCGGGACGACTGGGGATACCTCGAATGGGTGGCGGTGGCGCCGGATATGCAGGGGCGCGGACTGGCCCGGCGACTGGTGGATATCTGTTCGGAGGCGTTGTTCGCGCGGGGAGCCCGGCGCATCGTGACCGACGTGGAGCAGAGCAACACCGCCTCGGCCACCTTGATGGCCCGCAGCGGATTCAGTCCGGCCGCCTCGGTCACCTTGTTCGTCCGGCCCAATCCAGCTGAGCCGGAACCGGATTCGGAGGCGCCGTTGCCACCGATCGCACCGGGCGCCAAACGAGCCTTGATCCGGCGCGGCCGCCTCGCGGGCGACAACCGCGGCCCACACTGAGCCACGCGAACCCACGGGGCCCGGCGTTATCCAGTCCGGCCCTGCCGCATCGCCGGCGCCATGCCGATAGCCCCGGTGCCGGATGCACGGCCGTCGTCCGGCACGCGGCCGACGCACACCGCCCGCACCAGGAAGTAGTTCAGGACCGGAATCAGCAGTTCCACCGGCGTCATGAGCACATAGAACCAATTGAGTTCCCCGCTCACCGCCCAGGCCAGGATCCGGGCGAGTCCGCCGGCGAAGAAGACGGCGCCGAGCGCGTTGATCGCCGTCCCTCGGCGCTCCACATCGCGCGCACACCACGCCACGGCCAGGCCGTAGGCGCCGAACACGACCGCGTAGAAGCGCATATCGGAATCGACGGTGGCGTTCACCGGTCCGCCGCCGATGATGCTGGCGGTACCGAATATCAAGTGCGCCAGTGCGATCCCCGCACACACGAGTCCGAACACCAGTAGCCAGATCTGCAGCATTCGTCGCATGCCGACCCCTATTAGACGGTTGTTGAATAAGCTCCACGGTAGGCCGCTGCCCGGGTTCGCGTCAACACCGCACGCCTACGATGAGCAGATGCCGAACCGTCGCCGCCTCACCCCCGAGCAGCGCCGCGACGAATTGATGGACGTGGGCGCGCGATTGTTCGGCGAACGCTCCTACGACGAGGTCGCGATGGAGGACATCGCCACCCACGCCGGCGCCTCGCGCGCCCTGATGTATCACTACTTCCCCACCAAGGGGGAGTTCTTCGCGGCCATCTGGAAACGAGCGCACGATCGACTGCTCGCCGAACTGCGCATCGATCCCGAGGAGCCGGTTCGCACCGCCGTCTACCGGAGCCTGGTGGCGCATCTGGATTTCTACCGCGCCCACGTTCCACTGGTTCTCATCGCCAACCGCACCGCCTTGGCGGCCGATCCGGCGGTACGCGGACCGGTGGTCGAGGATCTGAACGCCCTGTGCGAGCGCGTCCTCGACGCATGTGGCGCCACGGGGCACACGCGCGAGGTGGCCGCCGCGGCGCTGACCGGATGGATCGCCTTCATTCGCGAGGTGGCCGTCGAATGGCTTGCCCATCAGCGCATTTCGCGCGACGAAGTGCTGCGGATGTGTATGGCGACCTTGGACGCCACCGCGGGTGCCCAGCTCGATCTGACCGCACCGCCGCGGCGCTGAGGCACCGGGCACCGGCGCCGCCCGAACCGTGGTCGCCTACCGCTGGGAGAGCCGATCGAATATCGCACTGGCCGCGCCGAATCCGAGTACCGCCAAGCCCGCGCACCAGACGAGGGCCAAGGCGGCGCTTCCGCTGGTCCCGCTCGAATTCAGCAGGCCGCGCACGGTGTCGACCACGGGTGTGGCGGGTTGATAGTCGGCGAAGCCGCGCAGCCAGCCGGGCATCGTGGAGGTCTGCACGAACGCGCTGCTGATGTAGGGGATGAACATGATCGCGTAGGTCATCCCGCCGGCCGCTTCGGGATTCTTCGCCACCAGCCCCAGCGCGACCGCGATCCAGCAGATCGCCACCACGAACAGCACGATCATGGCCAGCGCCCCCAGCCAGCCCAGCGCGTCCGCGTGCGGGCGATAGCCGAGCAGTACCGCCACGGCCACCGCGATCGCGATGGCGGCGAGATTGCGCGCCACCCCCTCGCCGACATGCCCGGCGAGGATCGCCTGCCGGAACATCGGCAGCGTCCGGAACCGGTCGATACTGCCTCTGGTCATATCCGCCGAGACCGCGGTCGCGGTGATGGACGCGCCGAATCCGGTGCACAACAGCATGATTCCGGGTACCACGTAGTCGAGGTAGGAACCGCCGACGTCGATCGCGCCGCCGAAGACATAGGTGAACAGCAGCATCACCAGGATCGGCATGAGCAGCGAGATGATCAGCGTGTCCGGACTGCGCAGGGTGTGCCGGGCGCAGCGGCGGAACATCACCGCCGAATCCGCGGCGATCATCCTCACCGGGCTGCCGCCTCGACGATATCGGCGGCATGCGCGGCGGCGCCCTCGGTGCGCAAGGTGCCCGCGAACTGCTGTGCGCGAGTGTGGCGTTCGGGTTCCAGCAGCGTGGTCACGCCGCGAACGAGTCGTTCGGTGGTGAGATCGGTGAAACGCAGATGGGCGCCGAGCCCGAGCCGGTCCACCTGCCCGCCCCACATCGGCTGCTCGAACGACACCGAACACACCAGCGTCGGCAGACCGGCGCGCAGACTCTCGAACAACGTGCCGATCCCACCGTGATGCACCGCGGCCGCACAGTACGGGAACACCAGGTCGTAGGCGAACGGTCCGACCACCTTCACCATCGAATCACCCTGTGTACGAGCGATTTCCATACCGCTCCAGCCCGCACTCACCAATGCCCGCACGCCGAGCCGCCGCGACACCTCGCGCACCATGGCCAGCACGGCGGCGGGATCGCTGATCGGCATACTGCCGAATCCGAAGAACACCGGCGCCTGCCCCGCATGCACCCAGGACAGAATGTCGGTGTGGTCGTCGCCGAGTTCGCCGACCGCATGCCGGGTCTGCTGATCCAGCGTCAGGAAACCGGTGAACGGACGCCGGTCGTCCCACTGCGCCGGCAGCCCGGGCACCAGCGCCGGATCGTAGATCTGCACTTCCGGGACCCGCCGCCGCGCCAGCACCGCCGCGATACTCGCCCGCGATTTCGGCAGTCCGAGCATGCCGCGCAGATCGTTGAGATAGCGCATGAACACGATGCGCCGCAGATTCTCCGCCACCGCCCACGTCGCGCGATTCACCGGCGCGGGCGGCGCCCAGCTCGCCGGCAACGCACCCGGGAAGGGATAGGCCCCGTTCGCCCGCGCCGGGTAGTAGTGCAGGCTCACCAGCGGCACATCCATCGCCTCGGCGACCGAGCAGGCCCGGTCCTCGGTGACGGTGCTCGCCACGATCAGGTCGGCGCCCGCGCACACCTCGACCACCTCGCGGTTCATCCGGCCGGCATAGTCGGCCATCTGCCGGGCGACCAGCTGCATCAGCCGCAGCGTATTACCCGCGGCGAGGGCCCGCTGCCCCTCCTCGGAGCTGTAGAGCTGCTGCACATCGGGTCCGCAGGCACGCGCGGCGAGCCCCGCCGAGGCGGCGAAATCGACCAGATTCGGCGGCGCGCCCAGCACCACGTCGTGGCCGCGGCGCCGCAATTCCAGCCCCAGGGCCAGCACCGGTTGCACGTCGCCACGGGTGCCGGTCAGCGGAATGGCGATTCTCATGTCGAGTTATCTCCCCTTTTTCCGAGAGCGCAACACTTTCGGCCGAGAAACCCGATGGGGACACTATGGGATATCGAACAACCGGGCCCGTGGGTAACGTGCCGGGCGTGCACATCGCCATGTTCATGGACTATCACCCGGCGACGCTGGGCGGGGTGCAGACCGCGGTGGCGGCATTGCGCCACGGCCTCGAACGCGCCGGCCATCGGGTGACGCTGTTCGTGGCGCCACTGTCGGGCGCGGTGATGCCGCCGGACGCGGCATCCGACGACGGGGTGGTCGAACTGGCTCCCCTGGCCGGCGCGGTGGTGAACGGCTTTCCGATGGTGCTGCCGACCGCGCGCAACGGCGCGCTGATCGATGCCGCCTTCGCCGCCCGCGGCCCCGTCGATCTCGTCCACACCCACACCACCTACGGTGTGGCCATCGCGGGGATGAAAGCCGCACGACGGCATCGCCTTCCGCTGGTACATACCGCGCAGAGCCGCGACGACGCCTTCATCGAGCACACCGCACCGGCGCCCTACCTCGCGGCGCTCGCACTGCGAATCCTGCACGGCCGCTTCGTCACCCATCCCACGCGGATGCCGCGGGGCACGCAGAGCCGGGCGGCCCGGCACGCGTGGCACACCATCGTGGGCCAGGGGCAGGCCGCCGACCGGGTCATCGCACCGACCCGCCATTTCGCGGATCTGCTGCTCGACCACGGCCTCACCCGGCCGATCCGGGTGGTCTCCAACGGCGTCGACGACGCGCTGTTCGACGACCAGCGACCGCCTGCCGCACGCGATACCGAGGGTCCGCTGCGGTTGATCTGGTGCGGGCGGCTCTCCGCGGAGAAGCGACTGCTCGAATCGATCGAGGCGGTGCGGCGCGTCCCGGACTGCACCCTCGATGTGTACGGCGAGGGCGACCTGTCCGAACGCGCCGCCGCGGTGGTCGCCGAACACGGGCTCTCGGAGCGAATCACGCTGCACGGCAGGGTTTCTCAGCAGCAGTGCCTCGACGCGATGGCCGCCGCGGATGCCCTGCTGTTTCCGTCGTGGGGTTTCGACACCCAGGGCATGGCGCTGCTCGAAGCGATCGCCACCGGCCTGCCCGTGCTGTACTGCGATCCGGACCTGGCCGAATCCGTTCCGGCGGGCGGCGGTCTGCGCGCCGGCGACGCCTCCCCCGCGGCCCTGGCGGAGGCGATCGGCCTGCTGGTGAACGACCGTGGCAGGCTGCTCACGATGCGTGCCGAGATGACCCGGCATCGCGATTCGGTGCGACAGTCCGGCCGCATCGACGCGATCGTCGAGGTCTACCGGCAGGCCCGGGCCGACATCGAACCCGCCGCCCAGCGTCCGGTGCCGCAACGGCTGTCCGACGTGCCCACCGCGCCCGGCGCCCTGCCGCTGATCGGTCACAGTCTGCGCGCCCTGCGCGACGCACCGGGTTTCGTGACCTCGCTCGCGGAGCTCGGCCCGATCGTGCGCATCCGATTCGGCCGCAAGACCGGCTATGTGCTGACCACGCCGGAGCTGGTGCGCGAGGTCGGCCTCGGCGACGCGGAATTGAATCGCGACGATCTGCGGGAAGCGATCGCCGATGTGGCCGGGGGTTCGGTGAACGTGCTGCGCGGCGCCGAACACAAACTGCGCCGGCGCATGATCGCGCCCGCACTGCGGCAGAGCCGGCTCGCCGAATACACCGTCACCGCGGCCGAATTGGCCGACACCTGGTCGGCCGCACTGCCCGCCGGCGGCCGGGTCGACCTGATGGACGAGGCGCACGGCCTGATCCTCGACACCGTGTCCTCGACCCTGTTCACCGCCGAATTCAGCGAGGCGGTCCGGCACCGGATTCGCGACAACGTGCCGTGGCTGCTGAGCCAGGTCATCCTGCGCACCGCCCTGCCGCCGCAGATCCGCCGTCTGCGGGTGATCGCGAATCGGCGCTGGGAGCGTAAGGCGCGCCACCTGCGGGCCGCGATCGGCGCCGCGATCACCGAGTACCGCCGCCGCGACGAGGATTTCAACGATGTGGTGTCGGCGTTGATCCGCCATACCGATCCCGAGACCGGCGCGCGACTGTCGGACGACCACATCATCGACGAGGCCATTCTGATGCTGGCCGGTGGAGTGGGATCGATGGCCTCGCTCACCGGCTGGCTGTGGCACGAGGTGATGCGGCGTCCCGAGATCGCCGAACGGGTGCGAGCCGAACTCGACGATGTGGTCGGCGCCGGACCGGTCTGTGCGGAACACATCGGCAAGCTCATCTACCTGAAACAGGTTGTCTCGGAAACTCTTCGGTTCTGGGGACCGTGGATCAGCGCCGGGAACGCGTCCGGGCCGGTGACCGTCGGCGGACTCACCATTCCCGACGGCACGGCCATCATGTTCAGCCCCTACCTGGTCCAGCACGATCCGCGCCACTTCCCGAATCCCGAGGCCTTCGATCCCGATCGCTGGTCGCCCGCCCGCACCGGTGAGATCGACAAGCAGGCGAACCTGTCCTTCGGTGTCGGTCGCCGGCGCTGCCTGGGCGATCACTTCGCGCTGCTGGAGATCACGCTCGCCTCGGCGGCGCTGCTGGCCCGGTGGCGGCCCGAGCCGGATCCTGCGTACGTCGTGCGGGCCTCGAACCGGGACTTCGTCCTCTCGCCGTCGGCGATTCCGGTGACCCTGTACCGGCGCTAGCGGCGGCGCAGCAGCACCCCGCGGATGAATGCCGCCTGCCCGGAATGCTGGATATCGTCGTCGACCACGCTGATCAGCCGCACGCCGAGGGTCACCGGGGGATCCCACCGGGTGTCCACGATCCGGGGCAGGTCGGCGTCGGCGAGGGTGCGCACGTAGTCGACGGTGCGGTCGTGCACGGCGTCGTGATAGCCCAGCAGCAAGTCGGCCGAAACACCGCCGAGGGCCGCCACCTCGTCCGGATCGTCGCCGTACCCGGTGGCCGATTCGTCGAAGGGCAGATCGAAGCGGCGCGACCAGCCGGCCGTCGTCCACACCTGTTCGGTGCCGGCCACATCGGCGATGTGGTCGTCCTGCACGCGCGTCAGATGCCAGATCAGCCAGGCGATGGAATTGGCCCCCGGGTCCAGCCGCGCGGCCAGTTCCTCCTGGGTGAGCCCGGCGACCGCGCCGTGCACGTTCTCCTTGATCCGCCCGAAGGCGTCTGCCAGCAGATCGGTGCTCGTCATGGTGGTATGCAAACACACCGCACCGACAGTTCGGCGGAACCGGCGTGATTATGCCCGCTCACAAGGTGTTTCACAGCGGTTCACCGGCACGTCCCGCACCGGCGTGCCGAGAGTGGAAGACCGACAGAGAGTTCGGTACGTTCCTGCTACCCTGGTCGACAGTCCGGTTACGGATGTCCGGCCGGGCGGCTTTCCAAGCCTCTTGTCCTACAACAGATGTGGGGTGACGCTGTAGGACCATACCGACAGCGGAATTCTTCGTCGCGCTCGACAGTTCATTCTCTGGAGTCACATCTTTTGACCACACCACGTTCTGCACTGTCCGCACTACCCGGCGCGGGCGGTCCCGCCACCTGCCCGGTCCAGCACCTGGGCTCCCCGGTCGACACCGACGGCCCCCGGATCCTGCTGGACACACCGGAATTCGCCGCCGACCCGCACGGCACGTATCGGGAGATGCGCCGTCGCTACGGTTCACTGGTCCCGATCGAGCTGTCCCCCGGCGTCCCGGCCACGCTGGTGATCGGCTACCACACCGCGTTGCGAATCCTCAACGATCCCGAGCACTTCCCGGCCGACCCCCGGGCGTGGCAGGACACGATTCCCGAGGACTGCCCGGTGCGGCCGATGATGCAGTGGTATCCCAACGCGCTGCGCAATGCCGGCAATGTCCACCTGCGCTACCGGCAGGCGTATACGGCGGCCGTCGACGGCATCGATCTGCACGCGCTGCACAGCACGGTGGAGAAGATCGCGATCCCGCTGATCAACAGCTTCTGTGAGGCCGGATCGGCGGATCTGGTGTCGCAGTACGCCTTCCCCCTGGTCTTCGAATCGCTGAACCGCATGGTCGGCTGTTCGGCCGAGCTGGGTCAGCGAGTGGCCACCGGTATGGCGGCGCTGTTCGACACCGTGAACGCGGCCTGGGGTATGGAACATCTGAGCCAGGCGCTGATGGAGCTGATCCACCTGCGCCGCGCCGAGCCCGGCGACGACGTCACCTCGCGGCTGGCCCACCACCCGGCCAATCTCAGCGACGAGGAGATGCTCTACAACCTGATCAGCTTCTACGGTGCGGGTATCGAGCCCCAGCAGAACCTGATCGCCAACACCCTGCTGCTGATGATCACCGACGACCGGTTCGGCGGCGGCATGCTCGGCGGCAGCCTCTCCACCCGCGACGCGCTGGACGAGGTGCTGTTCAAGGATCCGCCGATGGCGAACTTCTCGATCAGCTATCCGCGCCAGCCCATTCTGATCGACAACGCCTGGCTGCCCGCGCACCAGCCGGTCGTCATCAGCCTGTCCGCGTGCAACAACGATCCGGTCATCGCCGGTGGCGACCGCACCGGCAACCGCTCGCATCTGGCCTGGAGCGCCGGACCGCACGCCTGCCCGGCCCGTTCGGTGGCCTACCTGGTGGTGCAGGACGCGATCGACCAGCTGCTCGACGCACTGCCCGAGATGCGCCTGGCCATCGAGCCGAGCGAAATCACCTGGCGTCCCGGCCCGTTCCACCGTGCGATGGCAGCGCTGCCGGTCACCTTCCCCGCATCTCCTCCGTTGAATCTGGTGTAAGGAGCTTCCGATGAAGCAGGAACCACTGGTACTCGATCTGACCGGCGCCGATATCCAGGCCGAGAACGAGCGCATCCGGGAACGTGGTCCCGTGGCGCTGGTGGAGTTGCCGGGCGGGGTGCCGGCCTGGTCGGTGACCGATGCGGTCGTGCTGAAGAATCTGCTGTCGGATCCGCGAGTGTCGAAGGATCCGCGCCAGCACTGGTCGGCCTATATCAACGGTGACATCAACGAGTCGTGGCCGCTGCAGCCGTGGGTGGCGGCGCAGAACATGTTCACCGCCTACGGCACCGAGCACCGGCGGCTGCGCAAACTGGTCGCCCCGGCGTTCACGCATCGCCGCACCACCGCGATGCGTCCGCGGATCGAGGCGATCGTGGCGGATCTGCTCGAACGGCTGAGCGCGACCGCGCCGGGCGAGATCGTGGACCTGCGCCCGAATTACGCCTATCCGGTGCCGATCCGGGTGATCAGCGAACTGCTGGGCGTGCCCGACCATCTGGACTCGGCCATCCACGCCTGCGTCGACGGCTTCTTCGACACCTCCTTCACACCGGAGCAGGCGCAGGCGAACTTCATCGAAATGGGCCGCCTGATCGGCGAATTGGTGTCGTTCCGGCGGGAGAATCCGGGCGACGACATCACCAGCGTGCTGATCGCGACGCGCAACGAGGACGGCGCCCAGCTCTCGGAGACCGAACTCGTCGACACCCTGATGCTGGTGATCAACGCCGGCCACGAGACCACGCTCAACCTGATCGACCAGGCCATCGTGGCACTGCTCAGCCATCCGGCGCAGCGCGCCGACGTGGTCGAGGGCCGGGTGCCGTGGGCGGAACTGGTCGAGGAGACGCTGCGCTATCAGGCGCCGGTCGCGCATCTGCCACTGCGATACGCCGTCGAGGACATCGAGGTCGGCGAGATCCGGATTCCGAAGGGTGAGGCGATTCTCGCTTCCTACGGTGCGGCCTGCCGCGATCCGAAGCTGCATGGCGATACCGCCGCCGAGTTCGACGTACATCGGGCGAACAAGGAACATCTCGCCTTCGGCCACGGCGCGCACCACTGCCTGGGCGCTCCGCTGGCGCGGATGGAGGCCTCGATCGCGCTGCCGGCGCTGTTCGAACGCTTCCCGGATCTGCGGCTGGCGGTCGACCCTTCCGAGCTGAAGCCGCTGGGCAGTTTCATCTCCAACGGGCACGTCTCGGTTCCGGTGTACCTGCGATAGTGTCGGCGGGTTGCGCGCCGGCACATCGGTGCCGGCACGCAACCGCGCGAGATCTCGTCCGGGTGGTGCCCACACGGGAGGTGAACCGATGGCGTATTCGGCCGTGCGAAATCTGTCGCATCCGCTGTCCGCCGAGGTCGTCTCGGTGTATCCCGGTGATCCCGCGCCGCGAATCGACACGATCGCCACACTCGACGAACACGGCTTCCATCTGCAGGCCGTCACCGTCGGCGAACACACCGGAACCCATTGGGGCGCACCGGCCCACTTCACCGCCGGTGCGGCGACGGCCGATCGGCTCGCCCCCGAGGATTTCGTCCTGCCCGGCGTCCGCATCGATATCAGCGCGCGGGCGGAACACGATCGCGATTACGCGGTCACGGTCGACGATCTGCTCGAATGGCAGGACCGGCACGGCCCCTTCCCTTCCGAGGCCGCCGTCCTTCTACGCACCGGCTGGGAAAGATATTGGGGCACCGATGCTTTCGCCTCGGTCGACGACCAGGGCCGCCTTCGGCACCCCGGTTTCTCGGTGGCGGCGGTGCACTGGCTGCTCGACCACGGCGTACTCGGCCGGCGCGGCGCCCTCGGCACCGACGCCTTCAGTCCCGATATCGGCATCGACGACAGCTATCAGGTATCGAAACTGTTGTACCGCGAACACCGCCTCAGCCTCGAGATACTCGCCCACCTGGAGGAGCTGCCGGATCGGGACTTCACGGTCGTCGTGGGCGGATTCGTCACCGTGGGCGGCTCGGGGTCACCGGCATCGATCTATGCGTTGATCGGATCCTGAAGAGCCGGTGGCGGTATCACGGGCCCCGAGTCGCCCGGATGGACCCACTCATCGCAGCGGTTCGAGAACTCGCTCCACCAATGCGGTGTCACAGTATTCGGTCACCTCGAGCAGCCGCCCGGCCTCGACCCGGAAGACGAAGCAGTAGTACTGATCGTACGGCTCGCCGCGGACCGTCGTGGCGGCGCTGCGGGCCTGCACGATCACCCGGTCACCGTCGGCGTGCACGGCGTCCGCGCTGATCCGATACTCGGTGAACTGTGCCATCAGCGGGCGTAGAAGGCCCTGCACGGCAGCCGTTTTCGGTTCCCAGGTGCCCGTCCACGACCAGTTTCCGGGGAAGGTCCAGCGAAATTCCGGAGCCATCGCATCGCTCAGCGCCCGGGTCTCGCCGGCGGCCATCCGGTCGAAGATGTCGCGCAGCAGCGCTCTGTTCTCGTTCACACTCATACCGCCGACGCTAAACACGGACGACCTATGCGACAAGCGATGATCTCGCATCTCTGATATCAGTATTCCGCATGGGTGAGTTCACGATCCTCGGTTTGCGTGTGGTGCGCGAGGCCGCCCGCTGCGGCTCTTTCTCGGCCGCCGCGGACCGGCTGGGCTATACCCAATCCGCGGTGTCGCGGCAGATTTCGCTGATGGAACAGGCGGCGGGGCATCCGCTGTTCGACCGGCTGGCGCGCGGCGTCACGCCGACAGCGGCCGGGCAGATCGTGGTCCGGCACGCCGAAGCGGTGCTGACCGAACTCGACAGCACCCGCGATCAACTGGATCGCCTGACCGCGGGACCACCCGCGACCGTGCGTGTCGGCGCGTTCTCAACCGCGATGGCCGCACTGGTGCCGCGAGCGGTGGCAGCCACATCGGCGCGGGTGCCGTTGCGCGAGGGCACCACTGCCCGCCTGCTCACCGCGGTGGCGCGCGGCCGGCTGGACCTGGCCGTCGTCACCGAGACCGGCACGCTCGCCGCCGATATGGAGGTGGAAGTGCTGCTCGACGATCCGCTGCTGGTCGCGGTGCCGTCGAACCACCGGCTGGCCGGGCGGATCAGTGCGGCTCCGGCGGAATTTCGTGACGAACGCTGGATCGCGGGCAGTACCGAGCACGGCAGCACCCTGCTGGGCGCGTGGCGCGATTCCCGGCAGGAACCCGATATCGCCTTCGTCGCGCGGGATTGGATCGCGAAACTGGGCCTGGTGGCGGCGGGTTCGGGCATCACCGTCGTGCCCGGTATCGCGGCGCCGGCGGTACCCGCGAATATCGCGCTGGTCAGGATCGATCACCCGGCGGCGGTGCGTCCCACCCGGGTGGTGCGGATGGCACCCAGCGCAGCGACTCGAGCAGGACAGACCACCGCACCCTCGGTGGCGACCGATGCGTTCATCGAGGCGTTGCGCGATAGCGCGGCAGCCCTCACCAGCGAGATGCGGGGGCGGCTGCGCCCGAACGCCGCGGGTTCGCGAGCGAACCCGCAGCCGTAGCGCGAGCTCGCCGCTCCGAAACCGTTGTCCGTCAACGGAATCGGTCGCGGTTGCGGTCGCACCAGTCGGCGAAGGTTCGCGGTGCGCGGCCGAGCAACCGCCGCACCGTATCGGTCCGCAGGCCGACGGTGTCGGCGCGCATCAGTGTGAATCCCTCCAGGATCGCTGCCGCCAGGGCCGGTGGCGCCCCTTGGGGATAGCGGGAGCGGACTGCCTCCTCGGCGGTGGTGGCGGTTTCGACCGTGATCGTCCGGCCGAGCGCGCCGGCCAGCACCGCGACCTGCTCTCCGATGGTGAAGGTCTGCTCGCCGGTGAGGCAGTAGGTGGTGTCGTGTCCCGGTTCGGTGAGCGCGATCGCCGCCACCGCCGCGATATCGGCGGGGTCGATCGGCGCGTAGCGGCCGGGACCGGTCGGATCGAATACCGGCCGGCCCGCGCGGATATCGGGCGCCCACTCCAGGGCATTGGTCATGAATCCGCCGGGGCGCAGGATCGTCGCGGACATGCCCGAGCTGCCGACGATGTCCTCCCGTTCGTGGTGCCAGCGCCCCATGGCCGGCATCGGATCGCCCAGCACGTTGTACGACGACACCAGCACCAAATGCCGGATCCCGGCGTGCCGCGCCGCCATCACCGCATACCGGGCGGGCTCCACCGCGAGTCCCGGAACGAGCAGGAACAGCGAGTCGATCCCCTCGCAGGCGTCCCGCAACGCTGCCGGGTCCGTCAGGTCGCCGACCACGCGTTCGGCGGACGACGGAAGATCGGCGGCGCGCGCCGGGTCGCGGACGAAAAAACGCATCGGCACACCCGCTCTGTCGAGTTCGGCCACGAGCTCCCGGCCGATATGTCCGGTAGCGCCGGTTATCAGTATCATTTCGCTCCCAATCGTTAGCCGCCTATCGACAAACATTAGGCGGCTAATGAAACCTCGTCAATCGACGATCTCCGAAGAACGAACGCGGGCCCCGACACCCACCCCGTTCCCGGGGCGAATCGGTCCGCCGGTGACAGCGGGGTCGTAGCGTGAGCGCATGCGCGCGCTCGTGTTCTCGATGTGGGCCTCGGTGGTGTTCGTGGTGGTCTCGCTGGCGTGGGGGCTGGCCGCGGGATCGCAGATGATCGTGTTCGACGGGTTGTATTCCCTTGTGGGCATTGCGCTTTCGGCCGTGTCGGTGGCGGCGCAGCGGACCGTCGCGAAGGGGGCCGACACGGCGTATCCGTGGGGGCGCGAGACCTGGGAGCCGGTGGCCATCGTGGTGCGCTCGACCGCCCTGGGCGGACTGTGCGTCTACGGATCGGTGAACGCCGTGCGGGAGATCCTGCACGGCGGCCGGGCCGTCTCGGCCGTCTCCGCGCTGGCGTACGCGATCACCGCGTCACTGCTCAGTGTGCTGGTGGCGCTGGTGTTGTGGCGGGCCGGACGCTCCGGCTCGGGGCTGGTCCGGGCGGAGGCCGCCGAATGGGGCGGCGACGCCGCCTTCAGTCTGATCACCCTGGCCGGATTCGGCGCGGCGGTGGCGTTGGAGGCCGCCGGCCGCGACGACATCGCGCGCTACGTCGACCCCGCGCTGGTGATCATCGTGTCCCTGGCCTATCTCTGGATCCCGATCCGGCTGTTCCGCTCCGCCTTTCGCGAAATTCTCACCATGGCCGCCCCGCACTCGGTGGTCACCGACGTCGAGGAGCTGTGCGACCGGGTCCGCGCCGACCACGGCTTCGCCGCATCCTTCGTGCGCGCCTCCACCGTGGGCAGCCGCCTCGATCTGGAACTCGCCTTCGTCCTCGATCCCCGGACCCCCGAACGCACCGTCGAATCCTTCGACGCCATCCGCGCCGGTATCGACGCCCAGCTGAATGCTCGTAATTACCACCACTCGACGTCGGTGGTGTTCACCGCGGATCGCCGGTGGGTGGAGTGGGCGCGCTGAGTGGCTCGCATCCGGCGCAACCGCTCCGGTGCAGCGCCGATCATGCTGTCTCCCCGAAGGTTTCGACGTAGCGACGGAACGGGACGAGCGCCTCGTCGCCCAGATGCGGTCCCGAGACGGCGATCTCGGCATCACTGGCGGCGACGACCTCCGCGCAGCCGAGGGCGATCGCCCGGCGCAGGTTCACGCTGTCGTGGTTCATCGCTGTCCTCGCTTCGATCGGCGGCGTGGCTGCTATCGCCAGCATGCCGAACAGGAGCGATAGCGTCCAAGACACTGTCTCCATCATGACCATTGGCGCGATCTATAGTCGGCCGATGGAGTTGCGCCCGATCGAGGCGGATCTGCTCGCCGACCGGCTCGATCTCGGGATCGCCTTCGCCGGCGCGCACGCCGCGGGGGTCGACCACACCGCACTGTTCACCGAGAAACTCGGCCTGGTCGTCGGCTCAGACCATCCGGTCGCCACTGCCGCGCAACCACTGTCGGCCGCGGCCCTCGCCGGCGTCCCGCTGGGGCTGCTGAGTGCGGACTTCGCCACGCGCCTGCACATCGACCGATACTTCGACGAATGCGGCGTCGCTCCGGATATCGCGGTCGAGGCGAATTCGATCAGCGCGCTGCTGGAATTCGTCCGGCGCGGATCGCTCGCCACGGTACTGCCCGATGCGATCACGCGGGCACATGCCGATCTGCTCCCGATCCCCCTGGGTCCTCCCTGCCCATCCGCACGGTGGAGTTACTGCGCCGCCACACCGCCTACCATTCGGCCGCCGCCCGCGCGTTCACCAGCGAGATCCACGCGACCGCACGCGACTATTGATTCGATCTATAGCGAATCTGACCACCCATCCGGCAGTGGCGCGGGCGTTGTCGACCGGCGCCGTCACCGTCGAAGGCTGGGTCTTCGACATCGGTACCGGCACCCTCTGGGAAAGTTCTCGCCGAGAGCCCCAACCTGGTCGCGCAGACCGCCGACCCGACCGCACACGCGGAGATCCTCGCGATCCGCCGGGCCTGCACCACCCTCGGCACCGAACATCTGACCGGAACGACGATCTACATCCTCGCCCTGCCCTGCCCGATGTGCCTGGGCGCGCTGTACTACTGCTCCCCCGACAAGGTCGTCTTCCTCACCACCCGCGAGGCCTACGCTCCGCACTACGTCGACGACCGGAAGTACTTCGAGCTGAACACCTTCTACGACGAATTCACACAACCGTGGGATCAGCGCCGCCTGCCGATGCGCCACGAATCCCGCACCGATGCGGTCGACGTCTACCGCCGCTGGCAGGAACGCAACAACGGCGAGCGCCGGGTGGCGGGAGCACCGACGGCCGAGTGAGGCAAACGCCGATCACCCCGCGACGGGAATGGCACGCTCCACGATCGTGTGCACCAGTTCCGCGGCCCGCCGCTCGTCGAAAATGCCGGGGAGCGTGAGCCGTTCGAGGATGAGCCAGTTCAAGGCGAGGTACAGCAGCACCACGGCGTCCTCGTCGCCGGGCAGCTGCGACTCCCGAAAGTTGGCGATGTTGAAGTCCAGGTCCGCGCGGACTCGCTCGGTCAGCAGCGCCTGCAGTTCGGGACGCCGGGTGGCCTCCAGCCGCAGTTCGAGAATCGCGAGATAGCCGGTGCGGAAATGGAAGACGCGCTCGACCACCTCGGTCATGAGTTCGGTCATGCTCTCGCGGGTCTGCGGTCCACGCGATTTCGCCATCGCCTCCTCGCTCGGGATCAGCCGCTCGTAATAGCGGTTGCCGACCTGAACGAGCAGCGCATCCCGGTTGGGGAAGTAGTTGGATGCCGTTCCCGCCGGGACTCCCGCCTCCTGATCCACCGCCCGGAAGGTCAGCCCGCGAGCCCCCTCCCGGGCCAGGACCTCGATCGACGCATCCAGCAGAGCCTGCCGGCGTTCCGGATTCGTACGCACCACTTGACACCACTCCATCTGTAGTACTACGGTTCAAAACACTTCGATCAGAGTACTACACCTGAGGCGGTTCAAATATGCGAAAGCAGCACAAAACCTTCCCGGCCCAGGCCGACCAGCGGCGCTTCGTTACTCGCCCCGTTCCTCCGCCCACGGTCACCAACCCCAAGGGCGGGTGGCCCCGGCACGGCAGGCACGGGGCGCGGTAGCACACGACGGTGCGGGGTATTGCCGGATCGACCGTGCAACCGCCCGGACCTAGCCGTGACTCGAATCGTCGGTCAGTAGACGGTAGACGACGTATCCGAGGAACCATAGCGACAGCGCGATGGCAAGGTAGAAGATGATCTCGATCGCGAGCACCATCGAGGGCTCCTTTCCGCAGGTGTGGATGAAGAAATCAGTGGCACAACAGCCGGTTTCGACGTGTGCTCGGAGTCGATCGCATCGTTGAGTTCCGCCAACCTTCCCGGCAGCGCGAGCGCCGCCACCACGGCCCGCCCGCTGATGCCGGCGCCGCCGCCTACTACGCGGGATCCGGAATTTCCGCCGTCACCAGTCCCGTCCGGTTCAGTTGCTGCCGGAGTCTGCGACGACCGCGGCTGATGTCGTACTTCTGCTCGGCCCAGGCGTGGAGCCGGTCGCTGTAGGTTCGCGCCGAATCCGGGCTGTCGAGGGCGAACTCCGCCGCCGCGTGACCCGCCGGCGAGACGAAGTGACCGCCGACGAACCATCCCATCCGGACGGCTGGCCCGTGAGCCGGCCAACTACGCCCTCTCGGTGATTGCATGGTTGTCTGATAAGCACATTAAGTGCATAGTTTGAGGGTCTGTTCCGCTCACCGTTCGAAAACGACGAGGTTACGATGCCCCTCCCTCTCTCGACGGCGGACTCCTCCCCGCCCGACTCACGCCGCTGGATCGCCTTCGCGGTGGTGCTCGCCGCCGGATTCATGGATCTGCTGGACGTCACGATCGTCAACGTGGCGCTGCCGAGTCTGCAGACCGATCTGCAAGCCCAGTATTCGCAGCTCGCGTGGGTCGTAGCGGCGTACGTGGTTTCTTTCGCGGCCGTACTGATCACGGGTGGCCGCTTGGGCGACATCTACGGCCGCAAGCGCATTTTCCTGATCGGCATGGCCGGATTCACGCTGGCGTCGCTCGCCTGCGGTGTCAGCACCAGTCCCTCGATGCTCATCGGATCGCGGTTCGTCCAAGGCGTGTTCGCCGCACTGATGGTGCCTCAGATTTTGGCCACCATTCGGGTGACGTTCCCGAAAGAGGAACGCGGAAAGGCGATCGCGCTGTACGGCGGTGTCTCGGGGTCGGCGTCCGCGGTCGGCCTGTCACTGGGCGGCCTGTTGGTCCAGGCCGATCTGCTCGGCCTGAGCTGGCGTCCGATCTTCCTCGTCAACGTGCCGGTCGGCATCATCGCGCTGGTCGTGGCGGCCGCGGTGATGCGGGATTCGCGTTCGGCGGCCGCGCCGCGACTGGACGTCCCCGGCATGGTGCTCGCGATCACGGCCGTGCTGCTGCTCGTCTATCCGCTCACCGAGGGTCGCCGATTGCACTGGCCTGCTTGGACATTCCTCATGATGGCCGCGGCGGCAGTGGTGTTCGGCGTGTTCATCGCCTATGAGCGGTGGCGAACGCGCAAGTCCGGTTCACCACTGATCGAACTCGCGCTGTTCCGTTCGCGTCCCTTCGCCGTCGGGCTCGTCGCCTGGATGCTGTTCTGGATCGGATTCGGCGGCTTCTTCCTCGTGTGGACACTGTTCATGCAGGAGGGTCTGGGCTGGACGCCCATGCGGGCAGGGCTGACCGCGGTGTTCTTCGCCGTCGGCGCCGGTATGGGAGCGGGCCTTTCGGCGAATACGCTGGCACCGAAATTCGGACGCCGAGTGCTCGTCGGGGGCGGCCTGGTCACCATTGCCGGGCTGTCGCTCTACAGTGTGATGACGGCGCACTACGAAGGCGCGTTCGCGTCGTGGCAGATGATTTTCCCGCTGATCGTCACCGGTCTCGGATTCGGCGCGGTGCTGGCGCCGACCATCGACCTGCTCCTCGGTCAGGTACCCGCCGACGAGGCCGGCAGTGCGTCCGGAGTGCTCAGCGCGGCACAGCAATTGGGCTTGGCACTCGGGGTCGCGCTGGTCGGCGTCGTATTCTTCACCCAGTTGGACCACGATTCGGCGCGCGGCACCGACGCGGTGACACCGCAGGCCCGCGCCGAGCTGACCGCGCAGGGTCTTCCCGAGTCCGCGCAGGACGCCGTACTGGCGAATTTCCGGGCGTGCGTCGGAGACCGCTCGGCGCAGATGGATCCGACCGTGGTGCCGGACAGCTGCCGCGTGGACCCGGCGAAGGCCTCACCCGCACTGGCACAGACGCTGTCGGACGCGGGAAAGCAAGCAAATACGGTCAACTTCGCGCATACCTTCGCCTACACGCTGTGGTTCGGCGTGGCACTGATGGTGCTGGTGTGCCTGGGCTTCCTGGCGCTGCCCAAGGATGCCCGCGTGGAACACCACGAACTCGACGAGCCGGACGACGAACTGGTTCGAGTGTGATCACATCGGTTCCCGCCGGGAATGCTCGCTCGACGCGGCCGGTGCCGCGTCTGAGCGGGCTACCCGATCTCCTCGTCCTGCTCCGCCGGGACGGACGGCGCCGAAGCGCGGGCGGAACCGGATTCGCCGCTCGGGCGATCGCGTCCCGCATCACATTTCACGAGCACCCCGCTGATCATGCTCGCCAGCCGGGAGTGCACCGCCGGGATACGCATCAACTCGGTCATCAACTCCCGGACCGGTTCCACCTCGGGGCCGCCCAGGAGGAGCGCCGTCTGCGCGCGAATATTGGCCAAGGTGCGGGCACCGGCCGGATGACGCTCGTGGTGATAGCCGTCGAGGAGTTCGTCGTCACCCACAGCGCGCACCCGTCCGGCCAATCGTCCGCCGAGTTCTGCGGCGTCGTGCAGTCCGAGGTTCAGCGCCTGCCCGCCCACCGGCATCTGCCGGTGCGCGGCATCGCCGGCCAGCAGGATCCTCCCCCTGCGGTACTGCGTCACCTGTCTGCTCGTATTGTCGAAAGCATTGCACCACAGGGGTTTCCCGTGACCGATCGACTCACCGGTGACCAGCGACCAGGCCGACGCGATCTCGTCGAAGTCCGGGTCGGCGGTAACCGCGCCGAATGTCGGCCCCGGTAGGCGTTGCTGCGGGTGGCGTAGCCCGCGATCTCGGCATAGATGTGGGCGCCACGTCGCCGGGCCGCCTCCAACTCCTCCAACTCCTCCAGCACGACCATCCGCCGGCCGGGCGACGGCACCGGTAAGGACGCGAATCAGCAGGTCGGACCCATACCGCGGCTGAGGCCGGGATGCACACCGGGCGCGAGGCCCGCGCCCGCAACGACCTTGTCCAACAGCTCGCGCAGGACGGCTTGCTCACCGGGCTCCAGCGGCTCTTGAATACTGTCGTCCAGTTCGCGCACGATCGGTTCGACCTGCAACAACATCTCCTGCCCGGCGGGCAGCAGATGCACCGCGTGCGCGCGCCGGTCGGCAGGGTGTCGGCGTCGCTCCACGAACCCGCGTTTCTCCAGGTCGTCGACGAGTCCGACCATGACATTGCGGTGAATCCGCAGCGTGTCGCACAGTTGTTGTTGCGATTGGCCGTCGTGGGCCTGCAACAGCTTCAACGTACTGAAGTGGCGTGGCCCGATGCCCAGCGGCGCGAGCGCGTCGCCGAACCGAAACGCGATGTGATAGCCCAGCTGCCCGATCAGGAAGGACGTCCGCTCGGACAGCGGAGGAAACGACATATCACCCTCGGCCACCCCGTCAGCATACCTCCGACTGAGACCCTTCGGTGATTGCCCGGTTGCCTGATAAGCACTTTAGGTGCATAGTTTGGGGGTCGCCGTATCACTGACCGCGCATCCGGCACCACGCGTACCCATGTACCCGGGTGCGGCGACCGATGCAAGCGGGGCAGGGCTGGTCGAGCCATGACCCGGCGCTACCGAACGAACCGGTGCGCGAACATATTTGCCCCCACCGACCTGCGAAGGAGCGATGAAGTGACGGCGGTTGTGAGCCAGGGCGAACTGTACGCGGAGGTGCAGCAGTTCTACGCCGACCAGATGCAGCGCCTGGACGAACGCGACTTCACGGCGTTCGCGCAGACCTTCGTCGAGGACGGCGAACTCGCCCACGCCGGCCCGCAGCCGCCCGCGCGCACCCGAGCGGGCATAGTCGCGGTCCTCACCGCGGACGCCGGCGGTTTTCATCGCCCCGTCGCCGACGAACCGGAAGCCGATGCCCCGCACCGTCGCGATCCACTCACCGCCGCCCAATTTCCGGCGCAAGGTATTGACGTGGGTGTCGAGGGTGCGACTGGGCCACGAACCGTCCCAGATCTGCTCCATGATGGCGCTGCGGGTAACCACCTCGCGCGGCCTGGACGCGAGCATCAGGAGCAGATCGAACTCCCTTCTGGTCGCCGGGCTCACGCAGGCACCGGACCAACGAAAACGGTCCCGGAACCTGTGGTTCCGGGACCGCACTCCCTAGTAGCGGGGACAGGATTTGAACCTGCGACCTCTGGGTTATGAGCCCAGCGAGCTACCGAGCTGCTCCACCCCGCGTCGGTATGTCCAACCCTACGCAACCGGCCGGAGAAAACCAAAACGCCTGGTGGCGGCGCATGGATCGCTCATTCCGCGGCGAATTCGGCGAGTCCCGCCGACACCGCTTCCGGGTGACCGCCGTTCTGCGTCGCGGCGGCGGTGAGGACGTCGAGGTGGTTGTAGCCGGGTAGTTCGGTGACCCGGTCGCGCGGGTTGCCGGAATCTGCGACCGGGATGCCGCCGCTACCACGGAAGGTGCGGATCGGGTTGCGGTTCACCCCGTCGAGATGAATGTGGTTGTGCGCGAACGACGGTGCCGAGGTCTGTTGCAGGTCGACCGCGAGCCGGCTCGGGAAATACCACTCGGTGAAGTCGAGGGGCGGCTCGCAGAGGCTGCGGGCCAGTTCGTGGATGGAGCTCACCTCGTTGTCCGGACCGGTGTAGGGCGCGGCTTCGAGGGACGTCAGCGCCGCGACGTCGTCGTAGTCCGCCCAGCGATAGACCGTATTCGGGTCGTAGACCGTGGGAGACACCTTCGGGGCGTCGCCGAACATCCGCAGCGCCAGGGGGCTGCGTGCCACCGCGTCCGGAACCGGAAAGGTCTTGGGCCCCACGGGTCCGCCGGTGACGAATCCGAGGCTGGCCTGCAGGAAACCCAGCGGCTGCGAATTGTCGTCGAGGATGGCGCCGAGGACCGCGGCGTTGGTCGCGGTCAGCGTGCGCACCTCCGGATTGCCGGTGGCGAACATCGCCGCGTTCTGCGACAGCAGGGTCCGCAACGTCCACGTGATGTTCGGATTGTCGGGTAGCCGATTCACCAGATCGTTCACGCCGTCGGGGCGCAGCCGCGCCGCGAGTCCGGCCAGCGCGAGAAGGTTGGTGGTTTCCGGGTTGATCACCGCGGGCAGTCGCAGGACCGGAAGCGCCGTATCCAGTTGCCACGAAACGGTTTCCACCGGTGCGGCCACCGCGGACGGCAGTTCGGGCAGCTCGACACCGCGCATGCTCAGGCCCGCGGCGATGGTGGTGTCGAGCGCGAAATAGCCGGAGCACTGGTTGTATCCGGCGTCGTCGGTGGTGGCGGGGTCGCCGTCGAAATCCCATTCCGCGAAATATCCGGTGATGAACCCGCCCAGCGAATGTCCGCCGCACAGCACCTTCTGCTTGCGGACACGCTGATCCGGGAATTCGGCGCGCAGTACGTCGTATTCGTCGCGCAACGTCTGCGCGAGTCCCTGGTCGCGCAACCACTCCGTCGCCGCGCCGTCGGCGAATCCGGCGAATCGACGACCGTCCACCTCGGCGTCGTGGAAGTAGTAGTTCGTCGCGGTGTCGAAGGAACCGGTCCGCAGCGCGGCCTGGACGCCGGTGTGGTCCTCGAGGCAGTTCGAGCGCCGGTCCAGAGCCCAGAACTCGACGTGCCGCCCCCTGGCGGCAGCCTGCGCAACGGTATTGCGCGCCACGCTGTCGAAGGCGCCGGATCCCTCGAAAATGCCGGGTTGCGCCACCAGCACGCGGTCGGCATCGGCGGCGTCCGGCGGCCCGTCCGCCGAGCGCCACCGCAGATAGGACAGGGTGTCGCAGGCCGCGGGATGCGGCGGGCTGCCCGGTGGCAGCGGCGCGGCGAGGGTGACCACCGACGAGACGACGGAACTCACCGGCGACGAGGTCGAATAGACCGATTCCCAGCGCCCCGGCGGCTCGGCGCGGGCGGCCGTCACCGTGGACATACTCGCGACGGCCGCCAGCGCAACCGTCAACGCGGACAAGCCGTTTCGCCGAAACCGCATCCGCCCATCCTTCCGCCGATCGCGGTCATCGAACCGCAGCGCACGAACGACGCTCCCGCTTCGGGCCGATATCCGGAACATGTCACAACAGCGGCGAGGCGGCCTCGGTATCCGTCACAACCGTGGCGGTCCATCGGCGCACGGTGATCGCAACGATGGAGCTCGCCCGCCGCGGGACGCCACACTGTCCGGGTGACGACGACGAACCTGCATCCCGTGCGCGGCCGCTACCGCGATCCGGAGCTGACCTCGCTGGCGCGGACCAACTCGGTGATCGAGTTGCAGCTCGCCCACCGGTCGGTGCGCGCCTTCCTCGACGAGCCCGTGGGCGAGGAGGAGCTGACCGCGATCGTCGCGGCGGCGCAGTCGGCCTCGACCTCGTCGAATCTGCAGGCGTGGAGCGTCGTCGCGGTGCGGGATCCGGCGCGCCGCGATCGACTGGCGACGCTGGCGGGCGATCAGGATTTCATCCGTCGCGCACCGCTGTTCCTGGTGTGGCTGGCCGACCTGGGCCGGATCGCCCGGCTCGCGGCGGCCCGCCAGGCGACGGCCGGGGCGACCGAATACCTCGAGTCGACGATCCTCGGTTTCGTCGATACGTCCCTCGCGGCGCAGAACGCGGTGATCGCGGCCGAATCACTGGGTCTGGGCACGGTTTTCGTGGGCGGTATCCGCAACAACCCCGACGGCGTCGCCGCCGAGCTGAATCTGCCGGACCGGGTGTTCGCCGCCTTCGGGCTCGCGGTGGGTGTGCCCGACCCGGCCGAATCCGCCGGTGTGAAACCGCGGTTGCCGCAACGCGCGGTCCTGCACCATGAGGTCTACGACGCCACCGGGGATGCCGTGATCGACGATTACGACGCGCGGCTGTCCGAATACAACGCCGAACACGGTCGCTCGATCGGCTGGATCGCCACCGTTCTCCAGCGCCTCGCCGACCGCGACAGTCTCAAAGGCAGGCACCGCCTGCGAGAACATCTTCGGCGTCAGGGTTTTCCGTCGGTGTAACGCACTGCTGGAGAAACGAAAAAGGTCCCGGAACCTTCTGGTTCCGGGACCTCTTCGCTAGTAGCGGGGACAGGATTTGAACCTGCGACCTCTGGGTTATGAGCCCAGCGAGCTACCGAGCTGCTCCACCCCGCGTCGGTGAACACAACATTACACACGAGTCGACAGACGTAGCAAATCCGGTGGTCAGAACCGGTTTCGACGAGCATCGACGCGATCTCGACCTCGGCCGCCACAGCTTCCCGCCCGCGAAATACCGGCCGGCCACACTTGCCGATCGCATCGACATCGTCCACCGGCCGCCGAAATCACACCCACGAGGCCCGAATCGGACGAACCGGCGACTCGATACGGAAGGCTCGCCAAAACCTCGGATGAGCAGAACTCACGTGGGAAACGCGCGCGTTTCCAAAAAGCAGGCCCGAAAAACGTGACCCGGGACACTATTTTCACGTGATTCACCGCACATAACGACCACATAACGAACGACCGCAATACCCGAACACTGCATAGCCAACCTGCATCAACGCTCGAATCCGGTTATTCGCTTCATGCAATTGTCTCTGTTATCAAGACGTGATCTGCCGAGATCTGTTCGTTATGGTCGAGTGCGGCCCGGAGCGAACCCGTGATGGGCATCCAGACCCGAACCGCTGCACACCGGCAACCCTGCCCCGCGGTTCGGGGATCCCCGACCTCCTGGGGGCAGGGACGCGGCGGAACTTCGCCGGGCCGGCGGGCGCAGGGAGGGACACCACCATGAACAAGAACCGGAAGATCAGCAGTCGCGCCCTCGGCTTCGCCGCCGTCGCCGGCGCCCTTGTTGCCGTCCCGTTCGCAGCTTCCACCACTGCTTCGGCTGCGCCCGCCCACGACTGGGACGGTGTCGCGCAGTGCGAGAGCGGCGGCAACTGGAATATCAACACCGGCAACGGCTACTACGGCGGTCTGCAGTTCACGCAGTCCACCTGGAGCGCCAACGGTGGCAGCGGCTCGCCGCAGAACGCGAGCAAGGACGAGCAGATCCGCGTCGCGGAGAACGTGCTGCAGACCCAGGGCCCCGGCGCCTGGCCGGTGTGCGGTCAGTACCTGCGCTACGCGCCCGCCGAGGAGACCCAGCCGGCCCCGCAGCCCGAGCCGACCGCTCCGGTGCAGCTGCCGAACGATCGCCAGGACCTCGTCGACAAGGCCACCGACGCCGGCAAGCAGGCCGCGCAGCAGTTCGGTGTGGGCGAGCAGTTCCAGCAGATCCTCGACCAGAACAGCGGTCTGATCGACTCCCTCGGTCGCTGAGCCGCGGCGCGGTAGTTCCGCGCCTGCCGCGACCCGAACACATTCGGCGCTGCCATCCTCGTGATGGCAGCGCCGAATGTCGTTGTGGAGCCGGGTCTATCCGCCGGCCTTGTTGTAGGCGTCGATGGCCTTCTGCAGGCCTTCCAGCGCCTTGCCCAACTGCCCGAGGTCACCGGACTTCTGCGCGTCCTCGACGCCCTTCAGGGCATCGTTGAGCTCCTTGACCGCGGCATCCTTACCCGCCGACCCGGTCGTGGGCGGCGGCGCCGTCGAGGAGGGCGGCGGAGTGTTCTGGTTCGACGGCGGTGGTGAGGTACTGCCCTGCTGGCCGGGCGGGTTGATCGCCGCCTGCCCGGGCTGCTGCGTCGTGGCGGCGCCCAATCCGTCCTGGACGTCGTTGAGCGCGTCACCCAGCGTGGACTGATAGCCCACCTTGTCGCCGTAGGAGGCCAGGACCTTCACCAGCTGCGGGAACGACGCCGTGGTCGGTCCGCTGTTGCGCTCCAGATACCAGGGTTCGACGTAGAGGATGCCGCCCTCGCCGATGGGCAGGGTGAGCAGATTCCCGTATTTGATCTTGTTGGTGTTACCACCGGTCAGCAATGTCCGGTCGTTCGAGACCCGGGCATCGGTGGTCATCGACGTCTGGACCTGTTGCGGGCCCGGTGTCTGCGAATCCGTCGGCAGCTTGAGCACCGTGAACTTGCCGTAGTTCTCCGGATCCGACGCGACCTGGATATAGGCCGCGAGGAACTGGCGTTTGAAGCCGACCATCGCACTGGTCAGATTGAACTGCGGCCGACCGGTTTTCGGATCGCCGATGAGCACGTAGTACGGCGGCTGATGCGCGTTGGTCGGGGTGTCGGAGGTCGGATCGTTGGGGACCGACCAGAACGCGTTGTTGGTGAAGAACTCGCGCGGATCGTTCACGTGGTAGCGCGCCAGCATCTCGCGCTGCACCTTGAACAGATCCTCCGGATACCGGAAATGCGCAGCCAGCTCCGGCGAGATCTCGCTCTGCGGCTTCACCGAGTTCGGGAACACCCCACGCCAGGCGTTGAGCACCGGATCGGTGGGATCCACGTCGTACAGGTTGACCGTGCCGTCGTAGGCGTCGACCGTGGCCTTGACGGAGTTGCGGATATAGCTGACTTCCTTGCGCGGCAACGTGCGACCGGTGTTCTGGTCGATGCTGTCCTCGACCACGCCTTCCAGCGAGGTGCGTTGCGCGTAGGGGAAGTTGTCCAGCGTGGTGTAGGCGTCGACGATCCAGAGGATGCGCCCGTTCACCACCGCCGGATACATGTCGCCGTCGGTGGTCAGCCACGGTGCCACCTGCTGCACGCGGCTGCGCGGATCGCGGTTGTAGATGATCTTCGAATCCGAGCCGATGGCGCCGGAGAACAGGATGTTGCGTTCGGCGTACTTGGCGGCGAAGGCGAGCCGGTTGAACCAGTTGCCGATCGGCACACCGCCCTTACCGGTGTAGGTGTACTGGTCGGTGCCGGTGTCGTATTCGCGCGGCGGCTGGTTGTTGCCGCCCACGATGGCGTAGTCGGCATCGGATTTGGAGATCATCTCGCCGTAGTAGATGCGCGGCTGATCGACCGGGATGGCCTGCTTGTCCTTGGGCGTGAACAGATCGCTCACCGTCGACTTGTCGCCGACGTTGAAGACCGGATATCCGTACCCGCCGCTGGAGCTGCTGGTGCCGGCGCCGGTGGCGGCCTGCTGAGTTTCCTTGGGCGGGGCCACGTTCACCCGGTTGGCCGGGGACGCGACGAAGCCGTCGCCGTGGGTGTAGACGGTGTGCTTGTTGATCCAGTCGGTCTGGTTACCGGACAGGTTCTGCGGCACCAGTTCGCGGGCGGCGACGATGTAGTCCTGTTTCTCGCCGTTGATGGTGTAGCGGTCGATGTCCAGCGGGTCCGGGAAGCCGTAGAAGTTCTGCAGCTGCTGGCGCTGGATGAAGGTCTGGGTCAGCAGATTCGGATCCAGCAGCCGGATATTGCCGATGGTCTGCTGATCGGCCGGAATGGATCCCGGATCCTTGGTCTGCGAACCCTTGTAGTCGACGTAGGAGACCTTGTCGTCGGTGAGCCCGTAGGCCTGCCGGGTCGCCGTGATGTTGCGTTCGATATAGGTCGCTTCCTTGGTGGCGGCGTTCGGGCGCACCTCGAACTGCTCGACCACCAGCGGCCACACCGCACCGACCAGGATCGACGACAGCAACAGCAGGGCGGCCGCCATCGCGGGCACGCGCAGATCGCGCAGCACCACCCCGGCGAAGAACGCGACGGCGCAGATGATCGCGATCGACATCAGGATCAGCTTGGCCGGCAGCACCGCGTTGATATCGGTGTAGGAACCACCGGTGAAGGTGGGCTCCTTGCGGGTGCTCGACAGCAGCGAGTACCGGTCGAACCAGTAGGCGACCGCCTTCAGCACCACGAACGTGCCCGCGATCAGCGCGAGCTGGATGCGGGCCGGGCGGGTCAGCGTGCCCTCCCGTCCGGCCAGCCGCAGCCCGCCGAAGATGTAGTGCGTGACCAGATTCGCGAAGAACGCGATCACCACGGCCACGAACAGCCAATTCAGCAGCAGCTTGTAGAAGGGCAGATCGAAGGCGTAGAAACCGACGTCGATGTGGAACTGCGGATCCTTGATCCCGAACGAGCCGCCGTGCAGGAACAGCTGCACCGTGACCCAGCTCGACTGCGCGACCAGACCCGACAGCAGGCCGACCAGTACCGGGATGCCGATGCCGAACAGTCGCAACCGGCCCATCACGGTGGTGCGGTAGCGCGCGATCGGGTCGCTGGGACCGGACACCGGGACGAAGACCGGGCGGGTGCGGTAGGCGGCCAGCAGCGCCAGCCAGACCAGTGCCCCGACCGCGACCGCGACGATGAGGAACAACAGGAGCCGGGTGACGAGCACCGTGGTGAACACCTGGCGGAAGCCGACCTCGCCGAACCACAGCCAGTTGGTGTACGCGTCGGTCAACCGCGGGCCGACCAGCAGCAACGCCGCAATCACGAGCGCGGTGATCAGCAATATCCGGCTGCGTCGAGACAGCGAAGGTAAGCCTGTCGGGGGGCGCATGCCCACGATGCCACTCTCCCAGGTCCGGCGGCGTACCGAGGCGAATGTCGGCCGATACACCGCAGTCCGATGATGCGTCCGGTCCCTGCGGACCGTCTCTCGCGCCCCACTCTACGTAAAACGGGACGGCTTGGATCGCGATGGCTCCGGTATGCCGTGGCGGGGACGCGGGCGCTCGTGGTGGACGTACAGTGTCGGCCGTGACTGTGGACAATCCCTCCTCCGCCCTGTACCACTGCATCCGGGACGTGGCCGAGTTCGCCGACACCGAGGGCTGGGATCAGCCGCCGCAGTTGTTCGCGCTGGTACCGACCGCCGACCTGGTGGCCGCCGAGCCGACGCTCGAGGATCAGCTCGACGACGGGGCCGCCTTGACTCCCATTGCCCAGGAACCGCTTCCCGACGATCTGAGCGGCGATTCGATGGCCCTCGACGAATTCCTCGCCACCACAAGCTGGCCGCCCGCCGTCGAGGGGGTGGTGCTGGTGCAGCAGATCGTGGTGCTGCCGCCGAACGCCGAACACACGCTCGACGAGGCCATCGCACCGCTGCTGGCCGACCGCGACGCCGCCGACCGCGCCGGTCGCGACGCCGCGCAGACTCATCCCGAGCGCCGCGACGCCCGGCTCTACGCCGGCGTGCTGCGCGACGGAGTCTCGTTGTGCCTGTTGCAGTTACGCCCCGAAGAGGACGAGGCGTTCCCCGACCTGGATCTGCGCACCGCGCCGAATCTGGCCCCCAACCTGATCGACGCGCTGCGCCACACGCTCGAGAACGAGCCGGACTAACCGCAACTGGGGGCGGGGCGTCCGGCGTTGATGTCGTCGAGCGACTGCACCGCGCTGGACAACGTGTCGACCTTCACCAGTTTCAGGCCGTCCGGGGTGCGCTGGCGAGCCTCGTTGCAGTTGTCGGCGGGGACCAGGAAGGTCTCCGCACCGGCGTCGCGGGCCGCGATCATCTTGTACTGGATACCGCCGATCGGGCCGACCTTGCCCTGCGGATCGATGGTTCCGGTCCCGGCGACGAAGCGTCCGCCGTTGAGTTCGCCGGGGCTGAGCTTGTCGACCAGGGCCAGGCTGAACATCAGACCGGCCGAGGGGCCGCCGATATCGGCGAGATTGAAATCGACCTGCAGCGGACCGGCCGGCACCTCCTGCGGGGTGACGCCGAGGTAGGCCTTGTTCGAATCGTCCGGGCGCGCACCGAGTTTCACCTCGGCCGTCTGCTCCACGCCGCCGCGGCGGATCACCATCGGGATCGTTGTGCCCGGGGCGGCACCCTGCACCGCCTCGATCACGTCCTTGGAGGTCGTGATCGGTTTCCCGTTCACGCTCACCAGTTCGTCACCCTTCTGCAGCACCGCTTTGGCCGGCCCGTCGTCGGCCACGACGCGCACCTGAACCTTGGTCGGATACTTCAGGAAGTTCAGCGCGGCCAGTTCGGCGTTGTCCTCGGATTCCTTGAAATCGGCCTGGTTGGACTTGTCCACCTGATCGCGGGGAACGCCGGGCGGGTAGACCTCGGCACGCGGCACCAGCCCGTAGCGGCCGTCCACCCACAAGCCCATCGCCTCGAATATATTCAGCCCGTCGCGAACGGACACCGTCGTCATGTTCAGGTGTCCCGAGGTCGGATCCACCGCGGCACCCTGCACCGCGACGACCTGCTTGCCCTCCACCTCACCGAGGGTATTGAAGGTGGGACCAGGGCCGAGAGCGACGAACGGCACCGTCACCGCACTGCCCACCACACCGAGGACGAGCACGGGCACCAGAGCCGCTATCAAGGTGATGATCCGACGATTCACCCGGCCCACAGTAGCGGCTCCACGATCACCATCCGCGTAGCCTTGGGGGCATGAGCGACGTGCCCTTCGGATTCTCGAACCGCGACGACGATCCCGACCGTGACAAGCGTGACGATCAGGCCGGTTCCGGAGCGAACAACCCCTTCGCCTTCGGTATGGGGTCTTCGGGCGCGGCCGGATTCGATCCCGCGGCCTTCGGGCAGATGCTGACCTCGCTCGGGCAGATGTTCTCCACCATGAGCCAGCCGGGCGGCCAGGCGAGCCCGGTCAACTACGACGTCGCCAAGCGGCTGGCTCGCCAGCAACTCGGTTCGACGGTCGCGCCGATCACCGACGGTGCGCAGCGCGCCGTCAGCGATGCCGCGCATCTGGCCGAACTGTGGTTGGACGCGGCGACCACCCTGCCCGCCGGGGCCACGAAGACGGTCGCGTGGTCGCCCAACGATTGGATCGAGCAGACACTGCCGACCTGGAAGCGACTGTGTGATCCGGTCGCCGAGCAGGTCTCGGGTATGTGGAGTTCGACACTGCCGGAGGAGGCCAAGCAGTTCGCCGGGCCGATGCTCGGCATGCTCGGGCAGATGGGTGGTCTGGCCTTCGGCTCGCAGCTGGGGCAGGCGCTGGGACAGCTCGCCCAGGAGGTACTGACCTCCACCGATATCGGGCTGCCGCTGGGTCCGGCCGGAACCGCGGCGCTGCTGCCCAGCGCGATCAGCGAATTCAGCAAGGGCCTGGAGCTTCCCGAAAGCGAGATCCTGGTTTATCTGGCCGCCCGCGAGGCCGCCCACCAGCGGCTGTTCGCCCATGTGCCGTGGCTGCGGCAGCAGGTACTCGGCGCGGTCGAGGATTACGCGCGTGGCATCCGGATGGACTTCTCCGCGATCGAGGAGGCCGCGCAGAACATCGATCCGATGTCGCTGACCGATCCGTCGAAACTCGAGGAACTGCTGTCGCAGGGCACCTTCGAACCGCAGACCACCCCCGAGCAGAAGGCCGCGCTGGAGCGGCTGGAAACACTGCTGGCGCTGATCGAGGGCTGGGTTCAGGTCGTGGTGGCCGAGGCCGTCGGCGACCGGCTGCCCGGTGCGGGCGCGCTGGCCGAGACGCTGCGGCGCCGCCGCGCCACCGGCGGTCCGGCCGAACAGACCTTCGCCACTCTGGTCGGTTTGGAGTTGCGTCCGCGCAAGCTGCGGGAGGCCGCCACGCTGTGGCAGCGGCTGACCACCGATGCGGGGATGTCGGCGCGCGACGCGGTGTGGGCGCATCCGGATCTGCTGCCCAGTTCCGAGGACCTCGACAAGCCGAGCGGCTTCATCGACGGTGTGATCGGTGGCGGCGCCAACGTTTTCGACGATCCGCTGGCGCAGCTGGCCGAGACCGAGGCGCGCGAACGCCGCGAAGGCGCTGCGGCGCAACAGGAGCGGCCGAACAAGGACTCCGACGGTGACAAGGACACGGAAGGCACTGCCGCCCAGGGTGATTCCGCTTCGGACGCACATCCGGCCGACGCCGACGACGAGCGCGGCGACAACGAGGATCACTGACCGTCGGCGGCGCAGTCCGGCCGGCGCGGTTCAGCCCAGTCGTGCCTCGGCGGTCGCGTAGCCGAACAGCTTGCGCCCCTTGGACAATGCGTCGACCACGACGGTCACCATGCGGCGACGCGAACTGAGCCAGCCGACCTGGCCGCCGAACAAAATCGACGCCGGAGCGTCGGAGTCGACGGGCAGATAGTGCATCTTGGGCGCGTACTGCACCCGCAGTTTCGTCAGTGCGGTCGGATCGCCGAGCCAGCGGCCGAGATAGCCGGCGACCAGGCCGAGCGTGAGCATGCTCGGCGCCGCCCCCGCTGTGGTCGCGGACCGGTGCGGATCCACGACGCCGGCGTGGCGCACCACATCGTCGGCCGCGAGCGTGACGGTGTCGGCGGGCAGATCCGCGCCGACTGCCAGCGGACCGAGGTCGACGATCGGGCGCGGTAGCGGCGGTTGGATCCGGTCGCGCTGCGGTGTGCGCAGACGCCGTTGCGCCGGGACCGGTTCGAGGTCGTGCGGCCGCTGGAGCGCCCCGGATCGCGCACAGGTTCCGGGCTGGGTGTGCACCAGCAGGGTGGAGGAGCCACTGGTCACGACCTGACCGTCGTCGTCGCGCAACAGAGTGGTCACCGAGACCACGTCGTAGTCGCGGTAGTGGCGGAAGGATTCGAATCCGATATCGCAGCTGATGCGGTCGCCGGCCAGCAGCGGGCGCACGATTTCCAGCGTGCGGTCGGCATGCACGACGCACCCGCTGTGAAAACCCGGCACGAGTGCGTCCAGCGTGCGTTCCTCGGCGCGCATCCACACCGTGGTGGCGAAGGTCGGCGGGGCCACCAGGGCATCGAATCCGCGCGCGGCGGCGGCACGTTCGTCACAGTGGATGGGATCGGTGGCGCCTATCGCCCGGGCGTACTCGCGAATCGTGTCCGCGGCGATCGGCCGATCGCCGGGGATTCGAAACCGATGTTCGCCGTGCAGCGACGCCACCGGTGGCACGTCGAGGGATGCGCTGACCATATTGCTCCTTTAACCGACCCGAATCGACCCGATTGTCGGCCGCCGGTGGCCGGGCGTTAGCACTCTCCGCGCCGGTCTGGAAAATTCACGGCGAGTCGTCGGCCGGTTTTGTGAAACGGTGCGTGCACAGTGACGCTGCGACATCACCCGAAGCACCCTGTGGACAACGCCGAACCTGTGGATAACCAGCGGTTTTCCCGCGGGTGCGCCTCGGCCCGCCGACAATACTGAGGCCATGACGTTGTCACACGCACGTGGACCGATGTTGCATCCGCGGGTGGCGGTTCTACGCCGGCCCTCGGGTGCGGTGCAATTGGGATGGGATCCCGAACGCGCGGTACTCCTGCACCCGCCCGCCGCCGACACCGATGCGGTAGTCGCGTTCGTCCGGCTGCTCGACGGTCTGCACAGCCATCCCCAGCTCCTCTGGGAGGCCGGGCAACTCGGCCTCGGTGGCGTGGCCCTGGAACTGCTACGAGATATCGACGCGGCCGGACTGCTGATCCGGCCGCAGACCCGCCGCACTCGCGTGCGCACGGTACATGTGCACGGCCGCGGGCCCCTGGCGGATTCGCTGCACAGCGGTATCCGGCAACTGGGCATCACGCCGACGCGGTCGAGCGAATATCGCAGCGGCACAACGGATTCGCTGCCGACCTCCGATCTGGTGATTCTCACCGACGCGCTGGTCCCGGTGCCGGAGCTGGTCAGCATGCTGCTGGTGCGCCGAATCCCGCACCTGCAGGTGCGCATCCGCGACGGGCACGGTGTGATCGGGCCGCTGGTACTGCCCGGCGGCACCAGCTGTCTGCGCTGCGCCGATCTGACCCGCACCGAATTCGACGCCGAATGGCCGCATCTGGCGGCGCAGCTGCTCGGCCGAACCGGCTACGCCTCCCCCGCCACCATTGCCGCCACCGCCGCCCTGACACTGCGCGAAATCGAATCGATCATCGAGGGCGCCGCCGACGATCCGCCCCGAACCCTGGACACCACACTGGAGTTGGATCCGCACACCAGGCGCATCGGCCGGCGTCGCTGGACCCCGCACGCCGACTGCGCCTGCCGCCGAATCGCAGCCCCGGGCGCCGGGGCGCCGGACGACGATCGCACGGTCTCCGTCGCCGGAGGACAGGTATGAGCGCGACGAAGGCGGCACACGCCGTGGCTCGGGCGCTGACAGAGTCTCGCCTCGGTGAGGTCGTCACCGTCGTGCAGGAGGGCTGGGCCGTTATCGCCTCGGCCGCGAGGTGGGTTGGTGTCGCCGGCTCAGCGCTCGCCGGGGGCCGAGTCGGTGAAGGACCAGACGGCCGCCGGACGTCCGGTGGCCTTGGTGCGCATACGTTCCCCGGTTCGGGTGAGCCCGGGGATCGCGGCCAGGGTGCGGTTGAGGTTGCCCGGGTCGGGACGAGCGCCGGACAACGCGGTGGCCAGGGCCACGGCGCGGGTGGCGGGGAAATGTTCTCCGATCAGGGCGCGGGTGAAGGTGAGATCCTTCCACAGCATGTCGGCGAGCCGTTCCCGGGCGACCTCGACGATCATGGTGTGGTCGAAGGCCAGCGGCGGGACGTCGTCGAACGAAACCCACCGGACATCGAGAAGGCTTGCAGCGCCGCCGGTTTCACCATTGCTCGACCCGGGGGATGCTGCGGCGTCACCGAGAACCGCCCACATCGCGATCGAGAGTGTCGGGCCGCGTGGATCGCGATTCGGCTCGTCGAACGTGACCAGTTGCCCGACGGCGAGGATCGCATCGTCGGGCACACCGAGTTTGCTGTGTATCGCGCGGCGGGCCGCCGTCGCGAGCCGCTCACCGCGGCCGAGCAGCACACCCGGCAGGGCGAGCTCGCCGGCGAACGGATCCCATTGCCGGGGCGCCACCCCGAAGGTGACGGTCGTGTCGTCGGCGCCGAATCGGAGCGCGACGACATCGAGCGATACGGCGGATTGCTGCTCCACGGCGAACCATCATGCCGCAGCGGCGACCCGGGCCACGCGATCGGCACGATCGGGCCCGTGCCCGGTCAGCACCACCGGTGCTCCGAGCCGGTGTTCGAGGTATTCCGGTACCTCCGCGGGCAGCGCCACAAGATCGGGGGTGCTGCGCGCGACGAGGCCGGTCAGCCGGCGCTGATGGTCCAGATCCCGCCAGGGACCGCAATCGAGCCGGTCCCGATATCCGTCCGGGGTGAAATAGCCTGCGACGGTGCGCATATCGTCACGACCGGCCACGAGATCCAGATGGTTGATGGCGAGCGCGTCGATTCCCCCGCACGCTTCCACGGCGTAGCGCAGCAGAACCAGATCCAGATGCCCGACGCGGAAGACACCCTGATACGGGCCGGTGGCGTTGTGCGGCTCCGGGATCGACAATGCCGCATCCTCGGTCGGAAAGGGGCCCGCGCCGTGGCGAGTCTGGTACGCGCGTGTCACTCCGAGTACCGTGCCCGGTTCCCCGATGCGCGCCAGCATGGCGCGGGCATGGCGGGGCTCCACCGTCGACCAGGTGGTGTAGGGATGCAGGCCCCGCCATTCGTCGAGCAGTACGCCCTGGGCGCCCTCGAAGATCAGCCGGCCCGCGGCGGCGAATACCGCGAGTTGCTCACCCGGCACCAGCGCCACCGACCGCGCGAATTCCGTATAGGCCTCGATCAGGGCATCGATCGGTTCGTAGCCGTGCTGCCCGCCGGCCAGCAGCGGTGCGAAGTGCCGCTCCAGCGCGATCAGTTTGCGGCGCAGGATATCCGGAGTGCGGCAGTCCCGGATCCTGGGCGCATCGTGCTCGAGGGCGTAGCGCACGGTCTCCCCGATGCCCATCCCGCAGGAACCGTGCCGGGCGGTACCCCGCGCATCCTCCCGGCAGCGGTTGGCGGCTCCGTGGATCGGAGTGGTCAGCAGCGCCCGCTCGTCGACGAAGATCGATCCCAGCGGATCGGCGACGCCCAGCGCGGTCAGCGCTTCGGCCTCGGCCGCCAGGGCGATCGGATCCACGAGCACGTGCCGCGACAGCACTGTCGGCACGCCCGACAGCGTGCCCGATCCGAACTGCCGGAAGGTGTGTCGGCGGCCGTCGGCGATCACGGTGTGCGCGGCCTGCGCGCCGCCGTTGAAGCGCACGACGGCCGCGACGTCCAAGCCGGCCTGTGGCGAGCACAGCCAATCCACGGTGGCGCCTTTCCCGGCGTCACCGAATCCCAGATCGACCACGATCACATGCCGGTCGCCGAACATGGTGATTTCCCTTCGCTTTTCGAATCGGATTCGCGGTCAGAACCGGACGTCGTCGTCGCCCGGGGTCGCCGCCGGCAGCGCGCCCGCACTGCGGTGACCGCCGGGAGTACCGATCGGGGCCAGTGCCTTACCGACGACGTCGGCGGCGTCGGCGGACCCGATATCGCGCAGATCGGCCAGCCCGGCACCCAGGTCGACGCGATCCTCGCCGATGCCGATGGTCAGGGCGATGAGTTCGCATACCGCCGCCGGATCGTCCAGGCGCAGGACCCGCTCCCCGAGCACTCCCCGCCAGTGCTCGAAGATCTCCGGATCGGTGTAGTAGTGGGATTGATTCGGCAGGATGTAGTACACATGCCACCGATCGGCCAGCTCGCGGTAGATCGAGGGAACCGAAATGTCTTGGTGCACATCGTCGCCGATCACCCGGCGCACGTGCCCGGCGGCGAGGCGCGGCTTGTTCAGCTCGTCGCCCACGATGAACAGATATCCCTTGCGCCCGCGCTTGTCCCACGCGTCGGTCGCCGTGTGCCGAGCCATGAAATACGCTGCCAGCTCATAACTTTCGGATTTCTGTCCGCCCCCGCCGCCTTCGAGCAGAATCAGCCGCAACTGTTCGTCCATCCGATTGTCGGATTCGAACTGCCCGATCTGCAGCGGCACCCGATCACAGTCGGCATCGCCGATCCCGCCGAAGAGAATCTGCGGATCCTCGGCGTACCCCTTGCGCTGCAGCAGACCGTGCAGGGTAGCCAGTTTCTCCTGCATGATGCGCGGGACCCGCCCCATCGACCCGGTGACGTCGAACAGCACCGCGATCGGCAGCGAGGCCCCGTGCTCGGCGGAGTCGCGCGATTCGCGCAGTCCGACGCCGAAGGGGTCGAGCAGCGGATGGGCGACCCATTCCGTATAGGGCTTGGCCCGCATGTCGACGGTATAGCCGAAGTCGTCGAGTCCGCGGGCGGCGCGGAAGGTGCGGGCGGCGTCGTAGGCGCTGTCGTCCCACTGTCCGTATCCCATGGTGATCACTGTCCTTTCGGTAGTTCGAACGGCCGGAAGCGGCGGGCGCCGTACAGCCGGTCGAGCAGGTCGTCGAATTCGTCGAGCAGGGTGCGGGCGTCGGGCCGCAGCCTCGGTGCCGATTGCAGACATCCCTCGGCGAAGGCGCGCATCGGCGCGGGCGCGCGGGCGCCGAGCATGGTGAGCAGTAGCCGGTGGGCCAGATACACATCGGTGCGCGGGCAGACCCCGGTGCCGATGTCGGGCGGATAGTCGATCGAGGCCGGCGTGGCCACGGGCACCCGCCCGGGCCGGGTGGCGAACGACCAGCCGACCAGCACCACCCCGTGCAGCCGCGGATGGATGAGCACGTTCTCCGCGGAGACCGCGGTGTGCACCCAGTGCGCGGCCGCGGCACCGGCCAGGCAGCGCAGCAGCCGCCGGTGCATCCAGGCGTAGTCGCGCGGGTCGAGCCCTCCCGGAAAGGCGGCGCGGACCTGGGCCAGCGTCACGAACCCGTCGGTCAGCGCATCGAGCACATTGATCGCGCGCACCTCGCCGGTTTCGATGTCGGTGCGGTCGACGGTGTCGATCAGGCGCGGAAAGTACGGCGCGAGCCACTCGTGCTCCCCGGCGAGCGCGGCGATATCCGTCAACGCGTTCCGCTCGTTCGCCAGCAGCGAATTCGCGGCCGGGCGCCGTGCGATCTTCACCACCGCGGCCGAATCGGTGCGGTACACGTCCGCGACGGAACCGCGGGCATGCATCGCATCGAGGCGATACCGCCCCCGCACACCACACACCTCGAAGGCCCGCCCGGCCGTGAGCCAGCTCCGGTACAGCTCACCGAGGCGAACGAATGCCGCAGTGGCCCCCTCGGCCTCGGCAGCGGGCACCCGATCCGGATGCAGCGCGGCGGCCAGCCGCAGATACGTCCGATGCGCGGTGCGGCGAGTGGCCGAATCCGTTGTCGCCGTGCCGAACAGGTCTTCCGCGCGTCGCACCTCCCTGATGGCCGCCGCGGCCTCTCGCGCTGTCGTCATACTTTTAGTCTATACGACTAAAACATGGGGAACCAGACCTTCGGCCAACTTTTAGTCAAACCCACTAAAACTCGTCGCCAGTGGCCCCCGACCACCACGGATGAGCCGTTTCGCAGGCGCTCGCGCGCACCGACGATCACCCGGACCGGCCCCACTGTGACCGATGACACGTCTCGGTCCGGGGGTGGAGTTCACGCAATTCACATGGCACGCGGCACGGTGGGTCAGCCATGATGGGGGTGTGTCTGAGATTGTGCGCCGTAGCTCATCCCGCAACGCCAAGTTGGCGAAGATTCCACTCGGTATCGCGGGACGGGCCGCTGTGGGGTTCGGCCGCAAACTCGCCGGCGGCGACAAGAGCGAGATCAATGCGGAGTTGAATCAGAAGGCCGCCGAGCAGATCTTCTCCGTTCTCGGCGAGCTCAAGGGCGGCGCAATGAAATTCGGGCAGGCGCTGTCGGTGATGGAGGCCGCCGTACCCGAGGAGTTCGGCGAGCACTATCGCGAGGCGCTGACCAAACTGCAGGCCGCCGCCCCGCCGCTGCCGGCCGCCGCGGTGCACCGCGTGCTGGACCAACAGCTGGGCACGGCGTGGCGCAAGCGCTTCCGCTCCTTCGACGACGCCCCCACCGCCTCGGCCAGTATCGGACAGGTGCACAAGGCCGAATGGTCCGACGGCCGCACGGTGGCGGTGAAGGTCCAGTACCCCGGCGCCGACGAGGCACTGCGCGCGGACCTCAAGACCCTCAATCGGATGGCCGGCATGATCGGCGCCGTCGTCCCCGGCGCCGACGTCAAACCCATCCTCGCCGAGATCACCGAACGGACCGAGGAAGAGCTCGACTACCGCACCGAGGCCGCCAACCAGCGCCGTTTCGCCAAGGCCTTCGACGGCCACCCGCGGTTCCTGGTACCGAAGGTGGTGGCCGGGGCGCCGAAGGTGATCGTCACCGAATGGCTCGACGGCACCGCGGTGTCCAAGATCATCAAGCGCGGGCAGGAGGATCCGGCGGGCACGGTCGAGCTGCGCAACCGCGTGGCAACGCTGATGGGTGAATTCCACTTCTCCTCCCCCGCCCTGGCGGGACTGCTGCATGCGGACCCGCACCCCGGCAATTTCATGATGCTCGACGACGGCCGGTTGGCGGTGCTGGATTTCGGCGCCTGCGCACCGCTGCCCGACGGGTTCCCGCCGGTACTCGGCCAGATGGTGGCGATGGCGGTCGAGGATCGGTTCGAGGAACTGACCGATCTGATGTACAGCAACGGCTGGGTGATTCCCGGCCGCACCGTCACACATGCGGAGATCGCCGACTATCTGCGCCCGTTCACCGATCCCATCCGCGAGGATTCGTTCCACTTCACCCGCAAGTGGATGCAGCGCGTGGCGGGCAAGGCCACCGATGTGAGCCGCCCGGAGATGAAAACCGGTATGTCACTGCAACTTCCGGCCGAACACATCATGGTGTTCCGGGTGCTGATGGGTTCGATCGGCATCTGCGCACAGCTCGACGCCGAGGTGCCGTTCATGAAGCTGATGCACGACTGGGTGCCGGGCTACGCCGAATACCGCAGCGCCAGTTGATCCTTCGCCCCGCCGGGCGCCGATATGGGACAAGCCCCGCATCCGACATCGGATGCGGGGCTTGTTCGTGTTCCCAGAAGTGGCCGAGGCGGATCCGCGCTCGGCCCGAACCGGCGCCGATCACGCCAGTGCGACCTTCCGCGGGCGGCCGCGCGGCCGCTTGCGGGCGATCACGACGCCCTGTTCGAAGATTTCGCCACCCCAGACACCCCAGGGTTCACCGCGATCCAGGGCGGCAGCGAGGCAGCCCTTGCGGATCGGGCAGGAAGCGCACAGTGTCTTGGCCTCTTCCAGCTGGGTGGGGCTTTCGGCGAACCACAGGTCCGGGTCACCGACTCGGCAGGGCAGTGCGAGCGCGACACCGCGGGTGCGGGCCGGCCTCGAGGCCTGGGTCGATCGGCATGTCACGCGAGTAGCGGTCGCGGTGGACACGTCTTGCTCCTTCAGCTCGTGCAGCGGTCGTTTCGTTGTCTTCCGCGAAACCGGTGCCGGTGGCTGGAGGCCGAAAAAGAACTGTGGCCACGGTTTCGCTTCGGGCGATCCGTGGCCAGGAGGCTGCGGTAGCTGGTGCTACCTGAACCGACTTCGATGTCGGCTACTGATCACGGTCGCTGGGTGTGCATTGCGGAGGCGGGCTGCCTGCAGATTCGCCGTCATACGATCGGCTTCCACTGCGAAGGCGTGGGCTGCGTCGGTGTGGAAACCGATGTGTGCCTGATGCCAACCCCACTCGGACTTGTCTGCGGCAATTGCATATGCGGGCGCTTGCGGTCGAGCACCGATAATGCTTGCGACAGACAGACCGGTCCCCTGCAAGGCGAGGACCCCCCGGGAGGCGGACACGACAGAAACCATCGGTGCCACAACGCTTCTCGAAGCGAGAGTCACGATGTTGTTCATTTTGTCTACCTCCCTCCTACTCGTTATCCGACTGATCACTGTGCGCACCGGAATGCCCTCCCAGCGCGTGATCACCACCCTACGGGTGCGATACACAACCGCACAACCTATTTTTCACCTGCGGTTTTGTCATTCGCGGCACGCTCGCCGAATCACCGGTTGCGCACCCGTGATCGCACGATCGCCAGTAGCTCCGGACCGAACTGCTGCGACTTCTGCTGTCCGATGCCCGGAATCGCGGCCAGCGCGTCCTCGTCCATCGGCACCTGTTCGGCGATCGCGGTCAGCGTTTTGACGCTCACCACCGCGAACGGTTTGATCTGCAATTCCTCGGCCCGCTGCCGCCGCCATTCCTGCAGCGCGCCGAGCAGTTCGGTGTCCACCTCGGCCGGACAGCCCGAACACCGCCCGAGCAGCGTGTCGGTGGAATTGAGCAGCGAACGCCCGCACACCCGGCAGACCGGCAGCCGGCGCCCGCGTCCACCCCGCGTCCCCGCCTGCTGAGCGATCATCGACGCCGGGGAATCCTCCGGCACCAGCCCGGTGAGGAATCGGCTGCGCCGCCGGTTGCGCCGCCGGCCGTCGGCGCGCGACAGCGCCCAGGACAACCGCAGGTGTTCGCGCGCGCGGGTCACGCCCACGTAGAGCAGCCGCCGCTCCTCCTCCAGTGCGGCCTCGTCGGTCACCGCGCCACCCTCACCGAGCACATGGGCGATGGGCAGGGTGCCGTCGGTCAGCCCGACCAGGAAGACCGCATCCCACTCCAGCCCCTTGGCCGCGTGCAGCGAGGCGAGGGTGACGCCCTGCACGGTCGGTGGGTGGCGGGACTCGGCGCGGACGGCCAATTCCCGTAGCAGCCCGGCGAATTCGAGGGCGGGATCGTGGGCGGCGAGTTCCTCGGTGAGCTGTACCAGGGCCACCAGTGACGACCAGCGCTCGCGAGCCTGCGCACCGGCCGGCTCCTCGGCAGTGAGTCCCAGCCGGGCGAGGACAGCGCGCACGAGCGTCACGACCTCGGGACCGCGGGCCGCGGGCAGATCGTCGCGGGCTCCCGCCTGGCGCAGCGCCTGCACCGCCTGCCGGACCTCGGCACGCTGGAAGAACCCCTCGCCGCCACGGACCTGATAGGGAATGCCCGCCTCGGTCAGCGCCTGCTCGTACAACTCGGACTGGGCGTTGATGCGATACAGCACCGCGATCTCGGCGGCCGGAACACCCTGCCCGAGCAGGGCGGCGATGCCCTTGGCGACGGCGGTGGCCTCGGCGACCTCGTCGTCGTATTCGGTGAAGGACGGTTCCGGCCCGTCGGCGCGCTGCCCGACCAACTGCAGCCGGGTCCCCGCGATGCGGCCGCGCGCGGCGCCGATCACGCGATTGGCCAGCGACACCACCTGCGGCGTCGACCGGTAGTCCCGTTCCAGCCGGACGACGGTGGCGTCGGGGAACCGGCGGGAGAAATCGAGCAGATAGGCCGGGCTGGCGCCGGTGAACGAGTAGATCGTCTGGTTGGCGTCGCCGACCACGGTCAGATCGTCGCGATCGCCGAGCCACGCGTCGAGGACGCGCTGCTGCAGCGGGGTCACGTCCTGATATTCGTCGACGACGAAGCATCGGTAGCGGCCGCGGAACTCCTCGGCCACGGCCGGGTAGTCCTCGAGCGCGGCGGCGGTGTGCAGCAGCAGGTCGTCGAAATCGAGCAGCAGACCGTCCGGAGTGTTCTTCAACGACTCGTAGCCGGTGTAGACGGCCGCGATCTTGTCCGCCTGATACGGAATGTCGCGGTGGCGGCGCTGGGCGGCGCCGGCGTAGTCCTCCGGCGCGATGAGCGAGGCCTTCGCCCATTCGATCTCCCCCGCCAGATCACGCACGTTCTCCGTCGCGGTCGGCAGCCCCACGCGCTGCGCGGCCTGGGCGACGACCGCGAATTTGGAGTCGATGAGCTTCCACGGCACGTCACCGACGATCTGTGGCCAGAAGTACTTCAGCTGCCGCAGCGCCGCGGCGTGGAACGTGCGCGCCTGAACCGTCTGCGCGTCACCACCCAGGCCGAGCGCGCGCAACCGGGCCCGCAGCTCACCGGCCGCCCGGGCCGTGAAGGTCACCGCCAACACCTGGTCGGCGCGCACATGCCCGGCCGAGACCAGATGCGCGATGCGGTGGGTGATGGTCCTGGTCTTTCCGGTGCCCGCGCCGGCGATCACACACACCGGGCCGCGCGGAGCCCGCACCGCGGCAGCCTGCTCGGGGTCGAGCCCGTCGAGCCGCAGGCTGGTCGATGAGGTCGGGGCAGGCACGCGCTCCATCATGACAGGCACCACCGACATCCGCGCCGCCGCGACGACGCCCGCGGTGACCAGGCACCCCGCGTGCGCAGCCGCGTTGCCCTCGGCCGGCCCGAGCGTCGCTCAACTCCGCGCGTCGCGCAGCGTCCGCAGCGATGCGGCGAAGCCGGCGGTCCGATCCTGCAACGGACCGAAGAAGGCCCGGTCGCAGTCCTCCACCGCGACGATCGCGCGATTCACCAGTGCCACACCGGCTTTCGTGGGGACGAGGGACTTCGCGCGCCGGTCGTGCGGATGATCGCGCCGCTCGATCAGGCCCTTCCGTTCGAGGGCGCGCAGTACCTGGGAGGTCATCATCGGGTCGGTGGCGGCATGGGCGGCGAGATCGCGCTGGGTGACGGGGGTGTCGGCATGCGATCCGCCGAACCACGTCAGCGCCGCCAGCAGAACGAACTGCACGTGGGTGAGATCGAACGGGGCCAGAGCCGCGCGCACCGCCGCCTGCCACCGGTTGGTCACCTGCCACAACAACAGGCCGGGACTCTCGTCGGCACTACCGAATTCCGTTCGCAGCGAGCGAGTTTCGTCGCTCATCGGGCCGCTCCCGACCGCTCACCCGCGTCCGCTCCCAGCATGGCCTGCGAGATGACCTCGAAATCGTGTGGGCTCAGTTCCACCACACCGCGGCGCAGCACGATGCCCCAGTTGGGGACGCTGGTGAGATCGAGATCACCGCGCACCGTATCGATCGCGACGTCGTGCGCGTCCGGGCGATAGGTCACCGCGCGCCGCCACGGCCGGAAGCAGCCGCCCGGATCCTCCGCCTGCCACGCGGGCCGGTCGTCGACCGTGCCGATCGCGGTGAACGACTTGACCGGCTCCCCCTCGCGCATACCGGTTCTGGGCGAGTAGTAGACGAGCCCGTCGCCCGGCCGCATCCGTTCGACCGCGGCACGCTTGCCGTGATTGGCCTGGACGATGCCGAGCGCCACCCCGCGCCGCACGTGATCGCGAGAGACGACGGCCAGCCAGTACTTGTTCATGATGCCCTCCTCGAACGATTCAGTGAGTGCCCGGAACCGATTCAGTGGCCGCCCGGAACGGGGCGGCGCGCCTCGGCCGTCTCGACCAGCGCCGCGAGGTCGCGATGGACGGAATCGGCCAGTCCGCCGCCCATCAGCGCCGACCACAGCCGGCGCAGCGGGCCGGTCATCGAGATGGTCACCGTCACCTCGGTGCCCGCGGCCGTCCCGACCACGCGATGGGCGAAGGTCAGCCGAGCGCCTAACAGCCGCGAGACGTCGATGAACTCCTCATCGGTCAGCTTCTCGACCACGAACGCGACCTTCGGTCCACCTTTCGGCTTCAGGGTCCCGGTGACGCCCTCGACGAAGGGGCCGTCCAGCCGGACCCACTCGGTGTCGGCGTTCCATTCCGGCCAGGCGGCCATATCGGCCCAGACCGCGAAGAAGTCGGCGGGCGCGGCGGTGGATACGGCGTGAGCTGCGGCGATCTGTGTCATGCATTTAGTATGCGCGCTTACTATCTGTCTGGCAAGTCCCCTCCGGCGGAGGTCACAACCAGCCGGGGGAACACGGAAAACCGATTCGATGTTCAATCAGGCGTGACTGCTACTGACCTGACCATGTACTCGACGACCTGGTGCGGATATTGCCGCCGCCTCAAGAAGCAACTCGACGAGGCGGGGATCACCTACACCGTCGTCGACATCGAACAGGACCCCGAAGCGGCCGAATTCGTCGGCAGCGTGAACGGCGGCAACCACGTGGTGCCGACCGTCAAATACTCCGACGGATCCACTGCCACCAACCCGAGCCTCGCCCAGGTGAAGACCGCGCTCGCCGCGATCGGCTGACCGGCGGCGAGTCGCGGGCGAATCAGCCTGCCGCAGCCCAGGATTCGACGATGGTGCGGGCGATGGAGATGGAGCCCGGCAGCAGCAGCCGCTGCTGCTCGGCATTTCCGGTGTCGCCGGTGACCGAACCCCACGCACCCGCGGCCAGCGCCGTGCGCACCTCGTCGCGGGTGAACCAGTGGGCCTCGGCGATCTCGCCGTCGGAGAAGACCAGCGGCGCGTCGGGATCGGCGACCGCGGCGAACCCCAGCATGAGCGAACGCGGCAGCGGCCACGGCTGACTGCCGAGATAGCGGATATCGCGCACCGCGACGCCGACCTCCTCGCGGACCTCGCGCTCGACGCAGCGTTCCAGCGACTCCCCCGCCTCCACGAAACCGGCCAGCAGCGAGAACATCTTCTCCGGCCAGTTCTGCTGACGGCCCAGCAGAACCCGGTCGCCGCCGTCGTGCACCAGGCAGATGATGGCCGGGTCGATGCGCGGGAATTCCTCGTGCCCGGAAGCGTTGACGCGCGACCAGCCGGCATTCGAGACGGTGGTCGGGCTGCCGTCGACGGCGCTGTAGCGGGCGCGGTCGTGCCAGTTCAGCAGCGCCAGTGCGGTGGACAGGATGCCGAGGATCACATCGTCGAGGTGCAGCGCAGCGCCCACCACCCGCAGGTCCATCAGCTGACCGTCGAGTTCGTTGTCGCGAATCGCCCAGATGTGCGCGCCGTCGACCACACCCAGCAGAACCGCCTCCGGCACCGGCTCGGCCGCGTAGTCCAGCGCCGCTTCCAGCACGAGCTGATCGCCGTCGATCCGGACCTGTCCCCGCCGGTTCATCCGCACCAGTTTGGCCTCGGCCCACCCCTGTTTCAGCGCCTGCTCGTCCGAGCGCAACGTCTCGGCCCGATCGAGGGCGGAACGCGACAGCAGGGGAAGACCATTCAGTTCGAATACCGACACGCTTCGAGAGTATCGCGCTGGTCGCGCGGGCCCGGAGGAGGAACCCCGCCGGGGGCCGCCGTCCGGGCTATTTGTGCACGCGGCGGATGTAGAGCAGTTTGTCGCCGGTTTCCAGGGCGTCCACCTCGGGCTCGTCGACCCGGATCAGCGTGCCCTCCCGGACCACGCCGAGCACGATATCGCGCAGATGCCGCGGCGAGCCGCCGACCTCGTCGGATTCCACGTCCCGCTCGGCGATCGCGAAACCGGCCTCCGGAGTGAGCAGGTCCTCGATCATGTCGACGACGCTGGGGGTGGTGGTCGCGATACCGAGCAGCCGGCCCGCCGTCTCCGAGGAGACCACGACCGAATCGGCACCGGATTGCCGCAACAGATGGGTGTTCTCGGCCTCGCGGATCGAGGCGACGATCTTGGCCTTGGCGTTGAGTTCCCGCGCGGTGAGCGTGACCAGCACCGCGGTGTCGTCGCGGTTCGCGGCGATGACCAGCGAGGCCGCGTGCTGAGCTCCGGCCAGCCGCAACACATCCGATTGCGTCGCCGAGCCGTGCACGGTCACCAGCCCGGCGTTGGCCGCGGCCTCCAGCACGGTCGCGTCGGTGTCGACCACCACGATCTCGGCCGGTTGCACCCCGTCGCCGAGCATGGCGTCGACCGCGGTCCGGCCCTTCGTGCCGTATCCGACGACCACGGTGTGATTACGCACCTTCTGCCTCCATCGCTGAATTTTGAACGCCTGCCGTGACCGCTCGGTGAGGACCTGCAGGGTGGTGCCGACCAAGACGATGAGGAACAGCACGCGCAGCGGGGTGATGACGATCGTGTTGATCAGCCGCGCCTGCTCCGTGATCGGGGCGATGTCGCCGTAGCCGGTGGTCGACAACGAGACCGTCGAGTAGTAGGCGGCGTCGAGCAGGGTCAGTTCCTCGCCGCGGTTGTCGTGATATCCCGCGCGGCCGAAATAGACCACCAATGTCGCCGCCACCAGCAGCAACACCGCGAACGCGACCCGGCGGGTCAGCGAGACCCAGGGACTGGTCCGGATCTCCGGAATACGCAGAATGCCGACCAGCGCGTAATCGGGGCGTTCCGTCAAACGGCCCAGACCTCGTGAGCTGTCACCGAACACGGCATCCCCCGGACATGTCGTTGCTCACCTGTGCCACAGATCGGCAGCGTACCGGCCGGATGCCGACTCCACGGACTGGGCACGCGAGTGGGAACCGCCCGGCGTGAGTGGGCAGGAGCGGAGGCGGCAGCGAAGCGTTTCCACGCAGCGACCCTACTCACGCCGAAAACAACACAGCGTGAGTGGGCAGGAGCGGAGGCGGCAGCGAAGCGTTTCCACGCAGCGACCCCACTCACGCCGAAAACAACACAGCGTGAGTGGGCGGGAGCGGAGGCGGGGGCGGATGCGGCAGCGTAGCGTCACCACGGAGCGACCCCACTCGCGGCGGAGAGCGCGCGGCAGCCGGGGCGAAGAAAGGACACAGCATGAGTGACGCCGGTCGGGCCTCGCAGCGGCGAGCGGTGCTGATGAGCACCGCACTGTTCGGCATGGGCGCCTTGCATTTCGTGGCGCCCAAGCCCTTCGATTCGATCGTGCCGCCCGCTCTCCCGGGCCGGGCCCGGACCTACACCTACGCGTCGGGTGTGGCCGAAATCGGTGTGGCGGCCGCCCTGGCGGCTCCGCGCACCCGGCGACTCGGCGGCCGGCTGGCAGCGCTGTTGTTCCTGGCGGTCTTCCCGGCCAACATCCAGTTCGCCGCCGATTCGGTGCGAAATCCGAAGGCGGCCAAGGCGATCAAGTGGGTGTCGGTGCTGCGGTTGCCGTTCCAGGTCCCGATGATCACCCAGGCTCTGCGCATCAGCCGCGACGCCGCCTGAGCGGCAACGACTTTCACCCGGGCGGGTAGTCCGGGTCGAAATCGGCGTCGGACACCGGGTCGGGCGGCAGCTCATCGCCGTACTCCGCGTCGGGCGGAAGGTCGGCGAGTTCCGGACCGGCCCCTTCCCGCGGGTCGGCGGGCGGCGCCCAGGCCGGCGCGACCTCGGCGATGAGATCGGCCAGCTCGGCCGGCCCCGGCAGTTCGGCGGGCGCGACCGTCCGGCCGCTGCGGACGTAATGGAAGGCGGCGCCGACCTTGTCGAGTACGAGCTCTTCGGCTTCCCCGATCTGCGCGGCCATCATGCGGGCCCAGGCGACCCGGTAGACGGCCAGCTGCATCGCGACCGAGCGTTCTTCCGCGCGTGACGGTTCCGCGCCGGTCTTCCAGTCCACGACCAGCCAGCGGCCGCCGGGTTCGCTGAACACCGCGTCCATGCGGCCGCGGATGAGGGTGCCGCCGATGCTGGTCTCGAATCCCACTTCGACGTCGATGGGGTTGCGGTCGGCCCAGGGCGAGGCCAGGAACGCCTCCTGCAACCGGATCAGGTCGGCGTCGCCCGCACCGCTGTCGGCGGCGCCGGGCAGTTCGTCGAAATCGAGCAACCCGACCGCGCCGAACCAGCGCTGCAACCAAGCGTGAAAGGCGGTGCCGCGCCGGGCCAGCGGGCTCGGCGGATATGGCAGCGGCCGCCGCAGCCGCGCCGCGAGCTTGGCCGGATCGGCCCGCATATCCACCAGCGCGGTGGCGGGCAGCTGCGCGGGCAACTCCACTTCGTGAATGCCCTCGACTGTCGCGAAATGCTCGGTGAGCAGGGCATCCACATCGTCGGCCCAGCCTTCGGGATCCGGATCGTGGTCGGGGGCCGCACCGTCTGCCGATCCGTTGCCGGAGGCCGTGCGGTCCGTGCCGGAGGTCGCGGGGTCGTGCGTCAGGTCGTCGAACAGGTCCAGCTGGCGCGGGGATTCGAGTTCGCTCGAGGCGTCGTGGGCCCGGCGGGAGGGGACCGGGGGGATCTCGGCCCGGACGGGAGCGGTTCGGCCCTTCGCCGGCTGGGTGCGATGCTCCCGAGGTTCGGGCGGAAGATGCGCGAGCGCGGTGCGGACCAGGGCCGCGCCCGCTTCGACCGCCCGCCGCCGCACGCCGAGCGGGTCGCGGGGCCAATCGGCCACGGCGGGATTGTCGGTGAAGGGATTGGGTGCGTCGGGGGGTGGTGGGTCGGCCCAGAGGTCGACGCGCACGGTGCCGTGTCCAGGAGACTCCGGATGTTGGGTCCACCGTTTCAGTTCGAGCAGGAAATCCGAGGGCCCCTTCGGCGTGGAACCGGTCTCGGCCCAGTGGTGGGCCGAAACGAACAGTGCGCGTTCGGTTCTGGTGAGCGCGACGTAGAACAGGCGGCGTTCCTCGTCGAGGCGGCGGCGGGCCAGCGCCTCCTTGTGCTGTTTGATCGCCCGTTCCAGATCCGCGCGGTCGTACAGTTCGGTGAGGTCGAGGACCGGAACCCCGTCGCGCGCGGGCGCGGAATCCGTTGTGTCACCGTCGTTGTCGCGTTGCCGGTCGCCACGCAGCGAGGTGGGGAGTTCGGCGAGTGCGCCGAGCCAGGTCGCGGCGGCGTTCCCGGAGGGAAACAGGCTGCGCGATACGTGTGGTACGGCCACGACCTCCCATTCCAGCCCCTTGGCCGCGTGCACGGTGAGCACCTGGACCCGGTCGTGCGCCACCTCGACTTCGCCCGGCTCCAAACCGTTTTCGACCTCTTCGGCGGCGGCGAGGAAGCTCAGCAGGCCGGGCAGGGTGGCGCGGTGGTCACCGGCGTAACCCGCGACCACGTCGGCGAAGGCGTCCAGATGTTCGCGCCCCGCACCGGCTCCGGCGGCCGCGCGGCGGGTCTGGGTTTCCACACCGACCCCGATCGTGCGTTCCACATCGGCGACCAGTTCCGGCAGCGACTGCCCGCTGCGTTCGCGCAGCGCCGCCAGCTCCCGCCCCAGCGCGACGATGCGCGCGTAACCGAGCTCCGAATACCGTTGCGCCGGACCGGGGTCGGCGATCGCATCCGCGATGCCGGCTTGTTCGGCGGGTTCGGGCGCCACGGCCCGCAGCGCATCCGACAGCCCCGCGGCGTCGGTGATCGGTTCCGCGCGGCCCGGCGTCCCCGCGATCGACAGCTCCCGCGCCCGCGCCGACAACGCCTTCAGATCGCTCACGCCCAACCGCCAGCGCGCGCCGGTGAGGATGCGCATCGCGGCACTGCCGGCCGCCGGATCGGCGATCAACCGCAGGGTGGCGACGATATCGGCCACTTCCGGGGTGGCGAGCAGACCGCCCAGGCCGACGATCTCCACCGGCAGCCCCCGGGCGCGCAACGCCTCGGCCAGCGGCGCGGCGTCGGCGTTGCGGCGCACCAGGACCGCGGAGGTCGGGGGCGGCCGTCCGGCGTCGGCACACTGCTCCCATTCCGCCGCGATCCGCTCGGCAACCCACTTCCGTTCGTCGGCAACGGTTTCGGTGAGAGCCAGCGCGACCGTTCCGGCCGTCGCCAGCGGCCGGGGACGCAGCGCGTCGACGGTGACCCCGCCCTCGGCGCCGCGGAGTGGTTCGGCGACCAGATTCGCCAGATCCAGCGCCTCCGGCGGATTGCGCCAGCTCGTCAGCAGCGGCAACACCGGCGCGGCGACATTCGGGGCGGCCGGGAAATCGGTGGTGAAGCGGGGCAGGTTGGCCGCCGACGCACCGCGCCAGCCGTAGATGGACTGCATCGGATCGCCGACCGCGGTCACCGCCGGGCGGGTGGCGACATCCGTCTCCGGCGCCTCGGCGCCGATGCCGACCGCGCCGCGGTCACCGAACAGTGCTGCGAGCAGAATGCGCTGGGCATGCCCGGTGTCCTGATATTCGTCCAGCAGCACCAGGCGAAATCGCTCGCACTCCGCCGCACCGACCTCGGCGTGCGTGGCGGCCAGCCGCGCGGCCAGCGACATCTGCGAGCCGAAATCCAGTGCGCCCCTGCGCCGTAACTCCTCGCCGAGCCGCGCGACCAGCGGCAGCAGCGCCACCCGGTCCTGCTGGGCTTTGACGATCCCGCGCAGCTCCTGATTCGGGCCGCCGCGCTGGCGCGGACCGGGAGGCAGCGTCTCCACCAGCCGTTCCAGCTCCCGATGTGCCACCGCCAACTGCTCGGGTTCCACCAGATGTTCGGCGAGCTGACCGGACAGCGCGAGCACCGCCTCGGTGACCGATACCGGGGTGCGCTCGGTATCGAGATCGCCGTCCCAGCCGGTGACCACGCGGTGCGCGAGCTGCCACAGCTGGGTTTCGGTGAGCAGTGTGGCCGAGGGCTCCACGGGCAGCAGCAGACCGTGTTCGGACAGCAGCCGCCCGGCGTAGGAGTGGTAGGTGCTGATCTCCGGCTCGGATCCGACCAGGGTCGCGCGCAGCCGCCCGGTGCTGTCGATCTCGCGCAGCAGCGGCGATCCGGCCAGCCGCGCCAGGCGGGTGCGAATGCGAGTCGTCAACTGCTGCGCGGCTTTTCGGGTGAACGTCAGTCCCAGCACCGCGTCCGGGGCCACCAGTCGATTGGCGACCATCCAGACCACCCGCGCGGCCATCGTCTCGGTCTTGCCCGCGCCCGCACCCGCCACCACGAGGGTCGGGCCGAGCGGTGCGGCGATGACGGCGGACTGTTCGTCGGTGGGTGGCGGCAGGCCCAGCGCCTGCGCCAACTGCTCCGGCGTGATCGTCATCGATCCGTCACCTGGCGGCCCGTGTCCTGCACCGGGCAACTGCCGGCGACCTGGCAGTGCCGGCAGCCGTCGTTGCGCATGGCCAGGAAGCCGGGCCCGCGGGTGGCGGCCGCCGCATCGTGAATCGCCTTGCGCCACTGGGTGATACCTTCGGAATCGAGCGCGGTCTGCAACCGCTCGGTGGCCCCGTCGCGGCTCGGTTTTGCCACGTAGACGAGTCGGGCGCCGCCCGGTTCGATCCGGTCGCCGTCCACCTCCGCCGACAATCCGCCCGCCCCGGCGGCCACCTGGTAGGTCGCCAGCTGGGCGTGATCCTGAGCGGCCTGTTTGGAGATCGGGGTCTTGCCGGTCTTGACGTCGACGATGACGAAACGGCCCAGCGCGTCACGCTCCACCCGGTCGACGCGGCCGCGGATCCGCACCGGCACCTCGTCCGGGTCGCGGGCCGGCAGAACACAGTCCACCGGCACCTCGACACCCACCTCGGCCAACTCGGCCCGGGTGTTGCGCAACCAAGCCAGGAAGGTGTCGACCATCGATTCGGTGCGGCGCAGTTCCAGCCGGGAGTGCCAGCTGTGCGGGCCGTCCTCCCCGGAACTCGGGTCGACGGCCTTCCATGCCTTGACCAGCGCCGCCTTCACCTGGTCCTCGGTCACTCGCCCGGCCAGCGCTTGGACCAGGGTGTGCACGAGATTGCCCTTGACGGCATGCGGATTGTCCCCGTCGCTGCCGCCGTGTCGTTCCAGCGCCCAGCGCAGCGGACAGGTCTGCAACAGCTCGACCGTCGACGGCGACAACGCGACCGGCCCGTCACCGTCGTCCCACAGCGCCAGTTCCGAACTCGGGTCCGCGATGCCGTACCACTCGTCCGGATGGGCGCCGCGCACACCGGCCGCGGCCAGACGGGCCAATTGGGTGGCGGCTCGGTCCCGGCGGGCGGGATCGGCGCCGTCGTCGCAGACCACGCCGCGCAATTCGGCGATCAGGGCCTGTGCGACCAGGGCGCGCCCCGGATCGACCGGTGGCGGAATACGTCCCGGCTCCCCCGGTTCCGCCTCCGGATCGAGTTCGGCCAGGAACCGGGACGGCACCAGATCGCGGTCGCCGGTGACGGATTCGACCGCGGTCACCAGCAGGCTGTGGCGGGCCCGGCTGCACGCCAGCAGCAGCAGCCGGCGCTCCTCGGCGAGGATCGGCGCGGCCCGGCTGACCTGCTCCCCCGGATCGGCCACGCCCCCGATGAGGTCGACCAGTTCCTCGATGCCGAGCAGGGTCCCGCGCGGACGCAGGTTGGGCCAGATCCCCTCCTGCACTCCGGCGACGGCCACCACATCCCATTCCCGGCCGGCCGCGGCGTGCGCGCTCACAATCGCCACCGCGTCACCGGGTTCGGTCAGCGGAGCCGAATCCTGGTTGATCTCCTGCTGTTCCAGATATTCGACGAATCCCTCGACGGATGCGCCGGGCAGCCGGTCGACGTAGGCGGCAGCGGCATCGAACAGACCGACGGCGGCATCCAGGTCGCGGTCGGCCTGCACGGCACCGGCGCCGCCGCGCTCGGACTGCGCCACCCAGCGCTTCTCCAGCCGCGACGCGGTCCACAACGCCCACAACGCGTCCTCGACCCCGGCCCCACGCCGCAGCGCCCGCCGCGCCCGGTCGACCGCCCGCAGCACCCGCACCAGCGGCGCCACCTCGACCTCGGTGAGCCGATCGAGCAGGGTGCGATCACCGACTCCGGTGATGAGGTCGCGCAAGACGACAGCCGAGGACCGGTCGAGCTCGGAATAGGGTGCGAGGGCCTCCGGCGACTCCTCGACTGTCGATGAACCGCGCGCCGGTCCGCTCGCCAGCGGTGCGGAATCGGCATCACCGGCCACGTTCGATCCTGGTTCGCCTGTCCGCGTGGACAATTCGGCTGCCGGCTCGCCGTCGGCGACCGGCTCCGCCTCGCCCGGGCCGCTCGCGTTCGGCTCGGTCCGGGGATATCCGCGCTCGATCAGCGCGCGGCGAACGCCGCGGCGCAGTCGTCGCAGACTGATCTGATCGGCTCCGCCCAGCGGCCCGAGCAGCAGATCGAGCGCATCGTCTTCGGAGAACATCTCCGGACGCCCGCGTTCGACCACCAGCAGGGCGCGCAGCGACTGCAGCATCCACGCCGCGCCGCGCCGCCGGGCCAGCGGTGTGTCCGGTTTCGGTTGCAGCACCGGCACTCCCGCGGCGGTGAGCGCGCGGCGCAACGGGCCCAGCGACAGCGGCACCGAGCGCACGATCACCGCCATCCGCGACCACGGCACCTCCGCGGTGAGATGCGCCCGCCGCAGGTGGTCGGCGATCAGCGCCGCCTCCTTGGCCGGGGTGGTGAGAACCCGCACCAGCGCCTGCCCGTCGACGGCGGGATCGCCGAGGAGATGAGGTCCGCCGGTCCGCACGTCGAAGCGGTGCTCGGTCCGGCCCGGCATGCGGGCGGCGATCCGCGCGACCGCATCGTGAACCGCCGGGGCGCAGCGATGATCGTCGTGCAGGACGATCCGGCGTTCGGGTGGGGCGTCGGGTTCGGTGACGAAACGGGTATCCGCACCCCGGAAACTGAAGACCGCCTGATCGGGGTCGCCGGCCACGACGGTGGTCGCGGGGCCGGATCCGATCGCGCGAATCAGTTGTGCGGCAAGCGGATCCACATGCTGGGCGTCGTCGACCAGGAGGGTGCGGATGCGTTCGCGCTCGGCGGAGAGCAGTTCCTCGTCCTCGATCAGCACGTCCAGTGCGGCGCCGACCAGTTCGGCGGCGTCCAGGGCGGGGGCGCTGGCCTCGGGGGCTTGGACGCCGACCGACCAGCGCAACAGCATCGACTGTTCGTAGCGCTGCGCGAACGATCCGGCCGCCTCCCATTCCTCGCGTTCGTGCAGGCGCCCCAGTTCGATCAGATCCTCGGGTCCCAGATCGCGCTCGGTGGCGCGCAACATCAGGTCGCGCAGTTGCTCGGCGAAACCGTTGGTGCCGAGTGCGGCGTGCAGGCGCGGTGGCCACAGCACCTCGGCACCGGATGACATGTCGGCGAGTTCGCCGCGCAACATCTCGCGCAGGACCACGTCCTGCTCGGCGCCGGTCAGCAGCCGCGGCGGCGGATTGCCGCGGGCGGCCGCGTGCGTGCGCAGGATCGCGAAGGCGTAGGAGTGCACCGTGCGCACCATCGGCTCGCGCCCGGCGCCCGGCACCCCGCCGAGTTCGGGTGCGAGCGCGGTCAACTGCCGGGTGAGGGCGTTGCGCACTCGCAGCGCGGCCTGTTTGGAATGGGTGAGCACCAGCACCGATTCCGGGTCGGCGCCCGCGACGATGCGATCGGCGGCGAGATCGGTGAGCAGCGCGGTTTTCCCGGTGCCGGGCCCGCCCAGCACCTGCCAGGGCCGCCAGCCCGGGTCCGCGCCCGACCCACCCGCGAACAGCGTTCGGACATCGGCACCCCATTCGCGTAACCGGGGTGCGGTCTCACTGCGGCGCACCAGTCGCACCGAGCTATCCGATCGCATCACACGCGCTATTTCAACAGACACCCCCGACAGGATCGAATTCCGTGACAGCAAACGCACCCCGTGCATCCGATGTGTCCGTGTTGTGATCGGCGCCACGCCTGTCCGGGCGATATTCACGAATTCGCGCCGGTCTCCGCCTGCGGTTGATAATGCCTGGTGGAGAGCTTGTATGTCGTTCCGCGCCGCAGCGCGGCGGGGCCGCTGCGAATATCGGGCCGAAAATCCCACCGTCGCAGTCGTTCCCCGGCGGTTCACCGGCGCGGCCAGCGTCCGGCAATCCCCGTGCCCGATTCGCGCGAACGGAACGCACCGGTCGCACCGCCGCCGCGCCGACGGCACAATGATCGGGTGCCCGACGCCCCTATTCATCGATTCGGCCCCGCCGACGGCCCGCTCGTCCTCGCCCTGCACGGCCTGACCGGACACGGGCGGCGGTGGAGCGCGCTGGCCGAGGGGCAGTTACCCGAGGTTCGCGTCATCGCTCCCGACCTGCGCGGCCACGGGCGGGCGAGTTCGCTGCCGCCATGGACCTTCGAGCAGATCGTCGACGATCTGGTTCCGCTGCTCGCCGAACCGGCGGTCGTCGTGGCGCATTCGTTCGGAGCGGCGGTCGCCGTCCACCTGTCCCGTCACCGCCCCGATCTGGTCCGCGCACTGGTGCTGCTGGATCCCGCGATCGCCCTCGATCCGGTTCTGCTGCACGACATCGCCGAGGCGGGTCTGGCGCGGCCGGACTACGCCGACATCGCCGAGGCGCGCCACGACAAACTCGAGACGGCCTGGGCCGATGTGGCCCCCGAACTTCTCGACGCCGAACTCGCCGAACACCTGGTCGATACGCCCGAGGGCCGGGTCACGTGGCGGATGAGCCTGCCCGCCGTCACGTCCTACTGGAGTCAGCTGGCGCGAGAGCTGGTCCTGCCGCCGCCGCACATTCGGACCGTGCTGGTCCGCGCCGGTAAATCGCCGTTCGTCACCCCCGCGACCGTCGAGGCGTTCGCCACGCTCCCGGATTTCACGCTGCACGAATTCGACTGCGACCACATGGTCGCCCAGGCACGTCCCGCCGAGACCGCGGCCGTCGTCCGGTCGGTGCTCTGATGCCCACCACGGACGCCGAGATCGAGCGGGTGCGGGAACTGGTCGCGGCCATCCCGCCCGGCCGGGTCGCCACCTACGGCGATATCGCGGCGGCGGCCGGACTGTCGACGCCGCGAACCGTCGGCTGGATCATGCGCACCGACTCCGCCGACCTGCCCTGGCATCGGGTGCTGCGTGCCGACGGCACCCCGGCGAGCCATCTGGTCCAGCGCCAGTTGCGCCGGCTGGCCGAGGAGGGCTGTCCGATCCGCGGCGACCGCGTCGACCTGGCCGCCGCCCGCCACCGATTCGACCACTGACGGCGCCGATATCCGAATTCGCCCATTACTCCGGTTCGGCGGTTACCGTGGAGGAATGACCACCCGTCTGGCGTGCGTGGTGTTCGATGCGATCCGGCCACGGAACGTGGCGCGGTTCTGGGCGGAGTTGCTCGACTGGCAGATCACCGTGGACCGTCCGCACGCGGTCGAGGTGGCTGCTTCCGATCCGGATGCCGCCGATGTGTCGTTGATGTTCGTGCCGACGGCCGGACCCAAGTCCGGGAAGAACCGCATCCATCTCGATGTGGTCGGGCGTTCGCTGGATCATCAACGCGTACAGGTGGATCGGGCGCTGGCGCTGGGCGCGCGGCCGATCGATATCGGCCAGGGCGCGGTGCCCTGGACGGTGCTCGCCGACCCCGAGGGCAACGAATTCTGTGTCCTGGAACCGCGCGAGGAATATGTGGATACCGGCGCGGTCGCCGCGATCGTCGTCGATACTCCGCATCCCACCCGGCTGGCCCGGTTCTGGGAGACCGCCGCGGGCTGGCCGCTGACCCACGACGAATCGCGGATGTCCGGCATCCGCTCGGCCACCGGTCAGGGTCCGTGGCTGGAATTCCTGCGCACCCAGGTCGCGGCCCGCGAATGCGATCGCGTCCACCTGGACGTCGTCACCTACTCCACCGGCGATCCCGCGGACGAGGTCGCCCGACTCACCGCGGCCGGTGCCGTCCCCTGCCACGGCGCCGCAGTGCATCCACCGGCTCAGGCGATGCTGACCGATCCGGAGACGAACCGCTTCCGGTTGTTGCGCGCGCCGTGCGATTGACGTGGTCGCGAGCAGACGGCGGGCGTGTGCGCGTCCGCGTGCCGTTCGCCGTCCGATGTGGGCGGTTTACCATCGGTCCATGATCAACCTCCCGGGTGAGCCGCTGTGACCACTGTCGACGCGATCGTGCTGGCCGGTGGGCGGGCGACCCGGATGGGCGGGGTGGACAAACCCGCGATCGCCGTCGGCGGGCGCGCGATGCTCACCGTGGCGCTGGACGCGGTCGCCGACTGTGTGCGCACGGTGGTGGTCGGCCCGCATCGGCCCGAACTGGCGCCCGAGATCCGGCAGGTGCAGGAGGTGCCGGCCGGAGCCGGCCCGGTCGCGGCCGTCGCGCGCGCGGTCCGCGCCCTCGAGGAATGTGATTTCCCGGCCGATCTGGTCGTGGTCCTGGCCGCCGACCTGCCCTTTCTCACCTCCGCCGTGATCGGCGAATTGATCGGGCACGCAACGACTTCCGATGCCGATGCGGTGTTCGCCACCGACGAGTCCGGCCGTCCGCAATATCTGGTCGGGGTGTGGCGGCGAACGGCGCTGCTGTCGGCCCTGCGGCAGCTGGATTCGGTGACCAATCAGCCGATGAAGGCGCTGGTCCCGGTCGACACCCTGATGGTGACGCTGCCCGGTATCACCGATTGCGACACCCCGGAGCAGGTGCGCGCGGCCCAGGCCGCCGCCCCGGCGTTGTCCTTGGCGCAGGCCCGCGACGTGCTGCGCACCGGCATCACCCGGCTGCCGGTGCACGAGGCCCGGCCGGCGGCGGTGCGGGGTGCGGCGTTGGCGGCCCCGCTGCGCGCCGCCTCGGCGCTGCCCCGCTTCGACGTGTCGGCGATGGACGGTTACGCGGTGTCGGGTGAGGAGCCGTGGCGCCTGCGCCACGATGTCGGCTTCGCGGGTGGTGAGCGACCGGTGGGCCTGCTCGCCGGTGAGGCGGTCCGCATCGCCACCGGTGCCCACGTCCCGGAGGGCACCGACACCGTGGTGCGCGACGAATTCGTCCGGCTCGACGACGGGCTGCTGCGGCGGCTACCCGAGGCGCCGATCCGCGACGATGTGCGCCACCGCGGTGAGGATTGGCACAGCGGCGATATCGTCGCGGCCGAGGGCACCCCCGTCAACGCGGCACTGATCTCCGTCGCGACCGCCGCCGAGGTGGTCACCGCGCAGGTCCGCGGACCCGTGCGGGCACGAATCGTGATGACCGGCGACGAAATTCGCAGCGAAGGCCCGCTGCGCAGCGGCCAGACCCGCGATTCGGTCGGTCCCGTCTTCCCGGAGTTGTTGTCCTGGCACGGAATCGAATCGTCGGACCGGGTGCATCTGCGCGACACGCCCAACGGCTTCGACGATGTGCTCGCCGATACGACCGACGACCACCTGCTGGTCGTGGTCGGCGCGACCGGTGGTGGCGCGGCCGACCAACTGCGCGGCGCACTGGATCGGGCCGGGGCACGAATTCTGGTGCACCGCTTGCGGATGCGGCCGGGCGGCTCCACCGTGGTCGCCGAATTGCCCAGCGGCCCTGTAGTTCTCGGGCTTCCCGGTAATCCCTACGCGGCGGTCGCGACGCTGTGGGCGCTGGCCCCGGCCATCGTGTCCGGTCTCACCGGCCGCATACCGGCGCGGGTGCGGACCGGACCGCTCCTGAACGCCGGCGACGTGTCCGGTCCGGTGCCACGCATCCTGCCCGCGCGGGCGGCCGAGGCGGGCGGCTGGGTCGCCGACGGCCATATCCGCACCGCACATCTGGCCGGGCTGCTCGATCGCGACGGTCTGGTCGTCGTCCCCGCCGGCGCCGCCGACGGCGAACCGGTCGAATATCTGCCCCTGCCGGGCTGAAGCCACGCGGACCAGGAATGCCGCCGACGCCGGTCCCCGGCCGGCACCGGTTGCGCGCACAGTGCGCCGAACCCTGGTGGCGGCACCCCGCGGCGGGTTCCCTGGTCGTATGCCAGTGCCCGAGTATGCCCGCGGATATGATGCCTTCACCGGCGAGATCGGCCGGACCACCGCCGAATCCAGCCCTGCGTGGGACTACCCGCCGAGCGCGCCCGCGGGAGCGCCGAACATCATCGTGGTGCTGGTCGACGATATGGGCTACAGCGATATCGGCCCGTTCGGCTCCGAAATCGAGACACCGACCTTGAACCGGCTGGCCGAGCGCGGGGTCCGGCTCACCAATTACCACACCACCCCGCTGTGCTCGCCCTCGCGCGCGGCCCTGCTGACCGGCCTCAATTCCCATCGCGCCGGATTCGGCTTCGTCGCCAACGCCGATCCCGGCTACCCGGGCCTGCGCCTGGAACTCGCCGACGATGTGCTGACCCTGCCGGAGATATTGCGCGCCGGCGGCTACGCCACCTACGCGGTCGGCAAATGGCACCTCGTGCGCGACGCCACGATGAACCCTGCGGCACACCGTGATTCGTGGCCGACACAGCGCGGCTTCGATCGATACTACGGTTCACTGGAGGGTTTCAACTCGTTCTTCTACCCGAACCAGATCGTCTCCGACTCCTCCGTGGTGGATATCGAGCAGTATCCGGAGGACTACTACGTCACCGACGACCTGACCGACAAGGCGATCACCTACCTGAAGGATCTGCGCGCCCACGACGCGGACAAGCCGTTCTTCCTCTACTTCGCCCATGTCGCCATGCACGGCCCGCTGCAGGCCAAGGACGTCGATCTCGCGAAATATCGCGGCCGATACGCGCAGGGCTGGGACGCGGTGCGACAGAGCCGATTCGCCTCCCAGCTGGCGCAGGGACTCTTCGCGCCGGGAACCGAACAGCAACCGCGCAACACCGAGCCGGGTTACGAAGCGCAGGAATGGGATTCGCTGAGCGCCGAGCAGCAGCGCCGCTTCGCCCGGTACATGGAGGTGTACGCCGCGATGGTCGACAGCATCGACCAGAGCCTCGGGCGTGTTCTCGACACCGTCGAGCAGTTCGGTGAACTGGACAACACGATCGTGGTGTTCACCTCCGACAACGGCGGCACCGCCGAGGGCGGCCCGGTCGGCACCCGCAGCTATCTGGCCGAATTCGCGCACGTCGACGATCCGGACTGGGTGGGCGATGTGCCGCACGACGAGGATCTGATCGGCACCGCCCGTCTCGGCGTGCACTATCCGCGGGGCTGGGGGCAAGCGTCGAACACGCCGTTCCGGTTCTACAAGGGACAGACCTTCGCCGGTGGAGTGCGGGTGCCGTTCATCATCTCCTGGCCGAAGGGTCTGCCGGACAACGTGATTCGCGATGAATACGTGTATGTCACCGATCTGGCGCCGACCCTGCTGGAACTGTCGGGAGTCTCGCGACCGTCCGTGCGAAACGGGCTGCCGGCCAAGGATTTCGACGGCGTATCGGCGGCAGAAGTGCTGCGGGACCTCGATGCCCGCTCCCGGCACCTCGAGCAGTATTCGGAAATGACCGGGCATCGCGGCTTCTACCGGGACGGCTGGAAACTGCTCGCATTGCACGAGCCGGGCGGCGAGGTGGACGCGCCGAACTGGCAGCTGTTCGACGTGCGGACCGACCCCACCGAATTGCACGATGTCGCAGCCGAATTCCCCGGCAAGGTGCGTGAACTGGCCGCGGCCTGGGACGAGGCGGCCTGGCGTAATACCGTCTTCCCGCTGCTGACCCGCCGGGATCTGGCGCGCCGGCGCCCTGAGGAAGCCCGCCTGTCCGAGCCGTTGCGCATCCTGCCCGGGACGCCGACGCTCGAGCGGTACCGCTCGCAGCGCCTCATCGCGTACCGCGATTTCACCGTCACCGCCGAACTCGCGGGCTACCACGACGGTGACGAAGGGGTACTCGTCGCCCACGGCGATCCGCAGGGCGGTTATCTGCTCTACCTCGAGAACGGCCGAATCGTGTTCGGCTTCAACTCGTTCGGCCGGTATACCGAGGTGTCTGCGCTCATCGTCCCCGGGACGCGGGAGGTCACCCTGGCCGCGACGGTACGGCCGCGCCTGCGCTGGGACTTCGCCCTCTTCCTCGACGGCACGTCCGTCGCCACCCTCACCGACCAGGTCCAGCTCGTCGGGATGGCCCCCTGGACCGGTATCTCGGTCGGCGTGGACGCCCGCGGCCCCGTCGCCTGGGACCTACGACAGCGCCGCGGCCCGTTCCGCTACACCGGGTCACTGCGTGCCGTCACCTACACCCCGGGACCGCTCCAGGTATCGGAACAGGTGGTGCGGGCGGTGGAGTCGGAGGCAGAACTCGTGGCCGAATAGCGGTCTGCGACATATCGATGACCACACCCTGATTCGCCTGCTGGACTTCGAGCATCTCCAACGCCACGTCGTACACCGTCGTCCGGCGGGCCGAGGTGATCAGCTCCTGCCGGATGTAGGCGCTCAGCGGCATGCCGACGGCGCCCGCTCGACGCGCGAGAACGCTCCAGGTTTGCGCCGGGAGGTCGTAGTCACGGATCACGGCCATGGCGTCGGCGTCGATGCCGGAATCGTGACGGCCGCGGCGCTCGGCATCCAGGAATTCCACGACAGCGTCCAGCGGAACACGCCGACCAGCGAGCTCGATCAGCTCACCGCGAATATGGGCGTTCATGGAGAGACCGGCTGCGCGCGCCCGGCGCCGTAGGACGTCGGCCGTCGGGGTGGGCAGGTCGTCGGTCGGAATCATCGCCATCGTGACACCGTAGCCACGCGCCGGGCGGGCGGTGCGACCGTTCGGCAAACAGTGCCGAAAATCGGTAATCGCCGTCACTTCCGACCGCGCGCCGCTATCCTTTCGACTCGATTCGGCGCCGCGCGAATGTGTTAACAAATGTAAAACGCCCGCGAAGCGCCGGTTTCCAAAGCATCACCGAGCGCGTGGACGGCGGCTCTGCGCCGACGGTTCGGCACCGTGAGAATCGGTATCGCCGCAGGTCGGACCGGAATCACCCCGCGCCATCGGCAATTGCCCAGTGACCGGCACGTTTCCCCCAGCTCACAGCTCACCGGCGGCTCACGCGCGGTGTGAGCGGATCGTTTTGCCGCCCCCGCCGGCGTCCTTACTCTCGACTGGTCAGCCCGGTTCATGTGTCTCGATGGGGGCGTTGTGGTCATATCGCACAAAAAGAGTTCGGCCCCCTCATCAGCGTCGAACGGCGGAGCCGCGGTGTCGAACGGCGCACCCGAGTCGGCGGCCGATGCCTTGCTGAAGGTGGGCCGCTACTTCCAGCGCGGGGAGGTGTCGGATGATCTTCGCACCGTGCACAAGGTCGGCGGGCGCGAGGCCGACGAGTTCTACCGCGACCGCTGGGCCCACGACAAGGTGGTCCGGTCCACGCACGGCGTCAACTGCACCGGCTCCTGCTCCTGGAAGATCTACGTCTCCGACGGCGTGATCACCTGGGAGTCCCAGCAGACCGACTATCCCTCGGTCGGCGCCGACAAACCGGAATACGAACCGCGCGGCTGCCCACGCGGCGCCTCGTTCTCCTGGTACACGTATTCCCCTGCGCGCGTGCGTTATCCGTACGTGCGCGGAGTCTTGCTCGAGATGTACCGCGAGGCGAAGGCCCGGTTGAAGGATCCGGTGCTGGCCTGGGAATCCATCGTCGAGGATCCCGAGCAGGCCGAGACCTACAAATCCGCGCGCGGCAAGGGCGGATTCGTGCGCGCGGAATGGTGGGAGGCCGCCGAAATCGCCGCCGCGGCACACGTTTACACCATCAAGCAGTACGGGCCGGACCGCATCGCGGGTTTCTCACCGATCCCCGCGATGTCGATGGTCTCGCATGCGGTCGGCGCCCGGTTCATCTCCCTGCTCGGCGGTTCGATGCTGTCGTTCTACGACTGGTACGCCGACCTGCCGGTCGCCTCGCCGCAGGTGTTCGGCGACCAGACCGACGTCCCGGAATCCGCGGACTGGTTCGACGCCGGCTATCTGATCATGTGGGGTTCGAACGTCCCGGTCACCCGCACCCCGGACGCGCACTACATGACCGAGGCCCGCTACCGCGGTCAGAAGGTGGTGGTGGTCTCCCCCGACTACGCCGACAACACCAAATTCGCCGACGAATGGGTCCCCGCCCGCCCGGGCACCGACGCCGCCCTGGCGATGGCGATGGGCCACGTGGTGCTGCGCGAATTCTTCGTCGACCGGTCCACTGCGCGATTCGACGACTACATCAAGCGCTACACCGATCTGCCGTTCCTGATCACGCTGGACGAGCGCGACGGCGGCTGGAACGGCGAGGGCGAATACCGCGGCCACACCTGGCTGCCCGGTAAGTTCCTCACCGCCGCCGACCTGGCCGCCGCGGGCCTCCCCGGGTTCGATGTGGACAACGCCGAACACAAGACCGTCCTCCTGGACGGCGACGGAAATCCCGTGGTGCCCAACGGAACCCTCGGCGACCGGTTCTCCGAATCCGGCGCCGGGCGATGGAATCTGGACCTCGGCGACGTCGATCCGCTCATGACTCTGTACGGCCGCACCGACGATGCTGCGGCCGTACAGTTCCCCCGCTTCGACGGCGAGACCGGCACGGTCACCCGTTCGGTGCCGACCACCGTCATCGCCGGACGCCGCGTCACGACCGTCTTCGACCTGCTGCTCGCGCAATACGGCGTCGGGCGTCCGGATCTGCCGGGCGACTGGCCCACCGGCTACGACGACCCGAGCGCGCCCTACACTCCAGCGTGGCAGGAGTCGATCACGGGAGTGCCTGCGGCACAGGCGATTCGGATCGCGCGCGAATTCGCCGACAACGCCGATCGCTCCGGCGGCCGGTCGATGATCCTCATGGGCGCCGGGACCAATCACTGGTTCCACTCCGATCAGATCTATCGCGCCTTCTTCACCCTGACGCTGCTCACCGGCTGCCAGGGCGTCAACGGCGGCGGCTGGGCGCACTACGTGGGCCAGGAGAAGTGCCGCCCGGTCACCGGCTGGTCCACCCTGGCATTCGGCCTGGACTGGCAGCGATCGCCGCGGCAGATGCAGGGCACGGTGTTCTGGTATCTGACCAACGACCAGTGGCGCTACGACCCCTTCACCTCCGAAACCTTCGCCTCCCCACTGGGTTCCGGCGTGTTCGCGGGGCGCACGGCCGCCGACAATATCGCGCTGGCCTCCCGGCTCGGCTGGATGCCGACGTATCCGACGTTCGATCGCAATCCGCTGGATCTGGTCGACGCCGCCGAGGCCGCGGGGCAGACGCCGCAGGACTATGTGGTCGGCAACCTGAAATCCGGTGATCTCGAGTTCGCCTGCGAGGATCCCGACGCACCGCGGAACTTCCCCCGCGTGCTCACCGTGTGGCGGGCCAATCTGCTCGGCTCCTCGGGTAAGGGCAACGAATACTTCCACCGGCATCTGCTCGGCGCGGATTCCAATCTGCAGGCCGACGATTCGGCCGGAGTGCCGCCGCAGGAGGTGCGCCGGCCGGAACAGGCGCCGACCGGAAAACTGGATCTGCTGGTGTCGCTGGATTTCCGGATGACCTCGACGACGCTGTTCTCCGATATCGTCCTGCCCGCCGCCACCTGGTACGAGAAACACGATCTGTCCTCGACGGATATGCATCCGTTCGTGCACGCCTTCTCCCCCGCGATCTCCCCGCCGTGGGAGGCGAAAACCGATTTCGAGGCCTTCCACCGCATCGCGCGCGGCTTCTCCTGGCTTGCCGAGAAACATCTCGGCGTCCGCAAGGATCTGGTCGCCGTTCCGCTGCAACACGATTCGGTGGACGCGCTGGCGCAGGCGCGTGGGCGGGTGCTGGACTGGAAAGCGGGTGAATGCGAACCCGTTCCGGGCCGTACCATGCCGAAACTCGTTGTCGTGGAACGTGATTACCCGAAGCTGGCCGAGAAGATGGCGGCGCTGGGCCCGCTGATCGAAACGCTCGGTGTCACTACCAAGGGCGTCACGACCGTCCCCGACGCCGAGGTCGACTATCTGCGCGGCGTCAACGGCAGCGTGGTCTCCGGCATCGCGCAGGGCCGCCCGTCGCTGGCCAAGGACGTGCACGCGGCGGAGGCCGTCCTGGCGCTGTCCGGGACCACCAACGGCCGGTTGGCGGTGGAGGGATTCCACGCGCTGGAGCGGCGCACCGGCACCCGGCTGGCGGATCTGGCGGCCGAGCACGAAGGTAAGCGGATCACCTTCGCCGATACGCAGGCCCGGCCGGTGCCGGTGATCACGTCACCGGAATGGTCCGGATCCGAAACCGGCGGCCGGCGCTACTCCCCGTTCACCATCAACACCGAACGGCTCAAGCCCTGGCATACGCTCACCGGACGCCAGCACTTCTATCTCGATCACGACTGGATGATCGAACTGGGCGAACAACTTCCGATCTTCCGGCCACCGCTGGACATGTCGGTGCTGTTCCGCGAACCCGACGTCGGGGCGGTCGGTGAGCGGGGCGTCACCGTCCGCTACCTCACTCCGCATTCGAAGTGGTCCATCCACTCCGCATATCAGGACAATCTGCATATGCTCACCCTCTCGCGGGGCGGGCAGGCGATCTGGATGTCGGATCGTGACGCGGCGAAAATTGGTGTGGCCGATAATGATTGGATCGAGGCCGTCAACCGCAACGGTGTGGTCGTCGCCCGGGCGATCGTCAGTCACCGTATGCCCGAGGGCACGGTCTTCATGTATCACGCCCAGGACCGCGCGGTCGACGTACCGCGTATCGAGGGCACCCCGGACATGCGGGCGGGCCGAGGCAAACGCGGCGGCATCCACAACGCGCTCACCCGGATCATGATCAAGCCCACGCATCTGATCGGTGGATACGCCCAGCAGTCGTTCGCCCTGAACTACCACGGGCCCACCGGAAATCAGCGTGACGAGGTCACCACGATCCGGAGACGCTCACAGGAAGTGGAGTACTGATATGCGTGTCATGGCACAGCTGGCCATGGTGATGAACCTGGACAAGTGCATCGGCTGTCACACCTGCAGCGTCACCTGCAAACAGGCCTGGACCAACCGGGGCGGCACCGAGTACGTCTGGTTCAACAATGTGGAAACCCGGCCGGGGCAGGGATATCCGCGGCAGTACCAGGATCAGGAGAAGTGGAAGGGCGGCTGGACGCTGGACCGCCGCGGCCGCCTCACCCTGAAGTCCGGGTCGCGGATGAAGCGGCTGCTCAACATCTTCGCCAATCCGGATCTGCCGACGGTGTCGGACTACTACGACCCCTGGAGCTACGACTACGACAATCTGCTGTCGGCGCCGGCCATGGACACCACCCCGGTGGCACGGCCCAAATCGCTGATCACAGGCGAGGATACGAAGGTCACCTGGGGCGCGAACTGGGACGACGACCTCGGCTCGGGACCGGAACAGGTCGGCCGGGACCCGTTGCTGGCGCGGCTGTCGGACCAGGTCAAACTCGAATTCGAGCAGACCTTCATGTTCTATCTGCCGCGCATCTGCGAACACTGCCTGAATCCGTCCTGCGGCGCCTCCTGCCCCTCGGGTGCGATCTACAAGCGTGCCGAGGACGGCATCGTGCTGGTCGACCAGGACAAATGCCGCGGCTGGCGGCAGTGCATCACCGGCTGCCCGTACAAGAAGATCTACTTCAATCACAAGACCGGCAAGGCCGAGAAATGCACGTTCTGCTATCCGCGCGTGGAGGTCGGTATCCCGACCGTCTGCTCGGAGACGTGCGTGGGGCGTCTGCGCTACATCGGCGTCATGCTCTACGACGCCGACGCGGTCCTCGAGGCGGCCTCGGTGACCGATCCGGAGCAGTTGTATCCGTCGCAGCTGGGCGTATTCCTCAATCCCCACGATCCGCGGGTGATCGCCGAGGCCGAACGCGCCGGTATCTCGCCGGAATGGATTGCCGCGGCGCAGGATTCGCCGGTCTACAAGCTGATTGTCGACTACAAGATCGCGTTGCCGCTGCATCCGGAGTACCGGACCATGCCGATGGTCTGGTACGTGCCGCCGCTGTCGCCGGTGGTGGACGTGCTGGCCGAGACCGGGCACGACGGTGAGGATGCGCGAAATCTGTTCGGCGCCATCGACTCGCTGCGCATTCCGGTGGAATATCTGGCCGAGCTGTTCACCGCCGGGGATATCGGGCCCGTGCGCGCGGCATTGCAGCGGCTGGCCGGGATGCGGTCGTTCATGCGCTCGATCAACCTCGGCCAGGAACCAGATCTGGCGATTCCCGGCGCGGTGGGCCTGGAACCGGAGGAGATCGAGGCGATGTACCGGCTGCTGGCCATCGCCAAATACGAACACCGGTACGTGATTCCGTCGGGCGCGACATCCCGGGCGCACGAACTGGATTCGCTGGCGACGGGGTGCAGTCTGGACGGCGACGGCGGGCCGGGGATGACGGCCTTCGACGTGACATCGGAGAAGTTCGCACTCGTCGATGCCAATTCCGCGGCGCCGGAACAGAAATCGTCGCGAATCAACCTGCTGAACTGGGACGGCGGGTCGACCGAGGGGCTGGTGCCGGAACGCGACGGCAACGGTGCCGCCGACGGGCATTCGGCGACCAACGGGCACGAGAGTGGTCCCGCACACGACGTAGCCGACGACACGCTGCCCGAACCGACCGGAGCGAGCCGATGAGGATATGCCACCGCCCCGGCTCCGCACGACGAGAGGTGCGGCCATGGGACTGCTGACGTTGCGCAAGCGCCCCGCGCCGGTCGTCCAGATGTCCGAACGGGATCGCCGGCTGATCTGGCGGATCTCGGCGCTCCTGCTCGATTACCCCGGTCCGGACACGCTGGCCATGCTCGCCGACCTGTCCGAGGCGGTGGCCTCGCTCCCGGAGCCGGTGCGCGCCGATCTCGACCGGCTGCTCGCCCACCTGACCGGTACCGCACCGCTGACCCTGGCGCGCGACTACGTCGACACCTTCGACCTGCGCCGGCGCGCCAGCCTGCATCTGACCTATTACGCCTACGGCGACACCCGCAAGCGCGGTATGGCGCTGCTGCGGTTCAAGCACGCCTATCGGCACGCCGGGGCGGAGTTGTCGGATCGCGAACTGCCCGACCATCTTCCGGTGCTGCTGGAGTTCGCCGCCACCGTCGACCCGATCGGCGGTGAACGACTGCTCGGCGAACACGTGCCGGTGCTGGAGATGTTGCGGCTGTCGCTCACCGACAGCGAATCGCCGTACGCCGGCGCCCTGGCCGCCGTCCTCGCCACCCTGCCCCCGCCCACCACGGCAGATCGCCGCCGGATCGCGGAACTGGCCGCGCAGGGACCGCCGGACGAGGACGTCGGGCTGGAACCGTATTCGATGAACGGCGAGTCGATGCATCCCGCCATGAACCCCGACCTGTATTCGCCGCCCGCCGCCGGAACCTCCGCCACCGCAGGGCTTTTCGCCGGATCCGGAGATCGACGATGACATCCACCGTCTGGGCCACCCTGCCCTACATCGCCTTCACCTCGTTCGTGCTGGGCCACCTCTGGCGCTACCGCAACGACCAATTCGGCTGGACCACACGGTCTTCGCAGATCTACGAATCCCGGCTACTACGCATGGGCAGCCCGCTGTTCCACTTCGGCATGCTCGGTGTGATCGGCGGACATGTGCTGGGCGTGTTGATTCCGGAGTCCTGGACCGATGCCGTCGGCATCTCCGAACACTTGTATCACGTGATCGCTGTCTCCGCGGGTACGGTGGCGGGCGTCGCGGTGATCGCCGGTATCGGGATACTCGCCTATCGACGCGTGCGTGTCCCGGCCGTGCGCAAGGCGACCACCACCAACGACATGTTCATGTACGTGTTGCTCGCCGCCGCGCTGATCACCGGGCTGCTCAATACCGTCGGCAGCAATCTGCTGTGGGGCACGTACAACTATCGCGAGACCGTATCGCCGTGGTTCCGAAGCCTTTTCACCGCTCATCCGCAGCCGGACCTGATGGTCGGCACGCCCTGGACCTTTCAGGCGCACGGGCTCATCGTGCTGACGCTCATCGCCGTCTGGCCCTACACGCGGCTGGTCCACATGTTCAGCGCCCCCGTCGGCTATCTGGTGCGTCCGTACGTGGTGTACCGCAGCAAACCTGTCGATGTGGCGAACAAGAAGAAGTACGCGCGGGCCTGGCAGAGCCCGGTCCTGCCGCCGTCGCGCTGATTCGCCCGACCCGCAGCCCTTGACCTGGAGCGCACTCCACGGACTAGCTTCGCCGGTATGAACGATTCCGTCCGGCCCGCACCGAGTTTCGGCATCAAGACGACACCCGCGCACGTCGGCTACGCGGACATCCTGCGGGTGTGGCTGGAGGCCGACGACATACCCGAGATCGAGCATGCCTGGTTGTACGACCATCTGCTGCCGCGGGCGGCGGTCGGGCTGCCCGGACACGACGGCGATTCGACGGGGAGCCGGTCGGCGGGCCCGGTCCTCGAGGGCTGGACGCTGCTGGCGGCGCTGGCGGCGCGGACGCGACGACTCCGGCTCGGATTACTGGTGTCCAACAACCGGATTCGGCATCCGGCACTGCTGGCGAAGATGGCCGCCACCGTCGATGTGATCTCGGGCGGGCGACTGGATTTCGGGATCGGCGTCGGGGGGTTCCCGCGCAACGATCCCCGCTTCGCGACGATGGTCGCGCCCGAGTACGCGGCGTACGGCATTCCGGTCGGCACGTGGCGCGACGCGGTGAGCAGTTTGGGTGAGGCGTGTGTCCTGATCCGGCGGATGTGGAGCGAGGAAGTGTTCGACTTCCCGGGCGAACACTTCCCTCTCACCGGCGCCCAATGCGATCCGAAACCGGTCCAGCGGCCCCATCCGCCGATTCTGCTCGCCGGTGCGGGCGCGTCGACGCTGCCGATCGTGGCCGCCCACGCCGATCTCTGGAATGTGATCGGCCCCCCGCTGACCGGCGTCGACACCCTCCGCGAACACAGCCGGGCACTGGACGACCAGTGCGCGGCGATCGGCCGCGATCCCGCACACATCACCCGTTCGGCGCAACTGCCCATCTCCTACGACGCCCCCGCCCGCATACGCGAAACGCTGCTCGAACTGATCGACGCCGGTTTCACCCACCTGGTCCTCAACCCTCCCGCCCCGTACCCGGACGGAGTCGCCCACTGGATCGCCGACGAAATCATCCGCCCGACCCTGGACGCGGCCCCGCACTGAGCGCCGTCTTTTCGAGGGCGACTCCCTATCATGGACGCATGCCGAGCCCGCTCAGCGAACCCGATGACCTCCCGGAATACATGACCTGGGAGGAATTGGCCGCGCTGCCGGAGGAGATCGCGGGCCAGATCGAACTGTGGGAGGGCAGGGTCGTCTGGGTCCGTCGCGGGCCCGCCGAGCATCAGGACTGCACGAACCTGTTCTGGAACGCCTTGCGGCGATGCGTCCGCGAGGAACACGACAGGCAGCCCGACCGTTGCTGGCGCGTCTCGACCGAAACCAACGTCTTCCTCGGTCGCAACGGCAAATCGGACTTCCTCACGCCGGACTTTCTCGTCTACCGATGTCTGCCCGTTGAATATCAAGATGTTCGTGCGGACGACGTTCTACTGGTCGGCGAGGTGTTGTCACCGTCGAACACCGTCAGTGACATGGAGGCGAAGAAAGCACGCTACGCGGAGGCCGGCATCGACTGGTATTGGGAGGTCAAGCTGGCCAGGAATCCTCGCGGCATCGCCACCGTCCGCGCCTATGCGCTGCAAACACGCACCGGAAACCTTCCGCCCGGCGTACACGCCCTTCACGCGATGAACTACATCCTGGCCGACGAATGGACGCCCCGAGCGGACCCGAACGGCATCAGCATCGAGTTTCCGTTTCCGATCACCATTCCGTGGACAGAGCTGGAACTCTAGGTCGGTCCACGGTCGGATCTCACCCGCACGCGGGAATGCCGATGGCGCGGACCGTGTTCACGCTCCCCGGACCGCTGCCGCTTCGATGGCTCGTTTCATCTCCGCGGCGCCGTATTCGATACGGATCCGGACTTCGGGGGCGCGTTCGTCCGGGAGCAGATCGGTGGTCCAGATCAGCCGTCCGGTGTGCGAATCCGTCTCGCGCACTTCGAAAGACGCGTTGTGATGGGTGAGGGCCGGACGCGCGCCCTCGATCACGCTGTAGGCCAGGCGGCGCAGGTCGTCGTCGACGCTGACGATGCGTTCGCGGATCACATGGCCGTCGGGGAAGGTCAGGATGCGGTGCTCGCCGTCGAGCGCGGTATCGGCGACCCGGCCGGGTAGCAGGCGCTCGTGCACGGCGCCGATATCGCGCAGTACGTCCCAGATGTGTTGCGGCGGTGCGTCGATCGCGATCTCGTGGCGGATGGTGGCCATGGGATCGACGCTACCCTGGTCCGGGTTCGCCGGTGCCGGACCGCGTGGACGCTCGCGTATGGGAGCGAGCGTCCGGACCATGGGAACGCTCAGCGTTTCCCGGTGTACTGAATGCATGACAGCGACCACCGCCACCTCGACCACCTCCGGCTTCGCGACCGGCTCTCTGATCGGCGCGACCGTCACCACCGGCCTGCTGGCCGGCGTCTTCTACGCCTACGCCAGCTCGGTGATGCTGGCCCTGCGCCAGCTCGACGACCGCACCTTCGTGGACGTGATGAACCGGATCAACACCGTCATCGTCAACCCGGTCTTCATGCTGAGCTTCCTCGGTTCGGTCGCCTTCACCGGCTTGGCCGCCGTGCTGTACTGGCGCACCGATCAGCGCACCGTGCTGTGGTGGGTGCTGCTCGCCCTGGCCCTCAACGTGATCAGTTTCCTCATCACCTCGGGCGGCAACGTCCCGCTGAACAACCAGCTCGCCGACACCTCCTCCGGCGATTTCGCCACCCTCCGCCACCAGTTCGAAGGCCCCTGGATCACCCTCAACATCCTGCGGGCCCTCGCCAACACCGGCGCCCTCGGCGTCCTCGCCTGGGCCCTGCGCACCACGAACAAGGGGTAGGGGCCCAGCCACCTGCGATAATGCGGGGCGGGAAAAAAATTTCGGAAAATTTCGGGGGCCGTGTCGATCCATAGTGGTTGTCGTTCGACCCAGGGGTGAGAGGGTCCGGAGGGGATCCGCGAGACGAAGGAGACACACCATGAAGTACATGCTGATCATGCGCGCCACCGACGAGGCCTACGCGAGCATGGGCGAGGTCGATTTCGGCACCATGCTGGAGACGATGGGCAAGTTCAACGACGAGTTGATCCGGGCGGGCGTGCTGCTCGCGGCGGAGGGGCTCGACCCCGCCGAGAGCGTGGTGGTCGATTACGACGGGGAAACCCCGGTCGTCACCGACGGTCCGTACGGCGAGACGAAGGAACTGTTCGGCGGGTTCTACCTGCTCAACGTGGCCTCGAAGGAGGAGGCGGTCGAGTGGGCGAAGCGGATGCCGGTCATCGTCAAGGGGTGCAAGACCGAGATCCGGCGGGTGCCCACGATCGACGAATTTCCGCAGGACAACGTCTGGATTCAGAAGGAGCGGGCGTGGCGCGAGGCCACCGGGCAGCTCTGAACGGAACATCCGGATGACGGCCGATCCCACCGGACGCGAGGCGGTCGCCGCGGTGTGGCGGATCGAATCCGCGCGCATCGTCGGCGCGCTGGCCCGCTACACCGGCGATTTCGCCCTCGCCGAAGATCTGGCGCAGGAAGCACTGGCCGAAGCGCTGGTCACCTGGCCGCGGGAGGGGACACCGCACAATCCGGCCGGTTGGTTGCTCACGGTGGGACGGCGGCGCGCGATCGACACCTTCCGCCGCCGGTCCGCCCTCGACGATCGCTACGCCGCCCTCGCCCGCGGCTTGGGTGAGGGCGGCGTGCTGACCGGTGGTCCCGGTGCGGATCCGATGCGTTCGGGAGCGGAACCGCTGTGGGATCCCGATCGCATCGACGACGACGTGCTGGCTCTGATCTTCACGGCATGTCATCCGGTGCTCTCCCGGGAGGCGCGGGTGGCGCTGACGCTGCGTGTGGTCGGCGGTCTCACCAGCGACGAGATCGCCAGAGCATTTCTCGTCCCGGCCGCGACGGTTCAGGCTCGGATCACGCGGGCGAAGAAAACCCTTGCCGCGGAACATATTCCGTTCGCAGTCCCGGAAGCGGGTGAGCGTGCTGCCCGGCTGAGCTCGGTGCTCAGCGTGATCTACCTGATCTTCACCGAAGGTTCGTCGGCGAGTTCGGGCACCGAACTGATCCGCTTCGATCTGGCCGGGGAAGCGCAGCGACTGGCTCGGGTGCTGTCCCGTCTCGTGCCGGACGAACCGGAGGTGTACGGACTGCTGGCGCTGCTCGAGCTGACCGCGGCCCGCTTCCCGGCGCGGACGGGCCCCGACGGTGAGCCGGTGCTGCTGGAGCATCAGGACCGGCGGCGCTGGGACCGGGCGGCGATCCGGCGCGGCCGCGCCGCCCTCACCCGCGCCGGACAGGTCGGCCGTGGGCTGGGCTATTACGGCGTGCAGGCCGCGATCGCCGAATGCCACGCCGTCGCCGGCTCGGTCGCCGACACCGACTGGGACCGCGTGGTGAGCCTCTACGAAGCGCTGGGCCGCCTCGCCCCGTCGCCGGTGGTCGAGCTGAACCGGGCGGTCGCGGTCGCCATGGCGAAGGGCCCGGACGCCGGACTCGAGATCGTGGACGGTCTGCGCGCCGAGGGCGGACTGCCGAATTCCCATCTGCTGCCGACGGTCCGGGGCGAACTGCTGGCCCGCCTGGGCCGCACGAGCGAGGCCCGCGAGGAGTGGGAGCTGGCGGCGCGCTTGTGCGGCAACGACCGCGAGCGAGCCGTCTTGCACCGCAAGCTCGACCACCTCGGCTGAGCACGGCCCGCGGTCCGTGGGCCGACCGGGTCAGGCGGCGGTGAGAAAGCGCCCGGTGCGCTGCGAACCCAGCACCGGCGCGGCCACTCCGTTGCCGAAAACGTAACGGCCACCGACGAATACGGCATTCACCGTGTCGTCGTTGCGATTCACCATGCGCGACAGATTGCCGAAGTACGGCATCGTCTGTTCGGTGTAGCGCTCGAGTCCCGCATCCAGCCGGGCCGGGTCGATCACCACCGCGTCGGCGCGGTCGCCGACGCGCAGATGTCCCGCGTCGAGCCCGTACCAGTCGGCCAATTCCCCGGTCAGCCGGTGCACCGCGTGTTCCACCGACATGAACGGGCGCCCCGCCAGTTCGGCATCGCGCACCCGGCGCAGCAGCCGCAGCCCGAAGTTGTAGAAGGCCATATTGCGCAGGTGCGCACCGGCGTCGGAGAAACCCAGCTGCATGCCGGGATCGGCGGCGAAGCGATCCAGCACACGCGGCCGGTGGTTGGAGATCGTGGTGCGCCAGCGCACCTTGGGCCCGTACTCCACCACCAGATCGAGGAAGGCGTCCACCGGATGCACTCCCCCGCGTTCCACCCCGACCTGACCGAAGGTCTTGCCGACGACCGAACTGTCCGGACATTCCACGATCTCGGCGTCGAAGAAGTCGCGATGCCACACCCGAGGGCCGAACTTGCGGTCGTAATCCTTGCGGAACTGACGGCGATAGCTTTCGCTCTGCAACATCCGGTGGCGCTCGTCCAGCTGATTCGACAGATGCAATGCCGCTGCGCCGGAACCGAATTCCTCGAACACCACCAGATCGATACCGTCGGCGTACACCTCGAACGGCACCGGCAGATGCTGGAAGCGGAAATCTCCGCCGAAGGCGTTGATCGCCCGCGCCAGGGCCGGAAACACGTGCGCCACCAGGGGAATCGCCTTGATATCGGCCGCCGAGAGCAGACTCACCTTGAGATGCGGCTGCCCGATGCCCAGACTCGACAGCGCCATCGCCACCAGGCTGTGCGGTCGCGCCACATCCGGCCCGCCCTGCAGAGCGCGCCGCCGAGCCCGCAGAATCGCGTTGAGCTGGTGTCGTTCGCGCATGGTGGCGTAAGTGGAGGGCAGGGTGCGGGAGCGGCAGGTCTCGCCGTCGAGTTTGTCGAACATCAGCTGTTGCGAGGACATACCGACGAAACCGGCGTCGAGGGCCTCGTCCAGATGCCGGCGCATGGCGGTCAGCTCGCCGGCGGTCGGCTTCACCTCGGTGCGGGTGGCGCGGTCCAGACCCATCTCCGCGGCACGAATATCCGAATGTCCCAGGAACGCCGCCACATTCGGCCCCAGCGGCGAGGCATCCAGGGCGGCGGCGTACTCGTGGGCGTTGCGCCAGGTCTTCACATCGCCTACGGCGTCGATCACATGTCCGCGCGGGATGGCCTCCACCCGGCCGAACAGGTCGCCCGCGGTTTCGGCGCCGACGTGCACGGTCGACAGCGAACAGGAGCCGAGCAGCACGGTCGTGACACCGTGGCGCACCGATTCCGACAGCGACGGATCCAGCAGGACCTCCACGTCGTAATGGGTGTGGATGTCGAGCATCCCGGGGATCACCCATTTGCCGGTGGCGTCGACGACGGTCTCGCAGCCGGATTCGTCCAGGGGTTCGGCCGAGACGGCGGCCACCCGCCCGTCGCGGATGCCGACGTCGCGCACCGCCGACGGCGCGCCCGTGCCGTCGAACCAGATACCGCCCTTGATGATGCTGTCGTACATGACAGTCCCTCTTTCACCCACCCGCCCCGGCGGGGCGCGTCAGATCTCTATCTCGCGCCGCACGACCTTGCCGGTCGCGTTGCGTGGCAACGGTTGTGCCGTGATCACCCAGCGGGCCGGCACCTTGAAGTAGGCGAGCCGCTCGGCGGTGAAGGCCCGCAGCTCGTCCTCGGTCACGATGGCCGGATCGGCGACGACCACGACGGCCGCCACCTCCTGCCCCAGATCCGCGTGCGGCACACCGAGTACCGCCGATTCCAGTACCGCGGGATGCTCGTCGAGCACGTTCTCGATTTCGGTCGGGTACACGTTCTCCCCGCCGCGCAGGATGAGATCCGACCGCCGTCCCGACAGACGCAGCCGGCCCTCCTCGATCACGCCGAAATCGCCGGTGTGCAGCCATCTTTCGGCATCGATGGCGGTCGCGGTGGCGGCCGGGTCGTTCCAGTAACCGAGCATCACGTACGGGCTGCGTACACAGATCTCACCCTCCTGGCCGTCTGGCAGCGCCCTGTTGTCCGGATCGCGGATCTCGATGCTCACGCCGATGATCGGCATCCCGACGGTGTCGGGGTGGGCGGCCAGCACCGGCGGCGTGGCAACCGTTGCCGCGGTGCCGCTTTCGGTGAGGCCGTAGCTCGTGGTGAGCGCGACCTCGGCCATCGGCAGTTCCCGGCGCAGCCGTTGATGGAAGGCCGGGGAGGACGGGGCGGCGTTGAGCGAGAACGCCACCAGACTCGACAGGTCGTAACGGGACAGGTCGTGTTCGAGCATGCGGCTGACCATCGTCGGCACCGCGCCCCAGTTGGTCACCCGCTCCCGCTCCATCAGCGACAGCACCCGCTCCGGGTCGAAGCTGCCGGTGTTGATCACCACGGTCGCGCCCGTGGCCAGTCGCGGAATGATCAGATTGTGCAGGCTCGCGATATGAAACAGCGGTGAGGTCAACAGGAATCGGCGATCGCTGGGCCCCGATCCGAGCTGTTGTCCGCGAAAGGCGGCCGCCATGGCATCGGTGAATCGATGATAGTCGCAGACCGCCAGCAGGTTTCGCTGGGTGTGTACCACGCCCTTGGGCCGCCCGCTTGTCCCGCTGGTGTAGAGAATGACCGCCGGGTCGTCCTCCGCGATCGACACCTCCGGCGCCGGACCGGGATGGCCGGCGATCAGCCGCGGCAGATCGGATTCCATGGTCAGCACCGGAATGTCGGTGCCCACCTCGGCCAGCAGGGCGGCGCGCTTGGCGTCGGCGACGACCACCGTCGGGCGGGTGTGCTGCAGACCGTAGGCGATCTCGCGCGGCGCCCACCACGCGTTGTAGCCGACCGGAATCGCGCCGAGCACCTGCGCCGCCCAGAACGTCGTCACCCATTCCGGCGTGTTCGCGGCGAGGATGCCCACTCGGTCGCCCTTGCCGACACCGTAACGATCGGCGAGTGCGCGCGCGAGAGCCGTTGCCGCGGCGCCGTGTTCGGCGAACGTGATCCGGCGGTCCGGGGTCACCAGATAGTCGTGGTCACCCCAGGCCGTACCCGCGTGGAACAGTTCGGCCATACTGCGCCGCCGATCGCGCATCACCGGAATCGGCGCGCCCAGTACCTCTTCGACCACCATCTCGAACGGCCCGCCGGGGCCGGTGAGGTCGGCGGTGATCCGGGCGGCGATGGCCTGCGGGTCGGCAGCTCGCGTCATAACCTTCACTTTCTGCTTACGGGATGAGCACGGCACGACCGCGGATCTGGCCCCGGTCTAGTCGTTCGAATGCGGCCGGGCCCTCGGCGAGGTCGAATCGTTCGACCGATACGCCGATGGCACCGCGCTGCGCGAGCGCGACCGAGGCGTACAGGTCACTTCTCGTGCCGCCGTAGGACTTTCGGATGGTGGCACCCCACGGCAGGCCGGGTCCACCGGCGGGTCCGGCGTCGATGCCCGGAATACCGCCGTCGAGTCCCACCATGCGGTAGGCGCCGTTCGGCGCGACCGATTCGACGGCCAGTTTCGCGGTGGCGTCGTTGCCGACGAAGTCGAAAACCGCCTCGGCGCCCCGGCCGTCGGTGAGGTCCAGAATGCGGGCGGCGGTCTTCTCGTCGGCCGGCAGGGTGAGGTCGGCGCCGCAGGACGTGGCGAGCTCCAGCTTTTCCGCGGAGATGTCGACCGCGATGATGCGGCAGGCCGTCGTGGCCTTCAGGATCTGCACCGCGACATGTCCGAGCCCGCCGATGCCGATCGCGACGGCGGTGGCGCCGGGTCGCAATTGATCGGCGGCCCCGCGGATGGCGTGATACGGCGTCAGCGCCGCATCGGCCAGCGGCGCCGCCGTCGCGAACTCCAGCTCGCCGATGGGCACGAACGAATTCGCCGGAATGCGAACGTATTCCGCCATCCCCCCGTCCGGCCCCAGTCCCGGGCAGGGCGGCATCGCGGTGCGACCCGCCGCGAGGCAGACGTTCTCGTTACCGCTCACGCATTCCCGGCATACGCCGCAGGACCAGCACAGGTAAACAAGCCCCCGCTCCCCCGCGCGACGACCGTCGACCTCGGTGCCGACCGCCTCGATGGTGCCGGCGATCTCATGCCCCATCGTCAGCGGATCCTCGCGCAGCGGGAACGGCAAGCCGAGCACGAAGGAATCCGAATGGCAGATTCCGGCCGCCCCGACCTTCAACAGCAGATCGGTGGGCCCGATCTCGGGGATCGGGACCTCGCGCAGCTCCAGCGTGCCGGGCCCGGTCAATTGCAATGCGCGCATGTTCTGTTTCCTCACCGCGGCGTTCGGCGCAGCGCCGGACGTGACGTGGCACACACGGTAGCACTCACTGGACACAGCGTCCAGTGAGTGTGCGGGCGTCTATCATCGACGTCATGCCTTCGGAATCGACCGCCCGGCGCGGGTCGCTGCGCGATGAGCAGAAGCGGGCGACGCGGATGCGCATCGTGGAGGAGGCGCGGCAGCTGTTCGTGCGTGAGGGCTATCTGGGAGTGCGTGTCGACGACATCGCGGCCGCGGTCGGCTGCAGCCGGGCCACCTTCTACTTGCACTTCACCGGTAAGACCGAGGTGCTGCGGGCGATCGCCGAACAGGGCACACTCGCCAGCGTCCAATTCTTCTACCGGGATCTGGACCGGGTCCTGGCCACCGGTTCCCGCGCGGAGTTCACCACGTGGATGCGCCGGGCCATCGAGTGGTTCTTCGACAACAAGGATCTGCTTCCCGCCTGGGACGAGGCGACCGCCCTGGAACCGGAGTTCCGCGACCTCGCGCGGGAGGGCATCATGCAGCTCGCCGACGGGATGCCGGACTATCTGGCGCGCTGGCCCGAGAGCCGCCGCGACGAAGCGCGCCTGCGCATCGAACTACTCGTGGCGCAGCTGGAACGCTTCTTCACCCGATGGGCGATGCAGGGCACCATCGAGGTCACCGCGGCCGCGGCGGCCGAAGTCCTCACCGATATCTGGTTCCCGGCTCTGCAGGCACCCGAATAACACTGTCGGACAATGTCTTCCGGCTATTTCGGCGGGAGTGTACGGGCGTATTCGAGCCCGCGATCCAGCCAGGTGTGCAGTACCTCGTCGTCGTCGAGATATTCCGGCGCCACCCGCAACCAGTTCCGCATCTCGCGGCCGCCCATCACCATCGGCGCGACCGCGGAACCGTCGATGAGCTCCTCGGCCTGTGCCGGATCGACCCGGACCAGCAGTCCGCCCCGGCCGCTGGCCGCCACCGCCATATTGCCGCCGACCAGGAAGGCCAGCCCGCCGAACATGCGCTTCTCGACCGTCTCGGTCACCGCCGGCCCGAGCAGGTCCCGGATCCGGTCCGCCAACTCTTCGTCATAGGCCATACGGCATTCTCACACCGGGTACCGACAGGTTCGGCCCGATTCCGCAGTGGCCGGTTCGAAGAATTCACCGAGAATTCGCGCCCTTGGGAACCCGCAGCGGTTGCTCCGGTGCGGCGGTTGGACCAGCATCCAACCTCATGCGGAATCGCTTGAATCCTGCCGGTGACATCCCCGATACCGGAATCCCCGAGCAGCTGGCCGCCACCATGACGATGGCCGAACAGCACGAATGGCACCGGGGATATCTGCGGCGGCATGCGGTGTCGCGGCGGAACTTCCTGCGCGGTTCGGCCGCGGCCGCCGCGGTGGCCGCCGTCGGCACCTCACCGTTCGCGGGGCGGGCCTATGCCGATCAGGCGCAGCTCGCGGTCGGCGGCCGCCACGTCGGTTACGGCCCGGACGCCGCCAGCCAGCTGCGCTTCGCCGCGCAGCTCTCGCGTAATCCCAACGGCGCCAAGATCTTTCTCGACCACGGGCCGACGCCGGCGCTCGGCGCGAGTGTCGAGGCGGAGGTGCGCGATCTGGTGACCCAGATCCCCACGAGCGACAGCGGCGTACTCGCGGCCGAACAGTTCTATGTGCACGCGCCGGTCGACGGCCTGCCCGGACGGCTGCCGCATTTCTACCGCTGGCGCACCTCCGACGGATTCGTCGGCGACATCCGCGCCGCGTCGACCGCGATGCCGAGCGTGCGCAACGCGGTGCTGCCCTTCCGGTTCACCATGATGGGCGATCAGGGCACCGACGACACCCCTGCCCAGCCGGCGGGCGTCGCTCCCGGCGACTACGACGACAAGTACTACAAACCCGACAACGACCCGGCCGTCCCGCACGCGGACAACGTGATGCGCCAGATCGTGGCCTGCAAGCCGGATTTCCATGTGCTGGCGGGCGATATCGCCTACGCGGATCCGTCGGGCGCGGGGAAGAAGCCGCGCTACGTCACCGCCGGCGACAAACTGCCGGACGGATTCGACAAGTTCAATCCGTACGTGTGGGACGTGTATTTCGGCGCCATCGAAGCCAGTGCATCGACCACGCCGTGGATGTTCGCCACCGGCAACCACGACATGGAGGCCGCCTACGACACCCACGGGTACGGCGGACACCTCGCGCGCCTGGACCTGCCGGCCAACGGGCCCGCGGGCTGCCCGTCGGCGTACTCGTTCACCTACGGCAATGTGGCGGTGCTGTCGCTGGACGCCAACGACGTCTCCTACGAGATCAAGGCCAACACCGGCTACTCGGGCGGCGCCCAGACCAGTTGGGTGGAGCGGACTCTGGCGGACTATCGCGCGAATCCGGATATCGACTTCATCGTCTGCTTCTTCCATCACTGCGCGTATTCGACCACCGATTCCCACGCCAGCGACGGCGGCCTGCGCGACGCCTGGTGCGCACTGTTCGACCGCTATCAGGTCGATCTGGTGCTGCAGGGGCACAACCACATCTTCGAGCGCACCGACCCGATCCGCGGCGGCCGCCCGACCAAGGCTGCGGGCGACAATTCGATCGTCTACCCGGACGCGGACGGCACCGTCTACTACACCGTGGGCGGCGGCGGCCGTCCCCGCTACGGCTTCCAGCCCGGCTCCCCGGAGACCTACCGCGGTCACGAGGTGCCCGACACCGCGGTGCCCAACAGCTACGTGTGGACACCGGGGGGCACCAAACAGGACGAGGCCGCGACCTGGTCGCGGGTGCGGTTCCGCAACTACTCGTTCATCCGGGTCGATGTGCGACCCGGATTCTTCGCCAGCGAGATGGATGTGGTGGCCGTCGACGAATACGGCCGCGAATTCGACAAGGTGACCTATCGCCGGCAGGTGGGCCGCTGACCCGCGGCACGGGCCGGGTCAACCCGTCGGCCCACTGAGTCGTCCCGCAGAGCCGCTGAGCGGGCCGCCGGCCCACCACACCGCGACCGGCGGCCACCATGGCGGTCATGCGTTTCCATTTCGCCGAGGCGGGCGGAGACCCCGTGCACTGGGTGGACCTCGCGCGGGCCGCGGAATCGGCCGGTTTCACCGGCATCTGCCTGGCGGACAGCCTGGCCTATCCGCGCGACGGTGACCCGCGTTATCCCTATACCGCCGATGGGCGGCGAGAGTTCCTGCGCGGCAAGCCCTTTGCCGAACCGATGATCGCCGCCACCGCGATCACCACGGCCACGACCACGCTGCGGGTCACACCGTTCGTGCTGAAATTGCCGGTGCGCCCACCCGTCCTGGTGGCCAAACAGGCCGCGACGCTGGCGGTGCTGAGCGGCAACCGGCTCTCGCTGGGCGTCGGAATCAGCCCGTGGCCCCAGGATTTCGCCATGATGGGCGTGCCGTTCGAGCGGCGCGGCGCACGCCTGGACGAGGGCATCGATATCGTGCGCGGCCTGTGCGGCGGCGGTGAATTCACCTATCGCGGAAAGATATACGACCTGCCCGCCGTGGAGATCACTCCGGTCCCCACCACACCGATTCCGATCCTCGTCGGCGGCCACAGCGAGGCCGCGCTGCGGCGTGCGGTCCGGCGCGGAGACGGGTGGATGCATGCGGGCGGCGACCTCGCCGAACTGTCCGCACTCCTGGGTCGCCTGGCCGAATTGCGTTCGGAATACGAGACATCCGCGCCGGCGCGAACCTCCGAATTCCAGATCCACGTCGTGGCGCGCGACCCCTTCGACACCGACGGCATGCAACAGCTGGCCGCCTCGGGTGTCACCGATGTGATCGTCGGATTCCGCAGCGTCTACGACGCCACACCGGATACCCGCAGCCTCGACGAGAAGGTCGATGCGATCACCCACTACGGCGAGACCGTCATCGCCGCGCACCGATAGGAGAATCATGGCCGACCATCCGGCTCGCGCGGCGGGACGGGCATCCCAGCACGCCGTCCGCACCAAGGACCGCACCACCTGGCTGGATCTGTTCGCCCCGGACGCGGTGGTGGAGGATCCGATCGGCCGATCGCCGTACGACCCCGCCGGGAACGGCCACCGCGGCCGGGACGCGATCGCCGCGTTCTGGGACACCGCCATCGCCGAGAGCGATATCGCGTTCCGGATGCGCGACTCCTACGCCTGCGGCGCCGAGGTCGCCTTCGTCGGCACCATCACCAGTGTCCGCCGGGAGCTCACCGTCGAGGTCGACGGGGTGTTCACCTATCGGGTAAACGCCGACGGCCGCATCGCCGCCCTGCGCGCGTATTGGGAACTCGACCGGGCTCGCCGCACCACGTCCGAGCCGGGTACGGCCGGCTGACGGAAATCCGGCCTACACTCCCAGCGCCGGGGCGAAGACCGACCACGAGTCGTGCAGATCGTCCTGCCAGTACACCCACGCGTGAGTGCCGTTGCGATGCACGACGGTCGCCGGAATGCCCAGGGCGGCAAGGCGACCGGTGAGCTGTCCGGTGCAGGAGTCGACGACGCTCTCCATCACGCCGCCGATCGCCACCCGGTTGGCCAGCGCGCCCGTGTTGCCGCCGATCGAGGGATCGGAGAGGGTGTCGTGCACGCCGGGCACCCCGTTGCCCGAGGAGATGTAGAGGGCCGTTCCGCGCAGCCGATCGGCGTTCACCACCGGATCGTGAGCGGCCCAGTCCGGATCCCCCGGTCCTCCCCACATATTCCCGGCATTCGCCCCGAAGACGCCGAGCTGCGAATACACGTACGCCTGCGGAATCGGGCCGTTGGTCAGCGGGCACCCGCTGTAGGCGCCGACCGCCTGGTACAGGCCCGGCGCCCCGATCGCCAGATCCAGTGACGAGGTCGCCGACATCGAGGTGCCCGCGACGGCATTGCGGCCCGTCATCTGGAACCGCGAGTTGAGCAGCGGCGGCAGCTCCTGGGTCAGGAACGTCGTCCACTCGTTGCGGCCCAGCACCGGATCGTCGGACTTCCAGTCGGTGTAGTAGCTGGCCCGCCCGCCCATCGGGACGATCACGTTCACCGGTTTGTCGGCGAAGAATTGCGCGACGTCGGTGCGGCTGGTCCACGGCCCGCCGTCCTCACCGCCGTCGACGGCGTTCAGGAGATACAGCGCCGGCGCCGCGAAATCCGGATGCGACATCCACACGGTGATCTGCTTGTTCATCGCCGCGGAATAGACCACCACCGAATATTGGCGACCACCCAGCGGATGGACGTCGACGATGGCGGGTCCGCCGGGATCCGCCGAGGCTGCCGCGGGCACAATCGCGGCAATCGAGGCGAAGGCGGCGAACAGGACAGCAAAACAGCGCGGAAGCCGGTGCATACGCGGAGTATTCCACCCTGTCGCGGTCCCCGCAGCACTCTCGGCAGGCGTGTCCACCGGGAGACCGGGCCCGCAAGCGGCGACCTCCGCGGGCCCGGCACCGGCGGTCCGCATCCGCCGGGCTATCTCTGTGCGGCCACCACGGTCCGGCCACCCCGGCGGAAGCGGCTCAGTGCGCGGCGACGGCGGCCCGGATCGCGGCGATATCGATCTTCGACATGGTCTGCAGCGCGGCGCCGGCCGCGGCGGCGTGCTCGCCGCCCATCAACGCCGGCAGCTCGGCCGGCACGACCTGCCAGGACAGGCCGTATCGATCGGTGAGCCAGCCGCACGGCCCCGGCTTGCCGCCCGCGGTCAGCGCCGCCCACAGCCGGTCCACCTCGTTCTGCCCGTCGACCACCAGCTGAACGGAGGCGGCATCGGTGAAGGGATGGCCGGGTCCGCCGTTCATCAGCGTGAGCGCGTGTCCGGCCAGATCGACCTGCACGACGAAGGCCGATCCGTCGGGGTTACGAGTGATGCCGGTGATGCGGGCGCCGGGAATGTGCTCGGTATAGAACCGGGCGGCTTTCTCGGCGGCAGTGTCGAACCAGAGGAAGGTGCTGATGTCGGTCATGATCGCTCCTGGGGTGTGTTTCCGACTCGCTGTCACCCCTCGGTCGAGGCCGATCTCGCACATTCGACACAGTTCGCGAATTTTCTCGAGATTTTTTTCGCCGGACCTATTCGGCGGCGAGACGATCCAGTGCCGCCCGGCTCGCTTCGTCGGCGGCGCGGTAGATGATCAGCCGCTGATCGGGGTCCTGCAGCGGCATCAGCGCTTCGTAGGCGACGGTGACCGCACCCACTCGCGGATGATGCATCGTCTTACGCCCGCGGCCCTGCACCCGCACATCTCTGCGCTCCCACAGTTCGGCGAATTCGGCACTGCCCGTGCGGAATTCGTCGATCAGCTCGGCCAGGACCCGGTCGTCGGGATGGGCGGCCCAGGCGGCGCGCAGCCCCGCGATCCCCTCCCGCACCGTCCGTTCGCGATCGGCGTAGAAGGTGCCCATCCCCGGATAGAGCAGGCACAGCCACATGGAGTTGCGCTGCCGGGGCGGCAGCGTGTCGAAATCCAGCAGCAGCCGCGCCATCTCGCGATTCCAGGCCAGAATGTCGTAGCGGTGGTTGAGCACCATCGCCGGTATCGGCGCCAGATCCGCGACCAGCCGGACCAGCTCCGGTGAGGCCGTGGTCGCCGGTTTGCCGTCGTCCGGGGGGCGCTGCCGGGCCAGATCGAACAGATAGATGCGTTCGTCCGGTGCCAGGCGCAGGGCCTGCGCGAGCGCGTCGAGAACCTCCGGCGAGGGCCGCAAACCACGACCCTGTTCCAGCCGCACGATGTAGTCGGTGCTCACGCCGGCCAGCTCGGCGACCTCCTCGCGGCGTAATCCCGGGGTACGGCGGGAACGGCGGCGCAGCGGCAGGCCGAAATCGCCCGGATCGAGTCGTTCGCGCCGGGTGCGCAGAAAGGCGCCCAGTTCCTGTGTCACTTCCACCGTGCCGGTCATCGCTGTCGATCCTACGACGAGGCTGGTACCGGCGATCCCAGGAAAAACCTTCCCTTACCGCGTTCGTCCCGGCCGCGCAGACTTGCCGTCGAGATCGAATCCACACAGGAGGAAGATATGGCGCTCACTCTCGACACCTATCGGCTGCTCGGCCGGTCCGGCCTGCGGGTCTCACCGCTCGCACTGGGCACCATGACCTTCGGCGCCGACTGGGGCTGGGGCGCCGAACGGGACGAGGCGCGCAAACTGTTCGACGACTACGTCTCGCGCGGCGGCAATTTCATCGACACCGCCAGCGTCTACACCAACGGCAGTTCCGAGCGGCTGCTCGGCGAATTCACCCGCGACAATCGCGAAAGCCTGGTGCTGGCAACGAAATACACGATGTTGCGGCGGCCCGGCGATCCGAATTCCGGCGGCAACAACCGCAAGTCGATGTTCGCCTCGGTGGAGGCCAGCCTGCGCAACCTGAACACCGACTACATCGATCTGCTGTATCTGCACGCCTGGGACTTCACCACGCCGGTCGAGGAGGTACTGCGCGGCATGGACGATCTGGTCCGGCAGGGCAAGGTGCTCTACGTCGCCATCTCCGACACCCCGGCCTGGCAGGTGGCGCGCATGCAGACCATCGCCGACCTGCGCGGATGGTCCCCGCTGGTGGCGCTGCAGGTCGAATACAGCCTGATCGAACGCACCGTGGAACACGACCTGTTCCCGATGGCGCGGGAACTCGGGCTCGGCGTGATTCCGTGGTCGCCGCTCGGCAGCGGCGTGCTGACCGGCAAATACACCACCGCCGATCTGGACGCCTCGGCGGCGGGTTCGCCGGAGGGCAGTCGTAAGAACGTCGCGCTGGCCAACGGTTCGCTGACCGAACGGGGCCTCGCGATCACCGAGGTGGTGAAACAGGTCGCGGCGGAACTGGACCGGACACCGGCCCAGACGGCACTCGCGTGGACGCTGCGGAATCCGGCGGTGACCGCCCCCATCATCGGCGCCCGCACCCCCGCTCAGCTCGCCGACAATCTGGGCGCCCTGGAGGTGGAATTCGATGCGGCGCAACTGGAACGGCTGGACACGGCCAGTGCCGTCGAACCCGGATTCCCGCACAATATGCTCGCCCGCGAGATGACCAATACCGTGATCAACGGCGATCTGACGATCACCCCGCGGACCTGATCTCCCGAGGTTCCGCCGCGGATCAGGCTGCGGTGGTGAGGAATTCGGCCGCCGCGGTGCGGTATCGGTCGACCAGCAGGCGCACCACCGCCGGATGTACGCCGAGCGGTTCGGCGACTCCGTCGGCACCGACCTCCCGCAGGCGCTGATGGAACAGCCCGTGCGCCAGCAGATACGAGCCGACGAACACCCGCTCGGCACCGGACTTCCGCAGGGCGGCAACGACATCCGGTACCCGCGGCTCGCCGGTCGCGATGTAGGCCGTGCGAACCGCGGCGTCCAGCTCCTGCGCCAGCATGGCGGTCGCCTGCCGCACATCGTGGCGCGCACGCGCGTCGGAGGACCCGGCCGCCGCGACGACCACCGCATCACCGGGACGCATACCGGCCTCGTGCAACCGCATCCGCATCACCCGAGCCAGCATCGGGTCCGGGCCCATCGCCGGGGTCACCACCACATCCGGATGCCCGCTGTCCCGGACTTCGCGCGGGACATCCTGGTAGACGTGGTAACCGGAGGCGAGAAAGGCCGGAACCACCACGGCCGGAACGCCGTTCAGCTCGCGCAGTACCTCGGCGGGGGTGGGGCCGAGCACGTCGACGAAAGCGGTCCGTACCGGCACGTCGGCGCCGGCGCCTCCCATCTCCGCACGCACCGCATCGGCCAGCGTGGCGATCATCCGCACGCCGGTGGCACTGCGGGTGCCGTGCGCCACCAGCACCAGCGCGGGGGCGCTCACCAGACCCCCGCCATGGGCGCGGGTCGCTGCGGACGCAGCGACGGGGCGTACCCGCCCGGCGGGCGGGTGTTGTTGTCCACGCATTCGGCGGGGTCGAGAGCCAGCCGATAGCCGCGCTTGACCACCGTCTGAATCGCCTTCGGCGTGCCGAGACCCGCACGCAGCCGGGCGATTCCGGTCTCCACGGCATGGGTGTCGTCCCCACCGCCGGGCAGCGCCGCGAGCAGATCCTCCCGGGACACCACCCGGCCGGGCTGGCGGGCCAGCGCCCGCATCAACGCCATCGGCGCGGGAGCGAGCTGACGCACCGAACCGTCCACCACGACGCAGCCGCCGCGCACGCTCAATTCGTGCCCGGCGGCGTGAATCCGGTTGGCGCGGCGCGGAAGTTCCTCGGCGACGTGGCGAGCCAGCGCACCGAGTCGCGCACGGCCCGGCATGGACGTCGGCACCCCGAGTTCCTCCAGCGGTGCGGCGGTGATCGGGCCGACGCACGCCGGCAGCACCCGCGAACGCATCGCCTGCAGGACGCCCTCGAGCAGCCCGGTTTCCTTCGCCCGCATCAACATCGAGGCCACCGCGGGTGCGCTGGTGAACGTGACGCAGTCCAGTGCGGAGGTGACCACGCCCTCGATCAGTCGGTCCATCGGCACACGATCGTCCGGTGGCACCCAGCGGTACACCGGCACCGGCACGACATCGGCGCCGGCACAGCGCAATACCTCGCAGAAGTCGGGGACCGGCTCCCATTCGGTCGTCGCACCGTGCAACTGCACCGCGATGCGCACACCCTCGACCCCCGCCGCCAGCAGGTGATCGAGCACCTCGGCGGACGATTCGGAGGCCGGCGACCATTCCTCGCGCAGTTCGGCGGCCCGGATGGCGCCCTTGGCCTTGGGGCCACGGGCCAGCATGCGCGTGGAAGCCAAAGTGTCCCGGAGATTTTCGGCCAGGCCCCACCCCTCCGCCGCTTCCATCCAGCCGCGGAAGCCGATGCCGGTGGTGGCGACGGCGATCTGCGGCGGATCGGCGACCAACTGCCGGGTCACCCGCTCCAGTTCGGTGTCGTCGGACAGGGGGATGATGCGAATCGCCGGGGCGGAAACGATATTCGCGCCTCGGCGACTCAACAGCGTAGCCAGTTCGTCGGCCCGCCGGGCGGCTGTCACACCGATGGTGAAGCCGTCCAGGGGTTTCAATTCGGTGGGTTGCGCTTCGCTCACGGTGTACCGCCGTACTGGATCGGTTCGTTGGACACCGCGACGACCCCGTCGACGACGCGCACGCCGTAGACGGGCAGTGCGACCGAGTCGTCGTCCAGGCAGCGGCCGTCCAGCAGCGAGAACGACTGCTTCAGCAGCGGCGAGGCGACGACCGGCACACCGGCGCGGTCACCGACGATGCCGCGGGACATGACCGCCGCCCGCCCGAACGGATCGATATTGCCGACGGCGTAGAGCGTGCCGTCGGGCAGCAGGAAGAGCGCGGCCTGCCGTCCGCCCCTGAGCAGTACCGCCACGCCGCGGCCGGGAATCAGATAATCGAGCCGGCAGGCCGAGGTCCAGCCGGTGGTGGTTGCCGGTGCGAAGCCGGGTGTGTCGATAACGGTCATCGGTGATCTCCTCCGAACGCCTTACCTAATAGGTACCGGTGTCCTGTTTCCGCACGATTACGTGGCTATTTCCCGGGCGTGGCAGTTGCGGCCGGCATGGCGGGCATTTCGGGCAGGCCGAGCAGAACCGGCGTCTTGCGCTCCCCGCTCTCGTCGAAGGCGATCGTCGGATCGGCCTCCTCCGGCGCGTTGACGAAGGTGACGAAGCGCGAGAGCTTCGCGGGATCCTCCAGCACCGCGGCCCATTCGTCCTTGTAACCGGCGACGTGGCGGGCCATGCTCTCCTCCAGCTCGGCGGCGATGCCGAGGGAGTCCTCGCAGACGACCTGCTTGAGGTGTTCGATCCCGCCCTCGAGTGCTTCCTGCCACGGCGCGGTGCGCTGCAGCCGGTCCGCGGTGCGGATGTAGAACATCAGATAGCGGTCGATGTAGCGGATCAACGTCTCGTCGTCGAGGTCACCGGCCAGCAGCACCGCGTGCTTGGGCGTCAGGCCGCCGTTGCCGCCGACGTAGAGGTTCCAGCCGTTCTCGGTGGCGATGACGCCGACGTCCTTGCCACGCGCCTCGGCGCATTCGCGGGCACAGCCCGAGACCGCCAGCTTCAGCTTGTGCGGCGAGCGCAGTCCCCGGTAGCGCTTCTCCAGCAGCACCGCCATGCCGACCGAATCCTGCTGTCCGTAGCGGCACCAGGTCGAGCCCACGCAGCTCTTCACGGTGCGCAGCGATTTGCCGTAGGCGTGGCCGGATTCCATCCCCTTGTCGACCAGTCGCTGCCAGATCTGCGGCAGCTGCTCGACCCGCGCACCGAACAGGTCGATGCGCTGGCCGCCGGTGACCTTGACGTAGAGGCCGAAATCCTTGGCGATCTGGCCGATTTCGATCAGCTGCTCGGGCGTCACCTCACCGCCGGGCATCCGCGGCACCACCGAATAGGTGCCGTTCTTCTGCAGGTTGGCCAGGAAGTGGTCGTTGGTGTCCTGCAGTGCGGACTGCTCACCGTCGAGGATGTGGTCGCTCGAGGTCGAGGCCAGGATGGACGCGACGGTCGGCTTGCAGATATCGCAGCCGATTCCGGTGCCGTGCTTGGCGATCAGTTCCGAGAAGGTGCGGATTCCGGTCACCTGCACGATCTCGAACAGTTCGGACCGGGACTGGGTGAAGTGCTCGCACAGCGCCTTCGACATCTCCACGCCGGACTGCTCGAGCAGCTTCTTGATCATCGGAACGCAACCACCGCAGGAGGTTCCGGCGGAGGTGCAGCTCTTGACCCCGGCGATATCGCAGGCGCCTTCGTGAATAGCACCGACGATGGCCCCTTTGGACACGTTGTTGCAGGAGCAGATCTGCGCCTCGTCGGGCAGGGCGTCCGCGCCCAGTTCGGCGCCCGCGGGCGAGATCAGCGCGGCCGGTTCGGCGGGCAGTTCGCTGCCGACCAGCGGACGCAACGCCGCGTACTGCGAGGCGTCGCCGACCAGGATGCCGCCGAGCAGCGTCTTGGCGTCGTCGGAGATCACCAGCTTGGCGTAGGTGCCCTTGGCGGCGTCGTGCAGCACCACCGACAGCGCGCCCTCGGTGGTGGCGTGTGCGTCACCGAAACTGGCGACGTCCACGCCGAGCAGCTTCAGCTTGGTCGACAGGTCGGCGCCCGGGAATTCGCCGGCGCCGCCGACCAGCCGGTCCGCGACGATCTCGGCGGTGGTGTAGCCGGGGGCGACCAGGCCGTAGCAGGTGCCCTCCACGGCGGCGACCTCGCCGACGGCGTAGATGTGCGGGTCGGAGGTGACCATGCCCAGGTCGGTGAGCGCACCACCGCGCGGGCCGATCTCGAGTCCGGCGTCGCGGGCGATCTGATCGCGCGGGCGCACACCGGCGGAGAACACGACCAGCGAGGCGTCGATCACGGACTCATCGGACAGTGAAACCCGCAGGCCCGCACCGTCTTCGGCCGGTTCGATGGCCGAGGTGCCGACACCGGTGTGCACGTGCAGGCCCAGATCGGTGACCAGCTTCTCCAGGATCGCGCCGCCACCCTCGTCGACCTGCACCGGCATCAGCCGCGGCGCGAACTCGACGACGTGCGGTGTCATTCCCATGAGCCGCAGCGCATTCGCCGCTTCCAGACCGAGGAGTCCGCCGCCGACGACCACACCGACCGCGCCGGGGCCCGCGTTCTGCGCGGCGGCCCGGATGCCGTCGAGGTCCTCGAGGGTGCGGTAGACGAAGCATTCCGGACGGTCGTGGCCCGGCACCGGCGGCACGAAGGCATACGATCCGGTCGCGAGAACCAGTGCGTCGTAACCGATCACGTCCCCGGAGGAGGTGGTCACCTTGCGGGCGGCGCGGTCGATCTCGTCGGCGCGCACGCCGAGGCGCAGATCCACCAGCGCGTCGCCGGCGTACTCGTTACCGGGCAGGGCGAGCGCGCTCTTGTCCCAGGCGCCGACGTAGGACGACAGGCCGACGCGGTCGTAGGCGGCCTGGTCCTCTTCGCTCAGCACGACGACCTGCCATTGCCCGGCCTCGTCGCGGGAGCGCAGCGCCTCCACGAACCGGTGCCCGACCATGCCGTGGCCGACGACCACCACGGTCTTGCGCTGCGTGGGTTCGACTGTCGTGTTCATGACTGTCCTCCGATGCTTTCCGATGGTCAGGCGCGAGCCGAGGTGGTGGACTGGGTGGAATCGGTTTCGGGCGACCGCTCGGCCTCGAGCACCAGGGCTTCCGCCTGGGCGACGACACCGGATTCGGTACGCGCCGAACGCATTCCGGGCCGTCGTAGGAAGACCGACCAGACGACGATCGCGCAGACGACGTAGAAGCCGAGGAACACCCAGAAGGCGGTGGTCGCGGAGTTGGTGGAGGCGTAGGAGGAGCGCAGCACCAGGTTGATGGCCACACCTCCCAGGGCGCCGATCGCGCCGACGAAGCCGATCAGCGCGCCCGAGGTGTTGCGCGACCAGGCGGCCTGCTCCCCGGGGCTCACGGGCAGGCTCTTGGACTTCGCGTCGAACACCGACGGGATGATCTTGGTGACCGACCCGTTGCCGATTCCCGAGAGCACGAACAGGGCGATGAATCCGCAGACCAGGGCGACCATGGTCAGGCCCGAGGCCACGCCGCCGTTGTGGTCGGCGGCCACACTGGACACCGCGACCACGACCGCCGCGACCATCATTCCGGCGAACCCGGCCAGCGTGACGCGGCTGCCGCCGAAGCGGTCGGCCATCTTGCCGCCGTAGGGGCGGGCCAGCGAACCGAGCAGCGGGCCGATGAAGGCGATCTGCGCGGCGTGCAGACTCGCCTGGGCGGCCGAATCGCCACCGGCTTTGAAGCCGATCTGCAGAATCTGGCCGAAGGCGAAGCTGAAGCCGATGAACGAGCCGAACGTACCGATGTAGAGGAAGGCGATCGCCCAGGACTGCGGAACCTTCAGCGACTCCAGCATGTAGGACAGATCGGCCTTCTGGTTGCGCAGATTGTCCATGTAGAGCGCGGCACCGAGACCGGCGACCGCGATGAACGCCAGGTAGACCAGGCAGACGACCGACGCGTAGGAGTTGCCGAGCGTCGCGATCACCAGCAGGCCGATCAGCTGGATCACCGGGACGCCGATATTGCCGCCGCCGGCGTTCATACCCAGCGCCCAGCCCTTGAGCCGCTGCGGGTAGAAGGCGTTGATATTGGTCATCGAGGAGGCGAAGTTGCCGCCGCCCAGGCCGGCGAACGCCGCCACCACCATGAACGTGGTGTAGGAGGTGCCCGGCTGGTTGATGAAGTACAGCGTCAGCAGCGTCGGGATCAGCAGCATCAGGGCGCTGAAGATCGTCCAGTTGCGGCCGCCGAAGCGTGCGGTGGCGACGGTGTAGGGAATGCGCAGGATGCCGCCGACCAGGGTCGGCATGGCGACCAGGAAGAACTTTCCGGCGGCGTCGATGCCGAACTTGTCGGTCGGCATGAACAGCACCATCACCGACCAGATCGACCACACCGAGAATCCGACATGTTCGGCGACGACCGACCAGATCAGATTGCGACGGGCGATCTTCTTGCCGCCGGCCTCCCAGGCCGCGACATCCTCGGCATCCCATTGCTCGATGTCGTGGTTACGCGTCAGCGTGCTCAACAGGGCCTCCTGAAATCCGGTTGGCCCCAAGGTAGAAAACGGGTATTGCCGCGATGCTGCGCCACATGACGCACAAATCAACGGTTGCTCACGAATTCGGCGATTTCCCGGTGAGAACCGGGACTTTGTTTCGCCCATATGACACAACGGTTTCCGTGCGTCACAAAGTGCCGACGCTCACACGCTGAGTCGGTGAGATCGATGGCGGCGAGTGGTGCGGGCCACATTACGCGGCCGTCGGCTCACATCATGGTCACAAGCTCACCGCGGCGCAACCCGAGCGGTGAAATAGCCGAGAGGTCGCGCCGCGGACGCCGGTCAGTGCCAGGTGTCCTCGAGCATGCGTGGCTTGCACGCCTGCCAGCCGCCGGCCACCAGCACCAGGACGGCAACCGCCAGCAGGGCGAAGGGCGCGCCCCAGCCGCCGACCACGCTGTGCAACACACCGAACAGCAGGGGGCCGACGCAGGCGACGGTGTAGCCGACACCCTGCGTGAAGCCCGACAGCGCCGCCGAACCGGCCTGGGTGCGGGTGCGCAGATTGATCAGCGTGAGCGCCATCGGGAAGGTGCTCGGCCCCAGGCCCAGCAGCAGCACCCACAGCCACGGTGCGCTCATCGGGGCGATCAGCAGGCCGGCGAACGCCGCGAAAAACGCTATCGCGCAGCCGATCACGACGGGGAACGGATTGCGGATGCGGGCGGTGAACGACGGCGCGGTCAACGCGGCCGCCAAGCCCATGAAGGAGAAGAAGGCGACCATCGTGCCGCCGAAGCTCGCGTCGGCGCCCGCGTCGGCGAAGAGTTTGGGCAGCCAGGTGAACATCGAGTAGGTGACCAGCGAGGTCATGCCGAACATGGCGGCCATCCCCCACGCCAGCGGCGACCGCCGGATATTGCCCGCGCGCGCGGGCTGTTCGCCGGGCACCTCGGCCACCGCGGTGGTGTCCGCGCGATCGTGACCACGCCGCCCCCGCAGCACACCCAGCCACGGCACCGCGGCCGCGAATCCGAGCAGCGCCCACAGCCCGAGCGAGACCCGCCAGCCGGCCGCATCGGCGACCGGGACCGCGATCAGCGCCGGCACCACGGTGCCGATCTGCACCATCGTGATGTACACCGAGCTCAGCACCGCCAGGCGATCGGCGAAATACCGCTTGACCAGGGGCGGAATCACGACATTGCCGATGCCCATACCGGCCAGCGCCAGCGCGGACAGGCTCAGCAGCTCCCAGGTGTCGGGCACCAGCGCCCGGGTCAGCTGCCCGGCCCCGGCCATACACATGGCGACCAGTGCGGTGCGTTCCAGGCCCAGCCAGCGCACGAAGATCGGGGTGATCAGTCCGGCCAGCGCGAACATGGCGGTCGGGATCATGCCGAAGACACCGACGATGGCGGTGGAATAGCCGATGTCGGCGCCGATCCGCTCGGCGAGCGGAGTGAAGGCGGTGACCGCCACGCGCAGCGTGAGCGCCGAGACGACGATCGCGACGAGGACGAGGATCCGGCCCTCGGCCAGACCGCGGCGCCGGATGTCGGTGGTCGACTGCAGATTGGTAACCGTCACCGCGAAATCATAGGATGATTGGATGAAAGCGGGCAACAAATGTGAGGAGGGGTACTCTATTGGCCGTGCAACCAGTCCGGCGCACCAGCCTCATCGCTCAGGTCACCGAACAGCTGCGCGCTGAAATCCGTTCGGGGCGTTGGCCGATCGGCTCCCGCATACCGACCGAACCGGAACTCACCGAATTGACCGGCACCGGCCGCAACACCGTGCGCGAAGCGGTGCAGGCGCTCGTGCACGCCGGCATGCTCGAACGCCGGCAGGGTTCGGGCACCTACGTCATCGCCGCCTCCGATCTCGGCGGCACCCTCACCAAATACTTCGCCGACGCCGTCGAACGCGATGTGCTCGAACTGCGCCAGGCCCTCGATGTGCAGGCCGCCCGGCTGGCCGCGCTGCGCCGCGACGACAACGACGTGCAGACCCTGCTGCGCCTGCTCGACCGGCGCAGCCAGGTCTGGGATACCGACAGCACCGCCGCGGTCGACGCGGACGTGGCACTGCACCGCGCCATCGTCGCCGCCAGCCACAACACCGTCTACCTCGAGTTCTACGATTCGCTGCTGCCCGTGATCGAGGACGTGATCCGTTCTCGCACAACCAAATACGGCAACCAGTATCACGACGAACACGCCGAGCTGGTCCATGCCGTGATCGACGGCGACGCCGACCGGGCCGCGCGCGCCGCCAACTGCTTCCTCGGCTCGCTCATCGCCGAATACCCCGAACGGTGACGGTCTCCGCCGGCAGGTAAACGATTCGTCACCGTCGTGCCGGAAGCGGGGTGAGCGAGTGTTGCTGCGAACGTCACGGAGCGTGAATCGGACGTAATTTCGCGTTCCTACCGTGGATACGACCGCCGGACCCCGACCTCCGGGTCCCCGAGATGAGGGCGGTCGCATCCCTTCGAGAGGAACGCGCCGATGACTACCACCGACGCCGCGATATCGGCCACCGCCGCTCCCGACTTCCACCACCAGGCCCGCGGCCGCTGGCTCGAGCACTGGGAGCCGGACAACGAAACCTTCTGGGAGAACGGCGGAAAGCGCACCGCCCGTAAGAATCTCGCGTTCTCGGTCTTCTCCGAAAACCTGGGATTCAGTATCTGGGTGCTGTGGGCCAGCGTGGTCACCGCCATGGGTTCGGCGGGCTTTCATTATCTGAGCGGCCCGGACGCCGTGGCCAATTCGCTGCTGCTCACTTCCACACCCACCCTCGTAGGCGCCGCGCTGCGCGTGCCCTACACCTTCGCCATTCCGAAATTCGGCGGGCGCGCGTTCACCGTCTTCAGCGCGGGCATGTTGCTGCTGCCGACGCTGGGCCTGGCCTATTTCGTCAATCAGCCCAGCACGCCGTTCTGGGTGTTCATGCTGCTGGCCGCGCTCGCCGGCGTGGGTGGCGGCAATTTCTCCTCGTCGATGGCGAATATCAATTTCTTCTTTCCCGAGGGGAAGAAGGGTGCCGCGCTGGGAATCAACGCGGCGGGCGGCAATATGGGCGTCGCGCAGACTCAGCTGCTGGTGCCGCTGATCATCACTCTCGGCACCCATCTCATGGCCAAGGATCCGGCCGGTTACCGGTTCGGCATCACCCTCGCGGTGCTGGTGTGGATTCCGTTCATCCTCGTGGCCATGTTCGGCGCGCTGCGGTACATGGATTCGATCACCGGCGCGAAATCCGACGGCAGTTCCTATCGGCTGGCGCTGACCAACCGGCACACCTGGATCATGGCGGTGCTCTACATCGGCACCTTCGGATCGTTCATCGGCTTCTCCTTCGCCTTCCCCACCCTGCTCAAATCCACCTTCCCGGAGCTGGCGAAGATCGGCTGGATGTCCACGATCGGCAACCTCGCCTTCCTCGGCGCCTTCGTCGGATCGCTGAGCCGGCCCTTCGGCGGGTGGATCGCGGACCGATTCACCGGTGCCCGGATCACCGTCTACGTCTTCACCGGTATGGCCGGCGCCACCGCGCTGATCGTGGCCGCGCTCTCGGTGAAGAACTTTCCGCTGTATCTGATCTCGTTCCTGCTGCTGTTCGTGCTGTCGGGTATCGGCAACGGTTCCACCTACCGGATGATCCCCTCGATCTTCGGGGCCGAGGCCAAGCGCCGCGCCGCCGAATACGGCCAGGACCCGGCCACCGCGCTGGCCGCGGCCAAACGGCAGGCGGGTGCGGCGATCGGTGTGGTCGGCGCAGTCGGTGCGGCCGGCGGGTGGGTGCTGCAGCAGGCGCTGCGGGAATCCAATATCCACTTCGGCGGGATGGCACCGGCCTTCTGGGCCTACGCCGTCGCCTTCCTGGTGATGGGCGGACTCACCTGGTGGTTCTATCTGCGCTCGTCGTTCGCCGTCGAGCGGGTGCCGTCACTGGCCCACGCGGGCGTCTGAGGGCTGGACTCACGACATTGCGGGCTCGCCGGTCGATTCCGATCGGCGGGCCCGCTACAGCATCAACCGGATCATGTCGGCGGTGTGCGCCAGGCCGGGAAACGCCTCCGGCGTCGACCGCGGATGCAGCGCGTGCACCGCGAGCCGGAACATGACCGCGCGCAACAACATCTGCGGCCACTCCGGCAGATCCGACCACCGCTCGAGCAGGCCCGGATCCGCACCGCCCCAGGACAGCGCGTCGACCACGATCACCCCCGCCGCCCAGGACGCGGGCCGCCAGTACGGGGCGATGTCGGTCAGCCCCGGAGCCTGGCCGTTGGTGAACAACACCGTGCCGAACAGATCACCGTGCACGAGCTGCGACGGTATCCGCACGGGTTTCCGCAGCGTCGCGAGCTGCGCCAGCATATCGATGCTGTGCCGGCCGTCCGGCGTGGTCACCGGCAGCATGCCGCCGGCTTTCAGGCTGCGCAGCGGGACCGTCTCCCAGGCGGCCCGGTCGGCGGCGACGAAGACATCGACATCGACCCACGGCGCGATCGGCTGCTGGGCCAGGAAACGCGGCCGCTCCAGCCGCGCGGTGGCGTAGTGCAGGCGCAACGACACCGACACCACCTCGTCGTGGCGCGGTTCCGGGGTGCCGTCCATATAGGTATCGGCACGCCAGCCGGACACCACGTAGCGACCGTCGGTGGCGCGCACCGGCCGTGCCAGCCGCACCCCGTCCACCTGCAGTGTCTCCCGCACCTTCGCCGACCACGCCGCCCGGGCGTGATCGGCCACCGGGCTGAGCACCACCTCGCCGCACCGCCACCCACCGTCCCAGTCGCCCAGCGCGACCGGGGCCACTTCGCGCAGCCCGAAAGTGGCCCGCACATGCTCCGGAGGTTCGACAGATGTCACGGCCGTACCGTAACCCCGCCGACTTGTCCACTCGAGACAACGCGCCGGAGGTCAGGGCACCGAAACGACCACCATCAGTAGACGGGCAGGCTCGGGTCTACCTGGTTGGCCCAGGCGACGATTCCGCCCTGGAGGTGGGTGGCGTCGGAGAATCCGGCGCGCTTCAAGGCCGCCAGTGCCTCCGCGGAGCGGATGCCGGTCTTGCAGTGCAGGACGATCGGGGTGTTCTGCGGGAGTTCGGCGAGAGCCTCGCCGGACAGGATGCGGTCCTTGGGGATCAGGGTCGCGCCGTCGATGCGGACGATGTCCCATTCCACCGGTTCGCGGACATCGATGATGGCGACGTCCTTGCCCGCGTCGAGCATGTCCTTGAGCTCGCGAGCGGTCACCGTCGAACCGACCGCGGCGGCCTGGCCCTCCTCGGAGACCACGCCGCAGAACGCCTCGTAGTCGATGAGTTCGGTGATGGGCTGACGCTCCGGATCGCGCCGCAGCTTGATGGTGCGGTAGTTCATATCCAGTGCGTCGTAGACCATCAGCCGGCCGAGCAGGGTCTCCCCGATACCGGTGATCAGCTTGATGGCCTCGGTGACCATGATCGAACCGATCGACGCGCACAGCACACCCAGCACACCGCCCTCGGCGCAGGACGGCACCATGCCCGGCGGCGGCGCCTCGGGGTACAGGTCGCGGTAGTTGATGCCACGCTTCTCACCGTTCGGACCGTCGGGGGCGTCCTCCCAGAACACCGACACCTGGCCCTCGAACCGGTAGATCGACCCCCACACATAGGGCTTACCGGCCAACACGGCGGCGTCGTTGACCAGGTAGCGGGTGGCGAAGTTGTCGGTGCCGTCGACGATCAGGTCGTACTGCGCGAACAGATCGACCGCGTTCTCCGGCTCCAGCCGGAGCTTGTGCAGTACCACCTCGACGCCGGAATTGATCTCGAGAATCGAATCGCGCGCACTGTCGGCCTTGCTGCGGCCGATATCGGATTCACCGTGAATGATCTGCCGTTGCAGATTCGACGCGTCCACCTCGTCGAACTCCACGATGCCGAGCGTGCCGACACCGGCGGCGGCCAGATACAGCAGCGCCGGCGAGCCTAGACCACCGGCGCCGATCACCAGCACCTTGGCATTCTTCAGACGTTTCTGCCCGTCCATCCCGACATCGGGAATGATCAGATGCCGGCTGTAGCGGGCGACCTCATCCCTGGTCAGCTCCGCGGCCGGTTCGACCAGTGGCGGCAGGGACTGTGGTGATGACACGTCGCAGACTCCTCGAATCGAATTCGCCGATAGGGCTTGCATGTGCAACGCGGCGAACCGAGCCGTTCTTCCCAGCTCGCCTCTCCGCGAGCCGTCGTGCCGGCATGCCGTTGCTATCCCCGAGGATACGGCCAGGGGTTGAACCGGCATTTCTTCCCGTCCATCGGCACCACGCCCTGCGGGTCCAGGGTCGCGATGTCGTTGTTGCGGGTGCCGAAGGTCTGCTGCATCATCACCGGCGCCAGACCGCCGTCGACCTCGCACGGCTGGTGTTCGTGGTAGCCGATGGCATGGCCGACCTCGTGATTGATCTGGTACTGGCGATAGGAGCCGATATCGCCCTCGAAGGCGGTGGCGCCGCGCACCCAGCGCACCTCCGAGAGCACCACGCGGCCGAGATCGGAGTTGTAGCAGGAGGAATCGATCGGAATCTCGAAACCGCAGGCCGATTTGGTGGTCTGCCGCGAGGTCAGCGAGATCCGGAAATCCGGTACGCCGGTGTCGATGCGGCGGAAACCGAAGCGTGGGTCGTGGGTCCAGCTCTTGGGATTGGCCAGGGTCGCCTCCACCATCTTGGCGACCGAATCGTCCCCGCCCAGCGCGGTGGTGTCGACGCCGTTCTCGACCTCGACGGTGTAACTGAACTGATGCTCCTGACCGGCCCCGATCTGCGCCGACGTCCCGGGAACGATATGCCAGGTGCCCGCCGCGGTCTCCGTGAACGCCCCGCCCGCGGGGAGCGCGCCGGAGGGCGGATCGCCGGCGAACTTACCGTCACCCTTGGGCGGTGCGCCGATGATGCCGGCCTTACTGGTGTGCTGACTGAGCCGGCCCAGCGCGGGTGTGGAGCCGCCGGAGGTGTCGGTACCCCCCTTGACGGCGTCCACGACGACCAGCACGGTGATGATCACCAGCACCGGCAGTGCGTAGGCTCGCCAGCCGTAGGTGGAGACGAACCGGCCCAGCGCGCTCTGCTTCTTCGTATCCCGTTCCGGCCGTGGCCGATTCGCCGCATCGTGAGCACCGGTCGGATCCCATTTCGCACGCAGCGGTTGATGGGAACGATCGCCGTGGCCGTTGCCGGAATACAGGCCGAGCGGATCGTAGAATTCGGGGATTTCCGTAAGTTGCTGCCGGTCACGCCGGTCGGCGCCGGCCGATTCCGGGCGCGCGGCCAGCACGCCTGCGGGGCGAGGCGAATCGGGCCCGCCGGTCGGTCTGCCCCGTTGATCGCTCACCCGAACAGATTCTCACAGGCCGTTCTGTGGCAGCTACATACCTGCCGTTGACCGGCCGGGGTTGCGAGAAATCTCACGGCTGTGCGAGATTTCTCACGGCGGCCAGTTACTGACAGGTTGCCAATAGGTGTGGAAGGTTATTCGAATACCACAACGGCAGGAACGGGATCGGCTTCCCAGCCAGTGCACCCGACCGGCAGCGGGCTGCATCACGAACGAGTATCGTTCGTTGAATACCGTGCACATCCACGTTCCCGCCGGGAATCGACTGGGAGAACCGAAATGACTGACCTCGTGGACCGGATGACGTCCTCGCGACTGTCGTCCGAGGCCATGGCACCGAGCAAGCGCGGAACCCGCCTACCCCGGGAGGCCCGCCGTGCCCAGCTGCTCGCCGCGGCCAGCGAGGTTTTCGTGCTCCGCGGCTACCACGCCGCCGGCATGGACGAGATCTCGCAATGCGCCGGCGTCTCCAAACCCGTTCTGTACCAGCACTTTTCGAGTAAACTCGAACTGTATCTGGCGGTCCTGCAGAACTATATCGACGCCCTGGTGTCGAGCGTCCGCCAGGCGCTGCGGTCGACCACCGACAACCGGCAGCGCGTCCGTGCCGCCGTCGCGGCGTACTTCGACTTCGTCGATCACGAAACCCAGGGTTTCCGACTGGTTTTCGAATCCGACCTGACCAGCGAGCCGCAGGTGCAGCGGCGCGTCGAACAGGCCACCGAGGCCTGTGTGGACGCCGTCTTCGACCTCGTCGCCCACGATTCCGGACTGGACCCCTACCGCGCCCGCATCCTGGCCGTGGGACTCGTGGGCGCCAGCCAGATCACCGCGCGCTACTGGCTCGAGGCGGACCGGCCGATCCCGAAGGAAGAGGCCGTCGACACCACCGTCCAGCTCTGCTGGGGTGGCCTGTCCCGCGTGCCGCTCTCCCAGCGGTAGAGCGCTCCCCCGCCTCTCCGCGTATTTCGCGTACAAACTTTCGGCCCCGGCTTGCTCCACAGCAGGCCGGGGCCGGTCGTTCGTCATGCCCGCAGCGACTCCGGCCGCGGTCGTCTTCTATACCGCGGCGAAGCCCACGCGGCCGCTGGTGGAGGTGCCGATTTCGACATAGGCCACCCTCGAGGCCTGGATCAGGTACTTGCGCCCCTTCTCGTCCTCGAGGGTCAGCACACCACCCGAACCGCTCAGCGCGCCGGATACCAGCGCCTCGACCTCCTCGGGGGTCTGCGAGCTGGCGATCACCAGTTCCCGCGGGCTATCCGAAATGCCGATCTTGACCTCCACGGCCAACCTCCTAGAGTCCAGATGGTGTCGTTGCCCAGGCTAGTGCAGCGAGGGGGCCGGCGACGACGCGCCCGCCTGTGCTGTCAGCGAACAGCCGGCCGGCCGTCGCGGGCTGCTCATCCCAGGCTCAGCACCCGCATCCGCTCGGCGTGCGAGTTCTGCATCCGCTCGAACAGCGCCGCCACCCCGTTGAGGTCGCCGGTCGCGGTGAGGACCAGTTCGGTCAGCTCGTCGCGCTGGGCCATGACGTACTGCGCCTGGGTGATGGCCTCACCGAGCAGCCGCCGGCCCCACAGCGTGAGCCGGTCGCGCTCGGAGCGGCTGACGGTGACCGCCCGGCGCACCTCCTCGATGACGAATTCCGAGTGGTGGGTTTCGGCCAGCACATCGCGCACGACCGCGGCCACTTCCGGGGCGAGCGCATCGGCGAGCACCGCGTAGAAGTCGGCGGCGATACCGTCGCCGACGTAGAACTTGACCATCGACTCGAGCCAGTTCGAGGGATCGGTCGAGGCGTGGTAGTCGTCCAGGGCCCGCACGAACGGCGCCATCGCGTCGAAGACGTCGACGCCGCGGCCCTGCAGCGCTCGCTCGAGCGTGTCGAAATGCTCCATCTCGGCAGCGGCCATCTTCGCCACCGCGACCTTGCCCCGCAGCGTGGGCGATAATTTCGCCTCTTCCGCCAAGCGGTAGAACGCGGAGATCTCACCGTAGGCGAGCACCGCGAACAGGTCGGTGACACCGAGATGGTCGGCGGGGATTCGATGATCGGATTCGGTCGAAACACCCAGCGCGCCAGACGTGTTTGCACCCATGGCCACCACCCTAATAGGTCGACGCCCGGAGGGGGCGGCGGCGCGACGCCGAAAAGAGTTCCCCCACACGCCGCACCTCACACCGGCATGTCCACGCCGACGGGTAGCTGCCTCCCCTGCACCGCCGGCTCATACCTGGTCGCCCAGGAACTTCTCCAAGTAGCTCCACGTGGTGTCGCGGGCGATCAGGATGCCCAGATGGCTGCCGGGCGATGTCTCGTAGCGCACCTCGCGGGCACCGGTCAGCGTCCGCTGCCCGTGCGCGACCGCCGCCGCGGGCGTGATCACGTCGTCGGTCCCGCCCACGAGCAGTACCGGCGCGGTGATCTCGGCCAGTGCGATCGGCCGGGCGCCGAGGTGCACCACGCCCTTGCCGATGTCGTTGGCCAGCATGAACCGGCTCCACAGCTGGTTGTAGAAGCGGCCGGGGTACCCGGGCAGCTGCGACTGGAACCGGTCGATGGTCTCCATCCGGGCCAGTGTCGCCGCATCGGTCAGATTGCTCGCCAGGAACATCGGCCGGCGCAATTCCCGATCCCAGGCCGCGGCCCGGTAGGCGATACGGGTCAGCGGCGCGGGCACACCGCCGGCCGCCCGGATCAGATTCGACACTGTGCGCCCGCCGTCGATCCGGGCCAGCGCGCGGACCTGCGGAACACCGTTGACACGGTTGTAGTCCAGCGGCGCGCCGACGGCGGTGACGGAGCGAATCGGCAGGGTCGCGTCGGCCGCGGCGGTGAGCAGCGACAGCACGCCGCCGAGGGACCAGCCGACCAGATCGACCGGAGCTCCGTCGCGATCGGCCGAGACGCGCCGCACCGCCTCGGGCAGGATGTCGTCGACCCAGTCCTCGAATCCCATGCGGCGGTCGGCGAAGCCGATCTCGCCGTAGTCGACGAGATAGGGCCGGCGGCCGATCTCGAGCAGGAAGCGGGCCATACTCTGGTCCGGGCGCAGATCGAAGCACACCGCCGGGGCCGCCAGCGGCGGAACCATCAGCACTGCCGTGTCGTCGGCGGCCGGCGGTCCGGCGGGATCGACGTCGAAGCGGCGCAGCAGCCGATGCGGTTCGTCCCAGAGCACCGTCGAGGGAGTGGGGACGGGCGCTTCGATGCCGTCGCCGAAGGTCAGCGCCCATGCGTTGCGGGCCGCGACGCCCACGGTCTCTGCCAAGCTCACGAGGACCAATTTATCGTGTGACACACCGTCTCACATATGTGGGCTGGACCACGCCGCGCCGCTCGCACACCCGGCGAGCGAAAGCAGACATATCGACGTCGACCACTCGCCCGCGCACACTTCCGCGAAATCAGCGTTCCGGCCGACCGCGCCATTTCGCGGGTCACGATGAATTGCCGTGTGCCGCATACGGACCGGAGAGCGAGCAGCGGACGGCGACAGCGGGAGTGAGGCGAAGAAAGTTATCACGCTACAATCTCTATGGGCAACGGAAATTTTCGCTCGCACCGCCATATCCCGGCCGGCTGATCGGGACCGGTGGTCGAGGCAGTGCGACAAGGGGTAACCGGGGCCCGCCGAAAATGTGCGCGCACCAGATCCGCGACCCCTTTGCGCCGCGCTCGGACAGCGATCCGGGTGGCGAGAGTGCAGGTGGAACCCGCCGGAAATGTGGTGGCCCGGAAATCCGGTCCCAATCCACCCTCGTGCGCGCTGGATGCGACAAACACGAGGAAGGCACGAATCCTGAGCAAGATCACCGTCGAACAAGAACCCGGGTTGGCGGACACGCTGCTGACAGCGGAACTCGACTCCACCCACACCACTCCGACATTCGCCGAATTGGGCGTTCGCCCCGAAATCGTGCGCGCTCTCGGCGAGATCGGAATCGAACACACTTTCGCCATCCAGGAGCTGACCCTCCCGCTCGCGCTGGCCGGCGACGATCTGATCGGCCAGGCCCGCACCGGTATGGGCAAGACCTTCGGATTCGGCGTGCCGCTGCTACACCGAATTGCGACCGCCGATTCCGGCACCACGGCATTGGACGGCACTCCCCGCGCACTGGTCATCGTGCCGACGCGAGAACTGTGCGTCCAGGTCACCCAGGATCTGGAGAATGCCGGTAAATATCTGAGCAATCAGAAGGGACGCCTGCGCGTCACCTCCATATACGGCGGCCGTCCCTACGACGCACAGATCGCGGCGCTGCGCGAGGGCGTCGACGTCGTCGTCGGCACCCCGGGCCGCCTGCTGGATCTGGCCGAACAGCAGCATCTGATTCTCGGCAAGGTCGGCGTTCTCGTGCTCGACGAGGCCGACGAAATGCTCGACCTCGGCTTCCTGCCCGATATCGAGCGCATCCTGTCGATGGTTCCCGAACAGCGTCAGACGATGCTGTTCTCGGCGACCATGCCGGGACCGATCATCACGCTGGCCCGCACGTTCCTGCACAAGCCCACCCATATCCGGGCCGAGGAACCCTCCGATTCCGCGGTGCACGATCGCACCGCGCAATTCGTCTACCGCGCGCACGCGCTGGACAAGAGCGAATTGGTCGCGCGGATTCTGCAGGCCGAGAGCCGCGGCGCGACCATGATCTTCACTCGCACCAAGCGCACCGCCCAGAAGGTCGCCGACGATCTGGCCGACCGCGGTTTCGCCGTCGGCGCGGTACACGGCGATCTGGGCCAGATCGCGCGCGAGAAGGCGCTGGACAAATTCCGTAAGGGCAAGATCGACGTGCTGGTCGCGACCGATGTCGCCGCCCGCGGTATCGATATCGACGACGTCACCCACGTCGTGAACTATCAGTGCCCCGAGGACGAGAAGACCTACGTGCACCGCATCGGCCGCACCGGCCGGGCCGGGCGCACCGGTGTCGCGGTCACGCTGGTCGACTGGGACGAACTGCATCGCTGGGAGAGCATCAATTCCGCGCTGGGCTTGGGCATTCCCGAGCCGGTGGAAACGTACTCGCGCTCCGAGCACCTGCGCAGCGACCTCGGCATTCCGGAGAACGCGACCGGCACCGTGCGGCGCGCCCCCGCCCGCGAACCGGATGCGGTCGTGGAAGAGCGGGAGGCTCGCCAGCCGCGCAAGCGCAACCGCCGCCGCACCCGTGGCGGCAAGGCGGTCGACGCGGCCGAGGGCACCACTGCCGAGTCGGCCGAGTCGGCGACGGACACCGCGGAAAGCGCTGCGGCGCAATCGGTTCCGGACGAACAGCCCGCGAGCGACGCGGCCGAGGGCGACAAGCCGGCACGGCGTCGTCGCCGTCGGCGTCGTAAGCCCGCCGCGGAGGGCGGCGAGACTACCGGCGCTGATGCCTCGGCGACCGAGTCCGGTGGTGCGGCAACGGGTGGCGATCACACTGCCGCATCGGCCTAGTCGCCGGATCGGTTAGTCTCGCTGACGTGCTCGCACCCGAGCGGCGGACGCGCGCCGATCTCTATGCCGCAGTCGCGATCGCCGTTGTCGTGGCGATCGCGGCGGTTGTCGTGTGGTCGACGAGCGACGCCCGCGGCACCGAATCCGATCCCGCGGCCCATCCGGCCTCGGTGGCGCCGACGGCGGATCGTCTGCCGGACGCCCTCACCGAGCGATGGCACGCACCCGACGGCGTCGCCGCGCGGGCACTGGCCTCGAGCGGCGTCGCCGTCACCGGTGACGGCGGCACCGTCCGCGGCCTCGACGCGGCCACCGGGCGCGAGCTCTGGAAGTATCAGCGCGATCTGCCGCTGTGCGCGCTGGAGAGCCAATTCGCCACGGTGATCGCCACCTATCGCGATCCGCGCGGTTGCAGCCAGACCACGATGCTCGGCGCGGAGGACGGGCGGCGGCGCACCGCGCGCAGCAGCTATATGGACTCGCAGGTCCGGCTGTCCACCGACGGCACCTACGTGCTGGCCCAGGGCCCGCGCCGGCTGGAGGTGTGGCGTTCGGATCTGGTCCGCACGCTCGAATACGGCTACGTCGACGCGCAGGTGAACCCGCGCACGCAACCCCGGCACGACTGCACGCTGCTGTCGGCGGCCTCGGGCGGCAGTCGCCTGGCCGTGCTCGAACGCTGCCCCGACGACCCCGCGGACCGGCTGACGGTGCTGAATCCGGCGCCGAAGGACGCCTCCGCCCCGGAGGAGTACGGCTCGCACGTCTTGACCGAACCCGGAGCGGCGGCCGCCAACGCCCGCGTCGTGGCGGTCGCGGACAATCGGATCGCGCTGTACCTTCCCGGAACCGATGCCGCCCCACCGGAATTCGCGATCTACGATGCCAACGCGAATTCGCTTGCGGTGCATCGTCTTTCCGCGCCGATCGCCGACAACAGCACGGTCACCCGGCTCGGCTCGGCGTATTTCGTGTTCACCGGCAACAGCGTGATCGCCTTGAGCGCGAGCACCTTCGAGCCGCTGTGGACCGCACCGGACGCCCTGGGCGCACCGGCGATGATGGCGGGCAACGTCCTGGTGCCGGTCGCCGACGGTATCGCGGCGCTCGATCCGGGCAGCGGCGCCCAGCAGAAGCGGATCCCGTTGCGGCGCAGCGACTATCACGGGGAGCCGATTTCGCTGGCCGTGAGCGGTCCGGTGGTGCTGGAGTTGCGGGGCGGCCGGCTCTACGGAACCAGCTGAGCCCACGCCTCGATCCGTCCGCCCGGCCGCTCGCGCGGTGCGGCATGATCGAAATCATGAGTGCATCGGACAGGGACTATCGGCTGGTGCTGCTGCGGCACGGCGAGACCGCGTGGTCGGCGGCGCGCAAACACACCGGGCGCACCGATATCGCGCTCACCGAACGCGGCGAAGCGCAGGCCCGGGCCGCGGGGAAGGTCGTGGCGGGACTCGGCCTGAGCGATCCGCTGGTACTGACCAGCCCGAAGCAGCGCGCCGTGCACAGCGCCGAACTGGCCGGGCTGCCCGATCCGCGCATCGACGACGACCTGGTCGAATGGGACTACGGCGACTACGAGGGCCTGACCACCCCGCAGATCCGCGAAACCGCGCCCGGCTGGACGGTCTTCACCGGCGACGTCCCGGGCGGTGAATCCGCCGATGCGGTCGGCGCGCGGGCCGACCGGGTGCTGGAATCGGTGGCGCCCGCGCTGCGGATGCGCGATGTGGTGCTGGTCGGGCACGGACATTTCTCCCGGGTGCTGATCGCGCGCTGGGCGGGGTTCCCGGCTCGGGAGGGACGGCGATTCTTCCTGTCCACGGCCGCGATCAGCGTGCTGGGGCACGATCACCAGGCCGCGACGATTCTGGCGCACAATATCGTGCCGCCCGAGGCGAGCCGAGAATCCGACACCGAGGCGAGCCGATGATTCGCCGCGCCACGCCCGAGGATGTGCCCGCCCTGGTCGACCTCGTCTACGACCTCGCCGACTACGAGAAGGCGCGCGAACAGTGTGCCTTGACGGCCGCCGACCTGCACTCCGCCCTGTTCGGTCCGGCGCCGGCGCTGTTCGCCCATGTCGCGACCGTCGATGGGCGGGTCGCCGGATGCGCGATCTGGTTTCTGAACTATTCGACCTGGACCGGTAAGCACGGCATCTATCTGGAGGATCTGTACGTCCGGCCGGAGGCGCGCGGTCGCGGCCTGGGCACGGCGCTGCTCGCCGAACTGGCCCGCGAGGCCGTGGCCAACGGATACACCCGGGTGGATTGGTCGGTGCTGGACTGGAATACGCCCTCGATCGAGTTCTACCGCGGGCTGGGTGCGGTGGCCCAGGACGAGTGGACCGGGTTCCGGCTCGCGGGCGACGCGCTGGCGCGGCTCGCCGATCCCGGAAAAATCTGAGAATTCCGCGCGGCCGGTGTCGATTCCGCGGCGGGGTGCGCGTCGAAGAGTTGAATGGCTCGAAAGGCGGGCCACCCACTCGGAGGACGAAACCATGTCGCAATATCTGATCCTCATCTACCAGGACGAGCGTGCCGTGGCCGAACCGGAGGCCGGCGACGCGATGGTGGACAGTCACCGGCAGTTCGGCGAGGCCCACGCGGCGGCGCTGCGCGGCGGAAACGCCTTGCACCACAGTCACACCGCCACCAGCGTGCGGCCGGACGGCGCCGGTGACTTCGTGATCACCGACGGCCCGTTCGCCGAGACCAAGGAGCAGCTCGGCGGCTACTACCTGATCGAGGCCGAGGACCTCGACGCCGCGATCGCCATCGCCCGCCGCGTGCCGATGAACTCCGGGGGCGTGGAAGTGCGCCCGGTCCTCGAATTGAGCTGAGCCGCACCGTGCTCGACGACCACTCCCCCGATCCCGCCCGCATCGACCGCTCCACCGACCGGGTCGCCGCGGCGGTGGCCGACGCGCATCGCCGGGAGTGGGCGTTCGTGCTGGCGGCGACCGTGCGGGTGACCCACGACCTCGAGCTCGCCGAGGAATGCGTCCAGGACGCGTACGCGCAGGCGCTGGTGCGATGGGCCGCGGACGGAATTCCGTCCCGGCCCGCGGCCTGGCTGACCACGGTGGCGCGCAATCGCGCACTGGATCTGCTGCGCCGGCAGTCCACCGCGCGCCGGGCGATGCCGTTGCTCATCGCGGACGAAAAAACCAGCGGGACAACCGATTTCGATGCCATCGATCCGTACGATCCGCAGTTCCCCGACGACCGGCTGCGACTGATCTGCACCTGCTGCCATCCGGCGCTGGCTCCGCAGACCCAGGTCGCGCTCACCCTGCGTCTGGTCTGCGGGCTCACCACGGCCGAGGTGGCGCGCGCCTTCCTGGTGGCCGAGCCGACGATGGCCGCGCGGATCACCCGCGCCAAGAAGAAGATCGCCGCGGCCCGGATTCCCTACCGGGTACCGGCACCGGCCGAACTGCCCGAGCGCGTCGAGGCCGTGCTGGCGGTGGTGCATCTGCTGTTCACCACCGGGCACACCGCACCGTCGGGCGAGGACCTCATCCGCCGCGATCTGACCGAACGTGCCCTCGATCTGGCGCGGATGCTGCACGCTCTGCTGCCCGAGGATCCGGAGATCGCGGGCCTGCTCGCGCTGCTGCTGCTCACCGACGCCCGCCGCGCGGCGCGGGTGACGTCCGCGGGCGCCATGGTCGCGCTGGCCGATCAGGACCGCGCGCGCTGGGATCGGGAGGAGATCACCCAGGGCATCGCGCTGGTGCGCTTCGCGCTGGAACGGCGGCCGGGCCGCTACGGGCTGCAGGCCGCGATCGCCGCGGTGCACGCCGAGGCGCCCAGCTACGCCGCCACCGACTGGCGGGAGATCCGCGGTCTCTACGACGTGCTGATCCGGATCTGGCCGTCGCCGGTGGTGGCGCTCAACCGAGCCGTTGCGATCGGGATGGCGGGCGATCCGGCCGCCGGGTACGCCGCGCTCGACGCCCTCGCCGCGGAACCGCAGCTGGCCGGGTACAGCTATCTGCCCGCCGCGCGCGCCCACTTCCTCACCGAACTCGGCCGGTTCGACGAGGCCCGGCTCGCCTACTCCGAGGCCCTGCTGCTGACCGAGAACGCCGCCGAGCGCGATTTTCTCGACCGACGCCTGGCCGAACTCGACCGACGCGCCTCCGGCCGCCACAACGGCCGCTGAGGCGGCGTTTCGCGCGGTCGCGGGCATAGGGTGGACCGATGGATGTGACCGTTCGTCCCGTGACGGAATCGGAAGTGCCGGAACTAGCCCGCGTGCTCGGCCTGGCGTTCGACGACGATCCGATCGTGCAGTGGTGCATACCGGCCGAACGCACCCGGCCGGCCCGCGCGGCGACCATGTTCGGCGCGCTGATCCGGCATCTGTACCTGCGGCACGGAGCGGTCGACGCGGCTTTCGACGCGTCGGGCCGGATCGTCGGGGGCGCGGTGTGGTCGCCGCCCGGGCAGTGGAATTCCTCGGACGCCGATCAGCTGCGGATGCTGCCCGCGCTGGCGCGTGCGTTCCGGCTGCGGCTGCTCGCCGCCGGGCGGATGTCGGACCGGATGAGCAAGGCGCATCCGCACGAACCACATTGGTATCTCGCCATCGTCGGCACCGATCCGGCGGTTCGCGGCAAGGGGTACGGGCACGCCCTGCTGGCGCCGCGACTGGCGCACTGTGACGAAACCGGCGCGCCCGCGTATCTGGAATCCAGCAAGTTCGCCAATATCGCGTATTACGAGCGCTTCGGCTTCGATCTGCGCGGCGAACTCGACGTCACCGGCGGCGGACCACTGCTGTGGCCGATGTGGCGTCAGTCCGCGACGTCGTAGGCCTGGGCCATCCAGCGCACCGACGGCGGCGAGAAGATCAGGCCGAGGGTGACGAGTGCGAGCAGCCCCACCGGAATGCCCAGTTCGAACCGATGCGAGCTGAGCATGTACCAGGCGGCGGGCAGCAGCAGGACCTGCGCGATCACCACGATGGCCCGGCCCCAGCGCTTTCCGCGCAGCAGGCCGATCCCGGCGGCCAGCACCGCGCCGGCCAGGATGACGAACCAGGCGGCGGTGCCGTAGGCCGATTTCGCGGAGGTGTCGGCCGACGTGATGCCCTGCACCACGAGCACGATCGCGATGATCACCCCGATCAGGCCCTCGAGCGTGGCCAGCGCACCCGCGATGCGCACCGTGCCCGGAGTCGGGTCGGCCGCGCCGCCGGTGGTGTCGCCGGTGCTCTCACTGTCCGCGTTCTGCTTCGCCACCCGCCCAGCGTAGAACCGCGCGAACCGGGCCTCGCACGCGTGGTCACCTCCGCGGCGGGATTCGGCGGCGATCGCTCAGTAGGCTGCTCAGGGTGCGGACGCTGTTGATCGTGAATCCGAATGCCACCTCGACCACTCCGGCCACGCGGGATCTGCTCGCCCACGCGCTGGAGAGCCGCACCCAGCTCATCGTGGCGCATACCCAGCATCGTGGACACGCGGCCGAATTGGCGCAGTGGGCGACCGATGCCGAGATGGACCTGATCGTGGTGCACGGCGGCGACGGCACGGTCAACGAGACCGTCAACGGATTCCTCCCGCTGCCGGAACCGGGCGCGTCCGCATCGGCCCCCGCGGGCGTGGCGGAATCGGCCGCCGCGCGACGAGCGGGCACCTGGATCCCGCGGTTGGGCGTGATCCCGGGCGGTTCGGCGAACGTGTTCGCGCGTTCGCTGGGTATCGAAGCGGATCCGGTGGCCGCGACCAATCAGCTCATCGACCTGCTCTCGCTCGACGGCGGCGACGCCCATGCCGGCGATCGCCGGATCGGCCTGATGGTCGCCGACGGCCGCTGGTGCGCGTTCAGCGCGGGCGTCGGGTTGGACGCCGACGTGTGCGAGGCGATCGATCGCAGCCGCGCCGCGGGTCATGCCGCGACACCGGCACGGTATCTGCGCACCACGGTCCGGCAGTTCTTCCGGGCCAAGCGGCGCGAGCCCGCGATCACCGTGCACGTTCCCGGCCACGATCCGGTGCCGGGCGTGCATTACGCCTTCGTGACGAACACCAGTCCGTGGACCTATCTGGACAGCACTCCGGTGCGCACCAACCCCGGGACGACCTTCGAACGCGGGCTCGGCGTGTTTGCGATGCGGACCATGGGGGTATTGCCGACACTGTCGGTCGCCAGGCAACTCCTGGCGTCCGACGGAGATCCGAAGGCCCGCAATTTGTTTCGCGTCGACGACGTATCTTCGGTGCGAATCGAGGCCGACGACGAGGTCGGCCTGCAAATCGATGGCGACTTCATCGGCCGCCGCAACGTGGTGGATTTCACCTCGGTGCCAGAAGTGCTCGAAGTGGTCGCTCCCGAGCCGGATTCCGCCCGACACAACTGAGAAACCTCGCAGTTGCGCTGCGGAAACCAGCACAAGCGAGTACAAAGGACTCCGCAGGCCCGGCTTTTCAGGGCTTTAGAGCGTGAGCTTCCCCACGGTGCACCCGAAGGCTATTGACATCTACGGTGTTCGTGAAAGCATTCACAAGCAACCGTGCGGAAACATTCGAGACGCACAAGTGAACGGACCACAAACCAGCGGCGCCTTACGGCGCCCATGCAAAGGAGCAGAGGAATGGACTGGCGCCACAAGGCCATCTGTCGCGACGAGGACCCCGAGCTGTTCTTCCCGGTGGGTAACAGTGGTCCGGCGCTCGCGCAGATTGCCGATGCCAAGCTGGTCTGCGCCCGCTGCCCCGTGACCGCCGACTGCCTGTCCTGGGCCTTGTCCTCCGGACAGGATGCCGGCGTGTGGGGTGGCATGAGCGAAGACGAGCGCCGGGCGCTGAAGCGGCGCAACGCCCGCACCCGCACTCGCAGCGTCGTCTGAGACGCGCAGCGTTACCGGCACGTAGTAACCGCACAGCCCGACCGGTAACGCATTTCGGCCCGGCACCGGAAAGGTGCCGGGCTTCACTGTTTTTGTTGCCGGATTGTTTTCCCGCGCTATTTCACATAACCGTTCGGTGGCGATTCGGACTTATCCGATTTCCGCGACTCGCATGTGCGCGAGGCGCCGTTTCAGCGCGCGTTACGGCGACCCAGCGGCACCCGCAGCACGGCGTCGGTGCCGATATCGGCGCCGGGATGCAAACCGATCGAGCCGCCGAGTTCCGCGGTCACGAGAGTGCGCACGATCTGCAATCCCAGCCGATCGGAACCGTCGAGGCTGAATCCCTCCGGCAACCCGCGTCCGTCGTCGCTGATGATGACATCCAGCCACCGCGCCGAACGCTCGGAACGTATTGTGACAGTGCCGTTTTCGCCCGCGTCGAAGGCATGCTCGATGGCGTTCTGCACCAATTCGGTCAGCACCATCACCAACGGGGTCGCGCGTTCGGCCGAGAAAACTCCCAGCGAACCGTCGCGGCGGACCTTGATGCGCGCGGTGTGCACGGTCGCCACATCGGCCATGATCGGCAGCAGGCGATCGACCACCTCGTCGAGGTCGACCTCCTCGTCCACCGACATCGACAGCATTTCGTGCACGGAGGCGATGGAGGTGACGCGGCGCACCGATTCGGTGAGCGCCACCCGGGCCTCTTCGTTCTCGGTGCGGCGGGCCTGCAGGCGCAGCAGGGCGGCGACGGTCTGCAGGTTGTTCTTCACCCGATGATGGATCTCGCGGATGGTGGCGTCCTTGGACAGCAACGCCCGGTCGCGGCGCTTGACCTCCGTGACGTCACGGACCAGCACCGCGGCCCCCGCCAGTTCACCGTGCGGGCGCAGCACCAGCGTGCGCAGCAGTACCGTCGCGCCGCGCGCCTCGACCTCCATCCGGCGGCCCGATTTGCCGGCCAGCGCGGCCTGGATGTCGCTGACGACCTCCTGTGCGTCGAACGGATCGGTGATCAGCGAGCGGGTCGATTGGGCCAGATCCTGTCCGGCCAGCTCGCTCTGCAGGCCCATGCGGTGATACGCCGACAGCGCGTTCGGGCTGGCGTAGACGACCAGGCCTGCGGTGTCGAGGCGGATGAAGCCGTCCCCGGCGCGCGGGCTGGAATGTGAGCCGGTGCGGTCCTCCAGAGTGGGGAAGGTCCCGTCGGCGATCATCTGACACAGATCGTCGGCGCAGCTCATATATGCGTGCTCGAGGCTGCCGCGGACCTTCGAGCGCTGCATATCGGTATCGCGGCCGAGCACGGCGATGACGTCGGTGCCGCAGCGCACCGGGATTCCCTCGCGGATGACCCGCGCCGGGGTGGGGTGGTAGACGCCGGTGGATTCGCCGTCGCCCTCGACCCGCACGATCTCGCCCGAACTCAGGGCCTGGAAGATCTGCGGATGTTCCTGGTGCGACGCGAGCGATCCGACCAGATCGTCGGGCTGGACCGTCGGGGCGGTCGTGGGCCGGCATTGGGCGACGCAGACCACGTCGGCGCCGTCGGTCACCGGGCCGATCCCGACCCACAGTTGCAGATCGGCGAACGACAGGTCGGCCAGCAGCTGCCAATCCCCCACCACGCGCTGCAGATGGTCCACCGCCGCACCGGGGAGATCGGTGTGTTCGGCGAGCAGATCACTAAGAGTGGACACGGGAACAAAGGCTACGGCACCCGCCCGCGAGCCGAAGTCGTGTCGCGGCGGAAGCTACGAGATGACGGCGATCAGATCGCCCTTCTGCAGGACGTCGCCGGGTTTCACATTGATCGAGGCGACGGTGCCGTCCGCCTCGGCCACCACGGGGATCTCCATCTTCATCGACTCCAGCAGCACCAGGGTGTCGCCTTCGCGCACGGCCGCGCCCTCGTGCGCGACGATCTGGAAGACGGTGGACACCATCTCCGCGAGCACTTCCTCAGCCATGACACCCTTCCGGTCGATCGGCCCGTATCCGCTGACGGTACAGCCAACCACATCCGTACCGAGAGCGTTCGATCGCTCGAAAGATACCGGGCCGTAGGCGCTGTCGCGCCGGTTATGCGGTGGCGCTTACCCGGACCCAGGTGTTGTTGACCGCGGCCGTGCCGGACAGCGGGTCGACCAGTGCCGGGTCGTGGAGGAGGTTGACGTTGGCGCCCGGGAGGGAGGCGGCGACCCGCCAGCCGACGCCGGGTTCGCGGTGGCCCCAGCCGTGCGGAATCGCGACCGTGCCCGGTCGGATATCGTCGCCGACCTCCAGGGTCACCACGATCGAACCGCTCGACGAGGTGACGGTGACCGGTTCGCCGTCTGCCAGCCCGCGCGCGCCGGCGTCGGCCGGATGCATGAGGACGGTGCAGCGATCGCGGCCCTTCACCATGGCCGGGACGTTGTGCAGCCACGAGTTGTTGCTGCGCAGATGGCGACGGCCGATCAGGCGCAGATCGAATCCGTCGGCACCGCCGGGCGGCGTCGCCGGCAGGTCGGCGAGCAGCTTCGCCACCTCGGCGCGGAAATCCTGCGGCGCCAACCGGACCTTGCGGTCGCGGGTGCCGATCAGCGTGCGCAGGCGCGGGCGCAGCGGTCCGAGATCGATGCCGCCCGCGGAGGCGCGCAGTTTGGTGATGGTCAGGCCCGCACGGCCGCGGCGCAGCACGCCGTACGGACCGGCCGCGATGCCCAGAGCCGCCAGCCGCACCGGCGAGAGGCGTTCGAACATCGCGTTCAGCATCCTGCCGGTGAGTCGTCGCGCCGGCAGCGGCACGACCTCGGTGACCAGCCGCGCCATGATCTGCCAGTCCTCGAGGCCGTCGGCCGGCGGCTCGAACACCCTGGCGTCGTAGCGCAGATTGTTGCGCACGCTGAACACCGGGAACAGCAGGTTGACGTCCTCGCGCTCGAGCTGGGACACCGGCGGCAGGATGATGTCGGCGTGCCGGGTGGTCTCGGTGACGTACATGTCCACGGCCACAAAGAAATCCAGCGATTCCAGCGCCGCGTCCAGGCGCCCGCGCTGCGGCGTCGACAGCACCGGATTGCCGGCATAGGTGACCATCGCCCGGATCTGCCCGTGGCCCTCGGTGAGGATCTCGTCGGCCAGCGCCGCCACCGGCAGTTCGGAACGGAAGGATTTGTAGCGGCCCGAGCGGTCGGTCCACGCGCCGTGGCCCATCGGCAGATATTTGCCGTAGCGGGCGGCGTCGACCGGCGCGGTCGCGAACATCTGCCCGCCCGCCCGGTCCAGATTGCCGGTCACGGCGTTGATCGTGTTCACCAGCCAGTGCGTGAGCGTGCCGGTCACCTGCTGGCATACGCCGATCCGCGCGTAGAGCACGGCCGAGCGGGCCGCGGCATGGTCGCGGGCGAATCCCCGGATGGTCTCGGCGTCGACACCGGCATGCGGGGCCGCCAGTTCGGGCGTGCACTGCGCGACGGTCTCGCGCAGTTCGTCCCAGCCCGAACAGCGCGCACGCACGGCCCGCTCGTCGCACAGCTTCTCGTCGATCAGGACGTTGAGCACGGCCAGCAGCAGATAGACGTCCCCACCCGGGACGACCGCGATGTGCTGGTCGGCCAGGCGTGCGGTCTCGGTGCGGCGCGGATCGATCACCACGACCGTGCCGCCGCGCTCACGCACCCGCTTGATGCGCTGCTTGGCATTCGGCATGGTCGTCACCGACCCGTTCGACACCGCCGGATTCGCGCCCAGGATCACCAGCCGGTCGGTGCGGTCGATATCGGCGACCGGCATCAGGACATTGGATCCGAACATCCGCCAGGCCGCGAATTCCTGCGGCAACTGATCGATCGAGGAGGCGGAGAAGAAGTTGTGGGTCGACAACGCGACCCGCAGCAGCAGGCCGTACATCACCGAAGAACTATGGGCCGCAGGGTTTCCCAGATACATGCCGATCGCGTTCGGACCGTGCTCGGAGCGGATCCGGCGCAGCCGCTGCCCGATCTCGCGGAAGGCTTCGTCCCAGCCGATCGGCTCGAACCGATCGCCGACGCGGCGCACCGGCGTGCGGAGCCGATCCGGGTCGTGGTGCAGCGCTCCCATCGCCGTGGCCTTGGGACAGATATATCCCTCGGACAGCACATCGTCGGGATTTCCCTCGATGCGGACGACGCGGTCGCCTTCGACGGTGACCCGGATTCCGCAGTGCGCCTCACACAGGGTGCACTGTCGAGAAACAATGCGAGTATCCATGGCACATCCTCTCACGCGCGGGGCATCTCGCAGCGTACCGGCGCCCGCGGCCTCGGTACAGCCCCGCCGGATCGGCCGTTACCGCCCGCGGATTTCGTAGAGCAGGGTGCGGCCGTCACGGACGACCGTCCGCACGGACTGCCGGTAGGTCGTGTGGCCGCCGTCGGGCCGATGCTCCTCGATATCCACATCGAACAGATCCGGCGCGCGCGTGGTGATGTGAACGCAGTACGTGGTCCCGGGCGGGATCACGGTGTCGATCGCCTGCTGCAGACCGTCGGCGGCGGCGACGTTGACGGTGTCCGGGGCGACGAAGGCCTGAGCTCGCTCACCGCTGCGCTCGGTGTAATACGAATACTCGAATCCCAGAATGGAATTCGGCCCGTCGGTGACGCCGCCGGCGCCGTTGCCGACGACGATGCCGTCGTGCGACTCGGCCGGGCACGGCGGAGTCTGCGGCGCGGGGGCCGGGGCGGATGTTTCGGCGGATCCGGCAGGGGTCGGGGTCGTCGCGGTCGTCGCGGTCGCGACCGCGGCGGCGGTACCCGGTTCCTCGCGCGCGACCGTCACCGCCAGCGCGATTCCGCCACCGGCCAGCGCGAGCACGACGACGGTGGCCGCGGCGGCGACCCACCACTTGCGCCGGCGGGGCC
>NZ_BDBL01000027.1 GCF_001612965.1 Nocardia kruczakiae NBRC 101016
AGAGCAACGCACCCAGCCATATCTGGGCTGAATTGGCGTCCGGCCGCAGACTGGGCCGACACCCAACCGGGGCGCGGCTACATTCGTCACCGTGCGACCTTCGGTCTGGCTGACATCAGCCGTGCCGTTGTCTGTTGTGCGAGCGCGGCTGGTAAGAACTTCCTCAGGTACGACGATGGAGCGCACCTGCGGTCGACACTTGCACGGGGGATGGGCGAACTCATGGCCGAAGGATTCGTCAGGGACATCGACGGCACACACATCCGCAAACCGACGGATCGACCGCAAGATAGCTGAGATGCCAACAGGCATGCTCCTTGCCGGCCTGGGATACTGGCTCATCCCGACTATTCAGGAGGATTCTTCCCGTGGCCCAAACCGGGGTTCTGCCGTTGATCGACCTTGTCGCTGATGCCGTGTCTCGTACGGTCAGCGTGGTCCGACCCGCTGCGGCAGGCGCAGACCCGGTAGTCCGACGATCCGCACACGCCGATTTCCAATCCAACGTTGCTCTTTCTCTGGCCAAACGGTTGAAGGTCAAGCCGGTCGAACTGGCGACTGAATTCGCCGAGAACCTGGAATCGGTTGGAGCGCCGGTCGTTTCGGTGGAGCTGTCCGGCCCTGGTTTTCTGAATATCGGGGTTTCCGATAGGGCGGTGTGGCAGCAGGTCGCGGCACGACTGGCCGATGACCGCCTCGGAGTCGCTGCGTCGGAGGGCGGATGCCGGACGGTCGTCGACTACTCGGCGCCCAACATCGCCAAGGAGATGCACGTAGGGCATCTGCGGACGACGATCATCGGCGACAGCTTGGCCCGCCTGCTGGAGTTCCTGGGGGCGGAGGTGGTTCGTCAGAATCACTTGGGGGACTGGGGAACTCAGTTCGGGATGCTGATCCAATACCTGGACGAGCACCCGGATGCGCGCTGGCGCCGTGAAGATCTCGCTGAGCGGGACGGTTCGTCGGTGTCCGCGTTGGACGCGTTGTACAAGGCGGCGCGTAAGGAGTTCGATGCCGACTCGGCGTTCGCGGACAGGTCGCGGGCGCGGGTGGTGGCATTGCAGGCCGGTGATCCGGCGACGCTGGCTCGGTGGCGCGAGATCGTCTCGGAGTCGGAACAAGCCTTCGCCGATATTTACCGTCGGCTCGGGGTGTTGCTGACTGCCGAGGATTCGGTGGGGGAATCGTTCTACAACTCGATGCTGGTGGACACCGTCGACGAGCTGGTCGGCAAGGGGATCGCGGTCGAGAGTGATGGCGCGCTGGTCGTTTTCTCCGAGGAAGTGAACGGTCCCGACGGCCGGCCGGTGCCATTGATGGTGCGAAAAAGGGACGGTGGATACGGTTACGACACAACCGATCTCGCTACGATCCGCTACCGGATCAGCGAGTTGGGGGCGCAACGGCTGCTGTATGTGACCGACTCCCGCCAAGCCCTGCACTTCCAACTGATCTTCGAAACCGCGAGGCGCGCAGGCTGGCTCACCGAGAAGGTCGACGCGGAACACATCGCCTATGGCACGGTCCTCGGTCCCGACGGCAGGCCGTTCAAGACCCGCGCCGGTGGAACCGTGCGATTGATGGACCTGCTCGACGACGCTTTCACGAAGGCCCGTGAAGTTGTCGCTGACAAAGACCCCGACCTGGCCCCGGCAGAGCTGGACAAGATCGCCGAACAGGCCGGGATCGGTGCGGTCAAGTATGCCGATCTGTCGACTTCGCGGGTCAAGGACTACACCTTCGACCTCGACCGCATGATCGCATTCAACGGAAACACGTCCGTGTATCTGCAATACGCGCACACGCGGATTCGTTCGATCCTGCGCAAGGCGGGCGAGTCCACACCGATCGTCGATGTCGATGTGGTGCTGGAACCGGCCGAACGTGCACTCGCTTTGGAACTCGATGCCTATAGCTCGACCGTTCGTGAGGTCGCCGAAACACTCGAACCACACCGATTGTGTGGCTACCTCTACGAGCTGGCGCGCGACTTCACCACCTTTTACGACAACTGCCCGGTCCTGAGTGCGGCCGAACCTCTGCGGGGTAATCGCCTGGCGTTGTGTCGACTCACGGCGGCCACCCTGTCGCACGGGCTCGGACTACTGGGAATCGCTGCGCCCGAAAGGATGTAGACCGCAATCGAAGAGAACTGACGCCGCGACGTGGAGCAACGCACCGAGCCTCATCTGGGCTGAATTGGCATCCGGCCGCAGACCGGGCCGACGCCGAGCCGGTGTCGCGGCGGCGCTACCCGGACAGCGCGGTGCGCAGTTTGGTGAGGAATCGGCTTATGTGCGGGTCGGATTCGGGGATGGTGGCGCGATCGATCTCCCACCATCGGCCGCCGGCGAATTCTCGTGGGTCGAGGGTGAAGGGGTGGTCGCGGTGGCCGCGAATCACGTACCAGAGGGAGACGTCGCGGTGGGGGTGAGTGCCGACGGTTCGGGTGCTGGTGAGGAACAGGGGGCGTTCGCCGACGACGGTGAAATCGGCGTCCGTTCCGAGTTCTTCGGCGGCCTCTCGTCGGGCGGTGTGCAGAGGGTCTTCCCCCGGATCCACGTGACCGCCCATGGGTAGGTGTAGTCCGGACTTGCGGTGGGCGCCGAGCAGTACCGCGCGGGCATCCGGATCGACGACCACCACATACGACACCAGGTGTTGTGGCGGTGTGGCCGGGGGTTCTCGCCGGAAGATGTCGTCGGTGCCGGCGAGCCACGACAATGTCTGCCGGATGTGCTTCTGCTCCAGGGTATCCAGCGGGGTGATCGCTGCGACGATGTCCGCGACGACCGCGGTGGCGGGGTGCATGGGCCGACGATAGCGGCGGGTACCGACAATCGAGCCGGGCTACTCGGGCGCTATCGCGAGTGGGTGAGGCGCAGGTGCGCGATCAGCGCCTTGTGATCGGCGCCGGGCAGGCGGATCGTGTCGACGGTGTCCGCGTGGCCGTCGGCGACCAGGATGTGGTCGATGCCGACCAGCGGTGGCCAGCGTTTATCGGTGGGGTAGGTGACGAGGTGGCCGGCGCCCTCCTGCTCGGCGGCGTCGTGGAACCGGTCCGAGAGCATCGCCCGGAATTGGGCATGGTCGAAGGTCGCGTTGAAATCGCCGCCGACGATCACCGGCCGATCCGCGGGCGAGCGGTCGAGAATGGTTCGTAGCCGGGACAATTCGTCGGCCCACAGATGTGTTCCGGAGATCGGGGGCACCGGATGGAAGGCATAGACGCCGACCGGCCCGACCTCCGGGACGGTGGCGGTCGCGGAGAGCTGGTTCAGGACGAATCCGTCGTATTCGACAGTGTCCGAGAGGGGATAGGCGCTCCAGATCCCGGTCCCGGTGGCGGTCCGCCCGGGCGACAGATATCGATGCGGCAGCAACCGGTCCAGGCCGACGTCCTCGAGGGCGTGCACCGCGGCCGGAGTCAGTTCCTCGACGGTCAGGATGCCGACCTTGCGTTCGCGGACCTGCTCGATCAGCGCCTGCGGATCGGCGCCGTCGAAGAGCAGATTGGCCTGCATCACCGTCAGCGGCGTGCCGTGATCGCCGGGGGAGCGGCCGACATACAGTGGAGCCTGCGTCCAGATCGCCACGCCCACAACGGCAATGGCCACCGCGACCCCGGCCCACCGCTTCGCGGCGGCGAACAACGCCACCCCGAGCAGCGCGGCACACATCAGATACGGCGCACCCGACGCGGCCAGAATCAGCCACCGGGACTCGGTTCGATTGAAGTGCAGTGCCACACCGGCGGCGCCTACCAGGGTCGCGACCACCGCAAATGATTCGAGCGCGATCCGCCCCCACGCCGCCTTCACGCTCCCGACCCCCGCAGCCCGGATCCGGTGATCGCCCGCCGCGCGGCCTCGTTCGTCGGCGGCGTATCCCGCAGCCACGACGCCGGGAGGCAAGGCCGTCCGGCCGTTGTCCGGATCCGGTGCGCGCACGGCTCGGGCGGGGGAAACGGCACGGCACTCCCATCGATCGATCGGCTCGCGGATGTGGTGAGTGTATTCAGTCCTCTCGGGCGGGTTTTCGGCCGTCCGACGGTGCGGCCGTGCCGTACAGAACGTTGGTGACCAGGCTGGTGGCGAAGTGCTCGCCGAGGGGCAGGTTCGGCAGCAGCAGGCGGTGGTAGCAGGCGCCCCACAGTTGATCCACGACGATCTCCGGATCGATGTCGGCACGCAGTTGGCCCCGCTGCTGTGCGCGGCGCATGGCCTCCACGGCCAGCCGGCGGCGCGGTCCCGAATAGCGTTCGAGCAGGGCGGCGGACAGTTCCGGATCGGTCTGGGCCTGGCCGACGAGTTCGGCGATCACTCGCCCGGCGCGCGTGTGGGTGAGGACGTGGACGAACGAGCGGAGCTGGGCGGTCAGGTCGGCCTCGATATCGCCGGTGTCCGGAAAGGTGAGCGCGGATTCGACGGCATGGAAGTATCCGTCGAGCGCGAGCGCGCCCTTCGACGGCCACCACTTGTACAGCGTCGTCTTGCTGACACCGGCCTTCTCCGCGACCGCCTCGATGGTGAACGCGCCCATCCCCGACTCGAGGAGCAGCGTGCCGGCGGCGTCGAGCGCTTCGGCGCGCACTTCGGCGGCCGGACGGCGGCCCCGGCCTCGTCGCTTCCGTCCCGCCTCGTCCTGTTCGGGCATTCTCGACCTCCGTTTTCGAACTTCTCCAGCGTGACATATGGACGCAGCGTTCACAATCTGATTATATGGACTAGTAGTTCATAAATCCGAGGGAGGCATCATGGCTGAACACACGCGCGTCGCACTGGTGACGGGAGCCTCGGGCGGCATCGGTCGCGCCGTCGCCCGGCGTCTCGCGGCCGAGGGAATGGCCGTCGGCGTCCACTACGCCGGAAACAAGACCGCGGCCGACGAACTCGTGGCCGAACTCGAAGGGCGCGGCGGCCGAGCCCTGGCGGTGGGCGGCGATGTGGCCGACGAACACGCGATGGCCGCTGCGTTCGACGCGGTGGAGGCCGGCTTCGGTGGGATCGATGTCGTCGTCAACACGGCCGGGATCATGACGCTGGGGCCGATCGCCGACTTCGATCTCGAGGCGTTGGATCGCATGCACCGCACCAACATTCGCGGCACCTTCGTCGTCGCGCAGCAAGCCGCGCGGCGGGTGCGTTCGGGCGGCGCCGTCATCACGTTCTCCACCTCCGTGACCCGCCTGGCGCCTCCTGGATACGCCGCCTACGCGGCGAGCAAAGGTGCGGTCGAGGCGATGACTCTGATCCTGGCCCGCGAGCTGCGGGGGCGCGACATCACCGTGAACGCGGTCGCCCCCGGCCCCACGGCCACGCCCCTGTTCCTCGACGGCAAGGATCAGGAGGCCGTCGACCGACTCGCCGCGCAGTCCCCGCTGGAACGGCTCGGCACACCCGACGACATCGCCGAAGCGGTCGCCTTCCTGGCCGGTCCGGGCCGCTGGATCAACGGACAGGTGCTCTTCGCCAACGGCGCCATCGCCTGACCGCCCACCCAGCGGGAGTATTCGGCCGAATCGTCCGGAGAGTGGTCACACTCTTGCCATTCTGAGCGGATATCTCGCCGGAGCGGACCGGCGCCGCGCACGCACTCGATGCCGTCCTGGTGGACCGGCTGCGGCACTGTCTGCGGGTGGTGGCGGTACGCGGCTCGGCGGGGCCACCGCGGTGCTGATCCAGGACCGGGGAACCTGCCGGGAGCTGTCGGACGTGCTGAATTCCGCTGTGGTGCAGGAATTTCCGGAATCGCGCCGGGGCGCGGGCGGGCCGTGGGTGGGGATGGGGGAGCGGCTGCCGGCGTACGCCGCCGCCACGTCGTGGGAGCAGGCGCTGCGGGCGTTGCGTTTCGCCTCCTCGACCTGGCACGGGCGCCGGGTCGTCGCCTACGAGCGCCTCGGGTCCCTGGCCCTGCTCGGCGAGCTGCCCGGATTCGGATTTCGTCGCGAGCCGCAGCAATATCCTCGAATACGCCCTCGACCGATTGGTCGTCGACGATCACCCGTCGACGCGGAGGGCCGGATCGCCGGTGAGGACTCCTATCACTCCGGACCGGTGGAGATCCGCAAACTGAGGTTCGACGAATTGCCCGGCGAATACGTCGAACTCGTGCACTCGAAGGCGTGAGAACGGCCAGACTCGGCTGATGGAAGGCGATACCGAAATGACCGAACTAACCCCTGCGGCCGCGGATGTGCGCCGGGCGAATGTCGCGACCCTGCTGCTCGACCGGCTCGGTGACGAGCGGCTCGGACTGCGCACCCGTGATCGGGATTGGACCTGGGACGCGGTGGTCCGGGAATCGGCCGCCCGTGCGGATCTGGCGCACTCGCTGCGTCGTGACGGGCCCTTCCATATCGGGATCCTGCTGGACAATGTTCCCGACTTCGTCTTCTGGCTGGGGGCGGCGGCCTTGGCGGGGGCCACGGTCGCCGGCCTGAACCCCACTCGCGGCGACGCTCAGCTGGCGGCGGACATCCGGTATGTCGACTGCCAGCTGATCGTCACCGACGCGGCCGGGATGGCGCGCCTGCGCGACCTGGATCTCGACCTTCCCGAGGACCGGTATCTGCTGGTCGACGACCCCGGTTACGCCGCGCTCGTCGATTCCCATCGAGTCGAACCGGCGGCCGCGGGCGGCGGCCCGGACGCGCTGATGCTGTTGCTGTTCACCTCCGGCACCACCGGAACCTCGAAAGCGGTGAAATGCAGTCAGCGCCGCCTTGCGATGATCGCGTACGCGGCGCGGGACAAATACGGTCATGTGCGCGACGATGTCGACTATTGCTGTATGCCGCTGTTCCACGGCAATGCCATCATGGCGTTGTGGGCGCCGGCGCTGACGGTCGGCGCGACGGTGTGCCTGACACCGAAATTCTCTGCCTCCCAATTCCTTCCGGACATCCGCTATTTCGGTGCGACCTTCTTCACCTATGTCGGCAAGGCGCTGGGATATCTGCTCGCCACCCCCGAAACACCGGGCGACGGTGACAACGCCCTGGTGCGCGGTTTCGGCACCGAGGCCTCGGTGGCCGATCAGGCCGAATTCCGGCGCCGCTTCGGCGCCGAATTGTTCGAGGGCTACGGTTCCAGCGAGGGCGCGACCCTGGCGGCGCTGGATCCGAATGCCCCGCCCGCGGCCCTCGGCCGTCCCGCCCACGCCGGTGTCGCGGTGGTGAATCCGGATACGCTGCGCGAATGTGTGCGTGCCGAACTCGACGAATTCGGCCGGGTCCGCAATCCCGACGACGCGATCGGCGAGATGATCGACAAGGCCGGCGCGCTGGCCTTCGAGGGCTATTACAAGAACGACGCCGCCGATGCCGAACGCATTCGCAACGGCTGGTACTGGACCGGAGACCTCGGCTACATCGATACCGAGGGTTTCCTGTATTTCGCGGGCCGCAAGGGAGATTGGATTCGCGTCGACGGGGAGAACACCTCCGCCCTGATGATCGAACAGGTTCTGCGCCGCCACCCCGCGGTCATCGCCGCGGCCGCGTTCGGCGTCCCCGACCCGCGATCCGGTGACCAGGTGATGGCCGCGGTGGAGGTCGCCGACCCGGAGTCGTTCGATGTGCGCGAATTCGCCGAATTCCTCACCGCACAAAGGGATCTCGGGACCAAGGGGACGCCGCGACTGCTTCGGGTGTCGGCGAATCTGCCGGTCACCGGCTCCAACAAGGTGCTCAAACGCCAACTCCAGGAGCAGGCGTGGCGCACCGACGAGGCCGTCTATCGCTGGATCGGACGCGGCAAACCCGAATACGAACCCATGACGGCGGCGGACAAGAAGGCATGGGAGGCCGAATTCGCGACCTACGGCCGGGAGCGCCTGCTGTAACCGCACAGCACCGGCGGCCGGCCCGCGGTCGCCGCAATGGCCTCGCGCATTCCCCGTCCTGACGGTAACTGGGCGGTTACTGTGAAACCGCGGCACCGTCGCACATGCGGTTCACGGTCGGAAGGGGTCGGGATGAACGGCATCGTGGTTGCGCTCGTGGGAGCTCTGCTGTGCTTCTACGGAATCAGGTCGGTTCACCTGGGGATCCTCGCGATCGGCTTCGGCCTCGGCTGGATGATCGCGGATCTGTTCACCCCGTCGTTCCTGTGGCTGCTGCTGTTCGGCGCGATCGGCGCGCTCGCCTCGTGGGTGGTGACATCGCTGATCTTCCGTTTCGCGGCCTTTGTCATCGGCGGGTTGACCGGCGCCATGGTCGGCGCCAAATTGGCGGCGGTGCTGCAACCAGGAGACAAGAACTGGGCGCTCAGCATGATCGTGATCCTGGCGGTCGCCGTAGCCGGCGGGTTCCTCGCCGACCGCTTCCGGGCCCGCGCACTGCTGTGGCTGACCTCGATCGGCGGTGCGAGCATGATGCTGAGCGGCATCGGTCGGATGAACGATCACCTGTCGTTCCTGCGGGCGCCGGATTCCACGTGGCAGCAGATCTTCTCGGCGCTGGCCTGGATCGCGCTCTCGGCGGCGGGCTGGATCGTGCAACGCCATCTGTTCGCCGAGAAACTCGGTATCGACCATCTCGCCGGACGGGACAAGCACAACGGCGGCGGCGCCGTCGCCACCGGGCACTGATACCGGCATCCCGCCGTCACGTCATCCGATTCGGGTGAGGTGGGCGGGGCTCACCTGCGGCACAGTCGTCACCGCACCCCTGCTCGGAAGGAGTCGGAGATGACAACCTCGTCGCAGTACCGCGCGCCGGTCCACAGCCACCCCGTGCGGCAGGGTTTCGCCGCGGGGACCTCGATCGGCGCCGGCGCCACCTGGCGCCCGCAGATGTGACGCGGACATGGGTGCTGTCCTCGGTGATCTGCTGCCCCTGGCGGTCGGCGTCGCGATCTCACCGATACCGATCGTGGCTGCCATCCTGATCATCCTCTCGGCGAACGCCGCCCGCGCCGGAACCGGCTTCGCCATCGGCTGGGTGCTCGGAATCGTCGTCGTCACAACGATTTTCGTGGTGCTGTCCGGAACGTTGTCGGATTCGCAGGACGAGCATTCGTCGACGGTGACCGCGTGGATCAAGATCGTGCTGGGCGTCGTGCTGCTGGGATTGGCCGCGATGCAGTGGCGGTCGCGCTCCGACACCGGCGTACCCGGGTGGATGCGCGCGATCGACACGTTGAGCGCGGTGGGTGCGGTTGGCCTGGGCGCGCTGCTCTCGGCGGTGAATCCGAAGAATCTGCTGCTCTGCGTCTCAGCCGGGGTGGCCATCGGAACGAGTGGGATCGGCGGCGGCTCGCAGGTGATCGCCGTGCTGGTGTTCACGGTGATCGCGGCCGCCAGTGTGCTGGTGGTGGTGATCGGATATCTGGTGGCCGCCGAACGGCTGCGGGGACCGCTCGACCGCGCCCGGCGGTGGTTACAGGCGAACAACCACGTCGTGATGGCGATCGTGCTGCTGGTGATGGGCGCCGTCGTCCTGGGAAAGGGAATCGGCGGACTGTGACCGGTCCCCGGCGGTCAGCGCCGGGCGCGCCGGGTGAACAGGCCCACGATCCAGCCGACGACGAACATGATCAGCAGTATCAGCCACAGCGGCGACCGGATGGTCACGGTGAGGATGTTGATGTCGACGCGATGATGATTCTGCGCGACGAAGATGACGGCCAGAACCGCCAGCACGATCGCCACCCACTGCCGCGGCGAGATGCGGGACAGCAGGGAAGGTTTAGCGGCCCGATCCATATCGTCCTCCTGTTACTCGTTGGTGACACGATTGCCGACGGTGTGCACGACGACGACGGCCGGATCCCACGGGACCAGATCGTCGACCGCCCGCTGTAGGTCGGCGAGCGGGGGGAGTTGCTGAGGCCCCAGCACCGATACCGTCGCGGTCTCGCTGTGCACTGTGACGTCGGTGATTTCGGCGCCCGGTGTCTCGCGCAGCCAGGTGCGCGCCGCATCGGCGATCTGCCCGGCCCACAGTGTCGACAGCGAATTCACCGTCATGGGGACCGCGACCACGACGAGCGCCACGGCGAGTGCGAGGTAGGCCCGGCCGCGCCGTGCGGTGGTTGCTTCCTCGCGTCCGTAACCGGCGATGATCAGCACGACGGTCGTGGTGATGATCATCGCCAGCACATTCGAGGCGAACAACACGAACGCCCCCAGCGCCAATGACGGTGCGCCCGAACCCAAACAGACGCCGACGACGCCGAGCGGGGGGACCAGCGAGATCGCGATGGCCACGCCCGGCAGCACATCGCCGACATCGCGGCGGGTGACGGCGACGGCAGCGACCAAGCCGGTGGCCAACGCCGCCGTCAAGTCCATCAGTTTCGGTGAGGTCCGCCCCTGCACCTGCGAATTCGACAGAACGTTGATCGGATTGGGTAACAGCTGGGCGAACAGATAGCCGAGCAATACGACCGCAACCACCCCGGCGACGACCAGCACGGCACTGTGGGCGATGAGTTTCGCGCGACCGGTCACGATGCCGAACCCGATGCCGAGGATCGGCACGGACAGCGGCGCCACGATCATCGCGCCGATGACGGTTGCCGTGGAGTCACCGACAACCCCGGATATGGCGATGACGGCGGACAATACGAGCATCGTCCAGAACGCGGAACGCTTGGCGGGCGCGTCGCCGACCGACAGATCGAGGCGGTCGGTGAGCTCGTCCAGCGAGCGCCGCTGGGTGGCCGGAAGCAACTGGTGCACGACCCGTGGTCCTTCCCTGCGGTGGCAGCCGTCGAGCCGATGATCTCGGGTGCGGGCCGTGCGGGCTTCACCCGTAGCAGGTGACCTTCACCCGTCTCGGGTGAGGTGGCTTCCCGACAGCGCTGGAAGTGTCGCGGGTGAGTCGACACAACCAGCCTTCGTGCAGATTGGGGTGCGTGCTATGACCGGCCAGGGCGACGTTTCCGGGAGTGTGCGGACACAGAACGAGGAGGCGACCCGAGCCCTGCCCTTCGGGGACGATCAGGATTTCGCGGATGCGCGGCGCGGATTCATCGCGGCGCTGGAACCCGGCGTGGTCGAGAATGCGGCCGGCGATGTGGTGTGGGACAGCGACGGTTACGCCTTCCTCGACGCGGAATGCCCGCCCACTGTGCATCCCAGCCTGTGGCGACAGTCGAAACTGTGTGCCATCCAAGGCTTGTTCGAGGTGACCGAGGGGATCTATCAGATTCGCGGGCTCGATCTGTCGAATATGACCGTGGTCGAGGGCGATACCGGCGTGATCGTGATCGATCCGCTGATCTCCCGGGAAACCGCCGCCGCGGGTCTCGCGCTGTATCGCACGCATCGCGGTGACCGGCCGGTGACCGGGGTGATCTATTCGCATTCGCATATCGATCATTTCGGTGGAGTCAAAGGCGTGACCACGCCGGAGGATGTCGCGGCGGGCCGCTGCCCGATTCTCGCGCCCGCGGGATTCGTCGAACATGCCGTCGAGGAGAACGTCTACGCCGGCACCGCCATGGCCCGCCGCGCCGCCTACATGTACGGCGCCGCCCTGGGGCGGGGGCCGAAGGGCGCGGTCGGTGCCGGATTGGGGCCGACGACCTCGACCGGAACCCCGACCCTGATCACACCCACGACCGACATCACCCACACCGGCCAGACGGAGATCGTCGACGGTGTGCGCATCGAATTCCAGCTGACTCCGGGCACCGAGGCGCCGTCGGAGATGAATTTCTATTTTCCCGACCGGCGCGCACTGTGTATGGCGGAGAACGCGACGCACACCTTGCACAATCTGCTCACATTGCGCGGCGCCCTGGTGCGCGACCCGCATGTGTGGTCGAAATATCTCACCGAATCGATCAATCGTTATGCCGCACAGGCGGATGTGCTGTTCGCCTCGCATCACTGGCCGACGTGGGGAACCGATGAGCTCACGGAATTCCTTGCGCTGCAACGCGATCTGTACGGCTACTTGCACGACCAGACCTTGCGCGCGCTGAACAAGGGCGCCGTCGGCATCGAAATCGCCGAAAGCATCGAACTGCCACCCGCTCTCGCCGCGGCCTGGCACACGCACGGCTATTACGGATCGGTCAGCCACAATGTGAAGGCGATCTATCAGCGCTACATGGGCTGGTTCGAGGGGAACCCGGCCACCCTGTGGGAGCATCCGCCCACCGAATCGGCGAAGCGGCACGTCGAGTTCATGGGCGGCGCCGAGCAGGTGCTGCAGAAGGCGCGCGACTCGTTCGCCGCCGGCGATTTCCGTTGGGTTGCACAGGTTCTCAATTACGTGATATTCGCCGACCCCGGCAATCGCGAGGCGCGGGCACTGCAGGCCGACACCTTCGAACAACTCGGCTACGGTTCGGAGAACGGCACCTGGCGCAACTTCTTCCTGATGGGCGCCTACGAATTGCGCAACGGATCGGTCGGCACTCCGACCGCCACGGACGCACCCGATATCGCCGCCGCGCTCACGGTGGAACAGCTCTTCGACGCCATCGCGCTGCGGATCGACGGTCCCAAGGCCTGGTCGGCCGACATCACCATCGACTGGACGATCTCCGACCTGGATGTCGTGCATCGCACCCAGCTTCGCCACGGCGTTCTCGTCCACTACGACGTGAGCGCCGATATGCCCGCTCCGGACGTCACGTTCACCCTGTCCGACGCCGATCTGCACGCCGCGCTGCTCGGCGCGAAGGATATGCAGCAGTTGGTCGCCGACGGCGCGGTCACCGTCGACGGCGATGTGTCGAAGTTGATCGAACTGGTCGGCTACCTCGACGCGCCCGACCCCGACTTCGCGATCGTGACGCCTTAGCGGGCGTCGGCGACCGCTGCTGTCACCGGCCGGTTACAACTGGTCCAGATCGCGAGTAGCCGGTCCCTCCAACAGTTTTCCGTCGTGGGTGAAGCGCGAGCCGTGCAGCGGGCAATCCCACGAACGCTCGGCGTCGTTCCAGTTCAGAATGCCGTACAGGTGTGGGCAGACCGGCGACACGGCCGAGGTGGTGCCGTCGACTGTGCAGACCCCGACGGGGCGGATGCCGCGACGTTCCACCCGGCCCTCGCCCTCGGCGGGGGTGCCACCGCCGCCGAATGCCGCGCTCAGCCAGCCGGTCGTCAGATGCCGCGCGACTTGGATATTCAGCGACGCGGCCTTCGCCAGCCCGGTCACCTCACTGCCGCGCCAGGTGCGATATGCCTGCGCCCACGGCTGATGGCCGCCGAGCGCGGTGCCGGCCAGCGCGAGACCCGCCGCCACCGCGTTGGTCATTCCCCATTTCGCGTAACCGGTCGCGACGAGGATGTGATCGCTGCCCGGAAGCAGCGGCCCGGCGTAGGGCAGTTGGTCGATGGCCGAATAGTCCTGGGCCGACCAGCGGTGGGTCAGTTCGGCATCGGGGAAGTGCGTGCGCGTCCAGTTGTACATGTCGGCGACGTGGGCCATCGCCGATCGGGTACGGCCCACCACATGCCCGCTGCCACCGACGAGCAGCAGATCCTCGCCGCCGTGCGGGGCGTACCGCAGTGACCGCGTGGGCTGGTCGGCGGACAGGTACATGTCGTGCGGGAATTCGCCGGGCACCCGGAACGCGGCCGCGTAGGAGCGGTGGGGCTCGAGCCGCGCGAAGTATCCGCCGCGATCGAGAATCGGTGTGCCGGTGGCCAACACCACGGTCTTCGCGCGGATATCGCCGCGGTCGGTCGACACGGTATCGCCGTGGACGGCGCGGACGCGGGTGTGTTCGAAGATCGTGGCGCCGTGGCGGCAGGCCTGCAGCGTCAGCCCCTCGAGGACGTCCATCGGGTCGAACTGCGCCTGCTCGGCCAGGCGCACGGCGCCGTAGGTGTGGAACGGCAGCGCGGTCTCCTCGGACCACGCGACGTCGAGCCCGGCCTGCTCACAGGCGCGAAATTCCTTGCGCACCAAGTCGGTTCCGTCCTCGGTGCCGGCGTAGGTGATCGCGTCCGCGTGCTGGGTGGCGATGTCGTTCTCGGCGCAGAACCGCAGCAGCCATTGCTGGCCCTCCAGGTTCGCGTCGACGTATTTGCGCACCGTGCTCGCCGAATGCTTCGCGGTGATCGCCGAGAGGTGCGTGCCCTGCAGCAAGCTGAGCTTGCCGGTGGTGTTGCCGGTCGTGACCGCGCCGATCGTGCGGGCCTCGAGCACCGCGACCGTGCGCCCGGCGCGGGCGAAGAGAAGGGCGGTCACCAGGCCGGTGAGCCCGGCGCCGACGACGACGCAGTCGTACTCCCCGCCCGGTTCCGGGGTCACCGGGACCGAGACGGGTGCTCGATCGAGCCACAGAGATGTCACCGGACCAGCCTCCTGTCGTTGCGCGTGTTTCCGCCTCGTCACCGCAGGTTGCCCTCTTTGTCCGGCGGCTCCGTCCGGCCCGACCGGTGGTTGTGGATCGTGCGGTACAGCAGTACCGCGGCGACCAGGACGATCAAGCCGACGATCACCAGTAGCTCCATACCGGAGCCCTTACCCGGGATGGGCGCCTTCAACCCCCTGTCATCGGATCCGCCGCAGCGACAGCGCCAGGCGCGGGCACAGGCTCACCGCATCCCGGGCGGCGGGGGCCGCATCGCTGTCGAGGACCGGGTCCCGGTGGTCGCGGGTGAGCGGGAAGCCCCAGTCGTCGCGGGCGATGGCATGGGGGAGCAGTTCGCTGCACAGGCCACGGCCGTCGCAGCGGGTCCAGTCGATGTGCAGGCGCCAGGCGGGGCGGTCGGATGCGGTCACCGGGCGGCTTCCTGGGAACGGGCACGGCAGCAACCGTGCCGGTGGTGGTCGATGTCCCCGGCGAAGACGGCCAGGGCGGAACGCGCCAGCCGCGCGGTCCCGTCGGGGTGGTGGCAGGCGCCGCGGCCGTCGACCAGATCGGCGATGCGGGCGATGTCCTGCGCCCGCGTGGGCCCGCCCGCCGCCAGGTCGTCGAGGGTGCGTGCCAGCCGCGGTAGGCCGTTGCGGCACGGACCGCATTGTCCGGCGCTCTGGGCGGCGAGGTAGGCGGTGATGTCGGCGGTGACCCGCAGCCCGCACTCGTCGTGGCGGAGTACGCGTATGACGCCGGCGCCGGGCGTCGCGTGCCAGTGGCGCAATGTTTTCCGGGACAACGCCGCGCCGGGAAGGGCTGTCCCGGGCAGCCAGGCGCCGTGGTATCCGCCGACGAGAACCGCTTGGACCTCGGCCGGATCGGTGCGTCCGAACCGTTGGATCACCTCGGTCAGGCCGGTGCCGAGTGGTATCTCGACGACACCGGCGACGTCGGTTCCGGACAGGGTGACCAGCATGGTGCCGGGTTCGTCGCGGGTTCCGGCGGCGCGGAACCAGGACGGCCCGAATCGGGCCAGCAGCGCCAGATGTGCGAGGGTCTCCACGTTCTGCACCAGTGCCGGGCGGCCGTTCAGCCCGGAGCGGGAGGTGCTGACCGGCTTGTCCCGCGGGATCGGCGCGCGACCGGCCAGTCGCTCGAGGACCGCGCTCTTCTCCCCGGCCAGGAAGGTGTCGGCGGAGGGCGTGAGATCCACTCGCCGCGCGTCGTAGCCCGTGGACTGCCGCTCGGCGAGGGCGTGCCGAATCGGGTCGAGCAGCCGTTGCGGGGCGTACAGATGGCAACGCCCCGCCCCCACGGCGGCGGCTGCCACGGACAGGCCGTCGAGTACGAGATGCGGTGCGCGCCAGAGTAATACGGCATCCTTGTCGCTGTCGGGTTCGCCCTCGGCGCCGTTGGCGACCACGATCGCGCGCCGTCCGTCGGCCACGGCGGCGAGCTTGCGCGCCACCGGGAAACCCGCGCCTCCGCGACCGGTGAGACCCGCGGCCGACACCACGTCGATGAACTCGCGTCCGACGGCGCGCGCGGGGCCGTATCGCGCCACGTGTGCGGAGAGTTCGGGTCCGGTGGCCGCCAGCAGCCGGTCGGAGTCCGTCGGGGCGGATGGAGTCGTGGGGTTTCCGGTCAGTGTCGTCATTGCCGGCTCCTCTCGGGAACTGTGCTGAATTCGGTGAAACCGCGGCTGAACCGCCAGACGCCGGCGGTGGCGACGGCGACGATGCACGCGCCGATGAGGGTGAGCATCCAGACCCGGTCGACGTCACTTCCCGACCCGAGCGTGTGGATCAGAGCCACCGGCCACAGGGCGTAGACCGACCAGTGCACCACGCGAAAGAGGCGGGGGCCCAGGCGATGTCGCAGCAGGGCGGTGATCACGACCACCGCCAGCAGGTCGACGGCCAGGGTGCCGAAACCCACCCACAGCGGCCGATAGCCGCCGGTGAACGGCACCACGACAGTCAGCAGCCGCAATTGGGCGTACGGATCGAAGAGCAGGGTCAGCACATGCAGGACGACGAACGCCGTCGCCGCCAGTGCCGCGCCGCGGTGGAATTCGGCCAGCCCCGCGCGGGGGAGCAGGACGGCCCGCCCGGAGCGGGCGGCGATTCCGGCGACGGCCGCGACGGTCAGCAGGATCAGTGCCGTGATGCCGCTGCCCCGGCCGAACGCCCACAGTGCCTGGTCGAACGCGGAACTGCTCATCATCGAATTCCTTCCGGCTGGTCGGGCCAGCTGCCGAGTGTGAGCACCCGCCCGTCCCGATCGACGAGCCGGGCCGGGAGCCCGGCGGACCGCAGCCACGGCAGTGCCGCCCGGCCGCGCACCACGGCGGCGGTGGCGGCGGCATTGGCCGCGAGGCAGGATTCGGCGGCCACCGACACCGTGCGCCAGACCGGCTCCGCGGCGCATCCGGTGCGGGGGTCGAGAATGTGGTGCAGCGGGCGTCCCCCGCGAATCCAGCGGCGCCGCACCGTACTCGAGGTGGCGATCGCCGCGCCCGCGGGCAACCGGACGAGGGTGGCGGGCTGGGTCGCGCCGTCCTGGACGAGGACCTGCCAGTGCCCGCCGGGTGCGGGTCCGGCGGTGGCGATGTCGCCGCCGAGGCTCACCAGTACACCGCAGCCGAGTTCATCGGCGACCGTGCGCGCACACCGGTCGGCGGCCAGGGCCTTTGCCGTCGCGCCGAAGTCGAGTCGCATACCGGCGGGCAGCGTCACCGCGCGCGGGGACCGGATCACCTGCGACCAGTCGGGGCGCGGGGTGACGCGCAGCGCGACGACCGCCGGTCCGGTGGTGATCTGCGTGAAATCGCGGTCGTAGCCGAGGTTTTCGAGGTCGGCGCCGATCGTGGGATCGACGTCGCCGTCGGTGTCGCGGGCGACGGTCAGGGCCGCGTCGAGATATTCGTCGAACAACGCGCTGACCGTGACCGGACGGCCGGGTGTCAGCGCGCTGATCTCGGAATCGGCGCGAAACCGGTTGCAGGCGTGGTCGACTCGATCCAGGTGGGCGTCGACGAGGCGGCGCGCGTCGGCCAGCGCGGCCGGGTCGGTGACGACGATGCGCGCGGTGGTGCTCCACAGCTCCCATTCGGCTGCGGCGGTCTCCGCCGCGGGTGCCGAGGTCACGAGCCGCTCGAGCGTGCGTGTGCGGTGCCCTGGCCGGGGCTCAGCTGGGGCACGCTGCCCGAGGTGCCGGACGACTGATCGGTGTTGCCGGTGTTGTTGCTGCCGCTGTTGTCGGTGATGGTGCCGGTCGTCGCGGCGGGCTGGTTGTCGGCGTACGCGACGACCGCCGCCGTCGTGGTGCCGACGGCGCCGACGGCCACGAGTATCCCCGCCGCGGTCCGGCCCAGGCGGCGGTTCGGATGTGACGTTCCCATATCGGTCACCTGCTCGTTCGGTGCTGCGCCGACGCGTATCGGCGATCTCTGAAAGGCCAGCATGCGCACCGAGGCTGGGTGCCGGCTGTGCGTCGGCGATGAGTTGCCGAGGCGGCGACCGTGAACTGAAGATCAGCTGAAATTGCGGCGATAGCTGTGCGGGCTGACGCCGGTGGTGCGTTTGAAGCGCTCGCGGAAGGTGGTGGGCGAGCCGAAGCCGACCTGGGCGCCGATGCGTTCGACGGAATGCGCGGTGGATTCCAGCAGATGCTGGGCGCGGCGGATGCGGGCGCGATGCAGCCACTGCAGCGGCGTGGTGCCGGTGTGCTCGCGGAAGCGGCGGATGAGGGTGCGGGTACTGACGCCGGCGCGGGCGGCGATCTCGTCGAGGGACAGGTCGGCCGCGAGGTTGGTTTCCAGCCAGTTCAGCAGCGGCTCGAGATCGGAGCCACGGGGCGTGGGCGCGAAGCCGTGGACGATGAATTGTGCTTGTCCGCCTTCGCGTTCCAGCGGCATCACCGAGAGCCGGGCGGTGTCGGCGGCCACCGCGGAACCGTAGTCGCGGCGGATCATGTGCAGGCACAGGTCCAGCGCCGCGGCGGCACCGGCCGAGGTGAGGATCTGGCCGTTGTCGACATAGAGCACATCCGGGTCGACGTCGACGGCCGGATACGCGGCAGCCAGCTCGGCGGCGGCGATCCAGTGTGTGGTGGCGCGCAGGCCGTCGAGCAGTCCGGTGGCGGCCAGCGGAAACGTGCCCGTGCAGATGGAGGCGATGCGTGTTCCGTTCGCGGCGGCGGTGCACAGCGCATCGCGGACGGCCGGTGAAATCGGCGCGGTCGGGTCGGCGGTCCCGGGCACCATGATGGTGTCGGCGTCCGCGAGTCCGGCCAGTCCCCAGGGCGCGCGCAGGAGGAATGCTCCGGAGTCGACCTCCGATTGTTCGGCGCAGACCCGGACGTGATAGCCGGGGCGGCCGTCGGGCAGCCGCGTCCGGCTGAAGGCCTCGATCGGGGCGGCGAGGTCGAACGAGACCACTCCGTCCAGGGCGAGAACGGCGACGGTGTGCATGGCTGGAACATACCCCGTCGCCAGTTGTGACATCCGCCATTGCGCGCCGGATAGTGATCTGTTCCTCCAGGTCACAGCCACTTCTCTGAGCTATGTCATTTTCCCGTCGAAACATGTCGAAAATGCCACTGGGATCTGCGGGAGTGCCCGCATACCGTCGGGCCGTGCCCGGGCCGGCCGGGTGGATGCGAAGGGATTCCCATGCATGCTCAGATCGTCCTGTTCGACGGGTTCGATCCGCTCGACGTCATCGCCCCGTACGAGGTGCTCTATGCCGGCGGAACCGCATCCGAGGGAGCCGTGAGCGTCGAACTGGTCTCGGCGGAAGGGCCGCGAGTTGTGGTGAGCGGCACCGGCGGGCTGGAGTTGCGCGCCACCGCGGCACTCGATCCGGCGCGACCCGGTGTGGTGCTGATCCCCGGCGCCTCGGGCCGTATCGGCGAGCCGGGGGAGGTGCCGGACCAGGATGCCGGGTCCGCCGGCGAGTGGCGCCGCGACGAATTCATCCCGGTTCTCCTCGGCCGCACGCTGACCACCGGCCTGCCCGGCCTGCTCCGCGCGGCGATGGACAACCCGCGGATCACGGTGGCCGGCGTCTGCGGTGGGTCGCTGATTCTCGCCATGGCGGGATTGCTGGAGGGGCGCCCGGCGACCACTCATCACCTGGGACTGGATCTGCTCGATGCCACAGGCGTGCAGGCCGTGGACGCGCGTGTGGTCGACGACGGCGATCTCGTCACCGGCGCGGGCGTCACCTCCGGTCTCGACCTCGGTCTGTATCTGCTCGAACGCGAGGTCGGGCCACGCATCGCCCATGCGGTCGAGCGGCTGTTCGCGCACGAACGCCGCGGCACCGTCTGGCGCCGCCAGGGACCCGCGCCCGCCACCGTCTGACCCGACCTGCTCGATCCACGACACATCAGAGGAGTAACTTCGTCATGTCCGCCGCAGGCATGTGGGATCTGTCCATCTCCACCCCGATCGGCAGGATTGCCGTCGAACTCGAGCTCCATCGCGAGGACGGTACTCTCGTCGGCACGGCAAGCGGTGCGGGCGAACGGGTTTCGCTTCGCGACATCGTGCTCGACGGTGATCGGCTCACCTGGAATCAGGCCGTCACGTCACCGATGCGATTGAATCTCGCCTTCGCGGTCACCGTGGCGGGTGACGCTCTCACCGGCACCGCCAAGGCCGGCCGCCTGCCCGCGTCGAAGGTCACCGGCGTGCGCCGTGGCGGAGCGGAGCGCGTCCGGTGACGAAAGTGCTGCTGTCGCTGCATGTTCTGGCCGCGGTGATCGCGATCGGACCGGTTGCCGTCGCCGCCAGCATGTTTCCCCCGGCCCTGCGCCGGGCCGCGGAAACGACCGAATCGAGCGCGAATCTGCATGTCCTGCACCGTATTTGCCGAGTGTATGCCGTCGTGGGCCTCGCGGTCCCGATCTTCGGGCTGGCCACCGGCGCCGCGCTGGGCGTACTCGGGACCGGATGGTTGATCACATCGATCGCCCTCACCGCCGCGGCCGCGGCGATCCTGGCCACGATGATCCTGCCCGACCAGCGCGCCGCCCTCACATCCCTCGCCCCCGGCCGCGTCGAGGCCACGGCCGCGCGCCTGGCCATGTCGGCCGGCATCTTCAACCTGCTGTGGGCGACCGTCGCGGTGCTGATGGTGGTGCGCCCAGGATCGACCACCGGCGCCTGAACCCTCGGCGTGTCCGGTCGCGACACGACGAGGATTCCGCCGGGTCGGTGCATTGCGGCGCCGGCCGGAATACCGTGGACATATGCGCGCTGTCGTCCATCTGGTGCTGTTCGCCTGTGGGGTCGTGATGGCGGTCGGAGCGTTCGGGCCGTTCGTCGGGGTCGTGCAGGCCCGCCACATCCGGCTCGTCGACATCCGCGACGGCTTCGCGACCGGAATTCCGCTGGACGGGGTGCAGGCCCAGTCGCCGCAGCTGCGCGCGTCCTACACGGTGGTGTTGCTGCTCGTCGCCCTGGTGATGCTGCTGGCCGGGCTGTTCGGCTCACGGATCCTGGGATGGCTCGCGGTGCTGGCCGGCATCGCGGCGCTCGTGGTGCCGGCCTGGCGATTGAATCAGCGGTTCGACAGCCAGTTGCGCGACGACTATCAGCATCTGCTCACCGGTACCTGGGGGCTGTATCTGTTCGGCGGCGCGGTGGTGGTCGCCATCCTGGCGCTGCTCGTGCCGGGTGAGCGGCCCCGGCGCCGGGCTACCGTAGGTGCGGGGGAGAAGCAGGCCCGCTAGGCGTTCATCACAACCTCACTGCTCGCTCACAGGTAGCTGTGGAGCTGCACGGGCTGGCTAGGCCGGGCTGACCGGTGGCCTGGCGGGCAGTGCGGCCTACTCGTCCGCGACCGTCGCGACCGCGCACTCCGGTGGTGGGCCCACGGTCGGCCCGGCGCAGGCGATCGGTGGGTTCTCCGGCAGCGACCCGGTGCCGACACTCGCACAGTTCCAGGCCGACGTGAAGGACGGCAAGATCGCCTAACCAAGTCCTGTTCGTATCGCACACGCGCGTCACGGACGGGTGACGGTCACCAGACTGATCAGCGACTGCTGGCGGCCCTCGGGGCCTTCGGGTGTGTAACCGAGGCTGCGGATGTAGTCGGGAAGGTAGATGCGTTCGCCGGTCCATCCGCGGTCGGTGAACCAGGTGGTGGTGTCGCTGCGCGGCTCGTTGTAGATCAGCTTCACCCACTCCGAGCCGGATTCTCCGTCGGCTGCCAGGGCTTCGGCGGCCTCGGCGGGCAGGGGATCCATCTGTTCGACGGCGGCTCGGCTGCCGGGTGCGCTGAGCGAATGGACGGTGTCGAACAGCTGGTCCTGGGCGGTGGGTGTCAGGTAGATCAGCAGCCCCTCGATCAGCCACGCGGTCGGCTGATCGGAATCGAAGCCGCTGTCGCGCAAGGCTTTCGGCCAGTCGCCCCGCAGATCGACCGCCACCTCCCGGCGATCCGCGATCGGTTCCCGCCCCGCCCGCGCGAGGGTCTCGCGCTTGTAGTCGAGGACCTGCGGCCGATCCAGTTCGTAGACGGTGCAGCCCGCCAGCGACGGCAGCCGATAGGCCCGCGCGTCCAGCCCCGCCGCGAGCACCACCACCTGCCGGATTCCCGATGCCACGGCGGCATCCAGACAGTCGTCGAAATACCGGGTCCGGAACAGTTGGTGCTGCTGAAACGGTATGCCGAAATCCGTTGTCAGCAAAGGGTGTTCGGGTTGACGTCCGGCCAGCAGATCCGCCCATTCGCCGCCGGCGGCCGAGACGAACAGCTCGGCGAGCGGGTCCCGAGCCGGGGCGTCGCCCGCACGTCCGCCCAGTGCGCGAGCTGCCGCGACGAACAAGGCCGTGGATCCGACACCGGTGTTGATATCCCAGGAATCCTCGTCGGTACGCATGATCGCCAACCTACCCACCGCGCCGAGCGCGGCAGGGACCCCGCGCCGCGCCCGCGCGAATCCGCCACGAACCCATCGCCACCACCGGTTTTCCACCATTCAGTACGGTGCGAGCGGACAGCGATCTCGTATTCGCTGGAGTGCAGGTCGATGCCACGTGGGGGCGTGCGCCCGGACTGGTACCGGCAACCGAGATGGGTTACCAGCGTTCGCGGCTCCCGCGTCTGCGTTCCTCCCGCATTCGGCGCGCGTGATCATCTTTCCGACGGCGCGCGGGAAATCCCTTCCGTCCCGCGGCAACGAGCCTGTGGCGTCTTCGAGCCGATCGGGTCGCGGGCCGGGCCCCCGCCCGGTTCTCGTCCACAGCCTGACAGCCGTGCTGGGGCAGCGGAGGAGCTGGCACGTCGGTCACTTTCGGAGCTGCGAGCACGATCGCCGAGTCCGAGATCCAGTGCCCGTGAAGGAACTCGGCGGGCACTGGATCTCGCTGAGGGTGTTTCTGTCGACGGGGTTTGGGTGTCGGGCCGGTGGTCTAGAGCGTGGTTGGGTTGGTGGTGAGGTCGTCGTTGGTGAGTAGGAGGTGATTGTCGAGGGTGATGTCGGTGGGTGCGATGCGTCCGCTGGTGGATGTGAGGGTGAACGTGATCGTCTCACCGGGGGCCGGGGGTGTGGCGGCGGTGATCGTGGCTTGGGTGCCGCGGTCGGTGCGGGTGTGAGTGAGTTCGAGTCCGTCGGCGCTGTCGAGAATGAGCCCGTCACCGGTTTCGGCGGGCAGCATCAACCGCAGGGTCCACGGGCCCGGGATTACTTCCCCAGCGGTGGGGTTGTGCAAGATGAATTCTGTGGTGGCGGAGTATCCGAGTGGGGACGGGTCCGTCCACAGCGACGGCAGTTGATCGGCGAGCGCGTCGCCGAGGACCGGCGCGGGCGCGAGTACCCACCGGGTCGCCCGGACTCGATCGGACTGGCCCTCGACCAGGGTGTCGTCGGCCACCGTGGCGTAGTGGTAGCGATCTTGGCTGCGGCAGCAGATCATCCAGGTGCCGTCGGTATCGGTGCCGTTGCCGGTGTCCGAGGCCGGGTTCGGGTGCAAGTCCCACACGTTGTCGCCGGTCGCGGGCTCGTCCGCGTCGACGAGGCGCAGGCCATCGGGGCCGTGTTGCAGCCGCTGCCCACTGTAGGCGTTGACCAGGACCCACCCGCCGTCCTCGGTCGCGTAGACGACCCAGTCACGACTACGGGAGCCCGCGCCCTCACGCACCATCGGCCGTGGACTACCGGTCAGCGTGTAGTGATCCACATCCAGAAAGCCGCCGCCGTCGGCGTCGATGACGTGGTACACCTGCCCGGACACCAACTTCGGCCGGACATTGAAGGAATTGAAAGTATCATTCCATGAGTCCGGTTTGAAACTGGCCATCATGCAGTTCGCCTGCCCGAGGGAATTCTGACTCAGAATCCGCAACTGAGAAAGGGCGAAACCAGGAATGCTGCATTCAAGTTTGCTATCGGAATCTTCACGGATGCCGATAGAATCTTTACTGCCTGACCAATCTTTGATATCCACACGTCGAAAGCGAGTGTCGTAGGGTCCCCGGGATTGAGGTTTCGAACAGTAGAGTGTGAGGTCTGTGATATAGGCAGGGTTGGGGTATGGATCGGGGAAGAACGATTCACGCTTCCGCCACGGCGGCCGTGCGGGGGTCCGGCGATTGACTCTTCTGCTCGTTCCCGAAGTGTTGTTTTCGTTGTAGGAACATTGGTTGATCAGCGCATACTCAACCGTCCGGAATGATTCCCATGAGCTAACTGTTTTGGTTCCGAACTCTGCACCGATTTCCAACGACCATAGCGATTCGCTGGTTTGCGGCTTTTTGGGGCCTGGCCAGTTCGAGTCTATCCATCGGCGGAAATCCGGACTTTGGTCGTAGCCGAACGGGCCGAAGTGGAGCTCGATTTCCCGGGGTATGTCGGTGGGCTTCCACTCGGGGTCCTCCATGTATGGCCAGAGGAGGGTGAATTCGTAGGCGCTCAGGTACATGATGCGCGCGTAGCCGACGTTGCAGCTCCAGTGCGGCATGGGGCGCTTCTGGCCCTCGTCATAGGTTTTTCGAACATAGTCGACGTATTTCTTGATGCCCTCTTTGAGTTCACTCTTAGTTACTTCGGTATCTCCTTCGGAGATTTCGAGTATCTTGGCGAACTTCAGCTTCTCACGCAGCAGCATCAGGTGCATGCTCGCCGCCATGGCGAGGTAAGGAAGTGCATCGAAACGATACTGCCCTACCGTGAGATCGGGGATGCGGCTTTTGAGATAGCGGATCGCACCGTTCAGTTCCTCGTTGGTGCGCCGCATATCCCAGATATCTGTTCCGTACTGATCGGCATATTTACGATAGTAGTTGACGCTTTCCTGTAGACCTTCCAGAATTTTCTTGGCGGATTCGTTGTAGAAGACCTGGATCTCTTGCTTGGTGACCTCTCGTATCAGCCGGATGAGGGCTTCCTGTCTCTCTTTCGCCTCCTCTTGATCAGCAGGATTTATCGCATCCATGAGCATGCCGACAGCTGACCCCAGGATGCCGCCTATTACAGGCACAAACCCGAGCCCCATGCAGATTGCCTGTTTATTGGCCCAGAAGATCCCGGCCAGAAATTGCTCTTCGCTGATTTCGAAGGTCGGCGCGACTTCGGTTCGAAGGTCTCGCAGTTCCTTCTCATCGGCCGCAACCGCACCTCCGCTCGAACGCTGCTGTGGATACGTCGGATGCTCACCGGTTTCGGACATCGAAAACTCCTCCGTGGAATGGGGAAGGAACATGTCGGCGGCGCCGGTGTGGCGCGCCTTGTTCACCCGCGGATGGGCGCTGGTCGTGGATAACACTCCGGCCACGGACGTGTGCGGCTCGGCGGGAGGCCATGGGCGGGTGACCATACGAACCCTGCCCTACAGCGCGGCCGCCCATCGCGCGCGAGACCACCGGCGTCGGCTCGGTCTGATCAGACAATCCGGCCCGGGAAAGATCAGGCCCTCGTGCCCATCCTCGAACCGCACCACCTGTCGGGGTGCGCCGTGGGCGCCCCGAATCTCGGTGATCTGCCCGCCTGATCGATCATGCCCACCCTGCGGCTGCGTATCACCAGTTGGTCTCCGATGTTCGCATGCATCGAGCAACCTCCCTCTGTGCCGTAGTTGTGCACCAGCCGAGCAGTCACTGCGGCACCCAGTATGAGCGATCAGTACCACGATCGCGGTTTCGAACGAACATCGGTGCGGCGGCGATCCGGGACCCGCATCGGAAGCCCGTGCTCGGATCACCCGGCGGTAGGCCTGATCACCCTCGACTGCGACACCCTGCTCGTCGCCCTCGACGATCTGCGGATTTCCGTCTACACCGCCGAGCCCGGCACCGAGGACGCCGCCCGGCTCGACCTGGCGATCGTGCTGGGCACGCAATCGCTGACCCCATGAGCGGCGGGGCCGCCCGATTCACGACGTCGACGGCAGGAGTTCGGCGATGAGATCTTCCACGCGAGAACGGATGTCGTCGCGGATCCGCCGCACGGCTTCGATGTCTCGTCCGGCCGGGTCGTCCAGTTGCCAGTCGCGATAGTCGACGCCGTGGAAGTACGGGCAGGTGTCGCCGCAGCCCATGGTGATGACGACGTCGCTGATGCGGACGGCGCCGGGCGTCAGGACTGCGGGGGCGCCGGCGGTGATGTCGATGCCGGCTTCACGCATGACCTGCACGGCTACCGGATTGATACGGTCGGCGGGTTCGGTGCCGGCGGAGCGGACGTCGATGCGGTCACCGGCGAGGTGGGTGAGAAAGCCCTGGGCCATCTGCGATCGTCCGGCGTTGTGCACGCAGACGAACAGGACGCTGGGTTTCATTGTCGTGCAGAGCCTTTCGCGGGCGCGGGGACAGCGGAAGTGGTGGGGAACCGGTTGCGCAGGGCGAGGGAGACATAGACGAGGCCCACGAGGACCGGGACTTCGATCAGCGGGCCGACGACCCCGGCCAGGGCCTGCCCGGAGGCGGCGCCGTAGGTGGCGATCGCGACCGCGATGGCGAGTTCGAAGTTGTTGCCCGCGGCGGTGAAGGCGAGGGTGGTGGTGCGTGCGTAGCCGAGGCCGGCCGCCCGCCCGAAGACGTAGCCCCCACCCCACATGATCGCGAAGTACGCCAGCAGAGGTATCGCGATGCGTGCGACATCCCAGGGGCGGTCGGTGATGTGGTTGCCCTGCAGGGCGAACAGGATCACGATCGTGAACAGCAACCCGTACAGCGCCCACGGCCCGATCCGCGGCAGCAGCCGCTCCTCGTACCATTGCCGGCCGCGGGCCCTTTCGCCCAGCTGCCGGGTGAGATAGCCCGCGACCAGCGGGATGCCGAGGAAGATCAGCACCGATTTCGCGATCTGCCACGGTGAGGTATCGATCGTGGTTCGTTCGAGCCCGAGCCATCCGGGCAGAACGGAGAGATAGAACCAGCCGAGTACGGCGAACATGACGACCTGGAAGATCGAATTCAATGCCACCAGGACGGCGGCCGCTTCGCGGTCTCCGCAGGCCAGATCGTTCCAGATGATCACCATCGCAATACATCTGGCGAGGCCGACGATGATCAGACCGGTCCGGTATTCGGGCAGATCGGGAAGCAGCAGCCAGGCGAGGGCGAACATCAGCGCGGGCCCGGCGACCCAGTTCAGCATCAGTGAGGCGAGCAGCAGACGCCGGTCGCCGGTGACGGTGTCGAGCCGGTCGTAGCGGACCTTCGCCAGCACCGGGTACATCATGATCAGCAGGCCGAGGGCGATGGGCAGCGAGATCCCGTCGACCTGCACCGCCGAGAGAGTGTCGCCCAGTCCGGGGACGAGTCGCCCGAGCAGCAGACCCGCGGCCATGGCCACGCCGATCCAGACCGGCAGGAAGCGGTCGAGAGTGGACAGTCTGCCGGCGACCGCGGTGTCTTCGGTGGTGGTCACGTATGCACTCCGACCCCGGACTGATCGGCGAGTAGATCCGAAAGACGCTGCAGCGCTTCGGGAATCACCCGGTAGTACACCCAGGAGGCGCGGCGCTCACCGGTGACCAGCCCGGCCTCGCGCAGCACCTTCAGATGATGGGAGATGGTCGGCTGGGTGACGTCGAGTCCGTCGGAGACGTCGCAGACGCAGGCTTCGCCGCCGGCGCGTGCCGCGATGGCCGACAGCACCCGTAGCCGGACGGGGTCGCCGAGGGCTTTGAACATCGCAGCCAGGTCCTGGGCCGCCTCGGCGCCCACGACCGGCCGCACCCGCGGAGTGGTCACACACCCGGCCGGTGCGGCCACGGCCGCCGAAGGCGACTCCTGATTAGACATCCATCGATATTGACAGATATCGATATGAACGGGCAAACGAAGCCTCGATGAACAAGCGCACCGTGCGGCGGTGGTCAGCTGCAGCAGGCGCCTTCGGGGGCCGCATCGGCATCGGTACCGCAGCACGCCTGCACGGCCGTGATGTCGTCGGCGAATTGCGATGCGTCGCCGAAGGTTTCGGTGTCGGCGAGCACGGTGTAGACCTCCCATTTCTCACCGTGGGGTCCGGTGACCCACACCTTGTCCTGCCGGGCGAAACAGCAGGTCGTGCCGATCTGCTCCGCGGTGAACAGTCCGGCCTGCGACAATCGCGCGATCTCGTCGTGGACCTGTTCGGAAGTCTCCACCTCGACGCCGAGGTGGTTGATCGTCCCGCCGGCGCCGGTGTTCTCCAGCAGTACCAGCTTCAGTGGCGGCTGCTCGACGGCGAAATTGGCGTAGCCGGGCTCGCGCTTGGCCGGTTCGGTGTCGAACAGTGTGGAGTAGAACGCGACCGCTCGATCGAGGTCGTCGACATTGAGGGCGAGCTGCAGGCGAGACATGAGAACCTCCATGGTCCGATATATGTCGAAAAGGTTGGTGGTTCCGAGTCTGCTCCACCTCTTCGACATATGTCAATGCCGACGGTAGGGTGGCTTCATGCCCAAAGCGCTTCCCGTGATCGATATGTCCGCCCCGGTGTGCTGCGCGCCGGTGGCGGCCGGGCCGGTCGACGATGTCGCGGCCCTGGAGGTGGCGTTGCGGCTGAAAGCGCTCGCCGATCCGGTGCGGGTGAAACTGATGTCGCTGCTGCTGGCGAGTCCGGATACCGGCGAGAACGGCGGGAACCTCGCCGCGGCGGTGGGGTTGGCGGAATCGACGGTCAGCCATCATCTCGGTCAACTCCGCAAGGCCGGCCTGGTCGAATCCGAACGTGTCGGCATGAATGTCGTCCACCGCGCCAAACGCGATGCGCTGGCGGCATTGTGCGTGGTGCTGGACCCCAACTGCTGCCGGTGAGTGTCGCCGCCGGGTGACATCTCCGGGGTCTTCGCGAGGTCGCCGTCGGGCTGCTCGTTCCCGGCCGAAATATCGCTGGCCGCGCCGAACCTAATATGCTTAGGATGATTCCTAAGTGGATTAGGTTAGGAGTCGTGGATGTCACCCCGTGCCGGGTTGTCCCGAGAGCGAATCGCCCGTGCCGCAGCGGAACTGGCCGACGAGGTCGGATTCGCCCATATCACGCTGTCCGCGGTGGCCCGTCGGTTCGGCGTGAAGGATCCCAGTCTCTACACCCACGTGCGCAACCTGCGGGACCTGCAGGTGCAGGTGGGATTGTTGGCGGGGGCGGAGATGAACGAGCGGATCGGTGCGGCGGTGGCGGGGCGGTCCGGACGCGACGCGCTGTTCGCCTTCGCCGACGCGTACCGCTCCTACGCCCTCGATCATCCGGGCCGGTACGCGGCAACGCAGATCCGCATGGATCCCGACGAGGTCGCCGGAGAGCCGGCCCTGCTACGCGGAATCGAGCTCACCGCGGCGCTGCTACGCGGCTACGGATTGAGTGAGCCCGCGTTTACCGACGCGGGACGCCTGCTGCGCAGCACATTTCACGGTTTCGCCACCCTGGAGGCGGCGGGCGGATTCGCCCACTCCAGGCCAGTCGAGGCCAGCTGGCACCACATTCTCGACGCCCTGCACCGCACCCTGACGCAGTGGCCGCTCCCCACCGAAGAGAAAGCAGCGCAATGAGATCCGACGCTCTGTCCGTCCCCGGCGCCACCCTGTACTACGAAATGCGCGGCGACGGGCCGCTCCTGCTGTCGATTCCCGGGGGCGGCGGCGACGCGGGCGTCTTCGATGAGATGGCCGAGGTCCTGCAGCGCCACTTCACCGTCGTGGCGCTCGATCCGCGCGGATATTCGCGCAGTGTTCTCGACAACGGACCCGAACGGCAGCAGGTGGCCGTGCAAGCCGACGACGCGGCGCGACTGCTGGCGCATCTGACCGACGAGCCGGCGTTCGTCTTCGGCACGAGCAACGGCGCGATCGTCGGACTCGACCTGCTGGCGAGACATCCCGGCCGCGTGCGTCGGCTGATCGCGCACGAACCGCCCTGCTTCGCCGTTCTGCCGGATGCGAGCGAGCACCTCGCGATGGTCGCGCAGGTGTACGACCTGCTGCACACCGACGGGCTCGCAGCGGCCGGGGCGAGATTCCTGGCCGGTATCGGTCCCGCGATGAAGCCGGCCCCGGAGGTGTCGCAGTTGTCGGAGCGTGCCGCGCAGATGTGGGCTCGCCTCGCCGCCAACGGCCCGCTCATGATCGAACACGAGTTGCGCGAATTCACTTCGTACACACCGGATTACCCGGCGCTGGCCCTCGTGTCCGACCGGCTGGTGCTCGCGGTCGGCCGCGAGACCCGCGGATGCCTGCCCTATCGGCCGGCCGTCGAGATCGCGGCCCGGCTCGGATCGGCGGTGGTCGAGTTCCCCGGCGCGCACAACGGTATCCGGACCGAGGCGGTGGAGTTCGCGCACCAGCTGGTCGAGGTGCTGGCGGCGGAGCGCGCGAGCACGCCCGATCGCGGATAGAACCGACGGTCTCGCGGCGGATTACGTCACCGCAGCGTCATCCGACGGATTCGCCGGAACCCCGGCGGCGGCCATGCTCGATAAGTGTCCCGGAGCGCGAACCACGCTCCGGACGAGGACATCCGTCGGCCGCTCACCGCGGCCGATGGCCCTACCGGTTTCGAGGAGTTCCCCATGACCACCGTCCGTTTTCAGCTCGTCTCCACCCTGACCCCCGCCGAGGTGCTGCGGGTCCTCACCGATTTCGGCCCGTCCCGGGCGCAGGTGTGGCCGACGATCGATGCCGAGCACTTCGTCGTGCACGAACAGGGCGAGGGCTGGGCCGAGGTGACCGAGGGTACGGAGGCCGCCTGGGAGCGTGCCCGCTACGAGTGGGATCCGGCGGGTGACACGGTGACCGTCACCACCCGGGATTCCAAACTCTTCGGCGCCGGTGGTGGCTGGGTCTTCCGTGCCACACCCGCTCCGGAGGGCAGTCGCGTCGAGGTCGAACTGACCCGGACGCCGCGGGCCTTCAAGGGGAAGCTCCTGGCCGCGCTGCTTCCCCTGATCGGCCCGTCGTCGCTGCGTAAATCCTTCCGAGTTCCGTTGCGGGCAGCCTGATTTCGGCCACTCCACCCGGTTCAGGCCTCGACCTCCCACACGAATCCGTCGGGATCGGTGAAGGAACCGAGCGGGCTGGTGACGGCGATCCGATGCGATCCGGAACCCTCGGCCGGGACGCCCGCGTCCTTGGCGGCGGCCTTGCGTCCGTAGAGCGCGAGCTTGACCGACCCGGCCGGCGACTCGAATTCGGCGTACTTGCCGCCGAAGCTCTTCGCCACGGTCAGGCCGCGTTCGACGTAGAACTGCTTGGTCGCCTTGACGCTGTCGACCCCGAGCAGCAGGACGAAATCGTCGACCTCGCGGGCGGCCGGTCCGGTGTCCTTCTTCGCCGAGGTCGCGATCTTCCAGACCGCGCCGTCGGGGGCCTGCACGACGCCGCCGTAGCCCCAGAAACTCTTCTTGGCCGGCTTCACCGTCGTCGCGCCTGCCGCGACCGCGGAACCGATGAAGCTGTCGACGGTGCTCGGCTGGGACACCACGAGGGAGAGGATGTATCCGCGGAAGCCGGTGGTCTCCGCGTCCGACTTGCGGACCCGCAGCCGGTCGCCGAGACCGAACGCGGATTCGTAGAAGGCCGCGGCGGCAGCCGGGTCCGGGGTCTCGACGACGACCGATGCGATGGTGCTCTGAGCAGTGGTGATGTTCATGTCGAAGACGTTATCGGCGATCGCGGGTGGGTCGCTTCTCGATTCCTGATCACTCCGGGAGCCCCCGCGATCGCCCACACCGCGACGCCGCCGACCGCGAAGGCGGCGCCGAGAATGCTCGACCCGGTCCATCCGGCCGCGGAGTACGCGGCGGTCGTGGCGGCCGCGCCGAGTGCCGAACCGACCGAATAGAAGAGCATGTAGGTGCCGATGATGCTGCTGGTCCGGTCGGGGTGGGCGGCGGTGAGCAGGTGCTGATTGCCCACATGCACGGCTTGGACGGCGAAATCGAGGACGATCACCCCTGCGACGAGCAGCCACAGCGACCACGACCCTTGCGCCGTGGCCAGCCATGAGACGGCCAGCAGGACCAGTGCCGCCCCGGTGATCGGGTGCGCGAAACCGCGGTCGGCCCAGCGTCCGGCCCGGCCCGCACCCAGGGCGCCCGCCAGCCCCGCGAGCCCGAACAAGCCGATCCGCGCGGTGTCGAGATGCCACGGCGAGGCCGCGAGCGGGAGCGCCAGGCCGCTCCAGAGCGTGCCGAAGGAGGCGAACAGGAAGAAGGCGATCAGGCCGCGCGAGAGGAGGAGCCGGTCACCGAACAGCGTGCGCGAGGTGTGCAGCACCTGCCGGTAGGGGGTGCGGCCGGTGCGGATGTCGGCCGGTAGGAGCACAAGAACGAGGCTTGCCAGCGCGACGAGAAGGACGGCCCAGACGGCGTAGACGATGCGCCAGCCCCAGCCGGTGGCCAGAGCACCGGCGACGATGCGCGCACCGAGAATGCCGACGACGACGCCGGAGGTCACCATGCCCAGGGTGCGTCCGCGCTGCTGCGGTGCCGACACGGCCGCCGCGTAGGCGACCGTCGTCTGCACCACGACCGCGAACAGGCCGGCCAGCGCCAGTCCGGCGAGCAGCACCCACGTGCGTGTCGCGGTCGCGGCGATCACGACCCCCACCGCGGTGAGCAGCAGATGTGCGGCGATGAGCTTGCGCCGGTCGATCGTGTCACCCAGGGGAACGAGGAAGACCAATCCGGCCAGGTACCCGAGTTGCCCGGCGGTGACGATCCATCCCAGGTCGCCGGCCGGCACGCCCAGGTCGTCGCCGATCTGCGTGAGTATCGGCTGGGCAGAGTAGACGGTCGCGACCGACACCGCGCAGATCGCGGCGAACAGTAGGCGCCGCCCGAGAGGTAGGAACACCGAGACTCCAAATCAGTAGCGTTTTGCAACTGTTCGAACGGTACGTCACAATGGTTTCAATCAGCAACCGTTGAGGAGGGCGTGATGACTCAGCCGGTACTCGCCGACACCGCGTGGACCGATCCGGCGTGTCCGGTCGCGCGCACGCTCGACCTGGTCGGCGATCGGTGGAGTCTGCTGATCGTCCGCGACGCGATGGACGGCGCCCGGGCATTCCGGGATTTCCAGCAGGCCACCGGAATTGCGCGCAACATCCTCACCGACCGGCTCCGCAGACTGGTCGCGCGCGGCATCCTCGAACGCACGCCGGGGCCGTCGGGCCGGCGGCACATCTACACCCTCACTCCGGCCGGCCGGGATCTGTTCACCGTCGTCGTCGCCTTGCGGCAGTGGGGTGAGCGGCACGCGTTCGGCCCGGCCGAGGAACATTCCGTGCTCGTCGACGAACACGGTGTCCCGATTCCCGAGCTGCGGCCCGCGAGTTCGGGCGGCGGCGCCGTGGACTCGGAAACGACCTTCGTGCGCAAGGCGGGCTGAGCGCGTCGACTCCGTCACAGTCGGGCAGCCATGATCCCGGACCCGGGCTGAGCGACTTTTTCGCCGCCGACCAGCGGATGGAGGTCGACCATCCCCGCCCGGCCGCGCCGGGCCCGCGCCGTGAGCGGGTAATCGTCCGATTGAGCACCGCCGCGCTGGGTAGGCGTTGCATGTCAGGAAATTGCGACGGAAGGGGACTCCGTGTCCGACCACAACAGTGGCCCGCGTGAGGGCATCAAGGGCGTCGTCGAGGATGTGAAGGGTAAGGCCAAAGAGGCTGCCGGCATCGTCACCGGCAACAACGACCTCGAGTCGGAGGGCCGCGCGCAGCAGGACAAGGCCGAATCGCAACGCGAGGCGGCCGAGAAGGAGGCGCAGGCCGAGCGGGCTCGGGCCGAGGCCAAGGTCGACGAGGCGCGTCAGCAGTCCCACCAGCAGGGAAGCTAGTTTCCCGACCGCTCACCCGTTCCGTGCCGGAGGAGGTTCTCGTGGTTTCACACGACGTCATCGCCCAGCTTCGCCAGGACATCACCACTGCGTCCGATGCCGGAGACGAGGCCGAAGTGCAACGGCTGCAACGCGAACTCGACACCGCGCTGCAGGCATATCGCGAAAGCGGAGACGACGCGGAACGGGAAGCGGAATGAGCGACACCGTGGCCGCCCGGGAGGCGGGGCGATGACCGAGGGTGCCGCCGAGCGGATCGCCGAACTGGCCGCAGCGGCCGGTTCGACGATCGCGGTGGCGGAGTCACTGACCTCGGGCAAGATCGCCGCCGCCCTCGGCGCGGCACCGGATGCGGGACAGTGGTTCCGCGGCGGGGTCGTCGCCTACAGTCCGGAGGTCAAACGATCCGTCCTGGATATGCCCGATGTCCCCGTGGTGTCGCGGCCGGCCGCGGAGGCGCTGGCGGCGAATGTGCGCAAACTGCTCGGCGCGAGCTATTCGGTCGCGGTCACCGGCGTCGGTGGCCCCGAACCGAGTGACGGCGAAGAGCCCGGCACGGTGTGGTTCGCCACCGCCTCCGAGACCGCGGTCACCGCGTGCCGGGCCGAATTCGACGGTGAACCGGAAGAGGTCCTCGAGCAGACGGTGCGCTTCGCGCTCGGCTGTCTGCTGGACCGTCTGACCGTCGATCGATAAACGGTCCGCGGACGACCACACCGTCCGCAAGGTTCGCAACTTCGCCGAATCCATTACGCAGAACTAGGCAGTTGCAACGTATTTCGACGGGTACCCGTCCTGAGTAGCGTCCGAATCATGCGATTCGACGACGTACTCGGGAGGTCCCGGCTGTGAAGAATCACCTCGTTCGCACGCACCGCTCGGCGGATGTGTTCCCGCGGACGGAACATCTCGCGTGGCGGATCGCCGAGGTCGCCACGGATCCGGTCGCGGTGGCGCCGGACACCGAGGAGATGATCGTCAACCGGATCATCGACAATGCCGCGGTCGCCGCCGCCTCGATCACCCGGCGCCCGGTGGCCGACGCCCGGGCGCAGGCCCTGGCACACCCGTATCGACCGGGCTCCTCGGTGTTCGGTGTGCTCGGGACGTATTCGCCGGAGTGGGCGGCCTGGGCCAACGGTGTCGCGGTGCGCGAACTGGATTTCCACGACACATTTCTCGCCGCCGAATACTCCCATCCGGGCGACAACATCCCGCCGATTCTGGCCGCCGCCCAACATGCCGGACGCAGCGGCCGCGATCTCGTTCGCGGTCTGGCCACCGGCTACGAGATCCAGATCGATCTGGTGCGGGCGATCTGCCTGCACGAACACAAGATCGACCACGTCGCACACCTGGGCCCCTCGGCCGCCGCCGGCATCGGTACCGCGCTCGGCCTCGACACCGAAACCATCTATCAGGCCATCGGTCAGGCGTTGCACACCACGACCGCGACCCGGCAGTCCCGCAAGGGGGAGATCTCCAGCTGGAAGGCCTATGCGCCGGCCTTCGCGGGAAAGATGGCCATCGAAGCCGTCGACCGGGCCATGCGCGGCGAGGGTGCGCCCGCTCCCATCTGGGAGGGCGAGGACGGGGTGATCGCCCGATTGCTGTCCGGCCCCGACGCCGAGTATTCGGTACCGCTGCCGGGTCCGGGCGAGCCGAAGCGAGCGATCCTCGACTCCTACACCAAGGAGCATTCGGCCGAATATCAAAGCCAGGCGCCGATCGATCTGGCACGGCGTATGCGCGCCCGCATCGGAGACCTCGAGGAAGTGGCCTCGATCGTGTTGCATACCAGCCACCACACTCACGTGGTGATCGGCACCGGCTCCGGCGATCCACAGAAATTCGATCCCGCGGCTTCGCGGGAAACCCTCGACCACTCGGTCATGTACATTTTCGCGGTCGCGCTGCAGGACGGGACCTGGCATCACGAGCGGTCCTACGCACCCGAGCGTGCCCGCCGGCCCGACACGGTCGCGCTGTGGCACAAGATCTCCACCGCCGAGGACCCCGAATGGACCCGGCGGTATCACTCCGCCGATCCCGCCGAGAAGGCGTTCGGCGCCCGCGCCGAGGTGACGCTGACCAGCGGTGAGGTGATCGTCGACGAACTCGCGGTCGCCGACGCCCACCCGCTGGGTGCGCGGCCGTTCGCCCGCGAGCAGTACATCGCCAAATTCCGCACCCTCGCCGAGGGAGTGGTCGACGCGGCCGAACAGGACCGCTTCCTCGACGCCGCGCAGCGGGCGGGCTCGCTCGCGCCGGGCGAACTGGCGCAGCTGACATTCGCGGTGTCCGACGAGGTGCTCGCCCGCGCCCCGAAATCGCCGAAGGGATTGTTCCGATGAGCGGATTGCTCGCCGCCACCACCTCCGCCGCAGACAAACGCGTCGCCTTCCGCGCCGGACTCGCCTCGGGGACGATCCAGCGGTTCCCCGGTGCCTTCAATCCGTTGGTGGCCAAGCTGATTCAGGAAATCGGGTTCGAAGGGGTCTACGTCTCGGGTGCGGTGGTGTCGGCGGAACTGGGGCTGCCCGATATCGGGCTCACCACGCTGACCGAGGTCGCGGCCCGCGGCGGGCAGGTCGCCCGGGTGACCGACCTGCCGGTGCTCATCGACGCCGACACCGGCTTCGGCGAGCCGATGAACGCCGCCCGCACCGTGACACTGCTCGAGGATGCCGGACTCGCGGGCTGCCACCTGGAGGATCAGGTGAATCCCAAGCGCTGCGGTCACCTCGACGGCAAGGCCGTCGTGCCTGCCGACGAGATGGTGCGTCGCCTGCGCGCGGCCGTCTCGGCGCGGCGGGACCCGAATTTCGTGATCTGCGCCCGCACCGACGCCGCCGGAATCGAAGGCATCGACGCGGCGATCGACCGCGCCCGCGCCTACGCCGACGCCGGGGCCGACCTGATTTTCACCGAAGCACTCGGCGGCGCAGCCGATTTCGAGAAATTCCGGGCCGCGGTCGCGATTCCGCTGCTGGCCAATATGACCGAGTTCGGCAAATCCGAACTGTTGCCGGCGCGGACACTGGAATCCATCGGCTACAACGCCGTGATCTATCCGGTGTCCACCCTGCGCCTGGCGATGTGGGCGGCCGAGACCGGGCTGCGCGAAATTTACGAGGCCGGCACCCAGGCGGGATTGCTGGATCGGATGCAATCTCGCAGCCGCCTCTACGAGCTGTTGCAGTACGAGCGCTACAACGAATTCGATTCCGACATCTTCACATTCACCCTGGGAAGGAACCAGTGATGACGATGGCCGCGACTCCGGCGATCAACAAGGGCCTGGCGGGCGTCGTCGTCGACACCACCGCGATTTCGAAGGTGGTGCCGGAAACGAATTCGCTGACCTACCGGGGCTATGCCGTCCAGGATCTGGCGGCGCACTGCACGTTCGAGCACGTCGCCTACCTGCTGTGGTACGGGGAACTGCCGAACGATGCTCAGCTGGAACGGTTCTGCCAGCAGGAACGGGCGGCCCGGCGAGCCGATCGGTCACTGCTGTCGCTGGTGACCAAACTGCCCGACACCTGCCATCCGATGGATGTGGTCCGCACCGCGATCAGCTACCTCGGCGCCGAGGACCCGCTCGAGGACGACAATTCGCCGAAAGCCAACCGCGCCAAGGCGTTACGTATGCTGGCGGTGCTGCCGACCATCGTGGCCGCGGACCATCGCCGCCGGCACGGACTGGACCCGATCGCCCCGCATTCGCATCTGGGATATGCGCAGAACTTCCTGAACATGTGTTTCGGGGCGGTGCCGGCGCCGGAACTGGTACGGGCCTTCGAAGTGTCGCTGATTCTCTACGCGGAACACAGTTTCAACGCCTCCACGTTCGCGGCGCGGGTGGTGACCTCCACGCAGTCGGATATCTACAGCGCCGTCACCGCCGCCATCGGCGCGCTGAAGGGACCGCTGCACGGTGGCGCGAACGAGGCGGTCATGCGTGACATGCTCGATATCGGCGAGCCCGAGCGAGCCGAGGCATGGCTGCGGACGAAGCTGGCGGACAAGCAGAAGGTGATGGGCTTCGGCCACCGGGTCTACAAGAACGGCGATTCCCGGGTGCCGACCATGAAGCGGGCGTTGCTCGATATCGCCGCCGCCACCGACGGCGGCCGATGGGTGCGGATGTACGACATACTCGAACGCACGATGTCCGAGGCCACCGGGATCGCGCCGAACCTCGACTTCCCCACCGGCCCCGCGTATTACCTGCTCGGCTTCGACATCGAAACCTTCACCCCGATCTTCGTCATGAGCCGGATCACCGGCTGGGCCGCCCACATCATCGAACAGGGCGCCTCGAACGCGCTGATCCGCCCGCTCAGCGAATACGTCGGCGTCGAGCAGCGACCGGTTCTGACCTGACCGGTCCGGCGGGTGGCGGATGAATCAGCCGTGCCGGATGCGAGGGGAGGCGAGGGCGGTCGGTGGGACGTAGTCGCCGACCGCGTCGCGGTGCCACCACACATGGTCGCGGCGGAGTTCTTCGCGGGTGCTGAAACGGTAGAGGTAGTGCCGGATTCGCACGTGGGCGGGCGGGATGTCCGGAAAAGGATTGTGCCGCAACAGATGCAGGGTGGCCGGGTCGTTGGTCAGCAGTCGTCGCAGGAACGGGCCCAGCCAGGAGCGGGCGTAGATCGGGGAGATGGCGGCGAACCACATCAGCCAGTCCAGGCGCAGATGATAGGGCGCCCACTGGCGCGGCAACCGGTGCGGATCACCCGGCTTGCCCTTGAAATCGTATTCCTTCCATTCGGTGTGCTCGGTGATGTGCCGGTCCCGGGTGCCCTCCACCACCAGTTCCCAGCGCCGGCGCTCGATCCGCCCGAACGCGCCGTAGGTGTTCACCAGGTGGTACCGATTGAAGCTGGCGTTCATCTGCTGGTGCCCGGACAACAGGTTCCGGATCGGCCAATAGCTGAGCACGACCACCGCGGCGGTGAAGGCGAGGACCACCGCGACGAACCACATCGGCGGGTCCGTGAACGCGGGCCGGTCGGGCAGCGGCAGGACGGTCGCGGCCGAGCGGGCGTCGATCGCGGTGCAGGCCAGCAGGATCGTCAGCCAGTTGAGCCAGGCGAAATTGCCGGACAGGACCAACCACAGCTGGGTGACCACGACGACCGTCGCGGCGATGCTCGCGACCGGCTGCGGAGTGAACAGCGCGAACGGCACGACCAGCTGCGCGATATGGTTCGCGGCCACCTCCACCCGGTGCAGCGGTCTGGGCAGGTGGTGGAACAGCCAGCTCAGCGGGCCGGGCATGGGCTGGGTTTCGTGGTGGTAGTACAGGCAGGTCAGATCGCGCCAGCAGGGGTCGCCGCGCAGTTTGATCAACCCCGCGCCGAACTCCACCCGGAACAGCAGCCAGCGCGCCAGCCACAGCACGAGAATCGGTGGCGCGATGTGGTCGTTGCCGAGAAAGACCGCCAGGAATCCCGTCTCCAGCAGCAGCGATTCCCAGCCGAACGAATACCAGGCCTGGCCCACGTTGACGATCGACAGATACAGCACCCACGCCGCGAACCACAGCAGCATCGCCGCCCACAGCGGCACTCGATCGTCGGCCCCGGCCGCCAGGGCCGCCGCCAGCGCCGCCCCGGCCCAGGCGACACCGGCGAAGAACCGGTCCGAATAGTGCAGATGGAACAGGCTCGGCGAGCCCCGGAACGAGGAGCGGGCCAGGAACGCGGGCACCGGCAGCATGCCGTCGGCGCCGATGAGCGCCCGGAACTGCCGCGCGGCGCCCACGAACGCGATCAGATAGACGACCGCGAGGCCGCGTTGGAACACCTCGCGCGCGAACCAGTAGCCGGGCGCCGTGAACCACTGCATGGTCGGGGCATACCCGCTGCGGCCGGTCGCGATGCCGGGTTCAGTCCTTGAAGTACACCAGTTGATGGGTGGTGGCCAGCGGCCTGCCGTCGGCGCCCCACAGCTGTGCGGACTGATCGAAGTAGCCGCCGCCGAAGTGCTGGCCCCGGGCGGTGGCGAGCAGTGGACGGTCGCCCTGGATGGCGAGCGCGGCGGCATCGGCGTGGAAGTAGACGGTGAGCGAGACGGTGCCGGCGGCGACCATGCGGCCCTGCCGCACCATCACCCGCGGAATGAACACATCCGCCAGGGCCGTCAGCGCGGGAAAATCCAGCGGGCGAGCCGGGAGGTCCCGCACCCACAGGGTGGTGGTGGAGGTCGGCTGTTCCCGCGGCTCCGCAGTGATCGGCCCGCCGCCCTCGACGAACCGCATCTCGTAGTTGCGCATCCACACCGGGAATTCCGGCGGTTGCGCCACGGGCACCGACTCGACGGGCGGCGCGGCGGGCGGTTCGATCTCTGTATCGGACCAGGTGGGCCGCCGGGCGCCGCAGACGACGGTGGCGGTGGTGGTCACCGCGTCGTCCTGGCTCAGCGTCAGCATCCAGTGCTGGGTGCTGCGATTGGTGCGTACCGGCCGGCAGTCGATCGTGAACGGGCCGTCGGCGATCGGGCCCGCGTAGTTGACGGTGATCGACACCGGTTCGGCCGCACACCGCGGATCGTCGAGGACGGCGCGCACGGCGGTGGCCGCGGTGACGCCGCCGAAGGGCCCCACCATATTCGAATACTCTGCCGCGGTGCGGGCCAGGTAGCGGCCCGCGCCGGCGGGCGCCGGCGCGGTGGCGAGATCGAACGGGTGGGTGCCGAGATCGGTCCGATTCACGAGCGGGTACTCCTTGTCCGGGACGGTGGGGTCGTGGCGGGGGTCGCGATCGCGGCCTTCAGCAACGATTCGAGTTGGTCGCCGATGCGGTCCAGGGCGGTGGTGCTGCGTTCGGCCCGGCACATCGCCACGCTGCCCTCGAATGCCGCGATGATCAGGGTGGCCGTGCGTTCGGCTGCCGCCTGCTCGGCGCCGTCGTCGCGCAGGGATTGCGCCAGTAGGTCTGTCCATCGGGCGAAGGCGGCCGCCGCCGCCGCGCGGCTGCCCTCGGCATCCGGCACGTCCTCCACCGCTACCGCCAGCACAGGACATCCGGCGCGAAAGTCGCTGTCCAGCAGATTCTTTCGCCAACGGCGCAGGAACGAGCGCAGACCCTCGACCGAACCCTTGCGCAATTCGCGCGACAGCGTCGCCGCCGTCAGATCACCGGCGAGGGCGACGGCTTCGGTGGCCAGTTCGGCCTTGCCGCCGGGGAAGTAGTGGTAGGTCGAGCCGAGCGGAGCGTCCGCGAATTTGGCGAGATCGCGCACACTCGTGGCGGCGAGACCGCGCCGGCGAATCATCTCGGCCGCGCCCGCCACCAATTTCGCGCGCGAATCATCCCGTGTGCCGCTCATATCTCCCACCTCCCTATAACGTTCGTCATAGCGTAGCTCGCCCCTATAACGGCCGTCATAGAGGGTGTCCGGCGAGGTCCCAGCGGAGCCGCGGCGAGTCTGGTTCGATGGACGGTGTGACCCTGTTCGTCGGGACTTCCGGCTGGCAGTACCGGGACTGGCGCGGCGTGCTCTATCCGCCGGGCGTACCGCAGCGGCTGTGGCTGGAACGGTATGCGGCCGCCTTCGCGACCGTCGAGAGCAACAACGCCTTCTATCGGCTGCCCAGTCGCGAGGTCTTCGCCGCCTGGCGGGAACGCACGCCGGACGATTTCGTCGTGGCGGTGAAGGCCAGCCGCTTCCTCACCCATGTCAAACGCCTACGCGAGCCGGCCGAGCCGGTGCAGCGGCTGCTCGAGCACGCCGCCGGCCTGGGCGACCGGCTGGGTCCGATCCTGGTACAGCTGCCGCCGACTCTGCGGGCGGACGCGACGCTGCTCGACGACTGTCTGCGACAGTTTCCCCCGACCGTGCGCGTGGCCGTCGAACCACGCCACGAGTCGTGGTGGACACCGCGCATCCGCGCCGTGCTGGAGGAACGCGGCGCCGCGCTGTGCTGGGCGGATGCGTGCTCGCGCCCGGTGACGCCGTTGTGGCGCACCACCGATTGGTCGTATCTGCGTCTGCACTCCGGGCTGGCGCGGCCGCAACCCCGGTACGGCCGGCGCGCGCTGACCGCATGGGCGCATCGGCTGGCGGACACCTTCGGTTCCGCCGACGGATACGTGTACTTCAACAACGACCCGGGCGGTGCGGCCGTCCACGACGCCGTGGTGTTCGCCGGGCTGGCGCGCGACGCCGGGCTGACGGTCACCCGCACCGACGTGGCTTTCTGACGGACCGGCGGATCACCCGAGCTGGTCGAGGAAGGTCCGCGGAAGCGCGATGGCGGGAGACCCCGCGGAATGCCGCGCCGCGTCGCCCGAGAGCCGCCGGACGACACCGATCAGCGCCGGACCCTCGTCGATCAGCGGGCGCACCAGTCCCGCTTCGACGCAGCGGCGCAGCGCCGGCGCGAGCACCGCCTCGGCTTCCGCCGACCGGCCCACGGTCTCGAGGCAATGCGCGAACAACAGCGTGGCGCACAGGGCGGCGCGCGGGCGCGCGGCGGCGTCGATCGACTCGCGCAGGGCGCGGGCGCGGGGGAGTGCCTGTTCGGGATCCGCGCGCAACAGCCACCGGATAGCCGCTTCCTCGGTGAGGTCGTGAATCGCGGTCGCCACGCCGTCGCGTGCCCCGCGGGGTGCGGGCGGCTCGCCGGGGCCGGATTCGCCCAACCCCAGCCGGATTCGCTCGAGTTCGATGCGTGCCGACAGCCGCGGCAGGGTGTGTGCGGTGGCGACCTCGGTGCCGTCGGCGAGTAGTCGCCGCGCCGCCTCACGGTCCCCGCGCAGCGCCTCGATGCGCGCACCCGTGCCGTAGACGGCGGACAGGAAATCGACTGTGCCGCCTTCGAATCCGAATTCCACCGCCACGCCGAGCAGATGGTGCGCCTCCGCGATCTCGCCGCGGTCGTAGAGGAAATCGCCGAGTGCGGCCGAGGCCAGGCGAGCGGTGAGGGAACTCTCCCCGGTCGTGGTGCGCGCCAGGTGCAGCGCCGTGCGGAAGTGTTCCTCGGCCGCCTCGCTGTCGAGTTGTTCGCGCGCCGCCATCCCCGCGAAACAGTGGCTGTACATGATGCTCAGCGCCCCGGTGATGTGCCGGAAATAGGTCCGGCCCCACCGGTGCCATTCGTGGACACGGTCGAAGTCGAAGCGGTGTAGTGCGGTGAAGGCGCCCAGGTTGGCCGCCGCCGACAGCACGAACGGCGCCAGCGAATCCGCGCGGGCGCAACTCTGTTCGACGATGTCCTCCAGTCCGTCGAGGTGATCGGCGAGCGCCGTCTCCACCCCGCACAGAATCGATGCCTCGACCGCGAGATCGGATTTCCGGTGTCCCGGAGGCTGTTTCGCCGAATCGGCGGCCAGCGCCAGTTGCAGTGCGGTGTGCATGCGGCTCGGCCGCCGCAACAACACCGCCGCCCAGGCCAGCGCGATCTGCAGGGTCGGATCGGCCGCGGCGTCGGTGACGGGCAGTTTCGCCGCCAGCGCCGCCAGGGTGGCCAGATGCGAATGCTGCACCAGTTCGCGGGCGTGCGCGGAGACCAGCGCCACCGCGCGTCCGGGTTCGCCCGCCGCCATCGCGTGGTCGATCGCCTCGCTGAGCATGTCGTGGGCGGCGAACCATTCGGCGGCGCGGCGGTGCAGGTGCGGTACGCGTTCGGGGTGGTCGCGCTCGAGCCGCCGGCGCAGGAAATCCGAGAACAGCGTGTGGTAGCGGAACCATTCGCCGTCGTCGTCGAGGCGGCGCAGGAACAGGTCCCGCCGCTCGATGTCCTCGAGCAGCGCGCGCCCGTGCGGCCGTCCGGTCAGCTCCGAGGCCAGCGAGCCGCACACCTTCTCCGTGACAGCGGTTTCCAGCAGGGCGGTCAGCACGTCGGGTTCGAGTGCGTCGAGCACGTTGTCGGTCAGATATTCGCTGATCGCCTGATGCCGTCCGGACATGGTGGCGATCGCGCTGCCCGGGTCCTCGCGCCCGCGCAGCGAGATCGATGCCAGTTGCAGCCCGGCGACCCAGCCGTCGGTGCCGGTCCGCAGCCGGTCGATATCGGCCGCGTCCAATGCCAGCCCGCCCACCCGGGTCAGGAAGTCCGCGGTCTCCTCCTGGTCGAAACGCAAGGCGGCGGAGTCTATTTCGATCAGATCGTCACGAACGCGGATGGCCGAGAGCGGCAGTCCGATCATCTCGCGGCTGGTGATCAGCAGTTGCAGATGGTGGCAGGCGTTGTCGAGCAGGAAACGCAACGCGGCGGTGGTATCGGCGTCGGTGACGCGATGCCAGTCCTCGATGATCATCACGATCCGTTCGCCGTCGGCGTGGATGCGGTTGATCAGCGTGGTCAGCACATAGCGCATCACATCGTTGCCGTGTTCCTCGACGACGCGCAGCAGTTCGGTGGTCAGGACCGGCCGTGCCCGGCCGACGGCTTCGATGAGGTGCAGCAGGAACCACACCGGATTGTTGTCGTCGTCATCGATGTTGAGCCAGCAGGTGGCGACCCCACGGCCGACCATCCGCTGCCCCCACTGAGCGGCGAGCGTGCTCTTGCCGAAACCGGCCGGCGCGTGGACGACGATCAGGCGCGGCCAGCGATCGCGATCCATCGAATCCAGCAGGCGGGGACGGCGCACCAGCGGACGCGCGGACAGCGCCGGATGGAATTTCGTCTCGGGGGTCGGCGGTGTCGTCATCGGGTCGGCCGGAGGAAGCAGGCCGAGCCGGGTCGGTTCGCCGACGCGATCGGCGGCGGCTGCCGGTTCGGCCGCGGGAGTCTCCGGTGTCGAGATCGCCATCTCGTCCACGCGAAGACCGCGGTGGCGCTGCGCCTGCTGCGCCCGCGCACCGAACTCCACCGCGGAGACCGGGCGCTGCGCCGGGTCGGCGGCCATACTGTCCTCGATCAGTGCGCAGATGTCGTCGGGAATGCCGCGGGGACGCAGATCGGGAATCGGTTCCTCGGTGATGCGCACGAATTGGGCGACCAGCCGCTCACCGGAGCGGCGCTGGAAGGCGGCGTGGCCGGTCAGCATGCAGAACAGGGTGGCGCCCAGGCTGTAGATGTCGGAGGCGACCGTCGGGGTGCCGTCGCGCAGCACCTCGGGAGCGGTGAACGCCGGTGACGCCGTCACCACGCCGGTGGTGGTCCGGAAACCGCCCTCCACCCGGGCGATACCGAAATCGGTCAGTTGCGGTTCGCCGTAGTCGCTGAGAAGTACGTTGCCCGGCTTGATATCTCGATGCAGGATGCCGGCGCGGTGCACCGTTTCCAGCGCACCGGACAGCTTCACCGACATGCGCAGCGCGGCAGTGATATCCAGGGGCCCGCCGTGCTGGATCCGCTGTTCCAGCGAGCCCTTCGGGTGATACGGCATCACCAGATAGGGCCGCCCGCCGCCGGTCGTGCCGACCTGCAGGATCGCGACGATGTTCGGATGTTCCGGGAGCCCGCCCATGGCCCGCTGCTCGCGCAGGAATCGTTCGAGATTCTCGTCGCCGAATTCGGATGTGGCGGTGAGTACCTTCACCGCGACGGTGCGTCCCAGTGCGAGTTCGCGGCAGCGATAGACGACGCCGAATCCGCCCCGCCCGATGATGTGCGCATCGGCGAACCCGGCCGCTCGCAGATCGTCGTCGATCACCAGGGAGCGGTCGCGCTGGGTTGCCATGGGGTCCTTGTCGGCCATCGGCACCGTTTCCGTCTGTACTGCTTCCGCGGAGCCCGTCGCGCTGGCATGTCAAGTATAGGGCGCGACCTGGCCGTATGCCGGGGCCGTGACCGTTCGCTGACCCCGCTGCCGCCGCCGAGGCGTTCGTGCGGCACGTGCGGCCCAACCGGCAGGCGACGCAACGGGATTCGCGTGCCGGGCCGGGGCGGGGTCGGCCACGGGGGATGGTCACCGTCCGGAGGCTGCTGGCATGCTGTCCGATATGGCCGACATCCGCTGGGAAATCTCCGACTCCATCGCCACCATCACGCTCGATCGCCCGCAGCAGCTCAACGCCTTCACCGCCGCGATGGGCGAGGAACTGATCGCCGCCTTCGACGCCTTCGACCACGACGACCGGGTGCGCGCGATCATCGTCACCGGCGCGGGGCGCGCGTTCTGCGCGGGCGCGGATCTGTCGGCCGGAGCCGAAACCTTCGCCGCCGAGTCGACCGATACCTTCCGCGACGGCGGTGGTGAGGTGGCGCTGCGAATGTTCGAATCACAGAAGCCGATCATCGCCGCGATCAACGGCCCCGCCGTCGGCGTCGGTATCACCATGACCCTGGCCGCGGACTTCCGGCTCGCCGCCGACACCGCGCGCATCGGATTCGTGTTCAATCGGCGCGGCATCGTGCCGGAATCGTGCTCCAGCTGGTTCCTGCCCCGCCTGGTGCCGCTGCAGACCGCGCTGGACTGGGTGTACTCCGGCCGGCTGGTCGAGGCCGACGAGGCGTTGGACTCGGGCCTGTTCTACGCCCTGCATCCGGTCGGCGATCTGCTGGACCAGGCTCGGGCTCTGGCGCGACGGCTCACCGAACATTCGGCGCCGGTCTCGGTGGCGTTGTCGCGGCAGATGCTGTGGCGCGGACTCGGCGCCGAACATCCGATGATCTCGCATCGCGTCGAATCGCGCGGTATCAACCAGCGCGGTGCCAGCGCCGACGCCCGCGAAGGCGTCTCGGCCTTCCTCGAGAAGCGGCCCGCGCGATTCCCCGACAGCGTCGAGCGCGACCTGCCCGATGTGTTCGCCGGTGACCTCGCGACTCCGCCCTTCCGACCCGCCTGAACCGACCGGTGACCGTGGAGGAACGCATGATTCGCTGGACCTGGATGTACATCGACCGGCCCGCCGCGCGGTTCGACGACGCCTTCGCCTTCTGGACAGCGGTGACCGGCACCGGGCTGTCGGCCCGCCAGGGGGAGCACGCCGAGTTCGCGACTCTCGACCCGGCGACGGGTGACGCCTACCAGGCGGCGCAGGCGGTCGGCGGGGACGGTGGCGCCCATCTCGACATCGATGTCATCGATCTCGACCGCGCTCGCCGCGCGGCGCGTGATCTCGGCGCGACCCTGGTCGCCGATCACGACACCTGGTCGCTCGCACGGTCCCCGCACGGCCTGCCGTTCTGCCTGACCACCGGCGACGGGCGGCATATCCCCGCGCCGGTGACCGGACCCGACGGCAGTCTCAGCCGGGTCGATCAGCTCTGTTTCGATATCCCGCCGTCCGGCTACGACGGCGAGGTCGAATTCTGGGCCGCGCTCACCGGCTGGCCCGTGCGGCGCACCGGTCGCGCCGAGTTCACCCGGCTGCTCGTGCCCGCACGCCTGCCGGTCCGGATCCTGATCCAGCGCCTGGACAGCGAACAGGTGCCCGGCGCCCATATCGATATCGCCTGCGCCGATGTCGAGGCGGTGGCGACCTGGCACGAATCGCTGGGCGCCCGGCGCGCGCACCGCGGCGCGCAGTGGCTGGTGATGAACGATCCGGTGGGCGGGGTGTACTGCCTCACCGAGCGAGACCCGTTGACCGGCAAGGTATTTCGGCGCAGCCCGCGCTGAACGGGGTCCGCTGCGGGCGCGAGCCGGTGTGCCGGTCCCGGGACCGGTTGCGGCGCGCCGGCGTGGATCGGCGCATCCTGGAAGGGACTGGCGCACCGACGACGCGCCCGGCCCCGGCGATCCCGCGGACCCGGGCAGAGGAGGGCAGATGACCGGCCAGCAGGCGCACACGGGCGGCCCGCGCACCGTCGCCCAGAAGTTGATCGAGTCCCATCTGGTGTCGGGCCGGATGCGCCCGGGGGAGGAGATCGCGCTGCGCATCGACCAGACGCTCACCCAGGACGCCACCGGCACCCTGGTGATGCAGGAACTCGAGGCGCTCGGGCTCGATCGGGTCCGCACCGAACTCAGCGCACAGTACGTCGACCACAATCTGTTGCAGACCGACGACAAGAACGCCCAGGACCACGAATTCCTGCTGTCGGCCTGCCGCCGCTACGGGCTGTGGTTCTCGAAACCGGGCAACGGGGTCTCGCACCCGACCCATATGCAGCGTTTCGGCAGACCCGGCGTGACGATGGTCGGCTCGGATTCGCATACGCCGGCCGGCGGATCGCTGGGCATGCTCGCGATCGGCGTCGGCGGTCTCGAGGTGGCGCTCGCCATGGCCGGCGAGCCGCTCTACATCACCATGCCGCAGATCTGGGGCGTCGAACTGACCGGTGAACTGCCGCCCTGGTGTTCGGCCAAGGATGTGATCCTGGAGATGTTGCGCCGCCACGGCGTCAAGGGCGGCGTGAACCGGATCATCGAATATCACGGTCCGGGCCTGGCGGGACTCACGGCGATGGACCGGCACGTGATCGCCAATATGGGCGCCGAACTCGGCGCCACCACCACGGTTTTTCCGGCCGACGACGCGGTGCGCGAATTCCTGCGCGCCGAGGATCGCGCCGCCGACTTCACCGAACTGCGGTCCGACGCGGGCGCGACCTACGACCTCGACGAGCACATCGATCTGTCCGCGATCGAGCCGCTGATCGCCCGGCCCTCCTCACCGGGGGACGTGGTTCCGGTGCGGGAGGTCGCCGGGGAACCGGTCGCGCAGGTGGTGATCGGGTCGTCGGCCAACCCCGGGCTGCGCGATTTCGCGATGGCCGCCGCCATCGTCTCCGGCCGGCAGACCCACAGTGACGTCAGCTTCGACGTCAATCCGTCCTCGCGGGAAATTCTCGAGGATCTGACCAGGATGGGCGCCACGTTCGAACTGATCCGCGCCGGGGCGCGCCTCCACCAGTCCGGATGTATGGGCTGTATCGGCATGGGGCAGGCGCCGGCCGTCGGCCGCAATTCCCTGCGCACCATGCCGCGCAATTTTCCGGGACGCTCGGGCACCGACGAGGACTCGGTGTGGTTGTGTTCGCCGGAGACCGCCGCCGCGTCCGCGCTGACCGCGAGGATCACCGATCCACGCGATCTCGCCGAGGAACTGGGCCTCGACTATCCGGTGCTGGAACTGCCCGCCCACGCGTCGGTCAACACCGCGATGCTGGTGGCGCCGCTGCCGGAAGCCGAGGCGCGCACCGTGGAATTGGTGAAGGGCCCCAACATCTCCGCGCTGCCGGATTTCGATCCGCTGCCGGATGTGATCGAGGCGCCGGTCCTGCTCGTGGTCGGCGACAACATCTCCACCGACGACATCTCCCCGGCGGGAGCGCGGGCACTGCCGTTCCGCTCGAATATCCCGAAACTCGCCGAATTCGCCTTCACCCGTATCGATCCGGATTATCCCCGGCACGCGGCCGAGATCTCCGGCACCACCGGACATGTCGTTGTCGGCGGCGACAACTACGGACAGGGCTCCTCGCGCGAACATGCCGCGATCGCGCCGCGATATCTGGGGCTGCGGGCGGTGATCGCGAAATCGTATGCGCGCATCCACTGGCAGAATCTGGCCAATTTCGGCATCGTCGCCCTGGAATTCGCCGACCCCGCCGATTACGACCGCATCGGGGTGGGTGACGTGCTGCGCATCGAGGGGCTGCGGGCCGCTCTCGCCGCCGGTCCCACGATCACCGCCCACGATGTCACCGCGAACGTGGATATCCCCCTGCGCCACCGGCTTTCGGAGCGTCAGGTGGAAACCGTGCTGGCCGGCGGCATCATTCCGCGGCTCGCGGCAGCGCAGGCGGCGCGCGAGATGTCGGATCGCTGAGCGTTTCTATTCGACGAGTTTTTCGCTCTTCAACCAGTCGTAGGCGACGTCGGCGGGATCCTCGCCGTCGATATCGACGCGGCCGTTGAGTTCCTGCATCAGATCATTGGTCAGCCGCTCGGAAATGGTGCCCAGCAGCTGACGCAACTGTGGATAGCGGTCCAGGATCTCCCCACGCACGACGGCGGCGCCGCTGTAGGGCAGGAAGAACTTCTTGTCGTCGTCGAGCACGACGAGATCGAGATTCTTCACCCGGCCGTCGGTGGTGTAGATCATGCCGAAATTGCACGGCGCGCTCTTGGCCGTCGCGGTGTAGACGACGCCGGCGTCCATCCGGGTGACGTTGCCGGTGGGCACGCCGTTCGGATCGTTGTAGGGGATACCGTATTTCTGCAGCATCGGAATGAAACCGTCGGCGCGGCTGAAGAATTCGTCGTCGACGCAGAACGTGCGATCGCGCACGGGCAACGCCGCCACATCCGACAGCGACTTCACCCCGAGCCGTTGCGCGGTCGGCGTCGACACACCGAAGGCGTAGGTGTCGTTGAAATTCGCCGGCGGCAGCCATTCCAGGTTGTGCTCACGCTTCTCGATATCGTGCACGCGCTGCCAGAGTTCCTGCGGATCGGAGATCGTCTCGGTTTCGTTGTGGTAGTTGACCCATCCGGTACCGGTGTATTCCCACAGGATGTCGGCGTCACCGTTGAGCTGAGCCTGCCGCGACGACGCCGAACCCGGTGCGCCGGTCAGATCGGTGACCTTCGCGCCGGCGGCGGCCAGATAGGTCGCGGTGATCTTGCCCAGCAGCACGCCCTCGGTGAAACTCTTCGACGTCACGACGAGTTTCGCGCCGTCGAGCGGTCGCTGCCCGCCGGGCAGGCTCGCATCGTGGAAGGTGCCCGACGAGCTGACCAGCCCGCAACCGCCGATCATCGACACCACCAGGACGATCGCGCACAGTGCCAGGGCCCGTGCCGGCCTCATGACACACCTCGCGGAGTCGCGGCCAGTTCGACGAGTCTGCCGAGCCAGTCGATGATCAACGCCAGCAGTCCGACCAGAATCGCCCCGGACACGAGCAGTTTCGGCAGGAACAGGGTGACGCCCGTCGTGATCAGGGTGCCGAGACTGGTGGCGCCGATGAAGGTGCTCAGCGTCGCGGTGCCGACCAGGATCACCAGGGCGGTGCGCACCCCGTTGAGGATCACCGGCACCGCGAGCGGCAACTCGACCCGTACCAGGGTGCGGGCGGCGGAGAATCCGATCCCGCGCGAGGCCTCGATGGTGCGCTGATCCACCTGCCGGAGGCCGACGATGGTGTTCTGCAGGATCGGCAGAATCGCGTACACCACCAGACCGACGACCGCCGTGCGGAATCCGGTGCCCAGCCAGAAGGTGAACAACACCAGCAGCCCGACCGCCGGCGCCGCCTGGCCGATATTGGCGATGTTGACCGCGAGCGGCTCCAGACGTTTCAGCGCCGGCCGGGTCAGCGCGATACCCAGCGGAATCGCGACCACGACCACGATCACCGTGGCCACCACGGTCAGCTCGATATGCGACCAGATCGTGGTCCGCAGGTTGGACCAGGCGAGCGAGGCCTGCTCGGTCGGGGTGAACGTCGTCGACCGGTACCAGACGAGGTAACCGATGCCGATGACGAGGATGATCAACGGCTCGAACCAGACGTCCATCGGCAGCCGGCGCAGGCGGGTCATGACTGTCCGGCCGATTCGTGCTCGTCGTCGGCGGCGACCACCGGGGTCGGCGCGGGATCGGTTCCGTCGACGTAGGTTTCGTACGAGGTGTCGTATTCCTCGGAGCGCACATCGGCGAGTGCGGCCTGGATGGTCTCGGTCACCGCGCCGATGCCGATCGAGCCGACGACCGCACCGCGCCCGTCGGTCACCAGGGCGGCGCCCTGACTGGCCGCCAGCATCGCGTCGAGGGCGTCGTTGAGTGTCGAGGAGCGCGCGACGACCGGCAATCGCCGATCGAGGTAGTCCGATACCTCCGGTTTGCTCGCCAGTTCGGTGAGCGAGGGCCACGACCGCGGCCGCCCGGCGGCGTCGACGACCACCACCCACGTCTGGCCGGCGGCCCGCGCGCGCCGGATCACCGCCTGCGACGGCTCTCCGATGCGGGCGGTGACCACGTCGTCGAACTCCACATCGCGCACCCGCTGCACGGTCAGATAGGCGAGTTTGGCGCCGGAGCCGACGAATTCCTCCACGAAGGGCGTGGCCGGTGCGGTGAGGATTTCCTCGGGCCGCGCGTACTGCTCGACATGCCCGCCCTCGGACAGGATCAGCACCTTGTCGCCGAGTTTGGTGGCCTCCTCGAAATCGTGGGTGACGACGACGATCGTCTTGCCGAGTTCGTGCTGAATACCGATGAGGCTGTCCTGCAGGCGAACTCGGGTGATCGGGTCGACGGCGCCGAACGGCTCGTCCATCAGCAGCACCGGGGGATCGGCGGCCAGCGCCCGCGCGACTCCGACGCGCTGCTGCTGGCCGCCGGACATGTCCTTGGGCAGCCGGTCGGCGAATATCCCGGGATCCAGGCCGACGAGTTCGAGCAGATATTCGGTGCGTTCGGCGATCCGCTTCTTGTCCCAGCCGAGCACCCGCGGGATCGCGCCCACGTTCTTGCGCACCGACCAGTGCGGGAACAGGCCGCCGGATTGGATGACGTACCCGATCGACTGCCGGAGTTTGTCCGGGTCCTCGCGGGTGACGTCGCGCCCGTCGATGAAGATGCGGCCCTCGGTCGGCTCGATCAGGCGGTTGATCATCTTGAGGGTGGTCGTCTTCCCGCATCCGGAGGGGCCGACGAAGGCGACGATCTGTCCAGCCTCGATCTCGAGGTCGAGGCGGGCGACGGCCGGCTTGTCCTGGCCCTTGTACCTCTTGACGACCGAGTCGAGGACGATGGACGCCCCGGTGACATTGCGTTCCGGCGTCGCCGGTCCGGGCCGGTCGGTCACAGCGTCGGTCATGAGAGTCCTTCGGCGATGGTGAGGCGGCCCAGCAGAACGAGTAGCGCGTCGAACACCAGCGCCACGATGACGATGAGGATGGTGCCCGTGGCCGCGGTCTCCAGCGCGTTCGCGCCGCCCAGTCGCGACAGGCCGTTGAAGATCAGCGATCCCAGGCCGGGCCCGAGAACGTAGGCGACGATGGCGGCGACACCGACGATCATCTGTGTGGAGACCCGGATACCGGTCAGGATCACCGGCCACGCGATCGGCAGTTCGACGGTGAGCAGAATGCGGGTGCGGGAAAAACCGATTCCGCGTGCGGATTCCACCACCGAGGGCGGTACCGAGCGCAACCCCACGATCGCGTTGCCGATCACCGGCAGGGCGGCGAAGAACGCCAGCATGATGAACGACGGGACCACACCCAGTCCGAACGGGACCAGCAGCAGGGCCAGCAGCGCCAGCGACGGAATGGTCAGCGCGACCCGGCTCGAGGTGAGCGAGAGCTGCGACAGCAGCGGCAGCCGGTAGACCGCCATCGCGATGAGGACGGCGACGATCGTGCCGACCAGAACCGTCTGAAACGCCAGTGACGCATGCTGATAGGTGAGAAAGGCCAGAGTGTCACCCCGCCCTCGGATGTAGTTCCACAGGTTCACGGGACTCCCATCGTCAGCCCTCTGCCGGCACCTGTCCGCGCGCCGCCACCGGGCGCAGGTTGGTCAAAGACTAAATGACAGTACGGCTCCGGTTCCGCACGCCGCGCGGTTCACGCCGCTCGCGGCAGTAATCTTCATGCCGCTCGCGGCAGCGACTGCGCGGGGGAATACGACTGCGCGTCACCGGAGATCACCGTACTCGGGCGGCCGTCGACGCCGACGGGTACGGCACCGGCCAGCGTGATGCGGGTGAGCCGGCGGTGTTCGGCGCCGTCGTAGTCGTCGATCGCGTAGTGCTGGGTGGCGTGGTTGTCCCAGATCGCCACATCGCCGGGCGCCCAGTCCCAGCGGGTGGTGTGCTCGAGCCGGGTCACCCGATCCTGGAACAGGCGGAACAGGGCCCGTGATTCGGCGGTGGACAGGCCGACGATCTCCTTGACGAAGCAGCCCAGCAACAGCGCGCGTTCCCCGGTCTCCGGATGGACGTGCACCACCGGATGTTCGGTCTCGAAGTAGCGGGACTCGAATTCGGTGCGGTACGAACGGGTTCCGGCATCGGGCCGGTCGTCGGCCTCGGCGGCGTAGTCGTAGCGGTTGGTGTGGCGGGCGCGCAGATGCTCGGCCAGCACGCGCAGCGGTTGCGGCAGCGACTCGTAGGCGGCGACGGTGGAGGCCCAGGTGGTGGATCCGCCGTAGGAGGGCAGGGACACCGCGCGCAGGATCGAGGTTTTCGGCACGCGGTCGACGAAGGTGACGTCGGTGTGCCAGACGTTGGAGCGGCCGTGCTGTGAATCTATGGCCAGGCTCTTCACCCCGGCGGAGGTGAGTGTCGGATGCGGCGTGGTGGGCGTGCCGAGCAGTTGCGCGAATTCGTACTGCCCGTCCTCGGTGAGGTGGTCCTGGCCGCGGAAGAAGATCACCTTGTGCCGGTGCAGGGCCGCGCGGATCGTGGCGATGGTGTCGGTGTCCAGCGAGCCGCCGAGGCGAACTCCCTCGATCCGGGCGCCGATGTGGTTGCCCAGCCGGACCACTCGCACCGCGGTATCGGTTGCCTCGTCGACGGACATCGCACGACCTCTCTTCCAGCCTGTCGGACGTGCGGTAGGTAACCACCCGGAGGCCGGGTCCGGCCAGCGTTACGGTCACCGGGATCGAAATCCGGTGGTCTCAGGCCCGGCCGCGAGCCTCGAGCTTGTGTTCCAGACCGGCGATCACGAGGTCGACGTCGAATTCGAACTGCTCGCCGACCCGCCCGGCGCTCTCGCGCGTGGTCGCCACCTGCCGCAGAAGTGGAAACTCTTCTCCCACTTCGGAATTCAGTGTCCGCGCGACGTGTTCGGCCTGCAGGTCCACATGGCCCCGGGTCGCCTCCGCGGATTCGCGCGCCGCCGAGTACGCGATATCGGCGAGCAACCGCAGGGTGCGCCCGGCCTCCATCGGCTCGAATCCGGCGCAGACCAGCGATTGGAAGATCCGCTCGATCTGCGCCAGCGTCGACAGTCCGCCGCGGCCACGGAATCGCACATGGTAGATCAGCACTCCCACCTGGGTGAGGGCTTCGGCGACCGCGGTGGCGAACAGGTGCAACAGTTGCCGCCAGTCACCGTCGGCGGACAGGTCGAGGCGGCGGATCTCGGTTTCGAAGGCGTCGAGCGCGACCAGTTCCAGTAACCCGTCGCGGTCGCTGACGTAGTAGTTCAGCGATTTGCGATCCACGCCCAGTGCGTCGGCGACCGACTTCATGGTGAGTGTTTCCGGCGGCAGCGCGCGTGCGGCGGCGACGATGCGATCCCGGCTCAGCCGGGGCGGCCGCCCGCGCCCGCGCCGCGATGTCTGCACTGTTCCAGCCCCCGAACCGGTTGTATTCCCGCCGCTCACCCTCTCAGGCTACGGATGCCGGCGGCGGGTCCGGACAACACGCCCGGTGGAGGGGTGCGAGTTTGGCCAATATTTTCTCCCGTTGGGGGAAAATAAACTAGTCTCTGCTCGGGCGATGTGGGCCGTCCGAGGCGGGGAAGGCAGTGGTGGTTGTGATCGGAACGGAAGTGCTATGTCTGCTGTGTCGCACCGGTATCCAACGAACGCCCACGCGGCGGAATCTCCGAGCGAATGCGCCGTCGCCGAATCCGGCCGGCGCGCGCTGCGATATCAGCTGATCGTGATCGCGGACAACCCGGTCGAGGTCGTCTCGCGCGCCGGCGGGTGGCTGTTCGATCGCGCCGTCGCCGGCTGGGAGGTCACCGTCGCGGTCGATTCACCCGGCGATATCCGGCCACTGACCATCCTCGGGCTGGGTGTGCTCGACCTCGGTTGTGTGTTGCGCTGCCGGCGGCAGGTGCCCATACCGCACGCCTTCGCCGTCGCCGGGGATCTGTCCGCACTGGGCGAACCGGCACGCGAATGGGCGCACCGGTATATCGGCAGCGCCCGCACCGACGTCCGGTTTTGGGGCGAAACCCGTTGCGGCAAAACATCTTTCGCGCAGGCCTCGCCGACGCCGTACGTGCCGAGCCGGGCGGCGCGAGCCTTCAAGGCCTATGCGCTGGAGGCCGTGGGCATGCGGCCACCGGCCCGTGATGTCGAATCCTTTCGCGCGTGGTCGGTGCCGTGGCCGCCGGATCGGGAGTGCGGACGCTGCCTGGCGGTTGACGCGCGCGTTACCGGACGGCGGCGATCGCCCCGTCGAGGGCGCGCTGCATCCGGGTACCGACGACCCGGGTGATCTGGGCCGGTCGTTCCGGGAAATCCGGCAGCGGCTCGTCGAGGTAGAACGTGGCGCGGCCACTGGGGCCGTAGGCCAGGCCGAGGAAGACGAAAACCGGGGCCGCCCCGGCGTTTCGGGCGCGCGCGGCGATGTGGCCGATGCCGGTGCCGATGGTCTGCACCCGGGCCGGATCGGTCTCGTTGCAGGTGCCTTCGGGGAACAGAGCCAGGTCGTCGCCGTCGACCATGCGCCCGACGCAGACGTCCATCAGTTGCTGTCCGGCGGCGTAGGCTGCGCGCGCGCCGTGATCCTTGCCGCGGAACACCGGGATGGCGCCCATGACGTCGATGCGCGAGCGCTGTCCCGGCTCGATGAACAGTTCGTCCTTGGCCAGCACCCGGATGTGGCCGATCCGCGGCCGGAACACGCTGCGCCAGGCGAAGGCGGCGACGGTGCGCGGATCTTCCACGCTCACATGGTTGATCGCGATGATCATGCGGCGGTCGTCGCGGATCAGCTGCCGGATCGCCGCGCGGGCACCCTCGGCATAGCGGACCGCCGGGCGTTTGCGATAGGCGGTGATCGCGTAGAACAGGCGCGCGCGGGTGCGGGGCGCCCGGTGGGTGCGGTAGTACTCGTAGACGGCGTCGCGATTGTCGAATTCGACCGACGGGGGTAGGGCTGGGGGTAGGGCTACGGGATCGGCGGTCGAGATCGGGGCGTTCATTCAACCTACGCTACCGTAACCTACGGCTACGTAGGTAGGGGTCCGCGAACGCGTTCTCGGCGAGCGGGCGAAAGCGGCCGCGCGCGTGATTACCCTCGAATGCGGGAAGGGGACCGGCCATCCCGCGTTGCGGGTGCCGGGTGAGACGGCCGACCGAAGGGAGCAGCGCGATGGCGAGCACACGACCGCGAGTCCAGGTCCGGCGGATCTACGACGATCCCGATCCCGACGACGGGATGCGCGTGCTGGTCGATCGCCTCTGGCCGCGCGGGATGAGCAAGGAGAACGCCCACCTCGACGAATGGTGCAAAACGATCGCGCCCTCCACCGAACTGCGCACCTGGTACGGCCACGACCCCGCCAAATTCGACGAATTCGGTCGCCGCTACCGGGAGGAACTGCACGATCCGGAACGCGCCGCCGACCTGGACCATCTACGCGAACTCGCCGGGCGCGGCATGCTGACTCTGCTGTCGGCCACCAAGCGGATCGACATCAGCGAGGCAGCGGTGCTCGCCGATCTGGTCGAGAAGAAGTCGGCGCCGCACTGAGGTGGACCGGCATGGCCGAACCGCACGATCTCACAGCGGATTCGCGGTGTGCCGCACGGTCCAGGCCGGGCCGCGGCTGTGCAGTGTGGTGGTGCTGAGCGGCGGAATGTCGATGCGCCAGAACGATTCCGGCGGCGCGGCGAGGGCGAGCAGGACACTCGCGCGGACGACGGCGGGATGGGTGGTCGCGACGATGCGGCGTCGGTCCGCGACCACCGTGTCGAGCCAGCCGCGTACCCGGTCGAGCAGGTCGGTGATCGCTTCGCCGCCGTGGCCGCGATAGCCGGGATCCGTCATCCAGGCCATGAGGTCGGCCGGGTCCACAGTGTCCATCGACATGCCCGCCCAGTCGCCGCAGTCGAGGTCGCGCAGGGCGGGTTCGGTGGTTGCGCGCAGGGACAGCAGGGCGGCGGTCGCGGTCGCCCGCAGTTCCGGGGCGGTCAGGACCCGGTCGGCCCGTGGCGTCGCGGGGGTGGCGGCGCCGCGGGGCGGTTCGTCGAGCGGTTCGTCGACCGGGAAGCGGGCCGACCGCATCGCCGCGGTCATGCCGTGACTGATCAGCGTGAGCCGGGTGACGGTCGCGCTCATACCGCCGCTGCCGGCGCGGCCGCGGCGGAGTCGTCCGCGCGCCGGAACAGCCGCGGTGCCAGTGTCGCGAAACCGACGCCGATCACCGACCACAGAATGACCTGTGCGGCAAGGGAATAGAAACGGAAGTAGTACAGATCGTCGGCGGGGAAGCCCGGATAGACGATCCGGCCGCTCGAATCGGTCAGCGGCCGCGGTGTTTCGGTGGCCGCGTCGCCCAGGGCCCGGTTGGCGGCCAGATGCCCGAGTGAGGGCAGCATCGCGGCGATCGCGGTCACTACGACGACGAAGGCCAGGCCCGCGGCGATGGTCGCCGTCCAATTGCCCAGGCGCGCTTGCAGTGCGCGGCCCAGCCATACGGCGCCCACCGCGCAGGCCGCGGCGATCGCCACCATCAGCAGGTACAGGCCGGTGCGCTGCCCGATCGTGTCGGGGTTGCCGATCGAGGGCGGATTGGCCGGATACTTGAAGAACGGCACGGCGTACAACACGCCGAACATGCCGCCCGCCACGCACAGCGCGAGATTGCGCGGGCTCAACGCGCCGACGCGGCCCACGAACAGGCAGTACACGACCGCGAACAGCGCACCCATCGCGGCGCCGAACACGATCATGCCGAAGCCGACGCCGATACTCGCCTGCACCGACCGGGTGAACAGTTCGCCCTCTTCCATGCCGGCCATCGTGTGACCGGCGGCGTGCTCGAGTGTCGTATGCGCCTCGTCGCGCCCGCCCTCGTAGGCGATGGCGCGGTCGATGATCGGCTCGGCCAGAATCCGGGCGAATACGAAGGTCAGCAGCCCGCCGATGGCGCCGACCAGCACGCCGCGGGCGATGATTCGTTTTTCCATCGTGATGGCTCGATCCCGCGGTCAGTGGCAGGGGTAGCCGAGGAAATGCCGTGCGTCGTGGACGAATTCGTGCACGTGCATATCGTCGCCGAAGATCGAGACCGCGCCCTGATCGATACCGATGAAATAGAGGGCGAGCAGCGCCAGGACGGTGGTGCCGCCCAGCCACAGGGCTGTCGTGGGAATGGAGAGTCGCATCGACTCCAGGCCGGACCGGGGAACATAGGACGTCGCCATGTGACTCTCCTCCGGGGATTGCGCGTCCCCGCTCGATGGTGGTTACCACGCGATCCGAGTATCTGACTCGCTTTCCGCCCGGCGGAAGGCTCACAGTGGCGCGACCGTCCCGGATTTGCACCGGGTTCCTCGAATCGTCGCTCGCACAACCATACGAAATCGCGGTCCGGCCGGTCAATCGGGTGGTTGCGAGATCGGGTCGTGACCGAAATGTCAGCGCCGTCGTCGCTGTGAGAGGAGGATTTCAGGGTAGTAACCAGAAAATAGCCATCGATCGAAGGGTGGGCCCTCATGAGCGGATTGCCGCGGTATGCGGCGATGCTGGCCACGGCCGGCGCTCTGCCCGCCGACAGCGCGGCGTGGGCCTACGAAGTGAAATTCGACGGTATCCGCGCCATCGGTTACGTGGATCGGGACCTGCGGCTGATCTCGCGCAACGGCAACGACGTGACCGCTGCCTGGCCGGAACTCGCCGACCTCGCCCCCGCGGCGCCGCCGATCGTCGTCGACGGCGAAATCGTCGCCTTCGCCGCGGACGGGCGTACCTCCTTCGCCGCCCTGCAACCGCGCATGCACCAGCGCAATCCGGCCATGATCCGCGCGCTGACCCGCTCGGTCCCCGCCACCTACCTCATCTTCGATCTGCTGCACATCGGCGACCGGTCGCTGATCGATCTGCCCTACGAGCGACGCCGCCGTTTGCTGGAACAACTCGGCCTGCGCGGCCCGAACTGGCGCATTCCACCCCGGCTGACCGGCACCGGCGCCGACGTCCTGGCCGAATCGGCGCGCTTGGGGCTCGAGGGCATCGTGTGCAAGCGGCTGGACAGCCCGTATCTGCCCGGCCGGCGCAGTCCGCTGTGGACGAAGGTCAAGAACGTCAACGATCAGGAGATCGTCATCGTGGGGTGGCGGCCCGGCGCGGGCCGGCGCGCGGGACGCATCGGCTCACTACTCATGGGCGTGCACGACGAGACCGGGGAATTGGTCTACATCGGCAATGTCGGCACCGGCTTCACACAGGCCATGCTCGATGATCTGCAGAACAAACTGCGGCCGCTGCGGCGGCGGACCCCCACGGTCGCGGCGCCGGTGAAGGACGCGATCTGGGTGGAACCCGAACTGGTGGGCGAGGTGTCGTTCACAGAGCGGACCGGGGACGGGCGCTTGCGTCACCCGTCCTGGCGTGGATTGCGGCCGGACAAGACGCCGGACGAGGTCAACGCTCCCGGTTAGCACGGCGCCGACGACGATCCGGCGTGGTTCGATCTCTTGTCGGTCGGATTACATGGGCATCATCGGGAACATCATGTTCCACATGTCGCGCAGCATCGCCATCATCTGCATGCACATCGTCGCTCACCTCCTACCTGTGGTGTGAATCCCCCACAGGTCCCACGCGGTGGCGAAACGCGTGGTTCAGCATGTGGCCCGGGCCTCCCGGGACATTCACAGGTCCGCGCCCCAGCGGTCGACCGGGTCGCTGCCACCGACACCGGAGGCGAACTCCCGCACCCGCAGACGCCCACCGGCGTCGGACGCCAACGGCGGTGTGGCGCCGCCGGATCCGTGACTCATACCGGTCAGGACCTCGCGCAGGGCGGAGACGGCGTCGACGCGCGGCGCCCAGCCGAGATCGCGCCTGGCGCGGGTGGTGTCCATGATCGGCAGGCGCATCATCGCGTCGAACAGTTCGGGCGGGGCGGGGACCAGGCGCAGGCGCCAGCCGACGGCCAATGCGGCGCGTACGGCCCCGGGCGGTACGGACACCGTCGGCGCGTCGAACAACGCGCCGAGTTTCGCGCGATCGATCACCGGGTCGGCGGCCAGGTTGAACGCGCCGTGCACGCTCGGGTCGACGACGGCGAGACTGTAGGCGCTGCCGATGTCGTCGGCGTGCACCGCCTGCAGTCGCAGACCCGCCGGCACGGGCAGCACCGGGATCAGGGGAGGGCGCAGCACGCTGCCGGGCACCAGCGGGCCCGCGAACAGCCGGCGCTGCTGGCTGGCGGAGGCCTCCTGGAAGGTGAAGGCGGGGCGCATCCGCACCACCCGCCGGTCCGGATGTTCGTTCTCGAACAGGTCGAGCAATCGCTCGACATAGGCCTTCTCCCGCATGTACCCGGCCGGCGGCCAGCCTTCCGTGGACCAGTCCTCGCCGACCGGATCATCATGGTGCACAGGGGAATACGCGCCGACCGACGATGCGTACACCAGCGACGGAACGCCGGCCTGCGCGACCGCGCGCAAGACCCGTTCGGTTCCCTGCACGTTCGCGCGCCAGGTTTCGAGCGGGCGATGCGTCGGCTGGAACACCCACGCGAGATGGACCACCACGTCGGCGCCGCGGAATTCGGTGAGCAGATCGTCGCAGCGCATATCGGCGCGCGCCCACCGCACCCCCTCGGCCGGCTGCCGCGGCAGCCGCCGGGCGAGTCCGACGATCGCGTCGATCTCCGGGCGCCGGGCCAGCGCGGACACGACCGCGGTGCCGACGTTCCCGGTGGCTCCGACCACGACCACACGCATATCCGTCACCTCCCCGCCGGCGAAGGCGACTGTGCCGCTTGGAGTGCGCGCGCCCGCGCGGCGAACTCGATGCGGAAGTTGTCGAAGGTGATCGGCAGCGCCGCCGAGGGGGTGGGCCGCGGGTGCGAGCGCAGCTCCAGATCCAGTTCGTCGATCAGATGCGCCAGCAGGCTCGTGGTGAGGAACAGGACCAGATCGCGACCGGGGCATCGGGCCGGGCCGGCGCTGAACGGCACCAGCTGCGGGTACCGCTCGGCGCGTCCGTCGAGCCAGATATCGGGTTCGAAGGTGTGCGCGAACGGCAGGGTTTCCGGGTCGCGGTGGAAGGCCGGTACCGGGATGAGCAGGGCCGCGCCCGCCGCCACGGTGCACCGGTCGTCGCCGCGGCCCCATGCAGTGTCCTCGGTGGTGTCGCGCAATATCGCCGGGGTGGTCGGCCACAGCCGCACCGACTCCAGGATGCAGGCACGCAGATACGGCCGTGGCATGGCGCGCTCGGGCTCCTGCGCGTCCAGCCGTGCGCGGGCGAGCTGCTCGGGATGGGTGGACAGTACGGCGAGGGCACGGATGGTCGCCATACCGGCGGCGTCGAAGGCGAACAGCCAATGCGGGATCTGCCCGACCGGATCGACCGTGCCCGCGGCCGGCAGGTGCGTCAACGCGCCTGCGAGACTGTCGGTTTCGGCCGACTGCACATAATCGTAGAGTTGCTCGTAGAAGCGCTCGCGCAGCCGTCGATGCGGCCGCGCGAAGTACGACCAGTTGCCCGCCGCGCGCAGCCGCCACAGCCGATCCGTGATCGAGTCGTCCTCGCGGGCGCGGCGGCCCAGCACGATCCGGCGCACGAGTCGCCACCAGTCGGTGGTGAAATGCGCCGCCCCCAGCCCGCCGCGCTGCATCGCGGTGCGGATCTGCTCGCGGGCGGCATCGGCGACCACCCCGGCGAACGGATCGGCCAGATGGTGCAGCGGCCGGTCGGTGTCGAGCGCCTGTTCGTTCAGGCGGCGGCGCTGTTCGCGGGCCGCACCCTCGGAGATGAGCACCCCGTGCGGCTGGAAGGTGCGCAGTGCGGCGATCTTCTCCCGATTGGCGGGATGGAACGGAGTCGGCGCGCCGTCGAGTATCCGCGAGACGTCGGCGGGCTCCAGCGGCACCAGCACCCGCCGCCCCGGCAGCACCAGTTCGACCGGCCCGCTGCCGAATTCGCGGCGCAGCCGGTGCATCCTGCGGACCGCGCGGTCGTCGGCGCCGAGGCGTTCCAGCACCGCCGTCATGCCGCGGCGCCGGGCGATCACCCCGGCGGCGACCGGTGCCAGCCCCAGATCGGCCAGTGCCGCCGCGGCGCGCGGTCCGGTCAGCCGGTGGGCGGCTCGGCCGGGGGCCGGCGTGGGGCGGACAGGGTCGGCTGAGCTGCGCGAATCGGTGTCGCCGTGTGGATCGAGTTCGCGGTGCACATCGGCCTCCTTTGGTCCTCAGCGACCGCCTACCCGGGAGGGATCGGGCGAAACGAGCGCCCGGGAACCGATCGAATATTCGCGGAGGGGCCGGGTAGTGCCGGGGTGACGAGTACACGAAACGGGCCGGAGGTGAGGATGGCACGCGAGGTCGATCCCCGCTGGAGTGACCCGCCGAGTTTCCGGCGGGCCGTGCGGTACGCGGTCGGCGTGCTGGTGGTGGCGGCGATCGTCGCAGGGGTGGCGCTGGGCTGGGCGGCCTCGCGGGAGCAGTGCGCGAACGCCGATCACGTGGCCTGCGATACCGCGTCGCGGCTGGCCGTCGGTCTGGTACCCGGAATCGTGTTGTTACTGGGCGGCATCGGCGCGTTCGTCATCACCGTGCGGCAGTGGCGCGGCGGACGGCCGTGGCCGGTATGGCAGGGCGCGGGCTGGTTCCTGTTCGCGGTGATGGTGGTGTATCTGGCGATGGCGATGGCCGCAGGCTGAACCCTGCCGCTCGTTTGGAGTCGCCGGCAGCGGGTAGGTCCTGCACGCAAGCAGTCGCCTAGGTGATGACTGTCAGCGAGGAAGGAGACCATCGTGGCCAAGACCTCCACGACCACCGATCCGATCGCGACGGTGCTGGAGCCGGAACAGCAACGGATCGCCGGTGACGCGCTGTGCGCCACCGTCGTCGATCTGATCGATCTGAGCCTGATCGGCAAGCAGGCGCACTGGAATGTGATCGGCCCCCGGTTCCGCACCGTCCATCTGGCATTGGACGAACTGGTCGAGACCGCGCGCGGCTTCACCGACGCGGCGGCGGAACGGGCCACCGCCATCGGCGTCAGCCCGGACGGGCGCGCCCGCACGGTCGCGGAGAGTTCCAGCGCCGAATCGTTCCCCTCGGGGTGGCAGCAGGACGGTGACGTGATCGCGGCGATCGTCGCCTCCCTGGCCGCTGTCGTGCGCCGTCTGCGTGAGCGGATCGACGCGTCGGAGAAGGCCGATCCGGTCACCCAGGATCTGCTCATCGATATCGCCGGCCGGTTGGAGCAGCTGCATTGGATGTGGCAGGCCCAGGCCGCCTGACGCGCGTCCTGCGCCGATATCTGGTTCCGGCGGCGGCCGTCCTGGCCGTCGCCGGTTGCTCCGCGCCGGGGTCGCGACTGGAAGCGCCCGATGCCGTGCGGGTGACACCGATCGGGGCCATCGTGCACGCACCGGTGTGGTCCTACCGGTCGGACGCGCTCGTGGCGCTGGCGCGGGACCGGGTCGTGAAGGTGAACGGACTGGCCGACGGCCGCGGCGATACCGTCACCTCGGCCCGCCTGCGGGGCCTGGGACCGAACCTGCAGATCAGCCCGGTGGACGACGGCGCGGCGCTGGTCAGCGCCACGGATCGGCAAGCCGTGGCCTCGATTCGGCTGTCCGATCTGGTCGATACCGGCACACTGTCCGCGGGTCCGCGGCCGTCGTATCTCGCGCTCGATTCGGGGGAGCGGATGCTGCTGGCGCTCTCCCAGGACGGCGCCACGGTCACGCCGGTGGATCTGCACCGGCGCACCGCATTGACGCCCACGGTCGTGAACGCGGGCCCGGAGGCCCGGCTCGACGGGGCGAACCGCAGTCGCGAAGTGGAGTTCCACGTCTACGGACCCCGGGGCAGCGCGCACTACAAGGGCAGTTCCTCACCCGCGGACCGAACCGGCGCCGACGACGAACCCGTCCTCGCGGCCGCGGGGGACGGCGCGAAGGTCACCCGGTTGTATGTGGCGCGGCCCGGGGGCGAACTGATCGCCCTGGACTCCCGTCGCGACGGATCCGGAAGCGAGACGGTCGGATCCGTCGACCTGGGCGCGCCGATCCGCTATCTGGCCACCGACGACACCCGCATCTACGCCGCCACGGACCGGCAGCTGGTAGTGCTCGAAACCCGCAGCTTCGAGGGATATGCGAACGGAACCATTCCCGTGCTGCGCCGATTCGATCTCCCGGTGCGGCAAGCGCGGGAGCCGGCGTGGTCGGGAATCGCCGTGGGTCCGCATCGGGTCTATCTGACCGTCCGCGACCTGCCCGAGGTGGTGTCCGTGGCCAAGCCGCAACTGTGAGAGGTGTCGTCGTGGCCGACAATCGTTCCGGCACAGTCGATGTCGGTGAGGATCTGGATATTCTGAGCGAACAGCTGCGCGGGTTGCGGGAGTTGGCCGCCGATCCGGATCTGACCGCGGCCGACGGCGTCGTCTACGACTTCGGCATCCGCTGGGGCGCGATGATGTCGGGGCGGCTGCCGCGCGTCGTGTACTACCGGGAGCGCGGTGCGCTGTCGGTGGCCGATCGGGACCGATTCGACCGGCTGATCGAGGAATTCGCCGACGCCGCCACGACGATCGAACGCTTACGGCTGGCCCCGGCGCACACGACCGGTCGCTCCGAGCCCGCTCATTCGGTCACCGGAGGAAGCCACAGCTGATCGTGGCGCATCCGGATTCCGGTGTGCGGCACCGGACATGCGGGATTGGCGCAGGTCAGCGCGACCATATAGGCGTCGAGATCCTCGTCGAGGAACAGGAACCCCAGATACAGCGCGTCGCCGACCCGGAAATCCGTTGCGCCACAGGCTCGGCAGCGTGCGCGCCGGCGGTCGAGGTAGGCCAGGACGCGATCGCGTTGCCGCTGGGTCAGTTCGATGTTCTCCGGCCGCCGGTGGGTCGTCGTCATATCTCGACGTCCTTGTCGTAGTAGATGTTGTCCTCGCGCCAGCCGCCCATGCCGCGGCCGATATGGGAGTAGTCGGAGACGAACTCGATCCGGTCGATCCACTTCGCCATCTTGAAACCGACCTGGTTCTCCACCCGAAGCCGAAGTGGCGCACCGTGTTCGATGGGCAGCGGTGCGCCGTTCATCCGGTAGGCGAGCAGCGTCTGCGGGTTTCCGGCCAGCTCCAGATCCAGCACCTCGTAGAACTGGCCGACGCCGTCGGCGCTCGGATCGTCGCGACCGGTGTCCTGCATGGTGAGGAAGCACAGATATTTCGCGCCCGGCAGGGGGCGGACCCGAGCGACGAGTTCGCGCAGCGGCAGCCCGGTCCATTCGCCGATACTCGACCAGCCCTGCACGCAGTTGTGCAGCACCCGCTGGGTCTGCGGTTCGCCGAGGGCGCGCAGATCGTCCAGGCTCAAGTGCATCGGGTGTTCGACGAGACCGCCGACGTCCAGGCGCCAATCGGCGAAATTGTGTGCGGCCATCACTTTGTACGGCAGCGCCGTCGGCGGTTTCCCGTTCACCCGATGTTCCGGCGAGAGCGCGTGTGTCGAGTAGTCCTGCCGCGAGGTCAGCGGCCGGAGCAAGCCCAGCCGCATCCGGCGCACGAAGGCGCCCAGCACCCGCTGCACCGACCGCGGATCGCGCAGGCTCCACACCGTGGCCGCGATGTGCACCAGCACGATCGCGCCGATGATCACCAGCGACAGCGCGATCGCCCAATTGATGTTGCGGACCTGGCCGAAGATCATCAGCGCGGTCAGCTGACCCCAGCTCCAGAAGAACACCATCGAGACGTGGATGACGATGAACGCGGCGAATGCCAGCAGACCCAGGAAATGCAGGCTGCGCGCCGACTGCCGGCCGCCGAACATCCGCACGAACCACGGAAAACGGGCCTCCACGGCCGGGGATTGTGCTGCGCCGGTGAGTATCTGGAACGGCGCGAGCACGAAGATCACGCCGGCGTAGGCGAGTTTCTGCACCGCGTCGAAGGGCTGGCCCGGCAGTAGCGGCGGCAGGTCGAAACTCATATAGGTCACGATGTCGTGCCACGCCGCGGGAAACAGCGACCACGAGGTCGGAATGTAGCGCCGCCACTGGCCGGTCGCGAACAGCAGGACGTAATAGGCGAGGCCGACGAGTATCCAGCCGGCAACCGTCGCGAAATGCCAGTGCCGGCCCAGACCCAATTTCTTGTGGCCGGGCAGCGCGATCAGTGACGAGTAGCTCTCCTCCTCGTCGAGGGTGTCGTAGAGCTTGTCGGTCGGCATCCGCTTACGGGTGAATCGTGCCCATTCGGTGCCGGGTTTGCTGTCGTCGCGCCAGAAGAGTTTCGGGTAGCTCGACAGGATTTCCACCCCGCTGCGCATTGCGAAGGTCAGAAACAGCACATTGAGCCAGTGTTCGATCCGCAGCCAGGCCGGAAAGTCCAAGGTGGTCATCGCGCGTCACCCGTTCCGGTTCAGTCGTGCCAGTGCTGTCGTTGCGGCCGGGCGACGGTGACACCCAGCACGATCGCGGCGGTCACCGCCAGGAACCCCAGCGCGCAGGTGCCGGCCACACTGCCCGGCGCGCTGTCCCACCAGCCCCGTACCTCGGGCAGGCCGGGGAGTCCGGCGAGCCTGCTGAGCACGTACACCACCAGGAAGGTGAGGGAGGCGAGCCCGCCCAGGGCCCAGCCGGCGCGTGCGGTACGGGCACCGCACACCAGCGCCGCGGCGCCGGCGCACCAGGCGATCAGGATCGCGAAACCCACGCGCAGGTAGGTCGGCAACGCGTCCTCGCGCACCAGCACGTACAGATGCACCCCGCCCAGACCGAGCAACAGCGCCGCCCCGGCCGCGGTGGTCGTGCGAGGAAGGTCGACGGCGGCGTAACGGTCCACGATCAGCGCCCCGAGATGATCTGTCCCGCTTTGGCTTTCAGCGCGTCGGGGACGACGCGCCCGACCAGGCCCATCACCTTCGTGGGCAGCGAGGCGGCGACGACCTTCTGCTCGCCCGCCAGCAGCGCGTCGACCCCCTGGCGGGCGACCTCGGCCGGATCGTCCTTGGGGCCGCGGCCGATGCGGGTGTCCAGCATCTTCGCGCGCCGGAAGAAGTCGGTGTCGGTGGGACCGGGCATCAACGCCGTGACGGTGATGCCCTTGTCGCGCAATTCCTGCCGCAGCGCCTCGGCGAACGACTGCACGAACGATTTCGACGCGTGATACACGGCCTGCTCGGGGCCGGGGATCATGGCCGCGATCGACGAGGTGAACAGCAGCCGGCCCGAACCGCGCGCGGCCATATCGGCGACCACCGGTTTCGCCAGGCGCACGGTCGAGCGCACGTTGAGGTCGATCACCGCGAGCTCGTCGTCGAGGTCGGTCGACAGGAAATCGCCGCCGCGCCCGATACCCGCGTTGAAGGCCACCGCATCGAGTGCGCGGCCGTCCTCGGTGGCCGTGGCATACAGCTGCTCCGGCCCGTTGGCGCTGTGCAGATCGATGCGCAGCGGCCGCACGCGCGCACCGGAACGGCGCAGTGATTCGGCGGCCACGTCGATGGCGGCGTCCTCGGCGGTGATGACCACGTCGTAACCGCGTTCGGCGAACTGTCTGGCGAGCTCGAACCCGATACCGCTGGACGCGCCGGTCACCAGGGCCAGGGGAGGTGTGTCGGTCATACCTCCCGCCTACCCGGCCAGTGCGAACACATACCTGCGCGCGGTCGACTCGCTACCGACATAGGTTTCGCCCGATTTCCCCGCACCGGCGTGGTTGCCCGCGCCGGTGCGGGGTAGGGCTGCAGTGAGAAGCCGACGACGATCAGGGGCGCGTTCGCCCCGGACAGGACGCCCGACATGTCTCCAATGGATCCGGACCCGGCCAAGACTCCGGACCTGGAACCCGGTGGTGGTGTAGCCCCCGGTTCCACTCCGCCCGATACCGCCCAGACCTCGGGTCTCTCGGCGCCGGAGCCGAGCACGCGGCATCATTTCCCGGCCAGCGGGGCGTTGCTGATCGTCATCGTCGCGGCGATCGTGGTGGTGTTCGTCGTCGTCGCGATCGCGCTGATCGTCTCCATGGCCTGACGAGTTCCCGTCCCCCGCCCGACGGTTTTCGGCCCTCTGCGGCCGACCGTGACCGAAACTATATCCGGCTCAGGCGAATTCGCGGTTTCTCCGCGCTCGTGCGCGGGTACTCGCGCTGGTATCGCGTTGGCGCGCGCCGGTGGGAGGTCGCGAGATGTCGGTCGAGCAGAGGGAATACGACGACGACCCGGTGATCGAGGACCCGCGACCCGATGTCCCGGACGCCGATGACCGGCCCGGCCGGGAGCGGATCGTCGGGCTCGCACAGGGCGGATCATGCGGCTCGGCCGGATGGCGCGAGCGGGGCTATCGACCGTATGCGACGCATCGCCCGACGTGTGCCGCGCCACCCGGGTCGGGCGGGCTGACGTCCCGAAAAATCTTCTGGCACAACATTATCGGAGAAATCGGCCGACACCGGCCGTGAAGCCGGTGCCGGCCGTGCGGCAGTTGGCCGGTCGTGCTGGAACTACCGCCCCCGTCCGGAGAGACGATTCGTCGTAGGCCTCGCACCGGCGCACTCCGTTGTGCGGGACCGAATTGCGGCTATCCGTCGCCGTTGACGGATAGGGCGCTACGTCGAATCGTTCTCGGTACAGGAGAGATACCCCGCCTGTTCGACCGTAACCGGCGCGGAATCGCCGATTCGCGGATCGGCTGCGATCAGTCGACCTCGCCGGTCCGGTCGTGTTCGGCGCCCTCCGGCGTGGTGGTTAGCGGGGGTGTCGGTTGCGGGTCGTCGTCGGCGGGGGGTTCGGGATCCCGCCACTCCTCGGCGCGGCTGGAGCGGTTGCCGCGCAGGGTTCCCTGGAGATCGTGCCGTAGTTGGTCGTCCTCGCGCGCACCGTGTTTGGTGTTTCCTCGGTCCATCGTCCTCTCCTTTCGCGGATCAGCGGTGCCGGAGCAGAGCGGCGACACCGTCGCTCGGAGCCGGATCCCGATCGATGGTCACATGCGGCGGCTACCCGCACCCGGCGAGTGAAACCTCGATCCGCGCCGGAATGCGTTTGCCGTTCCGGTCGCCGGGCATCACCGAGCCATGGACTGTGCCGGGCGGGTGAGCCGATGGATGCCGCCGATGTGACGTTCGGGGTCGAGGAGGAATTCCTTCTGGTCGATCCCGTCTCCGGAGCCCCGGTCCCGAAGAATTGCGAGGTCGCGCGGTCGGCGGGCGATGCCGGTATCGATCTGCAGCTGGAACTGACCAGCTGTCAGGTGGAGACCAGCAGCTCCGTGCACACGCGCGTGGACGACCTGCTGCGGGAGCTGCGGCAGTTGCGCGGCGCCGTGGTGCGCGCCGCGGCCGACAACACCGCGCGGCTGCTCGCCACCGGGGTGCCGCCGACCGTGCCCGACGACTATCCGGTCACCGACACGCCGCGCTATCGCCGCATCGAGGAGCAATTCGGCATGCTCGCGCACGAACAGGGGCTGTGCGGTTGCCATGTCCACGTCTCGGTGGACGATCCGGAGACCGCGGTGCAGATCAGCAATCATCTGCGGCCGTGGTTGCCGGTATTCCTTTCGCTTACAGCCAATTCCGCGGTCTACCGCGGAACCGACACCGGCTACGCGAGTTGGCGCAACGTGATGTGGCGGCGCTGGCCGAGTGCCGGCCCGCCGCCGTATTTCGATTCCCGCGCCGACTACGACGCCGCGGTCGAGCTGATGCTGACCTGCGGCAGCATCCTCGACACCGGGATGGTCTATTGGGATATCCGCCGCTCCGTACATTTCCCGACGTTGGAGATCCGGATCAGCGACGTCCCCGTGACGGCCGAGGAATCGGCATTGCTGGCAAGTCTGGTGCGCGCCGCCGTGGTGGTCGGCCGTGCGGAGGTGCGTCACGGACGACCGGCGCCCGCGGTGCCGGCCGCCACCCTGCGCGCCGCCTACTGGAAGGCCGCGCGCGAAGGACTCGACGGCGACGGAGTCGATCCACTGGTCGGGCGGGTGGAACCGGCGCGCATCCGGCTGGCCCGGCTCGTCGAGCACGTCACCCCGGCCCTGCGAGAACTCGAGGAGGAGCAGTTCGTGACCGAGACGATCGCCGCGGTGACGGCCCGCGGCAACGGCGCCCGTCGGCAGGCGGCGGCATTGCGCCGGCGCGGAGCGATCGCCGACGTGGTGGACGAACTGGCCGAGGCGACCGCGGATGGCTGTTCGCCGTAGGGGGGGCTCATGCGTATCGCGATCACGGGCGCGAGCGGGAATGTCGGCACGGCGCTGCTGCGGGCGCTGCCCGAGGCCGAGATCGTCGCCATAGCCCGGCGTCCGCCGCCCACCGACCGGGCACCGTATGCGCGGGCACGATGGGTCGCCTGCGATATCGGGCACCCCGCGGCCCGTCCTACCCTGGCGGCGGCCTTCGACGGGGTGGACGCGGTGGTGCACCTGGCCTGGGCCGTGCATCCGCGCCGTACCGATCCGCCGCTGGAACGCACGAACCGGATCGGCACCGACCACGTGCTGGGCGCGGTGGCCGACAGCGGCGTGACGCATCTGACGGTCGCGTCGTCGGTGGCCGCCTATTCTCCCGCGCCGCGCTGGACCCGAGTCGACGAGCGGCAGCCCCGCGACGGCGTACCCGGGGGTGCCTACAGTCTGGGCAAGGCCGAACTGGAACGGCGGCTCGACGCCTTCGCCGGCGAGCACCCGGCGGTGGGCCTCGCTCGGATCCGGCCGTGCGGCACCGCCCAATCGGAGGCGGCCGCCGAACTCGGCGACTGGCTGCTCGGGCCCTGGCTGCCGCGTTCGCCGGTCGGCCGCCGATGGTTGCCGGTACCGCTGTGGCCGCGGCTGCGTCTGCAACTCGTGCACGCCGAGGACGTGGCCGCAGCGATCCGGGCCATTCTGGTGCGCCGGGCCACCGGCGCGTTCGACCTGGCCGCCGAACCGGTACTCACCGCGCCCGCGCTGACCGAGATCTTCGGAGGATTCCGGGTTCCCGTCCCGCGCCCGGTGCTGGCCGCTGCGGCCTTCGCGGGCTGGCGACTCGGACTGCTGCCGTTGCACCCGGCCTGGCTGAAGCTGGCCGATCGGGCGTGTCTGGTGCGGGCGGAGCGAGCGCGGCGTGAACTCGATTGGCGGCCCGCGCATTCCGCGGTCGACGTGGCGACGGAGCTGGCCGCCGGGCTGCGCGCACGCACCTCCGGCGGCAGCGCCACGCTGAATCCGGAGCCGATGCGTTTCCGGCCGGGACGCCCGACGCATCAGGATCAGCGGCCGCAGCATCGCAGGCGATGAACGCCGATGAGCGAGCCCTGCGGCCGGCACCGATCACTAGGGTTTGCGGGTCTCGACGTAGTGTGCGGCCACCAGATCGCAGAGCCGGGCCAGTGACTGTTTGTTGCGGGGCTTGAGGGCCATGGTCTGCACCACGTCGGGGATGAGCCGGCCCGGTCCGCGGATGATCTCCTCGCTCATGCTCACCTCGGTGGTGTCGGCGTCGATGGGAGTCATCGCCAACCGGATCCACGCCACTCCCACCGGCCACAGCTCGGCCTCCAGTTCGATGCTGTTCGGCGGATCCACGGCCACCACCCGGGTCGCCTGCTGGGCCATCAGCGGCCAGGCGCCGACGCTGTGATGGATCCGGGAGCCGATCCGCGGCCAGTCCTGGTCCACATCGCGCATGTGGGTGGACCCGACCACCCAGTGGCCGTAGGACCAGCCGTCGGAGAGTACGGCGAACACCTGCTCGGCCGAACCGGGGACTCCCATCGTGACCTCGCCCATCAGCACACCGCCAAGGCGTCGCGAATCATGTCCAGATGGTGCTGGACCACGGGCGCGGCGTTCTGTGCCAGCGCCGTGACCTGCGGGCTGCTGCCCTGCGCGGTCTCGGTGGCGCTAGCCTGCAGCGTCTGGACGTGGAATCCCTCCTGCATGTGCAGCCAGGCCAGGTCGTAATCGCGGCCGGTCTTCATCGCCGTCTCGCGCATCTGCTGCGACTGGTCGGCGGACGGCATCATCGGAAGGGGCACGCCGTTGGGGATCGCGACCGCGGCGCCCATCGCCTCGAGCCGGGTGTGGTCGGTCACGAGAACGGGACCGAGATCTCGCACCTGCTGACAGGTGCCCATGGCCGCCGCGCCCGCGCCGGACAGCATCTCGGTCAAATTCCCCTGGTGGACGGCGACGAGAAAATCGCTGTCCTGCGCCGACAGCGCGGCCGGTTGAGCAGCCCCGACCCCGGTCACGCCGAATCCGAGGCCGACCGCGGCGGCGGTAACGACCAGCAGACGATGCGGTGATTTCATGATGTGCTCCTGTTCGCTGGGTGTTTGCAGCCCGAATGCCCAGCGCGGCGCGTCGTACACGTGCCGCCGGTGCACACAGCACCACCGTTTCGCCGCGCGGGATCACCGGGGACCGGGTGCGCCAAGTCCAGGCCGGGGCATGGCGGCCCGGCAGCGAGGTCATGCGGACCTTGGCGGCGCATTCGACGCTCTCGTGGCTGTCCCATGTCGGCAGTGCCTCGGCCGCGCCGATACGACGATCGGCGGGGGTTCGTCGATCGTCGGTGCCGGCTCGCGCAGCCGTCTCCGTCCGGTCAGCGGTCGATGTCGTAGAGTGCGGAGTGCAAGCGGGACAACAACTTTCGCCGGGGCCAGCCGGTCGGGCGGGAGTCGGCCAGCGCGGCGCGGGCGGCGTTGGCGCCGCAGGTGCCGTGCACGCCGCCGCCCGGATGTGCCGAGGCCGAGCCCAGATACAGTCCCGGAACGACGGTTTCGGGCCGGCCGAGTCCCGGGACGGGGCGCAACACCAACTGCTGGTGCAGCTGGGACGTGCCGCCGTTGACCGCGCCGCCGACGAGATTGCCGTCGGCACTGTGTAAATCGCTGGGCCGCTGCACGATCCGCGCGTGAATCCGGCTGCCGAAGCCGGGCGCATGGGCTTCGAGGACGGCGTCGACCCGTTCGGCCAGCAGGTCGGCCGAGGCGTCGTCGGTGACCCCGCGCGGCAGATGGGTGTAGGCCCACGCCGATTCGGTGCCGGGCGCCGACCGGCTGGGATCGGCCGTTGTCATCTGACCGAACAGCAGGAACGGCGTGTGCGGCACCACGCCGGTGCCGATATCGGTGGTCCACCGCGCCAGCCCCGCCCGGTCGGCGCCCAGATGCACCGTGCCCGCCTCCCGCAGCTGTTTCGACCGCCACGGAATCTGTTCGGAGAGGGCGTAATTCACCTTGACGGTGGGAGCGTCCCAGGTGAATCGTTCCAGATCGGCGCGCAGCCGCTGCGGCAGATCCGCGTCGGCGAGCAGCCGGGTGTAGAGCGTCGGCGCGTCGATATCGGCGATGACCGCCTTGCGAGCCCGCACCATCTGACCCGCGGCCGTGATCACGCCGTCGGCGCGCCCGTTGCGAATGACGACGCGTGCCACCGGCTGTCCGCAGTGGACCCGGGCTCCCGCCGATTCGGCACGGTGCACCAGGGCCGCGCTCAGTGCCCCGGCCCCGCCCACGGGAACCGGGAATCCGCCCTCCTGGGCCAGCATGCTCAGCAGATAGCCGTAGACGCCGCTGCCAGGCGCGTCCACCGGGACATCGGCGTGCATCGCGTTGCCCATGATCAGCAATTTGGCGGCTTCGTCGTGGAACAGTTCGTCGACCATCCGCCCGACCGGCAGGACCAGGAACCGCAGATACCGGAACAGCTCGGCGGATCCGAGATCACGCCACAATCCGGCCGCCCCGCGCACGGGCGGGAACGGGCCGAGGAACGAGCCGAGCAGATGTTCGCGCACCTGCCGCCACTGCTCGACCAGCCGCATCCAGGTGCGGCCGTCGCGACTGTCGCGCCGAGCCAGCGCCTCGGCCGTGATCTCGGCGTCCGGATGTACGACGGCGGCATCCGTGTCCTCGGGACCGCGAGGGTGGCCGTACACGATGGGCGCTCGGCTCCACCGCAATCCGTGATCTTCCAGACCGAGGCCGCGCAGCGCCGGCGAGGCGCCGGCCATCGGATAGAACGCGCTGAACAGATCCATCCGGTAGCCGGGCACCAGCTCGGCGCTGCGCACGGCGCCCCCGGCGGTGTCCTGGGCTTCCAGCACCACCACATCCCAGCCATGATCGGCGAGCAGCGCGGCGCTCACCAGGCCGTTGTGCCCGCCGCCGATGATGACGGCGTCGACAGGCGCGGCATCGAGCGGCGCCGAACCACCGGGCGTGGGCGAGGATACGGGCATGTGCTACGGCCGGGGCCGGTCGACGTCGCCGCGCCACGCACCGGATTCCCGTGGGCGCGATTCGATGAAGTCGCGGAAACGCTCGAGGTCACCCTTGACGCGACGATCGAGTATGCCGAGCTTGTCGGCGACGTTCTCCACGAACCCGTCGGGATCGATATCCATCTGCGCGGTCACGCGCGTGGTGTCCTCGTCGAGCCGATGGAAGGTGATCACTCCGGCGTGCCGGGGACCGGCCTCCGAGGTCCACGACACCCGCTCGTCGGGGTGCTGCTCGGTGATCTTCGCGTCGAATTCGCGCGTCGCGCCGGCCACGTGCACCGTCCAGTGGGTGTGCGTGTCGTCGCGCTGTTCGACCCGCTCGACGCCCTGCATGAACTGCGGAAACGATTCGAACTGGGTCCACTGGTTGTAGGCGGTGGTGACCGGTACGTGCACATCGACCGATTCGGTGACTGTTGTCATGCTGCGACCTCCTCATGGTCTCGGTGGGCAACGCTGACGCCATACCCGCGCCGCGCGCTCGTACACGGATCACTCGGTCCCGGCGTCGCGTGCGTACCTCGAGCGGACCACCGCGAGCAGTGCGGCCTGCCGGGCGTGGCCGGGGATGTGCCGCCCCGGCAGATCCCGCCCGGCGGCCGCGGTCACCAGGTCAGCACGGGTTTGACGACACGTCCCGCGTGGTGGTCGGCCAGGGCGGCGCCGATTTCGGTGTACGGGTAGGACCGGACCAGCCGGTCGAGCGGCAGCCGGCCGGCCCTGTGGAGCTCGAGCAGTTGCGGGATGAACCGCTGCGGCACGGCATCGCCCTCCAGGCAGCCGTGAATGGTCTTGCCGCCCAGCACGATATCGCGCATATCGAGCTGCGGGACGCCGATGCCGAGGCCGACCGCCGCCACCGCGCCGCCGGTGGCCAGCCCCGTCACCGCCGCCGCGAGCACATCGGGACGACCGGTGGTGTCGAGGGCGTGGGTGGCGCCGCCGCCGGTGAGTTTTTCTATGGTCGCGGCGGTCTCGTCGCCCGGGGCCAGGGCGGCGGCCGCGCCGAGTTCGAGGGCGAGCGCACGGCGATCCGCGGAGGGTTCGACCACCAGCACCGTGGTGCCGGGAAGTGTCCGCGCGGCCAGCAGCCCGGCCATGCCGACCGCACCCGCGCCGTAGATCACGATCTGCGAATCCGGTTCGGGGGAAAGCACATTCAGTACCGCGCCCGCGCCGGTCTGGAAGCCGCAGCCCAGCGCGGCGGCGACGGCGAGATCGGTGTCGCCGGGGACGACGACCGTATTGTCCACGGTGCTCAGCGCGTATCCGGCGAAACTCGACTGCCCGAAGAAGCCGTCACGCACGCGGGTGCCGTCGACGGTGATGCGGGGCGAGCGATCGGCACGGCCGCCGAACTGGTTCAACGCGGTGGATCGAGCACAGTAGGGCAGGCGGCCGAGCCGGCAGTTGCGGCAGGTGCCGCAGTGCCGGAACGTCAGCACGACCCGGTCGCCGGGCCGCACGCCCGCCACCTCGGCGCCGACCGCCGCCACCACACCCGCGCCCTCGTGGCCGAGCAGGATCGGGCGATCGGCGGCGCCGGCGGCGCGGGAGACCAGATCGGTGTGACAGATTCCCGACGCCTCGATCCGGACCAGGATCTCGTCGGCGCGCGGCTCGTCGATCGTGACGGATTCCAGGCTGAATGCGGCCCGCGGATCGCGCGACAGCGCGGCAGTGGTCACCGGCACGGCTCAGACCCGCTCGAGCAGGAAGTAGAAGTATTCGCCGCCGGCCAGCACCAGTTCGGGTCGTCCGTTCATGATGCCCATCAGCGTGTTGTCGTCGAGGCGCTTGAAGTGGTCGAACACCGCGCGGCCGTCGTAGACCATGGTCGCGGTGACCTCGCCGCGGAATTCGATATTCCACAGCGTGGCCTCACCGCCGCCCAGTTCGACATCGGAGTACAGCGTGCCGTCCTCGGCGCGGCAGATCAGCGGCTTCGCATCCATCGTCGAATGGAAGGTCTTGCCGTACCAGCCGCTCTTGTCCAGTGCGCGGCACAGCGGGTGTCCGGTTCGGAAGGCGGCGCCCTTCCATTCGCCGAGGATGTCCTCGGCGCGCACGACCGCGAGTTCGGCCCACAGCCGGTCCAGCTCGTCCGTCGATACTCCGCTCGATTGCGCCGCCAACTCGCGCCAGCGTTCGGTCGTCCCGGTCATCGCATCCTCCACAGTTTTCCCGAACCAGCCGGTTCGGGAACCTACACCCGAACCGGCTGGTTCGGCAAGATAGGATCCGCGGCATGCGCGCAGCAGGCCATGCCACCAGGGAGCGAATCCTCGCCGCGGCCAAGGCGGAGTTCGCCCGCTACGGCATCGCCGGGGCCCGGATCAACCGGATCGCGGAGGCGGCCAATGCCAGCAAGGACCGTCTGTACGCCTACTTCACCGGCAAGGACGACCTCTACGCGGCGGTGACCGAGCAGTGGGCGACCGAGACCACCGCCGAGACCGCGCTGGACGCGGGCGATCTGCCGTCCTATGTCGGCAGGCTCTTCGATCACTATCTGCACCACCCCGACAACGCCCGGCTGCAGGCGTGGGCGGAGATCGAGCGCACCCATATCCCGGGCGCCGACGAGGCGATCCGGCGCGCGGTCGCACCCAAGATCGCCGAGATCCGCCGCGGTCAGCGCGCCGGGCTCATCACCGGCACCTTTCAACCGCTGACCCTGCTGACCCTGCTGACCGATCTCGCCCGCACCTCCGCGGTCCACGCCCTGCACGACGACGACGCCGAGGACCGGCGCGCCGCCACCGTCCTCGCGGCCCGGCGGCTGATCGCCCCGTGAGCGCGGCGCTGGTTTGCCCGTAGCGGGTGCGGGTAGCGCGAGTGCTGAGGGTTCACCGCCGCCACGTCGACAGGAGATCGCGATGGGTTTTCCGGAGCAGCAACAACAGGTCCCCGGGGTGCAGCAGCGGATGTCGCCGCAACCGGACTGCGGGGAGGACAGCTATCGGGGATCGGGCAAACTGACCGGGAAGGCGGCGGTGATCACTGGCGCCGACAGCGGAATCGGCCGCGCCGTGGCCATCGCTTTCGCGCGCGAGGGCGCCGATGTGCTGATCTCCTACCTCGACGAACACGAGGACGCGCAACAGGTCGTCGCGCTGGTGGAGCAGGCCGGCCGCAAGGCGGTCGCGGTGCCCGGTGACCTGTCGGATCCCGAACACTGCAAGGCCGTCATCGACCGCGCCGCAACGGAATTCGGCAAGATCGATGTCCTGGTCAGCAACGCCGCGTATCAGATGACGCACGAAAGCCTCGACGAGATCTCCGGCGACGAATGGGATTACACGTTCAAGCTCAACGTCGGCGCGCTGTTCCACCTGGTGAAGGCGGCCGTCCCGCATATGCCGGCGGGCGGCTCGATCATCGGCAGCTCCTCGGTGAATTCGGATATGCCCTCACCGACGCTGGCGCCCTACGCGGCCACCAAGGCGGCCATCGCCAACTTCTGCGCCAGCCTCGCACAGATGTTGGGAGAGAAGGGGATTCGCGTCAACAGCGTCGCGCCGGGCCCGATCTGGACGCCGCTGATCCCGTCCACCATGCCGGTGGAAAAGGTCCGCAACTTCGGCGACGACGTCCCGCTCGGGCGGGCCGGGCAACCCGCCGAGCTGGCCGCCTCCTATGTGCTGCTGGCCTCCGACGACGGCAGCTACATCTCCGGTGCGCGGCTCGCCGTCACCGGCGGCCGGCCGATTCTCTGATCGGCCCGTCAATCGGTCCGCCCGTGGCCGGTCCCGGGCGGAGCGGACTCCGGACGTCCCGGCTGCGGCGATCCCTCGAACAGGATGGGACGGTCGCCGGCCGGACCGAGGAACAGACCGAGCAGCAACATCGCCGCGCCGAGGCCCAGATGCAGCCAGTTGTCCGCGGTGTTGACCGGAATGACGTTCGCGCTCGACTCCTTGTCCACGACCAGGCCGTACACCCAGAGCGCGAGGTAGACGACGCCGCCCGCGATGAGATAGGTCCGCGCGGTCATCGTCGTGCGGCCCATCGCCAGACCCGCGACGCCGAACACCAGATGCACGATGTTGTGCAGCGCCGAGACCTGGAACACGCCGAACAGCTCGGCGCCGGAATGGTGCCCGGTCCAGGTGAGCATGTCGTAGTTCGTGGTCACGCCCGGGATGAACCCGAGCACCCCGACCACCAGGAACGCCGCCCCGACCACATAGGCTGCGGCCTGCACCGGGGAAACCCGTGCCCGATGCCGAGGTACAGATGCGGTGGCCATCGCTGCTCCCTTCGAATGCCGAAGATTCGCCCGTGACTTCGACGGTAACCGCACCGGACCGCCGCGAACAGCGCGAACCCGTTACAACCCGGTCGGCGCGGGTATCGCGGACACGGACCGGGCTGTGGCCAGGACCGGGTTCGCGCCATCCGCCACTCTTCGTCTCCGAGGTGACCATGCATATCCGATCCGGTACCCACACGGCCGGGGCGAGCGAACACGACCGCATCGCGCACCCGTGGGGGACGCGCACTCCGTACGGGCCCGGGCAACCGTGGCCGGCACGCGTGGACATGTTCCTGGCCGAAGGGGTGCGCGAGGACATGGTGGAACGCTGGGTGCCGACCGCCTCGGTGCTGCATTCCAACGGCGACGCGATGGATATCGCCGTGCGCGAGGGCCGCATCGTGGGGGTGCGCGGCCGCGCCGGGGATCGGGTCAACCGCGGGCGGCTGGGACCGAAGGACCTGTTCGGCTGGCAGGCCAACAATTCTCCCGACAGGCTGACGGCTCCGCTGGTGCGCCGCCGCGGCAAACTGGTCGAAACCGATTGGGACACCGCCATGTCGATGGTGGCCGAGCGGACCCGGGAGCTGCTGGGTGAGCGCGGGCCGGGATCGATCGGCTTCTACACCACCGGGCAACTGTTCCTGGAGGAGTACTACGCGCTCACCGTCCTGGCCCGCGGCGGCATCGGCACCAATCATCTCGACGGCAACACCCGGCTGTGCACCGCCACCGCGGGTGAGGCGCTGAAGGAGTCGTTCGGCTCCGACGGGCAGCCCGGCAGTTACGCCGACGTCGACCACGCCGACGTGATCGCGCTCTACGGCCACAACGTCGCCGAAACCCAGACCGTGCTGTGGTCGCGCATGCTCGATCGCCTGCGCGGCCCGAATCCGCCCGCCCTCGTCTGCGTCGACCCCCGCACCACACAGGTGGCCCGCGCGGCCACCATCCATCTGGCACCGCGCCCGGGCACCAACGTGATGGTGATGAACGCGTTGTTGCACGAGCTGATTCGCAACGACTGGATCGATCGCGACTACATCGCCGCGCACACCGTCGGATTCGACGAATTGCGTCGACAGGTCGCCGGCTGCACGCCCGAACGCGCGGCGGAGATATGCGGCGTGCCGGCGGACGACCTGCGGGCCGCGGCGAGGGTGATCGGCACCGGCGAGCGGGTGCTGTCGACCGTGCTGCAGGGCTTCTACCAGTCTCACCAGGCCACCGCGGCGGCGGTGCAGGTCAACAACATTCATCTGATTCGCGGCATGCTGGGCCGGCCCGGCTGCGGGGTGCTGCAGATGAACGGCCAGCCCACCGCCCAGAACACCCGCGAATGCGGTGCCAACGGCGATCTGCCGGGATTCCGAAACTGGGCCAACGATTCTCACGTCGAGGAACTGGCGCGGCTGTGGAATGTCGACCCCGAACGCATACCGCACTTCAGCGCGCCGACGCATCTGATGCAGATCCTGCGCTTCGTCGAGGACGGCTCGATCCGCTTCCTGTACGTCAACGGCACCAACCCGGCGGTATCGCTGCCCGAACTCGCGCGCGTGCGCGCCCTGCTGTCGCAGCGGCGGCTGTTTCTCGTCGTGCAGGACATCTTCCTGTCCGAGACGGCGCAATGGGCGGATGTGGTGCTGCCGGCGGCGACCTGGGGCGAGAAGACCGGCACCTTCACCAACGCCGACCGCACCGTGCACCTGTCGGAGAAGGCGGTCGAGCCGCCCGGCGCCGCCCGGCCGGATCTGGACATCTTCCTCGACTACGCCCGCCGCCTGGATCTGCGCGACGCCGACGGCGCACCGCTGCTGCCGTGGCGGACGCCGGAAGAGGTGTTCGAGCAGTGGAAGCGGTGCAGTGCGGGACGCCTGTGCGACTACTCGGCGATGAGCTACGAGAAACTGCGCGCGCTGGGCGGTATCCAGTGGCCGTGCACCGAGGAGCATCCGGAGGGCACCGAGCGCTTGTACGCCGACGCGAAATTCCGTGCGGCGCCGCAGGATTGCGAAACCTACGGTCGCGATCTGATCACCGGAGCGCCGCTGGAGCCGACCGAATATCGCGCGCTGAACCCCGAGGGCCGCGCGGTCATCAAGGCCGCGGAGTATCTCCCGCGGCACGAGTCGCCGAATGAGGACTATCCGTATGCGCTGATCACCGGTCGCACGCTCTACCACTTCCACACTCGCACCAAAACCGGCCGGGTCTCGCAACTGCAGGCCGCCGCGCCGGAGGTGTGGGTGGAGATGGCCGCCGAGGACGCCCGCCGCGAAGGGTGGGACGACGGCGACCTGGTGCGCGTGCGCACCGCGCGCGGGCAGGTAACGGCCCGGCTGCGCACCGGCGACATCCGCCCCGGCGTGGTCTTCCTCCCGTTCCACTACGGCTACTGGGACACCGCGGCCGGCGATCGCCCAGCCGGGAAGGACGGCACCGCCGCCAACGAGCTCACGCCCACCGAATGGGATCCGGTGTCCAAACAACCGCTGTTCAAATCCGGCGCGGCCGCGATGGAACTCGTGCGCCCCGGCCGGCGATCGGAACGGACCACCACACCGGCGGTCGAACTGGAGCGGAGTGTGCGATGAACGATCTGGACGCCATGCTCGCCGAAATACACGGCAGCGACACCCATCTCGGCACACTGCTGATCCGCACCGCCGATCGTCACCGCACCGACCACGAGGTCCACCACGTGTGCCGGGATCTGCTGGTCTGGACCGACGAGCATCGCCGCAAACTGGCCCACACCGGAGAACGGCGCGGCCTGCACCTGGACGCGTCGCCGCTGTCGGTCGCCGGACCGGTGGAATCGGCGCGCCGGACGCTCGGGGCCCTGGTCGGCCGGCGGCACGCGCCCGCGCTGCTGTTGCTGCGCGATCTGCGTACGCTCCACAGCCATGCCGCGGTGGTATCGGTGAACTGGGAAATCCTGGCCCAAGCGGCGCAGGCGGCGAGGGACGGCGAACTGCTGGACCTGGCCTCCGACTGCCATCCGGAGACGTTGCGACAAATGCGCTGGGCCAATGCCAAGATCAAGGAGACCGCTCCCCAGGCCGTCGCGACGCCGTGAATACCGCTGCCGACGGCGGGTATGCGCCCGCTATGACTGCCTCGATAGAGCAGTTGCTGCACACGCTCACCAAGGTGGTGAACGCGCTGCTGGCCCATGAGATCGACTTCGCGGTCGGCGGCGGCTGTGCGGTGTACGCGCGCGGGGGTCCCGCGAGCGACCACGATGTCGACATCTACGTCAAACCGGCCGACGCCTTCCGGGCTCGCGACATCCTGACCGCGTCCGGACTGCATGCCGTCGACCCGCCCGAGGACTGGCTGACCAAGGTGTACGACGGAGATACGCTGGTGGACTTGATCTTCCGGCCCAACTACCGCAACGTCGACGACGATCTGCTGGGCCGCGCGACCTGGATGCGGATAGGCCCGGCGGCGGCTCCGGTGCTCAGCGGCACCGATCTGATGGTGGACAAATTGATGGTCCTCGACCCGCACCGGCTCGATTTCACCCGGCTGCTGGCGATCGCCCGGGATCTGCGGGAACAGGTCGACTGGCGGCGCGCCCGGGACGAAACCGAGGTCTCGCCGTACGCACGGGCGTTTCTGGCGCTGGTCGAGGATCTCGGAATCGGAGGTGAGGTCATGGCTCAGGACTCTGGCGACGAGGTGTTGCCGCAATATCTGGTCGCGAATCTGCGGCGGGCCTTCGCGGAGGACCCGCGTACCGCGGAACTCGGCGTGCAGGTGACCATCCGCGGCGCCGTGGTGGTGTTGTGCGGAGAGGTCGGCAGTGAACAGCAGCGCAGGGATCTGGAGGACATCGTGCGCGAGCGGGCGCCGAAACTGCGTATTCACAACGATATTCGGGTGTCCTCCACGCAGTCGCCCGTCGTCGATCACGAACGGCTGAGCTGATGACGGGCCCGGGACGGACGACCGACGGGGTGGTGCGCATCGCGGCGGTGGCCGATATCCACCTCGGTGCCGAGTCGCGGGGGACGCTGCGCCCGGCATGGGAGCGACTGCCCGAGGAGGCCGACGTGCTGCTGGTCGGTGGCGATCTCACCCGGCACGGCACCCTCGACGAGGCGCGGGTGGTCGCCACCGAACTGGAGGACCCCGGCGTGCCGGTGATCGCGGTGCTCGGCAATCACGACCACCATTCCGATCTGCAGGACGACATCACGGCCCTGCTGCGCGATCACGGGATCCGGGTGCTGGAGGGGACCTCCACCACGGTGACCGTGGGTCCCTATTCGCTGGGCGTGGCGGGGACGAAGGGCTTCGGCGGCGGCTTCGCCGGCAAGTGCGCGAGCGTGTTCGGTGAGCGCATCATGCGCGACTTCGCCTCCTACACCGTCGATCTCGCCGACGCGCTGCATGTCGCCCTGTGCGGGCTCGACACCGATGTGAAGGTCGCGCTCACCCACTATTCCCCCTGCGGTGACACCCTGCACGGCGAGCCGCCGGAGATCTATCCGTTCCTGGGCTCGTACCTGCTCGGTGAGGCGATCGACACCTGCGGAGGCGCCGATCTGGCGATCCACGGGCACGCGCACGCCGGATACGAGCGCGGCACCACGCCCGGCGGGGTCCGGGTGCGCAACGTGGCCCAGCCGGTGATCCGCGCGGCCTACACGGTCTACGATCTCTCGGTGCCGGAGCGGGCGGACGGTTCCGGTGCGCCGAGCGAGTCGCACGACGCCGCGCGGACCCCGGCCTGACAACGAATTGCCGGAATATCCGGACGGGGAAGTGTCGCCGAAGTTCTGGTAATTCCCCCGGGCTGCGGAATCATTTGTGGAGAATAGCCGAGGGTGGGTGCGGGAAGCCCTGGACCCAGCGGCGGGAATTGTCTTCCGGCCGATGCGGGAAGGATTGTTCCGAGCGGTCGTGACGTGAAATGGCACGCCCGCCCGGTCCGGGAAGACGTCGGCGTCTCGCTCGGTCAGGTGCTGCGACCGGCCCCGGGGCGCGACGGGAACGACCGGTGCCGCAGGAGGTTTCGCGGTGTCGGTGAGCTCGACGGACGGTACCTGATGAAGATCGCCGAGCGGCTCGGCGTACGCACAAAATCGCGCACATTCAACCGTGCAAATGTGCTTGCATCCGTAAATGCTTTCGCACAACACGTGACAATGCGCGCGGTTGCGCATTGTTGTTGTTCTGGCTAATGTGTCCGCATCCCGGTGGCGTACATGTGACGTTTCCTTCGCAGGCGATGCGTCGCTGCCTGTGTCCGCATGTGATCGGGTGCGAGCGTGTACTGCGGGGAGGAATGCGGTAGATATCGGACAAGGGGGAACAAAGATTGGTATTCGATGACAATAAATTCTGCATCGGTGAATATTCGAGGATATCGGGGCAGGGATATCGCGACCGGTGCCGGTAGGCCCGCGCTGTTGTTCAGCGCGGTCACGACCGCCATGCGGATGCGCCCGTACGCGACGGTGTCGAGCATGCACGACAGCCGGACCTTCGGTGACCTGCTCGCCGAGGTCTCCGACAAGGCCGCGCGATTCGATACGGTGTTGCGTCGTCCGCGTGCGAGAGTCCTTGTGGCACTCGGCAATTCCCCCGGATACATCTCGACGATGCTGTCGCTGCTCGCCCGCGGCGACATCCCCGTCCTGGCCAATCCGGCACTGCCGCTCACCGCGATGCGCGAGCTGATCGAGGAGTGCGGCATCGACGCCGTCGTCGCTTCCGGCCAGGCCGGCGGAATCCGGCTCGACGAACGATCCTGGGCACAGCGCACCGATTTCGACGGCGACCGCCCGGCCCTGCACCGCGACACCGAACTGTGCCGCGTCGCGTCGGCGCCGTCGCGGCGACTGGTCTGTCTCGAGTACTCCGCGACCGCGGTGCTCAACGCGGCCACCGCGTGGGTGGGCGCGAGCAAACTGCGCGAATCCGATCGCACGCTGTGTTTCGCGGGTCTGTTCGGGCGCTTCGGATTCCACACCGCCACCGTCGCCAATCTCGTCGCCGGCGCCGATCTGGTGCTTCCGGCCGGAACCCACGCGCCGGGCAATATCCATCGTCACCTGGCCGCGGAGTCGCCGACCGTGCTGGTGGCCGAACCGGCCGTCTATCAGGCGATGGTGCAGGGCACCCGGGAGGACCTGTCGGTCGACGTCGCGGCGGCGCTGCGCCGGATCCGGCTGCGGCTGTCGCCGCATTCGGTCGCCTCCTCGGTGGCGGCACGGGTGCGGGCCGTGTCGGGCCCGATCACCATCTGCTACGGCCTCGACGAAACCGGCCCGGTCGCCTACGGTTTCGACGCCGCCGACGGTGCGCCCGGTGTCCACCTGCTGTCCGGAGTCCGTATGGAGAACCGCTCCACCGACGGCGAGCAGTACGCGCGCGTGCACACCAAATCACTGGCGACGACCTACCTCAACGACCCGCTCGAATTCGAACGCGCCCTCACCGGCGACGGCAGCTATCTGAGCCGCAGCCTGGCCGGCCTGCCCGCATCGGTCGTCGACGCCGGCTGACGGCGGCGGCGCGGCCGGGGCATGCCGCCGCCGCACCTCGGCATTTCATCCGCGGTGGGTGATGCCGCCGTCGCGCGGGCGATACACAGTCGATGCGCCGGCGCTCGACGCCTCGTGAGCGCCGGGCCCGATCGGCCTGTGAGGAGCCCCGGTGGCGAATCGACGATCTGAGCGGATGCGTGGTCGTGCCGCCGCGGCATGGCGTTACGTCCGCACGGCGCCGTGGACGTTCTCGTGGTTGGCACTGCTGCTGGTGACCACGATCGTGCAGCATGCGGTGCCGCTGGACGACCTGAAGATCATTCTGGGCGAGCGCTCGACGAATCTGTCGAATCTGAAGAGCGATCCGCTCCACGTCCTGGTGACCAGCCTGCTGTGGGTCGCGGGCTACTTCTGGCTGCCGTATCTGGTGCTGTACTGCGTCTTCCACGCGCCCGCCGAACGGTGGCTGGGAGCCCTGCGCTGGGCGATCGTCGGATTGCTCGCCCATGTGGGCGCCACCTACATCAGCGAGGGGCTGCTCGGCTGGGCGATCCGGCACGGATATGCCGATCCCGCTCTCGTCGACGTGCGCGATATCGGCGTCAGCTACTTTCTCGCCGGCATCATCGGCGTGCTGACCTATCACCTCGCGTATCCCTGGCGATGGGTCTATGTCGTTGCGGCCACGGCATGTTTCGCCGCGCCGCCGCTGATCCACCTGACCTTCACGGGAATCGGCCACTTCTCGGCCTTCCTGATCGGCCTGGTGTGCTACCCGCTCACCCGGACCCGGACCGCGCCGACGTGGAATCCGGCGCGGGCGTGGCGGGAGCGTCACCGTCGCGCGCGCGCAGTGTAGTTCATCGGTGCGCACCTGGAAAGCCAAGTGGCGCTGATTGTTTGCGGCGTGCTAAGAGAGTGGACGTGTTGTGGTCTGCGCGTGTTCATCTCCACCCCCGTGTGTCGGTACCGGCGCCCCTTTGCGGGAACCGGCGTTTCGCGTGGTGACCGGAGGTATCGCTCGCGCCCGGGTCGCCGCGCCGCCGCCGGCGCGTTCGGGGCCGGCGCGTTCGGCGTCGGGCGCCGAGACCGCGTCGAACAGCAGGACCGCCTACCGCGGTGACCTGGACGGGTTGCGCGGTGTGGCGATCGTGCTGGTGGTGGTGTTCCACATCTGGTTCGGCCGGGTCTCGGGCGGCGTCGACGTCTTCCTGGTGCTGTCGGGGTTCTTCTTCACCGGACTGCTGGTGCGCCGTGCCGAGCGGGGAACCGTCGGCGTCGGATTCACACTGCGCCGCACCGGGCGGCGGCTGCTGCCGGCGATGGTCGTCGTCCTGGCCGCCGTCGTGGCCGCGACGATCTCCACGCGGCCCTATACGCAATGGTCGGATCTGGCGGGACAAACCCTGGCGTCGCTGTTCTACTACCAGAACTGGCGACTCGCGACGAGCTGGTCGGACTACCTGGCCGCGGATCCGTCGGTGAGTCCGCTGCAACATCTGTGGTCGATGGCCGTGCAGGGACAGTTCTATCTGCTCGCCCTCGTCGTGGTGGCGCTGGTCGCCGCGGTGCTGCACCGCATCGACCGCATCGCATTGCTGCGTCCTGTCCTGGCCGGTCTGATCGCACCCGCGGCGGTCGTGTCGCTGCTGTACGCGACCCACGGCGCGGCAACACATCAGGGCTGGAACTACTACGACAGCGGCGCGCGGCTGTGGGAGCTGCTCGCGGGGGCGGCGCTGGCGCTGGCCGGACCGGCCGTGCTGCTGCCGCGGATGCTGCGGGCGGTGACCGCGCTCGCCGGTCTGGCGGGCGTGCTGTTCTGTGGCTGGCTGATCGTCGACGGCGCGAACCGCTATCCGGGCCCCGCGGCGCTGGTGCCGGTGCTCGCCGCGGTGGCGGTGATCGTCTCCGGAAACAACGTCGCCGCGACGGACATGCCGTGGCCCAATCGGATTCTCTCCTCGCGGCCGGCGCAGTGGCTCGGCGAGATCGCCTATCCGCTCTATCTGTGGCACTGGCCGATTCTCATCTTCTACCTCGCCGAATCGGGTCGCCCGCACGCCGGGTTGCGCGACGGCGCGCTGGTCGTCGCGGCGTCGCTGCTGCTGGCATGGGTAACGCACCTGCTCGTCGAACAACCGTTGCGACTCGGAGCGCGCAGTGCGCCGCTGAGTTCGTCGACCCTGTATCGGCGTGGCGCGGGCGCGCTGGTGTGCGCGGTGGCCGTCGCCGTGGTCGCGGCCACGGGTGCATGGCAGTTCGGTGTGGTGCGCATGCATCCCGCGCAACCGACGCGACCGCTGGATCGGGTGCTGTATCCGGGTGCGGAGGCGCTGGCCGCGGGGGCACCGACCCCGCAGGCGCCGATGCGGCCCACGGTCTTGCAGGCTCCCGGCGAACTGCCGCCGCCCACGCTCGACGGCTGCATCGCCGACTGGGACACCCGCGAGGTGGTCACCTGCACCTACGGCGATGCGAGCGCCACCCGCACCCTGGCGGTGGTGGGCAGTTCCCATGCCGAACACTGGGTTCCGGCGCTCCAGGAACTCGCCGCACAGCATTCCTTCCGCATCCAGGTGTATCTGAAGATGGGCTGCCCGCTCACCCTGGCCGACGACGCCACCTACAAGGGGGAACCGATTCCCGACTGCCGGGACTGGTCGCGCGCGGTCCTGGACCGCCTGGCCGTCGACCGTCCGGACTGGGTGTTCACCACCGGCAGCCGGCCCCGCACCGGAACCGGCGACGAGACACCGCCCGAATATGTGGACGTGTGGTCGGCCCTGGCCGACCGCGGGCTCGACGCCGTCACGATCCGCGACTCACCGTGGTTGCGCCACAACGAGATCCGTTACGCGGCGGCCGACTGCCTGGCCGGCGGCGGCGACCCGGTCAGCTGCGGTATGCGCCGCAGCGATGCGCTCGATCCGGTCGATCCGCAGCTCGAACCGGCCTCGCGCTACCCGAACATCTTCCCGATCGACCTGAGCGACGCGTTCTGCGATGCGTCGGTGTGCCCGGTGGTCGCCGGCAACATCCTGATCTACCACGACGAACACCATCTGACCTCGAGCTATTCGCGCTCGCTGTCCGGGGCTCTCGGCCGGGAGTTGGGACCGCTGCTGCACTGGTGGTAGTGCCGCGCGTCACGTGGGGCGACACCGCGGCTCGATTGCCAGTACCGTATCCCACGAGTGGCTCGAGCAGGAGGTGCCCGCACGTGGTGGGCGTTGAAAAGGGTGGGGCGCGCCGGTGGGTGATGGCCGGGGTACTCGCGGTCGTCGTCGCGGCGATCGGTTTCGGTTCCGTGGAACCGGCAGCACCGGACGGGCATGCCGGTCCGGCGGTGCCGGGCCTGAGCATCCAACCGGCCGAAGCCGGTGTGCCGATCCGGATCGCGTACGGCCGCGAAGCCGATACCTTCGGTGACCTCTATCTGCCCGCCGGTGGGCCGCTGTCCGGATCGTCCGGCCGGTGTCCGGTGGTGGTGCTGATCCACGGCGGCGGCTGGGCGCAGTACCGCGATCTGACCCAGTTCTCCGCGCAGGCCCGCCAACTCGCCGAATCCGGTGTGGCGGTGTGGAATGTCGAGTATCGGCGGGTCAACGGTGCCGGCGGCTGGCCGGTGACGTTGACCGATGTCGACGACGCCGTCGCAGCCCTGGGCACGGTCGTCCAGCAGCGCGCCGGGGGACGGCTGGATCTGGGCAACGTCCATCTCGCCGGTCATTCGGCGGGCGGACAGCTCGCGGCGTGGGTCGCGGGCCGCCGGACCGACGGCGAGGCCGCATCGCGCGGGTTGCGCATCCGCAGTGTGACGCTGATGGCCGCGGTACTGGATCTGGACTACGCGGTGGCACACGGCAACGACGGATTCGCGCGCAAACTGCTCGGCGGTCTGCCCGACGAGGTGCCCGACCGCTACCGGTACGCCTCGCCGATCGTCAATCTTCCCCGGGGCGTGCACATCACGGCCGTGCACGGCGACGCCGACCGGGTGGTGTCGGTCGAACAGAGCCGCCGCTACGCCGCGGCCGCCCGCCGCGCCGGCGACCCCACCGACCTGCACATCCTGCCCGGTGTCGGGCACGCCGAATTCACCGATCCGGGCTCTGCGGCATGGTCGGTGGCCCGGGTGGCGATTCTCGCGAGCATCGCGGAATCGGCGTAGCCGGGCACCGTCCCTGCCGCGCCCGGCCGCGACCGATAGTGTGGATTCGTGACGATGGCGGACAGACAGTACGGCGGCCGTGCGGTGACCGAACGCCGGGCCGAACGCCGTCAGCGTTTCATCGTCGCGGCGACGAAGGTGTTCGCCGAACGCGGCTATGCGAATTGTTCGCTGGCCGATGTGTGCGCCGCGGCGGGACTGTCGAAACGGCAGTTCTACGAGGAGTTCCAGACCCGCGAGGATGTGCTGATCGCCGCCTACGACCGGGTCCAGGACGAGGCCGCCGCGGCGGTCATGCGGACTCTGGGCACGCTCTCACCGGCCGATCCGGCGCAGGCGATGGCGGTGGTGCTGTCGGCGTATCTCGACTCGATCACCTCCGATCCGTACCGGGCCAAGCTGGCATTCATCGAGGTGGTCGGCGCGAGCGACCGGATGGAGCAGCATCGCCGCGAACGCCGGCACGGCTGGGTCACCCTGCTGGAGATGGTGGTCGTTCCGATCGCCGGCCAGGGCGCGCGTCTGCGCGGCGGCGCCGCACTCTCGGCGAGCGTGCTGATCGGCGCGGTGAACGGTCTGGCCCACGAATGGTTGCTGATGCAGCCTCGTCCCGACGTGAGTGAGCTGACCGATCTCCTGATCCCCGTCGCACTGTCGTTGATCGAGACCTGATCCGCACCTGTCATGCGGGATCGAGCGAGTCGAGTTCGGCGCGCAGCTGGTCGACCTCGGCCGCGACCTCGTCGCGAAGTTCTTCGCGCTCGGCCAGGCTCAGTCGCAGACTCTCGATCGTCTCGTTCATCGCGGCAAGTCGCCGGTCCGCGCCCTCGAGATGCCATTCCAGCACCGAACGCCGGTCGACGTCGGTGCTGGCGGAACCCACCCACTCGACCAGATAGTCCAGCCATTGCGGTTGTTTCGGCATCGGTTCGTCGTCGTTCCAGCCGCGGCGCAGTGCGGGTTTGGGGGAGAGCACGCGCTCACTGTCGCCACCGTCCGGGGTGGGCGCGTGCAACTGGATCAGGCTCAGCTTGCCGGCGCTGGTCACCACCGCGGTCACCCGATATCGCCCGGCGAGATGCATTCTGAGTTCGGCGGTGCCGCGGCCGTCGGCGTCCATCGCGCCCAGCCACGGGCCGTGTGCCGCGCTGAGAATCGATTCGAGGATGCCGAGCTGGCCGACGCCGCGTCGCAGGCGGGTCGCTCGCTTGCGCAGCTCCTCGGTCGTGGCGGTCATCTGATCCCAGTGCATACCCACGAACATAGTGGTCCCGTCGCGCCGGTTCCCCACCTCCGGTGAAGTGGGGAACCGTCCCGATCACTGCGCGGGCGTCGCGGCCTGCGCACTTCCGCTCGACAGCGCCTTCACCAGATCGGTGATGCCGGACGCGGAGCCGGTGCCCGTGGGGTCCGGCTCGCCCGGCGCCACCACCGGTGTCGCGGAGACGGCGTCGTCCGCCGCCGCGATGCCGGCACCGCCGCACAACGCGGCCGCCGCGGCGGCACCGATCAGGGTCAGAGTTCCGAGTTTCTTCATTCGGATGAAGTCCTATTCCGTGGATGTCGTTGTGAATGCGGCTGCCGCATCGTCAAATTCACTACATCCGGACGAATCGGACCAGCCCCGAGTATCCGGGGCAGCAGTGCCGGGGGCGGCCGCCGTCGGTGCCCCGCAGGCTCCGGCCGAAGCTCGGTCGCTCAGCGGCCGGTGCCGTGCAATGCCGTGGCGGTGCGGGAATTCGGCGTCGACGCCGGATCCGGATAGGTGCCGAGCAGCCGGTCGGCGGTACCGGAGCTGGTGACGGTGAACCAGTAGTGCTCGTTCTTGAAGTGATGCAGCCGGTGGTTGCGCCGGACCGCGGTGTAGAGGCGGGTGCGCGGCTGATAGTCGGTGTGGATCAGATAGTGCGTCCACTCGTAGGCCAGACCCAGCACGCCGACCACGGTGAGGAAGGTCAATCCCAGTCCGATACGCGGAAACGCCAGTGCCGCAACGAGAACGAGAGCCGGGAAGAGCCAGAGGAAGGTCTGCCACGGGATGAAGATCAGGTCCACCCGGCGCGGGTCGGCATGGTGCTCGCGATGTTTGCGCGCGAGCAGTGAATCGAGGGTGAGCCGGCCGATTCGGCGGGGACGCCAATGCAGGATGCACACGTGGATCATCCACTCCGTCACCGGGAAGAACGCCAGCATCACCCCGGCGACCAGGGCATCGGTGAGCTGCCAGTCGCCCACCGCGATCCGGGCGGCCAGCGCGCCCGCCAGCAGCGTGGTGATGATCCACGGCGAGGGGCGGCGCACGAAGACGCCGAAGGCGTCGGGCAGGGTGGTGGTCCGGCGGTGGGAGCGGGTCTCAGCGGTCATCGTCCGCGCCTTCCATCGTGCGTATCACGGCGTCGAATTGTGTTGCGGCGACGCGCAACAGCGTGTCCGCGGCGGCGCGGGCCGCGGTGGGGTCGCCGCCGGCGACGGCCGCGGTGAGCCGGCGGTAGTGGTCGATGCTGCCGACCTCGGCGGCCATCACACCCGCCAGCGCGACGATCGCGGGCTCGTAGACCTCACGCAGCGTGTTGAACAACAGCCGGAACACGATCGATCCGGTGCCGTCGACGATGTGGTCCCAGAATGTCAGCGCCTCGAGTTGTTGTGCGACCGGTTCCTGTTGTGCGGCAAGCGATTCCAGGCAGTCGCCGAGTTCGGCGTGCAGTTGCGCGCCGCCGTGCTCGGCGGCCAGCGCGGCGACCTCCCGGCCCAGGACCAGCCGTGCCTGCAGGATGCTCGCGACCACGGTGTGGTCGAACTCGCCGTTGCGCACGATGAGCCGCGGCAGCAGATCCAATCCGGCCGCACGACGGAAGTCTCGCACCGTGGTCGCCCCGCCCTGGCGCACGTCGATGAGGCCGGTGTGCGCCAGCTTGCGCAGTGCCTCGCGCACGGTCGGCCGCGACACTCCGAGCGCCTCGGCGAGCTGCCGTTCGGCCGGAAGGGCGGCGCCCGCCGGAAGTTCTCCGTCGAGGACCTCGGTCACGAGCTGGTCGAATACCGCGTCGGGGACCGTCTGCCGGTCGATCCGCTGAAAGGCCATGACCGGAACGGTAATCCAGCCGTGGTCAGAGGTCAAGTGGTCAGACCAGTTCATCCCGTTTGTTTCCGGGGGATCCCCGCCTTCCGGCTACGATCGAGCTGTTCCGTCAGGTGCAGTGCTCCCGAGTTTCGCCCGGTGGGGGCTGTCGGGCCGGACCGGCTTTCGTACGCCGCCCAGTCGATCGAGGAGGATGTCCGTGACCACTGATGAATCCGTGACCGAGAAGTCCGTACCTGCCGGGCATCCGGAGACCGCGAAGGGGCCGATCGTCGTCGCCGTGGACGGCTCGCCGACCTCGCTGCAGGCGGTGGCATGGGCGGCCCGCGATGCGGCACTGAGCGGAGCACCGCTGCAGATCGTGCATTCGATCGCGATTCCGGCGAGTTTCGGTCCCGGCCTGGCCGCCGGTACGGCCCAGCCGGATTGGTTGCGAACCGACGGTGAGCAGATCCTCACGCGCGCGACCGAGGTGGCTCGCGACATCGGCGGGCCGGATATCGACATCGACGCCGAACTGGGACTGGAACTGATCATCGGCGACATGCTGGTGCGGTCGGCGACCGCCGGCGCCCTGGTCGCGGGCAGTCGCGGCCGGGGTGCGTTGCAGCGCGGGCTGCTGGGGTCGGTCAGCTCGGCGCTGGTCCATCATGCGAAATGTCCGGTGGTGATCGTCAAATCCCATTCGGCCACCGACCCGGTCGCGGCGCAGCGTCCGGTGCTGGTGGGCGTCGACGGCACCGAGAACAGCGATCCCGCCGTCGAGGCGGCCTTCGCCGAGGCGCACCGGCGTGGTGTGGAACTGGTGGCGCTGCATTCGTGGAGCGACACCACCGGTCTCGACATCTCGATGTTCGGCTGGGATACGATCGTCCGCGCCGAACACGCCATGCTCGCCGAGCGGCTCGGGCCGTGGCGCGAACGGTATCCCGAGCTGCCGGTCACTCTGCAGGTGGTGCGCGACAATCCCGCGAAATCGCTGCTGGAGCAATCGGATTCGGCGCAACTGGTGGTAGTGGGCAGCCGCGGCCGCGGCGGATTCGCCGGAATGCTGCTCGGCTCGACCAGTGCGGCGCTGATCGGTTCGGTCGAATGTCCCATCATGGTGGTGCGCCGCTGACGGCGCACCACGACGCCCCGACCACGAGGAGATGTCATGTGCGTCCCGACCACCTGTACGACCTGCGGCAAGACCACCTGGTCCGGCTGCGGCGCCCACATCGACGAGGTGCGCGCCACGGTTCCGGCCGACCGGTGGTGTGGCGGGCACACCGACCCGGCGCCGGCGAAGCGCTGGTGGCAGCGCGGCTGACTCAGTCCTCGGCGACGATCACGTGGACGTCAATGTTGCCGCGCGTCGCATTCGAGTACGGGCACACCTGGTGTGCCTTGTCGGCGAGCGCCTGAGCCTCGTCGCGCGACAGGTGCGGCAGTGACACCTCCAGGGTCACCTCGAGACCGAAGCCGCCCGCGTCGTTCGGGCCGATGCCGACCTTCGCGCCGACCGCGGAATCGCTGACATCGGCCTTCTCCTGCTTGCCGACAAGACGTAGTGCGGAGTGGAAGCATGCGGCATACCCGGCGGCGAACAGCTGCTCCGGGTTGGTGCCCGCCCCGCTGCCGCCCATTTCCGGCGGCGTCGCGAGGTCGACGTCGAGCTTGCCGTCGGTGCTGCGGGCGTGGCCGTTGCGGCCGTCTCCGGTGGCCAGGGCCTCGGCGGTGTAGAGGATTGCCATATCGATCATCGCTTTCTCTCGGTGGATGCGCCTTCGGCATCCGGTTCGGTATTCAGCGCGGCAGTCAGCCGGGCCAGTGTTTCGCGCAAGGTCACCAGCTCGTCCAGGGACAGTCCGCCGCCGAATGCGGTGGCCATGCGCGCCGGAATGTGGCAGGCGCGCTCCCGTAGTGCGTCCCCGCGTTCGGTGAGCCGGATCTCGACCCTGCGTTCGTCGTCCGCGGCACGCCGGCGCTCGACGAACCCGGCGGCCTCCAGGCGTTTCAACAGCGGTGAGAGCGTGCCGGAATCCAGGGCGAGGGCGGAACAGAGGTCACCGACGCCGCGCCCATCGCGCTCCCACAGCGCCAACATGACCAGATACTGCGGATAGGTCAGCCCCAGGGCGTCCAGCTGCGGCCGATAGCGGGCCGTCACCGCGCGGGAGGCGGCGTACAGCTGAAAGCACAGCTGCTGGTCCAGTGCCAGCGGATCGGTCATGACAACAAACGTAGGACACAATAAAGTTGTGCACAACATAAATTTCCTGAGTGCTGGATCACCCTTGATTGTCGATCGGCTGACGAGCGGGTGGAACCGGCCGGGGCGAGATGCCGCCGTGGTCGGCGCCGTGGGAAGTTTCGGCGGCGAGTGCGGCGGTGATACTCAGTACGGAGTTCGTCTCAGTCCGAGGTGTTCTCAGGCCGAAGTCGCCCGGACGACCATCTCCGCGATCTCGTCGTCGCTCAGGGTGCTGCGTTCGACGAGTATGTGCGACAACACGGTTCGCACGATGATCTCGGCGGCTTGTTCCGGTGTCACGGTCAAATCGCCGGCGCGTTGCAGGGACAGCAGTGGGGTCAGCAGCGCGGCCACGGTTTCGACGAGATTGCGCTCCGAATCCATGTGGGTGACCGCCGCGTTCAACAGCCACTGTGGTTCGTGACCGCGGATGTACCGGAACGCCTCATGGGCCCGCAGATAACGCAGCGCGAAAAGTGTTGCCGCGCGGGTCAATTCCGCTGTCGGCGCCGTCATGTCGACCACCTGGTACGCGGCGGCGATCATGGCGCCGATCTCGCGCCGGACGAGGGCGGCCACCAGTCCGTCCTTGTCGCCGAACTCCCGGTAGGTGGTCGCGCGCGATACGCCCGCGCGCCGCGCCACGTCGGTCAATGTCAGGTCGGTCAGGCCGGATTCCGCCACGAGTTGCAGCGCGGCATCCATCAGTTCGGTCGCGGACCTGGTCACCGCCTCATTCTGCCCGCTTTGCCGGTCAAGGCGGGAACGGTGGTTGTCTCCTCGCTCTTCTGAGACTAATTTGTATCTCAGTCTCAGTGGTGCGATGAAGGTGGCTCGATGGCGAGAATCGGCGAACATGCGGTGGTCGTGGGTGCCGGGATGGGTGGTCTGCTCGCGGCCCGGGTGCTGAGCGACCACTACGACCGCGTCACCGTCGTCGAGCGCGATGCGCTGCCCGACGGTCCGCAGGCGCGCCGGGGCGTCCCACAGGGCCGGCATGTGCACGGGTTGCTGCCGCGCGGGAAGGACCTGCTCGAGGAGTTCTTTCCGGGATTCGAGGCGCAGATGCGCGCCGCCGGGGCGATCGACTGTGATGTGCTGGGGGAGGTCAACTTTCAGATGGCCGGGCGCACACTGGCGCAGGTCTCCACCGGATATCGAGGTCTGCAGGCCAGCCGTCCGCACGTGGAACACCATGTGCGGCAACGTGTCCTGTCGATTCCGAATGTGACGCTGCGTGATCGGTCCCAGGTGTCCGGCGTCATCACGAACTCGTCCGCGACGCGCGTCACCGGCGTCACCGTGCACGATGCGGGCGGTGCGGAAGACCTGGGCGCCGACCTCGTGGTCGCCGCGACCGGGCGCGGCGCGATCGTCCCCGCCTGGCTGGACATCCTCGGCTATCCGCGACCACGGGAAGAGGGCACCACCATCGATATCGTCTACCGCAGCGCGTTCGTCGAACTCGAGCCGGGCGCGCTGGGAACCGACAAATCGCTGACCATCGGTGTGCGGGAACTCCCGCCGCGGGCACTGGCGCTGTTCGCGGTGGAGGGGCGCAATCGCTACGTGCTCACCCTGATCGGGCACGCCGGCGAACAACCGCCCGCGGATCCGGCCGGCTTCCTGGACTTCGCGGCGGCCCTCGCGCCGCCGCACGTGCGCGCGGCGTTACGGCGCGGCGAACTGATCACCGATGTCGCCACCTTCCGCTACAAGGCCAATCTGCGCCGGCGCTACGAACGCCTCGACCGGTTCCCGTCCGGCCTGCTCGCGGTCGGTGACGGCCTGTGCAGTTTCAGTCCCGTCTACGGCCAGGGCATGACGATCGCGGCGATCCAGATGCGGGTGTTGCAACGCTGCCTCGCCGCGGGTGGCGAACGCGATCTGGCCCGCCGCTTCTACACCGCCGTCACCCCCGAGATCGATATCGCCTGGCAGCTCACCGTGATCGCCGACAGCGCGATGCCGCACGTCGGCCCGCACCCGGATCCGGCGATCCGCGTCGCGGTCGCGGCCCTCGACCCGGTGCTGGCCGCGGCCGAGCGTGACCCGGTCGTCGCCGCCACGCTCTATCGCGTGATGGGGCTGACCCAGCGGCCGGCCGCACTGTTGCGTCCCGATCTGGTCGCACGCATCGGTGTGGGTGCGGCGCGTGCGGCCGCCGAGGTGGCGCTGGCGGAGGCCGAACGCCGGGCCGGTCGAATCGGTGGGTTCGTCGCGGCGCTCGGCCCGGCACAGTGCCTCGCCGCGGTGAAACGCCGGTGACGTGAGCCTCAGGTGAGAGCGAAACCGCCGGCCGGGTCGGCCCAGCGGGTGGCCTCGACCGTGGTCAGCAGGTCGGCCATGGCGCGCACGGCCGCGCGCATGGCGTCGACCGCGGCGGTTTCCTCGGGATCGGTGGTCCAGGTCATGATCGGCTCCTGACGATTCAGCGGAGGGCGGTGGGGATCTCGGTGTGATGGGTGGTGCGGCGCTGGTAGGCGTCCCCGGCGCGCAGGACGGTGGCTTCGCCGAAATGCTTGCCGGACACCGACATCGACAGGGGCAGGCCGTCGGCGGTGGTGCCGATCGGCAGCGCGAGGGTGGGGTTGCCCAGTGGGTTCCAGTACGGGGTGTGCAGACTCGACAACACCCCCATCGGCTGCAGTTGATCCAGATCGGCGATCGCGGGGGCGCCGAGGTGTCCGGTCGGCGTCACCACCAGGTCGACCTTCGTCAGCAGTTCGGCCATCCGCTGCCTGCCGATGCGGCGGACCCGTTGAGCCTGAACATAATCCGGCCCGCTGACCGCATCCCCGCCGGCGAGGATGATGCGGGTGGCCTGCCCGTAGTCCGCCCAGCGTTCGCGCAGCGCGGGCCGGTGGTAGGCGTGCGCCTCCGCCAGCATCACCACGACGTCGACCGCGGTCAGTTCCCGGTACATCGGCACCTGTACGGGCACCATCCGGGCGCCCGCCGTGGCGAGTACGGCCACGGCGTCGGAAAACCGTTGTGGCTGAGCCGGATCGATGCCACCGTCAGCGAACCGATCCAGATCGTCCACGCCGATGGTCAGTCCGCTCAGATCTCCGCTGAGCGCGCCCGGATAGTCGTCGACCGGTGTGTGCGCACTGTAGGGATCGGCCGGGTCGTATCCCGCCAGCACCGAAAGCAGCAGGGCGCAGTCGGCGGCCGAACGGGCCATTGGGCCCGGATGGTCGAGGGTGTACCCCAGCGGAACCACGCCGGACTTCGGGACGCGGCCGAAGGTCGGCTTCAATCCGGTGATCCCGTTGAAGGCGGCCGGAATGCGGATACTGCCCGCCGTGTCGGTTCCGACGGCGCCCAGGAACATCCCGGCGGCCACGCCGCTGCCCGATCCTGAACTCGACCCGCCCGCCCAGCGGGACGGATTCCACGGATTACGCGGTACCGGAAAGGGTTTGGCCGGATCCGGGAGACCGATGGCGAATTCCATCGTCGTCACCTTGCCGGTGACGACGGCGCCGGCCTCCTCGAGCCGGCGGACCACCGTGCAATCGCCCTGGGCGGCGCCCCACCCGGGATCGAGAACCAGGCTCTGCGCGGTGGTGGGTGCCGCGGAATGGGCGAGAATATCCTTGATTCCCACCGGGATTCCGGCCAGCGGGCCGAGCGGAACGCCGGCGGCCAGCTTCTCGTCGATGCGCGCGGCCTGTGCGACCGCGCGCTCGTCGAACCGCGACAGGTAGACACCGAGCGTCGCGTCGTGTGCGTCGGCGGCGGCGAGGGCCTGTTCGACCAGCCGGGTGGCGGTGGTCTCGCCGGACCGCAGCGCGGCGGCGGCCTCGGTCAGTCCGGAGAGTACGGGTGGGTCGGCGAGTGTCATGGTCGTCCTTACCTGGGCGGGCGGTGGTGTCAGCGGGACAGGGTGGCGGTCATGTCGAGGCGGGGGATGGCGCCGAGTTCGAGCTGGATCTCGCCGCGGCAGGAACCCAGCGCGTAATCGACGGCGATACCGCCGCGGGTACGGATGGTTTGTTCCACCAGCAGCACCGGCTCACCGGGCAGGATGTGCAGCAGTGCCGCGGTGCACTCGTCGGCGCGTGCGGCCTGGACGCCGATGTCGCTGCCGCCGACATCCACCCGGCCGCCGCGCAACAGACTGTAGAAGTCGTCGCCGAACGCGGCCTGGTCGATCCGCGTCGCCTCCGGTGCGCGCAAATAGTTGGTGAATACCGCGAGCGGGCGATCGTCGAGCAGCAGGACGTATTCGACGCACAGGCAATCGTCTCCGGGCCCGACATCGGCCAGATGGGCGGCGATCACCGGCGGCGCCGGGATCCAGGCCCAGTACAGCAGGCGCGGCGAGATCCGGCCGAGGGCCAGATGTTGCTCGAGCGTCCGGCCCTCCGGCGGCAGCGCGCCGGATACGACGTAGTGCTCACCGACCGCGACCGTTCCCACTCCGCGGCGTCGCTCGATCAAACCGTCGGCACGCAACATGCCGAGCGCGGCGCGGACCACGTCGCGCGGGAGATGGTGGCGCGCCATCAATTCGGGTTCGCCGGGCAACCGTCCGGTGCCGAACGAGCCCGCCCGCAGGTCCGCGCGCAGCAGATCCCGCAGGCGCCGTGCGGGCAGTTGCGCTGCGGCCGGCAGGATTTCGCGCATCTGATCGCCGAACACCCGGCGGTCGCGTGCGGTCCGATCGGAATGGAGCTGTTCGGAGCGGTGGTGCATGCCGGTAGCGTGCGGAGAATCCGCGTTACGCGACAAGGACTTCCGGTAAAGACCTGGTTACGCGGCCGACCGGATCGGTGCGCAAAGGCGTTACCAGCGGTTTTCGGTGCCGTCGGACGGTATTTCGCGGTCGCTCGGCAAGATGCGGTCCCGTCCGCAACCCCGGTGTCGGAAGTTACGCGGGCGGATGGTGGGAGTGCGGAGGGGGTGGGCCGGAGTGATGCCGGGATTGGTGGGAGCGACGCAGAGAGGGTTGGCGGGAGCGACCACGGTGGGGCGGTGGAGAGATGCAGGGTGGGCGGTGGGAGAGATGCAGGGTGGGCGGTGGGAGTGACACCGCTCGGTGGTATGTCCGATCCGTTCAAGACAGGCCCGGCGCCGGCGGAGTTGACTGCATGCGGAAGACGGCGAGAACGGAGGTATCGGGGTGCGAGCACAGATCCATGCGATCACGCTGGGCGTGGGCGATCTGGAGGTGTCGTTGCGGTTCTACCGGGCGCTCGGACTCGAGTCGCCGGGGATCATCGGAACCGAATTCCGGCCGGATGCGGAGAATCCCGGCGGGGCGGTGGTCATGTTCACGCTCGGCAACGGAGTGACGCTGGCGCTGTACGGCCGCGACGACCTGGCCAAGGATGCGGGAATCCCGCCGGAACGGATGCACGGTTCCGCGATGAGTCCGGGCTGGTTCGTCGACAGTGACGCCGAGGCGGAACGAGTTCTGGAACTCGCAGGCGCGTCGGGCGGCACCGTGGTCCAGCCCGCGCGCACGCGGCCGTGGGGGATCTACGCCGGCTACTTCGCCGACCCCGACGGGCATCTGTGGGAAGTCGTGCACTTCGCTCGATCCGAAGCTCAGCCGGGAGCTGACTAGCCCCGGTCGTCACCCCTGCGCCGAGTCGCCGCCGTCCCGGTACAGCGCGGCGATGGCCGCGATATCGGCGCCGGGATTCGTTCGTGCCGCATCCTCGTATCGCTTGCGGACGATTTCCGCCAACGGCAGGTGGGCACCCGCCTGCGTGGCGATGTCGACGGCGAGTCCCGCGTCCTTGGCGCCCAGGACGGTGGTCCACCATCCGTCCGGGGACGCGGTGAGCACGGCGTCGAAGCGGTTCGCCAGCGCGGGCGCGACGACCGGCGCGTCGGCGAGCAGTTCGCGCAGCTGGTCGTCGCCGAGTCCGCCGGATCGTCCCACGGTGAACGCCTCCGCCAGCGCCACGACCCCGGAGATCAGCAGGAAATTCGTGGTGACTTTGGCGGTCAGCGCATGTGCCGCCGAATCGTAGTGGCGCACCCGCTCGGAGAGCGTGCCGAGCAGACGTGCGAGCCGGTCCCGCAGTGGCGCGGGCCCACCGGCCAGCAGCGTCGCCTTCCCCGCCGTGACCGCGCCGGGCGCGCCGACGATCGGAAGAGCGAGAAACCGGTCACCGAAGCCGTCGGCGAGAGCGGCGCCCAATGCGGGGGAGACGGTCGAACAGTCGATGTACGGGGTGCCGGAATCGAGCGATGTCTGCAGTTCGCCGAAGGCCACCGAGGTTACCGCGGCGTCGTCGGCGAGCGCGGTGAGGGCCGCGTCGACTCCCGACACGGCCGCCGCGACAGTTCCCGCCTCCGTCGCTCCGGCCGAAATCAATTCGGCCGCTTTACCTTCGGTGCGGTTCCACACCGTCACCCGATGTCCGCCGTCGAGCAGGCGCCCGGCCACGGCGCGGCCCATCCGTCCCATTCCCAGAACCGCGATATGCATTGCTGCCTCCTCGTCCGGGTCGCGGTCGGCACACGGCACCGACCCTGTCCTTCCCACTGTCCCGCAGCGCGCCGCGCCGGTCGCGGTCGGCCTCGGTGATAGGAGAATCGTACAAGTGACCAGGAACGCCGCTGGGGTAGTATCGCCCGTGGGTGCGGCGAAGCGATTCTGCGCCATCGTCTTTCGGTGCATTGCTACGTTCGGGGGTGATCCCTGGTGACTCCGGACCTCGAGTCGAGTTGTGATATAGATCACAATTGAGTACCGGCGCCGACTTTTGTGCTGAAAACCCTTTCCAACTGCTTTGCGTTGTCTTTACTATTAGGTGCGTTGGGCCGCTGCCGGACCTCCATGTCCGGATGCGTCGCAGGCGCAACACATCTCGCGTCATCCGCTTCGCCCGCCCGCTCTCGATGCCAGTACATGTTCCACCGATGGACCGAACCGACACCGGTTCGGCGAAGGAGAAATATGTCCACCGACACCGACTCGGTCCGACGGACGTCACCTCGGGGCCTTTCGGTCGTTCTACGCCACGATCTACCCGCCTCCGTGGTGGTTTTCCTCGTCGCGCTACCCCTGTCCATCGGCGTGGCCGTCGCCATGGGCGCGCCGGTCGCGGCCGGTTTGATCGCCGCCGTGGTCGGCGGTCTGGTCGCCGGGCTGTGTGGCGGTTCGGTACTGCAGGTCAGCGGCCCCACCGCCAGCCTCACCGTCGTGGTGGCCGAATCCATCCACCAGTTCGGCTGGGCGACAACCTGTTTCATCACCGTGTGCGCCGGTGCGCTGCAGGTGGTGTTCGGCCTGAGCCGGATCGCGCGCGGCGCACTGGCCATCGCGCCCGTGGTGGTGCACGCCATGCTCGCCGGCATCGGCGTCGTGATCGCACTGCAGCAACTGCACGTCCTGCTGGGCGGGCAGACGTTGAGTTCGTCGTGGGCGAGCATCGTGCAACTGCCGCATCAGCTGACGGTGATGCACGCCGGCGACGCGCTGGTCGGCGGGGTGGTGATCGCGATCATGCTGGGCTGGCGCTATCTGCCGGGCCGGATTCGTGCGGTACCGGCGCCGCTGGCCGCCGTGGTCGCGGCGACGGCGCTGGCGATGGTGGTGCCCACCAGCGTGGAACGCATCACGCTGCACGGGTCGCTGTTCGACGCGATGTCGTTACCGCAACTGCCGCACGGCAATTGGAGTGCGGTCGTGCTGACCGCCTTCACCATCGCGCTGATCGCCAGCGTGGAGACGCTGCTGTCCGCCGTGGCCGTCGACCGGTTGCGGCCGGAGTACCGCACCGACCTCGACCGCGAACTGCTCGGCCAGGGCGTCGCGAACATGACCTCCGGCATGCTCGGCGGCCTGCCCATCGCCGCGGTCATCGTCCGCAGTATCACCAACGCCAAGGCCGGCGCGCGGACCAAGGCCTCCACCATGCTCAGTGGCGTGTGGGTGCTGGTGTTCTCCGTCGCGCTGGTCGAGGTGGTGCGTCAGATCCCGAAGGCGGCGCTGGCCGGGCTGTTGATCGTCATCGGTATCGGCCTGGTGAAACTCGCGCACATCCGCCTCGCGCGCCGCGCCGGTGATCTGATCGTCTATGCCGCAACGGTTCTCGTGGTGATCTTCGGCAATCTGCTGCTGGGTATGCTGATCGGGCTGGTGCTCTCGTTCGCGCTGCTCATGTGGCGGGTGGTGCGGGTGGTGATCGTGGCCGCGCCGGTCGGCGACACCGGGCGCTGGCTCGTGACCGTGGACGGTTCGGCCACCTTCCTGGCCCTGCCGCGCCTCACCGCTGCGCTGGCGCGGATTCCCGCGGGCGTCGCGGTCACCGTGGAGATGACCGTCGACTTCATCGACCACGCCGCCTCCGACACCCTGCACGAATGGGCGCAGCGGCACGAAAGCCTCGGCGGCACGGTGCAATTCGTCGAACTCGGCGCCGTGCGCATCGCCGACCTCACCGCGGGGCCGCCCGCGCGCGGCCACGCCCGGCGCATGCTCGACGACGTGCTCGCGCCCTGGCGTCCCACCACCCGCACCGATCGGATCGCCGCCGGGATCGCGGCCTATCACCGCGGGCACGCCCACATGATGCGGCCGCATCTGGACGAACTTCGGCACACCCAGGATCCGGAATCGCTGTTCGTCACCTGCGCCGACTCCCGCATCGTGCCCAACGTGATCACCAACAGCGGCCCCGGCGATCTGTTCACCGTGCGCAATGTCGGTAATCTGATCCCCGCCGACGGCCGCGACACCTCGGTCGAGGCCGCGCTGGTCTACGCACTGAACAAACTCGACGTGCGCTCGATCGTCGTCTGCGGGCATTCCGGCTGCGGTGCCATGGACGCACTGCATCACGGTCTGCACACCGGCTCGGGCCTCGACGACTGGCTCGCGCACGGCCGCCCCGCGCTCGAGCGCTTCCGCGCCGGGCACCCGGTGGCGGCGGCGGCCGCGGCCGCCGGATACGGCGAGGTCGACCAGCTGGGCATGGTGAACGTCGCCGTGCAGATCGAGACGCTGGCCGCCCATCCCGTCGTGCGGCGCGGGATCGAGGCGCGCGGTGTGGTGCTGTCGGGACTGTTCTTCGATATCGCCACCGCCCGCGTCCTCGCGATCACGCCCGACGGTATCGCCGATATCGACGACCTCCGCCACCCCGCACCTGTCCCGGTGTCCTGAAAGGAGCATTCCCAGTTCTGGCAATTTCGCCGGATGGAAAACGCGCGCTGAGCGGGCGCACAGTGGTGCCGGTGCAGGTCGGAGCTCCAGGCGGGTGAGGGCCGTCACATCGAATCCGGATCGTGTGCGAGGCTAAAGATCCTTTTCTAAGCCTTTGCTTAGTCTTTACTATTAGGGTTGCCCTCGCTTCCGGCTCACTGCTGGACAACGAAGTCTCGCAGCTGAATTCGATGCCTGGAGAACATGTTCGACCGACCGGACCGCCGCGGCGGCTCCGGTGAAGGAGCAATATGTCCACCGACACCGTCGCTACGCCCAGACCCTCGGCCCCGCCGGGCCCCAGCTGGTCGGACCGGATGAATTCGGTCCTTCGACACGATCTACCCGCATCCGTCGTCGTCTTTCTCGTCGCGCTCCCGCTCTCTATCGGCATCGCGGTCGCCACCGGCGCCCCGGTCGCGGCCGGACTCATCGCCGCCGCCGTGGGCGGCATCGTGGTGGGAACCCTGGGGGGCTCCGTCCTGCAGGTCAGCGGTCCGGCCGCCGGCCTGACCGTGGTCATGGCCGAGACCATCAATCAATTCGGCTGGAAGACAACCTGTTTCATCACCGTCTGCGCGGGTCTGCTGCAGATCGTGTTCGGCCTGAGCCGGATCGCGCGCGCCGCGCTCGCCATCGCACCGGTCGTCGTGCACGCGATGCTCGCCGGCATCGGTATCACCATCGCCTTGCAGCAGGTTCATGTGCTGCTCGGCGGATCGTCGCAGAGCTCGGCGTGGGAGAACGTCGCCGAGTTGCCGAATCAGCTGTTGCACCTCAGCGGTATCGACGTCGTGATCGGCGGGCTGGTCATCGCGATCATGCTCGGCTGGCGCTGGGTGCCGGCCAAGATCCGCGTGGTCCCCGGACCGCTGGTGGCGATCGTGGTCGCCACCGCGCTGTCGCTGGTGCTGCCCGGAGACCCCGCCCGCATCACGATGAGCGGGTCGCTGTTCGACGCCGTCGGCCTGCCGGACATGCCCAGCGGAGACTGGAGCGGTGTCGCGCTGGCGGTGCTGACCGTGGCCCTGATCGCCAGTGTGGAAAGCCTGCTGTCGGCCGTCGCCGTCGACAAGATGCACAACGGACCGCGTACCAACTTCGACCGTGAGCTCATGGCGCAGGGTGCGGCCAACGTGACCTCGGGCATGATAGGTGGCCTGCCGGTCACCGGCGTGATCGTGCGCAGTGCGACGAATGTGACCGCCGGTGCGCGCAGCCGGGCCTCGGCGCTGCTGCACGGCGTCTGGGTGCTGCTGTTCTCGATCGCCCTGGTGGGCGTGGTCGAGCAGATCCCGAAATCGGCGCTGGCCGGTCTGCTGGTGATGATCGGCATCCAGCTGGTGAAGCTCGCCCACATCAAGATCGCGCACCGCACCGGCGAACTGGTGATCTACGCGGTGACCATCGCCGCGGTGGTGTTCTTGAACCTGCTCGAAGGTGTGCTGATCGGTCTGGTCGTCGCCTTCGCGCTGCTGCTGTGGCGCGTGGTGCGCGTCTCGGTCGAGGCCGCTCCGGTCGAGGGCACCGACCGGTGGCTGGTGAGCGTCGACGGCACCTGCACCTTCCTCGCCCTGCCGAAGCTGACCGGGCAGCTGGCCACGGTGCCCGCCGGCGCGGACGTCCTGGTGGAGCTGACGGTCGACTTCCTCGACCACGCCGCCTACGACGCCATCCACTCTTGGGCGAAGCAGCACGAAAGTACCGGCGGCACCGTCGAATTCGTCGAGATCGGGACCGCGCGCATGGCCGATGCGGCCGAGCGTCCGCCGCGGCGCGCCCGGGCCCGCGGGCTGCTCGACGATGTGCTGGGGCCGTGGCGTTCCGAGGGTGGCAATCCCGTCGCCGCCGGTGTCGCCGCCTACCACCGCAGCCACGCCCACGTGATGCGGCCGCACCTGGACGAATTACGCAACGGTCAGGACCCGGACTCCTTCTTCCTGACCTGCTCCGACTCGCGGATCGTGCCGAACGTGATCACCAACAGCGGTCCGGGTGACCTGTTCACCGTCCGCAACATCGGCAATCTGATCCCGGCGCGCGGCACCGATGTGTCGGTGGACGCCGCGCTGAGTTTCGCGTTGCACAATCTGTCGGTACGCAACGTCGTGGTGTGCGGACATTCGGGCTGCGGTGCGATGAACGCCCTGCTGTCGGATCGGTCCGCCGGCCCCGATATCGACGACTGGCTGGCCCACGGCGCCGAGGCCCTGCAGCGCTATCGCGGCGGCCATCCGGTGGCGGCGGCCGCGGCGGCCGCCGGATACGGCCCGGCCGACCAGCTGAGCATGGTCAACGTCGCGGTCCAGCTGGAGACGCTGCGGGAGCATCCGGTCGTCGCACGGGCCGTCGACGAGCGCGGTGTTGCGCTTTCGGGCCTGTTCTTCGATATCGGAACCGCACGGGTCCTCGAGGTCACCACGACCGGCATCGCCGAGATCACCGATGCCGAGCGACCCGGAATACCCGCCCGGAATCCGACCCACGCCTGATCCGGGCGGAGGGTGCGCGAGTTCGTCGGCCCGACAGCCGAACTCGCGCACCCGTCCACCTTCGCCGCGGCAGCCGTCCCGCCACGACCCGGGGACGGCTGTCGCGGCGCGCCTGAACGTCGGCGTCGCCCGCGCCGATACGCTGAGCGGCGCACCCCGAAACCCTGCCGCCGCCTCGATCCGAGCGCGCCGGACATGCCATGGTGGACGTGGTGCATTCGCTGGATCGATGTGGATCGGAGTCGGATGGAAATGGTGGCGCAGTCGGTGGCGTCCGGGAGGCCCGCCCAGGTGGCCGGCATCAAACTCACCGAGCCCGCGTGGCTGTCGGAACGGATCGCCGATATGGGAATCTCCTGGGGCACAGGCAATTCCCGTGTCTCGGGCACGCTGTGGTGGTGTATGGCCGCCTCGGCGCTGGTGGATCCGATCACCGAGGCCTACGCGACCGGCGCACCGGCACCCGACCCCACGCTGGAACGGTTGCGCTGCGAGATCCGCCCCGACGGTGGCATCGAGCGGATCGTGCCCGAATCCGCGGGCGAGTCCGAGGCGGTCGGCGCCGCGCTGGGCGACACTCTGCGGCGCGTGATCCCGGTCGTGGCCCGGGTGACCGGCGCCGGTCCCGCAGCGCTGTGGGCGATCGTCGCCGACGCGATCGGCAACCGGGCCATCGACGCGGGCGATCCCGAGGCGGGGGCGCGGCTGGCCGCGCAGGTCGGGGAGCGGCTGCCCGCGCCGCGATTCACCGACATCGCCGCGCGTACGTTCGTGCGGCGCATCTCCTGCTGCCTGGTCTACGAGGTGCCCGGTTGCGATATGTGCACCAGCTGCCCCAAAAGGCCCGCCGCCGAGCGCGAGCGGCTGCTCACCGAGCTGGCCCGGCGCGGGTGAGCGGGCCGCGGCCGCTTCGCGGCCGGTCCATCGGCGCACGACCGGTACCGTCCCGATAGCATTGGTCGGGCCGGTGAGATTTCTGTTCGTCGACCGGCCCGGAACAAGAATGCCGACATGTCTAAGGAGAGCGCAGCCGTGACCACCTCAGCCCGCATAACCCCCGCCGCCCTCGTCCGGGTGCCGGCCGGGACGACGGCGGGCGCCGCGGTGCGCGAAGCGGGCCTGGCCACCAAGGGCCCCGACACCGTCGTCGTCGTCCGCGACGACGAGGGCAACCTGAGGGACCTGTCCTGGGCGCCCGAGACCGACGTCGAGGTCGAGGCGGTCACCGCCGGCTCCGAGGACGGCCGCAGCGTCATCCGCCATTCGGCCGCCCACGTGCTGGCCCAGGCGGTCCAGCAGGAGTTCCCCGAGGCCAAACTCGGCATCGGCCCGCCGATCAAGGACGGCTTCTACTACGACTTCCAGGTCGAGCGGCCCTTCACCCCCGAGGATCTGGCCAAGCTCGAATCCCGGATGAAGAAGATCATCAAAGGCGCGCAACGGTTTTCGCGCCGGGTGGTCGAGGTCGAGGAGGCCCGGGTGGAATTGGCGAAGGAGCCGTTCAAACTCGAGCTGATCTCCGATAAATCGGGAATCGACGATCCGGAGGTCATGGAGGTCGGCGGTAAAGAGCTGACGATCTACGACAATCTCGACCCGCGCTCCGGCGAGAAGGTATGGGGCGACCTGTGCCGCGGCCCGCACATCCCGACCACGAAATTCATTCCCGCGTTCAAACTGACCCGCTCCTCGGCGGCCTACTGGCGCGGTGACCAGAACCGCGAGGATCTGCAGCGCATCTACGGCACCGCCTGGGAATCGCCGGAGGCGCTGGAGAACCATCTGCACGTCCTGGAAGAGGCCGAGAAGCGCGATCACCGCAAACTCGGACTGGAACTGGATCTGTTCTCGTTCCCGGACGAGCTGGGTTCGGGCCTGCCGGTGTTCCATCCCAAGGGCGGCATCATCCGCAAGGAACTCGAGGACTATTCCCGTCGCCGCCACATCGCGGCCGGCTACGAATTCGTCAACACCCCGCACATCACCAAGGGGCATCTGTTCGAGGTCTCCGGACATCTCGACTGGTATCGCGAGGGCATGTTCCCGGCCATGCATCTCGACGCCGAATACAACGACGACGGCACCGTGCGCAAACCCGGCCAGGACTATTACGTCAAACCGATGAACTGCCCGATGCACAATCTGATCTTCCGCTCGCGCGGCCGGTCGTATCGGGAGCTGCCGCTGCGGCTGTTCGAATTCGGGTCGGTGTATCGCTACGAGAAGTCCGGTGTCGTACACGGGCTGACCCGGGTGCGCGGCATGACCCAGGACGACGCGCACATCTACTGCACCAAAGAGCAGATGCACGCCGAACTGACCTCGACCCTGCAATTCGTGCTGAGCCTGCTGCGCGATTACGGTCTCGACGATTTCTACCTGGAATTGTCGACCAAGGATCCGCAGAAATTCGTGGGCTCCGACGAATTGTGGGAGGAGGCCACCGAGACGCTGCGCAAGGTGGCCACCGATTCGGGCCTGGATCTGGTCCCGGATCCGGGCGGCGCCGCGTTCTACGGTCCGAAGATCTCCGTGCAGGCCAAGGACGCGCTGGGCCGCACCTGGCAGATGTCGACCATCCAGCTCGACTTCAACCTGCCCGAGCGCTTCGGCCTGGAATACACCGCCTCCGACGGCACCAAGCAGCGCCCGGTGATGATCCACCGCGCCCTGTTCGGGTCCATCGAACGATTCTTCGGCGTGCTCACCGAGCATTACGCGGGCGCGTTCCCGGCCTGGCTGGCACCGGTGCAGGTGGTCGGCATCCCGGTCGCCGACGCGTTCGCCGACCATCTGGACACGGTGGTGGAGGAACTGCGTGCCCACGGGGTACGCGCCGAGGTCGACCGCAGTGACGACCGGATGCAGAAGAAGATCTTCAACCACACCGCGCAGAAGGTGCCGTTCATGCTGCTGGCCGGCGAGCGCGATGTGAACGCCGGTGCGGTGAGCTTCCGATTCCGCGACGGCACCCAGGTCAACACCGTGCCGGTGGCCGATGCGGTGGCGACCGTCGTCGACTGGATCTCGCGGCGCGACAACGCCTCGCCGAGCGCGGAAGGATTCGAGGTCCGGACCGGTGGGGCGTGAGTGAGGGCATGGTGGAAGAGGCTGTGACGCAACAGGATCCGGGTCGGATCGTCGACACGGGAGCGGGGGACCCGGACCGGTTGCAGCGATTGTGGACGCCGTACCGGATGTCCTACATCACCGGTGCGGTCGCCGATCGCGACAGCCGCAACGGGCCGGCCGAGGCCGACGCGCCCGCCGGCGCGGAGGAGAAGACCTCGGCCGGGCTGAAGCACCCCTTCACCGAGATCCCGAAGATGTCGGACGAGGACGGACTGGTCATCGCGCGCGGCGAATGGGTGTTCGCGGTGCTCAACCTCTACCCGTACAACCCGGGCCACATGATGGTGGTGCCCTATCGGCGGGTGGCCGACCTCGAGGATCTCACCCCGGAGGAGAGCGCCGAACTGATGGCGTTCACCCAGCGGGCGATCCGGGTGATGAAGAAGGTGTCGCGACCCGAGGGCTTCAACGTCGGGCTGAATCTCGGCGGCGTCGCCGGGGGATCGCTGGCCGACCATCTGCATCAGCACATCGTTCCCCGCTGGGGTGGGGACGCCAATTTCATCACCGTCGTCGGCGGGGTGAAGGTGATGCCGCAGTTGCTGCGGGAGACGCGGGCCCTGCTGGCCGGGGCGTGGCACGAGGCGAAGGAAGTCGAGTAGCGTGCTGAGCTTCTTCGGTCGGGAGACGTTCGCCAAGGCGACGGCGCCGCTGGGCCGGGCGCTGGTGAGCACCGGGCTCACGCCCGACGCGATGACGCTGATCGGCACCACCGCCTCGATCGTGGCGGCGGTGACACTGTTCCCGACCGATCACCTGTTCTGGGGAACGATGGTGATCTGGCTCTTCGTCATGTTCGACATGCTCGACGGGGCGATGGCCCGCGCCCGCGGCGGCGGCACGAAATACGGTGCAGTCCTCGACGCCACCTGTGATCGCGTGGCCGACGGCGCCATCTTCGGCGCGCTCGCCTGGTGGTCGGTGTATCACGAGCACAGCAAGCACCTGTTCGTGGCGACGCTGGTGGTCCTGGTGACCTCGCAGGTGATCTCCTACGCCAAGGCGCGGGCGGAAGCGAGCGGGCTGTCGGCCGACGGCGGGATCATCGAACGCCCCGACCGCCTGGTGATCGTGCTGGTCGGCGCCGGCTTCACCGGCATCGGTGGCTATTTCGGCGTCGAGTGGCTCACCTACGCGGTGTATGTCGCGATGTACATCCTGGCGGTGCTGAGCATCGTCACCGTCTTCCAGCGAGTCCTGGCGGTACGGAATTCGGCCGGTGCCCGCGACGTGATCGCGCCGGTGACCAAGGCCGACTCCGATACGGCGAAATGAAAGTGGTAGGGGCGTGACACAGATGAGGGCCGCGCTGACCGACCGGGCCTACGCGGCCGGGTGGCGACTGGTACGGGGACTGCCCGAACGCACCGCGCGCCGCGCGTTCGACTTCGGCGGCGATTGGGCGGCCCGGCGCGCGAACCGTGCCGCCCACCGCGGCGAGGGTCCGAATCAATTGCGCCGCAACCTCGCCCGGGTGCTGGCCGTCGACCCGCTCGAGGTGCCCGACGAGTTGATCCGCGCCTCGATGCGCTCGTATGCCCGGTACTGGCGCGAGGCGTTCCGGCTGCCGACTCTGGACCATGCGGCACTGGCGGAGTCGCCGCTCATGCCGCCACCCCAGGGCATCGAACATCTGGACGTCGCGCTGGCGCAGGGGCGCGGTGTGGTCTTCGTGCTGCCGCATTCGGGGAACTGGGATATGGCCGGGGTGTGGCTGGTACAGCACTACGGCGGCCTCACCACGGTGGCCGAACGGCTGCAACCGGAATCGCTGTTCGAGCGCTTCGTGGCCTACCGGGAGAGCCTGGGGTTCGAGGTGTTCCCGCTGACCGGCGGAGAGCAGCCGCCGTTCCGGCAGCTCGCGCAACGGTTGCGCGACAACAAGGTGGTCTGCCTGATGGGCGAGCGCGACCTGACCGGCAAGGGTGTTCCGGTGGAGTTCTTCGGCGAACGCACCTGGATGCCGGCGGGCGCGGCGAAACTGGCCATCGAGACCGGCGCCGCGCTGATGCCGGTGCACGCCTGGTTCACCGTGGACGAGCGGGGGCGCGAGGGCTGGGGCTTGAAAACCGAAGCGCCGCTGGATGTTTCGGCCGGTGTCGCGGCGGCCACCCAGCAGCTGGCGAACCGGTTCGCCGCCAATATCGCCGAACACCCCGCCGACTGGCATATGTTGCAGCCGCTGTGGGAACAGGATCTGTCCGCCCAGCGCCTGGAGCGGATCGCGGCAGCGCAGGCCGTGCGCAGCGATGAGCGGTCCGCCGGAGACGCGGTGTCATGAGAATCGGCATGGTCTGCCCGTACTCGTTCGACGTGCCGGGCGGTGTGCAGTCACATGTCGTGGAGTTGGCCCAGGTACTGATCGAACGCGGCCACAAGGTGAGCGTGCTGGCGCCGGCCTCCGACGACACCGAACTGCCGGAATTCGTCGTCTCGGCCGGGAAGGCGGTGGCGATTCCGTACAACGGTTCGGTGGCGCGGCTGTCGTTCGGGCCTACCGCCTACACCCGGCTGCGCCGCTGGATCGCCGAGAGCGACTTCGAGGTCCTGCACGTCCACGAACCCAACGCGCCGAGTATCTCGATGCTGGCGCTGAAAGTGGCCGAAGGACCCATCGTGGCCACCTTCCACACCTCCACCACCCGCTCGCTCGTGCTGGCGACCTTTCAAGGGGTGCTGCGGCCCTACCACGAGAAGATCAGCGGGCGGATCGCGGTGTCGGAGCTGGCGCGGCGCTGGCAGGTGGAGGCGCTGGGCAGCGACGCGGTCGAGATCCCCAACGGGGTCGACGTGCCGGCGTTCGCGAATGCGCCACTGCTGCAAGGATATCCGCGTGCGGGCGGGACGGTGTTGTTCCTCGGTCGCTACGACGAGCCCCGCAAGGGGATGGCCGTGCTGCTGGCCGCACTGCCGAAACTGGTCGCCCGCCATCCCGACGTGGAGATCCTGATCGTCGGCCGCGGTGACGAGGAACGGCTGCGCCGGGAAGCGGGCGAACACGCCGGACATCTGCGCTTCCTCGGTCAGGTCTCGGATGCGGAGAAGGCCTCGGCGATGCGCAGTGCCGATGTGTACTGCGCGCCGAATCTGGGCGGGGAGAGTTTCGGCATCGTGCTGGTGGAGGCGATGGCCGCCGGAACCGCCGTGGTCGCCAGCGAATTGGACGCCTTCCGACGGGTGCTGCGCGACGGGACCGCGGGACTGCTGGTGCCGGTGGGTGATTCCGCGGCGCTGGCCGAGGTGATCGACGGACTGCTCACCGACCGCACCCGCCGCGAGGATCTGGTGCGCACCGCGGATCAGGTTGTCGGCGAATACGATTGGCCGGTCGTGGCCGAACAGATTCTGCGGGTGTACGAGACGGTCACCGTCGGCGACGCCCGGGTGAGGACCGCTGGATGATCACCTTCTCCGCGACGACCATCCTGGTCCTCGCGCTGATCGCGGCCGTGATCATTGCCGTCGGAGTATGGGCCTACTCCACCGCCAACCGGCTCGACCGCCTGCACGTGCGCGGTGACCAGGCCCGTGACGCGCTGGAGGCGGCCCTGGCGCGGCGCGCGGTGGTGGCCCGCACGGTCGCGATCTCGATGGCCGGGCCGATGTCGGAGTCCGCGGCCGCGGAGCAGTCCAAGCGGCTGATCGCCCTCGCCGACCGGGCCGAACGCGCCGGCTGGAGCGATCGGGAGACGGCGGAGAACCAGCTGGCGGCCGCGCTCTCCGCGGTCGACATCACCTCACTGCGGCCGCAGCTGGTGGCCGAACTCGCCGATGCCGAGGCGCGGGTGCTGATCGCGCGTCGCTTCCACAACGACGCCGTGCGCGACACCCTGGCGCTGCGTACCCGCCGCCCCGTGCGGTTGCTGCACCTCGGCGGTACCGCACCGCTGCCCACCTATTTCGAGATCGCGGAACGGGTCACGCCGGCCGCGACCACCGGCCTCGAGGTCGACACGGTGCGCACCTCGGCCCGGGTGGTGCTGCTCGACGACGAGGACCGCGTGCTGCTGATGCGCGGCCACGACCCGCAGACTCCCGATTCGCCGTTCTGGTTCACCGTCGGCGGCGGCATCGAACCGGGGGAGACGCTGCGAACCGCCGCGGTGCGCGAGGTATGGGAGGAAACCGGTCTGGCGCTGGATTCCACGCTGTTGCGCGGCCCGATCTGGCGACGGGTCGCGGTTTTTCCGTTCAACGGCGAGCTGATCCGCTCCGAGGAACTGTTCTTCGTCGCCCGGGTGCGCTGGTTCGATCCGAAACCCGCCGATCCGACCGTCTGGGAACGCCGCTGCGTCACCGCCTACCGCTGGTGCCTGCCGCCGGATATCGCCGAACTCGACCGGATCGGGGAAACGGTGTACCCGTACCACCTGGACAACCTGCTGGCCGAGGCGCTCACCGCCGCCGGCTCCGATCTCGAGCCGGAGGTCCGGTCCATCCGCTGAGCCGCGGGGATAATTCGCGTCGCCTCACGCCGCAGCGTATCCGGTGAACGCGTCCGCGGAGCACGACAACCATCCGGCCGCCCATCGCTTCCACCCGCGAGCGCAATCTGGGATCACCACTGGGCGGCGGCGACATCCACCAGGCGGTCGAACCGTCGCCGGCGTCGATCGCGTGCACGGTCGCGCCGTCCGCGAGAACGAGGTACCGGCCGTCGGTGAGGCCGTCGCGCACCGTGTTCGCGAACCCCGCGGGCTGCTGCCACTTCGAGACCCGCGACCGGTTCGCGCAGGGGGGCTGTTCGGTCAGTGGGGGCTCGACAACTCGGTCGCGGCTGTCAGGTCCTGCAGGGGAATGGCCGGGTCGGACCAGGTGTGCGGGTCGTGCGTGGTGCGGTCCGCGATGAGAGTGCGGGCGGTGCGCAGCTCGGCCGGGCATGCGACGGCCGCGGCGGCGACCAGGCGCCCGGCGCGCAGGCTCAGGGCGATGAACCGGCCGGGGGTGTCGGTGGTACGGACCACGACCTCGTCCTCGGGCTGCGGGCGCCCGGCGAATTGTATGGTGACGCCGTACTGGGTCGTCCAGCCCCAGGAGACCTCCTCGGACGGAACGGGTTGTCCGAGAATCGATTTCGCGACGGCGACTCCGTGTGCCTGGGCACTGTTCCATTGTTCGGTGCGCCGGTGGACCCCGAATTCCGGATCGTAGACGGCCGCGGCGTCACCGGCGGCGAAGATGTTCGGCGCCGAGGTGGTGTAGGACTCGTCGACGAGGATGCCGTCGCCGACGGCGAGTCCGGCCTGGCGGGCCAATCCGGTATCCGGTTCCGCGCCGATCGCGACGAGGACCGCCGCGGCGGTCCACCGGCGTCCGTCGACGGCGGTGGCTGTGACATCTCCACCGCCCCCGTCGATCCGGTCCAGCACGATCGCGTCGTGGATGTCGACGCCGTTGTCGGCGTGCAGGGTTCGGCAGTGCTCGCCGATCACCCGCGGCGCCACCCGTTCCAGGGGCGTCTCGGCCGCGTGCACGATCGTCACCGCCGCCCCCAGCCCGCGGGCCGTCGCGGCGGCTTCGCATCCCACCAGGCCGCCACCCACCACGAGCAGCGATCCACCGGTCACCACGGCCGCGCGCAACGCGTCGACATCCGCGGCGGTACGCAGCGTGTACGCACCCGATTCGGGGCCGGGCAGTTCTCGTGCGCGGGCACCTGTCGCGAGCACCAGTGCGTCGTAGCCGAGGGTTTCGCCGGTGCCCAGATGTATGCGGTCGCGGTCGACGTCGATGCCCTCGACCGTGGTCCCCAGGCGTACCTCGACGTCGAGTTCGCGCCACGATTGCGCGGACCCGAGCAGGAGCCGGCGTTCGTTCGCGGTGCCGGCGAGCAACTCCTTCGAGACCATCGGGCGGCGGTAGGGCAGCCGGTCCTCCGCACCGAGCAGCACGATCTGGCCGGTGTAGCCCTCGGTGCGCAGGGTGCGGGCGGCGGTCGCGCCCGCGAGCCCGGCGCCCACGATGACGATGCGTCCGGTCATGCGCGACTGACCTCGACCATCTCGAAATCCGCCTTGGCCGCACCGCAGTCGGGGCAGGACCAGTCGTCGGGAATGTCGTCCCAGCGGGTGCCCGGCGCGATGCCGTCCTCGGGCCAGCCGAGGGCCTCGTCGTATTCGAATCCGCATTGCAGGCAACGGAACAGCTTGTAGTCGGTCATGTCAGGGGCCTTTCGTCGGGGTCGCGTCGGGGGTTGCGAGATCGGCGTGGAAATCCGGCTTCTCCCGCACGCCGCAGTCGGGGCAGCACCAGTCGTCGGGGATCGCGGACCACGCGGTGCCGGATGGAAAGCCCTCGCGCGGGGCGCCGGCGGCTTCGTCGTACACGTAATCGCAGACGGGGCAACGGAATCGGGACATCAGGCGACCCCGTACTTCGCGAGGATCCGATCGCGCTTGCGGGGCTGGACGTTGACGCGGGTGATGTCACCGCCGTAGTGGGCGAGCACCCGCTCGTCCATCACGCGGCGCCACAGCGGCGGGAAATAGGCGATGGTGATCATGCTGGCGTAGCCGCTGGGCAGATTGGGCGCGCCGTCCATACTGCGCAGGGTCTGATAGCGCCGGGTGGGATTGGCGTGATGGTCGCTGTGGCGCTGCAGATGGTAGAGGAAGATGTTGGTGACGATGTGGTCGGAGTTCCAGCTGTGCTCCGGCGTGCACCGTTCGTAGCGTCCGGCGGCCGTGCGCTGCCGCAGCAGGCCGTAGTGCTCGAGATAGTTGACCGTCTCCAGCAGCGAGAATCCGTAGACCGCCTGCAGCACCAGGAACGGCAGTACCCCGGGACCGAAGATCGCGGCCAGCGCACCCCACAGCACCACCGACATCAGCCAGGCGTTGAGCACGTCGTTGTGAATCGTCCACGGCCGCTTGCCCATTCGTTGTAGCCGCGTCTTCTCGAGGGACCACGACGAGCGCAGGCTGCCCCACACGCTGCGCGGCAGGAAGGTCCAGAACGATTCGCCGAACCGGGAACTGGCCGGATCCTCCGGTGTCGCCACCCGCACGTGGTGGCCGCGGTTGTGCTCGATGTAGAAGTGGCCGTAGAACGTCTGCGCCAGCGTGATCTTCGACAGCCAGCGCTCCAGTTCGTCCTTCTTGTGGCCGAGTTCGTGCGCGGTGTTGATGCCGACGCCACCCATGGTGCCGATGCTCAGAGCCAGGCCGATCTTGGAGATCAGGCTCAGCCCGCCGTCGACGCCCAGCCAGGACAGATCGGCCGCGCTCCATAGATAGCAGGCGAACACCAGGCTGAGCAGCTGGAACGGAATGTAGGCGTAGACGCAGTAGCGGTAGTAGCGGTCGTTCTCGAGCTGTTCCATCACCTCGTCGGGCGGGTTCTGCCCGTCGGGCCCGAAGAATCGGTCGAGGATCGGCAGCAGCACGTACACCAGCAGCGGCCCGATCCACCACCACACGGACGCCGCGTGGTGCCAGCCCAGTTGGTTGAACAGCCACACCAGGCCGGTGGCGAGCAGGACCGCGGTCGGCGGGACGAGCCCGAACAGCCAGAGATGGCGCTTGCGGTCGCGCCACTGCGGCGGCGCGGTCCGGGCCGGATCGCCGATTCGGGATGTGGTCACGAAATTCTCCTCACGAACGGGGCGCGGAATGCGCGACGGAACGGTGCGTCCGGCGGGCGGAGTGCGCCGACGGGGCCGGGGCCGCAGCGCGGCTCGCCCACCTCGATGTATTTACACTTTCCTAAGAAGTGTTCTCATTGAATACAGATTCCCCATAGTTGTCAATAGTCGAACATTTTCGTGAACCGTGTACGATCATGGGTGTGGCTACCGCGCCGAACTTCCAGTCCGATATGCGCCGACTTCTGCGCGAGCGGGTCATCGAGACCGCTCGCGGCCTGGTCTGTACCGAGGGCTGGGGTGCGGTGAACATGTCGCGGGTGGCCAAGGAGGTCGGCGTCAGCCGGCCGGTGCTGTACAAGGAGATCGGCACCAAACAGGACCTCGCCGAGGTGGTGATCGCGAACGAGGTGGACGTCTTCCTGGTCGGTATCGCCGAGCAGCTGGCGGCCCATCCGGACGATGTGATCGCCGGCCTGATCGCGGCCGTGGAGTTCACCCTGCGCAGCGGCGCGGACAATATGCTGCTCGAGGCTGTGTTGTCGGGCCGTTCGGCGCCCGATACCGCGCTGTTGCCGGCGCTGATGACCGAACCCGAACCCGTACTGGGCCGTGCGATCGCCGCGGTCACCGCGACGGTTCGCGCGCAATACGAGCTGGCGTCGGTGGGCGAGGAGGAGCTGGCGTCGGTCGCCGAAACCGTTGTGCGCCTTGCCCTCAGTCATCTGTTCCAGCCGACCGGGCCGGTCGAACGGGCGCTGGAGCAGATCCGGGTCGTCGCCGTCGGACTGCTCGAACCGCTGCTGTCCGAGGTGTGACGGTGGGACACGTTGGCGGTCAACATATTTCGTCGGAAATCCGCCGATCTCGCCGATACCCGGCCGTTGCCGGTGTGTGACAGGTCACCATCGGTTAGGGTCGAAACCGGTTTGCCGCACACCGAATCCGGCGAACCGGTGTGTGGAGGTGAGGTACCGAATGCATATGTCCTATCTGCTGTACGACTTCCTGCTGCCGTATATCGGCGAGCAGGCCGCGACGTACTGGGCGCAGCTGTTCGTCGTCGACCCGATCTGACGAACAGGTGGCGCCGGCCTGCGGTTTCGTACCGTCCGGCGCCACCGGTACCCGCATTCGGCGCGGCCGTAGCGACGCCGTAGCGGCCGCCCGGCCCGGTGGACGATCCCGGCCGCGGGCGGCGGACCAGTCCAGTGCTCTCGGACTGGCTATCTAGTGGCCTGATCGGGGCGCCTAGAATCGTGGAGGTTCGCATCGCAGCGATGCCTCCTCGAACGAATCCCCGATAATCAGGAGTTTGCCCGTGACAACGCCCGACACCACCTCGACGACCGGCACAGCCCGCGTGAAGCGCGGCATGGCCGAGATGCTCAAGGGCGGGGTGATCATGGACGTCGTCACCGCCGATCAGGCCAAGATCGCCGAGGATGCCGGCGCGGTCGCGGTGATGGCACTCGAGCGGGTTCCCGCCGACATCCGCGCCCAGGGCGGCGTCGCGCGGATGAGTGACCCGGATCTGATCGACGGCATCGTCAACGCGGTGTCCATCCCGGTGATGGCCAAGGCGCGCATCGGCCACTTCGTCGAGGCGCAGATCCTGCAGAGCCTGGGCGTCGACTACATCGACGAGTCGGAGGTGCTGACCCCCGCCGACTACGCCAACCACATCGACAAATGGCAGTTCACCGTGCCGTTCGTCTGCGGCGCCACCAACCTGGGCGAGGCGCTGCGCCGCATCACCGAGGGCGCGGCGATGATTCGCTCCAAGGGTGAGGCCGGCACCGGCGACGTGTCCAACGCGACCACCCACATGCGCAAGATCCGCGGCGAGATCCGCCACCTGCAGTCGCTGCCCGAGGACGAGCTGTTCGTCGCCGCCAAGGAACTGCAGGCGCCCTACGAGCTGGTGCGTGAGATCGCCGAGACCGGCAAGCTGCCGGTGGTGCTGTTCACCGCCGGCGGTATCGCCACCCCCGCCGACGCCGCGATGATGATGCAGCTGGGCGCCGAGGGTGTCTTCGTCGGCTCCGGCATCTTCAAATCGGGCAACCCGGCCGAGCGTGCCGCCGCCATCGTGAAGGCCACCACCTTCTACGACGACCCCGATGTGCTCGCGAAGGTGTCGCGCGGCCTGGGTGAGGCCATGGTCGGCATCAATGTCGAGGAGATTCCGGAGCCGCACCGCCTCGCCGAGCGCGGCTGGTAATCCGTTCGGACACCGACTCCGAGACAACGCCTTCGCCGGGTCGTTCCGCACAGGACGGCCCGGCGTCGTCGTTCCCGAGGCCGCACACGCCGGCGACTCACATGCCCGGCGTGACCGGCTCGGCCCGTTCCGCGAACTTCGCGATCGCCGCCGGCGTCACCGGTGTGAAGAAGTTGACCAGGTTGCCGTCGGGATCACGGACCAGCAGCGAGCGGTTGCCCCAGGGCATCGTGGCCGGCTCGGCGACCACCTCGGTGCCGGCGCCGGACAGCTCGCGATACACGCGGTCCACGTCGTCGACGAGGAATTCGGTGATCACGCTGTGGTTGTCCGACGCACGGGCCGAGCCGGGTGCGAACAGGGCGACGGTACGGGTACTCGCGAGGGCGAGGGTGGCGGCCCCGCTCTCGAGTTCGGCGAAATCCTCGGTCGCCCACCGAGCGCGCAATCCGGTGGCGCGCTCGTAGAACTCGGCCAGACGCGCGACGTCCGCGGTGATGATGCGGATCGAGACGAAATTCATGGGCTGCTCCTTGCCGTTCGACGGTGTTTTCCGCAGCGTAGGAGCAATAGGGGACAGAATCGGTCCAGTATTCACACTAGGGTCGAGATCATGGCTCGACCGACCGGACGCGTGCTGACCCTGCTCGAATTGCTGCAGTCCGGCGGCACCCGGACCGTGGCCGAACTCGCCGACCGGCTCGGGGTCGAGGGACGGACCGTGCGCCGATACGTGGACCACCTGATCGATCTCGATATTCCGGTGGAGTCGGTGCGTGGTCGCTACGGCGGTTATCGGCTCGCCCCCGGATACCGCCTGCCGCCGCTGATGCTCGACGACGACGAGGCGTCGGCGGTCCTGCTCGGCCTGCTGGCCGGCCGCCGAATCGGCTGGGCCGCAACGGATGTGACCGCGAGCGAGACCGCCGCTGCCAAGATCCGGAGGGTACTTCCCGAGCCTTCGCGCCGACGGCTCGACGTGCTGCTGGAATCGCTCGCATTCACCGATGCGCCGGCCGAATTCGCTTCCCCGGATGCCGCGGTGCTGCTGACGATCGCCGACGCGATACGCCACCACCGGCCGCTCACCCTCCGCTATACCGATCGCCACGGCCGAGCGAGCGAACGCACGCTGCACGCCTACGGGATCGTCGCGCATTCCGGACGGTGGTACGTCACCGGTGTGGATTCCGGCCGCGGCGGGGACCGCACCTTCCGCCTGGATCGCATCACCACCGCCCGAACCCTGCCGGGGACGTTCGAGGCGCCCGGCGATATCGATCCGGTGCGGCGGGTGGTGTCGGGATTCGCCGCGGCCGACTATCGATACGACGTGCGGCTGCGCATCTTCGGTACCGTCGAGCAGATCCGCGCCCACCTGCCCGCGACGGTGGCGACTCTCGATGCGGCGGACGACCCGGCGGACTCGGCCGCCGAGCGCTGGTGGGACGTCGGTATCCGGGCGGAGCGGCTCGACTGGCTGCCGCCGGTACTCGCCGCACTCGATCGCCCGTTCGAGGTGCGGCATCCAGGGGAGTTGCGTGAACTGGTCCTGGGACTCGCCGCTCGTCTCGCGGAATCGGCCCGCCGCGGCGTCGCACCGGCCGGCGACTGAGGAACCGGCCCGGGCGTCGAGGCCGATCCGGTGCCCGCGGTGTCACCGGCTCGTGCCGTATGTCGTGGCCCGCTCGGCTCGTTTGCGTCGCGCCGTGGTGAGCACCCGGCAGCACATCCCCACGGCGTGTGTCCAAGTGCCCGCCCGGCGATCAGTGGCAGCCGGGACGATGCGGACGCTCACCGAATGGCTTGTCGGGTACTGTCTTCCGGAAGTTGCCGGGCTCCGGACGCGATGGACTCGAGGAGAATACAGCGAAGGGTGCACAACGAATGGTTGTGGGTGGAGGTGCGAGCGCGGATCTCGACCTGGCAGCGGTGCGCGCCTTCGTGGCCGCGGCCGAGGAACGGCAGTTCAGTCTCGCCGCCGTGGTTCTCGGCATCAGCCAGCAGGCGGTGTCGAAGCGGATCGCGAAACTCGAGGCCCAGCTCGGCGTGGCACTGTTCGACCGCGTACCCGCCGGAATCGTGCCGACCGCCGCCGGGGCGCGGCTGCTGCCGCATGCGCGCGCACTGCTGGCGGTGGCCGAGACCGCGGTGGCGGCGGTCGGTGAGATACCGCGCCCGCTGCGCGTCGCGGTGCAGGGCGAGCGGCAGGGCGCGACCGAGCAGATGCGGTTCTACCTCGACCGCAATCCCGGCGCCGAGACCGAGATCGTCATCTCGAACGTCTTCGTGACCTCGCGGGACATGGTGGTGCACGGCCGCGCAGACGCGGCCTTCGCCCGGCCGTCGGGCGGACCCCGCCCGTTACCGGCAGATATCGCGGCCGTGCCCGCGTACGTGGATCCGGCGCATCTGCTCGTCGGCCGAGATCATCCGCTGGCCGGGCGGTCGGCGGTGCCGCTGGCCGAACTGGGCGCGTACACGGTGTGGATTCCGGGCGCGGGGGTGGCGTCGGAGTGGGCCGACTTCTATCGCCAGCTGAGCGAATTCTGCGGTGTCACAATCGATACCACGCCCCGCGACCGCACCCGGTTCCCCGGGCCCGACGGCATCGAAGCCATGCTCGCCCGCATCGCGGCCTCCGACACTCTGGCCACCGTCAGCAGCGACCACTTCCGCAATCCGTGGCATCCGCACATCCGGCGGGTGCCGATCGTCGACCCGACACCGGCCTATCCGCACGCGCTGCTGTGGTCGACGGCCAACACCCATCCGGGATTACCGCCTCTGATCGAGCATTTCCGCACGACCTACAACCGCGACATCGCCGCCGGGTGCTGGCTCCCGGTCGCCGACCGCGAACGCTTCGCCGGCGCGGCGCCGCGAATTCCGGTGCGCCCCCGCACATCCGAGGGGGCTGCGGATCAGGCGCCGATCCGTAACGCCGGCCGGTCCGGATGATCCCAGCGAACATCGAAGGTGGGCACGTCGTCGTGCTCGCGGTCGTGACGCAGCAGAGCGGGCACGGTCCACCGGTCCGCGGGATCGGTCCGCCGCAGCAGTGCCGCCTCCGACATCTGCAACCGCACGGTGATATCGAAATCCAGACCCCGACCGAGCAACATCGGACCCGCGACCACCAGTACGAGACCCGGTTCGGCCGACTGCATGCGCGCCCGGGCGGATCGGTCCTCGGCTTCGTCCCACAGCGCGGGCAGCCACCGCCCGCGCCGGCGCACCGCCTCCAGCACTTCGCGATCGAGCGCGGCGTAGTCGAACCAGGCTGTGCGATAGGTCATCTCGTCGCGCCCGAACTCCAGCCGCAGCGATGCCGGGCGAACGAAGTCGTGCAACCACACCCGCGTGGCCGGGCGCCCGAGCGTGCGGATGCGTTCGACGATCCGATCGGCCGGTTCCCGTGGTCCGGCGCCGTCGGCCCCGTCGACGGCCACCACGACCGGCCCCGGCAGCGCGAGAGCGGCCGCGACGACCCGCTCGACCAGCCCGTCCGCGGCGATCGGTTCGTATGCGGGCATCCGCCTATCATGCCCGCCACGGCGCGGATCGCGGAGAGTCGCCTGCCGACCGCGTTTGCCATCGCATAGCCTGAGCGGGTCGATTCCGGACACGGCGGGCACCTGCGAGGCGATCGAACACGCTGCGCGCAGGCCCGGCGGCCCCGGTGATCGACGGTTGTCGAGAAGTCGAGGAGGTCGGAGTCCGTGGCGGTGCTGGTCCCGCGTGAGCGTCCGAAGCGGTGGTCGCTCGACGACATCGTCGTCACCGATCCGCCGATCATCCGCCGGGCGATCGGCGCGGCGAGTATCGGCAACATCACCGAGTGGTACGACTTCGGTGTCTACGCGTATTTCGAGCCGACCATCAAGGACGTGTTCTTTTCCCATCTCGGGGACACCGCGGGCACGATCGCCACGTTCGGCCTGTTCGCGGTGGCGTTCCTCGTGCGCCCCTTCGGCGGCATGTTCTTCGGGCCGCTGGCCGACCGCATCGGGCGCAACAAGGTGCTCGCCACCACGATGATCCTCATGGCGGCCGGCACCTTCGCCATCGGCTGTATCCCGGATCAGAACACGATCGGGATCTGGGCGCCGATGTTGTTGCTGTGCGCGCGGTTGCTGCAAGGTTTCTCGACCGGCGGCGAATACGGCAACGCGATGACCTTCATCGCCGAGTACGCACCCGACCGGCGGCGCGGATTCCTCGGCAGCTGGCTGGAATTCGGCACCTTCACCGGATATCTGCTGGGCGCCTTGGTCGTCACGCTCGCCGACGCCACCCTCACCGACGACCAGCTGCTGTCGTGGGGCTGGCGGTTGCCGTTCTTCGTCGCCCTGCCGCTCGGCGCGGTCGGCGTCTATCTGCGGATGCGGCTGGCCGACACCCCGGCCTTCGCCGCCCTGGAGAAGGAATCCGAGGAGCGGGAGAAGGCGAACAAGACCGGCGACGAGGCCAAGATCCTCGCCCGGCTGTGGCCGTACGTGCTGGTCTGCATGGGTCTGGTCGTCGTCTGGAACGTCACCAACTACATGCTGACCTCCTATATGCCGACCTACGTCACCTCGACCGTGCCCGACAGCACCGGCGGCGGTCTGTCCTCCTCGGCGTCGCAGTGGCTGCAGATCGCGGTGATGGCGATCGCGCTGCTGACCATCCCGGTGATCGGCCTGATCTCGGACCGGGTCGGCCGCAAACCGATCATCTGGACCGGCGTCATCGCCCTGGTGGTGCTGGCCTTTCCGATGATCCTGCTGGTGCGCACCGACAACGCGTTCGCCGTGTTCCTGGGCCTGCTCATGATGGGCCTGACCCTCATCTGCTTCAGCGCGACCATGCCGTCCACCCTGCCGTCGCTGTTTCCGACGAAGGTGCGCGGCGCGGGGCTGTCGGTGTCGTTCAACGTGGCGGTCTCGCTGTTCGCCGGTACCACGTCGGTGGTGGTCGGCGCGCTCGTCGGCGCGACCGGCGATCTGAACTGGCCGGCGTACTACCTGATCATCGCCGGGCTGGTGGGTGCGATCTCGGTGTATTTCCTGCAGGAGCCCAACGGCAGGCACATGTGGGGGTCGGCGCCGGCCGCGCAGTCCGAGGAAGAGGCGCGGGAACTGATCGGATCGCAGGGCGAACCGGCGTCGTGAGCGCTGTCACGGCGGAGAGTCGCTCGCCGGGGCGGGTTCGCCATCGCTTAGCCTGAGCGGGGCACAGGGCGGAAGGACGGTACATGGCGACGATCGAAGAGGCACTGGAGATCGAGCGGCTCGAGCGGGACATCTTCCGCGGCGCGATCACCAAGTCCCAGCTGGCGCGCACATTCGGCGGCCAGGTTGCCGGGCAGGCGCTGGTCTCGGCGGTGCGCACCGTGGAACCGCGCTTCGAGGTGCATTCGCTGCACGGATACTTCCTGCGCCCCGGCAACCCCGCCGAGCAGACCGTGTACCTGGTGGAACGCATTCGCGAGGGCCGCTCGTTCTGCACCCGCCGGGTCACCGGTGTGCAGGACGGCGAGGCGATCTTCACCATGTCGGCCTCCTTCCACGTCGGCGACGAGGGACCCGAACATCAAGACGTGATGCCGGAAGTCCCACTGCCGCAAGATATTCCGGACGAACGCGCGTCGATGAGCCCGGAACGGCTGTGGCTGATGCGGGAATGGGAGCACTGGGACATCCGGCTGGTGCCGCAGGACGCGGTCCTCCGTCGCGACGGCCTGGCCTCCCAGCAGCAGGTCTGGTTCCGTTACCGCCACCCGCTGCCCGACGACCCGCTGTTCCACGTCTGCACCCTCGCCTACATGAGCGATATGACGTTGCTCGGTTCGTCGAAGGTCACCCACCGCGACGAGCCGACCCAGGACGCGTCGCTGGACCACGCGATGTGGTTCCTGCGTCCCTTCCGCGCCGACGAATGGCTGCTCTACGACCAGAATTCCCCGTCCGCGGGGTACGGCCGCGCGCTCACCAGCGGGCGGATCTTCAACCAGCGCGGACAATTCGTCGCGCAGGTCGTGCAGGAAGGGCTCATCCGCACACTGCGCCGGTAGGTGAGCGGCGCCACAACCGCGGCGGCCGCAGGTCACGACCGTGCCGCGCGACTCGTATGCTCGTGCCGTGAAACCGACCATTGGCGTGCTGGCACTGCAGGGTGACGTGCGTGAGCACTTCCACGCGCTGGCCGCGTGCGATGCCGAACCGGTGAGTGTGCGACGGGAATCGGAACTCGAGTCCGTCGACGCGCTCGTGCTGCCGGGCGGCGAATCCACCGCGATCAGCAAACTGCTCGAGGTGTTCGGGTTGCTGGAACCGCTGCGGGCACGGCTGCGCGCGGGCATGCCGGCATTCGGCTCCTGTGCCGGGATGATCCTGCTGGCCTCGGAGGTACTCGACACCCGCCCCGACGCCCAGTCACTGTCCGGCATCGATATGACGGTGCGGCGCAACGCCTTCGGACGTCAGGTCGATTCGTTCGAGACCGATCTCGACTTCACCGGCCTCGACGATCCGATTCGCGCGGTGTTCATCCGGGCGCCCTGGGTGGAACGCGTGGGCGCCGGCGTCGAGGTGCTGGCCCGGGTCCCGCACCGGCCGCGGCCGGGCACCGTGGTCGCCGAGGCCCCGTCGGCGGGTGACCCGCAGGATGCGGCGGGCCGGATCGTCGCGGTCCGGCAGGGCTCGGTCATCGCGACCTCCTTCCATCCCGAGGTGACCGGAGATCTGCGCGTGCACCGGCTGTTCGTCGACTCGGTCCGGGCCGCGGTGAGCGCCGGTACCTGATCGTTCGCCGTGCACCCCGGCCGGGCGGTGGCGAACCGGGCAGTAGACTGCACAGCGATCGCCGGAACGCAGATCGCGAATCTGCCCGGGCCTCGAGCACACCGACCTGAAGGAAGTAGGGAATGAGCGGCCACTCCAAATGGGCCACCACCAAGCACAAGAAGGCCGTGATCGATGCCAAGCGCGGCAAGATGTTCGCGAAACTCATCAAGAACATCGAGGTCGCGGCGCGCACCGGCGGTGGTGATCCTGGCGGAAACCCGACTCTCTACGACGCCATCCAGAAGGCGAAGAAGTCGTCGGTTCCCAACGACAACATCGAGCGCGCCCGCAAGCGCGGCGGCGGCGAAGAGGCCGGCGGCGCCGACTGGCAGACCATCATGTACGAGGGCTACGGGCCCAATGGTGTTGCGGTGCTGATCGAATGCCTCACCGACAACCGCAATCGCGCCGCCGGTGAGGTGCGCGTGGCCATGACCCGCAACGGCGGCAATATGGCCGATCCCGGTTCGGTCGCCTACCTGTTCCACCGCAAGGGCGTCGTCACGCTGGAGAAGAACGGGCTCACCGAGGACGACGTGCTGACCGCGGTGCTCGACGCCGGTGCCGAGGAGGTCAACGACCTCGGTGATTCGTTCGAGATCATCAGCGATCCCAGCGACCTGATCGCCGTGCGCACCGCGCTGCAGGAGGCCGGAATCGATTACGACTCCGCCGAATCCGGCTTCCAGCCCTCGGTGTCGGTCGCGGTCGACGCCGACGGCGCCCGCAAGGTGTTCAAACTCGTCGACGCGCTCGAGGACAGCGACGACGTGCAGAACGTGTACACCAATGTCGACGTCTCCGACGAGGTCCTCGCCGAACTCGACGACTGATCCGTACCGCCGCGGGCCGCTGCCGGATTGCTCCGGCGGCGGCCCGCGGTGCGCATCAGGTGTGCACGGGCAGACCGAGCCGCGCCGACACCCAGGGCAGCGACGAGGTGAACGCGGCCGCCGCGAACTGCCAGGTGTGCCCGCCCTGCGTGGTGTGGATGGTGCACTCGATGCCGACCGCGCGGCCCTGACCACACAGTTTCTCGGCGGCGCCGACCTCGCCGGTGTCCATGACGCCGTCCTGGCCGCCGACGCCGATGCGGCTCTCGTCGACCTGCGGCATGTGGACGTGGCCGCCGCCAGGGTACTTACCGGTGTGATCCTGGCGATGCGGCGGTGTCAGATCGTCGAACAGACCGGCGACACCGGTGTAGGGCCCGTGCTTCGCCATCACCGTCAGCGGGTCGAAGCGGTCGTAGGCGGCCGCATCGCCGCCGTAGAGCCGCGCGATCGTCTGTTCCCTGGTGCCGGAGGTGGGGCCGAGATCGCCGGCGATATCGACGAAGGTGTGGAACAGCTCCGGATGCATCACGGTCAGATCGGTGGCGCAGGTGCCGCCCATCGACCAGCCGATCACCGCCCACTTCGCCGGATCGGCGGGCACACCGAAATGCGAATCCACATACGGCACGACATCTTTCGTGAGGTGGCCGGCGGCGGCGCCGCGCGGGCCGTCGACGCATTCGGTGTCGTTGTTGAAGCTGCCCGAGGAGTCGACGAAGACCAGGACCGGGGCGCTGCCGTTGTTCGCGGCGGTGAACGCGTCGATGGCGGGCATGATCTGGCCGCTGCGCAACCAGTCGGCGGGGGTGTTGAATTCGCCGCCGATCATCATCACGGCCGGCAGGGCGGGCGGCGTGGGACCCGAGAACCAGGCCGGCGGCAGATAGACGTATTCGGTGTGGTGCTTGAATCCGCTGGCGGCGTCGCCGGTGTCGATCGGCACCACCACACCGTGGGCGGGGTGAGTGCCGCGCATCGCGGCGAGTTCGTCCTGATCGGTCTGGTGGGGTAGTGGTCCGGCGGTCAGCGCACTCCACGCCGACTGCACACTGGGGTAGTAGCCCACCCACTGGTTGAGCACCACCGCCGAGCTGGCGATGGCGAACGGCACCGCGACGATCGCGGCGGTGCGGTGCCACCAGCGCCCAGCCGGCCAGCCGACGACCACCAGGGCGACCGCGGCGGCAGCCGCGCCCACGCAGATCCACAGCTGCACCGGAGCGGGATCGGAGGCCAGGCCCTCGTTGTTCATCACGGTGCGGGCGGCGAAGGCGGCCACCACGCCGAGGGCGAGGCAGATCGGGACCCGGATCAGCCACCACCGCCGGCCCCAGCGCGCGATCGCGATCACCAGCAGGACGGCGGCGGCGATCTCGATGGTCAGTGGCAGCCAGCCGTGCAGCAGCGAGACGCCGTGGTGAAAACCGTTGTAGGGGTTCAGTTTCGCCGAGGGCAGCTGCGGTGGCGGGGGTGGCGCCACCGCCGTGGCGGCGGC
>NZ_BDBL01000028.1 GCF_001612965.1 Nocardia kruczakiae NBRC 101016
GGTCGCGACGGTGGCCGCGCGCAGGCCCTGGCCGCCCTGCGCAACCGGCTGCAGCTGGCCCGGGTCGATCTGACGCACGAGGTGGGCGTCCGCGTCCGCACCGTCAATGCCACCGCACGTGCCGATCTGGACCGCCTCGACCGCCGCTCGCAGCGCGGCTATCCCGAGCTTCTGCAGGCGGCGGTGAATCAGGTCACCGCCGAACTCGACGCCGTGGTCCGCCACCGCCTGATCGAACTGGCTCGCCAGATCGAGGCCGTGGCGGGCTCGCAACCGCAGCCCGTGCTCGCCTCGCCGGCTCCGCCGGCCGATCCCGCCCCCCGGGTCGGCCCCGATCCGGAGCGCCGCCATCGCGGTGTCGAGGACCGATTGATGATCGCCCTGGGCGCATCGGCGGGTTTCGGCCTCGGCCGGTTGATCGTTGCGCCGTTGTCGCTGGTGCCGGCGTTGGATTACGCGACCGTGCCGGTCACCCTGGCGCTCGGCGCGGGCGTCGCGTGGTGGGTGGTGCAGGCCCGGGGGCATCTGGCCGACCGGGCACATCTGCGGCAATGGGCGACCGATGTGCTGGTCAACGTGAAGGCCCAGCTCGAGCAACGGGTGGCGACGGCCCTGGTGGAGGCGGAGTCCGAGCTGACCGAACAGGTGGTGCGCGCGAGCACCGCGCGCACGGTGGAGGCCGATCGCCGGGTCGCGGAGCTGGAGGCGCAACTGCGCCGCACCGCCGCCGAACAGCCCGCTCGAGTGGCCGCCTGCGAACGCGATCTGGCGATCCTGGAGGCCGCGGTCGCCGGGTGATTCCGCCCGGTCGCGGTTTGCTCACCCCGCACAGCAGGGGTGCCGCCGAGGTGGGAAGGTTTCGGCGAGGTCCCGAGTGAGCAACCCCATTCCGTACCGACCGTCACATCGCGTTAACCTCTTTACTTAAGGAATCCGGGTGTCCGTCTCGTTCTCGTACGCCGCCCAGCCGGGGCGCGCTGTTCGGCGAGCCGGGCGGATGTCCACAGCCAACGGCGGCCTTCCTGGTGTTGAAAGCTGTTTCGGCAGTTTTCCGGCCCGCCGCTCATCTCAGGAGAGTTTTCATGACCTCAGCGACCATTCCTGGTCTTCACGGATCCGATGGCACCGCGCCGACCAAGCATGCCGGACTGCTCGCCTGGGTGCAGGAGGTCGCAGAGCTCACCCAGCCGGAGCGGGTCGTGTGGGCCGACGGCTCCGATGAGGAATGGGACCGGCTGACCACCCAACTGGTCGAGGCCGGCACCTTCCAGAAGCTCAACGAGCACAAGAAGCCGAATTCCTTCCTCGCGCTGTCGGACCCCTCCGACGTCGCCCGCGTCGAGTCGCGCACCTTCATCTGTTCGCGCACCGAGGCCGACGCCGGCCCGACCAACAACTGGGTCGATCCGAACGAGATGCGCGCCACCATGACCGAGCTGTACCGCGGCAGCATGAAGGGCCGCACCATGTACGTGGTGCCGTTCTGCATGGGCCCGCTGGGCGCCGCGGATCCGAAGCTGGGCGTCGAGCTCACCGATTCCGAATACGTCGTGGTGTCGATGCGCGTGATGACCCGCATGGGCAAGGCCGCGCTGGAGAAGCTGGGCACCGATCGACCGTTCGTGAAGGCACTGCATTCGGTGGGCGCGCCGCTGGCCGAGGGTCAGGCCGATGTCCCCTGGCCGTGCAACGACACCAAATACATCACCCACTTCCCCGAGGATCGCGAGATCTGGTCCTACGGTTCGGGCTACGGCGGCAACGCGCTGCTGGGCAAGAAGTGCTACTCGCTGCGCATCGCCTCGGCGATGGCGCACGACGAGGGCTGGCTGGCCGAGCACATGCTGATCCTCAAGCTCATCTCCCCGGAGAACAAGAACTACTACGTCGCCGCCGCGTTCCCGAGCGCCTGCGGTAAGACGAACCTGGCGATGCTGCAGCCGACCGTTCCGGGCTGGCGCGCGGAGACGCTGGGTGACGACATCGCGTGGATGCGCTTCGGCGAGGACGGCCGCCTGTACGCGGTGAACCCGGAGTTCGGCTTCTTCGGCGTCGCCCCCGGCACCAACCACAAGTCGAATCCGAATGCCATGTCGACGCTCGAGGCCGGTAACACGGTCTACACCAACGTCGCCCTGACCGACGACCGCGACGTCTGGTGGGAGGGACTCGAGGGCGAGCCCGACCACCTGATCGACTGGAAGGGTAACGACTGGTACCTGCGCGAGACCGAAACCCTTGCCGCGCACCCGAACTCGCGCTACTGCACGCCGATGTCGCAGTGCCCGACGCTCGCCCCGGAGTGGGACGATCCGCAGGGCGTGCCGATCTCGGCGATCCTGTTCGGCGGCCGCCGCAAGACCACGATCCCGCTGGTGACCGAGTCCTTCGATTGGCAGCACGGCGTCTTCATGGGTGCCACGATGTCGTCCGAGCAGACCGCCGCGGCCGAGGGCAAGGTCGGCAACGTGCGCCGCGACCCGATGGCCATGCTGCCGTTCATGGGCTACCACGTCGGTGACTACATGAACCACTGGATCAACCTGGGCAAGAACGCCGACGCCACCAAGTTGCCGAAGATCTTCTACGTCAACTGGTTCCGCCGCGGCGACGACGGCCGCTTCCTGTGGCCCGGATTCGGCGAGAACTCCCGCGTGCTGGAGTGGATCGTCAACCGGATCGAGGGCAAGGCGCAGGCCGAGGCCACCGCCATCGGCAACGTGCCCACCGCCGGCGATCTGGACCTCGACGGTCTGGACGTGGATCCCGCCGACGTCGACGCCTCGCTGAAGGTCGATCTCGACGAGTGGCGCAAGGAGATCCCGCTGATCGAGGAGTGGTTCGAATTCGTCGGCGAGAAGCTGCCGTCCGGCGTGCGTGACGAATTCGAGGCGCTCAAGCAGCGTCTGGGCTAGTCGGAGGGTCGGCCGGGGGACGGCCGGTCCCTGCGAACGACGAAAGCGAGCCGCCCGCACCGTCTTTGCGACGGGGCGGGCGGCTCGTCATTTCCGCCGTTCCGCGTGCGGAATGGCGCGCTTGTCCTATTCTGAATGTGTTCTGCATCTCACGAATACTCCCCGTGGTTGCGGGGAATTAACTACTCGGCTGAACTGACTGCTTGCAGGTGCTCGTGGATTCCGTTGTCTGGCCGACCGGTCGGGGTATGTGGGAGGTGGGTGTGGGCATGACCGAACTCGGGTTCGATGCTGTCTCGGGATTAGCCGGCGCGCGATGGGCCGATCCGGAGGTGGATCTCGCGCCGACGGCGGCGAGTACGCCGCTGCAGCGCGCGGCGGCCCGGTTGCAGGCCGTACTGCCGCCCGGGTGGCAGGTCGAGATCGACCTGGCGGCGCCCCGCCCGCACGGAGATCCGCAGCCGGTGCTGCGAGTCCGCTTGTCCGAGAACTGATTCGGCGCGTCTTCTCCTGCGTCGCGTACGACGCGCAGCGGACATCCCGGACCGATCGCCCAGTCGCGAGGCGCGAAATCCTACCTCGCGGTTCGCTTTTCGCAAAACGCACTATTGCGTTTCCTTCGATTGCAGAGCATGCTTAGAGCAAACGTTTGTCGGACGATTTTACAGATGCAATCGCAGGGGAGTCCGAATCATGGCGGTGCAAGTGGTCGGCCGATCGCTGATGACCAGTGATCAGACCCCACATCAGGCAAGGTCCGTCGGTACCGGGGGCTGGGTGGTGTCCTTTCTGCCCGGCCGGACCTTGACACTCGAACAGGCGGCGGCGGCGCTGCAGGCGGCCGAGGCGGTGGCGGCGGTCCGCTCACTCGCCAACTGCGTCGGCCTGACCCCGCTGGAAACCGTCGGCCTGGCCATGCAGGAGCCGCCGTGGAGTGAGCCGGCTCGGCGCACCCGGCGGCGGGGGTGGCTGGAGTAGATCCCGGATGCGGCCTCAGCGGAGGGGCTTGGCCGCGACGACGACCAGATTGCTGACCAGGAGTTCCCGCACGCCCGGTATGCGCGTCACCCACCATGCCCAGCGCGGGTGGTAGCGGGGGAAGGTGGCGAGGATCTGAGCCCGGCCCCCGGTTTCGCGCGCCCATCGCAGCCCGTCGGCGGCGGTGACGGCGAACAGCGAGCGGCCGAAGCGGTTCTTGGGCTGCTTTCCGGTGCGCCGGGTGTAGCGCCGGGCCGCGAATTCGCCGCCGAGGTAGTGCCACGGCCCCGTTTCGTGCCCGCCGAACGGTCCGAGCCACACCGTGTAGGACAGCACCATCAGGCCGCCCGGTTTGGTGATGCGCAGCATCTCGTCGGCCATCAACCACGGCTGCGGCACATGTTCGGCGACATTCGACGACAGGCAGATGTCGACGGCGTCGTCGCGGATCGGCAGCGCCATCCCGGACCCGCGCACCGCGCCGGTGACGGTGAGCCCGGCGGCGTGCATCTCGGTGGGATCGGGTTCGATCGGCAGATAGCGCGCGCCCGCCGCCGCGAATTCGTCCGCGAAGTACCCCGGACCCCCGCCCACGTCGACGACCACGGTGCCGCGGAGGTCCCGTCCGGTCAGATCCCGATAGAAATCGGCTACGAGGTCGGCGGTGTCGGTGGCGATACCACCGTAGAACCGGGCCGGGTCGGTTTGTTCGAAGCGGAAACTGCCCAACAGGCGCAGTGAACGGCGAAGGGTGGCCCGGCGCGCGAAGCGGGGACGCGGTCCGGTTGCGTCGGATCGAAGCATGGCCGCGCCAGTCTATGCGGCGACCGCGGCGACCCGGAACGGCTGTCGGCCGCTATGGTGGAGCCCACTGTCGTCCGACGTGAACGATCTGGAGAACTGCCGTGCCCGAAACCGGCCCCCGCGAGCGCGCTGCGATGGCGCAGCTCTGTGGGCGCGGCAGCGGCGAGAACGAGATGCGGCCGGGTGCGGACGTACGCGAGGTCCTGCTGCTGTGCTGGCGCGACACCGGACATCCCCAGGGTGGGGGCAGCGAGCGGTACTTGGAGCGGGTGGGTGCGCAGTTGGCGGCGCGCGGGGTGAAGGTGACGCTGCGGACCGCGCACTATCCGGGTGCGGCGCGCCGGGAACGCATCGACGGTATCGAGGTCAGCCGTGCAGGCGGGCGCTTCACGGTCTACCCGCGAGCGCTGGCCGCCATCGCGGCCGGGCGGCTGGGTTTCGGCCCGCTGCGCGGGTTGCGGCCGGATGCGGTGATCGACACCCAGAACGGCATTCCGTTCTTCGCCCGGACGGTCTCCGGTGCGCCGTCGGTGGTCCTGGTGCATCACGGACATCGTGAGCAGTGGCCGGTGGCGGGCCGGGTGGTCGGGCGAATCGGCTGGTGGATCGAATCGCGACTGTCGCCGCGGGTCCATCGGCGCGATCAGTATCTGACGGTATCGCTGCCCTCCGCGGAGGAACTCGCCTCACTGGGGGTGGACGCGACGCGAATCGCGGTGGTGCGCAACGGCGCCGAGCCCGTGCCCGCGCAGTCCCCGACCGGCGCCGCGACCACCCGCACGCCGTATCCGAGCATCGTCGTGCTGTCGAGGTTGGTGCCGCACAAGCAGATCGAGGACGCACTGGACGTGGTCGCGGGCCTGCGTGACCGGCTCCCCGGCCTGCGCCTGGACGTGATCGGCGACGGCTGGTGGGCCGACAACCTGAAGAAGCGTGCGCACAGCTCGGGCATCGCCGACGCGGTCGATTTCCACGGTTACGTCGACGAAGCGCGCAAGCACGAATTGCTCTCCCGCGCTTGGGTTCAGGTGCTGCCCTCCCGCAAGGAAGGGTGGGGCCTGGCGGTCATCGAGGCGGCGCAACACGGTGTCCCGACCATCGGCTACCGCAGTTCCCGAGGCCTGACCGATTCCATCGTCGACGGTGTGACCGGGGTGCTGGTGGACGACTCCACCCAGTTGACCGACACCGTGGGTGAACTACTCGCCGACTCCGAGGGCCGAATGGTGATGGGGGAGAAGGCGCGTGCGCGAGCTCGCGAGTTCTCCTGGGAGCAGACGGGCAACGGAGTGAGCGAAGTCCTCGCCGCCGCCGCCCGGGGACGATTCGTCTCGGGGCTGGTCACCGGACGTGCGACGGTGGCGGCGGCGACCTCGGCGCGAGACGACCGGATGGCCCCGACTCTTCGCTGATCGGCGAGCGATCATCGCCGGCCCGGCCCGGCTGTCGATCGGTGCGCTTCATCGCCCGCGTCGCCGGACGGCGAGGGCCGCCGCGAGCCCGGTCAGGAGTAGAGCCGCCCACAGCAGGTGTGCGGCGACGGCCACGGCGCGGTCGGTGGGGGTGGCCCGGGCCACATCTCGTGCTCCCGGTACGCGATAGAGCGTCAGATCGGCGTCGGAGTACATCGGCTGCAGCCGGCTGAGCGTGGCTCTCGCATCGCCGACCGCTCCCGGCGTGCGGTGTTCGACGAGAATCCAGCCGACGCCCTGAGCGGCGAGGTCGGCGGGGTCCGCGCCCCGGAGCAGCAGGTTCTCCACCCGCTGGGCTCGCGCGCCCTCACCCGCCACCACCCGCCCCCGGACGGGCAGCACGCCCGTCTGCAGGACGTCCGACCGCAGCATGCGGGGCGCGGGATCCAGCACCGGAGCCCTTCCGCTGTAAGGGAATACGCGAAACATTCCGGCGGGCAACACGGCGACGTCGCCGGGGCCGTCGACCACCGCGGCCACCCGCTGCCAGGCCGGCGGGTAGTGCACCGGTCGCAGCGCGCCACCCACTCCCCAGGCCAGGTCGGGCAGGGTGAGGATCAGGGCGGCGATGAATAGAACCGCGATAAGTGGTTGCACGGCAAGGGAATTCGGCCGCAGCCCAGTGCTGTCGGTGTGCGGGGGTTCGCTACCGGCGGAAGGAGAGGTCAGCGCCGCGGGCGCGTCCGTGTGAACCAGGTCGGTCCGGGGTGCAGGTTGCGTGAATTCCGATGTACCTCGGCGGCGGAAGGACGCGAGGGCCCCGCAGCCCGCGGCCGCGCAGAGGGCGTAGGCGGGCATGGCGAGCGCGACGTACTTCTGGGTGTCGCGCAGCAATCCGGCGCCGGGGATGCGCTCGATCAGGGATTCGCCGATCGAAAGACCCCATCCCGTCGCGCCCAGGGCCGGCAACAGGATGCAGATCACGGCCAGCACCAACAGCATTCGCCGTGAACAGCGCGTGGACCGTTCACCCGGCGCCGCCACCGCGCGCACGCCCGCCAGCACGATCCCCAGCAGCACGAGGGTCGACAACACGGCGAAAAGCGTTGTCCGAGAGCCGGGTACCGCCGCGCCGTTCCAGATTCCCCCCAGTCCGGCCAGGCTTCCCACGCTGCCGAGCCCCGGCTCGGCCCGCGCGGCGAAGGCCGCCACGCCCGCCGGATCGGACGGTTCGGCCCCGCTGCCGGACAGCGCCGTAGCCACCAGCCACGGACCCGCGCTCACCAGCCACAGCGCCACCGTGGCGACAAGGTTCCGCCGCCCCACCGTGAGTACCGCCACCAGGCCCGCCAGCAGCGATCCGGTCGGTGTCACACCCGCCGCGGCGAGGACGCCGCCCAGCATCGCCCACGAACCGGCGGTGTGCACCCACCCCGGCCTCGTCCGGTTACCGGGCACCTGCTCGGAGGTGTCTCCTCGCGGCTCGCGGCCGATATCGGCCCGCGTCGTGGTGTTGCCGGGATCGCCCGGCGGATACGCCGTGTGGCCGTGTGATGGACGCGTCGCCGGACGAGCACGTCCGGCCCCGGTCCTTATCCGCTGTCCGAGGACGACGGTCCAGGGCAGTGCCGCGTATCCGGCGAGTAAGCTCCAGTGGCCCTGCAGCAGCCGTTCGGCGACATAGGGATTCCAGATCGCGACCGTCGCGGCGACCAGCTGAGGCGCCAGGGACACCCGCAGCAGGCTGTGCGCGAGCCGGGCCGCGCCCCATCCGGCGGCCGTGAGCGCCAGCACCAGAATCGCCTTGACGACGATCCCCCCGTCCACCACCACCGACAGTGCGGCGAGCAATCCGTCCTGCGGTACGGCGCGCGGCGCCGCGTCACCCAAGCCCAGCGCCGCATCGGTCGGGTAGGACCGGGGTGTGCTCACGCCATCGCGCAGCAGCAGATACCCCGGGCCCAACAGCGGTCCGACGACGATCAGGGCGAGCGCCAGGCTGTAGGCCACCGGAACGATCCGGGCCCCCATCGGCGCGGCGCCGAACGAACGCAGCTGCGAGCTTCTGGTGTCGTCGCCTTGTTCTCGAGCCCCGGTCACGCTGAGTCACCCTACGTCGGCCGCACCCGCGGCGACGGTTCCCCGTCCGGCTCCCTGCACCTGCCCGCCGATCTGGCTGCACGGTGAAGGTGGCGTCCGGGAGCGCGGGGAAAGATATGGTCTCGCTGAGACGGTGTCAACGCGGCGAGACGGGGTTGTGCGATGGATCGATGCGCCGAATGCGGTTACGAGTACCGGCCGGACGAGGCGCCGCGGGCCGCGACCGCGATCCTCGCCGGTGTCACCGAGCTGGCCGCCACGCTGAACGACTGCCCCGACGCGCGGCGTCGCCGCCTTCCGGAGCTGTGGTCGCCGTTGGAATACGGCTGCCACGTCCGGGACGTACTGCTCGTGCAGCGCGAACGCATACTGCTGGGGCGCCGCACCGACCGCCCGGCCCTCGACACCATGGGCCGCGACGAACGTGCCGATCACGACGGCTATGCCGAGCAGGATCCCGCCGACGTGGCGCAGGAACTGCTCGTCTCGGCGCGACTGCTCGCGAATGTTCTCGACCGCCTCGACGCCGACGACTGGAACCGGCGGGTGGTGTACAACTACCCCGATCGCGTCGAGCGCGAACTGCGCTGGGTGGCGGTCCACACCGTCCACGAGGTCCGCCATCATCTGCTCGACGTGCGGCGCCAGCTGGTGGACGAGGACTGAAACACCCGCACGACGGGGTTGTCGTCGGGCCTCGGGTGTGCCGGGCGGCCCGCAGGTGGGAGCATGGCGGGATGCCTGCCCTGCGCCGTCTACCCGTGGTCGCGGATATGACCCTGGTGACCGCTGGGGCCATGACCGCCAATATCGCCGGCTATCTGCTGCAACTGCTGGCCGGGCGCTGGCTGGGCGTGGCCGGCTACAGCGCCTTCGCGAGCCTGCTGGCCGTGCAGTTGCTCGCCGCGGTGCCGGCGTTGGCGCTGCAGAACGTGGTCGCGCGGGAGTTGGTGCGCGGCGCCGCGGTGGCGACGGTGCGCGGCCTGACCCGGCGCTGCGCGATGATCGTGGCGGTCGTCGCGCTCGCGCTCATACCCGCCGTCGCGATGCTGCTGCACGTGAGCGCGGTCGCCGCAGGCGGGGCGCTGATCGCCGCGCCGGTCCTGGTGTTGCTGTCCGGCGAGCAGGGAATTCTGCAGGGAACGAACCGATTCCGTTCGCTCGCAACCGTTCTCGGCGGTTCGGCGATCACCCGGGTCGCTCCGGCGCTGATCGCGCTGGCCATCGGCGCGGGTGCCGCGGCCGCGCTCTGGGGCGCGGCTCTCGGCTTGCTGGTCGCTACCACGGCGGCGAATCGGATCTCCCGGATCGCACTCTCGGCGACGGAGGCCGGCTCGAACCCGCCGCCGAACGCGGCCGAAGTCGCGCGGGCCCCTGTCGAGGTCCGGAGCGCCGGTACTCGGATCGGGGCGGCACGGGCCGCCGATGTGACCGCGGTCCTGCGCGCGGCCCAGGTCCAGGCTGCCCTGATGGCGCTGTCGTCCGCGGATCTGATCATCGCCCGCATCGTTCTCGACGAGGCGGACGCCAGCCGCTACGCCCTCGGCGCGATCGCCACCAAGATCGCGTTCTGGCTCCCGCAGGCCGTCGGCGTCGTGCTGTATCCGCGGATGGCGCAACCGCAGCATTCCGTGCGCGCGCTGCGGTCCGCACTCGGCGTGCTGGCGACCGTCGGCCTGGTCGCCGTGGCCGGCGCGGCCGTGCTGGCGCCGCTGGCCCCGCTGTTCGCCGGCCGTGACTACGCGCCGATCCAGGATCTGCTGTGGTTGTTCGCGCTGGCCGGCGCACTGTTGGCGGTGCTGCAGGGAGCCCTGCTGTCGGCCATCGCCGCCGACCGCACCGCACCGGCCGCCGTCATCTGGGCCGGATTGGCGGTCGAAGTGGGCGTCGCCGTGCCCTTCGTACGCAGCCTGCCGGCGTTGATCACGCTGGCCACCGCCATCGTCGCGATCGTGACCACGCTGGTGGTCACCGTGGTGATCCGGACCGTCCGTCGCGATCCGGGCGCTACGAATGTCGCTGTGGGAGAGAAGCTTTCGCCGTTACGTGCCGAATGACGTGGGCGGGAAGGAAACTCACTCGCCCGGCGTCTCCGATTCGGTGACCTCCTCGGCGGTGATGTCTTCGGCGGCGCGCTGGTACGCGTCGGCCGCACGGGCGAAATAGTCGAACAGCAGTTCCCGCTGTTCGGGGGTGTAGCCGCGCACGATGTCGCCGATGCGGCGACGGGCCGGGGCCAGGGCGCTGTCCAGGCCGGCGGGCCGGTCCACCGGTTCGACGATGACCTTGCGCCGGTCGGCCGGATCCGGCGCCCGGCGCACGTAGCCGCCCTGTTCCAGGCGATCGATCAGGCGGGTGGTGGGCCCGGTGGTGAGGCCGGTGCGGGCGCCGAGTTCCCCGGGCGTCATCGCGCCGCTCAACTCCAGGATGTTGAGCGCGTAGAGGTCGGTGGCGCCGAGCCCGACCGCTTTCGCACCCGCTTGAGCGTGCAGCACAACGGAACTCAGATAGCGGCGAAAGACCTGGCTGGGGTCGTTCTCGCGACTCGTCGTTGACACGGGACACACCTCTCTCGTAACCTCTTCCTCAACGAAGAAACTTCTTCAAAGAAGTAAAATCTTCTAAGCAGAGAATATCACGAGAGGACCTGCTCATGACCGTCGACACCGGCCCCAGCGCACCCGCCCGACCCGGCAAATCCCGCCGCCGCACCGTGGTCAAGGCGCTCGGCGCCACCGTGCTGGGCCTCGGCATCGCCGCGGCAGGCGGATACATCTGGTTGGATCAGACCTCCGATGTGCGCAATACGGGCGTCGCCGAGTGCACGAGTGTGCGAGCCGAGGGCGGCAGCGCCGAGGATCTGCGGGCGGTGTGCTCGACCATCGGCGATATGACGGCCGCGTGGGATCGCAACGATGCCGACGCCTACGGTGCCGCCTTCACCGAGAACGCCACGTACACGACCTTCGTGGGCACCTACTACAGCGGACGCCGCGATCTCACCGAGGCGCACCGCGCGCTGTTCAGCGGTTTCCTGAAGGGCAGCAAACTGGCCGATTCGTTCCTGGGCGCCCGGTTCTACGGTGGTGACGTCGCCATCGTCACCAGCCGGGGCGACCGGTACGACGGTGATCGCCCGCACGAGTTGTCCAAGACCCAGACCTACACGCTGGTCCGCGAAGCCGACGGCCGGTGGCGGATCGCGAGTTTCCACAACACCGCGCGACAGTCGGTGTTCGAGCGGGTGTCCTTCCTGTTCGACCCGGCCACCAAGCCCGAGGCCGAACGGTGAAGGCGCTGGTGACCGGTGCGAGTGCCGGCATCGGCCGCGCCTTCGCCACCGGCCTTGCGGCAGAGGGGTTTTCGGTGACCGCCGTCGCCCGGCACGACGATCGTCTGGCGGAGCTCGTCGGTGAACTCGGTACCGGCCACGATCATCTCGCCGCGGACCTCACCACCGAGAAGGGAGTAGCGGCAACCGCGCAGTTGCTCCGCCGGGGCGGTTACGCGCTGCTGGTCAACAACGCCGGAACCGCCGTGCCCGGAGACTTCACCGAGGTGGCGATCGAATCGTCGCTCACCACCATCGATCTCAACTGCCGGGCCGTGGTCACACTCGCGCACGCATTTCTCGCCACCGCCGGCCCCGGCAGCGCGCTCGTGAATGTGTCCTCGACGCTGGGACATTCACCGAAGCCGGGCCTGGATGTGTACAGCGCCTCCAAGGCATTCGTCACCGCGTTCTCCGAAACCCTGTGGCACGAACAGAAAGCGCGTGGGGTCCATGTCATGGCCCTGTGCCCCGGTGTCACCGCGACCGGCTCCCAGACCGCCGCCGACGTACCGCCGTGGCTGGTGCAGTCGCCCGAGGACGTCGTGCGCCGAGCGCGAAAAGCCCTGGCCCGCAAGGAGGGCCCGGTCGTACTCACCAGCCCGGCCAACCGGCTCTGGACCACCGCCATGCGGCTGCTGCCGCGCCGAACCGCTCTGACCCTGCTCGCCGACTGAGGAGACGAACATGTCCACGACCACCGACACCACCGCCATCCGCGCTCTCATCGAGCGCAGCCGCGACGCCTGGAACCGCGGCGACGGCGCCGCCTACGGCGCCTGTTTCACCGCCGACGCCACCGACGTCACCTATCTGGGCACCGTTTACCACGGTGGCACCGAGATCGGCGGCGCGCATCAGGCGCTGTTCGACAGTTTCCTGAAGGGCACCCGGCTCACCGTCGACATCGTCGAGATCCGCCGCTACGGCGGCGATACCGCCGTCGTCGTCACCCGCGGGGAATCGTCGAAGGGGCGGCCGAAGAAGCTGGGCAAGCTGGCCACCTACACCGTGGTCCGCGAAGCCGACGGCGAATGGCGGATCGCGGCGGTGCAGAAGACCCAGCGCAAAACCCTCATGGAGGCGCTGACCTTCCGCATGCAGCCCGCCACCAGGCCGGCCGGGTAGGCCCGCGAAACGCGAGTGGCTCCCCGTTCCGAAAACCGGGGAGCCACTGTGCGACCGGGGAACCTATCGGTTCTCGCTGATCACAGGTTCTTGCGGATGTCGATCTGCTGCGTCGGCGCTTCCGAGAACGGCTGTCCCGGCTTGTCGCTGGGCGGGGTGGTCTGCGGCTTCTTGACCAGCCGGCCCGGCTTCGAGGAGCCCTCGCCGCCGCGCAGGCCCAGGATCAGACCGGCGATCAGCGAGATCACGCCCAGCACACCGAGGATGATCGGCAGCGTGCGGCTGTAGAGCGAGATCTGATCCATGTACTTGCGGGCCTCGTCGGCCTGCGAGCGGACGGTGTCCGGATCGAAGGTCAGCGTGGTGTTGATCGCGTTGACCTCGGGCTTGTCCGCGCTGCGCGCGTAGTACTGGTGCAGCTGCTCGGAGCCGTTGACGACGGTGCCGGTCTGCGGCTCCACCCACACGTCGCGGGTGTTGGTGTAGTAGCGGTTCATCGTGACGTCGCCCTCACCCTGCACGCCCCACTTGGCGGCCGGGAAGGTGAGGCGGTTGGTCGGCGCGGAGGTGACCTTGGACAGATCGGTCGGCGGTACCTGCTGGCGGAAGTGGTAGACCTTCAGATCGTTGATCTCGGTCTCTTCCACGAACTTCATATCGAACGACTTGCGGGCGTTGATGTCGAAGTACGGGTAGGTGGTCTTCTCGGTGCCGATCGGGAAGCGGTACTGGAGACCGGTGTGCTGCACCGGATCCGGGACGCTGTTGCCCTTGCTGTCGACGGTGGTCGCGATCGAGCCGTTGGGGTCGTCGTCGATCGGCTGACCGGTCTTGCGGTTGATGGTGACGCGGTCGATGATCGCCGACAGCAGGCCGGTGTCACCGGTCTTGTCCTTGCGGCGCAGCGTCTGACCGGCCTGGATCGTCATATTGGTCTTACCCGACGGATCCTCGACGGTGAGGAAGCGCTGCGAGATGAGCCCGACATTCTTGTCGATCTGGACGGGGCCCTCACCGGAGGTGAGCGATTTCGCGTCCAGCACCTCGCTCGGGGCGTCCGGCTTGTTGGATGCGATGGTGGTGATCTCGAGGTCGAGGGGAGTTTTGGCCAACTGGCTCACCCCGTAGGTCGGAATCAGTATCGCTGCGACGATCAACAGCGCACCGAGTCCCACGAGCAGGCAGGCCACCGTCCTCTTGGTACCGGCACTGAGTGCCATGCAAACTCTCCTCGTCGTCGAACAAGCCTCGTCCGGGTGCGCTCATAACCGGGTGCGGTCATAACACAAGCACTCGTGAGCCCCGACACTAACAGTCCGGCACCTTAACCCGGCGAGCTGAGTACGGAAAACACCCCGGAGAAGTACGGGCGTCCGGCGAGGCGCGGTCCACGCTCACGCCGTGGGGAGCCGCACGCGGTGGCGGCGAACCCGGCAGGGCACACTGGATCGCGATGACCGCAACGCCCGAAATCGCCACATCCAGCACCGACGTGCCGGCTGCCCCGGCGTCGCGCCCCGCTCCGGCGGTCCCCGGAACCCGGAAATTCGTTCCCGCGCTGGAGGGTCTGCGCGGACTGGCCGCACTCGGTGTGGTGTTGACCCACGTGGCCTTCCAGACCGGCGCCGCGGGAACGCCGGTGATCGGGCGGGTGTGGGAGCGGTTCGATATGGCCGTGGCCGTGTTCTTCGGCCTCTCCGGTTTCCTGCTGTGGCGCCCGCACGCCGCCGCGGCCCGCGGCCTGGGCACCGCCCCGCGAGCCGGGCGCTATCTTCTGCACCGCGCCGCTCGCATCCTGCCCGCCTACTGGGTCGTGGTCTGCGTCGCGCTCACCCTGCTGCCGTCCGCGGCGCATTCGGCCGGACTGCGCGTGTGGGGGGCGAATCTGGCGTTGGTGCAGGTCTTCGTCCCGCTGACCCTGACCGACGGGCTCACCCAGATGTGGAGTCTGTCGGTGGAGGTGGCCTTCTATCTGGTGCTGCCGCTGCTGGCCTGGGCGCTGGCCGGATTGCGCGGCTCGGCGGCGCGGCAGCGGGTGTTCGCGGTGACCGCGATCGGAGTGCTGTGCCTGGGCTGGAATTTCCTGCCGGTGCCCACCCCGGACGCCATCCACGCCGACAACTGGCTGCCCGGATATCTGCCCTGGTTCGCGGCGGGCATGGTGCTGGCCGAACTGGCCGAGATCCTGGGCGCCCGATCGCGGGACGAGGACGCGGCGCCGCGGTGGCAGCGGTGGTTCGGCGACCGCCGGCTGATGTGGTCGGTCGCCGCGGTCGCGTTCGCGCTGTCGGCCACCGACCTGGCCGGGCCCGCCGGACTGGCTCGCGCCGCGGCGTGGCAGTACGCGATGAAAATGGGTCTAGGGGCCTTGATCGGTTTCGGTCTGCTCGCCCCGCTCGTGGTCGGTGTCGCGCGGCACCGCTTTCTGGAGAGCCGCCTGGCGCTGACGATCGGACGCTGGTCCTACGGCATCTTCATCTGGCATCTGGTGGTCCTGGCGATGATGTTCCCGATCTTCGGTTTCATCCCGTTCAACGGCGGGTTCCTGCACGTGCTGGCCTTGACGGTCGCCTTCACGATTCCGCTGGCCGCCGCCAGTTACGCGCTGGTCGAAGAACCGGTGCGGCAGTGGGTCAAACGCCGGTTCGGGTAGCGGAACCCGCTCGCCCCCACGGTTTCCGCGCGGGCAGTGCGGCGACGCCCACGGCGACCACCGCCACCAGCGCCGGGAACTGGGCCCACAGCGAGCCACCCATATAGACCTCTCCCGACCGCCACGGCCCGGTGGAGAGCGCGGCCTCGCCCAGAATCGTTCCGGCCCCGGCCAGCACGGCGAGCGCGAGCGGCGCCTGCGGCAGCACCCGTACCGCGACGACACCGATTGCGGCGCACACCGTCCCGATCGGTCCGGCGATGAGGAAGGCGGCGATCAGCACACCGGCAACGCCCAGCCACCAGCTGTTCCAGGTCCGAGGGGGTGGGTCGGAGGACACGGCCGAGGAGGCCGGTGCAGGGGCGCTCGAAGCACCGTCCGGCCGGGGCGTCGTGCCGCCGCCGATTCCGTGTGCGAGCGCACCGTCTGCCCTCATCGGTGCACCGTCCGCCGGGGCGGGCGAGTCGGCCGCCGGCAGGGCGGTGTCGCCGGGTGTTGCGCCTTCTGCGGGGAGCGGCGTGGTGTCGTCCTGCGGTAGTTCGGCCGTGCGATGGTTTCGTTTGTGCCCCAACCGTTTACGCAGTCGCCCGGGTACCGGCAGGGCCAGCAGCACCAGCGGGATCAGTAGGAGCAAACCGCCGAAGATGGCCAGGCGATACCAGCTGTCGATCGGAAATCCCACGGTCACCGGGCCGTGCGCTTCGGCGGGAATTACCCAGCCCTGCTTCCATCCGTCGACTACGACGGGCCGCAACGTGTGGCCGTCTTCGGTGTGCGCGGTCCAGCCGACATTGGTACTGAGCGGCAGCACCAGCAGGCGATCGCCGGCCGGCCGCGTCGCGCCGCCACCGTCCGTAGCCGGTGCCGGGGGAGCGGCAGCCGCGAAAGCCGTGTTGTCCAAACGCAATTCGTCGACCGAGAACAGTTCGGCCGGAGCGACCGTGACGTCGACGGAACCGGCCGGAAGGTCCACCGTGGCACCGCCGTTCGCGGTGTCGCCGGGCGCGCATACGGTGGCGGAAACCGGCTTCCCCGTGCGCAATTCATCGGCCGTCGCGGTCACGCTCGTGTGCAGCACCCGCCCCGCGACCGCGAGGGTCGGGCCGTGGTCGCAGTCCACCGTCACCGGCCGGTCGCCGGGTGCGGGCGCCGGATAGTCCGGTCCGAGCACCGACACTTCCGCCAGGCCCGGCGGCTGCTCCTGGGTGAGACCGAGCGCGGTGCGGTCCAGCACCGGCTTCCAGGTATCGATACTGATCTCGATGTGGTCGGTGACGCGCGGATACAGCTCCAGCCGGATCGGAGTGGGCGGTGCGGACATCGGCGCGGGGGTGTCGGTCGACCTCGGCTGCGGGGCGGGTGCGTCCCGCGGTGGTGTGGCGGTCGGCGAGGTGCGGGCCGGTGATTCGGCCGTCGCCTCCGGATCGCGTCCCTTCGGCGCGGGCGGAATCTCGCGCACCTGCGGCCCGTCACCGAGATTCACCGCGATCGAGGTCGGCCGCGCGGGCAGTGCGCCCATCGGCGGGGTCACCTCGAGGCCGGTGACCAGTTCCGGGCGCGGCAGCGCAACGGTCAGCGTCGGTTTGGCGCCGGTGCGATTGCGCACGGTGTCCTCGGGGGCGATCCAGCTGGTGCGCGGATCGCCGTCGGTTGCCGCGAAGGCCGAACCGCGCAGATCGCCGACATCGGCCTTGCCCCGAGCGATGGGCCGCTCCGGATCGGTCAGCAGACTTTCCAGCGCCGGGCCCTGCCGGGTGCGCAGGGTCAGCCGCGGTGCGACCGTCACCGGATCCGGCACATCGAGAGTGCGTTCGAAGGCGCCCGGTTCCTCGGCGGGCAGCGCGAGGCCCTTACTGCAGCGCACGCGATCCGGCGCATCGAAACATCCACTGCGGCCGGGGAATTCCTGTCCCAGATTCCAGCCGCGCACCGGCGTTCCGGCCGGAACGGGCGGCAGCACCGTGCGGTGGCGAATGGTGACCGGCGTCGGCGCGTCCCGGTTCGAATAGTCGAACAGCTGCACCTCGCTGATACCGAATTGTCCACCGCCGGTGCCGTTCTCGGTGCGGGTCGCCGTGATGGTGAGCCAGTCGGTGCGCCCCGGCGGCAGCGAAACCGACACCGGCGCACCGGGTTCCGTTATCCGCGCGGCCACCGTGCCGTTGGCGGTGCGCACCTCGATCCACTTCACCGGATCGCCGATGGCGGCGGGACTCGTGGTCACCTGCAGTGCCCCGGCCTGGATCGGATGGTCGAGGCCGAGCCGGAGCCATTGTCCGACAGCGTGTTCGGCACTGGTGCTCAACCACGCGGTACTCGGGTCGCCGTCGAAGGCGGCCGCGGTCGAACTTCCCGGGGCCGCACCGCCGAGCTGAGTGGCATCGGCCGCGGAACTGGAGGCCGTGACGGTGGCGCCGGACCACTGCCCCTCCACCGGCTGCGCGCCGGATACGGGATAGTCGGGGACCAGGTTGTGGGTGCGGCGGGCGTCGGTGGGCGCGCGCAGCGCCGAATTGTGGTTGTCGACTCGCCCGAAATCGGCCTCGCGATCCATCGGGGTATCGGTGATCGTGGTCGCCGAGGGAGTCAGTTGCGCGCGTGCGGCATCGGCGGCCAGCAGGGTGGCTCCGTTCGCGCCGGATCCGTTGCGACGCAGCCGTTCCAGCACTTCCGGGCCGCCCTGGACGACCGGCACGGAATCCAGCGGAACGGTCCGCGCCCCGGGGAAGCTCGCGGGAGCGCCGGGGCCACTGCGGACCTCGGCCGGTTGCCCGCTGTCGCCGTCGCTCACCCGGTAGATCTCGACCGCGGGATACGTCGGGCGCAGGTCACCGTCGGCGACCAGACCGTCGCCGTGGCCCACCTCGATCGGGTTGCCGAATTCGGCGACCTTGGTGATCCCGGGTGAGCCCTCGATCGCCTCGTGCGCCAACATCGGACGGGTGGAGCGGGAGGTGTCGGGGTCGAGATCGTTGCGCAGCACCAGAATTCCGATGCCCTGATCGATCAGCGTCGGGGCGAGCCCCGTGGAGGGCCGGCCGTCGGCGATCAGCCGCTGCACCGAATCCATCGCCCGGATCGCCCCCGGCGGTGTGAGGGGCACGGCATCGCGCACCGCCCACGGCGTGCGGGCCAGGGCCTGCAGCGGTTCGTCCCGCGTCAGTCCCCAGATCTGGCTGCCGAACGGCGCTCCGGGCACCACCAGCGCCCGGGTGTCGGAGGCATTGTGCGCCAGCCAGTCCGCGGTCTGCTGCCAGTACGCCGGCACCTTGTCGTAGGCGCCGCGCGGGGCGAGCTTCCCGGTCCATGCCAGCGAGGTCGACAGGGCCAGTGCCGCCAGTAACAGCGCCGCCACCGCGACCATCCGGTTGCGTTCCGGATGTGCGAAGGCGTTGCGCCACACCGGCATCGGCACCGAGGCGGGCAACGGCACCCGGCGCAGCAGATGAGCGAGCCCGATCACCAGCGGGATCCGGATCAGCGGTTCCAGCTTGTGCACATTGCGTAGCGGGGCGCCGCCGGAATCCAGGAAGATCCGCACCGACTCGGCGAACGGGCCGCCGAGCTGTCCGGCGTATCCGGCGCAGATTCCGACCAGGCCGGCGATCAGAACGAGCGTGAACCGTCCGCGGCCCGGCATGGAGCGCAGCGCCAGCCCGGCCATTCCGGCCGCCGCGAGCGCTCCGGTCGCCAGCACCGCCGCGGGCTGGGTGACCAGTACCGCGCCCGCGATCCGCTCCGGTGAGACGTACGGCGTCCAGCTGTCGGTGCCGCGCAACACCTCGCCCAGCGACGCCCACTGGGTGGTCACCCCGGACGATTCGATGTAGTCCAGGAACGGCGGGCTCACCTTGCCGAGCACCAGCAGCGGCACCACCCACCAGAAGGTGCCCAGAATCAACAGCGGAATCCACGCCCGGGTGAAGCGCCACCAGGTGCGATTCGGGCGAAACGACGCCCACCACAGTGCCGCGGGCAGGAAGGCGGCCACCGTCGCGACCGCGTTGACCGAGCCCATCAGCGCCAGCGCGAGGGCGCTCGCCGCGGGCGAGGTCGCACCCCGCATCGAGACCGAGTCGGCGGTCGGCCGGTGCGGCAGCAGGCGCCGCCATCCGGACCGGACGGCATGGATCCGCGGCATCCCGGCGCCGCCCAGCGCGGCCGGTGCGAGCAGCACCCAGGGGGCCAGCATCATCGGCAGGGTTTCCGAGGAGATGGATCCGAGCGTGGTCAGCACCCGCGGCGAGAGCGCGAACGCGACCGCCGCGACCACCCGGGAACCGCGGGTGCCGATGCCCAGCACCTCACACAGCCGGACGATGCCCCAGAAGCCGGCGAGAATCAGCAGCGCCCACCAGATCCGCTGGGTCACCCACGCCGGAAGTCCCAGCACATGGCCCAGTGAGAAGAAGGCGCCGTGCGGGAAGAAATATCCGTACGCCTGGTTCTGCACCTGGCCCATCGGCGCCTGACTGCTCCACAGATGGGCGGCGCGCTGCAGGAATCCGACCGGATTCTGGGCGAGATCGTATTTGGTGTCGGCGACGGTATTGCCGGGTGCCTGCAGAAAGGTCAGCAGGAAGGCGGCGAGAACGGTACCGGCGAACCAACGCCGGCCCAGTGGTGCGGTGGCCGAGGAACGGGAGTCGGCGGAGGGGGCAGCGGCGGGCGCAGCGTCAGCGCGCGCCGTACTCAACGTTGTTCAGCAGCGACGACGACGCGTCGCCACTGCGATCCACCTCGGGCCGCGAATTCTGCGCCGTCGCCGTCACGACGACGAACACCGCGATCACGCCGAGCAGCGCTCCGGCGACGGCGCTCGCAACCCCCGGGACGGCAAACTTCATCGCGTACTCCCAACATCGACACAGGCGTCTTGCGAGCCAACCTACAACATGGGCGCGCCGCAGGCGGCACGCAGCACGCCCAACCCGCCGCTCGGTCGGCCCTCTCGCGCCCTCCGAGCAGCCCCGATCAGCTCGGCTGATCCGGTACCGCGCAGGCCAGGCCGTTCAACAGGGTGCGCAGTTTGGCCGTCGTCTCGTCGAGTTCGGTGCGCGGGTCGGACGCCGCCACGATGCCGCCGCCACCGTAGGCCTGGACGGTGCGCCCGTCCGCGGACACGTCGGCACATCGGATCGCGACCACCCATTCACCGTCACCGCGGGTATCGCACCAGCCGACCGCGCCGCCGTAGAAACCGCGCGGCTCCTCGTATTCGGTGATGGTTCGCAGGGCGAGGTCGGTGGGGGTCCCGCAGACCGCGGGCGTGGGATGCAGCAGCAGCGCCAGGTCGAGCGCGGTGGTGGCGGGGTCGCGCAGCCGGCCGGTGATGGGTGTCGCCAGATGCCAGACGTCGGCGGTGTTGATCAACTCGGGACCCTCGGGGATCGCGAGTTCGGCGCAGACCGGGGTGAGTTGTTCGCGGATCCACTCGATGACGAAGGCGTGCTCGTCGCGATTCTTGGTACTGGACAACAACTCCCGCGACCGTTCGGCGTCGACGGCGGGATCGGCGTGCCGGGGCAGTGTCCCGGCGAGCGGACGCAGCGTGACGGTGTCGCCGTGCCGCGCGACCAGCACCTCCGGCGTGGCGCCGACCAGATGTGCGCCGGTCCGGCCGGCGGGAGTCAGATCGACGGCGAAGACATTGGCCTGAGGATGGCGAACCAGCAGGTGCGCGGCGATCACCTCGGGTTCGAGCGGCTGCCGCGCCTCGGCGATCAACGAGCGCGCGGCGACCACCTTGCGTAACGGCTGCGCCGGATCCGACAGCTGCTCCACCAGTTTCGTCACCCGGGCCACATGTTCGGCCGGGCTGGGAATCTCCGCGACGACCCGGACCTCGGGCAGCGGTGGCACCGCCGCCGGACGCCACGGGCCCGCGCTGTGTTGCGCCTGTTCCGGTTCACACAGGGCGGCCGCATCGCCCGGATCGAACGGGATCGCGCCGACGATCAGTTCCGCCGCACCCTCCCGCAGGGCCGCCGCCGCCCGCCGCGCATCGTCGAATGCGCGCCGGATGCCGGTGGTACGGACCACGCCCCCCGGTTGTGCGAGCAGAAAGCCGTCCATAGTTTCCCGACGATAGTCGTGTCCGCAGCGGGCGGCGCCCGGGCAGCGACGCAGATCTCATGTGGGCAGACTCATGTGAAGGGGGGCGGCACCGTCACAGCTGTCCGGCGAGATCGCTGACCGGAATCGGTTCCTTTCCCGGCGGTACCAGCAGAATCGGCCGGTGGCAGTGCTTCAGCACCGCCTCCGCCACACTCGAATGCAGCAGGGCGCGGATGCCGGTGGAGCCCCGCGTACCGGCGACGATGATGTCGACATTCAGCTCGTCGGCGACGTCGACGATCGCATTCCAGATGGTCGAGGTGCATTCGGCGGTGCGTGGCTCCGCATTCAATCCCGCCAATTTCGCCAGCCGTACGCCCTCGGCATTGATCTGTTTGGCGTCGACGTAGGCGATATCCTCGATCTCCTCGTCCGGAAGCCATTCCGGCTGCATCACCCCGGAAAGTCCGGACAGCCGCGCGGCCTGGCGCACCATCGGCTCCCACGCCGTGAGCACGACCGCCCTGGGCGCGGACAGAAACCGCCCCGCATATTCCACGGCCCGCTTCGCATTCTCGGATCCGTCGTACGCGATGAGCATCAAGTCGCAAGTCATGACGACCTCCCGGACCTCCGTGCCGTGAGTGTGTGGGCGTCCCGCGACTACCCGCGACCCGAGACTACTCGCGCGATCAGCGTCGATGCGGGATGTCGATCGGTATTCGCCGATTCGATTCGAAACCGTTCCGTTCCGTCGCCGCATTTCGGTCCGTACCCGATGCGACCATTCGGTCCGGACCGATCGGACTGTGTGCTGAACCTCACTCGTGGCTGACAATTCGCGCGTGATTCACCGAATCACGTGTAACTGCTGCGATTTCCGGTATTCACTGGAACAACCGACGAACGGAGCCGGGGTGCGGCGCCGGGAGATGGACAGTGAGTGAGGTGCATCGTGCGATTGAAAGAGATTGCTACGCCACAGGATTGGGCGGACACCTATCGGGAGCTGTTCGGATTACCCTACGTGCGCGTCACCTCACCCGGATATGTGGTGTTACCGCTGGGCGACTCGGTCGCCGCGGTGAATACGCCGGAACCGCTCGGTGCGCTGGTACTCGGTGAATTGACCGTGCGCGGTATTCCGGGACCGGTGCTGGTGCGCGAACATCCGCCGCGCCGAACGTTCATCGCGGTATTCGACGGTTATCCGGATGTGGATCGGACCCTGCGATTGCAACGCCACGGCGTCGATATCGGATCCCATCGCAGCAATGTCATCCTGCCCACCGGATTCGGGCGGCACACCCACGAGGGCCGGTGGTGGGCGCGCGCACCTCAGCGCGACGAATCGCTGCCGCTGCTGTCGGAGGTGGTGGCAGCGGTGGAGCGTATTGCCGCGTGAGCCGGGCGCGCCGCGGATCCCGGGTCGGTGTCAGGCGAGGGCACCCAGGCAGGCCGCCGCCGAGGCCAGGACCAGGCACGGCATCGGATACGGCAGATGCGCGTACCAGCGTGCCCGCACGATGGTGATCACCGCGCCGACGAAATACAGCACCAGCCCGACGGCCGCGGCCAGCCCGATCGCCGGGAACACCAGCCCCGCCAGCAGCCCCAGTGCGCCCGCTGCCTTGATCGCCGCCAACGGCATCAGCGCCCAGTCCGGTACCCCGTAGCTGCGCATATTGCCACGCACCCACTCCGGGGCGACGAAGTCGACGACGGTCGCCCCGAAGATCACCACGGCGGCGACGATCGTGACGGTCACATATGCGGTGTGCATGACACCCTCCTGCTCGTTCGGCGCCCTGATCTGCGATCGTGAAGAGGTGGGTCCGAGCCCACGGCGCGGGCGAACAGGGCGAATCCGTCCCACATCCGGTTCGACGTGCGGGGGCCGAGAAAGGTGACCGGTGCGCGATCGGGACGAGCTGGCGCGGCGCTTCGAAGAACACCGCGAGCTGTTGCGCGCTATCGCCTATCGCATGCTGGGCTCACTGAACGAGGCCGAGGACGCGGTGCAGGAAGCCTGGTTGCGCCTCGATCGGGCCGCGGGGACGACCGAGACGAAGCATGGTGGGCGAGGCGCGGCGGAGGGGGGTGCGGCGGGCAACGGGGCTGCGGATGACGATGCGGCGGACGGGCCCGGGATCGGCAATCTCGCGGCGTGGCTCACCACCGTCGTCTCGCGAATCTGCCTGGACCAGTTGCGTTCCCGAGCCGCGCGGCGCGAGGAACTCGTCGACCCCGCGGACGGATCCGTCGCACTCGAATCCACCGGTGCGGGCCCTCGGCCCGGCGTCTTCGCCGAGCCGGAAGCCGAAGCGGTACTGGCCGATTCGGTCGGTCGCGCGCTGCTGGTGGTGTTGCGCACGCTGAGCCCGGACGAGCGTGTGGCCTTCGTACTGCACGACATGTTCGCCGTCCCGTTCGACGATATCGCCCCGATCGTGGGCCGGACCGCGGCGACGACGAAGAAGCTGGCCAGTCGCGCCCGCCACCGCGTGCGCGGCGACACCGCGACGCCCGCGGCCGAACTCGCCCGGCATCGCGAGGTGGTCACCGCATTCCTGTCGGCGGCGCGGGCCGGCGACCTCGGCGCCCTGCTCGCGGTGCTCGCACCCGATGTCGTACGCACCGCGGACCCCGCGATTCTGCCGCCCGGCATCGCGTCCGTCGTGCGCGGTGCGGCGGCGGTGGCTGAGGAAACGGTGCTGCTGCGCAGTCGTTCTCGCGTGGCGGGCCTCGCCCTGGTCGACGGTCGGCTGGGTCTGGTCGTGGCACCGCACGGGACACTGGCGGCGGTCTTGCTGCTCACCGTGCGCGAGGACCGGGTGGCCGCCTACGAGGTCGTCGCCGACCCGGGCCGATTGGACGCCCTGACGATCGCGGTCCCGCCGCCCGCGCGCTGACTGCCCTGATCTCGAGGTGCCGGATGTTCTCCGGAAATACGACGACGCCGGCCCGTTCGATACGGACCGGCGTCGTTTCGTCATATGCGCCGAGCGGCGTCGCGGATCAGCGCTCCAGGATGGCGACCACGCCCTGGCCGCCGGCCGCGCAGATGGAGATGAGCGCGCGTCCGGAACCCTTCTCCGCCAACTGCTTCGCGGTCTGGGCGATGATGCGTCCACCGGTCGCGGCGAACGGGTGCCCCGCCGCCAGCGAGGAGCCGTTGACATTGAGCTTGGTGCGGTCGATCGCCCCGAGGGCGCCGTCCAGGCCCAGCCGCTCCTTGCAGTACTGGTCGGATTCCCACGCCTGCAGGGTGGCCAGCACGACCGAGGCGAACGCCTCGTGGATCTCGTAGTAGTCGAAATCCTGCAGGGTGAGGCCGTTGCGGGCGAGCAGGCGCGGCACCGCGTAGGTCGGCGCCATCAGCAGGCCGTCCGGGCCCCACACGTAGTCGACCGCCGCCACTTCGCTGTCGACCAGGTAGGCCAGCGGCTTCAGGTTGCGCTCGGCGGCCCATTCCTCGCTGCCCAGCAGCACCGCGGAGGCGCCGTCGGTGAGCGGGGTGGAGTTGCCGGCGGTCATGGTGGCATCCCCGAGCTTGTTGCCGAAGACCGGCTTGAGGGTGGCCAGCTTCTCCAGCGAGGAGTTCGGGCGCAGGTTGTCGTCGCGGGTCAGGCCCAGGAACGGGGTGACCAGGTCGTCGAAGAAGCCGCGGTCGTAGGCGGCGGCCATGTTCTTGTGCGAGAGGTAGGCCAGTTCGTCCTGCGCCTCGCGGGCGATGCCGAACTCCTTGGCGGTGATCGCCGCGTGGTCACCCATCGACAGGCCGGTGCGGGGCTCGGCGTTGCGCGGGATCTCGATGCCGACCATGCTCGGGCGCAGCCGGCCGACGAGCTTGACGTAATCCTTGTTGTTGCGCGCCCGGTTGGCGTCGAGCATCCATTCGCGCATGGATTCGCTCACCCCGATCGGCGCGTCGGAGGTGGTGTCGGTGCCGCCGCCGATACCGGCCTCGATCCGGCCCAGTGCGATGGCGTCGCCGACGGTGACGATCGACTGCAGGCCGGTGCCGCAGGCCAGCTGCAGATCGTGCGCGGGGGTGTAGGGCGAGAGTTCGCTGCCCAGCACGCTCTCCCGGACCATGCCGTGCTCACCGACCCGTTTGAGCACCGCGCCGCCGACGACCATGCCGAGCCGCTCGCCCTGCAGCCCGAATCGGCTGACCAGGCCGTTCAACGCGGAGGTGAACATGTCCTGGTTCGAGGCGTGGGCGTAGCGGCCGTCGGAGCGAGCGAACGGAATCCGGTTACCGCCGAGGACGGCGACGGGCTTGGCCTGCTTGGCCTTGTCGGCCCGGCTGCTCGATGCTGCGGTCTTCGCCGAACGGGCTTTGGTAGTCACTCGAGTCTCCTTTGGGGGACGGTCGGCCGGCGGAGCTTGCGGAGCCGGCCGGGGTGGTAGGCGCTGTCTCGTCGGGTTTCTTGGGTCCGGAGCCGGGAATGCCGCGTGTCGGGGACGAAGTCGATACCCGGCCGACTGTACTGATGGCGGTTCCGTCGGTTTACATTAAACTTACTCTGGAGTAAGTTAATTGTCGACACCGTACCCCGGAGATGTGGGCTACAACGCGCGGGGTAATGGGGAATACGGATACGGCAGACGTCCAGATCGTCCACATTCGATACAAGGAGAAGGTAGGAACAGTGGCAGCCAGCAAGAGCAAGGGCGCTCCCAACCTTTACGGTTCGTTCGTCAATTCCGCCCCCGGCGCCTTCCTGGCCGGCAAATTGGGCCTGCCGCAGCCGGAGAAACTGCGCCGCTACGCCCCGGGCGAGCCGGCATTGCCGGGCCCCGTCCTGCTCGGCGGTAAGGGCCGCGTCGCCGACGCCGCGCGCACCCTGCTGTCGGACTACACCTTCGTCGACGCCCCCACCCAGGGCGTGAAGGTCGGCGCGCTGGTCTTCGACGCCACCGGCATCGGCACCGTCGAGGAACTGTCGCAGCTGTTCGAGTTCTTCCAGCCGGCCATGCGCTCGATCGCCCCCTCCGGCCGCGTGCTGGTCGTCGGCACCACGCCGGAACTCGCGGGCAGCGTCGACGCGCAGATCGCGCAGCGCGCGCTGGAGGGCTTCTCCCGCAGCGTGGGTAAGGAACTCCTGCGCGGCGCCACCGCCAACCTGGTCTACCTGCACCCGGAGGCCGCCGCGGCTGCCACCGGGCTGGAGTCGACCCTGCGCTTCATCCTCTCGGCCAAGTCGGCGTTCGTCGACGGCCAGGTCTTCCGGGTCGGCAAGGACGACAACGCCGCCGCCGGCATCGACTGGACCAAGCCGCTCGACGGCAAGGTCGCCGTGGTCACCGGCGCCGCCCGCGGTATCGGCGCGACCATCGCCGAGGTGTTCGCCCGCGACGGCGCCACCGTGATCGTCGCCGACATCCCGGCCGCCGGCGAGGCGCTGTCGCAGACCGCCAACAAGGTCGGTGGCACCGCGCTCGCGGTCGACGTCACCGCCGCCGATGCCGCGGACAAGATCGCCGAATTCGCCACCGAGCGCTTCGGCGGCGTCGACATCATCGTCCACAACGCCGGCATCACCCGCGACAAGCTGCTCGCGAACATGGACGCCGCCCGCTGGGACGCCGTGCTCAACGTCAATCTCGCCGCGCCGCACCGCATTACCGAGGGCCTGGTGGCCAAGGGTGCGCTGAAGGAGGGCGGCCGGGTGATCGACGTGTCCTCGATCGCCGGTATCGCCGGCAACCGCGGCCAGACCAACTACGGCGCCTCCAAGGCCGGTGTCATCGGCATGGTGAACGCCGAGGCGCCCAAGCTGGCCGAGAAGGGCATCACCATCAACGCCGTCGCCCCCGGTTTCATCGAGACCGCGATGACCGCCGCCATTCCGGTCGGCACCCGCGAGGCGGGCCGGCTGCTCAGCTCGCTGCTGCAGGGCGGGCAGACCGTGGACGTCGCCGAGACCATCGCCTACTTCGCCAGCCCGGCCTCGAATGCGGTGAACGGCAACATCGTTCGCGTCTGCGGCCAGGCCATGATCGGAGCCTGACGTGGCAACCCAGACCATCTCGCTGAACGAGCCGCCCAAGACCGGCAGCCTGTATCTCAAGGCCGCCCTGGGTGCCGTTCCACTGCCGCTGGTGTCGGCGCGCAAGTCCGAGATTCCGGACCGCGCGGTCGAGTGGAACGGCGTCCGCGTCGATCCCGACCACCTCGCGGCCTACTGCCACGCGACCGGGCTGCGCTTCGGCGACTCCCTGCCGCTGACCTATCCGTTCGTGCTCACGTTTCCCGTGGTGATGCAGCTGGTGGTGGCCCGGGACTTCCCGTTCGTCGCGGTCGGCGCGGTGCACGCGGAGAACCTGATCGAGCGCACCCGCGAGATCTCGGTCAGCGAACCGCTCGACATCCGCGCCCACGTGGAGAACCTGCGCGAGCATCCGAAGGGTCTGCTGGTCGACGCCATCAGCGAGATCAGCGTGGGGCGGGAACTGGTGTGGCGGCAGGTGACCACCTTCCTGCACCAGCAGCGCACCTCGCTGTCCGGTGGCCCGAAGGCGGCGCCGAAGCCGGACGAGGTGCCGCCGCCGCCGTTGCGCACGCTGAAGGTCGACCAGGCGATGATCCATCGCTACGCGGCCGCCTCCGGTGATCGCAACCCGATCCACATGTCGGCGCTCGGGGCGAAGGCCTTCGGCTTTCCCCGGTCGATCGCCCACGGCATGTGGTCGGCCGCCGCGATCCTCGGCGTCATCGAGGGCCGGGTGCCCGCGAAGACGGCCTACGCGGTAAAATTCGGCAAGCCGATCCTGCTGCCGTCCACGGTCAACGTCTACGCCGACCAGACCGCCGGGGGCTGGGATCTGTCGCTGAAACATCCCAAGAAGGGCTACCCTCATCTGACCGCGACGCTGCGCTGAGCAGCGAACGGCACACGAACAGCCGCCCACCTTCTCGGCGGCCGCATATCGGATCGCATGGGGGATTCGATATGCGGCGAAGGCGAAAAGGTGGGCGGCTGTCGTCGTACCGGGCCGGCCATCCGCGGCCCGGTCAGCAACTGCAGTCGCAGCCGCAGCAATCGCAGTCACAGTCGCCGCAACCGTTGCAACAGCTGCAGCAGTCGCCACAGCTCTCGCAGTCGCCGCAGTCGCAGCAATCGCAATCGCAGTCGCACCGCTGCAGCCACGCATCCCGGTGTTCGCCGCTGCACGGTCGCCGATGCCCGGCACAGCAGGCGTAGCCGGTGCAGTACACCCCGCAGATGATCCCGATCCCCTGCCAGAAGGTGGGCCGTCGCGGGGGCTCGTGCGGTGGTTCGTCCGAGGGCGGATCACTCGGCGGCCGATCGCCGAACGGCGGCGGGATGTCGGAGGGCTGCACCGGACTCGGGGGATATGGTCCCCGGTCGGGATAGACTGCCGGATCCACCTGCGGCCCACCGGGATTCGGCTGATAGGGCGCAGGTCCCGACGGGTACGGACCGCGCTGGTAGGGATTCGGCCGAATGTGCCCGGCTGCCACCGGGTAGCCCAGCAACTGTGCCGTCGCGTTGGTATCGGCAACATGGGGAAGGGTTGCGCCACTACGCTTTCCGCAGCCGCAGGCGGATGTCGCGTCGCCGCATGCTACGGCCGCGGTTCGGCCCAGCTTCCGGACGACGCCGCGCAGCGGATCCAGCAACAGCCAGCGGACGGCGGGAACGTGCGCGAGCTTCGCTTGATGCAGCGCACGGCGTATTTCGGCGTCGGACTCACGCAGCAGACCGTGTGCCCGTTCGGTGCTCACTCCGGTGGCGAGCAGCGGATTGAAGCGATTCCGGCGGCGGTCGTCGTCGAGATCCTCGATGGCGTCGGCCAGATGGGCGATGCGCCCGAAATGCCGGCCGACCTCTCGCAGGGCGGTGACATTCTCCGGGCGGCCCGCCAGAACGGCACTGTGCGCGAAAAGTTCAGCGGCACACGTCTGTGTCGGCTCGGTGAGGGTGGCGAGCAACTTCAGCGGCGTGGAATCGGCTGTCCGCGAAGGGTTCCGTACTGCCCGCTCGAGTTCCGCTTGGCGGCCGATCGCGGCGATCAGCGGTTCGATGTCCAGGTCGATCTCGGCGGCGTCGGCGCGGGCCGAGGCGAACCAGCGATCGGCCACCTTCCGCATGGGCCGCCGGGCGAGCGGGCCCGCGTCGCCGTCGTCGGCGTGGTCGCGAATCTTGGCCGCTCCCAGCAACAGTGACGCGGTCGTCGCCAGCCGCACCCCGGGGGATCCGGCCGCGGCGACCGAGGCGCGTTGCATGCCGCGCAGCGCACACGGCCCGGCCGCGGTCCGCTCGGCCGCACCGGCCTGTGCTTCGGTGAGCACATTCAGCACGATCGCGTCGGTATTGGTCGCGGTGCGCGCCAACTGGCCGTGCCCGTCGCGCAAGCCCAGGCACAGTCCGCACATATGCGTGCGCCAATCTGCCGCATCCAGGCCGTATTTCGCCGCGCTGTGCGCGCACGGCGTGAGAAGTCCGAACAATTCCGCCCCGTAGAACCCCGGCCGCATCGGCAATCCGGCCATCTGTGCAATCCGCACTCTGGCAGGTGCCGGCAGCGCCGCGCAAGTCGGACCGCGCGATTCGCCGGTGTCTACTCGGCCTTCTTCTTACCGGCCAGACCGCGCCAGGCCAGATTGTCGAGCAGGTCGACCGCGCTGGCGACATCCACCTCACCGCTGGCGATCCGGTCGGCGATCGCCTCGCCCGCGCCGATCACCGCCACCGCGACGATGTCGAAATCCGTTCCGGGCTCGGCATATTTGGCGCTCGACTCGAGCAGTTTCGCGGTCAGTTCGATGATGCGCTCGCGACTGTTCGCGATCTCGGAGGCGAACGGTTGCTGCCCGAGGGCCTGCCGGTACAGCACCGACCACGACAGCCGGTTGTTGTCGACATAGGACAGGAACGCCTCGAGCCCGGCGCGCAGCTGCTCGTGCGGGGTCAGCTTGGGATTGCCGGCCACCGCGACGGCCTCGATGAAGCGTGCGCTCTCGCGCTGGATGCAGGCCCGGAACAGTTCGTCCTTGGAGCCGTAGTACAAATACAGCATCGGCTTGGAGATCTTGGCCTCGGCCGCGATGGCATCCATCGACGTGTCGTGATATCCCTTTCGGGAGAAGACCTCGACGGCGGCGTCCAGCATCTGCTGCTCACGAACCGCCCTGGGAAGCCGCTTCGTTCCGCCTGCCATCCACCACTCCTAGCCCATATCGAAACCCCTATCTTACTCCAAGGTAAGTTTCCGAGGGCAACGAATTGCCACCGATTCGCTGAAGCCGGGCTCAGCAGGGGAGCTGGATGCCTTTGTACTTGGCCACCCGCAGGACCGAATCGTCGACCTGCTTCATCGTCAGTTTCCCGTCGCGAACTTCCTGCTCGAGCCGGTCCAGCACCGAACCGACGGCGTCGGTGCTGATCCACAGCGCCTCGTCGGCACCGGCCTCCAGGGCGGCGGCGACGGCGTCCTCGATGCCCATCCGCGCCGTGATGGCCGCCATGCCGCTCAGGTCGTCGGTGAAGATCGGGCCGTCGTAGGGCTTGGCGTTGTAGCCGGTGCCCTGGCGCAGCAGTGCCATCGCGGCCGGGCTGATGCTCGCCGGAACGTTGGGTGAGGTCAGACCGGGAACGTCGAGATGACCGACCATCACCGCGGCGCCGGAGTCGATCAGGTTCCGGAACGGCACCAGATCCACCTGCTGCATCTGATCCAGCGGCGGTGTGCGCACCGCGCCGGTGTGGGAATCGCCCGATCCGTGTCCGTGGCCGGGGAAGTGCTTCATCACCGCGCCGAGACCGGCATCATGCATGGCCCGGATGTAGGCGCCGGCGTATTCGGTGACGACCTGCGGATCCTGGGAGTAGGAGCGGTCGCCGATCACCGCGTCGTCGGGCTCGTCGCTGACATCCACGTCGGGCGCGAAGTCGACGGTGATACCCAGCTTCTTCATGGCCTGACCGCGGGTCAGGCTCTGCTGGTAGTACTCGTCGGTCGACATGGTCTGCGCGGCGACCCGGGCCGAGGGCGCCTGCCCGATCAGATTCTGCAACCGCGACACCCGGCCGCCTTCTTCGTCGATGGTCACCATGAGCGGCGTGCGCGCGGCGGCCTTCACCTGGTCGAGGCCCTGACCGGACAGCATGGACTGGTCGGTCCAGCTGCCGACGAAGATGCCGCCCACCTGTTCGCCGCGCACCACCTGTTCGGCGTCGGCGGTGTTCTTCACGCCGACGGTGAGCAGCTGCGCCAGCTTCTGCCGGGTGGTGAACTGCGCGAGATAGCCTGCGGCGCAATCCTGCTGGTTGCCGGTCGTGGTGGTCGCGGCGGTGCCGCCGGCCGCACTCGTGGTGCCCGGTGCGGCGCTGGGGCTGGTCGTGGTGGTGGAGCTCGAGCCGCCCCCACCCGAGCACCCGGCGAGGGCGACTGCGGCTACTGCGAGAACGATCCCGGCAACGTTGCGCATGGACCGACCGTAGCCGTCGGCCCCTACCGCCGATGCGGTAGGGGCCTTCGTTCCGGTTCGGCGTGCGCCGATCCGCCGCTGCCTACTTGCCCGGCAGCTCGTTGTGCCCGCCGAACGCCTTGCGCATGGCCGAGAGCACCTTGTCCGCGTAGAGCGCCTCACCGCGCGAGGAGAAACGCTCGTACAGCGCGGTCGAGAGCACCGGCGCGGGCACACCCTCGTCGATCGCGGCGTGGATGGTCCACCGGCCCTCGCCCGAATCCGACACCCGCCCACCGAAGCTGGTCAGGTCGGGATCGGCGTGCAGTGCGGCCGCGGTCAGGTCGAGCAGCCAGGACGCGACCACCGAACCGCGCCGCCACACCTCGGTGACCTCCGGCACGTTGATGTCGAACTGGTAGTACTCGGGGTTTTCCAGCGGGGACACCTCGGCCGAATGCGCGTCGTCGAGCTCCTTGCCGATATTGGCCTTGTGCAGGATGTTCAGGCCTTCGGCGTAGGCCGCCATCGCGCCGTATTCGATGCCGTTGTGCACCATCTTCACGAAGTGCCCGGCACCGGCGGGGCCGCAGTGCAGGTAGCCCTGCTCGGCGGGGGAGGGCTCACCGGTGCGACCGGGGGTGCGCTCGGCGGCGTCGACACCCGGGGCGATCGACCGGAACAGTGGCTCGAGGTGGGCGACCTGCTCGGCCTCGCCGCCGATCATCAGGCAGTAGCCGCGGTCCAGGCCCCACACGCCGCCGGAGGTGCCGATGTCGAGGTAGTGGATTCCCTTGGGCGCCAGCGCCGCGGCCCGCTTGATGTCCTCGTGGTAGCGGCTGTTGCCTCCGTCGATGATGATGTCGCCCGGCTCAAGCAGGTCGGCGACCTGGTCGATGACCGCACCGGTCGCGCCGGCCGGGATCATCACCCAGACCACGCGCGGCTTCTCGAGCAGCGCGATGAAGGCCGGGTAGTCGGTCGCACCCTGGAAGCTGTCGCCCAGTTCGTCGGTGAATTCCTTGATCTGGTCCTCGTGCCGGGAGTAGCCGACCGCGGTGTGCCCGTCCTTGACGATGCGCCGCACGATATTGGCACCCATTCGGCCGAGCCCGATCATTCCCAGCTGCATACTCTTCTCCTCGAGTCGTCCGAGCTTCGGCAGGTCCGAGCTCTGCTTGCTGCTGCACCGCGGCGTGAGATCAGCGCCCCGTACCGCAATCGCCCTCGATTGTCCCCGGTGCCCCGATCGAGAATTTCTCCGGTGTCGAAACGAATCGTGTAACGCCCCGAGCCCGGCCCCGATAATCAGATCGGCTCCGTGCAGTTGCCAGACCCCCGACCCGGCAACCGCACGGAGCCGTCTTCGTATCCTCCGGGCTCTCGCCCGTCGACAACTCCGGCTCCCGCCCGCCTACAGCGGCGTGCGCATCAGCACGACGTTGTACTGGTTGTGCATGGTCAGCAGGAAGTACAGGTCGCTGCCGGTTTGATACGGGTAGATCATCGGCGCGTACATGGTCGGCAGATTGCGCACATCGACCAGCACCCGCGGCGCACTCCACGGACCCTCCGGATTCGGTGCGGTCCGCAAGACCACGGAGTCGAAGGGATCGGTGGTCAGCATTACGTACTGGCCCAGATGCGCGTTCCACTGCACCGACAGCTCGCCCACACCACCGACGATCGGCTTGGCGGCATTGGCGTCCTTCGGCTTCCACGCGCCGCCGTCCCAGTACTCGTAGGCGTCGATGTTGGCGATATCGGCTTCCTTGACCCGGGAGATGAATCCGGGCTGGTTGCGGCCCGCCGGCGTCCCGTACTTGTAGACGTAGCCGCCGGCCTTCAGGAAGGCGTTCTGCTGGAAGCTCTGGAAGCCGTTCTCGTTGCCGCGGCGGGTGGTCGGCAGCTGCGCCCAGGTCTGGCCGTCGTCACCGGAGACGGCCATCGTGGAGAAGTTGGTGTCCCAGTGCCCGTCCGGACCCCACTCCCGCACCGACATCATCGACATGTACTGCACGCCGTCGACCGAGATGCCGGCGGTCGGGATGAAACTGATCTCGATACCCGGAATCTTCGGGCTGGGCAGCGGATTGTCCACGAAGCTCGTGTAGTTCAGGCCCCCCGACGGGTCCGCACCGGCCGGGCTGCGGAACAGCACGTTCGAGCGCCACGCCCAGATGCTGCCCGCCAGGACGTTCGGCACGCCGAGTCCGGCGGTGTCGCCGTAGGCGGTGATCATCTGCCCGCGCCCGTCGTCCCACATGATGCCGAGGTCGGTGCCCAGCACGTTCTGGTTCTGGGTCCGGTTCGGCGAGGCCATGCCGGTGGCCTGGTAGACCGCCTGTGTCGGGCCCGGCAGCTGCGGCAATCCGTTGATGCCGTTCAGCCCCGGAATCGGATTGATGTTGTTCGGGTCGGCTCCGGCCGGCGATGCCGTCAGGCCGAGCAGCGCGACCGCCGCGCAAGCTCCGGCCAGGGCGGACAGTCGTCTCATATTCCGAATTTCCTTCCATGAGTCGCGCCGTGGGTATTGTGCCTGTCCTCGGCCGACGGCGTGCGATATGCCGACGAAACACTCGTCACATTTATAACTCGGGACGACAGCGGCCCCGCCTCCCGAATGCGAGAGGCGGGGCCGCTGTATTCACGTGGTGGCGAGAAGACGATCAGAAGGCCGCTTCGTCGAGCTCCATCACGTCGTTGTCCAGGTTGGACAGTACGGTGCGGGTGGCGGTCAGTTCCGGCAGGACGTTGCGGGCGAAGAACTGCGCGACCGCGACCTTACCGGTGTAGAACGCCTCGTCGGAGCCGGTGGCGCCGTTGTCGAGCGCCTTGATGGCGACCTCGGCCTGACGCAGCAGCTGCCAGCCGATCAGCAGATCGCCGACCGCCATCAGGAAGCGGACCGAACCCAGGCCGACCTTGTACAGCTCCTTCGCGTCCTCCTGCGCACCCATCAGGTGCCCGGTCAGGGTGGCGGCCATGGCCTGCACATCCTCGAGCGCGGTGGCCAGCAGCTTGCGCTCGCCCTTCAGGCGGCCGTTGCCGGCCTCGGACTCGATGAACTTCTGCACCTGGCCGGCCACGTGGGCCAGCGCCACGCCGCGGTCGCGGGCGATCTTGCGGAAGAAGAAGTCCTGCGCCTGGATGGCGGTGGTGCCCTCGTACAGCGAGTCGATCTTCGCGTCGCGGATGTACTGCTCGATCGGGTAGTCCTGCAGGAAGCCGGAGCCACCGAAGGTCTGCAGCGAATCGGTCAGGTACTGGTAGGCCCGCTCCGAGCCGACACCCTTGACGATCGGCAGCAGCAGGTCGTTGACGCGGAACGCGAGGTCCTTGTCGGCGCCCGAGACGAGCTGAGCGATGTCCTCGTTCTGGTGCGCGGCGGTGTAGAGGTAGATGGCGCGCAGGCCCTCGGCGTAGGCCTTCTGCGTCATCAGCGAGCGGCGCACGTCCGGGTGGTGGGTGATGGTGACGCGCGGCGCGGTCTTGTCGGTCATCTGGGTCAGATCCGCACCCTGCACCCGCTGCTTGGCGTAGTCGAGCGCGTTCAGGTAACCGGTCGACAGGGTCGCGATGGCCTTGGTGCCCACCATCATTCGCGCGTTCTCGATCACGTCGAACATCTGCGCGATGCCGTTGTGGACCTCGCCGACCAGCCAGCCCTTGGCGGGCACGCCATGGCCGCCGAAGGTGACCTCACAGGTGGCCGAAACCTTCAGGCCCATCTTGTGCTCGACGTTGGTGACGAACACGCCGTTGCGCTCACCCAGGGTCTGGGTCTCGAAGTCGAAGTGGAACTTCGGCACGAAGAACAGCGACAGGCCCTTGGTGCCCGGGCCGGCGCCCTCGGGGCGGGCCAGCACCAGGTGGAAGATGTTTTCGAACATGTCGTCGGAGTCACCGGAGGTGATGAACCGCTTGACACCCTCGATGTGCCAGGAGCCGTCCTCCTGCTGGATGGCCTTGGTGCGGCCGGCGCCGACGTCGGAACCCGCGTCGGGCTCGGTCAGCACCATGGTGGCGCCCCAGTTGCGCTCGACGGCGATCTCGGCCCACTTCTTCTGCTCGTCGGTGGCGTTGTTCCAGAAGATCTGGCCGAACGGACCACCGGCGGCGTACATCGCGACGGCCGGGTTGGAGCCCAGGATCATCTCGTTGAGGGCCCAGACCACCGAACGCGGCGCGGGCAGGCCGCCCAGCTCCTCGTTCAGGCCGACCTTGTTCCAGCCGGCCTCTTCGTAGGCCTTGAAGGACTTCTTGAACGACTCCGGAATGGAGACGCTGTGGGTGGTGGGGTCGAACACCGGCGGGTTGCGGTCCGCGTCGGCGAAGGACTCGGCGACCGGGCCCTCGGCCAGGCGGCGTACCTCGTCGATGATGTTCTTGACCGTGTCGGTGTCCAGGTCACCGTAGGCGCCGGAATCCAGCACCGAGCCGATGCCCAGCACCTCGAAGAGGTTGAACTCCAGGTCGCGGACGTTGCTCTTGTAATGGCCCATCTCTGTTACTCACTCTCCGTTGAGTCGGTGCGGGTCGGTGTGTGCCGTTCCCGCCCATGTGTCTCCACACCGGGTAGTCGAACGGAATATCCGCCTTCTACTCGCGGGTAACTTACACCGTATATTACCGATGAGTAATGGGCTTGGAAAGCGCTGACCGGGCGATGTGACGAGATGAACACCCGAGCCCTGCCTCACCGCAATCACCCCCCGCGGGTGAGGTGCCCGCAGGCCGGCGCGGGCAGGATTTCGGCAGGGTAGTTCACCTGCGCCGGAGGAGGCCGCTGTGCCGGATTCGAAGCCGAACATTCTGGTGATCTGGGGCGACGACATCGGGATCACCAATCTCAGCTGCTACAGCGACGGCCTGATGGGCTATCGCACGCCCAATATCGACCGGCTCGCCGAGGAGGGCATGCGGTTCACCGACTCCTACGGCGAACAGAGCTGCACGGCCGGGCGGGCCTCCTTCATCACCGGCCAGAGTGTCTATCGCACCGGGATGAGCAAGGTCGGCATGCCGGGTGCGGGCATCGGCCTGTCGGCGCAGGATCCGACCATCGCCGAGTTGTTGAAGCCGCTCGGCTACGCGACCGGCCAATTCGGCAAGAACCACCTCGGCGACCTCAACGAATTCCTGCCGACGGTGCACGGATTCGACGAGTTCTTCGGCAACCTCTACCACCTGAATGCCGAGGAAGAACCGGAGCTGCCGGACTATCCGCACAAGGACACCTACCCGCGTCTGTACGACCTGCAACGTCCACGCGGAGTCCTGCATTCGTGGGCCACCGACGAGGACGATCCCACCGAGGATCCCCGGTTCGGGCGCGTCGGCAAGCAGCGCGTCGAGGATACGGGCCCGCTCACCAAGAAACGGATGGAAACCATCGACGACGATGTGGTCGAGGCGTGTATCGATTTCATGGCCCGCCAGCAGGAGGCCGATACGCCGTTCTTCGTCTGGCTGAACTTCACGCACATGCATCTGCGTACCCATACCAAGCCGGAAAGCGTTGGGCAGGCGGGTATTTGGCAGTCGCCATACCACGACACGATGATCGACCACGATCGCAATGTGGGCCGTGTGCTCGATGCCCTCGACGAGCTCGGGCTGGCCGACGACACGATCGTCATCTACAGCACCGACAACGGCCCGCACGCCAACACCTGGCCCGATGGCGCGACCACGCCCTTCCGCAGTGAGAAGGACACCAACTGGGAGGGCGCGTTCCGGGTGCCCGAGGTGATTCGCTGGCCGGGCCGCATCCCGGCCGGTGCGATATCCAACGACATCGTGCAGCACCATGATTGGCTGCCCACCTTCCTCGCCGCGGCGGGCGAGCCGGAGATCGTGGAGAAGCTGAAAAAGGGGCATGCGGTAGGAGACAAGACTTTTCGTGTTCACATCGACGGCTACAACCTGCTGCCCTATCTGACCGGCGAGGCCGAACACAGTCCGCGCCGGGGAATGGTCTACTTCTCCGACGACTGCGACGTGCTCGGCGTGCGGTTCGAGAACTGGAAGATCGTCTTCATGGAACAGCGCAAGGAGGGCACGCTCGGTATCTGGGCCGAGCCGTTCACCCCACTGCGGGTACCGAAGCTGTTCAACCTGCGTACCGATCCTTTCGAGCGTGCCGACGTCACCTCGAACACCTACTGGGACTGGTTCCTCGATCACGACTACATCGCGCTGTACGGAACCGCCATCTGTACGGCCTTCCTGGAGACGTTCAAGGAATTCCCGCCGCGACAGGAACCGGCGTCGTTCACGATCGATCACGCCGTCGCCAAACTGCACGACTTCCTCGCGCGGGACTGACGATGGCGGTGTCGCTGGAATCCTGGAACGACGGGGAAACCACCTCCGCCATCGTCGATTTCGTCGCTCGCGTCACCGATCGCGACGGAGACGGATATGTCGAACCGTCCGCACGGATCGCGGTATTCGACAACGACGGCACCCTGTGGTGTGAGAAACCGATGCCGATACAGCTCGATTTCACCATCCGGCGACTGGCCGAAATGGCGGAGCAGGAACCGGAATTGCGCACGCAACAGCCGTGGCGGGCGGCCTACGAGCAGGACCTGCAGTGGCTCGGCGCGGCGATGGTCAAGCACTATCACGGTGACGACGACGATCTGAAGTTGTTGATGGGCGCGGTGACTCGCGCCTTCGGTGAGATCACCGTCGAGGACTACGACGCGCGGGTGGCGGCATTCTTCGCCGACGCAGCCCACCCGACTCTCGGCCGCCCGTACCACGGTTGTGGTTTCGCGCCGATGGTCGAATTGCTGTGGTATCTGCGCGACAACGGATTCACCACCTACATCGCCTCCGGTGGCGACCGGGATTTCATGCGCCCGGTCGCGGGTGATCTCTACGGGGTGCCGCCGGAACGAGTGATCGGCAGTGCGCTCGGGCTGACCTATCGCGAACAGGAAGGCCGCAGCGACCTGCTCTACAAATCCGCGATGGATTTCTTCGACGACGGACCGGAGAAACCGATCCGAATCTGGAGCCGGATCGGCCGCCGGCCCATTCTGTCGGTCGGCAATTCCAACGGCGATCTGCCCATGCTGTCGTTCTCCGAACTCGCGGGCGCGCCGTCGCTGCGCATGCTCATCCTGCACGACGACGCCGATCGCGAATTCGACTACGTCGCCGGCGCCGAGGATGCCCTCGCGCACGCGCGTCGCAACGACTGGACGGTGGTCAGCATGAAAAATGACTGGGCGCAGATCTTCACACCCGATTCGTAGGAACGGCCGTGACTGTGAACATGTCGATCGCCACCGATGTACGGCAGATACCCGCACAGACCTTCACCATGGGTTCCGACCGCCACTATCCGGAGGAGCGGCCCGCCCACCGGGTGGCCGTGGACGCCTTCGCCATCGAGACTCGGCAGGTCACCAACGCCCAGTACGAGCGGTTCGTCGCCGAAACCGGATACCGCACGGTCGCCGAACGTCCGCTCGATCCCGCCGACTTCCCGGGGGCGCCGGTCGAGAACCTGCAACCCGGCTCGATGGTGTTCACCGGGACCTCGGGCCCGGTCGACCTGCGGCACCTGAACCTGTGGTGGCGCTGGACGCCCGGCGCCTCGTGGCGCTATCCCGAGGGGCCCGGGTCGTCGATCGCCGACCGGCCCGACCACCCGGTGGTCCATACCGCGCACGAGGACGCGGCCGCCTACGCGATATGGCAGGGCCGGGCGCTGCCGACCGAGGCGCAGTGGGAAGCGGCGGCCCGCGGCGGTGTGGACGGCGCCGAATTCACCTGGGGTGCGGAGGGCGAAGCGGGTGATGTGCGACTGGCCAACTATTGGCACGGCGCATTCCCGTGGCGCCCGGACCCCGGTTACGGTCGCACCGCAGCCGTCGGTTCGTATCCGCCCAACCCCTATGGCCTGTTCGATATGGCCGGCAACGTGTGGGAATGGACCGACGACTGGTACGCCGAACGCCATCCGGACGGCGGCGGATGCTGCGTCCCGCGCAATCCGCGCGGTGGGGACCGGGAACGGAGTGTCGACCCGCGCCAGCCGCAGTTCCGGGTGCCGCGCAAGGTGATCAAGGGCGGTTCGTTCCTCTGCGCCGACAGCTACTGCCGCCGGTACCGGCCCGCGGCGCGGCGCCCGCAGATGATCGACACCGGCATGAGCCATATCGGCTTCCGGTGCGTGGCCGCGGCGCGTTGAACGGCGATTACCGTGGACCACGTGCGCATCGAGACGACTGCGGGGGATGCCGAGGTGGAGATCGAGCGGGGTACCGGCGATCGTTTTCTGCTGCTGCTCACCCACGGTTCCGGCGGCGGGGTGGAGGCCGGGGATCTGCTGGCCGTCCGCGATCGCGCGGTGGCGCTGGGCGGAGTCGTCGCGCGGGTGGTGCAGCCGTATCGAGTCGCCGGCCGCCGGGCGCCGGGATCGGCGACCGTGCAGGACGCGGCCTGGCTCGAGATCGTCGCCGCCCTGCGGGACCGGGTGCCCGGCGTACCGCTGATCCAGGGCGGTCGCAGCAACGGCGCCCGGGTCGCCTGCCGAACCGCCGTGGCGGCCGACGCGAAAGGCGTACTGGCCCTGTCTTTCCCCTTGCATCCGCCCGGCAAGCCGGAGAAGACGCGGCGTGACGAACTGGTGGCAGCGTCCGCGCACGTCGATGTGGTGGTGATCAACGGCGAGCGCGATCCCTTCGGCATTCCGGATCCCTCCGATGCCGCCGAGGTGAAAGTCGTTCCTCGTCAGCCGCATTCCTTCCGCGCCGGATTCGATCTGATCGCGCAGACGGTGGAACCGTGGCTGCGCCGGTGGGCAACGCTGGATTGAGCGGAGCCGAAAATCTCTGCGGACCACGAAATCTCAGGTCCCAGCTCCGGGAATACCCCGATGTCGTGCCGGTATCCGGGAGGTAATTTCGACTGCGGTCGGGATTTCGAGAGGAGAGTGATCACTCGGTTACGACCGGTTCGGGTACGACCGCTATGGCCGTGACCGATTCGGCCATGACCGATTCGGTGACGACCGGACCGCTCCGCCCGCACAGTCCCACGGACCGGCGCCGCTACCCACCGGCAGCGCCGGACTGTGAGGCGTCGCCACCCCGGATCACGCGTCCGGGGTGGCCGTCGCTTGCTCCTCCGGATCGGGCACGGTCGCGGTGGCGACCACGAGGGCGTCGATGGCGTCGCGCCCCTCGGTCTCGCGGATCACCCGCTGCGCGGTGTCGACCCGGATATGTTCTGCCGCAGCGAGATCCGCCACCACATCGTCGGGAGTGAACAGGATCGCCGGATCCTGTGGCCCGCCGTAACCGTCGGCGATATTGGTGGTGTCGTGGCCGAGGACGAGGAGGGTGCCACCCGGACTCAGCCGCTCGGCCGCCGAGAGCAGCAGGGTGCGCCGCTGTTCGGCCGGCAGGTGGATGTAGACGGCGAGAATCAGTTCGAACGGGCCGTCGATCCCGGCTCCGGCCAGATCGGTGACGTCCGCGCATTCCCAGTCGATCCGGCTGCGCACCGAACGCGACAGCCGCGAGGCGACCGTGCGTCCCTTGTCGATGCCGACCTGGGAGAAATCGACCGCCCGCACCTGCCAGCCGTGCGTGGCCAGCCACAGCGCGTGCCGCCCCTCGCCGCACGCCAGATCCAGGGCACGCGGCAAGTCCGGCGGCTCCTCCCCGGGCGCGTCGGGCACCAGGTGGACGCGGCGCTCCAATCCGAAGATGTGCTCGACGACCGTCGCGTTCGGCGGTGCGCCCCACACCAACTCGCTCTGCGCATAGCGCTCGTCCCACTCGGCGGCGTCCATGGGGGCGAGTCTAGCCAGCGACAGCGCGACGCCCGGCCGAGCGGAACCCGGCCGGGCGTGGGCTGTTCGAGGCGAACTACAGCGTCGTGCGCATCAGGACGACGTTGTACTGGCTGTGCACCGTGGTGAGGAAATACAGCTCCCGCCCGGTCTGGTACGGGAAGATCGAGGGGGCGTACGCGGTCGGCAATTCGCGCGTATCGATCAGCACCTCGGGTGGACTCCACGGCCCCTCCGGGGAAGACGCCCGGCTCATCACCACCGAATTCCACGGATCGGTGGTCAGCATGACGAACTGCCCGAGGTAGTCGTTCCACATCACCGACATCTCGGCTACCCCGCCGGTGATCGGGCGGGCGGCGTTCACATCGTTCTTGCGCCAGGCGCCGCCGTCCCAGTACTCGTATTCGGCGAGATTCTGGATGTCGTTCTCCCGTACGCGCGCGAGGTAGGCGAAGTGATTGCGGCCCGAGGGCGTGCCGTATTCGTACACCCAGCCGCCGCTCTTCACGAAGGCGTTCATCTGGAAGTTGGCATTGCCGCCCTCGTTGGGCCGGCGGGTGAAATCGAGGTCGGCCCAGGTTTCCCCGTTGTCGGCGGAAGCGGCCAGGCCCGAGTAGTTGGTGGTCCACTGGCCGACGTCGTCCCAGCTCTTCACCGACATCAGGCTCATGTACTGCACGCCGTTGACCGAGATTCCCGCGGTCGGGATGCGGCTGATCTCGATGAACGGAATCTTGGGGCTGGGAATCAGATCCCGCGCCTGGCCGAGCACGTCGCGCACGGCGCTGTCGAAATAGATGCCGCCCGACGGATCCTGGGTGTGACTGCGCACCAGGATATTGCTGCGCCACGCCCAGAAACTGCCCGCCAGCAGATTCGGCAGCCCCACGCCGGCGGTATCGCCGAAGGCGGTGAGCATCTCGCCGCGGCCGTTGTCCCACATGATTCCCAGGTCGGTGCCGAGGACGTTGTAGTTCTCGGTGGCATTCGGGCTGGCCATTCCGGTGACCTGGAAAATCGCTCGCGAACGGCCGGCCAGATTCGGTAATCCGGTGGTGCCGTTGAGAACCGGAATCGGATTGATGGCATTCGGGTTGGCGGCCGCGGGCGCGGTCACGGTCAGAAGTACGGCCGAGGCGCCCGCTATCGCGGACAGCAGGACGGATACGGTCTTGGACAAATGCAGCCCTTCCCGTTCTCGCCGATGCGCCCCCGTTCACCGGCTTCGCTGGCAAAGTGTGAAAATGCTAACAGCGAATCGCAGGTAAATGGGTTTCCCGCTCGCACTTTCGGGTAATTCCCGGGTCGGCGGTGTGTCCCTTTGTCGGATCTACCGACGGCCGAGCGCCTGCCGGACCAGAAGTGGTATCTGGGTCGCCCGTTCGATTCCGAGGGTGCGGCGGGTGCCCGTATGCCAGGTGCGCTCGAACAATTGTTTGGCGGCGGCGACGGCGGGTGCCGGGCGCGCCGCGATACGATCGGCCAATTTCTCGGCATCGGCGCGCGGATCCTCGCTGACCTCGGTGATCAATCCGATGCGCGCGGCATAGGCGGCGTCGACGGGGTCGGCGGTCATGGTCAGCAGGAGCGCCTTGTCCACGCCGATCAGACGCGACAACGTGACCGCGCCCGACATATCCGGGATCAGGCCGTGGGCGACTTCCATCACGGCGAAATCGGAATCCGGTGTGGCGAAACGGATATCGGCCGCCAACGCCAATTGCAGTCCGCCGCCGAAACAATGGCCGTGCACCGCCGCGATCACCGGCTGCGGCAGTCGCCGCCACGCCCAGCACGCCTCCTGAAAGGCATTGGTGCCCAGCCACGGTAGCGGCAGGAAATTGCGCACGATACTCAGCGGGTCGCCGGTCGCCTTCGCGATATCCAGACCACTGGAGAAACTGGGCCCGTTGCCGGCGAGGATGACGGAGCGAATCTCGTCGCGTTTTCCGATCACCCGCGCCACCCGCACGAGATCGTTCAACATGTCGATGGTGAGCCCGTTGTGTTTGTCGGGCCGGTCGAGTTCGACGTAGGCACGATCACCGTCGAAGGTCAGGGATACGTCGCTCATCGCTCACTCCGTGCTGCTCGGATCGGCCTCCCGTGGTTACCCGCGGGTAGGCATCTGCTCGAGGATTATCTTCGCGCAACCGGCCGGGTCGTCGTAGAACGGTGTGTGGCCGCTGCCGGGCAGGGTGACGTGCCGGGCCTGGGGAAGCCACTGCCGCGCCCGCCGGCTCTGCGTCCGATAGGTGAGCAGAATGTCGCGGTTGCCCCAGGCGATCGTGACCGGAATGCGGGCGAGCCGCCCACCGTCGCGCAGCCGCGCGTGATCGAAAGAGGCCAGGGCCGAGCGGAATCCGGGGGCGCCGAGGACGCCGTCCACGGTCTCCACCGCGGTCCGGGTGTCCAGCGCCCACGGCCGGCCGAACACGATGCTCAGGAAGGCGGTCCGCCCGGCCGGCGTGCCGAGAATGGCCGGCAGTTGCTTGCGCAGCCCGCGGCCCAGGGTGGCCGCGCGGGCGAGCGCCTGCTGACACCAGATGCGCCCGGCGTCGGACCAGAAGCCGATCGGTGAATACGCGGTCACCGAACTCGCCACACCGCGGGCCCCGAGGTTCAGCGCGATCAGGCCGCCCATGGAGTTGCCGGCGAGGTGGGGACGCTCCAGGCCCTGTTCGGTGAGGAATGCGTGCAGGGCGTCGGTGAGGGTGTCGACCGTGGTGTGCGGGAGCGGGTCGGACCCGCCGAAACCGGGAAGGTCGACCGCGATGACGTCGAAATGGGCCGCCAGCGTGTCGATGACCGGTTCCCACACCTGCCAGCGACTGCCGACGCCGTGGATCAGGACCAGGGGTTCACCGGTGCCGACCCGGTGATGGTTCAACATCATTCGAAACTCCCGCACCGAGACTCGGACGCCGACGAGGAACGGGGACACCCTAGCAATCATTGACGCGATGCCAACAGAGGTCACGGCCCCGCGAACGACGGATCCGGCCGCGGCGCCGTTGTGAAGGCTCCGTATTCGCGACACTCGGACTGTTGTCCGGCCGCGTGATGCGGCAGTATCACCTGCGCGGTTCGTGTCCGGTCCCGCCGGAGCGCGCCATAGCTGATACGCCTGAGAATTGAGGAACAGTTGAGGATTTCGCTGATCGCCGCCGTCTGCATCGCCCTGCCGCTGCTGGGTGCGTGCGGCTCCGACAAGGATTCGGAGCCGACCGTCACCCAGGCCGACCTGTCGAAGTCCCTGCAGTCCAGCGGCCTCAAGGATGCGAAACTCGCCGATTGCGCCGCCAAACTCTATGTGGACGAAGGCATTTCGCAGGACGGCCTGCGCAAGATGACCAAGCCCGGCAGCAATGCCCAGGTGGCCGACGGTTCGATGGGCGGCCTGAGCAAGGAGGACTCCGACAAGGCGCGCGCGGCGACCCAGAAGATCGCGACCACCTGCGTCGCGGCGCCGCAGTAGTACCGCGCGCCGATCACCGATCGCTCGACGAGTTCGCCCGCCCGAACGCCTCCGGACCGATCTACCGTGGGGTATGGCCACAGCGGAGTACCAGCACCTGCTCGTCGAGCGCAACGGTGAGACCGTTCGCATCACGATGAATCGGCCGGACCGGCGCAATGCGCTCTCGGCCGAGCATCTGAGGGAGTTGTTGTCGGCATTTCGCTGGGCGGGCGGCAGTGATGCCAGCGGGATCGTTCTGGCCGCGAACGGTCCCGTCTTCTCCGCCGGGCACGATTTCGCCGATGTCGCCGCCCGCGACCTGCTCGGCGTCCGCGACCTGCTGGCCCTGTGCACCGAGGTCATGTCGACCGTCGAATCCGTGCCTCAGGTCGTGGTGGCACGTGTGCACGGCCTGGCGACCGCCGCCGGATGCCAGCTGGTGGCCTCCTGCGATCTCGCCGTCGCCGCCGAATCGGCCGGCTTCGCTCTGCCGGGCGGTAAGGGCGGCTGGTTCTGCCACACCCCGGCCGTTCCGGTGGCCCGGGCGATCGGCCGCAAACGCCTGATGGAACTCGCCCTCACCGGCGATCCGATCGATGCCCGCACCGCCGCCGACTGGGGACTGATCAATCGCGCCGTCCCCGACGCCGATCTGGACCGGGCGGTCACCGACCTGCTCACCAGGGCCACCCGGGGCAGCCGGGCGAGTAAGGCGCTGGGCAAGCGGACGCTGTACGCACAGCTCGACCGCCCCGAGGACGACGCCTACGCGATCGCGCTCGAGGTCATGGCCGCCGCGTCCCAGCTGCCCGGTGCGCGCGAGGGTATGGATGCCTTCCTGAACAAGCGCACGCCGGTCTGGCCGGACTAGGCCGGCCGTCGGCGGGAGGGCGCCGATTCGGCCGTGATCGAGCCGAATCGGCGTCGGTCTAGTGCCCCGCGGTGTTCGGGTCCTGCTGGGCGAGCACGAAGGTGCCCTGCCCGTCCGGGCCCAGTCCGGTGTCGAGAATCTTGTCGTCCAGGAAGTCGACGACGTGCTCGTCGAGGAAGACCCGCGGGCCTTCCGCATTGAGCACCTGATCCTGGTCCGCGGGCCCCGCGGCTACTGCGAGCTGCAGGGTCTCGGCGCCGTCGTTGGTGGAGATGCGCAGTCCCGCATCGTCGGGCATCCCGTCCGCGGAGGTGATGGTGCGAACGGCCTCGATGGCAGTGGGCGTGAGCATGAGCATCTGTCCGGTTTCCTTCCGCCGTCGTCACAGGTCACGGTCGGTGCGATAGATCCGTGCCGTGGACCGGCCCTCCGACCCGGCCGCTCGACGTCCACGGCACCCAGCACCTCGGGAGGGGTAGCCACGATTCGCCCCGCCTAACCTTTCGGCCGGAATCAGCGCTGTACGCGGGCTCGGGCGTTTCGGTCGCCGCGGTTGCAGGGATCTCGCCGTGCGGCGGATCGAGGTGACGTTCGGCATCGACCTCGGCGTCGGCTGATGAAGACTCCGGCCGAAGTCATCGGCTGTCGGTAGCTCACCGGCAGCCGAAGTGAAAGAGAGACAAGGGAATTCGTCCGGATGGACGTATCGCGCACCCGATGGGCGCTGTCGCGGGGAAGAAGAGAGAGCCGGTGACGGGAATCGAACCCGCACTCTCAGCTTGGGAAGCTGATGTTCTACCACTAAACTACACCGGCCGGCGCGTGAGGCACTGCAGAGAAGATAGCAGAGGCCGTCCCCGAGGTCACAACTTCCCACCTAGAACGGCCCGGCCCCGATGGGGCGAATCGCCACCCGGCCGGGCGACCGTCGCGGCGGTCGCCCGGGCCGGGGGATGCGGTTGCTACATCACGGGCAGCGGTGGCGATTTCGGAAAGACGACCGGCAACGAGGTCAGTGCCCGGTGGAACGGGCCGGGCCGCCATTCCAGTTGTGCGGCCGGGACGGCCAACTGGATCTCCGGCAGCGCGTCGAAGAGTTGGTCGATGGCGTTCTGGACCGTCAGATAGGCCACCGATTTGGCGGGGCAGGCGTGCGGCCCGGTACTCCAGGCCAGATGCGAACGGTTGCCGATACTGCTCGCCGCTTCGCCGCGGATCTTCGGATCGTTGTTGCATGCCGCGAGGCTGATCAGGACCGGCTGGTTGGCGGGCAGCCACACGCCGTCGATCATGATCGGCTGCCGGGGATAGGTGGTGCAGAAGTTGGCCATCGGCGGGTCGTTGAACAGGATTTCGTCGAGGGCGTCGGTGGTGGACAGGTTGCGGCCGAGGATGTCGCCGAACCGGAATCGCTCATCGGTGAGGATGAGCATCAGCGCATTGTTGATGAGGTTGCGCTGGGCCTCGAAGCCGGCGCCGTAGAAGGACATCAGCTGGGCGAACACCTCGATATCGTTGAGGCCGTTCGGATGATGGGCCAGCTGTGAGGTGACGTCGTCGCCGGGCTGCTCGCGCCGGAACGCGATGAGTTCCATGAGCGCTTCCTTGAGCATGTCCATACCCTGCTGACCCCTGACGGTGTCGAACCGGGCCGCCATGCCGTTGGCGACTCGGGTCCCGATGTCGGCGGGGCAGCCGACCATCCGGTTGAGGACCTCGAGGACGAGCGGGAACGAGTACTGCATGACGAGATCGGCCGATCCCTGCTCACAGAAGGAGTTGACCAGCGGAACGGCAACCCTTTCCACGATCGCGGGCACGCTGTGGAGGTCGATGTGGTCGATCGCGGCGACCGACGGAGCGCGGTAGCGGGCATGGGGCGCACCGGTGTTGTACCGGGCCGCCGGATACCACTCCATCATCGGGCGCACGGGTGAATCCTGCGGAATGGTCTTCTGCCAGGTGCGCGGATCGGAGGGAAAGTGGTCCGGGTCGTTGAGGATGCGAACCGCGACGGCGTAGTCGATGACCAGGGTGGCAGGCACACCGGGGGCGAGCTCGACGGGAACGAGGGAGGGGTACTGCCCTCGCATCTCGCGATAGGCGGCGTGGGGATCGGCGACGAATTCGGTTGTGTACATCGGGAATCGGTCGTCGTCGGCATCGAAGGGCGAGCCGTGCTGGACGGGGCACATTCCGGTCGCCGTGGTGTAGGGCTCGGGGAGGGGTGACTGTGGTGTGGTCAAAGACGGGACTCCAGACGGATGGAACAGAAATTCGACGAGAGCTCGGCGGGTGCGGCACGTGTCGCACTCACATGGGCGGTGCGAGGAAGACTGTATGCCGGACCGTCTCGACGCCCACAGATCTGCAGACTTCGATGACCTGTCGTGCGGTGCCTGGCGGTTCGCCCACGCAAGCAACATAGCAGCGACGCGGGGACGGTGTCTGCGAACATGGGAGGAGGGCTGCCGCCGCCGGCGCCCGGAGTCGATCGGATGTACTTGCGGTTCAGTGCTTTCCGCTCATATCCGGCGTCTGCACTGCCGCGGTCACGGCGTCCGGATCCGGATGGTGCTCCGAGTCCGGTGCGTGCGGCGGACGCCACGACAGGTCGCCGCCGCGCGATATGCCGAGCAGACGGAGCATCGGCGCCGTCGAGGCGGTCGTCACCAGGGCCATTATCACCAACAGTGAATACAACTGGGTGCCGATGAGGCCGCTCGTCAAGCCCACGTTCAGAATCACCAGTTCGGTCAGACCTCGGGTGTTGAGCAGCGCTGCCACGGCGGCGGCCGCCCGCGACCGCATCCCGGTCAGCCGGCCCGCGACGTAGACGCTGCCGACCTTTCCCGCCACCGCCACCACGATGACCGCGATCAATTCGCCGATCGAGGTCGCGTCGACCGAGCCGAGATCGACGGCCAGCCCGGCGATCACGAAGAAGCCGGGCATCAGCAGCAGGCACAGAATTCGCACACCGGACTCGACCGTCCGGCGGCGTTCGCGCGGGAATATGACACCGAACGCGAAAGCGCCGAAGATCAGGTGCAAGCCGATCCATTCGGTGATCGCGGCGAGCCCGAGCGCACCACCCACGCCGAGCACGATCATCGTCTGCTGGGTGCCCGATTCCGAGATCCGGGCCAGCAGCGGCCGCACGAACCACCACAGCAGGCCGACCAGCGGGAGGAGCAGGACGAGCCGCCACCCGACGCCGCCCGGGTGCGCGAGCGCGAGCACGACGGCCAGGACCGACCACGCCACCACGTCGACCAGCGCCGCGCAGGCCAGGCTGAGCTGTCCGATCTCGGTGCGAACCAGATTGCGGTCGTGCAGGATTCGCGCCAGCACCGGAAAGGCGGTCACCGCCATCGCGCAGCCGACGAACAGGGCGAAGTGCAGCCGGTTGCCGGTGGTGTGGCGTGCCAGGACGGTGATCGCGACCGCGCTTCCCAGCGCGAAGGGGATCGCGTAGGCCGCCGCCGACACCGCGGGTATCGAACGGCGGGCACCGCGGAAGATCTCCCGATCGAGTTCCAGACCGGCGACGAACATGAACACCGCCACTCCGATATTGGCGAGCAGCGTCAGATACGAGCGTCCGGCTTCGGGAAACAGGGTGGCGGACAGGTGATGTCCGATGACGGTGGGACCGGCGAGGATTCCGGCCGCGATCTCGCCGATGACCGGTGGCTGCCCGATCTTTTCGGCGAGCCAGCCGAGCAGGTGTGCGGCCGCCATGATGAGAACCAGGTCGAGCAGGACCGTGATGGTGGGAGCAGGCACTCAATTCTCCTCGGAGACATCATCTCGCAGAGCCGGTTCCGGCAGCGGCCCGGTCGTGTGTGCGGGCGGGACGACCGCGGGATGGAAAACTTCGCGGATATAGCACACGGGACGGCGGCCGAGCGTCATGATGTATGCCCTGGACGCACTGGGCCGGCCGTCCGGCCACGGCCGGATACCCGCCCAGAGCAGGCGGCGGCGCTGGGGCAGGCCGCGGGTGAGCAAGCCGTGGCCGATCGGCATCCGGACATCGTCGATGCCGCTGGTGGCGGCCGACTGTGGCACGGCCACAACGTAATTGATCGAGACGATCGCCAGTGCCGGAGTGACCAGACGGGAGCGCCGGACCAGCGCGCCCTCGGCATCCCGCAGCCGGAGTTCGTCGACGATGAATGTGGGCAGTGTGCGGGGCGGAACCTGGTGCTGGCGCAGGACGTGCACGCTCAACGTCGTCTCGAGGATGTGTTCGAGCGCCGTGGTCGTGAGGCCCTCGCCCGACAGCAGGGATCGGGTCGTGGGGTGGTGGAATCGCTCGATCTGCGTGGCCGGGTTCGTCCGGAATCCCGGCCCGCTGGGCGTCGGTTCGCTCAGCGGGCCGGGGGCGGATCCTGTGACGGTCACTGTCGACTCCACGTCTCGGTTCGCACCGGGAGTCCTGGTGACGTCACCGCTAGAGTGCGGCGCCGGCGCCCTTGCGGGGCGGTTGGACCGGCAGCGCCACGGCCTCGCGCTCGGCGTCGGAGCGCGGGCGGCTCGTCAGGCCGAACACCGGTTCGGTGGTGATGCGGATCTCGCCCATCTCGGTGTCGGACAGCGGATCACGCCAGTGGTCCCAGACCGGCGACATATCCAGTCCGCCCATGTACTTGATGTTGACCCCGTCGGTGTCCGGGGCGGTGTGCAGGCGCTCCGCCTCGGAGACGATGACCTCGGTGCCGGTACGGTCCTGATCGCCCGTGGTCTCGCCGACGTCGGTCAGACCGGCCATGATCCGGGTGAACGACTGTTCGGGTGAATCGCCGTCGTGGACGTCGGTGAGTTTGTGCGCGTGCGCGAAGTATTCCTCGGAACCGATGTAGTGCTCGTACATCCGGGAGACCAGGGAGAGGAACCGGGTGTAGCCGCGGCGGTAGGTGTATTCGTAGTACGCCAGCGCATCGGTCTCGGACATCTCACCGCGCAGTGTGGTCGCGATCGCCGCCGCGGACACGAGCCCGGAATAGGTCGCCAGGTGGACTCCGGTGGACAGCAACGGGTCCAGGAAGCATGCCGCGTCGCCGACGAGGACGTAGCCGGGCCCGCAGAACCGGTCGGCGACATAGGAGTAGTCCTGTTCGGCCCGCACGTCGGCGATCTGCTCCGCACCCTCGAGCATTTCGCACATCGGCTTGCTCTCCCGGATGGTCTCCACGTAGTACGACTGGCGCGAATCGTGCCCGCGCAGCTTTTCCGCGGCCACTCGCGCCGAGATCACATAGCCGACGCTGGTACGACCGTCGGCGAGCGGAATGTTCCAGAACCAGCCGCCCTCCGGGGTCGACACCACGTTGATCGCGCCCTCCGGGCTGTCCGGGTGCAGATGTGCGCCCTTCCAGTACGACCAGATCGCGACGTTGCGGAAGGCGGGATGTTGGCGCCGCATACCGAAGTGCTTGGCCAGCAACCCGTCTCGGCCGGTGGCGTCGACGAGGAAGTCGAACTCGGCGGTGTGGACGGTGTCGTCGCCGGCCTCGACCCATTCCGCCGCGGTCGGACGTTCACCGTCGAACAGGATGTTCTTGACGGTCGCCTGTTCGATGACCTGCGCACCCTGGTCGGCGGCGTTGCGCAGCAGGAGGTCGTCGAAGGTGGCCCGGTCGACCTGCCAGGACCATGCCTCGGCATCGACGAGCTTGGACCAGTCCAGCAACCAGGTGTCGTTCTGCCACTGGAAGTAGCCGCCGCGCTTGATCTGGAAGCCGTGCGCGGCGACCCGGTCGTAGGCGCCGGATATCCGCAGCGTGGACAGGCACGAGGCCAGCAGTGATTCTCCGATGTGGTAGCGCGGGAACGTATCCCGCTCCAGGAGGGTCACCTGTACTCCGGACCGTGCGAGCAGTGCGGCGGCGGTGGACCCCGCCGGGCCGCCGCCTACCACCAGAACGCGCGGAATTTCGTTGTTCCCCATAGCAACTCCCTGGAACTGCGTACGAACGGACGGTGCGCCGGATCGGCTACCGGACCGAGTCCGGATGGCATGTCCTACGACAAAATCCGAAACCTCCGTAGCCGCTTGTTAACTCGATTTCGGCACACGGGAAATCAGTTTATCAGCAGTACTTGAATCATCAAGGGAAACAGCAAGTTTCGATGCAAGTTCATGCAGGTCATGAGTAGCTGAAAGATAGCTGATGCAGGTACGAAAATGCCGCTGTCTGTGATGCGCGGCTAGGGGTCACGACAGGGGACGCGACGTTGCGTTACGTGAGTGCCGTTTTCGGCGAGCAAAGCGGAAGAAACAGTGACGACGACCCGAGACGGGGTCGCGGTCCCGGTTGGTCACGTCCGGCATCACCCCACTTCCACCGACTCATCCAGAGTAAGGCCTTTGTCCGGTTCCCGCGTGGCATCCGCCGGATTCCGGCGGCTCCCTTCCGGGTCTGCCCTGGTCGCGAGGTGTGCGACGCAGAATCCTTGGGGCCGAACAAGATTGCGGTATGCCGGCGAGGTGGCGGACGCCCGTGCCGGGCCGCGGCGCCGTGCGTCAGGGCGCTGACGCCCGGCACCGCGACCCGTGCCGGGATGCTCAACCGGTGGTCGTCTCGGCGGTCAGTGCTGCGGTCGTCTCGGCAGCGCGCTGCGCGTCCGCGACACTGCAGCGGCCGAGACCGCACGCGGTCGCGACGCCGAACGCCGTACGCCCGGCCGCCTGTTCGAACAGTTGCAGGGCGTGAGCGCTGTCGTCGGCGGAATCGGGTGACACCACCCCCGCGATGACGTTCCAGTCCGGGTCCAGCCGGCGCAGGGGCGCATAGAACGCGGCGTCGCGGGGCGCGGGTTCGGCACCGTACGCACACGGAATGTGCACCGCCGGAAAGGGAGTGCCGTCTGCGCGCAGCCGGCGTGCGGTGTGCTTCAGCAGGGTGACCGCGGGCGCCAGCGAACGCGGGCTGAGCAGCGCCTTGTGCTGGTAATCGCCGTAGCACAGGTGGACCACCGCCTGTGCTCCGATCTCGTGTATCCCGGTGAGTACCCCGGCCAGCTGGCGAGCCAGCAGCGGCCCCGCCGCCCATTTCGCACCCAGTTGGTCGGCCTTGACCATGCCCAGCAGCGCGAACGGTGATTCGACCTGCCAGACCACGCGATCGCCGTAGCGCGCGTTCACCTCCGCGATCTCGTGCAGTGCGGCCTCGGTGAACACCGGCAGATGCCGCAGCGCGGCCACGATGAGATCGGAGCGGCGCAGCGCCGGACCGAGCGGGAAACCGTTCGACACCGCCGCACCGGCGAAGACGAACATCGCAAGATCCAGCGGATTGGGTTGGCTCAGTTGCAATCTCGTCCCGTCCAGTTCGGGCCGCCCGGCGCGCACCTGGTCGAAGGCGGCTACCACGGCGTCGATGCGGTCGAGCCGGTCCATCGCCACGTGCCGCGGTTCCAGCTTCACCCCCGGGCGCAAGCCGTAACTCGGGAAATCGCTGTAGTCGGAGTAATCGCCGGTCCGGACGACATCGAAGACGTCCTCGTGCTCTCTGCGCCGGCGGAGGTAGTCGAGGATCCAGTCCGGATCCAGATCACAGGGCAATCCGGTCACGGGATGGCCCGCACTGCGATCGGCGAACCACTGCAGCACCGCAGCATCCCCGGTCATCAACTCGGCTGGAACACTTCCGACATAATGCGCACACCTGGTCATCGCACTCCTCGTAATTCCGTTTGCCCGTCTACATTCTCAGCCAGATCGTTTGCAGGTGAAAGAATTCCGGGAACCGGGAGGTAGACGCGGTGCTGCGAGGAAGGTGCCGGCGGTGCTACGGAACGGCGGGAGTGCCGCCGGGAGCTACCGGCAGGCCGGCCGCCTTCCAGGCCCGGAACCCGCCGGCCAGATCGGTGGCGCGGGCCAGTCCGAGACGCTGTGCGTCGGCGGCGGCCAGGCTGGACGCGTATCCCTCGTTGCAGACGATGATGACCTCGGTGTCGGACGTCAGGTCCGGGAGCCGATGCGCACCGCCGGGGTCGAGCCGCCATTCCAGCACGATGCGCTCGACGACGACCGCGCCGGGGATCTCGCCCTCGGCGAGGCGGTCGGCGTGCGGGCGGATATCGACCACGAGCGCGCCCTCGGCCAACCGCTGCGCGGCGGTGACGGGCTCGACGCGGTTCAGCCCGGCGCGTGCCCGGGCGAGCAGGTCCTCGGCGCTCATACCGTCACTCCTCGGCGATCATGCGATGGCGGCTACCGGCATGGTCACACACCGGTGAAATCCCGCAGCGACCGGTATTCGCGGACCGGTCGCAGTGGTGGCGAGTAGGCGTGCACCGTGGTGGCCGGTCGAGCGCTGCGGTTGTGCAGCTGGTGGGCGCGTTCGGGGCCGAACGCGATCGTGTCGCCGGCGCGGCGACCGGCCGAGCGTACGGGGCCGGTGGGGTAGCGATAGTCCTCGTCGAGTTCGCCGATCGAGACGGTGAACGAACCCGACGCACCGCCGTGGTCGTGCGGTTCGGTGCCTTGGCCGGGCGCCCACGACAGCAACCACAGTTCCACGCCCATCGTCAGCGCGAGCCGGGTCCACCAGCGCCGCGTGGTGTCGAACCGCACGATATCCAGCAGCGGTGTGGCCAGTTCGCTCGCCACCACCGCGGTGAGTTCGTGCAGTTCGGCCGGTGTCCACAGCGGGCGTTCGGCCACCACGGCCTCGCGAAGTAGTGGCACGTCGACGCCCGGATGAATATCTTTCGCGTGCTCGAGTCGCACAGGCACGGACGTCGTCACCACTACCCCTTCCACACCGCGGTCACGCGAATTCTTCGCCGCCACACGCGGTTTGCCACCATCCAGACTCACCGTGAGCGAAACTCCGCGGCCCGCCGCACGGGATGAACGAGTGGCGGGACTGCCACGTGAATGAGACACCGTGTCCGACGGCCTGCGCCCCGGGAATCGATTCCCGGTTTATCCGCGAGCGGCGCGGCTTCGAATCATTAGGTGTTACGCCGGTGGCAGAGGTCCTCGTCGCCGACGGCGTGACATCAGCTGCTGTCTCGCCGAATCACCGCGGTGATCCGGCCACGGATGAGGTGCTCGGATGACCAGTGCTGCCGGAATCGATGAGATGGGACCGATCGACTATCTCGTCATCGAGTTCCCCGCGGGCCGCCCGCCGGACGGTTCGGCATTGCCGGTGCTGCGCGATCTGGTCGGCCGGGGCATCATCCGCGTGCTGAACCTGGCGTTTCTCCGGAAAGAGGGCGACGGGTCGCTGACCGGCATCGACATCGCCGATATCGGGCTCGACTGCGAAGCGAGCGTGGCCTTGTTCGCCGAGGAGACGACGGGTGTACTCGACGACGGCGATCTGCGGGAGGCGGGCGCCGCGCTGCACCCCGGGCGTTCGGCCGCCGTGCTGATCTACGAAAACACCTGGGCGGCACCGCTGTCGGTGGCCTTGCGGCGCAACGGCGCCGAAACCGTCGCCGCCGGCCGCATCCCGGTCGAGGCGATCCTGACGACCTTGGACAGCCTCGACGACAAGAACTGACACCGGTTATTCAACTGCCGAGGACGTGGATGCGCACCTCGTCCGTCCACTGCACGTACTCGACCCGCGTCCCGTCCGGGTGCCGGGTACGAACAGACGGGCATAGGTCTCGAGAATCCGCACCCCTCGCACGCTACGGTCGATCCCTACGCTGGGGAAGTACGCACTTCCAGGTGAGAGGTACGCGGTGAGCGGAACGGAACAGGAGCAGGCGGCGGCCGTCGCCCGCTACGACCACCACACCCCGAATCCGCGCGTCGACTATTCCCTGACCCCGGCCGGGCGCGACCTGCTCGCCACGGTCCATCAGCTGTGCACCTGGTCGCGCGCGCATCTGCGCGAATTGCTCGACGGGGCGCCCGAGCGGGCGGGCGCGTAGCCCGAGCCCCCGCGGTAATGGCCGGTCGAACGCGGATCGTCCCTCGCGCTCGACCGGCCGAGACGAAGCGGTGCCAGGCTGTGGCCCCGGGGTCCGGCACCGGACCTCGTCACCGCACGTCGGGCTCGTCCGCGAGGTAGGGCGGGGCCGGTTCGTACTGCATGTGTTCACGCACCCGCCGGGCGTGATCGCGGCCGTGCAGGGCCCCGATCAACCACAGCGCCATGTCGATGCCCGCCGAAATGCCTTGGGAGGTTACGAGATTGCCGTCCACGACGTAGCGGCTCCCGGTCACCACGGTGACGTCGCCGCGGGCCTGGAGCGATTCGTGGAACAGGCGATGCGTGGTGATGCGCCGCCCGCTCGCCAGACCCGCCTTGTGCAGCAGGAACGCCCCCGTGCACACGCCCGCCGTCCAGCTCACCCCGGCCGAGGTGGTGCGAATCCAGTCGACCAGGGCCGGATTGTGGACCTGGAGGCGGGTGCCCTGGCCTCCGGGCACCAGCAGCACGTCCAGGGAGGGGTGGTCGTCGAAGGTGTGATCCGGCAGGACGCGCATCCCGTTGACGCAGCGGATCGGATCGGTGCGTTCGGCGATCAGCACCGCGCGGTCCTGGTACTCGCGCAGCATCGCCGAGACCATGAACACCTCCCACGGCCCTGTGAAGTCGAGTTCCTCGACGTCCTCGAACAGCAGTACCCCATATGTCGTCATGAACGTGGTTCCTCCGAGAGCTGACGTGGATCGGACGATTCGATGCTGCCCAGCGCTGGTCCCGCCGGACCTTCTTCCCGCCACTGATGGCGATTGTGCCAGCGCGCCAACGGTTTCGGCGCCCACCAGTTGGCGCGCCCCATCACCTTCATGAAGGCCGGCACGAGAAGTATGCGAACGAGGAAGGCGTCCATCAGCACGGCCAGCGTCAAGCCGAAGCCGAGGCCGCGCGCGAAGGACACCTGCGACACCATCATCGCGGCGAAGGCGATGGCCATGACGGTGGCGGCGGCCGTCACGATCCGTCCGCTGCGGGCGAGCCCCACCGCGACGGACTGCCTGCTCGCGGCGTCGGAGCGATCCGAGCGCAGCCACTCCTCCCGGATGCGGGAGAGGACGAACACCTCGTAGTCCATGGCGAGACCGAAGGCCATGCAGCCCAGCAGAATCGGCATGGTCACCACGGTGCGCCCGATGGCGGTGGTGCCGAGCCCTCCCAGGTGGTGATCCTGGAACACCCACACCATCGCGCCGATCGCGGCGGTCAGCGACAGGACGTTCATGACGATGGCCTTCAACGGCAGCACGACACTGCCGGTCATCATGAACAGGAGGGCGGCGGTGGCCAGCACCATCAGGGCCAGCGCGAGCGGTAGCCGGTCGCTGATGCCGTGCACCGCGTCCAGATCGCGTTGGGTCAGGCCGCCGAACAGGGTTTCGCCCGGCGCCGTAACGGCTTTGAGTTCGGCCAGCTGGTCGCGCCCGGCCTGCGAGAACGGGTCCTTCGTCGTCTGTACCGTCAGATACGCAGCATCCGCATGTGCGGCCGCATCCGTCGCCCGGTCGGACACCACTTGTCCCTTCGCGACGGTGGCGCCGGGGGATTGCACGGCGACGACCCCGTCGACCAGGGACAACCGCTGGGCGTAGGCGGTCAGTTCGGCGGCGGGCGGGGCGGCGTCCGGGAAGACGATCGGAGTTCGTCCCTGGCTGTCCACCGGGAACTGCGCGCGCAACACGTCACCGGTCTGGCGGGACTGCGTACTGCCGGGCAGCGCCCGGTCGTCGGGATAGCCGAACCGCGCTCCCAGCAGCGGGAGGCTCAGGATCACCAGGAGGCCGGAGACCAGCACGATCACCGGCACGGCGCGGCGCATGGCGAACATCGCGCCCCGGTACCAGGCGGTGCGCTGGACCTCGGGAGCCGCCGCGCCGGAGCGGCCGAACAGCCGCCGGATCGGCGGCCGGACGTCGAGGGCGTCCAGCCGGTCGCCGAGTACGACGATCAGCGCCGGCGCCACCACCAGCGCGCCGATCAGGCAGAACGCGATGGCGCCCAGACCGCCGAAGGCCAGCGAACGCATGAAGTACATCGGGAACACCAGCATCACCGACATGGCGATGCCGACGGTCAGCGCCGAGTACGCCACCGTCCGCCCCGCGGTGTTGAGAGTGCGGATCAGCGCCTGCTCCGGTGTCAGGCCGGCGCCCTTCTCCTCGCGGAACCGGCTGATGATGAACAGCGTGTAGTCGATGGCCAGCGCCAGGCCCAGTGCTTGCGCGACGTTGACCGCGAAGACCGCGACATCGGTGAACGACACCAGGATTCGCAGCCACGCCACCGATCCGGCGAGTGCGAACATCGAGATCGCGAGAGGCACCGAGGCCGCCAGTACGCTGCCGAAAACCCACACCAGCACGAGGAACGTCAGCGGGATGGCGATCATGTCCATCTTCACCGCGTCCACCTGCGACTGATGGTTGAGCTCGTACAGCGAGACCGCCTGACCACCGGCGGTGACCGTGACGCCGTCCCGATCGCCGATTAGGGGCGTGGCGATGTCGTGGGCACGCTGCATGGCGTCCTTGTCGGTGCCCGCGACCAGCCCGGCGATCAGCCCGGTTCGCCCGTCCCGGCCGGCCAGCGCCGACCGCTGCTGCGCCGGTTCGTCCCAATAGGAGACGACCTGTTTGACCTGCGACGACTGATGCAATGCGGCGAGGATCGCCCCGGCCCGGTCGCGGGCCGGGGCGCTGTCCACGCCGTCCGGCGCGGTGACGGCGAACACGAGGGAGAAACCACCGGCGCCGAAGCGGTCGGTCAGGATCCGCTCGGCTCGGGAGGATTCGGCATCGGGTGGGTCGTAACCGCCGGCCGGTAGCTGCGTGAGCACCGAGGTGCCGAAGCCGCCTGCCAGCAGCAGAAACAGGAAGGCGGCGATCAGGGTGATGCGCGGCGCTCGCAGTACGACCGCCGCCAGGCGCGTGAACATAAGGCTCCCAAAGGTTTCGGGGCGGGCCCCGGCGGGTTGCACGCCCGTCGAGGCGTCAGTAGCATTCCGGAAGTCGCTCCTATTTATAAGTTATTTGTAGCATCGAGTTCCAGAATGGAGAAGCTGATGGTCGAAGCGGTCACCGCGGAGAAGATCGACGCCTACGACCTCGGATATATCGCCGGCAGCAGGCTGGAGACCGAGGACGGCGTGCACATCTACTACGAGCGCTACGGCATCGAATCGCCGACGACGATCGTGCTCATCCCGAACCTCTTCCTGATCGCACCGCTGTGGCGCAACTTCAGCGCCGAGCTCGCGACCAAGTACTCGATCGTCTCCTACGACATGCGCAACAAGGGGGCGTCGACGCAGGTCGACGGGGTGGTGGACTTCGAGCGGCACATCCACGACCTGCGCGCCGTGCTCACCCACCTCGGGGTCGAGCGCCCCTATCTGGTCGCCTCGTCGGACTCGACGCTGCTGGCGCGGGAGTACGCGCTGGCCTACCCGGACGAGGTGGGCGGGCTGGCGCTGTACGGCCCGGTCTTCAACGCCATCGGCGGCCGGCGGCGGCGCCGGCTGATTCAGGCGTGGCTGTCGACGGTGACGAACGTCGGCCCGACGGCGCTGTTCAACGAGATGTATCCGCTCATCTACTCGCACCACACCGTCGAATTCGGCGGCTCGCCGGCCTATCTCGCGCTGAAGGAACGATTCATCGCGCTGAGTTCGCAGCAGCAGTTGATAACCAACCTGAAGACGTCGCTGACGGTCAGTGACGAACCGGACCGCCTGCGTCAAATCGCTTGTCCGGTCCTGCTTTCCGCCGGCGAGAACGACTTCCAGACCTCCGGGGCGATGATGCGCGAGGTGGCGGCCATCATGCCCGATGCCGAGGTGGAGGTGATCCCGAATTCGGGCCATGCGCCGTACTTCGAGGCCACCGCCGAATTCGAAGCCTCGATCGACCGGTTCGTCCGGGCGACACTCGCCCGCTGACCGTCGCGGCCGAGGTCGAACCATGACTACTTTCGACACGCTCCTGACCGGGTGGGCCGCCGACTTCGGTGACCGCACGGCGGTCGGCGACGGGGTCTCGGGCGGGTACAGCTACCGCGATCTGGATGCGGCGGCCCGCGACGTGGCTGCCTGGTTGCATCGCGTCGTTCCGCGGCCGCCGTTCCTGCTCTTACCCGGTAATACGCCCGACGACGTGGCATTCCTGCTGGGCGCACTGCGGTCCGGCCTGGTCCCGCTGATCGGCGATCCGGCGTGGAGCGAGCGCGAGATCGAGGACACGGCCTGCCGCACCGGCGCTTCCGTGGTGATCTCGGGACGGCGAGGCGACGACGACCTGCCCGGTTACCGCGGTCGTGGTGGTGCGATGCGCACGGTGCGCACCGGTGCGAACGAAAACGGCTGTGCCACACACGATCTGACCGGTATCGACTTCGGCCGCTTCACTTCCGGCAGTTCCGGCGCACCCCGCTGCCTGGGCTTCGGCAGCGCCGCCATGGTGAATGCCGCGGCGGCGTGGCGCACCGCGACCGGGCTCGACGCCGACGACTCGGTGATGTGTTTCGCCTCGATCAACAACGGGCTCGCCTTCAACACGTCGCTGCTACCGGTCTTCGCCTCCGGCGCCACCCTGATCCTGCCCGGTGTGAGCCCGATTCCCTCGCAGTTGCTGAACGCGCTGCGTGACGTCGCGCCGTCGGTGCTGGTGGCGTTTCCGTTCATCTACGAGGTGCTCGCGAAACGCGATCTCAGCGCGCTCACCTCGCTACGCCTGCTGGTCAGCTCGGCCGCGCCGCTCACAGCCGATGTCGAGCGCCGGTGGTTCGAGGCGGTGGGACGGCCGGTGTGCAACTACTACGGGCTTGCCGAAGTAGGCCCGGTGACCTTCAACGACGGCCGGACCGCGGGAGCGCTGGGCCGGGCGCTGCCCGGGGTGGACATCGCCACCCATCGGACCGGCGGCGCGGACGACCCGGCCGCGCGCATCGCGGTCCGGACGCGATCGATGGCCACCCGGTACCTCGATCCGCGGCCGCCGGAATTCGGCAGCCATCTCGACGCCGACGGCTACTTCCGCACCCAGGATCTCGGATACCTCGACGACGGCGACCTTTTCGTCACCGGCCGCGCCGACCGGATCGTCAACATGGCCGGACGCAAGATCGATCCCGCCGAGATTTCGGAGGTGCTGCAGCGCCATCCCGCCGTCACCGGCGCCCTGGTGCGCGGGGAGGGCGCCGGATCGGAGACCGTGCTGTGCGCGTATGTGGAATCCACCGTCGCGACGCGCGACGAACTGGTCCAGCACTGCCGAAAATCCCTGGCCCCCTTCAAGATTCCGCAGCGCTGGACGATCGTGCCGGCGCTGCCCCGATCCTCCGCGGGCAAGATCATGTCCGCCGGACTGGCAGCGATAGGAACAGCTTCGCGATGAACCACGCAGAGATCATGAGCACTCTCAAATCCCTGATAGTCAAGGAGTCGGGTGGGCAGATCGACGAGTCGGATATTCAGGGCGGCCCCGAATCGCTGCGCCGATTGGGGCTCAATTCGCTGGCCACCCTGCGCATTCTGGTGGCCGTCGAGGACGAGTTCGGCATCGAGTGGGACGACGATGTCGACGAGGCGGTCATGAGTGACGTGCAGGTGATGTGCGATCACATCGCGGACAAGCTGGGCATCGCGGCCTGACCCGCGCCGAGCCGGAATCAGGAATCGCCATGACATCGAGCCCGACGCCCGCCCGGCAGCGGCTGGCCGTCAATCTCGCCCTCGGCAGTCTGCAGCTGTCGGATACCGGACACGACGACTTCAATCAGGGGCAGATATCGGCCCGTCTGCCCCGTACCGACCATTTCTTGATCAAGAGCGCGCTGTGCGGCTTCAGCGAGGCGACGCCCGCGGACATGATCGTCGCCGAGGTCGATCCGGAACTGCCGGTGCACCGGATGGCGCCGCCGGAACTTCCCTTGCATCAGGCGATCTACCGCGCCCGACCGGACGTGAACGCGATCGTGCACAGCCACGCGCCCAACACCCTGGTCTTCGGCGCGCTGGATGTGGAGCTGGCCGCACTCTCGCACGACGCGGCGCCTTTCGTCGACCACTGCCCACGATTCACGGTGACCAGCAACACCATTCTCGATATCGAAACCGGCCGGGCCGTCGCGCGGGCGCTGGGCACCGCCCCGGCGGCCTTCCTGCGCAACCACGGTGGCGTGATCGTGGGGCGCACGCTGCGCCATGCCGTGGTCGCCGCACAACTGCTGGAACGCGCCTGCGAACTGCAACTGAAGGCGCTGGCCACCGGAGTGAAGTTCTTCAGCTCGACCGGCAGCGACATCGACGCGAAGAACGACTACATCTACAGCGATATCGCGGTGAAGAGCTACTGGGATTACGGCGTGCGGGCGATCGAACACCGTCACCCCCACGTGCGGGACTGGGCGGTGGCGCCGTGATCCGCATGGAACGGGTGCTGCGCCGGCAACAGCTCGACAGCTCCGCTTCCAAGGTCCGGCCGGTCTTCGGGCGGGTGCGGTCGGAGTCGTTGCGCGGACCTGCCGTGCGCACGCCCGGCGACGACCGGCTGCGGACCCTGCAGCGACTGCTGGAATCCGGATACGGCTGCACGACCTCCGACGGCGGCCGGATCCGCCGCCGCGCGCCCTCCGCGGGCGGGTTGTATCCGACCGAGGTGGTCTGCGTCGTCGCTCTCGAGGGACACTGGACGGCACTCGCCTACGACTTCCACCGCCGGCTCTTCCGGGAACTGGCCCGCATCGACCGCGATATCGTGACCGCCGTCTGCGCCGCCCGCGACGATCAGGCGATCGTCGTGGTGACCAGCACGCTGTGGCGGACCTTGCAGCGCTACGGCTTTCGCGGTTACCGCTACTGCCTGCTCGACGCGGGGATCGTGATGGGCACCCTCGCCCAGGTGTGCGGCGCCGAGCGGCGCACGGTGACCTATCCGGACAACTGGTCGCTGGCGCAAATCCACGAATCGCTCGGCCTGCCCGACAGCGAGATCGTCGCCTGCGCGGCGGTCGTGGACTGCGCCACGGCCGCGGCCGGTGATGTCGAGCAGCACCCCGATATCGTCACCGGGCCGGCCGTCTGGCAGCAATCGCCCATGCTGGCAGCGGAATTGGAGCGGACCATCCGGCTCGATCGAGCCATGCGGGTGGCCGAGTCACCGCACGAATCCCTGGTGCCCGTGGCGGCCGCCGCCGAGGTTCCGGCCGACCTTCAGGATCTGCTGGCCCGGCGCCGTTCGGCCCGGGGCCTGCGGCGAGGGCAGTTGGACTATGAACGCTGCGCGCCGCTGTTCCGCGCGATCGGCGCGGCGCTGACGGACTGGCCGGATCGATTGCGCGACAGCATCGTCGTCGGTGTCGCCGTACGCGATGAGCAGACCCGGGTGGCCGCCGTCCGGCAGGCGGTGCCGGAGTCGGTGGGGGTGGCCGACATCGGCCACCTCTCCGATTCGGCCGTGGCGGACCTGTTCGGCGGCCAGGCGCTGATGGCCGACGCCGATCTGTTCCTGATCGCCGGAATGCGTTCGGACCGTGCGGAAGACGCCGTCGCGATGTTTCGCACCTGTCTGCTGCAGATCGGCCTGCTCACCGCCACGCTGCAACTGCTCGCCGTGCGCGCGGAGGTGGGGCACACGGTGGTCGGCGGATTCGACGACGAACGGCTGTCGACGGTGTTCGGCCACACCGTCACGCCGCTGATGGCGATCGCGTTCGGCACCGCGACGGAATGTACGACGAAGAACGACACGCTGAGGAGAACATCGTGACCGGATATCTGGTCGACGGCGCCACCGAATTGCTCGGAGCCGCACTGATTCTGGAACTGCTGGACCGCACCGATCGGCCCGTCCACGCCACCGCCGCACCGCATACCGGTGACGTCGCGACCGTGTTGCGGGCCGCCGCGAGCGCGTACGGATACGACGGCGAGGACGGCGACGGTTTCCTCGACCGCCACGCGGAACGGCTGCATATCGCCGAGAGCGCACAGGCCGCGGTGGCCACCGGGACGATCGGCGACGTCTGGCACTGCCCGCAGCGCGTGGTCGTCGAGGACGAACTTCCCGGCGGGGATGTCGCCGTCGACGTCGAGGCGGCCCGCGCTCTGCTCGCTGCCGCCGAGGCGGCCGGAGTGACCCGGTTCGAACTGCTCGGCACGGCCTATGTGTCCGGGTCGGCCACCGGCCGCATCGAAGAGGGCGACCCCGTCGACGGCGCCGGGGCGGGTAACGAATTCGAACGCAGCCAGCTCGCGATCGAACAGCTCGCCGGTGCGTCGGCGCTGACGACCCGCATCTGGCGGACCGGCATCGTGACCGGTCACAGCCGCACCTTCGAGGTCGTGGGCACCTCGCCGTTCTACGGTCTGTTCGACGCGATCGCCCGCACCAAGCACGGGGTGGAAGCCCTGGTCGGCTCGCTGATGAGCATGCGGGCCATGGCGATCGCGCTCGATCCCGCACTCGAACTGAATCTGGTTCCGGTCGATGCGGCGGTCGCCTCGATCGTCACCGCCTCCCTCGATTCCGAGGTCGGCGCCCCGATCGTCCACGTGACCAATGCGCGGACCGCCACCCTGGGCGGGGTGCTCGCCGCGGCATTCGACGCCCTGCGGATGGCGGCGCCCGACTACGTCGAGTCCACCGCGTCGTGCCTCGGCTTGGAAGAACAGTGCGATGCCGAAATTCGTTCCTACGGTTCATGTTTCACGGTACCGAAGGAGTTCGCCGGCGGTGCGGCGCACACCGGTGGCGCGCTCGATATCGAGATCTCGCCCGAGGTACTCGCGGGGCTCTTCCGGGCTCGCGCGGGGCTCGTCGAAGCGGGGCGCTGAGGTGGGCTTCGACCGCGAGGCCTTCACCGCCATCGCCGGCACGCTGAACGCGGAGGAGGTCGCCGCCCAGGAAGCCGCCGGTGCCCACCCGGGCGAACTGTTCCGCGCGCTGCTCGACACCGGGCCGGCCGAACTCGTCATCGCCGGTGTGCCGGGGTCCGGCGACCGCTGGGCCTTCTGCTCGGCGATCTCCGACCTCGCGCAGCGCTGGGTCGGCTTGGCGGAATCCATTCACTACCAGGTGCTGTCGATCTGTGCCTTCGCCGAATCGGGCTCACCCGAGCAGCGTTCGCGCTATCTCGAGGCCATGTGCCGCGGCCGGCTGATCGCCTCCAACTGCTTCAACGAGGCGGGCGCGGGCTCGGATCTGGCGGCGATGCGGACCTCGGCCCGGCGCACCGACGACGGCGACTACGTCCTGGACGGCACCAAACAGTGGATCGGCCACGCCCAGATCGCCGACCTGCTGTTCGTCTACGCCAAGACCGCCGATCGCGGTCTGCGCGGGATCACCTGCTTTCTCGTGGACGCGCATGCGCCGGGCATCACGGTCACGCACCGCCCGAAAACGACCGGAGCCGGCAGTCTCCCGTCCGGCGATATCCGGTTCGACTCGGTCACGCTGCCGGCCGACAGCGTAGTGGGCCGGGTGAACCGCGGCATGCTCGCCGGCGAGAGCCTGTTCACCCAGGGCCGGCTGGGGGTGGCCTCCTGTGCACTCGGCCTGGCCCGCGCCGCGGTGGGCCGGGCCGGGGCCTATGCGGCCGAACACCACCAATTCGGCAGCCCGATCATCGATTTCCAGGGTGTCGCGTTCCCGCTCGCCGAGATCAGCACCGATATCGCGGCGAGCGCGGCGCTGCTGCGGACGGCGTGCGCCGCGGTCGAAGATCAGCGTCCAGACGCGCAAGTGCTTGCCGCCCAGGCGAAACTGCACGCGACCCGCACGGCCCGGCGGGCCACCGATACCGCCATCGGCACCCTGGGTTCGCGGGCCTTCGACGCGGCCGAACCCGTCCTGCGGTGGGCTTCCGAAGCGCATCTGCTGGAAGTGGTTCAGGGCACGCCGCAAATCCAGAAGATCGCCATCGCGGCGCAATTACGTTAGGAGCCAACGGTGCTGCCCACCTCTTTCGGATGTTTCACCCTGCCCTTCCATCCGCCCCGGCAGGATCCCTTCCACTCGCTCGGCGACGATATCGACCTGGTGCTGCTGGCGGAGGAGCTCGGTTTCGACGAGATCTGGATCGGCGAACACCACGCCGGCGGGTGGGGCACCCTGACGGCGCCCGACCTGCTGATCGCGGCGCTCGCCCGGGAAACCCGCACCATCCGGCTGGGGACCGGGGTGGTGCCGCTGCCGTATCACCACCCCGTGCACGTGGCCGAACGAATCCTGTTGCTGGACAATCTCACTCGCGGTCGGACGCTGCTCGGCTGTGGTCCGGGAGCCTTCGTGCAGGACATGGAGATGATCGGCGTGGACCCGGCGCAGGTGCGCCCGCACTTCGCGGCGGCCCTGGAGACGGTGACGGCGCTGGTGCGCGGCGAGACGGTCGACGTGCGCACACCGTGGTTCACCGCCCGGGAGGCCCAGTTGCAGCTGCGCCCGTATCGTGATCCCGTCGAGGTCGTCGTGGCGAGTTCGCTCGGCGACCCCGCAATCGAGCAACTGGCCGGCACCGGCACACACCCGCTGCTGAATCTGACGCCACCGTGGGGTGCGCTGCGGGCCGGCATGGTCGGCGATCCGATCGGTCAGCTGGCACAGCGGCTGGCGGTGCTGCGCGAGCACGCGGCGGGGCCGATCCGCCTGAATGTCTTCGTGCACGTGAGTGACTCGAGGGAAAGCGGTATCGATGAGATCTTCGAGGGCTGGATGCGGCAGCGCCTCGAGCTGTACCGGGGCACGCTGGGTATGCCGGTGCCCGGCTCGGAGAGCGCGGGCCGGTCCGCACTCGAGGCGTTGATCGACGCCGGGGCCTTCATCGTCGGGCCGCCGCAGAGCTGCGTCGAGCGGATCACCGAATTGTCCACGCGGCTGGGCGGTCTCGACACCCTGATCCTGTTCGTGCCGGGGTGGGTGCCGAACCCGCTGCTGGAACGCAGTCTGCGCGCCTTCGCTCGCGAGGTGGCACCGGCGCTGCGCGGCTGGCACGCGGGAGTCGAAAAGTCTCTGGCGGCCGCCACCGCCGGGTCCGCTCGGCGCGCCGAAGTGCGGGCCGCCATGGCGAACGCGCCCGTCAGCGTCTGATCCGGCGGCATCCGATCGGGCAGCACCGCGGCGGCGGTCAGGCTCCTCCGGGCAGGCGGGAGGAGCCACCGCCGTCGCGGCCGATCGCCTGCAGTACGCGCCAGCCGTCGCCGACCTCGCCGAGGCAATAGTCGCGCGGGAGTTCCACGCGGTCGAGAAGGACGGTGTCCACGCCGGCCCGAGGGGTGGCCCGGGCCTTGGCGACGGCCACGCCGGGTGCGGTCATATCGCAGATGAAACAGGTGAGGCCGTCGTATCCGGTCGCTGCCGGATCGGTGCGTGCCAGCAGCAGGCCCCAGCGGGGTGCGTGCGTGCGGACGCCGAGCAGTTTGGTGCCGATGACCGACCAGTATCCGCCCATCCAGCAGGCTCTGGTCTGGACATCGGCCAACTCGGGGCCGGAGGTGAATTCGTCCAGTAGCTCACACCATTCGGCCCCCTGCGCCAGTGGCCGGGGCCAACCGGCCGCGCGCTCGTGCGCGAGATAGCGTCTGATCCGGTCTCCGGCATCACCGGTTCCGGCGGTACGGCGACGAATGCGGAACGCGGTGAGTTCATGGTGGTCTGCCGACGCGGTGGGCATCGTTCCCTCCTTCGAATCACAGCCATTCTCGAAGCCCCCGGCCGTGCCCCGCTCGTCGCTTGTGAACGAACCGGCGTCCGGTCCGCTGGACGAACTATCCAGCACCGCCGGTAACGAAGACCGCATGCCCCGGTCTCTAGGCTGAAGGCAGTTGTCGGACGAACGGTGGAACCGGACAGGAGAACGGTGGGTGGCGGCAGTACGCGGTGAGGGCTCGCCGGGCAGGTCCCGCAGGCAGCGATCCCAGCTCTCGGACCAGGTCGCTCACGAACTCCGGGCCCGGATCATGGCGGGCACGCTGCGCCCCGGGGACACGATCCACCTGGAGGACACCGCTGCCGAACTCGATGTCAGCATCACACCGTTGCGCGACGCGCTGCTGACCCTGCGCGGCGAGGGTTTCGTCGAACCAGGCGCGCGCCGCGGCTTCGTCGTCAGCGAGCTCAGCCGCGACGACGTCATGGATGTGTTCTGGCTACAGCGGCAGATCGCGAACGAACTGGCCCGCCGCGCGGCGCGCCGGCTCACTCCGGAGGCGTCGCAACGGCTCGACGACCGGATCGGCTCGCTGCGCGCGGCGGTCGCCGGAGGTGATGCCGAGGCGATCTCCGATGCCGAGTTCGCCTTCCACCGCGAACTCAACCGCCTTGCGCGCGCGCCGAAACTGGCGTCGTTCCAATTGAAGATGGGATGGTACGCACCGCATCGCCTGTACTCGGTCGATCGTTCCTGGGGTGAGTTCGCCGTCGCCAGTCACGAGCGGCTGGTCGGCGCGATACGGCGCGCCGATATGGACGAAATCGACGCCGAGACGCGGGTGCTGTTCGCCGACGCGGCGCAGCGCCTCCTCGCTCATCTGGATCGGGTCGGGATGTGGGAGGAATCCACAGACGGGTCCGGAGACGATTCGCCCGCCGACCGCTCGGCGATGCGATCGTAGAGTTGTGCGGCGGTGAACCAGCCCGCGGGCAACCCCACCAACTCCCCGGCCAGCCGCAACGCACCCAGTGCCGCCGCGCGGATGTCACGCACGGAATGGTTGAGTTCCAATGTTTCCGGGCCCGCGGTGAAGACGATGTGATGATCGCTGACCATCGGTCCGTACCGCACGGAGGTGATGTCGGCGTGCCCGCCCATCGTCTCCCGGAGCAGGCGTGCGGTTGCGGACGGGGCATCGCGCTTGGTGGCGGGGTGACGATCGACGATCATCGTCTCCGCGTCGTCGGTGATCGCCCCCGCCAGTTGCGCCGCCAACGCCGCGGTCCGCACCTGAATCCAGTGCAGCGGACTGAGATTCGTGGCCAGCGCGACGGGAATCTCGGCGCTCAGATCGCGCAGCAGGCGCAGCCGCTCACCGCCGGGATTCGAGACGCAGTACAGCAGGGGCGAACCGGTGCGCCGGCACAGTTCCGCCGTATCGTCCAGTGCCGCAGGGTGACTCGCGTCCACGACGACATCCGGACGCTCGGCGCCGATCCGCCGGCCGCCGGACCACACCTCGGCCACGATCGGCAGCCCGCGCCGCGCGCACTCGCGGGCGACGGCACTGCCGAGCCGGCCGGTCGACCCTACGACGGCGACCGTGTTCACAACGACCGTGTTCACAACCATGGGCAGCGACGCTACGGCCGCGGCGTGGGCGGCGCCATGGCGGAGTCGGCCGATCCGCGCACCGCGTTCTTGGACCGAACATCCAGTGCCACAGACCTTTTCGTGATGCATCGTTAACCTGAGCCGGTGTCGCGGGCGGATTCGTCGATGCCCAGCGATGCCGCGCACCGCAACGCGACCTCGAGTTCCAGACGCCGCGCCTCGATGGGATGGCCGAGCAGGTGTTCGATGCGTTCGAGGCGGTATCGGACGGTATTGCGATGTATCCCCAGCTCGCGGGCGGTGGATTCCACGCTGCACATGCGCTCCAGATAGCACCCCAGGGTCTCGCGAAGGCGAGCCAGCGCCGCCCCCGGCCCCGACAGCGCGCTGAGTTCGCGCTCGACGAAGGCATGCATCGCCTCGTCGTCCTGACTGACCAGGTAGTCGAGCTCGACCGAGTCGTAGAGCACCACCCGGCCGGTGCGCCGCCGCATACGCTGAATACGTTGCGCCGCCAGCGATTCCAGGTGACTGCGGCGGAACCCGGCCAGTCCGGGCGCGGGAAGGCCGAAGGCGAGGCGCATCGAACCGGCCGCGGCCAGACCGGACAGCTCCGGGGTGGCGCACCGGTTGGTGCGGGCCCAGGCCCACACGGTGCGGCTTCCGCCCGCCAAGGCGAAACTGCCGCGCGCGTCGAGCTGTGCCGCGATGCGCTGGGCGGCCCGTTCGAGGTCGGCAAGGCTGCCGGGCGCGTCGTCGTCGAGCCACAACAGATAGGCCAGGTGGACGTCGTCGAGGCAATATCCGAGCCGCAGTTCGGCCACCGCGGGATCGATGACGGACCCGGACACGATCGCGCGCACCGTCTCGCGGCGGCGGGCGAATCGGCCGGGCTGGTCGGGGGCGTGCTGGGTGGCGAAGGTCGGGCTGAGCTGTTCGACGCAGGTGCCGGCCCAGTCGGTGACGCATCCGGCCGCGTGCCGGACCAGCTCACGGGTGGCGTCGGCGTCGAGGGAGGCCAGGCTGATCTGATCGGTCAGTACCCGGATCATCGCCTGCTGTCCGGAACGGTAGATGCGCAGCAGGACCCGCAGGTCCATGCCGTTGTGCGCGATCGATTCCGCGAGCACGTAGGCCTCGTCCGGAAGTTCGGTGGGGGTGGCGCCCGTCGCGAGATTGGGCAGCATGATCCGGCCCAGGGCCAGTGTGCTCGCGTGCAGATTGGCGCGCAGCGCGGGCGTATCCATCTCCGGCACGTCCCGCAGAATGTGGCCGTCGGTGTAGGCGACGATCGACTCGAGTTGCTTGTTGTCGAGTAGGTCCGGGATCAGGCTGTCCAGCCATGCGCGGGCCTCGGGTCCGATCGTCGCACCGGTCATCACACCCCCATCGGCGAGTCGTGTCGATGCGAACCGACTCGCAGCAGCCATTGCCGAAAGGAGTGTGCGGGACTCGCTTTCGAATGTCAGGCAGCTTACCAAGCTGCGACTCCCGTGTGAAGGCATGTGCCTTCAGTCCAAGATCGGCGCCCGGAATTGGGCCGATTCATCCAAGCCGGGATCAGCGCATCCGTGCCAGGCTCGCCGGAACGGCACGGCTACGAGGACCGAGCCGATTGCCCGCGATATGGCGCACAGGAGCAGACGTGTCGAAGATCGAAGCCACGCCCGGGGTCGACGGTGTGAACGGAAAGGCGCCGGCGACACCCGCGACCGAAATCGAAGTGCGGAATCCGGCATCCGGTGAGCTGGTGGGAACGGTGGCGATCGCATCGGCCGAGGATGTGGCCGAGGCGACCCGGGCGCTGCGCCGAGCCCAGCCGGCCTGGGAGGCCATCGGTCCGAGCGGCCGGAAGAAGTGGCTGCTGAAGTTGCAGGACTGGGTGATCGACAACGCCGAGGAACTGGCCGACGCCATCCAGTCCGAAACAGGTAAGCCGCGCATCGACGCCCGGATCGAAATCGCCTTCACCGTCGACCAACTCGGTTACTGGGCGCGCAACGCCGCGAAATTCCTCGCCGACCAGTCCGCGTCTCCGCATACGCCGCTGATGCGGGTGAAGCAGCTGACCACGGTCTACCAGCCGTATCAGGTCGTCGGTGTGATCACGCCGTGGAACTTCCCGCTCGCAATGGGCATCGCGGACGTCGTGCCCGCCCTAGCGGCCGGTGCCGCGGTCCTGCACAAGCCCTCCGAGGTCACGCCGCTGACGCCGCTGGTGCTGCAACGCGGCTGGTCCGAGATCGGGGCGCCGGCGGTGCTCGCCGTGGTGTCCGGGGCCGGGGCCACGGGTGCGGCCCTCATCGACAATGTCGACTACGTGCAGTTCACCGGCTCGGTGCCCACAGGCCGCAAGATCGGTGTCGCATGCGCCGAGCGGATGACGCCCTACAGCCTCGAGCTGGGCGGTAAGGATCCGGCGATCGTGCTCGCGGACGCCGATCTGGACCGGGCCGCCTACGGCATCGCCTACGGCGCGCTGGTCAACGGCGGGCAGCTGTGCATCTCGATCGAGCGGGTGTACGTCGAGGCACCGGTCTACGACGAATTCGTCGGCAAGCTGGTCGCGCACGTCAAGGAGTTGCGTCAGGGCCAGGACGATCGCAGCAACTCCTTCGATCTCGGCCCGCTGGCCACGGCCGCCCAGATGCAGATCGTGAAGCGGCACGTGGACGAGGCGATCGCGGCCGGAGCGACCGCCCTGACCGGTGGAAAGCCCACCGGCGCAGGCACTTTCTTCGAGCCGACGGTCCTGGTCGACGTCGACCACTCGATGTCGTGCATCACCGAGGAAACCTTCGGCCCCACCATTCCGGTGGTGAAGGTGGCCGACGAGGCCGAAGCCGTTCGGCTGTCGAACGATTCGATCTTCGGGCTGTCGGCGTCGGTGTGGACCGGAAACCGCGCCCGCGGTCAGCGTCTCGCGCGCGCGCTCAACGTCGGTGCGGTGAACATCAACGATTCGGTCATCAATCTGTTCAATCCGACCATCCCGCACGGTGGTTGGGGACAGTCCGGCACCGGCTACCGCTGGGGCGGCGCGAACGGCCTGCGCAAGTACTGCCGCCCGAAGGCGATCACCGCGCCGTCGCTGCCCACCCAGAAGAAGGAAATGCTCTGGTTCCCGTACTCCCCGTCCAAGTTCGGATTCATGGAGGCGGCGATGCGCGCGATGTCGGCCCGCGGTCGGCGACGCTTCGGCCCACGCTGATCGTTCATCGCTGATCGCTCACCCCTGCCGGGCCGAAATATCGGTCCGGCAGCGGCTGTTGTGCAGGGGTGTGAGCAATGGCGAGGTGAAGATCCGGTTCGGGGTGGGTACGGGTTCGGCCGCCGATCCGGACGATCTGGCGGCCCTGGTGGATCGGCTCGAGGCGGCGGGGGTCGATTCGCTGTGGTTCTCCGAACTGGTCTTCGCGCCGGCCGTCGATCCGACGGTGGGGATGGCGTTCGCGTTGGCCCGCACGAGCCGTCTGAAAGTCGGTACCTCGGTCGCGATTCTGCCCGGGCGCCATCCCGTGCTCGTCGCCAAGCAGTTGGCGTCCCTCGCCGCCCTGGCTCCGAAGCGGGTGCTGCCGGTGTTCGGACTACAGCCTGCGGGGCCGGGGGAGAAGGAACTGTTCCCGGTGCCGGGGCCGCGCGGCGCCGTCTTCGACGAATCGCTGCGCCTGCTGCGAGCGGTGTTGCGCGCCGACGATGTCGATTTCGACGGTGACTACTTCACCGTTCGCGCGGCGACGGTCGGAAAGCGGCCGGCCCGGCCGCTCGACATCTGGCTGGGTGGTCGCGCGCCGGGCGCCTTCCGCCGCATCGGCCGATACGGCGACGGCTGGCTGGGCAGTTTCGTGACCCCGGCCGAGGCGGCGGCCGGGGTCACGGCGATCACCGCGGCGGCGGCCGCGGCGGGCCGGGAGATCGAGGCCGACCACTTCGGCATCACGCTGCTGCTCGCGGAGGACGGCATCCCGGCCGAACTGGCGGCCCGGATCGGCGCGCAGCGACCGGGTGCCGATCCGGGCGATGTGATCGCCGGGAGCTGGGCGGACCTGCACCGGCTCGTGGACGGGTATCTCGCGGCCGGGCTGAGCAAATTCGTGGTGGTGCCTGCCGACGGCACGATATCGGCGCGGTTCGTGGACCGGTTCGTCACCGAACTGCTCCCGCGTCAGAACTGAGGACGCACGGCTACCGGTGCCGTCCGCGGCCGTGCGCTGCGGGCGTCACGGCACGTCGATGACGAGCTTGCCGGCGTTGTGCCCCTCGTCCAGCTGTTCGTGGATCGCGACGATGTCGTCGAGCGGCATGGTCTTCGCGATACGCGGGTGGACGAGGCCGCGCTCGAACAGCGGTGTCATCTCGGTGAGCCGGCGGCGTTCGCGGCTGAGGAAGATGCCGTAGAGCGTCTGGTTGCGCTGGTAGAGATCGTCGAGCCGGCCCTCCGGTCCCAGAATCGTGGCGATGCGTCCGCCGTCCCGGGTGGCGGCGCAACTGCGGCCGACATTCTCACCGCCCACGGTGTCGAGTACCGCGTCGACGCCGCCGCCGTCGGTGTGCGCACGGGCGACCTCGACGAAGTTTTCGCTCTTGTAGTCGATCGGGGTCGCGCCGAGATCCCGCAGCAGCCCCTGATGATCGGCCCCCGCGGTGGCCAGCACGGTGGCGCCGGCCGCGCGGGCGAACTGCACCGCGAAGGTGCCGACACCGCCGGACCCGCCGTGTACCAGCACCGTCTGTCCCGGGCGCACGGCGAGCCGGCGCACGATCGCCTCCCACGCGGTTCCGCCGGCCAGCGGAATCGCGGCGGCCTCCGCGAACGACAGGGTGGTGGGTTTGGGCGCCACGATCGCGGCGGCCGCCACGTGGTACTGGGCATAGGCGCCGCCGCCCGAGGCCAGTTCCGACGTGTAATACACGGCATCGCCGACCGACACGTCGGTGACGCCGTCGCCGACCTGTTCCACCTCGCCGGCGACATCGCTGCCGATCACGGCCGGCAGCGCCAGGTTCGGATTCGCCAGTCCGCGGCGGATGATTCCGTCCACCGGGTTCGCGCTCGACGCCCGGACTCGCACCAGCACCTCACCCGGTCCCGGATGCGGCGCGTCGACGTCCTGAACGGCCAGCGCGTCCGGACCTCCGAATTCCCGCAGCACCGCTGCACGCATGCGCATCTCCTCCTTCGAACGGTCAGCCCGCGACACCGGCGGATGCGGTCTTGCGGGGCAGGGAGCGGATCAGTTTGCGATTGGCGAAGCCGAACATGCCCAGTTCGGACAGTTCGCGGCCGAAACCGGACTGTTTCACGCCGCCGAAGGGCAGATCGGCCTGCGAGGAGGTCGGAGAGTTGATCCACACCATGCCGCTGTCGATCTGCTCGGCCACCGCTCGCGCGCGGTCCGGGTCACTGCTGTACACGGTGGCGCCGAGACCGAACTTCGAGGTGTTCGCCAGCTCGATCGCCTGGCGTTCGTCGTCGACGCGGTACACCACCGCGACCGGGCCGAACAGCTCCTCGGAGTAGGCGCGCATCTCGGGGGTGACATCGGTCAGCACCGTCGCGTCGACGAAGGCGTCCCGCCGCCCCGGCGCGGGTACGTCCGGCCGGCCGCCGCCGGTCACGACCGTGGCGCCCTTCTCCCGCGCATCCTGGACCTGTTCCAGCAGGTCGTCGGCGGCCTTCGTCGAGGACAGCGGGCCGAGGGTGGTTTCCGGATCCGACGGATCGCCGGGGCGCAATGCGCCGAACCGCTCGGCCAGACCGGCCACGAAGCGGTCGAACAAGTCGTCCGGAACGATGAAACGCTTTGCGGCGACGCAACTTTGGCCGGTATTAGCCATTCGTCCGGTGGTCGCCGCATCGATCGTGTCGTCCAGATCGTCGGCATCGAGCACGATGAACGGGTCGCTGCCGCCGAGTTCGAGCACGCACTTCTTGACGTGCCGCCCGGCGATCTCGGCTACCGACGCACCGGCGGCGTCGCTGCCGGTGAGGGATACACCCTGGACGGCGGGGTGGGCGAGAACGTGCTCGACATCGGAGATCCGCAGGAAGACGTTGGTATAGACACCGTCGGGTGCGCCGGCGTCGGTGAAGATCTTCTGCAGTTCGATCGCGGTGAGGGCGCAGATCTTCGCGTGTTTGAGCAGAATCGTGTTGCCCAGCACCAGATTCGGCGCCGCGAACCGCACCACCTGATAGAGCGGGAAGTTCCACGGCTCGATACCGAGCAGCACTCCCAGCGGTGCGTTGACGATCTGGGCTTCACCCTCGTCCACCGGCAGCGCGGTGGGCTGCAGGATGCGCGGTCCGTTCTCGCCGTAGTACTGCAGGATGCTCGCCGCGAGGTCGACCTCGAACTCGCTCTCGGAAATGCGTTTGCCCATCTCGCGAGTGATCAGCCGGGCGAGGTCGTCCTTACGTTCGCGCATCAGATCGGCCGCCGCGGACACCACCCGAGCGCGCTGCTCGATCGGTGTCGCGCGCCACGACCGATAGGCGTCGTCCGCGCGTTCGAGCAGGGCATCGAGTTGCTCGGTCGCCAGATAGGGCAGTTCGGCGAGGGTTTCGCCGGTATAGGCGTCGATCGTCTCGAACGGTTCGGCGTCGGGACCCGAGGCGCTCATCGGCTGGACGTCGGTCGATGTCATCGGTCACCACTCCTTGTACGACGGAATCCGACCCGGTCGGTGTCGGTCGGTCTCGAGTGGTGGCTACCCGCCCACGGCGCACGAAACATCCGCCGGGGTGCGGGGCCGCGGCGGCCCACCGGTCGCCGGTGGGCCGCCGATTCCTCAGGAGACCTTGACGTTGGCCTCGGTCTTGAACTCCTCGCCCGCGATGATCTGCGAGACGAAGCCGTCCGGGCCCACCGGGCGGTCGCCGACCACGGTCACCCGGTGCAGGGTCCGGGTCACGTCGAGGTGGCCGAGGTCCTGGGGGCCGAGGTGGGCGGTCGAGCGGTTGTCCCAGACGGCGACGCTGTTGGCGTCCCAGCGGAACCGGACCGTGTACCGGGGGCTGCTGAGGTGGCCGAAGAACAGCTCGAGGATCTTGGCGCTCTCGACGGGAGAGACGCCGGAGATGTGGTCGGTGAAGCCGGGGTTGACGAACAGTGCCCGCTCGCCCGTCTCGGGATGCACCCGCACCACCGGATGTTCCGAGATCAGCAGATTGTCGTTGATCCGGCGCGCGTAGGCCTCGTTGTCGTCGAACTTGCGGCCGGCCGAGAACCGGTGCACCGCGGTGAGTCCGTCGGCGAACGCCCGCAGCGGCTGCGACAGTCCCTCGTATGCCGCAACGAGATTCGTCCAGGTGGTGTCGCCGCCGAATTCCGGAACCACCTCCGAGCGGAGGATGGAGATGGCCGGCGGGTTCACCGAGGCCGTCACATCGGTGTGCCAGCCGCTGTAGTAGCTGTACTGGCGCTCCTGGGAGTCCGGCCGTGCCGAGCCGTAGCGCCGCTCGTAGACCTGAGGGTCGATGGTCAGGATCTGCGGGGCGTCGCTGGGCGGCGCGTCCTCGTGCGGGTGCGCGTGGGTGAGCTCGCCGAAGCGGCGGCCGAACTCGATCTGCTCGGCGTGGCCGAGGTGCTGATCGCGGAAGAACAGCACCTTGTACTTCAGCAGCTTGCGGCGCAGCCGCGCGACGGTCTCGTCGTCGAGGGGCTTGCTCAGATCCAGCCCACCGATTTCCGCACCGATATGCCCGGCCACCCGATGCACGGTGAAAGCGGCGTCTTTACTTCCGGTCGTTTCGCTCTTTTCGACAGCCAGTGTCATGTCACTACACTCCATCGCATTCGAATGCACCGGGCCGAGAGTCGCCATTGGTGCGGGGAGATACCGTGGGGTGCAATGTTTTTCCGATCCCCACGACGGTTCCGACGATAATTCCGGAACAACTTCCGCCGCACTTGTTGCCGTCGTCGTGATTTCAAATATCCGCGTTATTTATTTTTCCCGGCAAAGAAATTCCGGACGGTTCTACAATGGCATCCCGGCGCGCCGCTCGGCCGATTTGCCCGAGTTCGGATCACGCTGATGCGGAACGGTGCCCAACCTCGCCCGGTCTCGTAGGGTCGGCCGGAGACGTATGGGGACCAGACGGGACCGAGGCCTATGAGACCGGCGAGAGGGTGGCCGACGGCCGCGGGCGCGGTACTTCGCGCGATCTTGGCATTGGGTGGCGCATCGCGTTCGGTGGTCGCCGCCCACGCGGGACTGTCCCCGGCGACGGTGACGAGCCAGACCAGGGCGCTGCTCGAGGCGGGTCTGCTGCGCGAATCGCCCCCGGTGGACCGCTCGCAGCGGGTGGGCCGGCCGCATTCGCCGCTGGAGCTCGATCGCCGGAATGCGGTGGCGGCCATCCATTTCGCGGCCACCCAGACCCGGGTGGCGGTGGTCGACATCGCCGGCACGATCGTCTCGAGTGCGCTGATTCCGCACCGCAGCCTCGAGGGAGCGGATCTGGTCGCCGACGCGGCCGCCGCACTCGCCGCGCTGCGCCGCGAGCTTCCGGAGGGCACCCGCCTGTCCGGTGTCGGCGTCGCGACCGGCGGCTGGGTCGATCCGGAAGCCGGCGTGGTGCTCTCGCACCCGCTGCTGCGCCTCGAGGACACGCTCGTCCGGGACGTGCTGGTGCGGCTCACCGGGCTGCCGGTGGAACTCGACAGCCACGCCCGCGCGATGGTGCACGCGGAACAGCTGTTCGGCGCACTGGATTTCGACGCCTCGGCCGCCGTACTGTTCGTCGGCAATGTCATCGATGCGGCTTTCGCCGTCGACGGCAGGGTCCACTACGGCCCCGGTTCCTCGGCCGGCTCGCTGGCCACGCTCGTGCCGTCCGACGTCGGTCCGGGTGGCCCGGGCCGGCTGGACACCTATTCCGATCGTTCGCTCGAACGGCGTGCGGCCGGTTCGGGGATCATGGCGCAGCCCACGATTCCGGCGCTCATCGCCGCCGCCGAATCCGATCCGCGGGCCCATGCCCTGTTCGAGGATCGGGCGCGTGGACTGGCCGCGGTGGCCGCCGCGCTGCTCGATGTGCTGAATCCGGAGACGTTGATCATCACCGACCGGGCCTTCACCGGCCTGCCGGCGGTGCGGGCCACCTACTTCGACGCGATCGCAGCGCGAGCGCAGGTGCGTTCCGCGCGGCACCGCATCATCGGCACCTCGTTTCCCGACCGCTCGCTGGAGACCGCCGCCGCGGCGGTGCTGCTGCATCGCCTGTACGCCGATCCGCTCGCCGTCGCGGCGGATGGGTTCGGCGCCCACCGGAAGGAGGAGCCCGCGCCGCGGTCCGAATCACCGCAGTTCGAGTCTCGGTAATTTTAAGTCGACCGAATATTGTGGGCCGCAACATAATTCGCGACGATCGATAGATGAGAAAGCTCATCGAAGCGCGACCGTCCACGCGTAGGATGCGCCTCACCCGCAGGGTCGGCGCGGCGTCGTTCGTGGTGCTGGTCGCCGCCTGTGCCTCGTCGGCCTGTGCGACCTCCGGAGGGTCCGCCGACTTCAGCAAACCGCTACCGACCAGCGTGCCGCCGGGCACCTCGCTGAAGATCTCGGCGACCGATATGAAGGTCGCTCTGACCAGTAGCGGCCAGATCGACAAACTGCCCTTCACCGTGCCCGATTGGCCGAATGTCTCCGCCGGCCCGGATGTGATCCAGGCTTTCAAGGGCGGCGCGGTGGAGCTGGCGAGTAACGCCGGAATCCCGTCCATCCAGGCACATGCGCAGGGCCTCGACACGCGCATCGTCGCCGTGCTCTGGCGTAATACCCCCAACTACGGCCTGGCCACCGCACCGGGCAGCAATATCCACAACCTGCAGGACCTGCGGGGTAAGAAGATCGCCTTCTCACCCGGCCAAGCCCAGGGCGGTGTGGTGCTGCGGACCCTGCAGCAGGCCGGGCTCACAACCTCCGACGTCACTCTCGTGCAGCTCAACAGCCCGCAATTCCTCACCGCCCTGCAGGGCAAACAGGTCGATGTGGCGCCGCTGGCCGAACCGTCGCTGACGAAATACCTCGCTCAGTATCGATCCGAGGGCGCCGGCACGGTGCAATCCGACGCGGTCGACGCGTTGAGCGTTCTCTGGGCACCGACCTCGGTGCTGGCCGACGACAAAAAGCTCGCGGCAGTCACGGAATTCGTCAAATTCTGGGCGCGCGCGAAGGTCTGGGAATGGGAGAACCAGGACCGGTGGATCGCCGACTACTACGTCAAGAATCAGGGCGTGAGCGAGGCCGACGGCCGCCGCATCATGGCCACGACCGAGCGGCCGTATTTCCCGGACAACTGGGACAAGTCGATCGACTGGGAACAGCAGACGATCGACTTGATCACCTCCTCGGGTGCCTTCGGGAAATCCTTCGACGCCCACCAGGTGTTCGATCGGCGATTCGAGAAGATCGCCGCCGACGCGGTGGCTCCGCAATATCGCACCAAGGCACAGGGGTGACCCGATGACCGTCGTCTCCGCACATCTTCCCGCTCTCGGCGCGCGTCCCGCCGTTGCCGCGGGCTTCACCACCCGGCCCGCGCGCCGCCGCCTCGGCCTGCGCCGGCAGATCCCGTTCGCGCGGCTACTCGGTGTGGTTCTGCTGCTCGCCGCCTGGTCGGCGGGGGCTTATCTCGGCCTACTCGATCCGCGCAAATTGTCCGCCCCGTGGACGGTGGTGACGACCGGGTGGGACTTGCTCACCGACGGTCAACTGCTCACCAATATCGCGGTCTCCATGCAGCGCGTGGCCACCGGGGTGTTCCTGGGCATTCTGATCGGCACCACCCTCGCGCTGATCGCCGGCCTGTCCCGGGTCGGAGATTCTCTGGTGGACGGCGTGGTTCAGCTCAAACGCTCGATTCCCACGCTGGGCCTGGTTCCGCTGATGATTCTCTGGCTCGGTATCGGCAACGGTTTCAAGATCGTGCTGATCATGCTCGCCGCCGCGGTGACCCTCTACGTGCCCGCGCACTCCGCACTGACCGGTATCGACCGGCGGCTCGTCGAACTGTCGGAGATCCAGGGCGTTTCCCGCTTCGACTTCATCCGGCAGGTGGTGATTCCCGGATCGCTGCCGGGCTTCTTCCTCGGATTGCGGCTCGCGGTGAATACGTCCTGGCTGGTGCTGGTGGTGGTCGAGTCGGTCAACGCGACCGACGGCCTGGGAAAGATGATGCAGGACGCCCAGAACTACGGCCAGGCCGACGTCATCCTCGTCGCGCTCGCCGTCTACGGAATTTTCGGCCTGGCATGCGATTCCGGAATCCGGATCCTGGAGCGAAAGGTGCTGTCGTGGCGGCAAACACTGGCGGACTGACCCCCGACCCCGGTGCGGGTGTGCAACTGGACGGGCTGACCCGCAGCTTCGGCGGCCGAGCCGTACTCGACAACGTCGATCTGACCATCCCCGAGGGCCAGTTCGTGGCGCTGCTGGGCAAGAGCGGATCCGGCAAGTCCACGCTGCTGCGGGCGCTGGCCGGGATCGATCACGGGGTGGCGGGCGAAGGCCTGTTACGGGTGCCGGACCGGACGTCGATGGTGTTCCAGGACTCGCGGCTGCTGCCGTGGAAGCGGGTGCTGCCCAACGTCCTCTACGGTCAGCCCCGTTCCCGCCGGGCCGCGGCGTCCACGCTGCTCGGCGAGGTCGGTCTCGCCGGGCGCGAAAAGGCTTGGCCGGGAGAGCTTTCCGGTGGCGAGCAACAGCGTGCCGCGCTGGCTCGTGCCCTGGTGGGTGAGCCGGAACTGTTGCTGGCCGACGAGCCCTTCGGCGCCCTGGACGCGCTGACCCGCATCCGCATGCACGCCCTGCTGCGCCGCCTCGTCGCGGCTCATCGCCCGACCGTACTGCTGGTGACCCACGACGTCGACGAGGCCATCACCCTCGCGCAGCGGGTGCTGATTCTGGATCGCGGGCGCATCGACGTCGATATCGATATCGACATCGACGGCCCGCGCGATCCGGCGCAACCGCAGTTCCAGCGGATCCGCCGCTCGCTGCTGAGCGCGCTGGGCGCCGATCCGATCGCGGCCTGAGCGCCGATCACCCACTACCGGAAAGACTTTCGACCACCGATGAGCAGAACCCTGCATTTGAACGCATTCCTGATGTCGACCGGCCACCACGAGGCGTCGTGGCGGCTGCCGGAATCGGACCCGTTGGCGCACCTGGATATCGAGCACTACATCCATCTGGCGGAAACGGCCGAGCGCGGCCGCTTCGACTCGATCTTCTTCGCGGATTCGCCGGTGCTGCAGGGTGATCCCGGCCGCCGGCCGGTCGGCAAGCTGGAGCCGACGATTCTGCTGACCGCGATCGCCTTGCGCACCCGCCGCATCGGCCTCATCGCCACGGCGTCGACCAGCTACAACGATCCCTACAACCTGGCGCGGCGATTCGCCTCGGTGGACTGGGTGTCCGGCGGCCGGGTCGGCTGGAACATCGTCACCACCGCCGGTGCCGACGCGGCCCGCAACTTCGGCCTCGACGACGTTCCCGATCACCGGCTGCGCTACGAGAAGGCCGCCGAATTCGTCGACGTGGCGACCAAACTCTGGGACAGCTGGGACGACGACGCCTTCATCGGCGACAAGGAACTCGGCATCCACTCCGACCCGGACAAGGTGCGCGAGATCAACCATATCGGCGAGTTCTTCCGGGTGGCGGGACCGCTCAATGTACCGCGGTCCCCGCAGGGGTATCCCGTTCTGGTGCAGGCGGGTTCGTCCGAGGACGGGAAGGGGTTCGCCGCCCGCTACGCCGAAGCGGTCTTCACCGCGCAGCAGACCCTCGAGGACGGCAAGCAGTTCTACGCCGATCTGAAGGAGCGGGCGCGCCGGCTCGGACGTGACCCCGACACCGTCAAGATCCTGCCGGGCATCGTCCCGGTGATCGGCGACACCGAAGCGCACGCGCGGGAACTCGACGACGAATTGACCCGCCTCATCCAGCCGGAATACCAGCGCCGCACCCTCGCCGAGCGGTTCAAGCTGCCGGTGGACGCGCTGGATCTGGACAGCGAACTGCCCGCCGATCTCCCGACCGAGGACGAGATCCAGGGGGCGAAGAGCCGGTTCACGCTGATCGTCAACCTCGCTCGCCGCGAACGACTCACGGTGCGCCAGTTGATCGCGCGCCTCGGCGGTGGTCGCGGGCACCGGACCTTCGCGGGCACCGCGGAACAGGTCGCCGACACCATCCAGGAATGGTTCACCGACGGCGCCGCCGACGGATTCAACGTGATGCCGGCCGCCCTGCCCTCCGGGCTGGAGAGGTTCGTGGACGAGGTGGTGCCGATCCTGCAGGAACGTGGTCTGTTCCGGACCGAATACGAGGCGAGCACCTTGCGCGGGCACTACGGATTGGCGCGTCCGGAAAACCGGTTCAGCGTGGCCGCCGACGCGGCGATCGCGCAGTGAGCCGGACGGATTCTGCTGCCGAGCAGGGGTGGGTGCGATATCTGCTGTATCGATGTCTGTCGCATCCGCGTGCCGTCGCGGGCGCGGCCGCGGGCGCCCTCGGTAGCGCCGCGCTGACCGCGGCACTACCCCTGGTGGTGCGCCATGTCGTCGATACGCTGGGCGATTCCCGGGTACCGCTGGCCGCCGCCGTCACCGTCCTGATCGTCATCGGTGTGCTCCGGTTCGGGCTGTCGATGCTGCGCAGAGTGTGCTCGTCGACGCTGTCGCTGGGCGTCCAGTTCGATCTGCGGTCGGATCTGTTCGCCGCGCTGGTGCGGATGCCCGGCCGCGAACAGATGGCGGTGTCCACCGGACAGGTGGTGAGCCGCGCGATCAGCGACATCACGCTGATTCAGATGTTCCTGCAACTGATTCCGATCGTCACCGGCAATGCGGCGCTGCTGGTGGCGGCGCTGGTGTTGATGGCGACGATGTCGTTGCCGCTGGCGGGCATCGCGCTGGTGCTGCTGCCGGCACTGTGGTTCGTCACCCGTCGCTCGCAGCGAGAACTGTTCCCCGCCAACTGGGATGCGCAGGCCCAGGCGGCGGAGGTGGCGATGCGGGTGGAGTCCGCGGTCGCCGGTGTCCGCGTCGTCAAGGGGTTCGGGCAGGAGCGCCGGGAGACCGGTGAACTGGAGCGGCGCGCCCGTGACCTGTTCCGGTCGCGGCTGCGCGTGGTGCGGATCACCAGCCGGTTCACCCCCGCGATGGCGGCCCTGCCGGCGCTGGCCCAGGTGTTCATCCTGGTGGTGGGTGGTCTGCTCGCCCTCCACCAGAGCATCAGCCTGGGTACGTTTCTGGCGTTCATGACGTATCTCGGCTCCTTCGTGAGTCCGGTACGGCAGTTCTCGACACTGCTCACGGTGAGCCAGCAGGGCAAGGCGTCGCTGGATCGGGTGCGCGAGGTCATCGACGCGGGCCCGGGCCGGGAGGCGGCCGCGATCCCATCGCCCGCCGCGGCCGCCGCGCCGCCGCGGATCGACCTGTCCGAAGTGAGCGTGCGTATCGGCGACACCGCGGTTCTCGACCACCTGGACCTGACCGTTTCCGCCGGGTCGACGGTGGCGTTGGCGGGCGGCGCCGGATCGGGGAAATCGACCCTGACCGCACTGCTGCCGCGGCTGATCGACCCGGATGCCGGGGTGGTGCGGCTCGACGGCGTGGATGTGCGCGAGGTGCCGGATCTGCGCGGCCGGGTGGCCATCGTCTTCGAGGACACGCACCTGATGGCCGACACCATCCGGGCGAATGTGGCCTACGGCCGCCCGGAGGCCACCGACGATCAGGTCTGGCATGCCCTGTATCTGGCCGCGGCCGACGACTTCGTCCGGCGGCTGCCCGACCAGCTCGACACCCCGATCGGCGAACGAGGGCAACGGCTCTCAGGCGGCCAGCGACAACGGCTCGCGCTGGCGCGTGCGCTGATCACCGACGCTCCCGTGCTGGTGCTCGACGATGCGACGTCGGCGATCGATGCGAAGGTGGAGCAGGCCATCTTCGAACGCATCGCCGCCGAGGTGCGGCGGCGCACGACAGTCGTTGTCGCGCACCGCGTTTCCACACTCGCCCTGGCCGATCGGGTCGTGATCCTGGACGGCGGCCGGGTCGCGGAATCGGGCACCCTGGCCGAGCTTCAGGAATCCGGAGCCCTGTTCGCGACGCTGTTCACGCCACCGGATGTCGCGGAAATCGGTGCGGCACTGCGCAATACGACCGACGGAGTGCCCACCGAGGTCCTGTGGGCAGAACCCGCCGAGTACGGTGACGAGAGTCGCACGCTGGAGCAGATGGCGCGGGCGTTCTCCCACCATGCGGCCGGTGCGGGCGGTTTCGCGCGCGGCGGTGGCATGATGACCTCCGCACCGCCCAGTGGTGATGTGCAGGCCCTCATCGACGCGCTGCCACCGGTGACCGGCGAACCGGAGGTTCCCGAAACATTCACTCGCACCGGCGATCCGGAATTCGGCCTGCGCCGGTTGCTGCGGCCGTTCGCCGGTCCGCTGCTGGCCGGCCTGGGCCTGGTCGCACTGGATGCCCTGGCGCAGATTCTGATCCCGGTCCTGGTGCGCCACGGCATCGACCGCGGTGTTCTGGTCGGCGCGCGGGACGTCCTGCTCGGCGCGGCGGCGCTCGCGGCCGCGGTAGTACTGCTCGACTGGGCGATCAGCGTCGCGCAGGTGCGGGTGACCGGACGAGCCGGGGAACGGCTGCTGTTCGGCCTGCGGGTGAAGACGTTCGCCCAGCTGCAACGGCTGGGCCTGCAGTACTACGAACGTGAACTCGGCGGCCGGATCATGACCCGCATGACCACCGATGTCGACGGTCTGTCCACCTTCCTGCAGACCGGACTGTCGACGGCGCTGACCTCCTCGCTGACCATCGGCGGCGTGGTGATCGCACTGCTGGTGATCGACGCGCGGCTGGCTGTGGTGGTGCTGGCGCTGATGCCGATCCTCTTCGCCGCCACGGTGTGGTTCCGGCGGTTGTCGGTGCCGGCCTACAACACGGCGCGGGACAAGGTCAGCGCGGTCAACGCCTATCTGCAGGAGAACGTCGACAACATCAAGGTCACGCAGGCCTACCGCCGGGAGGCACGGAACCAGGCCAGGTTCGACCGGCTGTCGTGGGAGTACCGCGACGCGCGGCTGCGCAGCCAGACCCTGATGGCGGTGTTCTTCCCGTTCATCGAATTCCTGTCGGTGGTGGCGACGGCCGCTGTCCTCGCCGTGGGCGTGCATCAGGTGCGCGGCGCGGCGCTGAGCGCCGGGACGCTCATCGCGTTCCTGCTCTACATCGATCTGTTGTTCGCCCCGATTCAGCAGCTGTCGCAGGTGTTCGACAGTTATCAACAGGCGGTGGTGGGTGTCGATCGGCTCGGCCGGTTGTTCGCGGTCGAGGTCGCCACCCCGCAGGCGGCGCGGCCGCAGACCGTGCACCGCGTCGACGGTGCGATCGAGGTCCGGGATGTGAGCTTCCGGTACCGGCCCGAGGACGCCGCCGTCCTGCACGACGTGACATTGCGTATCGAACCCGGGCAGCGGGTCGCGCTGGTGGGCGAGACCGGGGCCGGAAAGTCCACGCTGGTCAAACTCCTGGCCCGCTACTACGACCCGACCGACGGGCGAATTCTGGTGGACGGCATCGATATTCGCGAGTTCCGGCTCGAGGACTACCGCAAACGGCTCGGTGTGGTGCCGCAGGAGCCGTACCTGTTCGGCGATACCGTGCGCGACGCCATCGCCTACGGGAAACCGGACGCCGATCCGGCCGAGATCGAATGGGCGGCCCGGGCGGTCGGAGCTCACGAGATGATCGCCGGACTCGACCACGGCTACCACCACCCGATCGGACCGCAGGGCAGGTTGTTGTCCGCCGGCCAGCGGCAACTGCTCGCCCTCGCCCGAGCTCAACTCGTCGAACCCGACATCCTCATCCTCGACGAGGCCACCGCCTCCCTCGACCTCGCCACCGAGGCCCGGGTCCGTGCGGCCATCGACGTGCTCACCGCGGGCCGCACCACGATCGTGGTGGCACATCGGCTCGCGACCGCGGCGGACTCCGACATCGTCGCGGTGATGGTGGGCGGCCGGTTGGCGGAGGTCGGCCCGCACGCGGAACTGCTGCGGGCGGACGGAACCTACGCGGCGCTGTGGCGGGCGTACGTGGGGGCGTCGCGAAGCGAGGACGACCGCGAATCGGCGCGGTTGTAGGGCGGCCAGCCGGTTCGCGTGCGCCCTCACCGCACGCTGACCGTTCGGGAATGCCACCCCGTCGCGCCGTCCGGCATCGGTGGACGGCGCTGAGCGGGCTGGGTGGTTCCGGTGGTGTCGGTGGCGCGGACGCGGAGGGTGTGGGTGCCCGGGGTGGCCTGCCAGCGGTAGGTCCATTGACGCCAGGTGTCGGGGGAGTATTCGGTGGTCAGGTCGGCGGCGTGCCAGGGGCCGTCGTCGACCTGCACCTCCACGGACGCGATACCGCGATGCTGGGCCCAGGCGACCCCGGCGACGACGACCGGCCCGGCGGGCAGGGTTGCGAAGGCGGCGGGGACGTCGATGCGCGATGCGGTCTTGATCGGCGCCTGTTCGGCCCAGCCTCTCGTCGTCCAATACGCCTGTGCGCGTTCGAATCTGGTCACTTCGAGGTCGACGACCCATTTGGTGGCGGAGACGTAGCCGTAGAGGCCGGGAACCACGAGCCGCGCGGGATAGCCGTGTTCGAGGGGCAGCGGCGCGCCGTTCATGGCGACGGCGAGCAGGGCGTCGCGTCCGTCGGTCATCGCCTGGATCGGCGTCCCGGCGGTGAACCCGTCGGCGCTGCGGGACAACACCATATCGGCGTCGGGATGCACGCCCGCCTCGTGGAGCAGATCGGCCAGCCGGTATCCGGTCCACACCGCATTGCCCGCGAGAGTGCCGCCCACTTCGTTGGACACGCACGTCAGGGTGATCATGCGCGCGATCGCGGGGCGCCGGCGCAGTTCGTCCATCGTGAATTCGACCGCGCGGTCCACCATTCCGTGGATGCGCAAAGTCCAGTCGGCACTGCTGACCGCCGACACCTGCAGTGCGGTGTCGACCCGGTAGAAGTCGTCGCCCGGTGTGACGAATGCGGTAAGCCCCGGCACCGAGCGGGCCATGGCCGGGCTGACGGGGGCGACGTCCGAAACCGGTTTCGGCACAATGAATCTCGACCGGTCGGCAGCGACTTCCCGCAGCCGCTGCGCCACGAATCGCCCGGTCGCCGCGGCACCGCCCGCGATCGCACCGACCCCCGCCGCCATCGCCAGAAAACGCCGCCGCCCCAGTCGAATGCCATCGGAAGGATCGGCGTGTACCGGAACCCTCGCGCTGCGGGATGATTCCGCGGAGTCCAGGACCTCACGACGCTCCGGCGCCTCACGTCGGTGCTCGCCGTGGTTCGGTAGCCGCACGCTTTTCGGAGCCCTGTGTGGGAGCAGTAGCCGCAACGCGATCAGCCCCGCCACCACACCGGCCGCGGTCGGAATCGCGAACCACCACTGCGCATTCGGGCGATGCAATGCCGCAACGGTGATCGCGATACCCAGCACGGCGAAAACCACGCTGCCGATGCGGCGGCGACGTTCGAGCACACCGCACAGTGCGGCAAGCACCACCATCGCCGCGCCCATCGCGGCGAACAGCACGTCCTTGTCGTGACTGCCGAAGCGCCGGATCGCCTCCTCGCGCAGTTGCTGCGGCGTGTGATCGACGATCGTCGCCCCGGCGGCGAAGAACGGCGAGGAGCGCGGATCCAGGATCGCGCCCACGAGTTCGCCGATTCCCAGCACCGCTGCACCGGCCAGTATCCCGGCGAGCGCGGCGGCGGCGAATCCGAGTGTGCCGCGGTGCGGGGTCGGCCCGCGCGTACCCGTATCGATCATGATCTCCTCGATTCCCAGGTGGGATGAGGAATTCGTGACGCCGGACCGCGCGGACGGCACCGATCGTCAGCTCATCGGCATGGTGCCGATCGGGGTCGTCGTCGGAGCCGGGGAGCCACCCGCCGGTTCCACGGTGACGGCCAGCGCGTCGCCGCCGGAGTAGGTCGCGACCATCGGCGCGGACGAACTCGGCATCGAGTCCATCACCCCGGCCGAGCGCGGCGCGCCGGTGGGCGGTACCACCCACAGCTGGTACACATGGCCCTGCGGCGCGGGCGGCACGCTCTCGAAAGCCACTGTGGCCGCGCCCATTCCGGTGGACGCGTGCACCATCAGCACGCCGCCGGTGCGCAGCGGCGCGCTCGCGGTGTGCGCATCCGGCTGTCGCATGATCTGTTCCGCCATCGGCGGATTCGCGGTCTGTCCGGCGTGTTGCTGGGCGACGATCCCGCCACCGACTCCGGCCGCCACCACTACCGCGGCCGCCGCGGCGAGCCACCGTAGCCGAGTCCTCCTGGACGGCCGGGTGAGCGGGACCGCGGCGGAGGGATCGGCGGGCCGCGCCCGGTCGAGCGCGGCGAGTATGCGCGCCTCCAGTTCCGGTGCGGGCTCTTTCGCATCGAGCACCGACAACGCGCCCATCGTCTCGCGGACGGCGCGGACCACCACCGAGAAGGCGTGGTTCGTATCCGAGTCGGCGGCGGCGACGCGCTGTTCGATCTCGTCGCGCTCGGAATCACCGACCGCGTCCAGAGCGTAGGGATAGGCCAGGTCGAGCAGTTCGTGGTCGGATGTGTCAGGCATGGGAGGCAACCCCTGAGAGGCAGTTCTGGAGCCGCTTCAGCGCATCCCGGATACGGCTCTTGACGGTGGGGAGCGGTGCGTCGAGATGTTCGGCGACCTCTCGATAGGTGCGGCCGCTGTAATAGGCCAGGGCGACCGCTTCCCGCTGGGTCGCGGTGAGGGTGTCCAGGCAGTGCAGCACCGCCTGCTCCTCCAGGCGCTGGCCGACCGTCTCCGCGACGGTGTCGTGCTCACGTCCCAGATGGGCGTGGCCGAAGACGCGATCACGAACCGTCGCCGATTCCTCGGTGCGCACCCGGTCCACAGCGCGCCGATGCGTGAGCATCATCAACCAGCCGATGGGGCTGGCCAGTGCGGGGTCGTAGCGTTCGGCGGCGGTCCAGGCCTGCAGGTAGACCTCCTGCGTGACCTCCTCGGCGGCGCTGTGGTTGCGCAGGATGCGCAATGCCAGGCCGAACACCCGCGCGCTGGTCGCCCGGTAGAACCGCGTGAACGCGTCCCGGTTGCCGGTGGCGGCGGCGGCGAGCAGGGTGGCCAGCTCACGCTGCGCTTCCGCTCGCTCGCCGCCGCCCGGCGGGCACGACGGGGCCTCGCCGGTGTCGGCCAGGCGGATCGAGGTGAACTCCGGATCGCCGGTCATGAGCGCGTCCCTGCATGCATAGGAAGAGTTTCGACATGCCCGGCGTGCCGGATGGGTGCGATCGGCGGAAAAGTCTTCACAATCCCTCGACGTGCCTCGACGCCGGGAGGCGCTCAGGCCGGAGGCATCAGCACGGTGTCGATCATGTACACCGTCGCGTTCGCGGTTTTCACGCCACCGCAGACCACCGACGCGTCGCCGACCTTGATCATGTCGCCGGAGCGGGTCACATTCACCATGCCGCCCTCGACCGTCTTGTGCTCGCCGGCGATCGCGTCGGGTGCGATCTGTCCCGGCACCACGTGATAGGTCAGGATCTCGGTGAGGGTGGCGCTGTCGGTCTTCAGGCTGTCTACCGTGGCCGGCGGCAGTTTCGCGAACGCGTCGTCGGTGGGCGCGAAGACGGTGAACTGGCCGCCGTTCAGCGTGTCGACCAGGTTGACCTGCGGGTTCAGCTTGCCGGACACGGCCGCGGTGAGTGTGGTGAGCATCGGATTGTGCGAGGCGGCGGTCGCCACCGGATCCTGTGCCATCCCCTCGACCGATCCCGAGCCCGAGGGCACCTGCTCGGCATAGGCCTTGCAGCCGGGGCCGACCAGGCCGGCCATGGCATCGGCGGCCGAACCGCTCGGCGACATCATCATCATCGTCGACGACGATTCCGAACCGGAGTTGTCGTCGGAAGAACAGGCCGACACTCCCAGCAGGGCCGCGGCCGAAACGAGTGCCGCGGTGAGGACTGCGCGCTGCATACTTTTCATCGGTTCATCGCTTTCTTCCGGACGACCCCGCGGTCGCACAGCTCGTTGGTGACGGGACGGAATTCGCGCTGCCCGCCACCGCGGATGGGACGGATTTCGCACCGGCCCGCTGTGCGGCTGCGAGGCCGCGAACACGGGTTACTAGGCTGACCGCCGTGCTGCTTTCCGATCGCGACATTCGTGCCGAGCTGGCCGCCGGGCGGCTCGGGCTGGAACCGTTCGACGAGAAATTGGTTCAGCCGTCGAGCATCGATGTGCGGCTGGATCGAATGTTCCGGGTGTTCAACAACACTCGTTACACCCATATCGATCCCGCGCAACGCCAGGACGAACTGACCACCCTGGTCGAACCCGGCCAGGGTGAGCCGTTCGTCCTGCATCCGGGCGAATTCGTCCTCGGCTCGACGCTCGAGGTCTGCACCCTGCCCGACGATCTGGCCGGACGCCTGGAGGGTAAATCGAGCCTCGGGCGGCTCGGCCTGCTCACCCATTCCACGGCGGGATTCATCGACCCGGGTTTCAGCGGTCACATCACGCTGGAGTTGTCGAATGTGGCGAATCTGCCGATCACGCTGTGGCCGGGAATGAAGATCGGCCAGCTGTGCCTGTTCCGCCTGAGCAGCCCGTCGGAACACCCGTACGGCAGTGCGGCGGCCGGCTCGAAATATCAGGGCCAGCGGGGACCCACGCCCTCGCGCGCGTATATGAACTTTCCGCTGCCGCAGGATTCGATTCCGCAGCCCGCGGAGTCCTGAACGAGCGTGCATCCGGCGTCGGCGGAACCGTCAGCGGAATCTCGTCCTCGGCGGGCACGAGCCGCGTACCCGGGTTAGGTTCGCCGCATGCACCCGCTCTCGCGCGCGTTGGTGGTTGGGCTGGGGCCTGAACTTTTCGTGCAAACCTCGCCGGAAATCGGCGAAAACCGTCGGAATCGGTGAGGTTTGCACGATTGGTTCAGCCATGCCGAACCCGGATCGGCGGGCATGTCGCCGACCGGGCCGGGCGTCAGCTCGGCGGCAGCACGTGGGCGCCCGACTTGTCCGTCGACAGGGCCAATGAGCTGATGTATTGGATTTCGCCCTCCGGCCCGGGGACCGCGGAGGCGATCATGTCGGGCCGTTCGAAGTCCATTCCGGTGACGTGGCAGGTGAGGGTCTCGCCGGAGGGGTTGCCGTGTTCGTCGAACATGTCCAGCTCGATTCCGTCGTCGCCGCGGCGCAGGTAGTACTTGCCCCGGGTGAGGGCGGCGGTGAGCGGGGTCGCGACGAAGGCGATCACGACGGCGACGATCGGCGAATACGGTTTCAACCCGGCACCGAAGACGCCGAAGAAGGTCATGATCGACAGCACTGCCGACAATCCGAAGCCGACCAGGCCGACGGGATTGAAGTTGTAGAGCATGCCGCGCCGGAATTCGGGCTGTTTGGGCGAGAGCTTCAGCAGGTACTTGTTGACCGCGATATCGGTTGCGACGGTGACGATCCAGGCGATACCGCAGTTGGCGTAGAAGCCGAGGATGTCGTTGAGGAAATCGAACATATTGGCTTCCATCAGGATCAGCGCGATCGCCAGATTCACCCCGAGGAATACCAGCCGGCCCGGATAGGTCTTGGTGACGCGGGTGAACGAGTTGGTCCACGCCAGCGAGCCCGAATAGGCGTTGGTCACATTGATTTTGATCTGTGAGATGACCACCAGCACCACCGCGAGCGTCATCGCCAGCCAGGACGGAACCATATCCCGGTAGATCTCCAGGAACTGATGCACCGGCTGATTCGCGATGTCCTGTGCCCCGGGCAGATTCGCGATCAGATAGACGGCGAGGAACAGGCCGACGACCTGTTTGACGGCGCCGAAGATCACCCAGCCCGGCCCGGCCAGCAGCATCCAGCCCCACCACTTGCGTGCATTCTCCGGGGTTTTCGGCGGCATGAACCGCAGATAGTCGATCTGCTCGGCGATCTGGGCGATCAGTGACAGACACACCCCGGCGGCCAGCAGCGCACCGGAAAGGCTCACGCCCGCACCGTCCTTACCGCCGTAGGCGAAGAACGAGTCGATCGATTCGGGGTGGCGGATCAACAGGAACGCGAACGGCAACACCATCAGCAGCAGCCACAGCGGCGTCGTCCAGACCTGCAGTTTCGCCAGCGTATTCATGCCGTAGACGACCAGCGGGAAGATCAGCACCGTGGAGAGCAGATAACCCAGCCACAGCGGGATGTGCAGGCCCAGATTCAGGCCTTGCGCCATGATCGAGCCCTCGGTGGCGAAGAAGATGAAGGTGAACGAGGCGAACACCAGGTTGGTGACCACCGAACCGTAGTAACCGAATCCACTGCCGCGGGTGATCAGATCCAGATCGATGTTGTAGCGAGCGGCATAATAGGCCAGCGGAAATCCGGTGATCATGATGATGATCGCGAAGATGCCGATGCCCAGCAACGCATTTCCGGTGCCGTTCGCGATGCCGATGTTGGCGCCGATGGAGAAATCCGCGAGATAGGCGATGCCACCCAGCGCGGAGACGCCGACCACGGCCGGACTCCATTTGCGATAGCTGCGGGGCGCGAAACGCAGCGTGTAGTCCTCGAGGGTTTCCTTCGTCGCGGCGGCAGCGGTCGCCGGACGGGTTTGCACATCAACCACGATCTACTCCTCATCGTTCCCGCGCTCGGCGCGGCCTTTCGAGGGTGCAGGCCCGATGTGGTGTCCGGTTTGCCGCTCGGTTACCGCCGTGTAACGCCCCGCGACGTGCGGCTTTGCGCTCTCCCTTTACCGTGGTGCATGACCTTTGACTCGACAGCGAAGGCGAACGACCCCGGTGCGGGCGCGGCCATCCGGCCCTCCGCGACCGACCGGATCCGCTCCTGGACGGCGCTGGTGCTGGCCGCCGCGCCCACCGCGGCGATCCTCACGGTGGTGCTCTACGGGCTCGGTTTGGCGATGGGCTTCGGCACCCTCGGCATTCTCGCCATCGCGTGGTTGGTGGTGTGTGTTCTCGTCGCGGTGGTGTGCTTCCTGGGCGCCGAGCGGCGGTGGATGTCGGCGCGCTTCGGGGTGCGCGCGCCCACTTCCGGTGAGCGGCACGCGCTGACGACGGCGTGGGAGCGGGTGGCCCGCCGATCCGGCATCGCCTCCTCCTCGCATTCGCTGTGGATCCGGGAGAGCGAGCGTGAACTGCTGCTGCCCCGGCGGATGATCGCGGTCCCTTCGGCCGTACTCGGTGCGCCCCCGCGGGAACTCGAAGCGGTGCTCGCCCGGGAGCTCGGGTATCGGTCCGAGGGGCGGGTGTCGTTGTGCCAGTTCGTGTTCCGGTACTTCAATCTGCCGCTGGTGTGGCTGGAGCGGGTGTTGCTCTCGGGCCCCGCGGCGGTCGGAGCGTGGCTGACGCGGCGGATGACGCCACCGGCGGCCCGGATCTTCGGTATCGGCTGGAGTGCGGTCAGCCGGGTGCTGGTCGCCTGCCCCGCGATCGCGGCCACCACCGTGATCGTGGGGCTACCGGCCGCACTGCTGCTGCGTATCGCTCCGGAGGTCGCGGCCTGCGCTCTCGTTCCGGTCGTACGCCGCATCGACTATCGGGCCGACCGGGCGGCCGTCGACCTGGGTTACGGGACGGATCTCGGTGTGGCGCTGCAGGAACGGCGAGCGGAGTCCGGCGACGCGGCGGCGCTGTACGCACTCTCGGTCTCCGCGTACGCGCCGCGCACCGCGGTCGGCGAACGGGTTCGCCACATCCGCGACCGCATGGACGAGCGGGTGCGCATCGCCGGCTATTCCGGGCCGGTGCTTCCGGAAGGTGGTGCGGCACAAGGTTTTCCTGGAGCCGATCGGTGAGGTGGCGGATCGGCCGGTTCAGCAGTCCTCGAAGGCGGCTTTGAGGTATCCCGAGGACTGATACAGGTACTGGTAGGCCCACCGTGCCACCCCGATGTGTGGCCGCGCGTCGACGAGCAGGATCTCACCGCTCCAGCACTTTCCGAGCACATACCGGGCGCGGGAGATGTGCGGAGTGAAGGTCACCACGATCACGCGCCGCCAGTTCTCCCGTGCCGCGCGGGCGGCCAGTTCGCGTCCTTCGCCGCGCGTGGTGCGTGGCTCGGGATCGAAACAGCTCACGCGGAAGCTGTATCCGCCGTGACAGATTCGATTGATCAGCGGGGAGTGGTCGTAGGGATCGGAGAACACCACCTGCGGGGCGTAACCGTCGTGGGCCAGGCGCAGCGCCAGCTCCTCGCGGCCGTCGTGGGCGCCGCCGAGGACCAGGATGGCATCGGCCGGGCGCGGTGCGTCGGTGCGCGGGCGCACGTACACCGGCCACAGCGCCGCCACCGCGACGGCGAGCACGAGCACCACCCCCACCGCACCGCGCACCCACCACCGTTTTCGCACTCTGCGATGGTAGGTGGTCGGCGAATACGCTGATCGGCGGCGGTTTCTCTCTGTACACCCACTGTTGCCTGCGCCCTCGCCTCGTGGACGCGGACCGGCCATACCCGCCGCGTATCAATCGACTATGCGTCTGACGGTATTCGGGACCGGATATCTGGGAGCCACCCATGCCGCCTGCATGGCCGAGCTCGGTCACGAGGTGCTGGGGGTCGATATCGACCCCGGCAAGGTGGCCAAATTGTCCGACGGCGTCGTGCCGTTCTACGAACCCGGCCTGGAAGCGGTGCTGCGCCGCAACCTCGACGCCGGGCGACTGCGCTTCACCACCTCCTACGAGGAGGCGGCCGCGCACGCCGACGCCCACTTCCTCGGCGTCGGCACCCCGCAGAAGAAGGGGGAATACGGCGCGGACCTGAAATACGTCCACGCCGTGGCCGATTCGCTGGCGCCGCTGCTGGAGCGGCCGTCGGTGCTGATCGGCAAGTCGACGGTGCCCGTCGGCACGGCCGCGGAACTGGGCCGCCGGATGCGAGCCCGCGCCCGCACCGACGTCGAGGTCGCCTGGAATCCGGAATTCCTGCGGGAGGGGTTCGCGGTGCGCGACACGCTGCGGCCCGACCGGCTGGTCCTCGGGGTCGACGGCGAACGCGAGCGCGCCGACTGGGTGCGCGCGCAGGTGCGCGAGATCTACGCCGACCTGATCGCGGCGCAGGTGCCGTTCCTGCTCACCGATCTGGCCACCGCGGAGCTGGTGAAGGTATCGGCCAACGCGTTCCTGGCCACCAAGATCTCGTTCATCAACGCCGTCTCCGAGGTCTGCGAGGCCACGGGGGCCGATGTCACGATGCTGGCCGACGCGCTGGGCCACGACGCCCGCATCGGCCGGCGATTCCTCAACGCCGGGCTGGGGTTCGGCGGTGGCTGTCTGCCCAAGGACATTCGCGCGTTCATGGCCCGCGCGGGGGAGCTCGGCGCCGATCACGCGGTCGCGTTCCTGCGTGAGGTCGACAACATCAATATGCGCCGGCGTACCAAGGTGGTCGATATGGCGGCCAAGGCGTGCGGCGGTTCGCTGCTGGGCGCCAACGTGGCGGTGCTGGGCGCGGCCTTCAAACCGGAATCCGACGATGTGCGCGATTCGCCCGCGCTGAACGTGGCCGGAATGATCCAGCTGCACGGCGCGGTGGTCACGGTCTACGACCCGAAAGCGCTGGAGAACTCCCGCCGCGTCTTTCCGACGCTGAACTACGCGACCTCGGTGGCGGAGGCGTGTGATCGGGCGGATGTGGTGCTGGTTCTCACGGAATGGGACGAGTTCACCGCACTCTCGCCGCGCGACCTCGAGCCGGTGGTGCGCGGGCGTTCCATCATCGACGGGCGCAACTGTCTCGAGCGCGCCGCGTGGACCGCCGCGGGATGGGTGTACGCGGGACTCGGCACGTCGTAGTGTGGCGGGAGCCAGGTAGAGTGGCGGCGCCCTGCGGCATGCGCATCGGGCTCGTTCACGGCGGCCTGGGGACGCTCGCACGGCCCAGCGCGGGCCGGCGGGGGCGGTGGCCGGGGCGTACCGGTCGTGAAGCGTGAAACGAGATGGGCGGCAGATGAGTTCGGTACTGGGAGTTTCGGTGGGGGCCGGCGCCATTCGCGTCGCGATCCCACATCCCGGTAACTCCGCCGAACGATTCGTCGCCACCGCCTTCGATGTGCAGGCCATGCCGGTCGGCGAACAGCACTCCATGGACGATGTGGCCGCCGAAACCGTCGGCGCCGTCTTCGGTTCCGCGCCCGAGATCGCCGCGACCGCGCTGGCCTATCGCAACGAACAGCATGCGCGCACGCTGCGGGGCGCCCTCGCGCGCCGCCAGCTCACCAACTACGAACTCGTGCCCGAGGTCGCGGCGGCGCGGGAATTCCTGCGCGCCACCGGTGAACTGCAGGGGTATCGCACGGTCGCGCTCTACGACCTCGGCAGTTCCGGCCTCTCGGTCAGTGTGATCGACGTCGAGTCCGGACAGGTGAGCCACAGCGAGCGCACCAGCGATATCAGCGGCGACTACCTGGATTCGCTGATCCGCGAACAGCAGATCGCTTCCGGCCGGATCGAACATCCCCCCACCGCACAGGGTTTGGCGGCCCTGGACGGCGTATGCCGGCAGGCCAAGGAGCAGCTGTCGAGTACCACGGCGGTCGCGGTGCCGTCCGAACACGGCCTGGTGTTGTTGTCGCAGGAGAACTTCGAAGCGTTGATCATGCTCGCCGTCGAATCCTCGGCTCGCATGACCCGCGATGTGATGATGCGCTCCGAACAGGCCGTGCAGGCGGTCTTCGTGATCGGCGGTTGCGCCCGGATTCCTCTGATCGCGCGCATTCTGGAGCGGTGGATGGGGATGCCGGTGCTGGTGCCCGCCGATCCGGAGACGGTGATCGTGCGCGGCGCGGCGCTGCTAGCCCGCCCCGCCCAGGTGGCCGTACCCGCGCCGGTTCCACAGGCACCCGGACCCGGATCCGCCGACGACACCGTGCAATTGGCGCCGGTGTGGTTGTCCGAGGACGCGCTGCGACGCGCGCGCAAGCGGAACAAGGCGCGTGTCACGAGCACACTCGGCAGCAAAGTGGGTGCCGTCGGTGCCGGTCGTCGCCGGGAGTTGAGCGTGGCCGGGGTGGCGGTCGGTGCGCTGGTCGTCGTCGCCGCGCTCGGGATCGGGCTGGGCTGGGGCCAATCGGTGCTGCGTGGCGATTCCCAGAGCAACACCTCCGCCTCCACGTCGGTGCCCGTCGCGCCGCCGCGCGCCTCCGCGGACCCCTCGGTCGCGCCGACCACCGATGCCACCAATGCCTCGGTGGCCGCGCCCACTCCGAACTGGCAGGCGCCGACCACCACGACCGCACCTCCGCCGCCGGGGCCGCCGACCATCGTCGTCCCGGGCCTGCCGCCGATCGTGGTGCCGACCATTCCGCCGCTGCTGCCGCCGTTCCCGCCGCGGCAATAGATGTTTCGCCGCCGCCCCGGTAGGCGGTTCGGCGCATCGGATTAGCCTGTTTTCACCTATCGGCAGGCCCGAGGAGTGTGCGAGATGTCCCCTGTTCAGGTCGCGGTCTGCGGGCCGCGCGACTGCACGGATACCGAGGCCGATACCGCGCGGGAGGTCGGGCGGCTGCTGGCCCGGGCCGGCGCGATCGTGTTGTGCGGCGGCGGAACCGGGGTGATGGCGGCGGTCGCCGAGGGGGCATCGGCCGCGGGCGGCCTGGTGATCGGAGTCCGGCCGGACACCGACCGAGCGGGTGTGTGTGACGGCCTGTCCGCCGTCGTATACACGGGTATGGGTGAGGCGCGGAATGCGATTCTGGTCCGGTCGGCGGATGCGGTGATCGTGGTGGGCGGTTCCTGGGGAACACTGTCGGAGCTGGCGCTCGCCAATCGACGTGGGGACGTGCCGGTGGTGTCGATCGGTGGCTGGCAGATCCTCGATGGCGAGGGCCGAACGATCGGGGGAAGTCACCGGGCGGCGAATGCGACCGAGGCGGTCGCATTCGCCGTGGCCGGTGCTCGACCCGGCGGCTGACGCTCGCCTCAGGGCGCGATTCCGGTGAGGGAGAAGAACTCCTGACGGGAGCGGGCGTCTTCGCGCAGTGTGCCCAGCAGGGTCGAGGTGACCGTGGTCGTGCCCGCGGCCTGGACTCCGCGCAGGGTCATGCAGGTGTGTTCGGCCTCGATGACCACGCCGACGCCCTTGGGCTCGAGGTGTTCGGTGAGCCAGTCGGCGATCTGCTTGGTCAGGCGCTCCTGGACCTGCGGTCGGCGGGAGAAATGTTCGACGATGCGGGCCAGTTTCGACAGTCCGAGAATGCGGTCGCCGGGCAGATATCCGACGTGGGCCACACCCACGAACGGCAGCAGATGATGTTCGCAGACCGAGCGCAACGGGATGCGGCGGGCCAGCACGAGTTCGTCGTAACCCTCCTCGTTGGGGAAGGTGGTCAGGTCGAACGAGCGCGGGGTGAACAGTTCGGCGTAGGCGCGCGCCATTCGGCCCGGCGTGGCCTGCAGATGTTCGCTGTCGAGGTTGACGCCCAGCGCGGTGAGGAAGGTGCGAGCGGCATCCTCGGCGACCGCGAGGTCGATGGCGCCGGTGTCGTGGACGACGTGTAACGCGGGGACGGACACGCTAGCTCCCACCGACCCCGAGAGCGGTGAGCAGCACGAGCACGAGTGTCGCGACGGCCAGGACGCCGTGACCACCCACGATCATTACGGGGAAATGCCGCTCGGCGGGCTCTGCGGCCTCGTGTGCCCCGCCCAGGTTTGCCGCCGCGCGGTCGGGGGCGGCCTGGTTCGCGGTACGGGCGCGGAATACCGGCAGCCAGCGGAAGAACATGACGAATCCGAGCAGCGCGACGGGCACGAGCAGGGCGAATCCGACCCACGCCAGGGCGTCGTCGTCGATCACGAGGTAGATGATCCACACGACGAGACCGGCGGCGGCGAGCAGGAAGTGCCCGAAGACCACCGGCGGCGGCAGATGGCTCGAACCGGGTTGTCGTGCACCGCCTTTGGCGATCCAGGTGGCCAGCAGGAAGAACCCTCCGCCGGCGGTGAGCAGCCAGAGGATCAGAGCTGCGATGCCCATGATGACTCCCGAAGGTGAGAAGGAAAGGTCAGCGGCGGTAGCCGGTGGCCTGGGTGGTTTCGCCGGCGACTCGCACGCCGTAGCGGTAGGCGAGTTTGCCGCCGAGATATCCGGATATGCCCAGCACGAGGAGGGATGCGATCGACAAGATCAGGGGCCCGACGGGTGTCGCGCGATCGGTGCCGGCCGCGGTCCGCCACCAGAAGTTCAGCGCATAGGCGACGGTGATGACCAGATTCAGGCTCATATGCGTCAGTCCGGTGCGGAACGCGGGCGTGCCGGACGGGATGGCGAACAGGTCCAGGAAGCCGACCGTGGCCGCAGCCAACGCTCCCAGGACACCGATCGCCACCAGCCATTCGGCCCCACGGGCGAGGAACTGCGGGTCGTCGACGATGTGGGAGCCGATGTCGAAGACGAGGCTCGCGACCCACGCCCCGATCGGCACCGTCACCAGGATCGGGTGGAACGGATGCCCGTACGGCCCGGCCAGTGCGGCGCTGACGGGTTGTTTGGCCTGCTCCAAATCTCCGGTCACGACATCATCCGCCATGACTCCACCCTCCCTCGGTCGAGGTTCAGTTTCGCCAATAAGTATTGGCGAAACTGTATCTGCGGTCAATACAACGCCCGTGAATAGGTGTGATCGATCTTTCGACCCATGTGATTAGGCGTTATCGTGGTCGGATGACCAGCGATTCGGCGATCGGTGTGGTCGCGGTGCTAGACGACGAACTGCGGCGCGGCATGTACAGATTCATCCGCGCCGCCCGGCGGCCGGTGACTCGTGACGAGGCGGCCGAACAGGTCGGTATCTCGCGGAAACTGGCCGCCTTCCATCTGGACAAACTCGTCGCCGCCGGACTCCTCCAGGCGCACTACGAACAGACCAGCGGCCTACGCCGCGTCGGCCGCGCCCCCAAGGTGTACGAGCCCACCGACGCCGAGGTGCGCGTGAACATCCCCGAACGCCGCCACGAAGTGCTGGCCGAGATCCTGATGGATGCGGTGCTGGCCGAGAGCACCGGCGAAACGGCTCGCGACGCCGCCGAACGAGTCGCGGCCGAACGCGGAAAAACCCTGGGCCACAACGCCCGCGAGCGTCTACGTCCCGGCCGCCTCGGCGTCGAGCGCGCCCTCGCGGTGGTGCAGGCGATCCTGTCCGACCAGGGCTTCGAACCCAGCCGCGACCCGCTCAACTGCCTCCGCCTGCGCAACTGCCCGTTCCACCCCCTCGCCACCCAAGCCCCCGGCCTGGTCTGCGGCCTCAACCACGCCTATCTACGCGGAGTGCTGTCCGGCCTGAAAGCCGAGACACTCGAAGCGGTGCTGGCGCCGACCGCCGGCGAATGCTGCGTGGAACTCCGCCCCGCACAGTAGGGGTTGGGCAGCAGCGGGCTCAGGCGAAGATTTCGTCCAGTGTGGTCGCGGTGAGGATGCGAGCTGACCAGGTGCGGACTTGCTCGGGAGTGCCAGCGTGGACGGTGTCGATGATGTGGGTGGGCAGTGGGCCGAATTTGACTGTGAGCTGTTCGATCAGTGCTTCGGCACGTCCGCGTGCTTCTCCTTCGGCACGTCCACGTGCTTCCCCACGCGCTTCTCCACGTGCTTCGCCTTCGGCGCGGAGCCGTTCGGCAGTGGTCACGATTGCCTCCTTGGCTGGCGGTCCGAGCTGATCGACCAACGGGAGCAGATCAACTTCCGAGATGTCGCTGACGGTCATCATGTAAGCGATGACGGCCTGGAACTGTGACTTCCCCTCGGGGCCGAACAGCAGTGCACGCAGGTCGTCGATCAGTGAAATTATATCGGTGCCGAGGTCGATGTTGTTCGGTGCCATTTTGTGCAGGGCCAGCATCACTCGGGTGGCCGGTGTGAGATCCCGTCGGAGCAGGGCGGGCAGGTCCAGTGCCGCCACGTCGTCGAGCAGGAACCGAAGCCGGGGCAGATGAGGCTGCAATGCTTCTCGGGCGGATGGGTCGAGGTCGATCAGATCGGCCACCTCGGTGGGGGCCTTCCATGGGCGGCCGGTGTGATTGCTGTGCACGACCAGCGGGATCACCGCCGGCAGGGTGCGCGCCTCGGGATGCTGGCTACGGTGCTGATTCCAAATGCCGACAAGGTATTCCAAGATGCGCAGGGCCATGAAATGGTCGCTGCGGCTTTGATGTTCGATCAGCAAGTAGATGTAGGCGGTATGGCCGTCGAGGCGAGTGCGGTAGAGCAGGTCGCTGTAGCGGGAGCGCAGATCGGCGGAGACGAAGCTGCCGGACTGCAAACGTAATGTGTCCCAGTCGATCCGGTCGGTGACGGCCGCCGGGAGCGCCGCGCGGAGTTCGCAGGCGGCGTCGGCTGGGCGACTCAGTACGCGCCGGAAGTAGGCGTCGTGCGGATTCGACGGGTTGGCGGGCATGGACGCGAAGCTACCTCGAGGCTACGACAACCGTGAGTGCTTCAGATGTAGACCGTGCGCCCAGTTGGTGCACCGCGCGGAGCGACGAAAGCCGCTGCAACCGAACCGGATTCAGCCGTGCTGCGGTCGGCGATGCCCCGCGTGACGGCGCCCGTTTCGTTGTTCCTGTTGCGAGCTGAAAAGAGATCAGCGACCCTGCCGAAACAGGAGCGCTGAACCCGCCGTCGATGCCTTACGTCTGGTTGAGCGTGTTGCGTTGCCGTGGACGGTGTCGATGCTGTACCCATACCGGTGGGCAGCGGCAGGAACGCTCCTCTGGCCGAGAGCGTTCCCCGAACTAATCGTGCAAACCTCGTCGCTTTCTGCGGTTTTCGCGCATTTTCGTGGAGGTTTGCACGAATAGTTCAGGTCCGTCGTGCGTGACGAGTCCGGGCGGAATGGGTGATGGCGGAGCGCGACAATCGAGAGTTGTTCTCGCACTGGGCGATCGTCACCACCGCCGGCTCTGCTCTCAGGCAGCCAGATTCGCCAGCTGCGGAAGTCGCGACACCAGCGCGTCGAGCTCCTCGCGCCAGCGGCGATGCACGTTGAGGCGCTCGGGCGCTCCGGTGTGCGGCATGCGGTAGTACACCTTCGACCAGAGCGGGTTGATCTTCATCTCCGTGAACATGGCCGTGCTGAAATGCTCGGCGCAGACCAGGCTCGCGGGCCGGCCCGTCCACTTGTTCGCCTCGACGATGACGACCGATGTGTTGGTCAGCACCACGAAGTAGTACTTGCGCACGAACAGCATCGCGAACCGCACATAGGGCAGATCGTCCACCCACGGGCTCGGGCCGGTGATCGCCTGGAAGGCCAGCTGCATCTGCTCCCCCGGAGGAGCGAATTCGGCCAGCTTCTCGGCCAGCTGTTTCTGAATCGTCGATTTACGGAATGCCATGCGGCCCACCCCCGTTGAAGAACTCCACCGGCACCGTGCCGGTGGAACGCAACGACCTTAGCGGCATTCCCGCGCGCCTGCCACCCCGGATTTCGACCCGGCGCGACGTGCCGACCCGGCGACTACCCGATGCACGCCGTGGCGCGGTCCAATGCATCCAGGGCGGTGAGTTCACCCGTCAGTTTGGCGCGAATCGCGGTGATCGCGTCCCGGCCGATCGGCAGTCGCAGCGGAGGCGTGGGCGATTCGACCGCCGCGATGATCTGCCGCGCGGCGTCGGCCGGATCGCCGTACACGCTGGGATCCAGGGTGGACAAACGGTCGTAGGCCGCCCGGACGCTGTCGCCGTAGTCGGGATGTGCGGCGGGTGTAATCCCCAGCGACGCAACGAAACCGGTGCCGAACATGCCGGGCTCGACGATGGTCACACCGATGCCGAGATGGGCGACCTCACGCAGAAGTCCTTCGTTCATCCCTTCGACCGCGAATTTCGTTGCGGCATAAAGGCCCAGCCCCGGCGACGGCGCGGCGACACCGGCCACCGACGAGATCTGCACGAGGTGGCCGCTGCGCTGCTCGCGCAATACCGGCAGCACGGCGCGCACGACGTTGAGCGATCCGAAGACATTGGTCTCGAATACGGCGCGCACTTCACTGTCCGGAATCTCCTCCAGCGCACCGAAAACCCCGTAGCCGGCGTTGTTCACCACGACATCGATCCGTCCGAACGCCTGCTTCGCCTGCGCGATCGCGTGCCGGCACTGCTCGTCGTCGGTGACGTCCAGCGGGGCGACCAGGATTCGTTCGGGATACTCGGCCGCCAGCTCTCGCAGGGCCCGCGCGCGCTCGGGATCACGGGCCGTCGCGGCGACCCGGCCGCCGGCGGACGCGACCGCGTGAGTCAGTGCGAATCCGAATCCGGAGGCGGCTCCCGTGATCAGCCACACCTCGTCCGTCGTCATCGTATGCCCCTCATCTGCGGTTAATTAGGATACTGCTCGTATCGTATCCAAAACGCTAGACTTGCGCCATGGTCGAGATGACACAGTCGCGTGGTCCTGGGCGGCCGCGCAGTGAGCGTTCGAGGCGCGCGGTGCTCGCGGCGGCCCGCGACCTGCTGACCGACCGCGGACTGCCGGGGCTGAGTGTGGACGAGATCGCCACTCACGCGGGAGTCAGCAAGAACACCATCTACCGCTGGTGGCCCACCAAGGCGGCCGTTCTGATGGATGCGTTCACCGACGCCTTCGCGGACCGGATGAGCGTCCCCGCCGAAGGCGATGCCCTGACCCGTCTGCGCACGACGGTCCGCCGGGTGGCGACGCTGATGAGCGATCCCGACGCCCGGCGTCCCTTCGTGGCCCTGGTCGCCGCGGCGCAACACGACCCGGAATTGGCTGCGGCGCTGCGGGATCGGTTCATCGCGGGGCGGCGGGCCGAGGTGGGTGAACTCCTCGCCGAGGCCCGATCCGCCGGTGGCTTTCCCACCGGCTTCGACCCGGACACTGCCATCGATCTGATCTACGGCGCCCTCTACTACCGGTTGCTGATCAGCGGGGAGACCATCGATTCCGGCTACGCGGACCGAATTCTCACGGCGATGGGCCTGCTTCCCGACTGAACGACTGTGGGCGATGATGTTCGCGTCCGATTAGCGCCAGCACCCGCCGGGAGCGGTTCCTAGCGTCGTGGTCATGAACAACAACCTGCTGACCGATACCCGTGACCCGGTACTGCGCACCTCCGTCGTCGGACTCATGGCGGTGGGGGCGGGACTCGGCACCGCCACCATGTACGTGCTGCAGCCGGGGATCGCGGCGGTGGCGGGCTCGCTGCACGCGTCGGTCGCGGAAATGGGGATCGCACTGGGGTGCGGGCCGGTCGGCTATCTGCTCGGGCTGGCACTCCTGGTTCCGCTGGTGGACCGATACCCACCTCGGACGGTGGTTTCGCTGCAGTTCGCCGCGCTCGCCGCGGCATCGGCGATCGGCGCCGCGGTCGGGGCGGTGTGGCTGCTCGGCCCGGTGATCGGGCTGATCGGTGCGGCGTCCTCGGTGGGCGCCCAGATGAGCTCCGTCGCAGGGCGTTTCGCGCAACAGAGCCGGCGCGCGACGGTGCTGGGGACGGTGACGGCCGGGATCTCGGCCGGAATACTCGCCGGACGCATCGTCGGCGGCTGGCTCACCGACCTCATCGGCTGGCGGGGCATGCTGCTCGTTTTCGCGGCGGCCTGTGTGGCACTCGCGGTGTCCACCCGCTTTGTGCTGCCTGCCGCGAGGGCCACGGTCGCTTCCGGCTACCTGACGATGCTGCGCGGGCTGCCGGGACTGTTCACCCGATATCCGTTGCTGCGGTCGGCGGCCGGACGCGGCGCGTTGTGGTTCTTCGCCTTCTGTACGGTGTGGGCCGGGCTCGCGGCGGCCCTGTCGCAGCCGCCGTTCTCCTATTCGTCGGAGCGAATCGGCTTGTACGCGTTCGCCGGACTGGCCGGTGTCGCCGCGACCCGCATCGCGGGGGCGTGGACGGATCGGGTCGGGGCGCGTCGCGTCATCCTCGTGGGACTCGTCGTCGCCGGTGCCGCCGCCGTGACACTCGCTGTGGCGCTGTCGAATACGGTGCTCGCCCTCGTCTGCCTCGGTCTGTTCGACGCGGGCCTGTTCGCGGCGCAGGTCGCCAATCAGAGCACGGTGCTGGCCATCGACCCGGGCTCACCCGCCCGGTTCAACAGCGCCTACATGGTCGTGTACTTCGTCGGGGGCAGCGCCGGCACCGCCTTCGGTGCGGCCGCGGTGAGCTGGTTCGGCTGGGTTACCACCGCGGTGATCGCGGCCCTCGCGATCGTGATGGCGGCAGTGGTGACCGCCGGCAGATCACTCGATCACTCCTCGTAACCTGTTGTGGGCCAAGAGGTTCGGTTTCTGGGCGGAGGGTCGCTCCGGGGTTGGCGGTCCGCGTCCGGTCGCGGCGTACGGGTGGGCCACTTCGGCCGGGGGTCGTCGTGGGGGCGTCCGGACGGGACGCGCCGGTGGCCGCCGGTCGGCTCTCCGGTTCCGCTGTCGATGCGCCGGTGGCCGCCGGTGTCGGTCCGGCGGTCGTCGATGCGCCGGTGACTGCCCGTATCGGTCCGGCGGTCGTCGATGCGCCGGTGGCCGCCGGTGTCGGCGCGGCGGTCGTCGACGCGGCGTTGGCCCCCGGTCGCATCGGGGGACGGGGCGGTGCGTCGACGGGTGGGCGGCTCGCCCGGACGTCCTTCGACGCGGCGATGACTACCCGTATCGGGTCCGCCGCGATGGTCGATGCGGCCTTGGCGGCCCGTGTGCTCCCGGCCGTCCACGCGCCGGCGGCTTCCCGCGGTCTCGCCGCGCGCGGCGACTCGGCGATGGCTGCCGGTGGTTTCGGCTGCGCTCTCCGCCCGGCGGCGGCCCGCGGGCACGGAGGCACGGCGGGGTGCGGGTTCGGGCTCGTAGTCGTCGAAGTCGGCGCCCCGGCCGAACGGACGGGCCAGCAGGACCGCGATGGCGGTGGTCAAGGGAACCGACAGCGCCAGGCAGATGCCGCCGACCGCGGAACGGGTGATTTCGATGGCCACCGCGTCACCGGTCAGCACATCGCGGATGGAGCGACCGGCGACGGAGAACATCAGCAGCAGCGGCAGCGCGCCGCCGGCGTAGGCGAGGACCAGTGTGTAGACGGTACTGGCGATGTGGTCGCGGCCGACGCGCATGGCGGCCGCGAAGATCTCACGCCGCGTCGCCTCTTCGTCGAGGGCGGCGAGTTCGAAGGCGGCCGAGGCCTGGGTGATGGTCACGTCGTTGAGCACACCGAGCGAGCCGATGATGAAGCCCGCGAGCAGCAGGCCGGTAATGCTGACGTGCTGGATATAGGTCGCGACGTTGGTGTTCTGCTCCTCCGACAGTCCGGTCAGATGAGTCACCTCCAGCGCGACCCAGGACAGCACCGCCGCCAGCACCATCGCGCTGAGCGTGCCCAGCAACGCCGAACTGGTCCGCAGATTGACGCCGTGCGCCAGATACAGGACCGCGTAGAGAATCAGCGCTCCCGATACGAGCGCGACCGGTATCGCGGGCTTCCCGTCGAGCAGGGCGGGCAGCAGGAATACGACCAGCACCCCGAACGCGAACACCAAGCCGATCACCGCGCGCAACCCGCGCCACCGCGCCACCACCACGATCACGGCCACGAAGACGAGCGTGATCAGCAACAGCGGCATTCCGCGCGAAAAGTCGTCGAAGGAATAGATGGTGGTGCCGCTCGGATCGTCCTGCCGAACCAGCCGAATGTGGTCTCCGGCATGCAAATCCGGCTGTCCCGGTCCGGGCGCGATTTCGAGCAGCGTCCGGCTGCCTTTGTTCGGCCCCGAATCGATCGAGACCAGACTGCGCTGACAGGTATAGGAATTCGTCGGCGGCGGTTGCGGAGTATCGGGAAAGGCACGCCCGTTCGACGGACTACCGCACGGCCCCATATCCTGCATCGCCACGGTGCCGGCCTCGGTCTGCACCGCCCCACCGCCGCCGTTCTGCATCGGCAACGGAATATCCACATGCTGCCGGCTGGGCCACAACCAGATCATGGCGATCACGACGATCACCCCGACCGCGGTGAGCACCCCCACCACCACCCGAGCCGCCGTAGCCCCGATAGCAACAGGCCCGGAATGGTCATGATGGTGATGATGATGCTCGCTCACCGCAGCGAGCTTAAAGGAAAGTATTTGCAGTGCCGCCTCTCCGGGTATTTCGGCCGGATTCAGGCGCGTGCGCAGGAGCGTTGGCGGCCGACGGCGAGACCGGGACCAAGTTTGCCCGTCCCCGACGAGTTATCCATGTCCACCCGAAATCAGTGGTAGCAATCCGCACGCGTGATCACGCAAGAACATGGGTAACTCACCGGGCACGGGCTGACAGAACCAAATCGACCATCCGCCGCCCGCCAACGCAAAGAACCCCGCACCTGAATCAGGCCTGAATACGCGGAGAGGCGGGACAGCGGGGGAGCGGGCGGCGGAGAGCAGGGGGATGTCTCCGCCGCCCGAAAGGGATCCGACGGCCCAGGGGGGGTAGGCGGTCGAATCCAGGACCGAGCGGCCCAGGGGGGGTAGGCGGCTCGGCCGGGCACTGTGAGTGCCGAGGACTACTGTACACAAAAGTTCGAAGTTTGCGCCAGTGAAGTCTTCAAAAACCTACTTTTCCAAACTCCCGGTTTGTTTCGGCTCGTCCCGGCCCCGACTACTGGCGATAGCTGGAGAGGAAGTTGCCGAAGCGTTCGATCGCCACGGCGAGGTCCCGGGCCCACGGCAGCGTCACGATGCGCAGATGATCGTGCTGCGGCCAGTTGAAACCGGTGCCCTGCACCATCAGGATCTTCTCCTGAAGCAGCAGGTCGAGCACCAGTTTGCCGTCGTCGTGGATCTCGTGGACCTCGGGATCCAGGCGCGGGAACGCGTACAGCGCCCCCTTCGGCTTCACGCACGAGACGCCGGGGATCATATTGAGCTTCTCCCAGGCCACATCGCGCTGCTCGAGCAGCCGCCCGCCGGGCAGGATCAGATCCTCGATGCTCTGGTAGCCGCCCAGCGCCACCTGAATCGCGTGCTGAGCGGGCACGTTCGGGCACAGCCGGGTGGAGGCGAGCAGGTCGATGCCCTCGAGGAATCCGGCCGCGTGTTCCTTCGGACCGGTGATGACCAGCCAGCCCGACCGGTATCCGGCCACGCGATAGGCCTTGGACAGGCCGTTGAAAGTGAGGCACAGCAGGTCGGGAGCCAGGCTCGCGAGTGAGATGTGCTTGGTGTCGTCGTAGAGGATCTTGTCGTAGATCTCGTCGGCGAGCAGCAGCAGCTGATGCTTGCGAGCGAGGTCGACCAGCTGCTGCAACACCTCCGACGAGTACACCGCGCCGGTCGGATTGTTCGGGTTGATCACCAGCAGTGCCTTGGTCTTGTCGGTGATCTTGGATTCGATATCGGCCACGTCCGGCTGCCAGCCGTTGGATTCGTCGCACAGGTAGTGCACGGCGGTACCGCCGGCCAGGCTGGTCATGGCCGTCCACAGCGGATAGTCCGGGGCGGGGATGAGCACCTCGTCGCCGCTGTTCAGCAGGGCCTGCATCGTCATCGTGATCAGCTCGGAGACGCCGTTGCCCAGATAGACGTCGTCCACATCGAACTCGGGGAAGCCGGGGACCAGTTCGTACCGGGTCACGATCGCGCGGCGCGCGGGCAGGATGCCCTTGGATTCGGAGTAGCCCTGCGCGTACGGCAGCGCGGCGATCATGTCGCGCATGATCACATCGGGCGCGTCGAAACCGAACGGCGCCGGATTGCCGATGTTCAGTTTCAGGATGCGATGGCCCTCGGCCTCCAGTCGTGCCGCATGTGCGTGCACCGGCCCACGGATTTCGTAGAGAACGTTCTGGAGCTTCAGGGACTGCTCCAGAACCCGGGGCGGCTGATGCGGTGACTGACTGGTAGGGCTCACCTGTTCAATGGTGCCACCGCCCCGCAACTACATATCCGAGGCATCGCCACCGCGCCACATCGGCGTTGTGCCGGTCACATCGGGCGCCGTGGGGCCGCCGTTCAGGTGGGCGGATTGGCCGGCAGCATCCCCGTGGCGACCGTGGTGCCGCAGAACTCTTCGATCCGTTCGTCCAGGCGGCGCGCCTCGACCGCGTCGCGGAAGCGCGGGGTCGCGATGCGGCGGCGCAATCCGGTGAGCCGTTCCTCGAGTTGCGCGATGCGGCGGTCCTCGGAGAGTTCGAGTACCGGACTGAGGGCGTCCCCGGCGCCGTCGAGACTGCCGTTGATCAACTGGGCCGCCGCGTTGTCGACCCGTGCCAGCGCCTCGGCTCCGTAGGACCGCTGTTCGCGCGGGCCGCCGCTGTACAACTCGATGGTGCGCCGGGTTTCGGCCAGCGCCGGCTCGGCCTGGCCGAGGTGGATGTACGTGGCGCCCGCGTAGTAATGGCTCTTGGCCTCCGGGAAGCCGAAGACACCGCCGGTTTCGTCGTGCAGTTCGTCGGTGCCGGTACCCGTGCGCGCGGCCTCGGCGGCGCGGATGCAGCGTTCGGCGTCGGCGGCGCTCCCCAGTTTCGACCAGATCCGCGCCTCGATGTTGTGCAGCCGGACCTTCGCGGTCACCGAATCCGCGTACTGCTGACCGTTCTGTGCCAGTGCCACCGCCCGGCGCGGCCGTTCGGACCAGTATTCGATCAGCGCCTGCATGCCGCGCGTCCACGCGCGTAATCCGTTGTGACCGCACAGTTCCGCGTACGCCCAGGCCGCGCGGGCCTGTTCCCCGGCGGCGTCGAGATGTCCGAGATCGGTACTGGCGTTGGCCAGCAGACCCGACAGCGTGCCGGCCAGCAGATACAAATGGCTTGTGTCCGCGGGCTTCTGGTGGCCCTCGAGCAACCGGTACACCCGCCGGCGCACCCGCAGCATCTCCACCATCATCGGAACCGGCGGCACGTGGACATACTCCCTGGCGATGCGGGTGGCATCGGCGTCGAGTTGTTCCAGCGCGGAGGCGCCGACATTACTCGCCTCGGCGCGACCGGCGTGCTCGCTGGCTTCGTGGGCAGCCGCCATGATCAGATCCCTCTCCGAAATCTCGGCTAACGCATCACCTCTCATCGCACCGGCGTCTACGAGTGCCAAAAGTTCCGCGTCGCTCGAATACTTGCTGTGCGCCGAATGACCTTGACGCACCTCGAATTCCGGTTCCGGCCGATCGATGACGGGCTGATCGATCATGGCCGCGAACCGTGCCCGCACAACTTCGTCGGACCTGGCGAGTGATGTGTCCAGCGCGGCCTGGTTGACCGGGCGCGGATGCACCCGGGCCCCGCCTGCCTCCCATTTCGACACCAGGCGTTCGTGAACTCCCAGATGGGCCGCGAACTCCCTGATGCTCATGCGTTTGGCATCGCGGAGGGCACGGGCTTCCTTACCTGACCACTGCCGGACCACGATGTCCCCTTCCGCGCGAACTCGTCTCCAGAGTACGAGCGGTCGGTGACCACGGCCACATCCGAAATCGAGCTGGTACACGGGAATTGGCTGGTCGTGGCGGGTTGGGCAGTGAAAGGGCAGTGCAGAGCGCGCGTGGGGGCGTTTCGGAGACGTCGCAGTGGCGGGAGCCTTGAAGATATCGAGGGAGTCGCCGTGAAGGTCGGGAAACTGTGAACGTCGAGAAGCTCAGAACCGCCGACGACTGGGTGATGTTCTATCGGCATCACGCCGGTCTGACATGTATCCAGCGTGGTGGATTCGTCACGCTGCCGGTGACCGGCACCGTGGGTGTCGTACATCTGCCGGCCGCCCGCGCCGAAGCGGTGTGCCGATCCCTCACCGAGCACGGCGGCTGCGGGCCGGTACTGGCCCGGCGCGCGCGGTGGAGCTTCCTCGTATTCCCCGACAGCCGGCCCGGCGGGCAGGTCGCCGACATTCTGCAGCGTCTCGATATCGGCATCCCGGCCGTCGGCGGCGAGATCATGATGCCCACCAGCCTGGGCCGATGGACCCGCGAGGGCTGCCACTGGATCGTGGCGCCGGGGTCCGGCCTGGAACTTCCACCCCTTTCGATAGTCGTCACGACGGCGCTGGCGGTGGGAAGAGGCGGCGAGGACTGAACCCGCAGACCGGTCCTCGCCGCTGCCGATCCGGGTCCGCCTCGTTACCTGTCGGGGGCGGACCCGGATTCGGAACACGGGTGCGAAAATCAGATCCGGAACGTACCTTCTTCAGATTTGACCCATTTGTGACATGAAGACGTTTAAGATTGCCGGATGAAGCTCCAGCGCCTTACCGCGATATCCGCACTGGTCGTCGGCGCCGTCACCGCCGGAACCACTGCCGCGCACGCCGAACCGGCCGCCGCGCCCCAACCGGCCGCGATCAAGTACTCCATGAAACTCGTCGACAAGACCGTGGTGACCACCCTGCAGGGCGGCACCTTCCGGATCGCCGCGGACGGCAAGTCCTACGCGATCACCGATCCCCACGGCGCCACCGTCGTCTCACTCCCGACCGAAGTGCGCGTCGCCGGAACCGAGGTGCCGGTGAAACCGGTGGTCAAGAATGACGGGACCGTCCTCGAGTTGACGCCGCAGCGCACCGTCACCGTCGACAAGCCCGTCACCGTCCAGCCGATCGCCTCGCCGATGGAAAACCATCGCGCGATGAACGATTTCGAAACCAACTTCGGCGTAGCGACCGCCGTCGGCACCTTCCTCGGTACCGCGGTCGGCGCCATCGTCGGCGGTGTCACCGGCTGCATTCTGGGCTTGCCGCTGCTGGGCGTCGGCTGCATTCCGGCCGCGGTCGCGGGGGCCGGCATCGGCGGTATCCTCGGCACCATCGCGATCGGCGGCCCCGCGCTGGCGATCACCGGATTCGACATGATCGGCACGCTGTCGGCCGCGCCGGGCACGACGAAATGGGCCGACGACAAGTAGGTCCGTTCCGTCGGATCGCGGTTCGGCTGTGCCGCAACCCGATTCGCCACGCCGTGCATTGTGAGAGCCCCCAGGACTGGGGGCTCCTTCCCCGGTGGGGTCGCGCGTAACATCGACCCACCTGCGTGGCCGAAAGCGATGAGCTCCAAGCGAATTCACCGCAAACCCGCAGGTGTGACGGCGCTCGTCGAGGGGGCGAGCGCCGAGATTCGATGACGGAATGGAAATATCGATGAATCTCCGCAGCCTCACCGCGGCCTCCGCGCTCACGATCGGCGCACTGACCGCCGGGCTGACCACCGCCCACGCCGACCCGGCTCCGACGCCGGAGCAGACCGGGATCAGGTACTCGGTCAAACTCGTGGACAAGACGGTCGTCACGACCTTGCAAGGGGGGACCTTCCGGCTGGCGCAGGATGAAAAGTCGTACTCCGTCACCGATTCCCACGGTGTCACCGTGGTCTCGCTGCCCACCGATGTGCGGGTCGACGACGTCGCCGTTCCGGTGAAGCCGGTGGTGAAGAACGACGGCACCGTCCTCGAACTGACACCGCAGAAGACGATGACCACCGACCATCCGGTCGCCGTCCAGCCGATCGCGTCGCCGCTCGAGAACCAGCGCGCGATGAACGATTTCTCCACACAGTTCGGAATCGCCACGGCCGTGGGCGGATTCGTCGGCACCGCGATCGGCGTCGTGGTCGGCGGAATCACCGGTTGCATCCTGGGTCTGCCGCTGTTCGGCGTCGGCTGCCTCCCCGCCGCGGTCGCCGGAGCCGGTGTCGGCGGCATCCTCGGCACCATCGCCGTCGGTGGCCCCGCCCTCGGCATCGCGGGACTGGATCTGATCAACACCCTGCAAGCCGCACCCGGAACCACCAAGTGGGCCAAGGACTCCACGGGCAACTAGGAGTTACGCTACGCACCATCGAAGGCCGGTCGCTCGAGCAGCGGCCGGCCTTCGGCGTTATCGGTGAACCCGCCGCAAACCGACGCAAACAGACGACGCCTCGAACCGATTGCCGTCGTCGGCAGGGAACAGCGGATACGACGAAGGGGCGCCGCCGGTGTCGGCAGCGCCCCTTCGCGGTGTGGCGAACTTACTTCTTGCGGCTGCCCGGCGCCTTCGCTCCGGACTTGAAGCCCAGGCCACCCGGCTTGGCGGTCGGGGGCTCGACCTCACCGTTGCCGGTGGGCTCCGATGCGGTAGTCGACTCCGATGGGGTAGTCGACTCCGCTGCGGGTGCCGACTCGGAGGCCGTGGCTTCCGTGCCGGTCGTCTCGGTGCTCGCGGCGTCCGCTTCGGCCGGTGCCGCACCGTTACCGGATTCCGTTGCCGCCGGTGCGGATTCGGAAGCGGCGGGCTTGGCGGCACTCGGGGCCTTGGGGCCGGGACGCTTGAAGCCGGACTTCATCGCCAGACCCTTCGGCGCCACCGTCGGTTTGGTCTCGGTGGGACCGGTGGATGTGGCGGTTTCCGCAGGAGCCTCCGCAGGCGCGGCCTCGGCGGCGGGCGCCTCGGCAGCCTCGGCCTTCGCTTCGGCCGGGGCCTCGCTCGCCGGCTTGGCGCCCGGAGCCTTGGCCTTGCCCTTCATGGCCAGACCCTTGCCGCCGGGTGCCTTGGCGGCGCCCTTCATGGCCAGACCGCCGGGCTTGGCGGTCGGGGCCGCCGGCGCCTCGGTGCTCTCGCCCGCCGGAGCTTCGGCAGCGGACGCCTCGGCCGCCGGGGCTTCGGCGGGCTTCGGAGTCGCCTTCGCGCCCGGTGCTTTCGCCGCGCCCTTCATGGCCAGACCCTTGCCGCCGGGTGCCTTGGCGGCGCCCTTCATGGCCAGACCGCCCGGCTTGGCGGCCGGGGCCTCCGCGGGTGCTTCCGCGCTCGCCTCGGCGGCCTCCGGCTCCGGAGTCGCCTTGGCGCCCGGTGCTTTCGCGGCACCCTTCATGGCGAGGCCCTTGCCGCCGGGTGCCTTACCGCCACCCTTCATCGCCAGACCCTTACCGGCGGCCGGCGCGGCCTGCTCGGCGGGGGCCTCGGCCTCGGGCTCGGCCGTCGGTGCCGCTGCCGCTTCGGCGGCCGGTGCCGCCGTCTCGGCGACCGGCTCGGGAGCCTTCGGCTGCTGGATCACCTTCAGGTTCTCCGACAGCGCCGCCGGCTCGACCCGGTCGATCGACTGCAGCATCAGCTGCGCGACATCCACGACCTCGACGCCCTGGCCGACCTCGCCGGAATCCTTGCGCGCGGTCACACCGTCGGTGAGCATCACGCGGCAGAAGGGGCAGCCGGTGGCGATCAGCGACGGCGAGTTGCCGCCGTCCAGGGTGGCCAGCGCCTCGTCGGTCCGGTCGAGGTTGACTCGCTTACCGAGCTGTTCCTCCATCCACATGCGGGCACCACCGGCGCCACAGCACATGGACCGCTCGCCGTGGCGCGGCATCTCGGTGACCTTCGCGCCCGAGGCGGCCATCAGCTCACGCGGCGCGTTGTAGATCTTGTTGTGCCGGCCCAGGTAGCAGGGGTCGTGGTAGGTGACCTTCTCCGACACCGGCTTCACCTGGACGAGCTTGCGCTGCCGCACCAGCCGGTTCAGCAGCTGGGTGTGGTGCACGACCTCGTAGGTGCCACCCACCTGCGGGTATTCGTTGTTGAGCGCGTTGAAGCAGTGCGCACAGGTGACGACGATCTTCTTCTTCGACGGCTCCACACCCTCGAAGACGGAATTCAGCGTTTCGATGTTCTGCATCGCCAGCTGCTGGAACAGGAATTCGTTACCCGCGCGGCGAGCCGAGTCACCGGTGCAGGTTTCCTCCGCGCCCAGCACCATGAATTTCACGCCGGCGGTGGCGAGCAGTTCCGCGACGGCCTTGGTGGTCTTCTTGGCGCGGTCCTCGTAGGCACCGGCACAGCCGACCCAGAACAGATATTCGTACCCGTCGAAACTTTCGGCGTCCTGACCGAATACCGGAATATCGAAGTCCAGCTCCGACATCCAGTTCAGGCGATCCTTGGCATTCTGGCCCCAGGGGTTGCCCTTGTTCTCGAGGTTCTTGAACAGGCCGGCCAGCTCGGAGGGGAATTCCGATTCGATCAGAACCTGGTAGCGACGCATGTCGATGATGTGGTCGACGTGCTCGATATCCACCGGGCACTGCTCGACACACGCGCCGCAGGTGGTGCAGGACCACAGCACCTCGGGGTCGATGATGCCGTTGACATCCTCGCCGCCGACCAGCGGACGCTCGGCCTCGGCCTTGGCCGCCTCGGAGATCTTCGCCAGCGCGGCCTCGTTCGGCTTGCCCTCGGCGTCGACCAGGCCGACCTCGTCGCCGCCCATATCCTTGCGGCCACCGGCGAGCAGGTACGGAGCCTTGGCAGCACCGTGGTCGCGCAGGGACATGATCAGCAGCTTCGGCGAGAGCGGCTTACCGGTGTTCCAGGCCGGGCACTGGCTCTGGCAGCGACCACATTCGGTGCAGGTGGTGAAGTCCAGCCAGCCCTTCCAGGAGAAGTCCTCGATGCGGCCGGCGCCCAGGGTGTCGGTATCGGGGTCGACGTTCTCCATATCCAGGGCGCGGCCCTTGGACATCATCGGCTTGGCCGCACCCAGGGCGACGCCGCCGTCGTCCTCGCGCTTGAAGTAGATGTTGAAGAAGGCGGCGAACCGGTGCCACGCCACACCCCAGGTGATGTTGCGACCGACGTAGTAGAGGAACGCCATACCCGACATCAGCTTGATGAACGCGAAGATCGACACCATCGTCACGTTGGCGGGCAACAGTTCGGAGATCGGCCCGGTGAGGAAGTCGGTCCAGTGGTGCTCACCCTCCAGGGCAAGCACACCGGCCTTCACCATGACCATGCCGAAGCCCTCCATGAACACGATGGCCTCGATGACATAGGCCGGCGCGAACTTGGAGCCGCTGAACCGCGAGAGCCGCTGCGGCACGCGGGGGTGATTGAGCTGGCGAATGATGATCAGCGCCACGATGCCCACGACGGTCGCGATGCCGAGAAGCTCGTCGCCCAGGTGGAACCACCAGGTATTGCCGATGAGTGGCCAGGCGAAGGTCGGCTTGAAGGTCTGACCGTAGGCCTCGAACCAGAACTGCATGCCGGCGAGAAAGCCGATCATCACCAGCCAGTGTGCCCAGCCGACGGTCCGGAATTTGTTCATGCGCGTATGCGCGATGAACTCGACCAGCATCTGCTTGAAGCGCGGGAAGAACGGCCGCCAGCGATCTGGCGCGGGCTGGCCGACCCGGATCGCGCTGATGATCTTCCACGCGCCGCTGATGAACGCGGCCCAAGCCACCAGGCTGAGCAGCGCTCCAATCGTGCCCAGCGTCACTGTCAGGGCATTCATGTCGCGACCTTCCTTCGGTTCCACGAGCATTCCGGCGACCGGGCTGGGGTCGCCGTTGGTTGCTCGTATCGTAACGGGCAGTAAGTTACCCGCCGGTAACTTATCTGTCCATCGTATGATGCACGAGTGGTCTATCCCAGGTTGTGGGGTCCAACCGTACTCAGGGTGTGACCGTTCTCACGTGTTGGCCTGCGGTTTTGGCGTGGTCGCGGTCGTCTGACACGGTAAATCCCGGCAAATCCGGTGTTCGAGCCAGGTCAGGCTTACTCGCCGCAAAGACGAACAGTTGGCGAATCGGTCCTTAATTGTTAGGGCACATAACAATTCTCGCTTTCGGTCGGTGTATTCGACTAAGCTCACCTCGTCCTGCTTGCTGTGTGCACCTTCACACTGCTCGGGGAGGTCCGTCAGGTTTGAAGTCGGGGTTGATGACCTGACGGATGCGTGGGCTCTCGCGGAGAAGTTGCGTGCGGCAAACCCTGATGACGGATTGGAAACCGAATGAAGCTCCGCAGAGGTACTGCGGTCGCCGCTATGGTCATCGGCGCAATGACCGTGGCGTTGGGAACTGCCAACGCCGACCCTGCACCAGCCCCGGCTCCGGCCGCAGACGCCAAGCCGGGGATCGACTACTCCACCAAACTGGTCGACAAGACGGTCGTGACCAAGCTCAAGAACGGCACGTTCGAGCTTGTGGAGAAGCACGGCGCGACTCCTGATCAGAAGCAGCAGGTCGTCGACATCAAGGATCAGGCCGGCAATGTCGCCCTGGAGATGCCGATCGACTACCGGATCGCGGGCGTTCAGATTCCGATCAAGCCGGTGCTCAAGGACAACGGCACGGTGCTCGAGCTGACGCCGGACAAGCCGGGCAATGTCGACCTGACCAAGCCCGTTGCCGCCGCCCCCGTGGCCGCGGTCGCGGACACCAAGGCCGACCAGCAGACGCCGATCCAGGCCGATAAGCCGGTTCTGGTCGCCAAGGACGTCGCCTCGCCGATCGAGAACCAGCGCGCGATGAGCGACTTCGCCACCAAGTTCGGTCTGGCGACCGCGATCGGTGGCTTCGTCGGCACCGCCATCGGCGCCGTGATCGGCTGTGTCGTCACGATCGTCGCGGGCTGCATCCCGGGTCTGGTCACCGGCGCGGGCGTCGGCGGCATCGTGGGCACCGTCGCCGTGGGCGGTCCTGCTCTCGTCGCCGCGGGCGTCGAGCTGGTCAACACCATGCAGGCTGCCGACGGCAGCACCCAGTGGTCGGACGCGGCCATGGCGGCCGCCAGCGGTCAGCCGCAGCAGGCCAAGTAATTCGCGCACGGAGCCGGTGATCAGCCGGCTCCGGGACGTGTACGGCCCGTCTTCCTCGCGGAAGGCGGGCCGTTGTCGTTGGGCTTGTCGTTACGGCGGTCAGGCCGCGCGCATCCGCAGCCGACCCGTGTAACTCACCTCGCCGAGCGGCTTGCCGAATTCCGCGAAGGACCGTTCGGCGATCTCGAACCGCCCGTCCTCGCGCACCAGAAGCACTGTGCTGCAGCGGGTTCCGTGCCAGTCGTTGGCGACGAAGCGGGCCGATACCGAGCGTTCCTGCTCCGGCGACAATCCGGTGTGCGGTAGTTCGGCATCGGATGCGATGGTGCGGTCGGCCAAGACGTCGAAGTAGTCCTCCACCGCCGGCGAACCGACCACCGCGCCCAGCGCGCGCACGCCGTCGCGCACCTTCGGCCACGCCGTGGCACCGGTGTCGGTACGCACGTCGCCCACGCTTTCGGCGGTGTGACGATCCGCGATGCCCGTCGGCCGTTCGGAGCCGGGGGTGGCCGAGCCGAGCAGTGCGGCATTGGACAACCCGTGCACTCCGGGCGGGAGGGCCAGCGGAGTGGCCTCGCTGCGATTGCTGTGCCACCACAGCGTCTCCAGATCGGAGACGATCAGGTTGTAACCGTTGTAGTCGTCCAGATCGGCCGCAGCGGCGCGAACGAACTTCTCCGGTGCCCCGGAGCCGGTCAGATAATCCATCAGCAGAGCGCCGCGGGAGCGGGCATCGGTGCGCTTCTCGGCCGGCCCACGCACATTGGTGACGGTCGCGAAACGACCGGCCTCGGGGACGATTCCCAGCCAGGTGCCCGGCACGCCGTTCGGGGCGCCGAGATCACGTCCGGCCAGCAGATTCGGCCGCTCCGGCCACCACCGCATCGATTCGGCTGGGCGCGTGTAGAACTCGTCCCGATTGGCCGCCACGATCAGCCGATACTCCGGATGCGCGCGCCACCCGATCAACACCAGACACATAACTCCAGCATGCACCAGCCGGGTGAATACGAGACCGGGACGGCAGCCGGGGGAGGCCTCGCAAGCTTCCGCGGAGACGACGAAGGCCCGGCATTTCTGCCGGGCCCTCGACGATGCTCGAAGCGCTCAGTTGGTGCGAATCCGCAGGCCCGGGTTGTCGGACAGCACCTGGTTCACCGGCTGTGCGAACAGCTGCGGCGCATCACCGGTCAGGGCGCCGATCAGGTTCGGGATCTCGCAGATCGGGTAGTCGGCCACCGAGGAGGCGCTGGAGATGCCCAGGGCCAGGGTGCCGGTGACGATCGGGCCGCCCGAATCACCCGGCAGCGCACAGATGTTCGCCGAGAACGACTGGGTCAGATCGCGGTCACCGACCTGGACGGTCTGATCCACCGCGTTCACCACGCCACAGCTGAAGCCGGTGCGCGAACCCGACTTGCAGACCGGGGCGCCGACGACGGGGTCGGCCACACCGGTGATCGCGATCGGCGCGGCACCCGGCACCCGAACGAGGTTGTTGGCGAAGCGATCCCGGCTGCCGGCGTCGATCGAGACGATCGAGTAGTCCTGGTTGCCCAGGATCGACTTCTGGAACGAGCCCAGCTGGGCGCCGATGTGGTTGCCCGGCAGCAGTTCGAACATGCCCGGCGCGTTCGCGGTACCGGCGGCCGGGATGTTCGGATCGCAGTGTCCGGCAGTGATGTTCACCGGGTTGCCGTTGCGGTCCTCGCCGTTGAATCCGGTGGAGCAGACCAGCTGCATCTTGCCGGCCACCGACGCGTAGGAGTCGCCACCCGCGCGGGGCGCGTTGGGCTGCTCACCGGCAACCGGCTTCACCTGCGGGTCCGACTCCGGCGGGCCGACCGGGGGAGCGGCCATCACGATCACGTGCGCCGGGTCGACGAAGCCCGGCATCGGCACGCCGGCCTTGTCCACGCGCACCGCGATGCTGTTGTTGACGGTGTCGATCACGACACCGCGCACGGCCTGAGCGACAGCCTCGGGCTGGCCCGAGAGCCATTGCTGGAAGGCGTTCTTCTCGCCGCGCAGCACGGTCTGGCTCTTGGCCACGTCCCTCACGCCGAATCCGGCGTCCTGAGCGGCCTTCTTCGCGTCGTCGAGGCCCTGGCCCGGAGCCAGCGCCACCACGGCCTTACCGGCGTCGTCGAGCCACGCGCCCGCGAACGCCTGCGGGAACTGACGCTGCGCGGTCGCCGCGAACGCCGCCACGTGCTGTGCCACATCGGCGCGGTGCAGATACTCCTCCGGCGAGATCTTCAGGTCGCGCTGTACCGCCGCCGCCAGTTCCGCGGGCAGGGCGGGCGCCGGGGCGGGCGCGGGATCCGCCGAAGAGGTCGCCGCGAGCGGCCCGAGAACCAGAACCGCCGCCGAGGCGGCGACGGCCGCGCTGCGGAGGCGGGGGCGCGGGGCACGTCCCGCGGCGGACGAAAGTCGGATGCGTGGCAGGAGCATGAGGCGACTATATGGGGTTTGCGCGGCTATGCCTACTTGTCGCGGACTTCGGCCGTCCTCACACCCGGCATACCGGAAATCGATACCCGCTGTTCACCCGGCCCGGATCGCGCCGAGGGGCACGTTCGGCCTGCGAACGTGCCCCTCGGCGCGATGGAAGGATCGTCAGCCCACGTTCGGGCGAGTACGCACGGTGATGCCGGCGCCCAGTCCGCCACCGGAATTGGCGTCGATATCGCTGAGGATCTGCCGGATCGGGATGCCCAGCGTGGCGGTGCCGCCGTACTGCGCCAGATCCATGTTGGCGGCCTTGCAATCGGGTGCGTCGGCGGCGTTGGAACCGCTGGTGATGCCCAGGGCGAGGGTGCCCGAGACGATCGCGCCGCCGCTGTCGCCACCGAGGGTGCACGCCGAGCTGGCGAAGCCGCGCACCGTCTTGGATTCGCCCTCGGCGGTGAACAATGCCGTCTCGACCCGGTCGGCGACCACGAATCCGCAGGTGAAGGTGGACGATTGGCCCGACTTGCAGATCGGGGCGCCGGTGATCGGCTCGGCGATTCCGGTCAGGGTGAGGGTGGTGCCGTTGGCGCCGCGCACCGAGGGCTGGTCCATGCCGGCGGTGATCGCGCGCTCGTTGAGCTTGATCACCGAGTAGTCCAGTCCGGTACTGCCGCCCAGCTGCGCCTTCACGAAGGTGCCGAATTGCGGGCTGGCCTTCAGGTTGCGCAGGTTCGGCAGGTAGACCCCGGCCTCGGAGTCGCCCTTGCCCACATTCGGATCACAGTGTCCGGCACTGATGTTCAGCGCGTTCCCGGCGGCGTCGATGCTGTTGAAGCCGAAGGAACAGACGTCCACCGACTTCAGCGCGGAATCGTCGAGGGAGGTGGGTGCGCTGATGTAGGTGTCACCGGCCATCGGGCGGTGCTCGACCGGGCCGCCGCCCTCGGGCGAGAGCACGACCTTGACGTTGGCGATCAGCGTCGGAAGGTTCAGCAGGTGACCGGCCGGGGTGTTCGCGACGCTCAGCACCAGCTGGCTGTTCAGGAAATCGATGGCGACCGAATTGATTCCGGCCGACAGTTCCCGCGGCAGCCCGCCGATCCACTTGACGAGCTGGTCGAGTGAGCTCTCCAAGTTGTCGGCCGAAATCGGTGCCAGGCGAGTCTGATATCCGGCGGAATTGGCGATGCGCGCGGCGTCGAGCGAGGTCACCGCCATCACCGGCTTACCGTCGGCGCCGAGCCAGGCACCGGCGAAGGCCTGCGGGTGTGAGGATCGGAAGTCGCGGGCGTAGTCGCGCAACTGCTGCGCGCGGGCGGCGCGGTCCAGATACTCCGCGGGCGACATCTTCAGATCGCGGCCGATGGCCTGCACCAGTTCCGGCGGCAGCTGGTCGGCCGCCGACCGGTCGGGCGCCGGATCGGCGAGCGCGGGCGATGTGGCGATCCACGGGCCGAGCAGAAGGGTCGAAGCGAGGGCGACAGCAGCAGTTTTCATCGACGCGCGTGCCACCGAGGCGCGTCCGATCGTGGCGCGACGCGCCGCCAACTTGCGCATGGAGTCCCTTCGTCAGGCACATACGTGCCGGCCACCAGTGGGCGGTAAACCATTGGGTGGCAACAGCCCTCGACCATCAAGCAGACCGTCCGCCCGGTGCAAAGTCCGGTACGACCGGTCAGCGCATCACTTTAGGGCACAACGGCGTGAGTTTCGCTACGAAATCATCACGGAGTTGGCGGACTACTGCACTTGGAAGCCCGGCAGCGGTAACTCGGGCAGGCCCCCGGGGGCGGTCGTGGTGGTCCGCGGTGTGGTCGTCGGCCGTCTGGACGTGGTCGTGGGCAAGCTGGGCGGCGCCGTGGTCGGGGTGACGGTCGGCGGCGGCGGAGGCGCAGGTGTGGTCTCGGTGGTGGTTTCGGGATACTCCTGCGGCTGCTGCTCGACCGTGGTGGCCGGTGGCGGCGGAGGCGGGGGCTGGATCGTGGTGGTCACCGGCTGGGTGCGGGCGTCGGCCTGCCCGGAGACATCGGATGCGGGCACCTCCGTCGGGCTGCTGTCGCGATACATCAGCGCTACGGCGATCCCGCCGACGACCAGGCCCACGACGGCCGCCGCCGAGGCGATCAGCAGGGGCAGGCGACGCTTCTGCACCGGTTCGGGCGGTGGGACCACCTCTGCCGCCGGAACGGCAACGGTGGGGGTGACTGGGGCCGGCGGGGGTTCGACAGCCGGCACGGCCGCCGAATAGGCCTGCATGGTGGCATCGGAGGCCTGCACCGCGGGCAGCACATCGGTGACCACCAGCGCGTTCTCGGCGCCGGCCGGATCGGGCGGAGTCGTTCCGGCCGGGGTGGCGAGCACGGCGGCCAGGGCCGCCCGGGCGGCATCGCGTGCGGGCGCGCGGCTGTCGCCGGCCGCGGGCAGGTCGGCCTCGCTGACCAGAACCACCGAGCGCAAACCCAGGTAGTCGAGAGCCTCGCGCAAGCCGCGCACATGTTCGGCGGGCCAGTCACCGGGGTGGGTGGCGTAGAACTCGGCCGGTCCGTTCAGATGTTCGGCGGCCAGGTTGATCAGGCAGAACATCGCGGTCGCCACCAGATCCTCGGCGCGGTAGGCCTCCCCGTCGTCCACGGTGATACCGGCGGGATCGCCGACCGCGCGGACGAATCCGGTGATCGAGTGGGTATGTCCGGGTGGCGCCTCACCGCCGAGCGCGGTGTCGCCGTCGTCGGACATGTGCAGCACCGACTCGCGCGCGATGTACAGGGGTTCGGGCGTCTCGTCGGTCTCGCCACCGCTGGTGACGATCGCCGCGACGCATTCGTCCTCGGCGATCCGCAGGCCCACCCCTGTGGCCATCCTCAATACCTCGCTTCGGTGTCTCGAGCGCGCCGATCACACGAGTAACGAACCGTGTCCCATTGCGCGGAGCATCGACAATAGCTCCGAGCGCGACCCGGCTCCGATTCGACGCCGGATCCGCGCGACATGATGCTCCACCGTCTTCGCGGAGATGTACAGCCGAGCGCCGATTTCACGATAGGTCAGGCCCAGCAGGACCAGTTCGGCCACTTCGCGCTCGCGTTCACTGAGGACCGAGGCGGGCGCCGGTTCGGGGGCCGTCGCGGCGCGCGGGGCGGCCGGGGCACGCTCGGGCGCGGCCGAGGGCCGGGAGCCGGTCCGCACCGTGCGGGCCAGTTTCAACAGGGCGGTCGCGGTCGCCGGATCGCCGGCGCTCAACGCCGCCTCACTGGCCAGCCGGGCGGCATCCCAGACCATGCCGATCGCGGCCAGGCGTCGCACCGCCGCCGTCACCCGATCCTCGGCGACCTCACCGCGCAGCACCAGCACCCAGGTGCGGCCCGCGTCGGCGAGGATCGCGGCATGCGGATCACCCGCCTGCGCAGCCGTTTTCAGCAGTCGAGCGGGCGGCATCAGTTCGTCCGGGCGCTCGTGTGCGATCGCGGCCTGAATCTCGTACCAGTGGAACACATTCGCCCAGGCGGGGGGATTTCCCGCGCTGCGCAACACATCTCGCGCCGCCTCCACCAATCGGGTTATCCGCTCCTGTTCACCGAGGCGGATGGCGGCCAGCCACAGTTCACCGATCGGCAGCAGGGCGGGCAGGTCGGCGTCGACCTCGTCGAAGGTCGGGTAGGCGGCCTCCCAGGCGCGCAGCAGGACGCCGTGATCACCCGCGCGGCGGGCCAGTCCGACCAGGACGCCGTGCGCGAGCAGGCGATCGCGCGGTGGCAGGGCGGTGGTGTCGACGGCCGCGACCGTCTTCACCGCGGTCTGTTCGTCGCCACCGAGCATCGCCGTCCAGGCCGTCAGCACCCGGATCTGCGGATCGTGCGGATCGGTGCCGCGCAGAGCGTCGGCGGCGCGGCGGGGCTCGCCCATACTCAGGCACAGCAGCGTCGCCAGCGCGACCGGAGCGCACGGCAACATGCGGTCCTCCGGCGCCGCGGTGCGGGCCAGCTGGATCAGGGCGGCCGCGGCCGAGGTTGCGGCACTGCGGGATTCGCCGGTGATGCTCTGCGCCAGCGCGGTCGCGAACCGACCGGTGCGGGCGTTGGTTTCCGTGGGCGGCCACTGGGCCGCCGAACCCGACACCGCCCGCGCGTCGCCGACCGCTCCGGCGAGGTGGAACACCGCCGCGGCGGTCGCCCAGTCGGCGCCGGTACGGGTGGTGCCGAGCCAGGAATACAGCTGTACGGCCCGGCCGATCAGCCCCCGGCGAGCCTGGACGCTCGCGCAGATCCGCACGGCGGCGGCCAGTTCCGCGGGTTCGGCGTCGGTGCGCGCGAGCACGGGTTCGGCCAAGCGCAAGGCGGATTCGTCGTCGCCGCCGAATACGGCCGCGGTGGCGCGGGGGACGGCGATTCGCTGCGCCTCGTACCCACTGGCCACGGCGGCGGTGTAGTAGCGACTCGCCTCACCGCCCGCCGCGTTGTCGGCCGCGGCGCGGAGGAATTCGGCAAGTCGCTCGTCGCGGACCCCGGATTCGGCGAGCTGCAGGGCCGTGTGGTCGCGCAGGAGCCCGGCCTCGAGACGGGCGGTGAGCAGGCGGCGCTGAATCGAGACGAACCGGCGTTCGCCGACCAGGGTGCGCAGCGGTTCGATGGCGGGACTCAGCAACAGGTCGGCGTCGGTGATCAGGGCTCCGGCGCGGGCCCGGTCGACGAGTCCGACCGCCGTCGCCTCGTCGGTGCCGAGCACCTCGGCCAGCTCGCTCGGATCGAGGCCGGCGCCGGTGGTGGCGACCGTCAGGACCTCGAGCAGCTGCGGCTCGGTGTCGTCGAGAAGCGTTCGCGCCCAAGAGGTCACGGCCTGATCGACCGCCTCGATTCCGCCCTCGAGCCGGGTGGCGCAGGCCGCCGTGAGCGCCGCCACCACACCACCGGGGATGCCGCCGGTGTGCCGGTGGATGTGGTCGGCGACCGCGCGCGGCACGGTCATCCCCAGTTCGCGGGCGAACGGCGCGATATCGGCGGTTCCCAGCGGGCGCAGTTCGACCACCCGGCCGCGCCGCGACACCGCGTCCGCCAGGGCGCGCAGGGCGGTGTCGTGCGGTTGCGGCCGGGTCGCGACGATGATCGTGCGCGAATCCGATTCCACGGCGGCGCAGAGCTTTTCCAGCTGCAACTGGTCCAGGGTGTGCGCGTCGTCGACGACCACGGCGGCGCGGGTGTCCGGCGGCGTGGTCGTCGCGCTCACATCGTCGAAGCAGCCGATGCCGCTGCGCCGCAATCTGTTTCGAATGGCGGCGAGCAGCGTGGACTTCCCGGTGCCGCACCGTCCCCGAATCAGGTAGACGAGCGGATCCGGCGAGCCGGAATCCAGTTCCCGGAGAATCTCCCGCGCGCCCGGAATGGCGCCGAATGCGACCGTGAGGTTGCCGACCACTGTCACCGATCCTCAGTTGCCTTCGTGGGGCAGCACTTGGCCTGGGAGCTGCACGGCCGTGTCGACTGCGTTACCCGCCTGATCGAGCCCGTTGTTCAAGACGTTGCCCAGTGAGCCGCCGGGAGAACTCGGCACCGTGGGCTGGGAGGGAGCCGACGGCGCCGAGGGAGTCTGCACCGGCACCTGTGGCGGCGCCTGCGGGGCGGGGCTGTTGGGCGCGGGGGAATCGGGCGCCGGGGAATTCGGTGCCGGCGCGTTCGGCGCGGGCGCCGCGGCGGATTCGGGTGCGGGCGCATTCGCCGCCGCGGAATTCGGAGCGGGCGAGTTCGCCGCTGCGGTGCCCGCGGCCGGGGTCCCCGCGGAGTTGTCGGCGGGCGTGCCGGTGTGGTTCGTGCCGGTGTGGTTCGCGGCCGTCACCGGGCTCCCCGCCGTCGGATGCGCGGGGTCGGTGGCGCCGGCCGGGGCGACCCCGGCCGAGGTCGACGCCGCATGAGCCGCGGATGTCGCCGCCGCGGGGGAGGGCGACGAGTTCGAGGGACTTCCCGCGGTGCCCAGGGCCAGGGTGCCGGTGGCGACCGCGCCCACGGCGATCGCGGCGCCGGCGATGAAGGCGACGCGGCGCCACCGGCTGGTTCCGGATGGCGCGGTATCGGCCGGCGGCGGTTCCACGGTGGCCCGGTCGCCGAGCGCCGGCAGGGCCGTGGTCGTGGCATCGTCGGAAACCGGTTGCGGCTCATCGAAATCGGGTTCGAAATCGGGTACGGCCAAGGCTGCGGCATGGCGCCGAGATTCGGTGTACAGGTCCGCGGCCAGCAAGGTCGCTCCCCGCGCGCTGAGCGAACCGGGATCGGCGACGGGGGCGATCGGGATCGCGAACTCACCGGAGATCAGCTCGGTGAGCAGGCCGATCGAAGCGCCGCCACCGGTGAGCAGAATCCGGCCCACCTGGTCGATGCCCACCCCCGCGCGCCGCACCGCCTCATGGACGAGACTCAGCGAATCCGTGAGCGGACCGCGGAACAGATCCTCCACGTCGTCCCGGACCAGGCGTACATCGCGCGCGATACCGGCCAGGCGGACCGGAACCACCGTGGCGGTATCGGTCGAAAGCCGGTGTTTCGCATCGGCGCAACGGTTTCGCAGTATCGACAATTCGCGTTCGACAACCGGGTCGAACGGATCGAAATCCGTTTCTCCCAATGCATTTGCCAGCACGTAGCGCATCGTCAGCAGATCGAATTCGGCGCCGGAGACCTCGGTGGAGCGAACCGGTTCGCCCAGTAGTCCCGAGTGCGGACCGGAACCGACCACCGAGACCGTGGTACCGGTCGCGCCGGAGTCGTAGACCACAACCGGGGTATCGGCGGGGAAGGGAGTGCTCGCCTCGAGCCGGCGGAGCGCGGCGAGCGGTTCGGAGACCAGGACCACCGTCTCGGCGCCGGCGCGGTCGAGCGCGCGGCGCTGGGCCTCGACGATGTGTGCCGGCCACCACGCCGGCACCGTCGCGACCGTGGAATCCGGATCGAAATCGGCGACGACCTGGGAGATCGTTTCGGCGACCAGATCGGCGGCAGCGACCGAGGAGCCGTCGGGCAGGAGAATGTCGACCGGATCGCCCACGCGGGACAATAGATTCTCCGACAATTCGGGCGCCGATCCGAAACGGTGGCGACGAATGTGAACAGAGACATTTTCCGGGTCGGCGCTCGCGGAAGTGGAGCCGGTCGCGGCAACCGTGCGCGACGACCCGACCGTGATGCCGAGCGTCAGGCCCTGTGTCATTCGAGAACCCCTGTCGTTGGTATTTGCGGTCGTCACGAATATTTACGGTCGTCACGATCTATCCCACTGTCGGTTGCCGGGGGGCCGTCGTTACCGCTGATCCGGAAGGTTCGGGGAAAGTCCCCTAATGCTCCCGAATCCCCCATCGGCGCCGATACGGAAATCAGGGGATTCGCCCCGTTTCGCGTAACGCCGGAGCTTCTTAGCGTGAAAGGCAATTCGACTGCTGCGGATCGACACGATGGTCCGCCGATCCAGGAGACGATCTGCGATGACCCCCAACGCCATTCTCGAATTCATCCTCAACCTGTTGCGCGACCACGAGGCCGCCGTCGGTTACTGCACCAACCCGACCGAGTCGCTGTGCGCGGCCGGGCTGGAGGCGGTGACGCCGGAAGATATCGCCGCCGTGGCGCCGATGGTCGCCGAATCCGCCCTGGTCACCGGTGGCTCGCAGCTCGCCGCCATCGTGGCGGCAGGGGGCGGGGCGGCCGCCAACGGTGGACTCGGCGCGGCGGCCGG
>NZ_BDBL01000029.1 GCF_001612965.1 Nocardia kruczakiae NBRC 101016
TCACCATCTCCCAGATTTTCATCTGTTCGATCGGCGAGGCAACTTTTCCAGCTTAGCTCAACCATCGGACCCGAACCAAATCGGGGTCTCGGTCGAACCAGTGTGATCGTCAGGCGCTCCCCGTACTACCGCGTTGTCCCCTTGCCTTCCGGCCCGGGGTTGGTGTCCGTGTCGCTCTGACTTGGAATAAGTTACGTGGCGGTTGATTCTATGTCAAATCGCCTGGTCAGGAAGGTCTTTCGGATGTACGGCGGACTACGCCGGCGTGCCGACCCGTTTCACCTCGGCGCCCAGCGAGCGCAGGTTCTCGACGAAGTGGGGGTAGCCGCGGTCGATGTGGAAGACGTCGTGCACCTCGGTGACGCCGTCGGCGACGAGACCCGCGAGCACCAGACCCGCGCCGGCGCGGATATCCGACGACCACACCGGCGCACTCGACAGCCGCGGGATGCCACGAACCACGGCGTGGTGGCCGTCGGTACGGGCGTCGGCGCCCAGGCGGATCATCTCCTCGACGAAGCGGAAGCGCGCCTCGAAGATGTTCTCGGTGATCATCGACGTCCCGTCGGCGATGGTCGCCAGGCCGATCGCCATCGGCTGCAGATCGGTGGGAAAGCCCGGGAACGGCAGGGTGGAGAAATTCACCGCCCGCGGGCGCTCCGGTTGTTCCACTCGGAAACCGTTGGGTTCGAACGTGATTCGCGCCCCCGACGAACGCAGCTTGTCCAGCACCAGTGAGAGGTGTTTGGGGTTCAGGCCGGTGACGCGGACGTCACCCCTCGTCATCGCGGCGGCGATTCCCCAGGTCGCGGCCACGATCCGGTCGCCGATCACCTGATGGGTGGTGGGGGCAAGTTTGCGCACGCCGGAGATGGTGAGGACCGAGGTGCCGGCGCCGTCGATACGGGCGCCCATCCGGGTGAGCATGGTGCACAGGTCGACGATCTCGGGTTCGCGCGCGGCGTTGTCGATCACCGTCTCCCCCTCCGCGAGGACCGCGGCCATGAGGATGTTCTCGGTCGCGCCGACCGACGGGAAATCCAGCCGGATCCGCGCGCCCTGCAGTTCGTCGGCGCGTGCGACCAGGCAGCCGTGCTCGATTTCGCTGGTCGCGCCGAGCAATCTCAGACCGGCCTGGTGCATATCGAGCGGACGGGACCCGATCGCGTCGCCGCCGGGCAGGGCGACGACGGCGCGCTTACACCGCGCCATCAGTGGTCCGAGGACGCAGACCGAGGCGCGGAACTGGGTCACCGCCGGGAAGTCGGCGTGATATTTCGGCTCGGCCGGTGTGGTGATGGCGACCACGGATCCGTCCACGGTGACATCGCAGCCCAGACCGCGCAGGACCTCCGCCATCAGCGGCACATCCAGGATGTCCGGGCAGTTGGTGATCGTCGTCGTGCCTTCGGCCAACAGGGCGGCGGCCATCAGCTTGAGGACGCTGTTCTTCGCGCCACCCACTGAGACCTCGCCGACCAGCCGACTGCCCCCGGTCACCAGAAACCGTTCACTCACGGGGGCCAGCCTAACGGGAGGGCTGGTCGGTCGCGGCCGGTCCGCCGGTCTCCGATCCCCCGGGCCGCCACAGCACGTCACCGTCGGGGTTGGCCACCCGGCCGAGGATGAACAGCAGATCGGACAGCCGATTGAGGTATTTCGCGGGCAACACGCCGATGTCGTCCGGATGCGCGTCCACCGCCGCCCACGCCGCGCGTTCCGCCCGGCGCGCCACGGTGCGGGCCGTATGCAGCAGCGCGGCCAACGGCGTGCCGCCGGGCAGGATGAACGAATTCAGCGGAGCGAGCTCGGCATTGAACTCGTCACACCAGCGTTCCAGGCGGTCGATATAGGACTGGGTGATCCGCAGCGGCGGATATTTCGGGTCCGGCACGACCGGGGTGGACAGATCGGCGCCGGCATCGAACAGATCGTTCTGCACCTGGCGCAGCACCTCGGCGATGCGCGCCGGCGGCTGTCCGAGGGCGAGCGCCACGCCGAGGGCGGCGTTGGTCTCGTCGCAGTCGGCGTAGGCGACCAGTCGCGGATCGGTCTTCGGCACCCGGGAGAAGTCGCTCAGGCCGGTGGTGCCGTCGTCTCCGGTCCGGGTATAGATCTTGGTCAGATGCACACTCATTGCTGGTGACCACCTATTTCTGGGTCAACGCCCCGGGCGTCGCCGGATGCGTTCGGAGGGCCGAGATTCGACCCAGGACAGGAATGCCGTCAGCGCAGGGCGATCCAGGGCGAGTTCATAGCTGCCGTCACCGTCGGAGACCGCGATCACGACGATGTCGTCGGTCATGATGTCGTACTCGTCGCCCACCGGAGAACGCCGATCGACCACTTCGATGCCCAGCCGCCGGATGGTCGAATCCGGTCCCACTTTCAGGCTGGTGAGTTTGTAGAAGACGAGCCGGGATTCGCCGTAGCGAATCAGTCCGTGCCGCCACCCTTGACCACCCTGCGCCGGAAGTACGCGCAGAATCGCCGCGGTTCCACCTCGGCGCAACATGATCAGGCGATACAGCGACACCAGCGCTACGCCGACCAGCAGCAGCACCAGAATGATCAGAAGCACCATCCCGGTCCGCAATCCAGGTCCGTCCCTTCGCTTCGCCCCTGTGCCGTCGCCAGCGCCGTGCCATCCCCGAACAAGGCCGCTCCCGCAGCGAGTCTACAAACCAGGGCGCCGCGGCACACAGCCGGTACATCCGTTCCACAAACGAGGATATCGGGCGATTCGCCGATCCGGAGGAAGGTGAGCAGAGGCACACTCGCACAACGACATTCGAAGCCCGTCACGGTTGGCTGCGCGCCGGGTCCGCGACGGGCCCGTTATCACGCCGGCATCGGCGCGCGTCGACCCATCGTGAAGGGCATTTCCGGAGTCCTCCTCGTAGGGGTCTGATGCCCGGCCCGTCGACGTGACCGTCCGGCAGCGGCAGACCGCGCGATAGGCGGAAACGCCGTGTGGCGGCCCGGATATCCGGACCGCCACACGGTTGCGCTATTCGGTTCTCGCCCTGAGGCGTTCGCGTCAGGCGCTCGCCGCTTCCACCGCGCGAATTCGCGCGGTGGCCGCATTCTGTTCCTGCTCCGAGGCATTCGGATCGGCCAGTACCGCGCGGGCCGCGTCGAGATCGATATCGCCCGCGAATTCCGCCGACTCGGCGAGAATCCGGACCGCCTCACCCGTGCACGAGAAGAAGCCGCCGTGCACGGCTGCGACGATGCGCTCGCCCTCGGTGCTGTCGATGGTCACGATCCCGCCCTCGACCAGCTGGCCGAGTACGGGCTCGTGGCCGTGCAGAATACCGATCTGACCTTCCGTGGTCTGGGCGCTGACGAAACTCGCCGTCCCCGACCACAGCCGCCGCTCGATGGCGACCAGATCAACTGACATATCCGCCATGGTGGACTACTTCCCGGCGATCTTCTTCGCGGCCGCCTCGACGTCGTCCAGGCCACCGCAGGAGTTGAACGCCTGTTCCGGCAGGTGGTCGAATTCGCCCTTGCAGACCCGCTCGAAGTCGTCGATGGTCTGCTCCAGCGGCACGACCGAACCCGGCTGACCGGTGAACTTCTCGGCCACGATGAAGTTCTGGCCGAGGAACTTCTCCAGACGACGGGCCCGGCCGACGAGGACCTTGTCCTCTTCGGAGAGCTCGTCCATACCCAGAATCGCGATGATGTCCTGGAGTTCCTTGTACTTCTGCAGAATTCGCTTGACCTCGTTGGCCACCGCGAAGTGCCGCTCGCCGACGATCGAGGCCTCGAGGATTCGCGAGGTCGAGGTCAGCGGGTCGACGGCGGGGTAGATACCCTTCTGCGAAATCGGGCGGGAGAGCTCGGTGGTCGCGTCCAGGTGGGCGAAGGTGGTCGCCGGCGCCGGGTCGGTGTAGTCGTCGGCGGGAACGTAGATCGCCTGCATCGAGGTGATCGAACGACCACGGGTCGAGGTGATGCGCTCCTGCAGCTGACCCATCTCGTCCGCCAGGGTCGGCTGGTAACCGACGGCCGAAGGCATACGACCCAGCAGGGTCGAGACCTCGGAACCGGCCTGGGTGAAACGGAAGATGTTGTCGATGAACAGCAGCACGTCCTGACCCTGCACATCGCGGAAGTACTCCGCCATGGTCAGCGCGGACAGCGCGACGCGCATACGGGTGCCCGGCGGCTCGTCCATCTGGCCGAAGACGAGGGCGGTGTCCTGGAGGACGCCCATCTCCTCCATTTCCAGGTGGAGGTCGGTGCCCTCACGGGTGCGCTCACCGACGCCGGCGAACACCGACGTACCGGAGAACTCACGCGCGATACGGGTGATCATCTCCTGGATCAGAACGGTCTTGCCGACACCGGCACCACCGAACAGACCGATCTTGCCGCCCTTCACGTACGGGGTCAGCAGGTCGATGACCTTGATGCCCGTTTCCAGGATCTCGGTCTTACCCTCGAGCTGGTCGAAGGCGGGCGGCTGGCGGTGGATGCCCCACTGCTCGCCGTCTCGGCCCAGGCCCGGGGTGTCGAGGCAGTCGCCGAGGGCGTTGAACACGTGGCCCTTGGTGACGTCGCCGACCGGAACCGAGATCGGCTTGCCGGTGTCGGACACCGGGACGCCGCGAACCAGGCCGTCGGTCGGCTGCATCGAAATGGTGCGAACGATGTTGTCGCCCAGATGCTGCGCGACCTCGAGGGTCAGCGTCTTGGCCACCGACGGCAGGGTGACGTCGGCGTGCAGGGCGTTGAACAGCTCTGGGATGGCGCCGCGGGGGAACTCGACGTCCACCACAGGGCCGTTGACCCGGACGACGCGGCCTGTGCCAGCGCCCGCCCGGCTTGCGTTTTCTTGCGTGACAGCTGCGGTCATTTGTTCTCTTCCATGGGGGCTAGGGCTTAGTCGCGATCCGAGGACGCAGCCAGCGCGTTCGCGCCGCCGACGATTTCACTGATTTCCTGCGTGATGTTCGCCTGCCGGATCGAGTTCGCCTGGCGGGTCAGGGTATTGACCAGCTCGGTGGCGTTGTCGGTGGCAGCCTTCATTGCGGTGCGGCGCGCGGCCGACTCCGAGGCCGCGGCCTCGAGCAACGACGAGTAGATGCGGGTATTGATGTACTTCGGCAGCAGGGCGCCGAGCAGCTTGTCCGCATCCGGTTCGAACTCGTAGAGCGAGGTGATCTTCGCGTCCGGCGAGTCGGTGAGCATGTCCTCGCCGAGTTCGAAGTTCTCATCGACGAAGCTCACCTGGATCGGAGCGAGCCGGCGAACCTCGGGCACCTGCGACAACATCGAGACGAAGCGGGTGTAGACGATGTGAATCTCGTCCACGCCCTCGATGGTCCCGGTGCCGCCCGGCCCCTCCACCTCGGTGTCGGAGCCCGCCATGAACACATCCACCAGGTGGTGGCATGCGGCCGACGCGTCGGTGTAGTGCGGCTGCTGCGAGAACCCGGTCCACGAACCGGCCAGCGGGCGGTTGCGGAAGGTGTAGTACGTCAGGCCCTTGCTGCCCATCACGTACAGCACCGGCTCCTTGCCCTCGGAGCGCAGCGTCGTGATCAGTTCCTCGGTGCGCTTGAGCACGTTGGAGTTGTAGCCACCACACATACCGCTGTCACTGGTGATCACCAGGATGGCGGCGCGGCGCGGAGTGGCCCGCTCGGTGAGCAGGGGGTGGTTGAGATTCGAGGAGGCCCCGGCCAATTCGCCGAGCACCTTCGTGATCTCTTCCGCGTACGGCTTCGCGGCGGCCACCCGGGCCTGGGCCTTGCTGATTCGCGAGGTCGCGATCAGTTCCTGGGCCTTGGTGATCTTCTTGATCGAGCTCACGCCACGAATACGGGAGCGCAATTCACGCAAGTTCGCCATCAGCGGTTCACACTCCCTTCGCGTATCGAATTCGTAGGCATCGTCGGACCCGGCTTACTTCTCGACGTGCTTACGGGTGACCGACAGCGACTCGACCTCTTCGTGGTCCAGTTCACCGGCGTCGGCCTCGTTGACCACGCGGCTGCCGTCGGAGGCCAGGAAGCCCTGCTTGAAGCGCTCGGTCTCGGTCTTGATCGCGTCGGCGGGCTCGCCCTCGAGCCGCTTGGCGCCACCTTCGAGGGCATCGAAGGAACTCTGCACCTTGTTGTGCAGGTGTTCGAGCAGCTCGGCGTTGAAGCGCCGCACGTCGCCGACCGGCACCGAATCGTAGTAACCGGCGTCGACCAGGTAGATCGAGACGATCTGGTCCTCGACCGCGACCGGCGAGTACTGATCCTGCTTGAGCAGCTCCACCCAGCGCGCACCGCGCTCGAGCTGGGCCAGGGAGGCGGCGTCCAGATCGGAGGCGAAGGCGGAGAACGCTTCGAGCTCGCGGTAGGAGGCCAGCTCCAGACGCAGCGAACCGGCGACCGTCTTCATGGCCTTGGTCTGGGCGGCGCCACCGACACGGGAGACGGAGGTACCGACGTTGATGGCCGGACGCACACCCTTGTTGAACAGGTCGGACTCGAGGAAGACCTGGCCGTCGGTGATGGAGATGACGTTGGTCGGAATGAACGCCGAGATGTCGTTGGCCTTGGTCTCGATGATCGGCAGACCCGTCATCGAGCCGGCGCCCATCGCGTCGGACAGTTTCGCGCAACGCTCCAGCAGACGGGAGTGCAGGTAGAAGACGTCACCGGGGTACGCCTCACGGCCCGGCGGGCGACGCAGCAACAGCGAGATGGCACGGTAGGCCTCGGCCTGCTTGGACAGGTCGTCGAACACGATCAGGACGTGCTTGCCCTGGTACATCCAGTGCTGGCCGAGCGCGGAACCGGTGTAGGGCGCGAGCCACTTGAAACCGGCGGAGTCGGACGCGGGGGCGGCGACGATGGTGGTGTACTCCATCGCACCGTGCGCCTCGAGCGCGGACTTCACGCCGGCGATGGTGGAGCCCTTCTGGCCGATCGCGACGTAGATGCAGCGCATCTGCTTCTTCGGATCGCCGGACTCCCAGTTGGCCTTCTGGTTCAGGATGGCGTCGATGCAGACCGCGGTCTTACCGGTCTTGCGGTCGCCGATGACCAGCTGACGCTGGCCACGACCGATGGCGGTCAGCGCGTCGATGGCGGTGATGCCGGTGGCCATCGGCTCCTCGACCGGCTGGCGCTCCAGCACGGTCGCGGCCTGCAGCTCCAGCACGCGGCGCTCGTCGGCCTCGATCTCGCCCAGGCCGTCGATCGGCTGGCCGAGGGGGTTGATGACGCGGCCCAGGAACTTGTCGCCGACCGGCACCGAGAGCACGTCACCGGTGCGGCGGACCTGCTGGCCCTCTTCGATGCCGTCGAACTCACCGAGGATGACCGCACCGATCTCGTCGGGGTCGAGGTTCAACGCGACACCCAGCACACCGCCGGGGAATTCGAGGATCTCGTTGGTCATCGCCGACGGCAGGCCACTGACGTGCGCGATGCCGTCACTGGTGTCGGTGACCGTGCCGATTTCCTCGATGGAGGTTTCGGGGGTGTAGCTCTGGGTGTAGCTTTCGATCGCGCTACGGATCTCATCGGGGGAGATCGTCAGCTCCGCCATGGTTCTTCCTGCTCTCGCTGTGGTCTGGAATGTCGGGGTGGGGTGGCCGGGCTCGTGGGCTCGGCTAGGCCAGGGCCTGGCGCAGGCGCTGCAGTCGGCCGACGGCGCTGCCGTCGATCACGTCGTCACCGATGCGCACGACGACACCGGCCAGCAGTTCCGGATCGACCTGCACGTGGATGGTGACCGGCTTGTCGTAGATTCGCTGCAGCGATGCGGCGAGATGCTCCCGCTGCTGCGGCGTCAGGGCCGTCGCCGAACGAACGTGCGCGACGATCTGCTTGCGCAACGACGCCGCCAGATCGGACAACTGGTCGAAGGCGACGCCGACATCACCGCGCGACCGGCCGACCGCCTGTTCGGCCAGCTGCATGGTGACGTCTTCGACCTTCCCGGTGAGCAGCCGCGTCAGCAGATCGCGCTTGGCGGCCGCCGGCTTACCGCGATCGGTGAGCGCCTGCTCCAGATCCGGGTTGTCTTCGACGGTGCGGCCCAGCCGGAACAACTCGTCCTCGACGGCGTCGATACGTCCGCGGTCGGCCGCGGCGCGCAGCAGCGCCTCCTGCCCGAGCAGCACCAAGGTGTCGACCAGATCTCGGGTACGAGACCAGTCCTGGGCGACGGCAGTGGTCAGCACGGCCTGAGTGGCCGCGCTGATCTTGCCGCCGAACACGCGTTCGGCCAGTTCGGCACGCACCGAACTCGACACCGACTTATCCGCGAGCGCCACACGCAGCGAACGCTGGTCGTCGAGCACGGCGACTACGGCGAACAGTTCGGAGCCCGTCGTGGCGGCGACGGAGTCACTCCCGGTGAGTGCGGCCGAAAGAGCTTCCCTCGCACGGGAACTCGCCTCGCGGCTCGCTGCGTACATGATTCCCACTTTCACTGTGTTGAATTCCGGGGCCCGGAGTGGTCGGGCGCCGGTGACTTGCGTCACCGACAAGACCTCTCAGGCGCAGGTTACCTTCCGACCCCGATGCCGGCCTTCTGATCCAGCTCGGTGAGGAACCGATCGATGGACGCCGCCTGCTTGGCTTCGTCCGCCACGGACTGCCCGATGATCTTCTCGGCCAGGTCGACCGCGGTGCGGCCGAGCTCGGACCGGAGCTCGGTCACGATCTGCTGACGCTGGGCGTCGAGCTGGGCATGACCGGCGGAGACGATGCGATCGGCTTCGGCCTGAGCCTCCGAGCGCAGCTGCGCGAGGATCTGCTGGCCCTGGGTACGCGCTTCCTCACGGATGCGCGCCGCCTCGAGCCGGGCCTCGGCCAGCTGCTGCTGGTACTGCTGCAGGGTTTCCTGCGCCTCGGCCTGCGCGGCCTCGGCCTTGGCCATCCCGCCTTCGATCTTCTCCGAGCGCTCGTCGAGCACCTTCGTCAATCGAGGAACCACGTACTTGTAGAACAGGATCCCGATGACGACAACGCACACCACCGACCAGACGATGTCGTATGGCTCCGGAATCAGAGGGTTCTTGTCCTCTGCATTCTCGGCGAGCAAGTACATGCTGTTCATCGGAATCAGAAGATGAAGCCGGCGACGAGACCGATCAGCGCGAGCGCCTCGGTGAACGCGATACCCAGGAACATGTTGGTCCGGATGGTGCCCTGCAGCTCGGGCTGACGGGCGATACCCTCGATCGCCTTACCGACGACGATGCCGACGCCGACACCCGGGCCGATCGCGGCCAGACCGTAACCGATAGCGCCGTAGCCCTTGACCCGATCCGAGGTCTGGGCGAGTTCGGCGGCCACGTAGGAGAGGCTCATGAGATTTCTTTCCCTTTCTGTTGCCCACCCGCCCGGCGGCAGGTGGGGCAGTTCTTGTGCGGTCGTGCGGTCAGTGCGAGTCGGCGTGCTCGGCGAGGCTGATGTACACAGCCGTCAACAGCGCGAACACGTAGGCCTGCAGGAAGATCACCAGAAGTTCGAAAAGGGTGAATCCGAATCCCGCGAGCAAGGAGAACGGCGAGAAGATCTTCATCCACGAAGCGGCGTCGAAGAGGAAGAACTGGGTGGCACTGAAGAACAGCACCAGCATGATGTGACCGGACAGCATGTTGGCCATGAGTCGGACGGTCAGCGTGAACGGACGCAGGATGAAGGTCGAGACGAACTCGATCGGAATCAGCAGCACGTGCAGCGCAACCGGAACATTCGGCACCACGACGGACGAGCGCATGTACCGCCAGAATCCGTACTTGCGGATACCGACGTAGTTGAACGTGATGTAGGCGATGGCCGCCAGCACGATCGGCATTCCGACGCGCGCGTTCGAGGAAATGTTCAACAGCGGTATGACGCTGGAGAAGTTCAGGAACAGCACCGTGAAGAAGATCGTGGCGATCAGCGGGAAAAACCTGCGGCCGGTCTTCTTGCCCAGCACTTCATCGCAGATCTGCTCACGAACGAACAGCAGGCCGATCTCCGCGACGTTCTGCAGACCGCGAGGAACGAGACGGGGACTGCGGAATGCGAGCAACATCACCGCAACCAATACCGCCACCATGATGAGGCGAACCATCATCAATCGGTCGATCTCGAAAGGTGTCCCCCCGAACAGCAGCGCATCAGGGAAGAAGTCTTGTAGCGAAGGCGCGTGGAACTCGCCCGCCAGAGTGGTGACGCTCAGCATTCTCTCCCGTGTTCGGCCACGAGACATGTTCCATCTCGCGGTTCGATCGGACATTGACGATCAGGTGGTCGACTCAGGTCGGCTCGAAGTTCGTCAGCAGCTGCGCGGGGAGACCCGCAGTGGCGTCTGTACGTCGGCGACATCGTCGACGGTGCAGGGCCGGAACTTCTCACCGAAGGACCGGCACGGCAGTAAGCATAACCTCTCGCACCGGCGACGATGCGGTCGGCCCCGTTGGTTCGGATGCTTACGGTAAAGAGTTTACCAAGCTATCTACGACAACGTGTAGGGGGTCTTGTTCACACGTTCGAACGATCTTGGTCGGCGGGCCCCGCCGGCGGGTCGATCACCGGAACACGTTGGCGCAGAAGTCCGTACGTCTCGGCTCCGAGAACAATCAGCAACGCCCCCACGACGGTCAGGAAAAGGGTGCCGGGGCTGTAGAAATCGAACTGGTGCAAGATCGCGACCACGATCATCACGACCAGGATTTTGCCGATCCAGCTCGCCAGCATCACCATGCCCTGAATGCCGGAATCCAATTTCGCGCTGAACAGCACGAGAGCGGCGGTGGTGAGAATGAAGAAACCACCGATCGCGGATCCGATGAGCGCGCCCCAGAAACCGGCCCAGCCCGCGACGATCGAGCCGGCGACGACCGAAACCACCACCAGCACGCACAATCCGGCGATGCCGTAACGCAGCGCTGCTCGTAGTGGCGCGTCGGGGTGCAATTCGGGTGCCGTGCTCACGTCGAGCCACTTTACCCGTTCCTTACTTGCGGCGACCGCGGAGCCCGACCACTTCACGCAGCGATGGGACGGCCGTCACAACCAGGGAGAAAACCAAACCCGCCGCGAACAGCAGAACCACCAACCGGCGATCCATCAAAGAGGTTCCCACGGCCGCGAATGCGAGCACGCCGACCCACAGATAGATCAACAACACCACGCGCCGATGCGAATGCCCGATCTGCAACAGACGGTGATGCAAATGCATTTTGTCGGGAGTGGAGAAACTCACACCCGCGCGCACGCGGCGCACGATTGCCAGCACCAGATCCAATACCGGAATGAACATCACCGCTCCCACCAGCAACAGCGGTGACAGCAGACCCACGATGTCGCGCGGCCCGTATCCGGTGAGCGGAATTCGGCCGGATGCGCCGGTGGAGACCGCGGCGAGCATCAGACCGATCAACATCGATCCGGAATCGCCCATGAATATTCGGGCCGGGTGGAAATTATGTGGCAGAAATCCCAGACATCCCCCCGCCAGCGCGGCGGCCAGCAGGGCCGGTGGATAGCCGTCGGTCGCACCGCCCTGCTGATAGAGCAAACCCACGGTGAACACGAACACGGCGGCGGCGGCGATCAGCCCCAGCCCCGCCGCGAGCCCGTCGAGACCGTCCACGAAATTCATCGCGTTGATCATGGTGACGGTGATGGCCACCGTCACCACCCACCCCTGCAACTGGTCGAGCACGACCGTGGTGTTGCTGAACGGGTTGTAGATGGCCACCCAGCTCAGGCCCATCACGGCCATCGCCCCGGCGGCCGAGATCTGGCCCACGAACTTCGTCAGCGCGTCCAGGCCCCAGCGGTCGTCGACGATGCCGACCAGGACGATCAGGGTGCCCGCGACCAGCACGGCCGGAATATCGCGCGGATAGTCGAAACCGCGGCGCAGCGCCGGCAGCTGATGGGCGAACAGCACCGCGGCCAGCACACCCAGATAGATGCCGACGCCGCCCATGCGCGGAATCGGCTCGAGATGCACATCACGATCGCGGGGTACCGCGATGGCGCCGAAACCGATGGCCAGCACCCGAATTCCGCCGGTGGACAACATCGTCACCACCGCGGACACGAGCAGCACCAGAAGCAGCTCGCGCAGCGGGACGACCGCACCCTGACTGAAAACCATCTACCGGGCCGTCAGCGGGTGGTCTCGGGCGACAGTTCGTCCGGCGCCATACCCAGCACCTCGGCGACCTGCGCGACGGTCACCGCGCCGGCCCGCAGCACCCGCGGACGGTCGCCGGTCAGATCCACGATCGTGGAGGGCACGCCGTGTTCGGCCGGGCCGCCGTCCAGATACACGCCGACCTGGTTGCCCAGCTGGTGTCGCGCCTCGGTGACCGTCGTGGCGGGCGGCTGCCCGGAGACGTTCGCGCTCGACACGGCCATCGGGCCGACCTCGCGCAGCAGTTCCAGCGCGATCGGGTGCAGCGGCATGCGCAGCATCACCGTGCCGCGGGCGTCACCGAGATCCCAGGCCAGCGAGGGCGCCTGCTGCACGACCAGGCTCAGCCCGCCCGGCCAGAAGGCGCGGATCAGGTCGCGTGCCTGCGGCTGCACGGAGAAGACGAGTCCGTCGATGGTGTTCCACGAACCGACCAGCACCGGCACGGGCATGTCGCGCCCGCGCCGCTTGGCCGCCAGCAGGCCGGCCACGGCCGTGGAATCGAACGCATCCGCGGCGATTCCGTAGACCGTATCGGTGGGGATGACGGCCAGCCGTCCGGATTTCAAGGTGGTCCGCGCGGCGGTCAATCCGGCGGCACGAGAATCGGGATCGGAGCAGTCGTAGACGGTACTCACGGCGGTGAGTCTATTGAATGTGTCTCCCGGCACGTTGCCCGGCTTCGCGCAAATTCTCGGCAATCGCGAGGGTCAGCGCGCGCGGCGGGCGGCGACGAAGCGCGGCCGGCCGGCCAGATCCGGGTGTTCGACGATGTCGCAGAACCGGCCGTCTCCGGCGAACAGCGCCGCGACCTGAGGACCGTGCGAATCGTCGTGTTCGACGGCCGCCACGCCCTCGGGGCGCAGCAGCCGGGTGATGGTGGCGACCATGGGGGCGATCACCTCGAGTCCGTCGGGGCCGCCGAACAGGGCGAGATGCGGATCGTGTTCGGCCACTTCGGGATCCAGCCGTGCGTCCGAGGGGATGTAGGGCGGATTCGCGACGACGACGTCGACCCGGCCGTTCAGCTCGGCCAGCACCTGCGCGTCGGTGACATCACCTGCATGCAGGACGATCGGCGTATCTCCTTGCGCGGCTTGCCGTTCGGCGTTGCGCTGCGCCCATTGCCTTGCGGTGGGGTCGATTTCGACGGCGTGGACCTCGGCGTCGGGACGGGCATTGGCGATCGCCAGGGCCAGGGCCCCCGATCCGGTGCACAGGTCGACCACGATCGGGGGGTGCTCGTGGCCGGCCGCCTCGAGCTGGGCCAGCGCCCACGCGAAGATCAGCTCGGTTTCCGGCCGCGGGACGAACACACCCGGGCCCACCTCGAGATCCACCTCACCCATCGAGGCGGCGCCGGTCAGATGCTGGAGCGGTACCCGCTCGGCCCGGCGCGCCACCAGCTCGAGGAACCGTTCGAGTTGTTCCGAGGTCACCATCGGCACAAGGGCCAGCCGCGATCGCTCGACCTCGAGGACGAAGGCGGCCAGAAATTCCGCGTCGATCTGCGGACTGTGCACCCCCGCCGCCGCGAGCGTGCGCGTGGCGGCGATGATCGCGGGACGGAGCGGCACTCGGTGCCGATCCGCCTCGCCGGAAGCCCGCATCACTCCGCCGCGAGCCGGGCGGCGCGGTCGGCTTCACCGAGAGCGTCCAGCAGCGCGTCCAATTCTCCGTCCAGCACAGAGTCCAGATTGTGAGCCTTGAAGCCGATGCGGTGGTCGGTGATGCGGTTCTCGGGGAAGTTGTAGGTGCGGATGCGCTCCGAGCGGTCGACCGTGCGGATCTGCGAGGCACGTCCGGCGGCGGCGTCGGCCTCGGCCTGTTCCTCGGCCAGGCTCTGCAACCGCGCCGAGAGCACCTGCATCGCGCGGATCTTGTTCTGCAGCTGCGAACGCTCGTTCTGGCAGGTCACGACGATGCCGGTCGGCAAATGGGTGATCCGGACCGCGGAGTCGGTGGTGTTGACGCCCTGGCCGCCCTTACCGGAGGAGCGGTAGACGTCGATGCGCAGATCGGATTCGTCGATCTGGACCTGTTCGACCTCGTCGGGTTCGGGATAGATCAGCACGCCGGCCGCGGAGGTGTGGATGCGGCCCTGCGATTCGGTGACCGGCACACGCTGGACGCGATGGACCCCGCCCTCGAACTTCAGCCGGGACCAGACGCCGTCGCGGCTGGGCTCGCGGCTCTTGATCGAGAGCGTCGCCTCCTTGTATCCGCCCAGGTCGGACACGTTGGCGTCGAGGACCTCCACCTTCCAGCCGTGCCGTTCGGCGTAGCGGATGTACATGCGTGCCAGATCGGAGGCGAACAAAGCCGACTCCTCGCCGCCCTCCCCCGACTTCACCTCGAGCACGACATCGTCGCTGTCGTGCGGGTCGCGCGGGGCCAGCAGATCGGTCAGCGCCTTCGACAGCTCTTCGACCTGCTGTTCGAGTCCGGGGACCTCGGCCGCGAAGGACGCATCGTCGGCGGCCAGCTCCCGGGCGGCGGCCAGATCGTCGCGGGCCGCGCTGAGCTTGGTGTAGGTCGACATGATCGGCGCCAATTCGGCGAACCGCTTACCGACGCGACGGGCCTCACCCGGGTTGTTGTGCAACGCCGGATCCGACAGCTGTGTCTCCAGGCCGGCGTGTTCGGCGAGGATATCGTCGATGGCGGAGGGGGCCGTGATCTTGTCGGCCATGGCGGTCATGCCTTCCGTAGGAGCGTGCGAACACCTGTAAACGCACCAACGCCCGGCCTGCGCTGGGCAGGACGGGCGTTGGCGGGGTAGCTACTCGGCTGCCGAACTCTCGGACTGCTCGGCCTTCTTGGCGCGCTTGCCGTAGCGGGCCTCGAAGCGGGCGACGCGGCCGCCGGTGTCGAGGATCTTCTGCTTGCCGGTGTAGAACGGGTGGCACTGCGAGCAGACCTCGACGGTGATGTGGCCCGACTCCTTGGTGCTGTGAGTCTGGAAGGTGTTGCCGCAACCGCAGACAACGGTGGTCGGCACGTATGCCGGGTGAATTCCTGCCTTCATGGGTGTCCTCTCGATCTGGCCCCGGGTCGCCCGAGCCCACGGCTGTATCTGCCGTGCTGCCGTAATGGACGTGAACCGGAACCGACTAGGCGGGATGGTCTGCCGATCGCAGACGCACCGACGGTCCAGTATGCCAGAACCGCCGATACGCACTCACAACGCACCCTGTACCGCATTTGTTCCGGCATCGACACCCCGGACAGCGGCAGACCCCCAAGGAAGTAACGGCACGCGTCTTCGCGATTCTCGAGCCACGCTGAAACGAGTAGTCGGCTACTCGGGAATATGAACACCTTTGTTCGTAGATTCGTTGCAGGAAGTAGACCCATGGCAATCGAACCGACGATCCGAGGGACAGCAGTGAATTTCTCCACCGCGCGGGGGACGAGCAGGAGATCTCGATCCCCGGACGCCGGACATACCCGCCTCGGATACCGCACCCTCCGCCGGTGGCCCCGGAGCGGACATTCGAAGGAAATCGGCGCCGCGACGACGTTGGCCGCCCTGGCGGTCCTCGTCCTCGCCGGATGGCTCACGGCCTCCGGCACCCCGCCCCGCGCCGCCGTCGTGACCCCCTCCGGACCGGATCGGCCCTACGAATTCGCCGCGACCTCGATCTCCACCGGATCCATCACCGGTGCCACCGCACTGATCCTGATCGGGCTGATCGCCGGTGCCGCGGTCATCGGCCTGCTGTTCTACTCCCCTACTCCGCCCCGCCCCGGCAGACGGCGCGGTCGTCGGCGTGCACGTCTCCCGCAGACAGCAATGCGGCCCCGCCGAAGCGGGGCCGCATTATCGCGAGCCGAGCGGCACCCGCGGGTGCGCGCCGGGCGAACGTACTGCTCGTCGCCTATTCGTCCAAGGCTCCCGGTGCGGTCTTCGAGACCGTCATCAGGAATTCGACGTTGCTCTTCGACTTCTTCAAACGGTCGATGAGCAGGTCGATCGCCTGCTGCGAATCGAGGCCCGAGAGCACCCGGCGCAGCTTGTGGATGACCGCCATCTCGTCCGGCGACATCAACAGCTCGTCGTGGCGGGTGCTGGACGGGTTGATGTCGACGGCCGGGAACACGCGCCGCTCGGCGATCTTGCGATCGAGCTTGAGCTCGGCGTTACCGGTGCCCTTGAACTCCTCGAAGATCACCGTGTCACCGGTGGAACCGGTCTCCACCATGGCAGTGGCGATGATGGTCAGCGAGCCGCCGTTCTCGATGTTGCGGGCCGCGCCGAGGAACCGCTTGGGCGGGTACAGCGCGGTGGAATCCACACCACCGGACAGGATGCGACCCGAGGCCGGCGAGGAGTTGTTGTACGCACGACCCAGCCGGGTGATCGAGTCGAGCAGCACGACGACGTCCTGCCCCATCTCGACCAGGCGCTTGGCCCGCTCGATGGCGAGTTCGGCGACCGAGGTGTGATCGCTCGGCGGACGGTCGAACGTCGAGGCGATCACCTCGCCGCGCACCGAGCGCTGCATATCGGTGACCTCTTCGGGACGCTCGTCCACCAGCACCACCATCAGGTAGCACTCCGGGTTGTTGGTGGCGATCGCGTTCGCGATGTCCTGCAGGATCGTGGTCTTACCCGCCTTCGGCGGCGACACGATCAGCGCGCGCTGGCCCTTACCGATCGGCATGATCAGGTCGATCACGCGAGTGGTGAGCTTGTTCGGCGTGGTCTCGAGCCGCAGCCGCTGGTTCGGGTACAGCGGGGTGAGCTTGTTGAATTCCGGCCGGCGGCGGGCGGATTCGACATCCGAGCCGTTGACCGTGTCCAGCCGCACCAGCGGATCGAACTTCTGGCGCTGATTGCTCTGTTCGCCCTCGCGCGGAGCACGCACCGCACCGGTGATCGCGTCACCACGGCGCAGACCGTTCTTGCGCACCAGGTTCATCGACACGTAGACGTCGTTCTGGCCGGCCAGGTAGCCCGAGGTGCGCACGAACGCGTAGTTGTCGAGCACATCGAGGATGCCGGCGACCGGCTGCAGGACATCGTCCTCGCGGATCTCGACCTCGCGGCCGCCCTCGCCGCCCTCACGGTCACGTCCGCCACGACGGCGCTCCCGGAACCGGCGGCCGCGGCGCCCGCGCCCGCCTTCCTCGTCGTCCTCACCACGCTGGTCGCGGCCACGATCGCCACCGCGGGCGGCGCCGTTCTGGCCGGACTGGTTCTGGCCGCCGGACTGGTTGCGGTCGCGGCGACGATCGCCCGACTCCTGATCCGACTTGGCGTCGCCGCCCTCGGCCTTCGGTTCGGTCCTGGTCTCGGCGCGAGCCTCGCCACCGCGGTTCTCGCCACGGTTGTCGCCGCCCTCACCACGCTGGTCGCGGCCACGGCGCTGACGGCCGCGGCCGCGCTGGCCACCGTCACGGCCGGACTCGTCACCCGAATCGGCCGGGCGCGCAGCCGTTTCCGCGGTTTCCGCCTTGGCGGACGCGTTCTCGGTGCCGACACCGTCGAGAGTCTGCTGCTGGCCACGCGCGGCACCGTTGCGGGTGCCCTTCGGCGCATCGTTCCGGGCGCGTCCCTTACCGGCGGACTCGGCGGCGTTCTCGGAGGTCTGAGGGGACTCGGCCTTCGCCGCCGCACCGGATTCGGTCGCGACATTCGACGCGGACTTCACGGCGGGCTCGGCGCCCGCGTCCGCTTCGGCGGATTTCGCATCGCCCCGGCCACCACGCGCGGACTTGCCGGAGGCGGCCTGATTTTCCTTGATGGCGGCGATGAGATCGCCCTTACGCATTCCGGATGTGCCTCGGATACCGAGCTCTCCGGCAAGCGCACGCAACTGCGGCAACAACATTCCAGTCAGCCCCGATCGTGCGACGTCGGTGTGTTCGCTCATCTTCGAAATCTGTCCGGAGTCACTTTCGCGGCCGTCCGAGGGATTTGCAGTGTCCACCCCGGGTGTCGCGAGCAGGTCCGTATCTGTCACGGAGATCCTTTCCTTCCCTCGATTGCCGTGTGCATATTCGAGGGTTCGTCCCGAAGCCCGATCACTGTGCCGAGCTCGGATGCCGTATCGCCTGCCCCGCCGGACCGATGGAATCACCCACCTGGTCACGGCCACCGGTTCATTGAGTGGGAGTGATCATTCCAGTCGCTGTCCCCGACGTCGAGGTCGAAGTCCCGAGTGATTCGAGCCCCCGAGCCACCGAGCTTGAGCAAGGAGCCTGCTGGAGCGATTGCCCTGATGAAGCACCGGCGTCTGACGCGCACGATGTACGGACGTGCTCAGGATAGCTCTGTCCGACCACGTCAGCAAGGCAGCCACGCCATCAGTCCACGCTCACACCCGCGGAAATGTCGGGGTCGACCACGCGCAGACCGTCCTCCTCGGCGAGTTTGCGCAGGTCGTCCGGAAATTCTCCGGTACTCAGCGCCAGAATGGTCGGACCGGCGCCCGACACCATCGCGGCGAGTCCGGCGGTGCGCAGCCGGGTGATCCAGGCGGTGGTCAGCGGCAGCGCGGCGGCGCGATAGCCCTGGTGCAGGCGGTCCTGGGTCGCGGGCAGCAGCAGGTCGGGATGCTCGGTCAGGGCGACCACCGACAGCGCGGCGCGGCTGACGTTGAACGCGGCGTCGCCGTGCGGGACCATCTCCGGCAGCAAGCCGCGGGTGTGCGCGGTCGAGGAGCGCTCCTGGGGAATCAGCACCGTCGCGCGCAGGCGCGGGTGCGGTTCCAGCCGCACCGCGCGGTAGACGCGCTGGTGGTGCTCGACGGAACTGCTCGCGTCGAGTTCGCCCGCGCGGTCGGATTCGGTCCACGACACCACGATGCCGCCGAGCACGCTCGCGGCCGCGTTGTCGGGATGGCCCTCGAATTCCGAAGCCAGCTGCACCAATTCGGCATCCGAACCCGTCAGCGCCGGATCGAACTTCGCGGCCAGCCCGCGCGCGGCGGCGAGTCCGCCGACCGCCGCCGAGGCCGACGATCCCAGCCCTCGCGAATGCGGAATGACGTTGCGGCACACCACATCCAGCCCGTCGGCCCACACGCCCGCGGCTTCCAGGCCGCGTTCGATCGCGCGCACCACCAGATGCGAAGGGCCCCAAGGGACGTCGTCGGCACCCTCACCCTCCACTCGGATGGTAAGCCCGGAATCGGTGGTACGTACCACGATTTCGTCGTACAGCCCCAAAGCGATACCGAGCGAGTCGAATCCGGGTCCCAGATTGGCGCTGGAGGCGGGCACCTTCGCGGTAACGGTGATACCGGGCGGGAGGGTCCGCGTCATCAACTGACCTTCGCGCGCACTCAACTCAGGCCAACTCGAGCTCGCGGGCCACCGCTACCGGGTCCACCGCGATCGCCTCCACCGCGGGCATACCCAGCAGGGCGGTGTCCGGATCCTTCAGGCCGTTACCGGTGACGGTGCACACGACGGTGAGACCGGAATCGAGCCAGCCCTCCTTGCGCGCGGCCAGCAGACCGGCCACGCTGGCGGCCGAGGCGGGTTCGACGAAGACGCCTTCGGTGCTCGCGACCAGGCGATACGCCGCCAGGATCTCGTCGTCGGTAGCGGCCCGGAAGGCGCCACCGGACTGCTCCTGGGCGGCCACCGCGCTGTTCCAGGACGCGGGCGCGCCGATCCGGATCGCGGTGGCGATGGTTTCGGGGTCCTTCACCGGCGCACCGTTGACCAGCGGCGCGGCCCCGGCGGCCTGCACACCGAGCATGCGCGGGCGGCTCGTGGTGAGGCCGTCGGCGTGATACTCGCTGTAGCCCTTCCAGTACGCGGTGATGTTGCCCGCGTTGCCGACCGGCAGGGCGTGCACGTCGGGGGCCTTGCCCAGCGCGTCGCAGATCTCGAAGGCCGCGGTCTTCTGTCCCTCGATGCGGGCCGGGTTGACCGAGTTCACCAGGCCGACCTCGGGGAAGTCCGAGGTGACCTTACGGGCCAGCTCCAGGCAGTCGTCGAAATTGCCCTCGACCTGAATGATCTTGGCGCCGAGCATGACCGCCTGCGCGAGCTTGCCCATCGCGATCTTGCCCTGCGGGATCAGCACGGCGCAGTGCATGCCGGCCCGGGTGGCGTAGGCCGCCGCCGAGGCGGAGGTGTTACCCGTGGAGGCGCACAGCACCGCCTTCTGACCGCGGGCCTTGGCGTCGGTCATCGCCATGGTCATACCGCGGTCCTTGAAGGACCCGGTGGGGTTGAGGCCCTCGACCTTGAGATACACCTCGCAGCCGGTGAGCTCGGACAGGTGATGCGCGGGCACCAGCGGCGTGCCGCCCTCGTAGAGGGTGACCGGCTCCCAGTCCGCGCCGACCGCCAGGCGCTCGCGATAGGCGGCGATCAGCCCCGGCCACGGAGTGTGCACGGCCCCGGCCGACGGCGGCGCTCCTGTCTGACTCATTCCTCGGTGCCTTCCAATCTCAAGACGCTGGTCACGGATGTGACGGATTCCAGCTCGGCAAGTGCTGCCACGGTATCGGCCAGCGCCGACTCCGGCGCGTGGTGGGTGACCACGACCAGTCGGGCGCCCTCGTCGAATCCCTCCTGGCGGACCGTCGAGATGCTGACACCGTGTTCGGCGAATTTGCCGGACACCGCCTGCAGAACCCCGGTGCGGTCGGCAACCTGCAGGTTCACGTGATAGCGGGTCGGGATGTCGCCGATCGGCGCGATCGGCAGCTCAGCATAAACCGATTCACCCGGTGCGCGGCCACCGTAGAACTTGTTGCGGGCCGCCATCACCAGATCGCCCATCACCGCCGAGGCGGTCGGCGCGCCGCCCGCGCCCTGGCCGTAGAACATCAGCCGGCCGGCGTTCTCGGCCTCGACGACCACCGCGTTGAAAGCGCCGTTGACCGACGACAGCGGATGCCGCCGCGGGATCAGCGCCGGGTACACGCGCACCGACACCCGGTCCTTACCGGCGGCCGAGCTGCCCGCATCACCCGGCGCGGCGACCGCCGACCCGTCCATCGACAGGCGCTCGCCGCCGGGCATGCGCTCGCAGATGGCCAGCAGCTTCACGGTGCAGCCGACCGCCGCCGCGGTCTCCAGATCCTCGGCGGTGATCTTCGAGATGCCTTCGCGGTAGACGTCGGCGGCGGTGACGCGGGTGTGGAAGGCCAGCGAGGCCAGGATCGCGGCCTTGGCGGCGGCGTCGTAGCCCTCGACATCGGCGGTGGGATCCGCTTCGGCGTAGCCGAGCCGGGTCGCCTCGGCGAGCGTGTCGGTGTAGTCGGCGCCGGTCTCGTCCATCGCCGAGAGGATGAAATTCGTTGTGCCGTTGACGATTCCGACCACCCGGTTCACCCGGTCGCCGGACATCGACTGGATCAGCGGGCGCACCACCGGAATGGCGCCGGCGACCGCGGCCTCGAAGTACAGGTCGGCACGGCTGCCCTCGGCCGCCGCGGCCAGCTCACCGGTGTAGTCGGCCAGCAGCGCCTTGTTCGCGGTCACGACCGACTTGCCGCCGTTGAGCGCGGCCAGGATCAGCTTGCGAGCCGGATCGATACCGCCCATCACCTCGACCACCAGGTCGACGTCGTCGCGAGCGACCAGCGCTTCGGCATCGGTGGTCAGCAGCTCGGCCGGAATGCCGCGGTCGACGTCGAGGCGCCGCACCGCGACGCCGCGCAGCACCACCGGGGCGCCCACTCGCGAGCGCAGGTCGTCGGCGTGGTCGCGCAGGATGCGCACCACCTCGGTGCCGACATTGCCCATACCGAGCACCGCGACCCCGATGGGATGTTCGATCCCGAACGCACCGCCCCGGGCCTGGTTCGTCAGCTCGGTCATGAGTGCACCTCCGTCGCTTCCAGGCTCATCAGATCCGCCACCGTCTCACGGCGCAGCAACAGCCGTGCCTGCCCGTCGCGGACCGCGACCACGGCCGGGCGGGTGAGCATGTTGTAGCGGCTGGCCATCGAATAGCAGTACGCGCCCGTGGCCGCGACCGCAACCAGGTCGCCCGGCCCGACGTCGGCCGGCATCCAGGTGTCGCGGATGACGATATCGCCGCTCTCACAATGCTTTCCGACCACGCGCGCCACCACGGGGGCGGACTCGCTGGAGCGGGAGACCAGCCGGCAGTCGTAGTCGGCCTGATACAGCGCGGGACGGATGTTGTCGCTCATCCCGCCGTCGACGCTGACGTAGCGGCGCTGCGCGCCGGCGTCGAGCGAGACGTCCTTGGTGGTACCCACCTCGTAGAGGGTGACCGTGCCCGGCCCGGCGATCGCGCGGCCCGGCTCCACCGCGATGGTCGGGGTGGGCAGGCCGATCTGCGCCGCCTCCACCTCGACGAGGTCGCGCACCTTCGCGGCGAATTCGTCCAGCGGCGGCGGATCGTCGCTCGGCAGATACGAAATGCCCAGTCCGCCACCGAGATCCAGGATCGCGATCTGCTCGGTGCGCTCGACGCCGAACTTCTCGATGGCATCGCGCAGCAGTCGCAACATGCGCCGCGCGGAGATCTCGAATCCGTCGATGTCGAAGATCTGCGATCCGATATGGCTGTGCAGGCCGACCAGGCGCAGATTGTCCGCCTCGAAGACCCGGGCCAACGCCTCCATCGCATCGCCGCCGGCGATCGAGAAGCCGAACTTCTGATCCTCGTGCGCGGTCGAAATGTATTCGTGGGTATGCGCTTCCACGCCGACCGTGACGCGGACCAGCACGTCCTGCACCACGCCCGCGCGGGCGGCGACCGCCTCCAGGCGCTCGATCTCGATCAGCGAGTCGACGACGACGTGCCCGACGCCCGCCGCCACGGCCTGCTCCAGTTCGGCGACCGATTTGTTGTTGCCGTGCAACGCGATTCGCTCGGCCGGGAAACCGCCGTGCAGCGCCACCGCCAGCTCGCCGCCGGAGCACACGTCCAGGTGCAAGCCCTCGTCGCGCACCCAGCGTGCGATCTCGCCGGACAGAAATGCCTTGGAGGCGTAGTGAACTCGCGCGCCGGGACCGAAGGCGCGGACCATATCGCGGCAGCGGGAGCGGAAGTCGTCCTCGTCGACCACGAACAGCGGCGTGCCGAATTCGGCGGCGAGCTGCGTGACGGGCACACCGGCCAGGCGCACCACACCCGCGGCGTCACGAGAGGCGTTGCGCGGCCACACCTTGTCGGGCAGGTCGATCATCTCGCGGGGGTCCGCGGGCCGCTCCGGCAGGTTGGGGGCGTGGGGGATCTCGGCGTGCCGAGGTCCCGCCGGATGCGCACTCACAATAATTCCTTCCTCACACGATGACCTGACCGACGGCGGTTCACATGCGCTCCGGGGCGGATACGCCCAGCAGCGCAAGGCCGTTGGACAGCACCTGACGGGTGGCGTCGACCAGTTGCAGGCGGGCGGCGTTGACCGGCAGGACCGGGTCGTCGTTCTGCGGCAGAATCCGCAGCGTCTTGTTGGTCTGGAAGCGGTGGTAGGCGCCCGCCAGTTCCTCCAGATAACGGGCCACGCGGTGCGGTTCGCGCAGACTCGCCGCACTCGCCACCACGGCCGGGAACTCGCCGAGGGTGCGGATCAGCTCGCCCTCCTCGTCGGCGACCAGCAGGCCGAGATCCGGTGTGACACCGGCGAATCCGAAGTCGGTGGCATTGCGGGCGACCGCGCAGGTGCGGGCGTGCGCGTACTGCACGTAGTAGACCGGATTCTCACTGCTCTGCTTGGTCCACAGATCCAGGTCGATATCGATGCTCGAGTTCACCGAACTGCGCACCAGCACGTAGCGGGCGGCGTCCACACCGATCGCCTCGACCAGATCGTCGAGGGTGACCACCGTGCCCGCGCGCTTGCTCATCCGCACCGCCACGCCGTCGCGCACCAGGTTCACCATCTGGCCGATCAGCACCTCGACGGTGTTCGGATCGTCGCCGAACGCGGCCGCCGCCGCCTTCAGCCGGCCGATGTAGCCGTGATGGTCGGCGCCGAGCATGTAGATGCAGAGGTCGAACCCGCGCGAGCGCTTGTTCTGGAAATAGGCGATATCGCCACCGATATAGGCGGACTTGCCGTCACTCTTGATGACGACGCGGTCCTTGTCGTCACCGTATTCGGTGCTGGCGATCCACCAGGCACCGTCCTTCTCGTACAGATTGCCCGAGGCCTTGAGCTGGTCGAGCGCCTTCTCCACGGCGCCGGAGGCGAACAGCGAACTCTCGTTGAAGTAAACGTCGAAATCGGTGCCGAAATCGTGCAGCGTCTGCTTGATGTGGGCGAACATCAGCTCCACACCCTCGCGGCGGAACAGTTCGTGCCGCTCGTTCTCCGGCAGACTCGCCGCGTCCGGATGCGCCGCGGTGATCTGACCCGCGATCTCGGAGATGTAGGCGCCGGCGTAGCCGTTCTCCGGGGTGGGCGCGCCGGTGGCGGCGGCGACCAGCGATTCGGCGAAGCGGTCGATCTGCGCGCCGTGGTCGTTGAAGTAGTACTCCCGGGTCACGTCGGCGCCCTGAGCGGCCAGGATGCGACCCAGCGCATCGCCGACCGAGGCCCAGCGGGTACCGCCGAGGTGGACCGGGCCGGTCGGATTGGCGGAGACGAACTCCAGGTTGATCTTGGTGCCGGTGAGCGCCTGCGCGGTGCCGTAGGCGGCGCCCGCGGCGCGGATCTGCTCCACGATGGCGCCCTGGGCGGCCGCGGCGAGGCGGATGTTGAGGAAGCCCGGACCGGCCACGTCGGCGGATTCGACGCCGTCGGTGGCGGCCAGCGCGTCGGCCAGCAGACCGGCCAGTTCGCGCGGATTCATTCCGGCCTTCTTACCCACCTGCATGGCCACATTCGTGGCATAGTCTCCGTGTTCCGGATTACGGGGACGCTCCACCTTGACCTCGTCGGGCAGGACCGCAGGGTCGGATCCACGTTCGACGAGCACCTTCGCCGCGGTCGCACGAAGGAGTTCTGCAAGGTCAGCTGGAGTCACGAGTCTCTATCCTATGGTCCGAGCGGGTGTGCGCCGTCAGCGGGCACCTGCTCGGCGCACCCGGCATCCGGCACCGGCGGCCCCGGCCGTCGTTCCGACACCGCGAGAACCACCGACGCACCCGAAGAGAGCGCCAACCGATGCCGAACACCAGCGCGAAATCAGCCAAGGCGATTCGTGCCGCCGCCAAATCCGCCCCCGGCGGGGCGTACAACGGCAATTCCAACCCGCCGAAGCACCGGCGTGTTCCCTGGGCGCTGGTCGGCGCGGTCGTGGTGATCGCCGTACTGGTCGTCGCGCTGGTCGTCTATTTCGTCCCCAAGTCGCGCCACCACGCCGACGAGGAGAAGGCCGTCCCGCCCACCGGCCAGATGGACGAAGTCCCCGCCGGTATCCCCGGCATTCCCGCCATCCCCGGTATGCCGGGTGCGCCGATGCCGACGCGGTAGTGCCGTGACGCCGAACTGAATCCCTGCTCGGACCTGTCTTTTGGCGCACGCCGTGTGATGCGATACGCTTTCCCCGCCCGATCGGACGACGTATCCACTGGTGTCGACCGGGTCCAATCCCCGCCCTCGTAGCTCAGGGGATAGAGCGTCTGCCTCCGGAGCAGAAGGCCGCAGGTTCGAATCCTGCCGAGGGCACAGAACGCGAGGTCCCGACCGATCCGGTCGGGACCTTTCTCGTTTGTCGATTCTGGGGATGCTCGCGCGTCGGAGAGGTGTATGGCCCGAACAAGGACCCCGCCGACGAACGAAGGACATGCCATGACCACGACTCGAACCGACGACTCGGCCGCCATCGCGCAGATCTTGGCCGATCAGTACAAGGCCTGGGCGGCCGGGGACGCGGACGCTTTCGTCGCCGACTACGCCGAAAACGCCACGGTGATCATGCCGGGGACCGCTCGGCGCAGCCGGGCGGAGATCCGGCAGGGTATGGCGGACAGTTTCGCGACCGCCCTCGCGAACTCGACCGTCACCGATGACATCGAAGATATCCGGTTCCTCGGCGCGGATCACGCTGTCGTCATCAGCAGGGCCGCCATTCTGTTCGCCGGCGAAACCGACGTACCAGCGGACCGATACGTGAACGCGACCTGGGTCCTGCACCGGCGGGACGGCAAGTGGACGGTTGCCGCGTATCACAACAGTCCGGCCGCGGCGCGCTAGCGGCCCGGCGGGAAGTCACCCGAATCGAATGATCGACACCACCCCCACGATCACGCAGTACGCCGCGAACGGCAGCAGGGTCCGGGTCCGGAAATACCGTTCGAGGTAGCGGACGGCGAGCCAGGATGTCACGCCGGAGACGACGGCGCCGACGATGATCGGGCCCCAGATCACCTCTGCGCGTGGGGTTATCAGGTCGGGGAGGTCGACGATCCCGGCGCCGAAGATCGCGGGGGTGGCGAGGAGGAAGGCGAATTTGGCGGCGTGTTCGTGCTCCAGACCGCGCCAGAGGCCGCCGACCATGGTGAGGCCGGCCCGGCTGAAGCCGGTGAGGAGCGCACCGGCTTGGGCCAGGCCGATGCCGACGGCGTCCCGGGAGTCGAGGGCCGCGAGGCGACGGTCGGATTGCGGCAGGGAAAGCGTTGTGGCCGTGCGCGTTCGGCGGTTCGCCTGGTTCAGGGCCACGCGCCGGCCGTATTCGGCGAGGGTCGGCTCGTTGCGGCGACGCAGACCCTCGCCGACGACCAGCACCATGCCGTTGACGGTCAGGAAGGCCGCGGCGCACAAGGGAGCGGCGAAGACGTCGTGCAGCGGATGTTCCAGCAGCGGATGTTCCAGCAGCGGACCGAGAATCGCGACCGGCACGGTCGCGATCACGATCAACCAGGCCAGCCGTTGCGGCACGGTGTCCAGCCGCCTGGTCCGCACCATCTCGACGAATCCGGCGGCGATCGCGCACCACTCCCGCCAGTAGTAGATCACCAGCGCGACCGCCGTCGCCACGTGCAGAGCGACGACGAACGCCAGATAGGTTGCGGCCGAATCGGTTCCGCCCCGGCCGGGCAACGCTCCCCATCGACCTCCCAGCCAGGCCGCCACGAGGACCGAATGTCCGAGACTGGAGATCGGGAACAGCTCGGTGAAGCCCTGCACCGCGCCGATGACCATCGCTTGAAAATAGGTGAGCATCGCAACGAGTTTCGCACGGCAGGTGGCCCTCGGAAGTTCCGAGGGCCACCGTCCGGTCACTCACCGTTGCGCTCGCACACTGCGAAATGTCGACGCCACGAGCAAGGTCAGCACCGCGATCCCGGCCGCCGCGGCGAAGGCGGTCGTGATACCGGAGACGAGCACGTGCACGGCCGATCCGGACGCGGCGCGCACAGCGGTGCCGAATACCGTGACCAGCACCGCCAGCCCCAGCGCGGCACCGGTCTGCTGCAAAGTCTGCAGCGCGCCACCCGCCGCACCGGCCTCCTCGGGCGCCACATTCGCCATGATGATCACGTTCAGCGGCGAAAAGGCCAGGCCGATACCGCATCCCATCAACACCGTCGCCACCGCGAGCAGCGGGAAGTAACCGGTATCGGTATCGAGCAGGGTGAGCAGCGCCAGCCCGGCGATCATCGCGGACGTGCCCACCAGCGTCACCGGTTTGGGACCGAAGCGCGGCAGCAGGCGCGGAATCAGCCGGATCATCGCGAACATCGTCACCGCGGTCGGAAGGAAGGCGAAACCCGTTGCCAGCGCGCTCATTCCCCGCACTTCCTGCAGATACTGGGTGAGGAAGAAGAACATCGAGGTACCCGCCATCGGCCCCAGGAACATGTTGGCGTACGCGGCGGCGCGATTGCGGTCGGCGAACAGGTGCAGCGGCAGCAGCGGTTGTGCGGCCCGGCGCTCGATCAGCAGGAACGCCACCAGCGCCAGCACGCCGGCCGCCAGCGACACATCGGTCGTCACATTGTCCCAGCCGTGCGCCGCGGCGCTGATGAAGCCGTAGACCAGCGCGGCCACCGCACCCGTCGCGGTCACCGCTCCGGGCAGGTCGAGGTGGGCGCGACGGCGCGGCGCGTCGGGCAGGTACCGCGCCGCCAGCAGCGCCACGGCCAGTCCGAACGGCACGTTGATGAACAGCACCGAGCGCCAGCTCAGCCACTGGGTCAGCAGTCCGCCCAGGATCAGCCCGATCGCGAATCCCGCACTGGACATTCCGGAGAACAGCGCGAGCACCCGGACCCGCATCTTCGGATCGGCGAAGGTCGTGGTCAGCAGGGCGAGGGTGTTCGGACCGGCCATCGCACCGCCGAGGCCCTGCACGATGCGAGCGACGATCAGCCAGGCTGCCGACGGTGCCAGCCCGCCGCCGAGGGAAGCGAGGGTGAAGAGCACGGTTCCGAGGATGAACATGCGCCGGCGCCCGAACAGATCGCCGGCCCGGCCGCCGAGTAGCAGCAGCCCGCCGAAGACCAGGGTGTAGGCGTTCATCACCCAGGACAGGCCGGTGGCAGTGAAGTGCAGATCGTGCTGAATGCGCGGCAGCGCCACGTTCATCACGGTGATGTCGAGCACGATCATCAACTGGCAGGTCAGCAGCGTGGCCAGAACGATGCCGGAGCGCAGCCGCCCGGGCGGTGCGCCGACCTGCGTGGATGAGGAAATCGTGGAGGTAGTCAAGGGGGCTCCATCGGATGCGGAACTAAACGGAGAATGTCTCCGTTTCCAATGGAGATAGCATATGGAGAAGTTCTCCGGTTACGCAAGACTAAGCGGAGAGTTCATCCGTTTCCACTGGAGGAATCGTGAGCGCACCGTCGACACAGGGGTCCGGGCGCGCGGCGCCGCCGCGTCCGATGCGCGCGGATGCGCGGCGCAACTACGAGCGCATACTCGAGTGCGCGCGGGAGGCGTTCGCCGAACACGGCCCGGAGGCGCCCCTGGACGAGGTGGCGCGCCGAGCCGCGGTGGGTCCGGGCACCCTCTATCGCCACTTTCCCAATCGGGACGCGCTCATCGAGGCGGTCTATCGATCGAGCATCGAGGCATTGGCCGAACTCGCCGCCGAGCTGACCGAAACCCTCTCCCCCCTCGACGCTCTGGAGCAGTGGTTCCGCGCCCAGGTGCGGTTCGTGATGGACAAACGCAGTCTGGCGGTGACCCTCAAGGCGGCCATCGACCGCGGATCGCAGACCTTCACGCTGTGTTCGAATCTGATCACCGACGCCGCGACGGCGGTCCTGCAACCCGCCCAGGACGCCGGACTGGTCCGTCCGGAGATCGAACCGCGCGATCTGTTGCGCCTGGGCCACGGCATCGGCGTCGCGTGCGAAACCTCACCCGATGCGGCAGAACGGCTGATCACGGTCACCCTCGCCGGACTGCGCAGCACCGGCTGAGCCGATATTCGATTGCCCGCCGGGACCGGCGGCCGTAGCCTCGCTCCGTTTTCCGTTCATCCATTCGGAAGGAGTGAACACGTGCAACCACTGACCGAACGCGAGATCCGCTCGTCGTTCGTCAACTGTTCCAAGGGCGATGCCAAACGCATGCCGGTCCCCCGGGATCTGGACACACAACCCTGGGAGGACCTGGACTTCTTCGGCTGGAACGACCGGTCGATGCCGGGCCGCGCGTATCTGGTGACCCCGCAGGACGATCGGCTGGTCGGCGTGGCCTTGCGCTACGAGACGGGCGGATCCGGCCGGGCCCAGCTCTGCTCGATCTGCCTGACCACGCACACCGGTACCGGGGTGTCGCTGCTCACCGCGCACAAGGTCGGCGAATCGGGGCGGCGCGGTAACTCGATCGGCATCTACATGTGCACCGATCTGGCCTGTTCGCTGTACGCGCGCAACAAGAAGCGCCCGGCGCTGGGCAACCGCTACCGCGAGGATCTGACCGACGAGGAGAAGGCCGAACGGGTGCGCACCAACCTGCGCGCATTCGTCGAGCGCCTCTACAGCTGACCGAACAGGACAGCGTCCACCCGATCGAACGGAGGTAGATGCCGTGCGCCGACACTCGAGGACCGCACCGCAGCCCTGATGCCCCGAGCCCGCACTGCCGGACTCGGGGCATTGTCATATCCGTTCCCGGCCCATCGCACCGGGACCCATCTCATCTCGGCACCGACACCAGATACCGCTGCACCGTCGCGCCGATCTCCGCGACTATCTCCTCGGCCGTCAACGCCACCACCGGCGGCAGGCGCAAAACATAGCGGCACACCGCCAGTCCCAGAATCTGCGTGACCACCAATCCGGCTCGCCGCGGCGCGTCCGCGGGATCGCCGACGCGGGTCACCATCGGCATCAGCTGTTCGGCGAAGACGCGTTGAAACCGTTGCGCCACAGTCTCGTCCGACACCGAAGAACGCAACAGGGTCAGCAGCAGTTCGTTACCCGGTGGCGTCTCCCACAGTTCCAGGAAGCGCCGGGCGACCGTCGCACCCAGCTCGTCCTCGGCCACCGCGGCCAGATCCGGCAGGGCGAGATCGACATCGAGCGCCGCGTCGAACAGGCCGTCCTTGTTGCCGTAGTACCGCATCACCATCGACGGATCGATGCCGGCGTCGGCGGCGATCGCCCGAATGGTCGCTTTGGCGTATCCCTCGCGGGCGAAATGCCGGCGAGCCGCCTCCAGAATCGCCGCGCGAGTGGCGTCCGAGCGGCGCGGCACAGTGTCTTCACTCATGCCTACAACCGTAGGCCAACAGCTGTTGACTTTCCATCCCGGGCCGCCTTATTCTTATGTCAACAGCCGTTGGCCAACATTTGTTGGCAAACCTCAGGGAGTAGTCATGAGCAGCACCGTTCCCGCCACCGCCGCGATCGTCATCGTCGGCGCCGGACCCGCCGGACTGACCGCCGCGATCGCACTCGCCGATGCCGGTGCCGACGTGGTTCTGCTGGATCGACTCGCCGCCGGGGCGAACACGTCCCGCGCCGCGGTCGTCCATGCCCGGACGCTGGAGGTCCTCGACGAACTGGGCATCGCCACGACTTTGCACGACCTCGGACTCGAGGTGCCGCGCTTCGTCATGTACGAAGGCGCCGATCGGCTGACCACCATCGGCTTCTCCGAACTGCCGACACCGTTTCCCTTCACGCTGATGATCGGCCAGGAGACGACCGAGGCCGTCCTGCTCGACCGGCTGCACCGGGCGGGCGGAACGGTCGTGCGCCCCGTGGAGGTCACCGAGGTGATACCGGGCGAGGACTTCGTCACCGTCGAATTCACCGATGCCACAGGGCAATCCGGATCGATCCGCGCCGAGTACGTGATCGGCGCGGACGGGATGCACAGCCAAGTCCGCGAGGCGGCGGGAATCGGCTTCACCGGCGCCACCTATCCGGAATCGTTCGTCCTGGCCGATGTGCGGATGGACTGGCCCGCCTCGCGCGACGAGGTATCGCTGCACGTCTCGCCGGAGGGCATCGTGGTGGTCGCGCCCTTGCCGGATACCGAGCACGATCGTTTCCGCATCGTCGCCACCGTCGCCGAGGCACCCGAACATCCCACCCGCGCGCAGGTCCAAGCACTGCTGGATGCCCGCTGCCCCGGCGCCACGGTGCGAGAGGTGCTGTGGAGCTCACGTTTTCGCGTGCACCACCGAGTGGCCGACCGCTATCGCGCCGGGCGGATCCTGCTGGCCGGGGATGCCGCACATGTGCACAGCCCGGCCGGTGGGCAGGGAATGAACACCGGGATCCAGGATGCGGCCCTGCTGGGCACGCTGCTGGCCCGGGTCCTGGGCGGCGAACCCGACGCGCTGCTCGACGACTACGAGCGCACCCGCCGCCCGGTCGCGCTGGACGTGGTGGCCTTCACCGATCGCATGACCCGGATGGCGACGCTGCGCCCGCGACCGGCCCGCGTGCTGCGCAACACCGCGATCCGCCTCGTCACCCGCATCCCGGCGGTACGCACGGCGCTGGCCTACCGGCTCGCCGAACTCGCCAACCGATGAAAAACGCTCAGGCGCAGGCCAGTCCGAACTCCGCGGTCGCGGTCCGGCCGGTCACCACATCGACCTGCTGGGCGGGGTCGGTGGCCAGCCGGCATCCCATCGGCACCGACGTCACCTGAACCTGATAGCAGTCGGCGGCCACATCCTGGTGGGCCTTGCCGTCGCGGCCGGTGGTCAGGGTGGCCAGCACCGATCCGGCCTGACAGGTGGTGATGCCCGCGGCGAGTCCGGCGGCGGCGTATTTCTCGGGACCGTGGGTGGCCACCACCTCGATCGTGCCGTTGGTGCCGTGGTCGGCAGCCGCGGGCGCGGACGCGGGCGCCGATGTCTTCGCCGGTGCGCGGTCGGCCTCGGCGGAGCAGGCGAGCGCGGGTAGTACGGCGGCACACAGCGTCATCGCGAACAGTATGCGGCGCACCTGGTCTCCTCTCACCGGACGGATATCGCTCTCACTGTAGGCGACCGAGCCCTCCGGACCGGCACACGCTCGCGGCGATCCGGCCCGGCGATTCGGTCCCGGTGAGCGGGACCGGGTTCGGCGAATCGCGAGTGCCGCACGGTAGACGGAATTACCGTCGTCGCTGCCGAACGCAGTTCCCCGAAAGGATCCGGCATGAAATTGATGTACGCCCTCTGGGGGCCGGATCTCGCGGACACCCTGCACGCGCCGGAGTTCCACCGGCGGCTGGCCGCCGCGGGGGCGACCGAACTCCAGGTCAACATCGGCGACGCCGACGTCGCGGCCGCACAACTGCGGGTGAGTACCTACGACGAACCCGTCGCCGCGATCGTCGGCATCTGGAGCGAGGGGCAGAACGGGCCGATCACCGATGTGCTCAGCGGCGTCGCCGAGCGGATCAACGGCTGGATCGTGGACGAACGCGAACCGCTCACCACCGCGCGGCCCCCGGACGGAACCCGCTACGAGGCGCTGGCCAATATCGCGCTGCTGCGGATTCCGCAGGAGCTGACCCGCGCCGAATGGCTGCGCAATTGGCAGGACCGGCATACCACCGTGGCCATCGAAACCCAGGCCACCTTCGGTTATGTGCAGAACACCGTGGTCGCGGCGGTCACTCCGGGTCCGCGGGTGGACGCGCTGGTCGAAGAACTGTTCCCGATGGACGCGATGACCGACCAGCACGCGTTCTGGGGCAGCGGCGGTGACGACGCGGAGTTGCAGCGCCGCGCCGGTCGCATGATGGCCAGCGTCGCGACCTTCGGCGCCGACCGCGATCTCGACGTCATTCCGACCAGCAGGTACCGCTACGACCTGACCGCCTCGTAGCGGATCAGAGCAACCCCGCCTCGCGCATCAACGCCTCGACTCGCTCCGGGTCGAGTTCGCTCGGATTCACGCGCGGCGGGTCCAGTGAATCCAGCGGCGGCAGGGCCGGATCGGCGGGGACACCGACGGCCACCGGATACTCCATGGCCGCACCGCCGCTGAGCAGTCGCTGCCCGGCCGCGGCCGTCACGAATCGCACGAACCGCTGGGCCTCGGCGGCGTGCCGGCTCGACTTCAGCACGCCCGCGCCGGACAGCGAGAGGTATCCGCCCGGGTCCCCGCCGCGGAAATAGTGCGGCGCCGAGGGCCCGGTGATCCGCTCGGGCGCGAGCTGGTCGCGGTACCAGTCGGTGGCGAAGACCAGCGCGCCGCCGACCCCGCCCGCGCCGACCGCCTTCAGTGCCGCGAAGCCGTTGGGCGCGACGGTGGCGTTGTCCTTCACCCCGTGCAGCCACGCGCGCGTGGTGTTCTCGCCGTCGAGGGCCAGCAGCGCGGCCACGATCGCCTGGAAGTCCGCACCGTGCGAATCGGCGGTCCAGCGGCCGTGCCACCGCGGCTGTTGCAGGTCCAGCAAGCCTGCGGGCAGTTCGGCGGGCGGGATCTTCCCCGGATGGAAGACGAAAGCCGTCGACCGCGCGGCGATTCCGGTCCACTGCCCCGAACTCGGACGGAACTGTTCGGGCACCTGCGCGAGGGTGGCGGGGTCGAGGCCGGCGAACAGGCCGGCGCGCTCCATCCGGGCCATCGCCGGTGAATTCTCGGTGAGAACCACATCGGCCGGCGATCGGTCGCCCTCGGCCAGCACCTGATCGGCGACTTCGGCGTCGGCGCCGTCGCGTACCGTCACCCGGATTCCGGTCTGCTCGGTGAAGGCGTCGGCCCACTGCCGGGTCAGGCGCTGATCATGCGCGTTGTAGACCACGATCTCCGGTTCCTCCGAGGACGCCGAACACGCGGTGATCACGGCCGAGGCGGCCAGCGCCACCACACCGAGCACGAGTTTCCACCGACGTTCGCGCTGCTGCGCCGCTGCCATGGACCGTCCTTCCGATCGGAAATTGCGCCGAGGCGACCGGCTAGCCAACCTACCCGGTGAGTCGGCGGCCCGACACGCGGTATGGCGTCGGTCCGGTTAGGGTCGGGCGTGGATCGGTATCGACACCCACGAGGGAGCGACGATGACCTGTTGCGGGCCGAATCGCCGCCGCCTGCTCGCGGGCCTGGCCGCCGCGGCCGCCGTACCGCTCGCAGTCCCGAGTTCAGCTCGGGCACAGGCGAATTCACTGCGCGCGACGGATCTGGAGGTGGTCACGCTCACCGACACGTCGGCGATCATCACCTGGACGACACTCGCCGCCGATGCGTCGGGAGCCCCCGTCCCGGTCGAGGCCGGCACCGAGATCCGCTTGGCCCCTGCGGATTCCGCCGGGCCCGCCCGGACGGTCCCCCTGGCCGGGGCCGATCGGACGCCGTATCACTACGCCCAGATCGAGGGCCTGGAGCCGGGCCGGCGATATCGATTCGAGGCGTGGTCGGACGGGGTGCGGGCGGTACCGGCCCCGGAGCTGGTCACTCATCTGCCCGGCGCACCCGAAAGCAGCGGTGAATTCACCACTCTCGTCGCTCCCCCGGGCCGGCTGCTGCGCACCCTCGCGCTCTGCAACGACGTGCACATCGGTGAGGAGACCAGCGGCATCATCGCCGCCGGGCTGCCGCCGGGCGTGCGACAGGAACCGGGACTGCCGCCGTACCCCGAGGTGATGCTGGCGGCATTGCTCGACGATCTGCGCCGTCCTGATCGCGGCGCCGACCATCTGATCCTGGCCGGTGATCTGACCGCGGAAGCCACCCCCGAGCAGACCCGGACGGTGCGAAATCGGCTGGACGCCTGGGGAATCGAGGGGCGGGACTGGTTCGCCGCACGCGGCAATCACGACCGTCCCCATACCGGCGCCGACTACGCCGGCTGTCCGGCGGTGACGGCCGGCCACTACGACTGCTGGGGCGAATCCTTCCTGCCCCCGGCACAATCGAGCGAACATCGACTCGGCGGGCTGCGGCTGATCGGACTCGACACCACCGAACTCGACGGCTCCGGGGGCAGTATCGGTCCCGAGCAATTCGATCGCCTGCGCGAGTCGCTGCGTCGCGATCCCGATCGGCCGACGGTCGTCTTCGGGCATCATCCGGTCACCGCGGAATCGGGGCTGACCAATCTCGCCGGGCCGAATTTCGTGCTGAATCGATCGGACGCGCTGACCCTGCAGCAGCTGTATCAGTCGACGCCGGGGGTGTTCTTCCACCATGCGGGCCATACCCACCGCAATCGCCGCACCCGGCCAGACATCCCGCTCCGGGTGGAATTCCTGGAAGTGGGCGCGGTGAAGGAGTATCCGGGCGGCTACACCCTGCTGCGCCTCTACGAGGGCGGTTACATGGTCAATTTCTACAAAACCCGCACCCCGGACGCGCGGCGGTGGAGCACCCGAAGCCGGGCCGAATATCTGGGACTGATGCCCGAGTACACGCTGGGAAGCACCGCCGATCGCAACCACGTTGTCCTCGGTGACCTTTCGGGACTGTCCTGAATCACCGATCCGGCGACTCCGGACCGCAGCGTGGGAGCGGGCGGGCAAATACACTCGGCGGTATGGCCGCACCCCGCCCGCTTCCGCTGGACCCCATCGAAGAGGCCCACCGCCAGTGGACCTCGCACGGCTGGGGCGATGTCGCCGACGGCATGGCCGCGGTGACCTCGCTGGTGCGTGCCCAGCAGATCGTGATGGCCCGGGTGGACGAGGCGCTGCGCCCGTCGGGGCTGACCTTCTCCCGCTACGAATTGCTGACGCTGCTCGGCTTCAGCAAGTCCGGGGCGCTGCCGATGGCGACCGCCAGCGCCCGGCTGCAGGTCCACCCGACGAGTGTCACCAATACCGTCGATCGGCTCGAAGCGGCCCAACTGGTCAAACGAGTACCGCACCCCAGCGACCGCCGGGCAACCCTGATCGAGATCACGGCCGCCGGCCGAGATCTGGCGGCCGCGGCCACCCGGGAATTGAACGAGAAGGTCTTCGCCCAGCCGGGCCTGCCTCCGGAGCGTCTCCAGCTGCTGCTGCAACTGCTCGCGGAATTCCGGCGCGAGGCGGGTGACTTCGACAGCGGCGATACGCCGACCCGGTGGGCCTGAGGGTCGACTCGCCGGCATTCCGGCAGCGACATCCCGGGCCGCTGCCTTCCCATCGGCGGCCGAAAGGTTCACCATGGACGCCATGGTGCTGGTCCTGGGGGTGTCGGCGGGCGCTGGAGGCGCGCGCGCCATGCTCACCCACTCCGATCAGCCGCATCTGCCGCCGATCGACCGCTGTGTGGTCGCGCGCCGCGCGGGGGCGGGGGTCGAGGAGCCGGTCTTCCAGGCCATCGATGCGATGCGGGCCTCCGCGGCCGACCGCGACGAATTCGTCACCGGCATCGCCGTCACCTCCCGCTGCGCCCTGCACGCCGAGGCCATCCGGGCCGCGGCCGGACGCAGCCGGCTGACCATCATCGACGAACCGCCGGCCCAGCTGCGGTATCTGCGGTTCAGCGGGCAACTGCCCGACGAGGGTGCGGTGCTGATCTACGACCTCGGCAGTTCCGGGCTCACTCTCACCGAGGCCGACTGCCGCACCCAGGCCATCCTGGCCGCCAAGCGCAGCACCCTGCTGGGCGGCGACGGACACGACGCCCTGCTGCGCTGGCATCTCGCGCACGGCGGGGTGGAGATCGACAATGCCGCCGGGCGCGAATACAAGGAGCAGCTCAGCGCCACCCGGGTGGTGACGGTCGGCGATCCTCGTTCCGGCACGCGAATCGTCGTGACCCGCAGCGATTTCCGTGATCTGGTCGCGGCCGGGATCCATCATTCGGTGTCGTATGTGCGGCAGTTGATCGACGACACCGGGGTCGTGCCGCGGGCCGTGGCACTGCTGGGTGGTTGCACGCGCAGTCCGGGGATCCGGGAGTCGCTGGAGCAGCTGCTGGACCTGCCGGTGATCTACGATCCGGAGCCGGATTTCGTCTCCGCGCGCGGGGCGGTGCTGATGGCCACCGAACAACCGGCGGCGCGCCGGGTGCGCGGTATCCGATTCGCCCCGCCGCAGTGCGGGCCGGCGACGCCGACGCCACGACCGGCGGTATCGCGACGCAAGGTGGTCGCCGCGCTGGCCGTGACCGCGGCCCTCGGCGCCACGGTGACCGGCCTGCTGGTCACCGGACACGATTCGGCGCGGCCGGCGCACGACGGCACCCCGGCCCGTCCGGTGGAGGTCGCGGGCAGCAGCGCCGAACCCGTTCCCGGGAAGTGACGCCAGGCGCAGCTGGTCGGTCCGCCCGCGCGGGGACCCGCGCACCACGGCATGGGCCGAGAGCGCTCAGCGGTGTTCGAAGTTCGCGGCGCGCTTCTCCACGAAGGCGGTCATGCCCTCGGTCTGATCCTCGGTGGCGAACAGCGAGTGGAACACCCGGCGCTCGAAACGCAGGCCCTCGGTGAGTGTGGTTTCGTACGAGCGGTTCACGGCTTCCTTGGCGATCATCACCGACGGCAGCGACATGCCGGCGATGGTCTCGGCGACCTCACGCGCGGTGGACAGCAGTTCCGCCGCCGGAACGACGCGGGCCACCAGTCCGGCGCGTTCGGCCTCCTCGGCGCCCATGTTGCGGCCGGTGAGAATCAGATCCATGGCCTTGGCCTTGCCGACCGCACGGGTGAGGCGCTGTGAGCCGCCCATACCGGGGATCACGCCGAGCTTGATCTCCGGCTGGCCGAACTTCGCGGTATCGGCGGCGATCAGGATGTCGCACATCATCGCCAGCTCACAGCCGCCGCCCAGGGCGTATCCGGCCACCGCCGCGATGATCGGCTTGCGGAACGCGCCGACCCGGTCCCAGCCCTGGAAGAAATCGGCCAGGAACATGTCCATATAGGACTTGGACTGCATCTCCTTGATATCGGCGCCGGCGGCGAACGCCTTCTCCGAACCGGTCAGCACCACCGCGCCGATGCCCGCATCGGCCTCCAGCTCGTCGAGGGCGGCGGTGATATCGACGAGCACCTGCGTATTCAACGCGTTGAGTGCCTTGGGCCGATTCAGGGTGATCACCGCGACTCGTCCGGTGCGCTCCAGCAGAATGGTCTCGAAGTCGGTCACTGTTTCCCTTTCTCGGCTACTCGCCGGAATCCTGGCCCGGCTCCGCGCCGGAACGGCGACGAATATCGGTGACGATAGCGGAGAAGTCCAGGTCGCCCGCCGACCGGTTGAACTGCTCGTAGATCTCGGCCGCCAGCAGACCGAACCGCCCCTCGACATCGTTGTCGCGCAGGGCATTCGCGGCCAGGCCGAGGTCCTTGTTCATCAGCGCGGTGGCGAATCCGGGCCGGTATTCGTTGTTGGCGGGGCTGGTCGGCACCGGGCCGGGCACCGGGCAATAGGTGGTCAGCGACCAGCATTGGCCCGACGCCGTGGAGACCACGTCGTAGAACTTGTCGTGGGTCAGCCCCAGCTTCTCGCCCAGCACGATCGCCTCGGACAGACCGATCATCGAGATGCCCAGCATCATGTTGTTGCAGATCTTCGCGGCCTGCCCGACGCCCGCGCCGCCGCAGTGCACGACCTTGCCGCCCATCACGTCCAGCACCGGCTGCGCCGTGGCGAAGTCCTCGGCCGCACCGCCGACCATGAAGGTCAACGTGCCGGCGGTGGCACCGCCGACGCCACCGGACACCGGTGCGTCCAGGGCCCGATGTCCCGCTGCCACAGCGACTTCCGCCGCGCGCTTGGCGTCGGCGACATCGATGGTGGAGCAGTCGATGAACAGGGTGCCGGGCTTGGCGGACGGCAGCACCGCGTCGTAGACGTCGAGCACGATGCGGCCGTTGGGCAGCATGGTGATGACGATCTCGGCCTCGGTCACGGCCGCCGCGGCGGTGTCGAAGACCTCGGCCCCGTCGGCACGGGCCTGCTCCTGTGCGGCCGGTACGGGGTCGTAGGCCAGCACCTGATATCCGGCACGCACCAGATTCGCCGCCATCGGGCCGCCCATATGCCCGAGGCCCAGGAAGGCCACCTTCGTCACGCTCATCACTCCTGTGCTCCGCTCAGTCCGAGTTCCCGGTCGCCCAGATCGGCGAAATAGCTGTCCACCAGTGCATCCGATACCTCGGCGAGGGTGGCGGGCGACCACTGCGGATTGCGGTCCTTGTCGACCACCTGGGCACGGATGCCCTCCACCAGATCGTGGGTGGTCAGCGCGGCCACCGAGACCCGGTACTCCTCGTCGAGCGCCTGTTCCAGGTTCGCCGCCCGCCGGGCGTTGCGCAGCGACCGCAGCGTAACCTTCAGCGCCACCGGCGATTTCGCCAGCACATCGCCGGCGGCCTTGGCCGCCTCGGGGGCATCGTGGCGCTGCAGCCGCGCGACGATCTCCTCGACCGTGTCGGCGCTGTAACAGGCGTCGATCCACGACCGCTGCGCGGCGAGATCCGATACCGGTGCGGGCTGCGCGACGGCGGCGATCGCGGCGTCGGCATCGGTGCGCCGCAGCTGCGCCAGCAGATCCGGAATGCGTTCGGCGGGAACGAAATGGTCGGCGAATCCGGCCGCGATCGCATCACCGGCGCCCATGCGGGCCGTGGTGAGAGCGACATGGGTGCCCAGTTCACCGGGTGTGCGCGCCAGCAGATAGGTGCCGCCCACATCGGGAACGAAGCCGATACCGGTCTCGGGCATACCGACCATCGACCGCTCGGTCACGATGCGGCGATTACCGTGCGCGGACAGCCCCACACCGCCGCCCATCACGATGCCGTCCATCACGGCGACATACGGTTTCGGATAGTTGCCGATCAGCGCGTTGAGGATGTACTCGTCGCGCCAGAACCGGCCGCTCGGCGAATCGGCGCTGTCGTGGCGCGAAACACCGTTCGCCACAGCGTTCTTCGCATCGGTGTGAATCGCGACGATATCGCCGCCCGCGCACAGCCCGCGTTCGCCGGCGCCGGTCAGCACCACCGTGCGGACCTCGGCGTCGTCGGCCCACTCGCGCAGGGTCGACAGAATCGCCTGCGCCATCGGGTGATTGAGCGCGTTGATGGCCTTGGGCCGGTTGAGCGTGATCAGGCCGACGCCGTCACGCTTGTCGAACAATACTTCTGCTTCGGTCATGTGATTCCTTACGCTGTATCCGCTCACGCCGCGCCGACTACCGAACGGGCCACCACGACCCGCATGATCTCGTTGGTTCCCTCGAGAATCTGGTGCACGCGCAGGTCGCGCACGATCTTCTCGATTCCGTACTCGGCCAGATAGCCGTAGCCGCCGTGCAATTGCAGTGCCTTGTTGGCCACCTCGAATCCGGCGTCGGTGCCGAAGCGCTTGGCCATCGCGCACAGCTCCACCTTGTCGGGGGCATCGGCGTCCAGCGCGGCCGCGGCCCGCCACAGCAGGGTCCGCGCCGCCTCCAGCGAGGTGCGCATATCCGCCAGGTCGAACTGCAGTGCCGCATTGTCGAGCAGCCGCGCCCCGAACGCGGTGCGCTGGGCCATATACGCCACGGTCCGGTCCAGCGCGGTCTGGCCGCCACCCAGGGAGCAGGCCGCGATGTTGAGCCGGCCGCCGTTGAGGCCGTTCATCGCGATCCGGAAGCCGTTGCCCTCGCCGCCGAGCAGATTCGCCGCCGGCACCCGGGCCTCGTCCAGGATGACCTGCCGGGTCGGCTGCGCGTTCCAGCCCATCTTCTTCTCGTTGGCGCCGAAGGAGAGTCCGGGCGTATCCGCGGGCACGATGAAGGCCGAGATGCCACGCGAACCGGCATCGTCGGTCCGCGCCATCAGCACGTACACATCGGTGCTGCCCGCGCCGGAGATGAACTGCTTGACCCCGGTGAGCAGATAGTCGTCGCCGTCGCGAACGGCCCTGGTGCTCAGGGCCGCCGCGTCCGAGCCGACTCCCGGTTCGGTGAGCGCGTAACTGCCCAGCAGATCCATCGAGGTCAGCCCGGGGAGCCACCGATTGCGCTGGGCCTCGGTGCCGTAGCTGTCGATCATCCACGCGGCCATGTTGTGGATGGAGATGTAGGCCGCGATCGCCGGGCATCCGGTGGCGAGCTGTTCGAAGATCCGCACCGCGTCCACGCGGCGCAATCCGGAACCGCCGACATCCTCACCGACGTAGATGCCGCCCATGCCGAGCGAGCCGGCCTTGCGCAGCACATCGACCGGAAAGTGCTTGTGCTCGTCCCATTCCAAGGCGTTCGGAGCGAGCAACTCGTCGGCGAAACCGCGAGCGGTGTCCACGATCGCCTGTTCGTCCTCGTCGAGTACGAACATCGGGTCAGTCCATCGTCGGGATGACGAAGTGATCGGCACCCGCGTCCGCGGCCGGCGCGGTCCGCAGGCCCTGGGGCCAGCGCTGGGTGACCGTCTTGGTCTTGGTGTAGAAGCGGATCGAATCGGGACCGTGCTGGTTCAGGTCGCCGAAGCCGGACGCCTTCCAGCCGCCGAAGGTGTGATAGGCGATCGGCACCGGAATCGGGACGTTGACGCCGACCATGCCCACCTGCACGCGGGCGGCGAAATCGCGGGCGGTGTCACCGTCGCGGGTGAAGATCGCGACGCCGTTGCCGAATTCGTGTTCGCTCGGCAGCCGCAGCGCCTCCTCGTAGTCGGCGGCGCGCACGATCGCGACCACCGGACCGAAGATCTCCTCCTTGTAGATCCGCATCTGCGGGGTGACGCGGTCGAAAAGTGTTGCGCCGACGAAGAATCCGTCCTCGGCACCCGCGACTTTCAGTCCCCGGCCGTCGACCACCAGTTCGGCGCCCTCGTCGACACCGATCCGGACGTAGTTGTTCACCCGGTCCACACCGTCGCGGCCGACCAGCGGCCCGAAGTCCGCGCCCGGATCGTCGGAGCGGCCGACGTTCAGCTTGCCGATGCGCTCGACCAGCTTGGCGCGCAACCGATCCGCGGTCTCCTCCCCGACCGGCACCGCCACCGAGATGGCCATGCAACGTTCCCCCGCCGAGCCGTAGCCGGCGCCGATCAGCTGATCGGCGACATCGTCGAGATCGGCATCCGGCATGACGATCGCGTGGTTCTTGGCGCCGCCGAAGCACTGGGCGCGCTTGCCGTTCGCGGTCGCGGTTTCGTAGATGTACTGCGCGATCGGGGTGGAGCCGACGAAGCCGACAGCCTTGATCCGCTCGTCGTTCAGCAGCGTGTCGACCGCCTGCTTGTCACCGTTGACGACGTTGAACACACCGGCCGGCAACCCGGCCTCGAGGAACAGTTCGGCCAGCCGCAGCGGCACCGAGGGATCGCGCTCGGACGGTTTGAGCACGAAGGCGTTACCGCAGGCCAGCGCCGGTCCGGCCTTCCACAGCGGAATCATGGCCGGGAAGTTGAAGGGGGTGATGCCGGCGACCACACCGAGCGGCTGCCGCATCGAATACACATCGATACCGGTACCCGCGCTCTCGGTGTACTCCCCCTTGAGCAGGTGCGGGATGCCGATCGCGAATTCGATCACCTCGAGCCCACGCTGGATATCGCCCTTGGCGTCCGGGATGGTCTTGCCGTGTTCGCTCGACAGCAGCGCGGCCAGCGAATCCATCTCGTCCTGGACCAGGGCGACGAACTTCATCAGCACCCGGGCCCGCTTCTGCGGATTGAACGCGGCCCACGCGCGCTGCGCCTCGGCCGCATTCGCGATGGCCGCCTCGACCTCGGACACACTGGCCAGCGGCACCCGCGCCTGCACCTGCCCGGTGCTGGGGTCGTAGACGTCGCCGAAGTTACCGGAGGTCCCGGGCACCTGCTGCCCGCCGATGAAATGAGTCAGTTCGCGAACCATGCCAGTCCTGTTCTCGATGCGGTCGATGCCTCCCACGCGGAGCCGAGGCAGTACGCGGCCATCCTATAGTTGGACATCCAAGTATTGGAAGTCATGTGATTTATGCCACCGATGGCGCCGTGGTCCGCATCACAGTACAGTTGATTTGACGTCCTACTATCGGGACGCCAAGCGTAGGCGCCCGGCGGTCCCGCGCCGGCCTCTGGTGGAGGATTACATGGCCGACCTGCACGTTCCGGTCCATCCCGTACGTTTCGTCACCTCCGCGGCCCTGTTCGACGGCCATGACGCGGCGATCAACATCATGCGGCGCATCCTGCAGTCGCAGGGCGCCGAGGTGATTCACCTGGGCCACAACCGCGCGGTGCACGAGGTGGTCGACGCGGTGCTGACCGAGGACGTGCAGGGTGTGGCCGTCAGTTCGTATCAGGGCGGGCACGTCGAATACTTCGAATATCTGGCGTCCGCGCTGCGGGAGGCCGGCGCGGGGCACGTCGAGATCTTCGGCGGTGGCGGCGGCGTGATCGTCGCGGAGGAGATCGAACGGCTGGCGGCGGCGGGAGTGCGCATCTTCTCGCCCGAGGACGGCCAGCGCCTGGGCCTGCCCGGCATGATCAACGAACTCGTCCGCGCCTGCGACGTGGATCTGTCGACCGAACCGGCCGCGATCGAGGCGGTGCTCGCCGGTGAACGATATGCGTTGGCGCGCACCATGACCTGCCTGCAGGCCGATGCGCTGCCCGCCGCACATCTGGACGAACTGCGGGCCGCGGCGGCCGGCCGGACCGTGCCGGTGCTCGGCATCACCGGCACCGGCGGATCCGGAAAGTCCTCGCTCACAGACGAACTCGTGCGGCGGTTGCGCACCGATCAGCAGGACAAACTGCGGGTGGCGATCCTCGCCGTGGACCCGACTCGGCGCCGCGGCGGCGGCGCACTACTGGGTGACCGCATCCGGATGAACGCGCTCGACAGCGAACACGTCTACTTCCGGTCGCTGGCCACCCGCGGCGCGCACGAATTGCCGACCAATATCGACGCGATGATCCTGGCCTGCAAGGCGGCCGGATTCGATCTGGTGATTCTCGAAACGCCGGGCATCGGCCAGGGTGACGCCGCGATCATCGACCACGTCGACATCTCGATGTATGTGATGACGCCGGAGTTCGGCGCCGCCTCGCAGCTCGAGAAGATCGACATGCTCGATTTCGCCGATGTGGTGGCCATCAACAAGTTCGAACGCCGCGGCGCCGAGGACGCCCTGCGCGACGTCTCGCGCCAGCTCGTGCGCAACCGGGAGGCGTTCGGGTCGGCGCCGGAGGACATGCCGGTATTCGGCACCAGCGCGGCGACATTCAACGACGACGGGGTGACCGCGCTCTACCAGCATCTGGCCGGGCTGCTCGGTGCGCGCGGCCTGCCGCTGGAGTCCGGGGTGCTGCCGCGGGTCGACACCCGGGCCTCCACCCGCTTCGCGCAGATCATCCCGCCGGGACGAGTGCGATATCTGGCCGAGATCGCCGAGACCGTCCGCGATTACCATGCCGAGACTCGACGGCAGGTGACGGCGGCGCAGCGGGTACAGCGCTTCGAACAGGTGCTGGCCGAACTGCCGGCGGGCGCCGACGACGATTCGACGGACACGAACACCCTTGCGCCGGAGGATATTTCCGCTACGCGGCGAACGGTGTCCGGACTACTCGCGCGGGCGAGCGAGGAGCTCACCCCGGAATCCGCCGCGCTGCTGCGGGATTGGCCCGCCACCGTGGAGTCGTATCGGGGTGAGGAGCAGGTGGTCCGCGTCCGCGACCGCGAAATTCGCACCCCGCTGCGACGAACCACATTGTCGGACAACTCGATCCCGCGCGTGGCGTTGCCGCAGTTCACCGACCACGGTGAGCTGCTGCGCTTCCTGCGATCGGAGAATCTGCCGGGCCGATTCCCGTACACCGGCGGCGTATTCGCGTTCAAGCGCGACAACGAGGATCCGGCCCGCATGTTCGCCGGTGAGGGCGATCCGTTCCGCACCAACCGGCGATTCAAGGTGCTCTCCGAACACGCCGAGGCCAAACGCCTGTCGACCGCCTTCGACTCGGTGACGCTCTACGGCCACGATCCGGCCCCGCGTCCCGATATCTACGGAAAGGTCGGCACCTCGGGCGTTTCCATCGCCACCGTCGACGATATGAAGGCCCTCTACGACGGCTTCGACCTCAGCGCGCCGAACACCTCGGTCTCGATGACCATCAACGGTCCGGCGCCGACGATTCTGGCCTTCTTCCTCAATACCGCGATAGATCAAGCGCTGCAGCGCTTTCGGGAGGACAACGGGCGCGAGCCGAGCGGCGACGAAGCGGCCGGCATCCGTGCCCGCACCCTGGCCACGGTCCGGGGCACCGTGCAGGCCGATATCCTCAAGGAGGATCAGGGGCAGAACACCTGCATCTTCTCCACCGAATTCAGCCTGCGCATGATGGCCGATATCCAGGAATGGTTCGTCCGCAACGGCGTGCGCAATTTCTACTCGGTGTCGATTTCCGGCTATCACATCGCCGAGGCCGGCGCGAATCCGATCAGTCAGCTGGCGTTCACGCTGGCCAACGGATTCACCTATGTCGAGGCCTATCTGGCGCGCGGCATGGCCATCGACGATTTCGCGCCGAATCTGTCGTTCTTCTTCTCCAACGGCATGGATCCGGAGTATTCGGTGATCGGGCGGGTGGCCCGGCGGATCTGGGCGGTCACCATGCGCGACAAATACGGCGCCAACGATCGTTCGCAGAAGTTGAAGTACCACATTCAGACCTCCGGGCGGTCGCTGCACGCCCAGGAAATGAACTTCAACGACATCCGCACCACCCTGCAGGCGTTGATCGCCATCTACGACAACTGCAACAGCCTGCACACCAATGCCTACGACGAGGCGGTGACGACCCCCACCGAGGAATCGGTGCGGCGCGCCCTGGCCATCCAGTTGATCATCAACAAGGAATGGGGCCTGGCGATGAACGAGAATCCGTTGCAGGGCAGTTTCGTGATCGACGAGCTGACCGATCTGGTGGAGGAGGCGGTGCTCGCCGAATTCGAGCGGATCAGCGAACGCGGCGGGGTGCTGGGCGCGATGGAGACCGGATATCAGCGCGGGCGCATCCAGGACGAATCGATGCGCTACGAACACCGCAAACACGACGGCACGCTGCCCATCATCGGAGTGAACACGTTCCGCAATCCGAACGGCGAAACCCATCAGGTGCTGGAACTGGCCCGCGGCACCGAGGCCGAGAAACAATCGCAGCTGCGGCGCACCGAGGAATTCGTGACCGCGCACCGCGAGCCGGCGCAGGCGGCCCTGGCCCGGCTCGAGGCCGCCGCACGCGGCGACGACAACGTCTTCGACGTGCTGATGGATGCCGCGCGGGTATGCACTCTGCAGCAGATCACCGACTGTTTCTTCACCGTCGGCGGGCAATACCGCCGCAATGTGTGACAAGGGTTCGGATGTGGCCCGCCGGTGTGCGCGGGCGTGTGACAATGCCGGAGAGCGGACAGTCGAACGCGACGGAAGGGCGCCATGGACCTCGCCGGTATCAGCGTTGTGGACGCACATATCCATCAATGGGATCCGCTGAACACCCCGCGGGATTTCAGCATGCTGGCGAAGCTGTTCCGATTCGTGCCGGTGCCGGTCGACAAGGCCGCACGGCTGGCTCCCAAACGGGACCGCGATTTCGTCGGGATTCCCGATGCGTATCTGCGGCCCTATCTGCCCGCGGATTACCGGGAGGATCTGGGCGCGGTGCCGGTGGAAGCGCTGGTGCACATCGAGGTGGAATGGGCGGGGCGGGCGCCGGACGCCAAGGCCGACGAGACACGCTGGGTGGCCAGCCTGCCCTTCGGGGTGGACACCCCGGCCCTGGGCGCGATCATCGGCAGCGGTGATCCCGCGACGCCCGGATTCGCCGAACTCGTCGACAAGCATCAGTCCGCGTCACCGCTGTTCCGCGGCATTCGCACCATGGTCGCCCACCACCCGGACGCGGGGGTGCGGTCGTTCTGCCGGGCCGACGGCGCCCTGACCGAGTCGGCGTTCCTCGACGGCTTCGCGGTCCTCGCCGAACGCGGGCTGTCGTTCGAGGCGTGGGTCTATTCGCATCAGATCCCGCAGGTCACCGCCCTGGCCCGGCGCTATCCCGAGGTGACGATCGTGCTCAACCATCTCGGCACGCCCGCCGGGATATTCGGCCCGGTCGGCAAGAACACCGGCACCCAACCGGGCCGGCGCCGCGAACTGTTCGTGCAGTGGCGCGACGATATCGCCACCCTCGCGACACACCCCAACGTGATGGCCAAGGTCAGCGGGCTGGCCATGCCGATCCTCGGCCACCCGGTGCCGGCCAGGGGAATTCCGACCACGGTCTCCGAACTGCTGGACCGCACCGCGCCGCTGCTGCACCACGCCTTCGACGTCTTCGGCGCCCAGCGTCTCATCTGGGGCTCCAATTACCCTGTGGACAAACCGATTACGAGTATCGCCAACGGCGCGCAGGCGGTGATCGACGTGCTGGCCGACCGCGGCGGCAGCGCGGAGGAACTCGAACAGGTCTTCCGCACGAACGCCCAGCGCACCTACGGCATCGACGCGGAACTGCTGGCCTGAACACGGCGGCACGCCACTTGCGCTGTCTCCCGGGAGGTCTCGTGCGCGGTGGCGGTCTCAGCCGAAGCGCAGTTCGGGAATCGTCGCCATCAACTCCTTCCACTCCGGGTACATGGCCAGTTTGCGGTCGTTGACGGCCATGATCTTCGCGCTCAACTCGGGGTCCGGATCGTCGGAGACGTCCGGGCCGATATGCAGCTTCGCGAAGTGCGGAATGATCTCCGGATCACCGGCCAGGTGGACCGGGTCGTGCATATACCGCTCCAGCGCCGCCAGATCCTCGATACCGAAGTAGTAGGCGTGGGTGTACCCGTCGTCGGGGTCGTTCAGCAAGGCCTGGCCGACGGCCGAGAACGACACCGACTCGACCGAAGCCGTGCGGCGGATGGCTGCCAGAACTCGTTCCTTGTCCGCCTCGGACGTCTCGGGACGGAAGGCGAAGCGCAGTGTGTGGATGATCATCCGTTCCTCCTGTTTTGAACCGACGAGTTCAATCTAATGAACTTATCCGCAAGTGCACAAGAGCTGACCAGGAAGTCCATCGGATTGGACGTACGATGCGGAGGTGACGAAGGCACCGGTCGCGCGGGGACGCATCGACAAGCGCCAGGCGATCCTGGACGTCGCATTCGACGTTTTCGCCCGGCGCGGTTACGGCCGCGCCTGCGTCCAGGAGATCGCGGACGAGGCGGGGGTCGCCAAACCCACCGTCTACAACCACCTCAGCGACAAGGAGACGCTGTTCCGCAGCACGGTCGAGGCGGCCGCCGACCAGGTCGGCGCGCAATGTCTCGCCGCGGTGGAGACACTGCGGGCCGTCGACGGCGACCCGGGGCCGGCGCTCACCGCCACCGCGCGCGAACTCGTGCACATCTGCGCCGGGCCGCGGTCGCACGCCTTGCGCGCACTGGCCTATGCCGAACTGGGCACCTTTCCCGACCTGGTGCTGACCGTGCAGGAACGCACCTCGCTGCGCCTGGCGCAGACCCTCGCCGACCGCTTCGCGCGGCTGGCGCTCTCGGGCGGGCTGCGCCGATGCGATCCCGAACTCGCCGCCGAACATTTCCTCGCGCTCCTGACCGGGCCTCTCGAGGCTCGTTCCCGGCTCGGCACCCGCACCGTGGAACCGGCCGAACTGGACGAGATCGCCGACGCCGCCGCCGATGCTTTCCTGCGGGCCTACGGCACGGCCTGAGCAGGCCGGGCGTTGACATCCCCGCCACCGCGCGGTTAATTGGTGGCAGGTGCGGCCAGTCAGGTGCCCTGGCCGAGGACGGCACGGGAGCAGTCATGGCCATCGACCACGAAGTGATCATCGTCGGCGCCGGATTTTCCGGTATCGGGGTGGCTATCGCCTTGCGGAAGGCCGGTTTCCGGGACTTCCTGATCGTCGACGACGCCGACGGCGTGGGCGGCACCTGGCATTGGAACACCTATCCCGGCATCGCCGTGGACATCCCCTCGTTCAGCTACCAGTATTCGTTCGAGCAGAGTTCGCGGTGGTCGCGCATCTACGCACCCGGGCGCGAACTGAAGGACTACGCCGAACACTGCGTAGACAAGTACGGGCTGCGCCCGCGCATCCGGTTCAGCACCACGATCACCGCCGCGGAATTCGACGACGACGCCTCGGTGTGGACCCTGCGCACCGACGACGGTGACACCCTGACCGCAGGCTACGTCATCGGCGCGACCGGTGTGCTGACCCGGCCGAAGCTACCGGATATTCCTGGCGTGGAATCGTTTTCGGGTCTCACCATGCACACCTCGCGCTGGGACCACGACCGCGACCTGCGCGGGAAGCGCGTGGCGATCATCGGAACCGGGGCGTCCGCGGTGCAGGTCATTCCCTCGATCGCTCCGGATGTCGCCGAGCTGACGGTCTTCCAGCGCACGCCGATCTGGTGCCTGCCGCGGCCGGACACCGCGTTGCCCACACCCGCCCGCTGGGCGCTGCGGTATCTGCCCGGCGGACAGGCGATTTCGCGCCTCGCGAGCCAGGCGTTCGTCGAACTGACCTTCCCGCTGTCTGCGCATTACTATTCGAATCTGCCCCTGGCCAAACTCGGCGAGCGCTCCGGACTGGCCCATCTGCGGCGCCAGGTGCACGATCCGGTGGTCCGGGACAAACTCACTCCGTGGTATGCGCTCGGATGTAAGCGGCCGGGTTTCTCCAACGATTACCTGCCGACCTTCAACCGCGACAATGTGACGCTGGAAACCGATCCGATCGCCGAGATCACCCCCACCGGCGTGCGGACGGCGGCCGGCACCGAATATCCGGCTGACGTGCTGATCCTCGCGACCGGCTTCAAGGTCATGGAATCGGGCAATATGCCGACCTTCGACATGACCGGGGTCGGCGGCCGTGACCTCGAGAAATGGTGGGACGAGAACCGCTTGCAGGCCTACGAGGGCGTCAGCGTGCCGGGCTTTCCCAACTTCTTCTCGATCATCGGACCCTACGGATACAACGGCTCGTCGTATTTCACGCTGATCGAGATGCAGACCTCCCACATCCTGCGGTTGCTCCGGCATGCGCGCGGCAAGCGCGCCCACCGCATCGAGGTCACCGCGGCGGCCAACGAGCGATACTTCCGGGAGATGCTGGAACGGCGCGGCGGACAGGTCTTCTGGCAGGACAGCTGCGCTGTGTCGAACAGTTACTACTTCGACAAGCACGGCGATGTGCCGCTGAAACCGATGAGTACCGTCGAAGCGGCCTGGCGCGCAACCCATTTCGATCTGGACGACTACACCTTCGAACAGGTCCCGGCTCAGCTGCCGACCACGCGGGCCAGCTGAGCGGTCAGCCGCTCGCGCGCCTCGACCAGCGACGGCCCGTACCAGGTGAGGTCGCGGCCGCTCACCAGGGCGACCGGGATGCCCGCAAACGCCTCCGGACCGTCGGTCGCGGTGAAGACGTACGGCTCGTCCGGCAGCACCGCCAGCCGAACTCCCCGCACCAGTTCCGATTCCGTCACCCTGGGATAGCGCTCCGCGCCCGTGGCGTGGACCAGGTTCAGACCGAGGCGACCGGCGAGGTCCGCGGTGAACGTGTCGCGGCCGACCACCATCCACGGCTTGCGCCAGATCGGGATCACCGCATCGATCGGCGGCGTCGGCGCGGGCTCGGACCAGACCTCGCGGGCCCGGGACAGCCAGGACGGCACCGCACCGCCCAGGGCGATGCCGAACAGCCGCGCCATCGAGGTGAAGGCCTCGTCGACGGTGCGAATCCTGGTGACCCACACCGGAATTCCCGCCTCACGCATTCGCTCGACATCGAGGCGGCGGTTCTCCTCTTGATTGCACACCACGAGATCCGGCGCCAGTTCGGCGATCCGGCGCAGATTCGGGTTCTTCGTGCCCCGCACCCGTTCCACCGCCAGTTCCGGCGGATGGGTGCACCAGTCGGTGGCGGCGAGCAGCAACTCCGGGCGGCTCACCGCGATGGCCTCGGTCAGCGACGGGACCAGCGACACCACCCGGCGCACCGGGCGCCGCAGCGCCACCGCGGCATCCAGATCGTCGACGGGATCTTCGGGCACCACGCCAGCATATGGGCTAGCCGGAGCTCTCGAGGGCCCGGTAGAGGGCGCGAAGTTCCCGCATACCGGCCTCGGCGACCGATTCGTCCTCACTGGTCATCCGCAACGCCTGCCGCAGGGGAATCGGATCGAGGTCCTCGATCGCCGCACGGAACTGCGGCGCCGGCAGGTCGGGCAGGACCACGTTCTCGCCGTAGATGTCGTCGGAGACGGTCGGGCCGCTGTCCTCCTGCACCCCGCGAATCAGCGTGTCGAGATCGAGTCCGCGCAGGGTCAGCATGATCGCCGGGGATTCGTCGAGGCGTTCGGCCACGATGTAGCACAGCGCGGCGACGTGTTTACAGGGCCAGCCGTCGTCCGGGCAGGTGCAGGAGAAATCGAGTTCGGCGGCGGTATCGGGCAACAACAGCGGGCCGAGCTCCTGCGGCAGGGCGCCGGAGGCGAGCTGGGCGAGCATGCCGGGTGTGCCGCGGACCTGCCCGACCAGCTCCGCCAACCGGTCGTCACGCAACACCCGCAGCGTCAGCACCGAGGTGAACGGCCGCGGTTGACTGCCCTGCACCTCGGCCGCCACCGCGCCGGGCTCGATGTGGTAGTTGACGACCTGTCCGGAGCGGGCGTAGGTGCGCCCCCGGGAGAGCCGGCCGGCGTCGGCGACCTGCTCCACGGCTTCGAGGAAGGCCCGGCCCCACCAGGATCGCGCGAAAGATCCACGGCGGCTGCGAGGTTCGACGCCGCCGCGCACCGGGCGGCGCTTGCCGTAGACACTGAAATCGGGAACCGGAAACTCGGGCGCCGGACTCATTCGCCCACCGCCTCGGCGCCGAGCATGAACAGGTCGCGCAATTCGTCGGTACTCAGTTCGGTGATCCAGTTCTCCCCGGTGCCGACGGTGAGATTCGCCAATTCCTGTTTGCCGGTGAGCATATCGTCGATGCGCTCCTCGATGGTGTCGACACAGACCAGTTTGCGCACCTGCACATCGCGGCGCTGGCCGATGCGGAAGGCGCGGTCGGTGGCCTGGTTCTCCACCGCCGGATTCCACCAGCGATCCAGGTGCACCACATGATTGGCGGCGGTGAGATTGAGCCCCGTACCGCCCGCCTTCAGCGACAACACCATGATCGGCGGTCCGTCGGTCTCGGCGAAGCGCTCCACCATCCCGTCGCGGCGCTTCTTGGTGACGCCGCCGTGCAGGAACGGGATCGCGGTGCCGAACCGCTCGCTCAGATACGGGGTGATCAGATCACCGAATTCGCGGAACTGGGTGAACAACAGTGCCCGCTCCCCCTCGGCCAGTACCGATTCGAGCACGTCCTCGACCAGGGCCAGCTTGCCGGAGCGGTGGCGTCCCCGCCGCAGCAGCGCCGACCCGTCGCCGAGGAAGTGCGCGGGGTGGTTGCACACCTGTTTGAGCCGGGTGAGCGCGGCCAGGACCGCACCCCGGCGAGCCATGTTCACCGCGCCGGAACCGGTGGCGCGCGAGGCCTTCAACTGCGCGAGCATATCGTCGACGACCGCCTGGTACAGCGCGGCCTGTTCGACGGTGAGGTTGGCGCGCACCGTCATCTCGAACTTCTCCGGCAGATCCGAGATGACCGCGGGATCGGTTTTCACCCGGCGCAGGACGAACGGCGAGGTGACGGCCCGTAGACGGCTGACCGCGTTCTCGTCGTGTTCGCGTTCGATCGGCACCGCGAAGCGCGCGTGAAATTCCGACGGTTTGCCCAGCACGTTCGGCGCCGCGAAATCGAGGATCGACCGCAGTTCCTCGAGCCTGTTCTCCACCGGAGTTCCGGTCAGCGCCAGCCGATGCCGGGCCGGGATCGCGCGGGCGGCGCGGGCCTGCCGAGTGGCGGCGTTCTTGATGTGCTGCGCCTCGTCGAGCACGACGCGTTCCCAGGGCTGTCGCTTCAATTCCTCCACATCGCGGGCCAGTAGCGCGTAGGTGGTCAGCACCAGATCGGAATCGGCCACGGCCGCATCGAATTCCGCGCCGGAGCGGCGCGACGAGCCGTGATGGACCAGCACCCGCAATCCCGGAGCGAAGCGCTCGGTTTCGCGTTGCCAGTTGCCGACCACCGACATCGGGCACACCAGCAGCGTCGGCCCCGGAACGGAATCCGTTGCGGCGCTTTCGTTCTCGTGCAGCAACAACGCGAGTACCTGCACCGTCTTGCCGAGGCCCATATCGTCGGCGAGGATGGCGCCGCAACCGAGACGGTTCATCGTCGCGAGCCACGACAGGCCGCGCAGCTGGTAGGGACGCAGCTGCGCCTTCAGGCCGGCGGGCGGGTCGACCGGGTCGCCGGAGTGGACACCGTCGAACAGTTCCCGGACCCAGCCGGTCGCGGTGACCTCCTCGATCGGAACCTGGCGCACCTGGGTGGCCGCGATCTCGCCGAGCAGCTGCGTCAGTGTCGCCGGACGTTCGTCGACCTTGCCCTCCAGATAGGCGGCGGCCGCGGCCAGGCTGCGCTGATCGGCCTGCACCCAGTGTCCGCGCAACCGCACCAGATCCGATTTGGCCTGGATCAGCCGGCCCATCTCCGCCGGGGTGAGGACCGTATCCCCCAGGGCCAGTTCCCAGCGATAGGAGACCAAGCCGCTGAGGCCGACCGCGGTCTCGGTGGCGGCCGGGGACTGTACCCGCAACCGCATACTCGGCGAGACGATGCGCCAGGCCCGGGGCAGCATCAGATGCACGCCCGCCGAACGCAATTCGTGCGCACCGTGGGCGACCAGCTCCTGCACGACCGGCGTCGGGAGCAGGAAATCCATCCCGTACGGGTCGCGCGGGACCTGCTGCAGCCGCGGGTAGGCCTGGACCGCGGCGGCCACCTTCTCCCCGGCGAGCCGGATCAATGCCGGGTCGCCCTGGATCGGAACCGGTTGCGGCGCTTCACCTTCCGACCGGAGGCAGACTTCCAGCCGCCACAGGGCGTCGACCGCCTGCGGATCGTCGTCGGGATCGTCGTCCGGTTCCAGCAGGCGCAGGACGAGTTCCGGCTCGCCGACGGTGAGGCTCGCGCGCCACTCGTCGAGCACCGAGGCCACCCGATGCGATCCCGATTCCAGCGGAACCGCCGCGACCAGCGCGGCCGTCAGCGGATGCGACGGTTCCCGGACGCTCAGCTCGAGCCGGACGAGCGGGTCGGCGAGTTCGGTGACGAAGTCCTCGAGGATCGAGGCCGCGGGCCGGGCATCCGGCACCCGCAGCGCGGGCGGCATCGCGGCCGCCAGTTCGGCCAGCCAAGCCCGCTGCCGCTGCCCGCCCACCAGCCGCCACCGCACCCACCACTCGCCGTCGGCGCGATGCAGTTCGGGCACGATGCGCCCGGCTCGCACCCATCGCCGCAGTCCGCGGGCCACGTGGGCGAGAAAACGCAGATCCGCCGCCACCGCCGTCTCCGGCAGGGCCTGGGTGAGCACCCGGGCGGCCACCTCCGGCGCCAAGGCATGCCCGCGCACCTCGGCCACCTCCGGTCCGGCGCCCCCGGGCACCAGCACCCGCACCCGATGCCGGAACCGCGCCGACCGCGCGATCGCCCCCAGCGGATCGGGCAGCTCGCCGAATGCCTCCTCCTCCGGTCGTGCCACCGACTCGGGCAGGCGCCACAGCACCAACCCCGACCCCGGCGACCACAAACCGTGCAGCATGCCTTCCATCCAATCAGCCGCCACCGACACGCCAGGTCGCGGCCGGTGGTGGGGTGCGGACCGGGCGCTGGTTCGTGCGCCCAGGCACTCCGAGGTCTGGGGATGCAGCTGTCCACGTGACCGCTACGCGGCCGAGTCGGCCGCGACGCCGGTTGCAGACGACACGAAGTCGACCGATGCCGGGATACGACCGTCGCAGGCCGACGCGACGGAGGCGGTGACCCGGTCGCAGCGGCGTCCGATTCGGGCGTATCGAACGAACGCACCCCGTGCAGGTCCTTCGGGACCGAAGTTGTCGGGCGCGGCCGGTAGATCTGGGATATGCGGTGGGGATGTCGGGCGGGGTGGGCGGCGGTGGTGGTCGTGGTCATGGCGATGACGGGGTGTGGGATCGTCGGCGGGCCCGACCCGGCGCCGGGGAGTCCGAGCCGGGCTCGGATCGAGCAGTTGCTGGGCGCGGTCGCCGTGGTGGCGCGGCGGCCGCATCCGGGCGGGTACGACCGGGACTGCGGGGCGGGGCACGGATGTGTGTTCGGGCCGGCGTGGTCGGACGATCAGGACGGGCCGGGTGGGCACGACGGATGCGATTCGCGCAACGGCGTGCTGGCCCGGCAGTTGCGCGAGGTGAGATTCCGGCCGGGTACCCGCGAGTGCGTGGTGCTCGCGGGCACACTGCGGGATCCGTACACCGGCCGCTCGATCACCTTCGACAAGGCGCGGGCCCGGGAGGTGCAGATCGACCACGTCTACCCGCTGGCCGCCGCCTGGGATATGGGTGCGGCGGCCTGGCCTGCCGAACAGCGGCTGCGCTTCGCCAACGACATCGAATTCAACCTGCTGGCCGTCGACGGCCCGGCCAATATGGACAAAGGCGATCGCACACCCGCGGACTGGCTGCCACCCGCCGGGGCCTATCACTGCTTCTACGCCGGAAAGTACCTCACCACGGCGGCACAGTACCGGCTGCCGATCACCGCAGCCGACCACACCGCGCTCGCCCGCATCGCCCGGCAATGCCCCTGACGCGGTTATTCGCCCGCGTCCAGTCGCCGGAGTAGCTGCTCGGCGGCGGCGCGCAGCACGGCCGGGTCGTCGGTGACGCCCAGCAGACGCAGCGCGGCGTCGGGAATGGTGGTTTCCGCGTAATCGGGTGCGGTGCCCTCGTCGGAGCGAATGTTGATGACCGTCTCCACCATTCGGAATGGCAGCACGTGGGCACCGGGGACGCCGGTGGGTGTGGCCTCGATCGCCGCCGCCGCGAGTTCCTCGTAATGGCGGCGCAACCGGGCGCGGCGGCTCCGGAAGTCGGCGAATCGGTCGCTGCGCAGTTCGGGCAGCAGATACAGGGCACCGAGATTCCACTTGGCGGCGCACAGCTGGCGCACGTCGGCGCGGGCCAGGGCGTACAACCGGACCGCCGCCGGCTCGGGTTCGGCGCGCAACCGCTCGGCCAATTCCAGTGCGCCGGTGATGGTTTCGGCGAGCAGCGCGTCCAGGATGTCATCCTTGGCGGCGAAGTGGTGGTAGAGCGAGGCCTGCCGGATCCCCACCGCATCCGCGATACCCCGCGTGGATGTGCTGCCGTAACCGTTGGCCGTGAACAATTCCGCTGCGGCGTCGAGGATCTCGGCGCGCGGCGTCCGCCCGCGACGGCTGCGCTGATCGACGCGAGGACGGCCCGGACCCAGGTGTGTCACCGCCTCATCCTGCCACCGCCGCCGCACCGCGGACCGGCACAGGGCCGCGCACCGCGTCCCACCTGCGGTTGTGAAATATCTGTCACTCGACAGAAATACCGGCAACGCAGACGTTACGCGGGTTACCGCAAGCGATACACAGCCGTCACCGGAAGCGCGATCCGGCCCGCAAAACTGTCACCTGATAGATATTGGCCGCCACGCCGAAGGACCGCCCATGGCCATCGCACTCGATCCACCCTCCCAATCCCCGACCGGTGACAGCGCCGATCTCGAACGCTTCGGATATCAGCCGGTACTGCATCGCAAACTCGGCCGCTACGCGTCGTTCGCCGCCGGATTCTCCTTCGTCTCGATCCTCACCACCATCTTCCAATTCTTCGGATTCGGTTACGGATTCGGCGGCGGCGCGTTCTTCTGGACCTGGCCGATCGTGTTCGCCGGCCAGTTCCTCGTCGCACTGAATTTCGCGGAACTCGCCGCGCGCTATCCCATTTCGGGCTGCATCTACCAGTGGTCGCGCCGGCTCGCGGGTGAGGTGGTGGGCTGGTTCGCGGGCTGGATGATGATCATCGCGCAGATCGTCACCGCCGCCGCGGCCGCCATCGCGCTGCAGGTCGTGCTGCCCTCGATCTGGAGCGGATTCCAGCTGGTCGGCACCGAGACCGCGCTCACCTCCACCGACGGCGCGGCGAACGCCGTTCTGCTGGGCAGTGTGCTGCTGGTGATCACGACGGTGATCAATGTGATCGGCATCGATCTGATGGCTCGGATCAATTCGATCGGCGTCACGGTCGAGATCGTGGGTGTGCTCGCCGTCATCGCCCTGTTCTTCACCCATACCGAACGCGGCGCCGATGTGGTCCTGCAGACCGACCAGGCGGCGCCCGGCCCGTACTGGGCGGCGTTCCTGGTCTCCGGTTTGATGGCCGCCTATGTGATGGTCGGATTCGATTCCGCCGGAGAGCTTTCCGAGGAGACGAAGAATCCGCGCCGAGTCGCGCCGCGCACCATCCTGCTGGCGCTCGCCGCCTCCGCCCTCGGCGGCGGCCTGCTTCTGCTGGGTGCCTTGATGGCCGCACCCAGCATCAGCGACGGCCACCTGGCCACCGACGGCCTGGCCTACGTGATCACCGCCAAACTCGACAGTCCGGCCGGCACTGTGCTGCTGTGCTGTGTCGCGGTGGCGATCACGGTGTGCACCTTGGCCATTCAGACCGCGGGTTCACGTCTGATCTTCTCGATGGCCCGCGACGGCCGCCTGCCGTTCGCGTCGCGGCTGGCCGCCGTGCATCCGCGCTTCGGCACCCCGGTCCTGCCCGCCGTGATCATCGGCGTGCTCGCCGTGGCGCTGCTGGTGGTGAACCTCGGCAACGCCGCGCTGTTCGCGACGCTCGCCAGCGTGTGCATCGTGACGCTGTACGTCGCGTACCTGCTGGTCACCGTCCCGCTGCTGATCCGGCGGCTGCGCGGGCTGCCCGCCGCCGAACCCGGCCTGTTCTCGCTGGGCCGCTACGGCATCGCGGTGAACGTGGCGGCGGTGGTGTGGGGGATCGCGATGGCGGTGAATCTGGCCTGGCCGCGCCCGGAGGTGTACACGCCGGCCGGCGGCGGCTGGTGGATGCTCTGGGCCGCACCGCTGTTCGTGCTCCTGACCGTCGCGGTGGGCGCGGTGGTGCACCGCATCGTCACTCCCCGCGCCGCGGCCGCCGAAGCCCGGCCCGCACCGCAACCCGCCTGAGCGACATTCCCATCCGACTCTGCGAGGAGACATCATGTCCGCAACCGCCTCGACCGTCGGCGCCCGCGACCACGCGCGAGCGCAAGCCGCGGCCGCGACCGTCGCCGGTCCCGATCTACCCGAGGGCCTCGACCCGGCGAAAGTTACCTTCGCCCAACGTGTTCCGGGTAACGGATACACCACCGCGGTACTCGCCCGCGGCACCCGGCTCCGGCTGGCCGATCCGGACGGCGCGGCCGGCGCCCACCTGCTGCTCCTGCGGGCCGAGGCACCGTGGGAACGGTTGAACGTCGCCGACACCATCAAGGTGCCGTGGCAGGCCTATCCCGGCCCGGGCCATCCGCTGCTGTCGGATCAGGGGCGCGTCCTCGCCACGATCGTCGCCGACACGTCCGGCCACCACGACACGCTGTGCGGACCGACCCCTGAGGTACGACGGACGATGCGGGTCGCGGGGACGAAACACGGTCTCACACCGCGCGATATCGGTCCCTCGATCGCGCTGTTCCGCGGTGTGCGCGTCGGCGCGGACGGCGCCCTCACCGCCACCGGCAGCGCCGGTCCGGGCCGCTCGGTCGAACTGCTGATCCACCTGCCGCTGACCGTCCTCATCGCCAACGGCACCCATCCACTCGACGACCGGCCCGCCACGGCACTGGACGTCGTCGCCTGGCGCGGCGCCGCGGAGCCGAACGACGCCGGCACCGAGCCGGAATATCGCCGGGCCGTGGAGAACACCGAACAGGCCTGGCTGGCCGCACACGATCCGGAGGCGATCGCATGACCACCGTTACCGAACGCACCGTTGTCCTGGACGAGACCGTGGCCGCCTGCGCACCGTGGTCGACCGTGGTCCGGGCGGGTCAGCAGTGGCAGATCATCGACCTGTACGGCAATCAGGCGGTGGACTGCCTGCTCTACTCGGCCGCCGATCACGCCGACCGCTACAGCGCCCAGGCGACCGTCGCCGCCCAGCGCAATATCTTCCTGACCACCGGCAGCGTGCTCCGCACCGAAGCGGGGACGGCACTGATGACCGTGGTCGCCGACGAGGTCGGCAATCACGACACCATCGCCGGCGCGTGCTCGCAGGAATCCAACACCCTGCGCTACGGCCACCACACCCGCCATCAGCACGCCTGCGTGGAGAACTTCCTCACCGAGGCGTTGCGCTGGGGGCTCGGTAAACGCGATCTGGTCTCGAACATCAACTGGTTCATGAACGTTCCGGTCGAGGCCGACGGCACCCTCGGCATCGTCGACGGGCTCTCCGCACCGGGTAAATCGGTGACGCTGCGTGCCGAGATCGACACGCTCGTCCTGGTCTCCAACTGCCCGCAGATCAACAACCCCTGCAACGGATTCGATCCGACGCCGGTACGGATGGTGGTGACGCGATGACGACGGCGATCGAAACAGACTCCGGAACAACGACTCTGGATGCCGACGCTACCGATATCGAGGTAGTGCGGCCGGGGATGCTGACCACCGTGCAGGATTGGCCGGGCCGCGTCGGCTACTGGCACGTCGGCGTCCCGCCGTCGGGACCGATGGATGATCTGTCGTTCCGGCTCGGCAATCGGGCGCTGGGCAACGACGAGGGCGCAGCCGGACTCGAATGCACCCTCGCCGGGCCCGCGTTGCGATTCCACACCGCGACCCGGGTATGCGTGACCGGTGCGCCCGCGACGGTGACCGTCGACGGCGAGCGCGTTCGCCCGTGGCGCACCGTCGAGGTCCCGGCGGGCGGCACGCTGGATGTCGGCGCCGTGCAGGGACCGGGTATGCGGACCTACATCCTGTTCGATGGCGGCCTCGCCCTGCCCGAATACCTCGGCAGCACAGCCACTTTCACACTCGGCAGGTTCGGCGGCGGCACCGGTGCCGCCCTTCGCACCGGCGATCGGTTACCACTGGGAGAGCCGACCGGCACCGTCGGGTCCGGGGTGCCGATGGCCGAGCAGCCGGTGCTGACGCGCCGATGGGAACTCGCGGTCACCGAGGGCCCGCACGGCGCGCCGGAATTCTTCACCCGCGCCGATATCGACACCATCCTCGGCACCGACTACGAGGTGCACTTCAACTCCGATCGGACCGGGGTGCGGCTGATCGGGCCGAAACCGCACTGGGCGCGCGGCGACGGCGGCGAGGCGGGACTACACCCCTCGAACATCCACGACACCGCCTATTCGATCGGCGCCCTGGACTTCACCGGTGATACCCCGATCCTGCTGGGTCCGGACGGACCCAGCCTCGGCGGATTCGTCTGTCCCGTCACGGTTGTCGCCGCGGAGCGCTGGAAACTCGGGCAGCTCTGTCCCGGTGACACCGTGCGCTTCGTCCCGGTGCGTGCCGACCGCGCCGCCTCGATCCGTGCTCTGGGGCCGGCCCGGCGAGCCGACTGGCCGATCGTGCTGTCCGACGGCGGTGACGGCGACGACGGCATTCTGGCCCGCGCCGACGCCGACGACACCACCACCGTCACCTATCGCCGCGCCGGCGACGACGGTGTCCTCGTCGAATACGGTGATATGACACTGGATCTCGCATTGCGCGCCCGCGTCCACGCCCTGCACCGGCATCTGCTCGAGTATGCCGAGCCGGCGATCACCGAGTTGACGCCCGGAATCCGTTCGCTGCAGGTGCGTTTCGATCCGGACCGGCTGGCCACGCCGAAACTGTTGCGACTGCTGCGCGAGGCCGAATCCGCGCTGCCACCGGCTGCGGAACTGGTGGTGCCGAGCCGCACCGTGCACCTGCCGCTGTCGTGGGACGATCCGGCCACGCGCGAGGCCATCATCCGCTACATGCACGGCGTGCGGGCGGATGCGCCGTGGTGCCCCTGGAATATCGAGTTCATTCGCCGGATGAACGGATTGTCCACGGTGGCAGATGTTTTCGATACCGTCTTCGCCGCCGAGTACCTCGTGCTCGGCCTCGGCGACGTGTACCTCGGCGCACCGGTCGCGACCCCGACCGATCCGCGCCACCGCCTGGTCACCACCAAATACAATCCGGCCCGCACCTGGACGCCGGAGAACGCGGTCGGCATCGGCGGCGCCTATCTGTGCATCTACGGCATGGAGGGTCCCGGCGGATATCAATTCGTCGGCCGTACCACACAGGTGTGGAACCACCGCTCCATCGGCGATGCCGAGGATCCTTGGCTGCTGCGGTATTTCGATCGCATCCGCTGGTATCCGGTGTCCGCGGAGGAACTGCTGGACCTGCGGGCCGACTTCGCCCGCGGCCACGGGACACTGCGCGCGGAGGAGGGCGAATTCCGCCTCGCCGACTATCGCGAATTCCTGGCCGCCAACGCCGAATCCATCGCCGACTTCCGCGCCGCGCAGGCGGAAGCGTTTGCCGCCGAGCGTGATTCGTGGCAGGCGGCGGGCGAGTTGCACGAACGAGGATGAGGAGTCCGATATGAGCATCTGGATTCATCGATCCGAAGAACCGGGTTCGCACGGCACCGGCCCGCTGGCGGGTCTGCGGGTGGCCGTCAAGGACAACGTCGACGTCGCGGGCCTGCCGACGACCGCCGGCTGCCCGGACTACGCCTACCTACCCGACCGCGACGCGCCCGCGGTCGCGGCCCTGCGCGCCGCGGGTGCGGTCGTGGTCGGCAAGACCAATATGGACCAGTTCGCGACCGGTCTGGTCGGCACCCGCTCGCCGTACGGTCCGGTCTCGGACTCGCGCCGTCCCGCATTCATCTCGGGCGGTTCGAGTTCCGGTTCGGCCGTGGCCGTCGCGACCGGTGCGGCCGATATCGCCATCGGCACCGATACCGCGGGTTCGGGGCGCGTTCCGGCGGCGCTGCAGGGCATCGTCGGCATCAAACCGACCGTCGGAGTCGTCTCCACCGAGGGGGTCGTCCCGGCCTGCCGTTCCTATGATTGCGTGACGATTTTCGCCGCCGACCCGGCGCGCGCCGATCAGGCTATGGGGGTGATGGCCGCCGGTGCGCCGGCACGCGCCTGGCCCGCCGATACCCGGCTGGCGGCGCCGCCGCGCCCGACCGTCGCGATCTTCGCCGAACTGCCGGAACTGGATCCGGTGTGGCGGGCGGCGTTCGACCGGACCGTCACCGCGCTCCGGCAGCGCGGGGCGACCATCGTGGAGATCGACCCGGCGCCGTTCCTGGCCGCGGCCCGGCTGCTCTACGACGGGGCGCTGGTCGCCGAAAGGTACGCCGCGGTAGGGGAATTCATCGAGGCACATCCGGATGCGGTGGATCCGACCGTCGCGAGCATCATCCGCGCCGCGCGCGAGATTCCGGCGCATCGGCTGGTCGCCGACCGCGCCGAACTCGAGCGCTTGCGCGCTCTCGCGATGGACAGCCTGGGCGACGCCGATGCCCTGCTCGCGCCGACCGCCCCGATGCATCCGACCATCGCGCAGGTCGAGGCGGATCCGATCGGGGTCAACTCCCGGATGGGCATCTACACGAACTTTTGCAATCTCTTCGATCTGTGCGCCGTGGCCGTGCCCGCCGGGATGGCAGGCGAATCCTGTTTCGGTGTCACGGTTTTCGCGCGGCCGTTCGAGGATGCGGTGGCCTTGGACATCGCCGTGTCGATCACCGGCGATGTGGAGATCACGCGGCCGTGGCCGCTGGCGGTCGCACCGGTGTGCGAGCTGATCGTGTTCGGGGCGCATCTGCGGGGCCAGCCGTTGGAACACCAGTTGCACGCGCTCGGCGCGCGCTGGGCCGGAGCGGTCCGCACGGCCGCGGCCTATCGCCTCGCCGCCCTGGACACCACGCCGCCGAAACCGGCGGTGACCCGCTGCGAGGGTGGTGTGTCGGTCGCCGGTGAACGCTGGTTGCTCTCCCCCGCCGCCCTCGGTCGCTTCCTCGCCGCACTGCCGGCGCCGATGCAGCTGGGCGCCGTCGAACTCGACGACGGCACCTGGCACACCGCATTCGGATGCGACGGAACCGCCGCCGCCGATGGCAAGGACATCAGCGAATACGGTGACTGGCGTGCGGCCCTCGCGGCGGGGGCCGTGGGCTGATTCGCGTCAATCCAGCGCCGTGGCGACCGGGCGCTCCGGATCCGACGACCACTGCGACCACGAACCCGGATAGAGCGCCGCCGACACTCCCACGACCGACAGCGCCGCGATCTGGTGGGCGGCGGTCACCCCGGAGCCGCAGTAGACCGCCACCGGGCCGGAGCCGAGATCGGAGAACCGCGCCCGCAGCTGGTCCGGAGTCTTGAAAGTGCCCTCGGGCGTGAGGTTTTCCGCGGTCGGCACGCTCACCGCGCCGGGGATGTGCCCGGCGCGCGGGTCGATCGGCTCGACCTGCCCGCGATAGCGTTCCCCGGCTCGCGCGTCCAGCAGCGCACCACGCCAGCCCGCGACCTCGTCTGCTTCCACCACCGGCATATTGCCGGGCGTGAGCACCACGTCGCCGGGCTTCGGATCGGGTTCGGTGCCGACGGCCAGATCACCGCCGCCGCGCTCCCACGCGGGCAGGCCGCCGTCGAGAATGCGCACGTCGCGCACGCCCGCCCAGCGCAGCAGCCACCACGCCCGCGCCGCGGCCATACCGCCGGTGGCGTCGTAGACGACCGTCGGCTCCCCCGTGCGCAGTCCCCAGCTGCGGGCGCATTTCTGCAGGTGGGTGAGGCTCGGCAACGGGTGGCGGCCGTGTGCCGGGGACGGCGGCGCGGCCAGCTCGGTCTCCAGATCGACGAATATCGCGCCGGGAATGTGGCCGGCGAGATAGTGCTGGGGCCCGTCGGGATCGCCCAGCGCCCATCGCACATCCAGCAGATGCACCCGGCTCTCGCTGTCCGCCAGCGATTTCCGGAGTTCCTCGGGGGAGATCAGTACCGCGGTCAAGCCCGGCTCCTCAGTCAACAGATGTACCCGTGACGCGAATACGTGTCAGCCTACGACACCGGCGCGTCCCGGCGGGTCAGCATCCATCGCACGACCAGGCCCGCCACCACCGCCCAGAACGCGGCGCCGATGCCGAACACCGCTATCCCGGAGGCCGAGACCAGAAACGTCACCGTGGCCGCGACACGATGTTCGGCGACCCCGAGCGCCGCGGTGAGCGCGGCGGCGAAGGTGCCGAGGAGGGCAAGTCCGGCAACGGTTTCCAGCACACCGGCGGGTGCGGCGGCGGCGAGCGCGACCAGCGCCGCGGCGGCCGGAGCCAGCACGAGATAGCACCCGCCGGCGGCCATGGTGGCCGTCCAGCGCCGGCGCGGGTCGGGGTGGGCCGACGGCGCGGCCGCCAATGCCGCGCTGATCGCGGCCAGGTTGATCGCATGCCCGCCCGCCGGGGCGCCCACGATGGTCCCGAGCCCGGTGACCGTCATCGACGCCCGCCACGGCACCCGATATCCGAACGAGCTCATGACCGCCACACCGGGGATGTTCTGCGCGGCCATCGTGACCACGTACAGCGGAATCGCGATACCGATGATCGCCTGCCAACTCCAGTGCGGCACAGTGATTTCCAGCTTCGGCACCAGATCGGCGGCCGGAATCGAGCGATGTCCGGCGGCCATCGCGATCGCCGCCCCGGCCACCGCGGTGACGAAGGCGCCGGGCACCGCCCACCGCTGCGCGTACCGCTGCAGCACCACCCACACCACCAGCACCGGCGCCACCACCGCCGCGCTCGAGGTGGTCAGCGCCCGCAGCGGCGCCAGGCACAGCGGCAGCAGCACGCCGGCGAGCATGGCCTGCGCGATCTCCACCGGGATCGCGGTGATCAGCCGGCCCAGCCGCGACCAGCATCCGGTGAGGACGATCAATACCCCGGTGACCACGAACGCTCCCACCGCCGCGGGCCAGCCACCGGTCACCGCGCCGGCGCCGGCCAGCAGCGCCGCACCGGGAGTGGACCAGGCGAGGGTGATCGGCATGCGGTAGCGCCGGCTCAGTATCCACATGCCCACCGCCTGCGTGACACAGACCGCCAGCAGACCCGAGGCGGCCTGCGCCGGGGTCGCGCCGACCGCGGTGAGTCCGGCCAGCACGACCGCGAACGAACTGGTGAAACCGACCAGCGCCGCGATGATCCCGGCGCCCATCGCCTGTCCGGTACCGCCGGGCCCGTGCTCGCCCTCGACCGCCGCCGGGCGGCCCGTCTGTGCCTCGGCGACGTCGGGCGGGTGGGATGCGGAATCGGCGGTGGCAGTCACCGAGCTATCTTCGCGGGCGGCTGGCCCTGCCGTCAGCGGCCAGTACGCCGGAACTGGACCGAATTCTCCCCGGCATCGTTTCGCGCTGTGTCGTTCGGCCCGGCGTCCCGACGCGGCGCCGGCGACTCGTCGGCTCGGGCCAGTCGCTGCAGCAGCGGCGCGGTGCGCGGCCCGACCAATTGCTGCATCACCAGCGCCATATTGGTGCGCTGCACACCCGCGATCTTCAGAATCGCGCCGGTGATCCGGTACAGATCGTCGGCGTCGCGCGCGACCACGCGAACGGTCAGATCCGTCTGCCCGGTCGTGCCGCACACCTCGGTGACCTCGGGTATCTCGGCGAGTTCTGCCACCACGTCGGCGAGCCGATGCTGATCGACCACCACCGCGACGAAGGCCGCCAGCCGATAACCGAGGGCGCGCGGGTCCACGCGCCGTTCGAAGCCGGCCAGCACACCGGCGGCCTCCCACCGGGCCAGCCGGGCCTGCACGGTATTGCGGGACAGCCCCAGCCGCGTGGCCAGTTCTACCCCGGTGGCACGGGGGTTGGCGACCAGTTCCAGCAGCAGCCGGGCATCGGTGGCGTCGATTGTCGCCGGAGTGGGTTCAGCACTGGGCATGTAACGCAGTATGTCAGCCCGGGACCCCATCTGATCGAGCATTCTGCACAGTTGGCGTGTTACCGCTTGCGCATCCCGCTCAATCGTGGATGCTGTGAGGTACAGCACACAGCTGGCGAAAAGAAGCAGTCCGCCGGATCGCGAGGGACGGAGACCCCGTCGTACGCGGCAACGAGGAGGTGATGGCTGTGCACAACACCACGACGCACAACACCACAACCGGGTACGACACCGGGACGAACCCCTATCCCGTACAACTGGTCCAGCCCGACGGGCGCCGTGTTCTCGACCGCGAGCACGCGGCCCTGATCGCGGATATCGGTCCGGCAGAACTGCGCGAACTCTACGAGGATCTGGTCGTCACCCGCCGCATCGACGTCGAGGCGACCGCACTGCAGCGGCAGGGCCAGCTCGGCCTGTGGGCGCCGCTGCTCGGCCAGGAGGCATCGCAGATCGGCTCGGCGCGCGCCCTGCACGACGACGATTACGTCTTCTGCAGCTATCGCGAGGCGGGCGTCGCCTACTGCCGCGGCGTGGATCCCGCCCTCATCACCCGGCTGTGGCGGGGCGTGGCGCATTCGTGCTGGGATCCGGACGAGATCAACATGACCAATCCGGCCATCGTGGTCGGCTCGCAGGGCCTGCACGCCACCGGTTACGCCTACGCCGCGCATCTGGAAGGCGCGGAGATCGCGGTGCTGACCTATTTCGGTGACGGCGCCAGCAGTCAGGGCGATATCGCCGAGGCGCTCGGCTTCGCCGCCTCCTGGGGTGCGCCGGTGGTGTTCTTCTGCCAGAACAACCACTGGGCGATCAGCGAACCGGTGCAGCTGCAGAGCCAGACGCCGATCGTCCGGCGCGCCTACGGATACGGCATCCCGGGCGTGCAGGTCGACGGTAACGACGTGCTGGCCGTCCTGGCGGTGACCCGCCAGGCCGTCGCCCGCGCCCGCGCCGGTGGCGGACCGTCGTTCATCGAGGCGATCACCTATCGGATGGGCCCGCACACCACCGCCGACGATCCCACCCGCTACCGCTCGGCCGCGGAAACCGAACTGTGGCAGCGCCGCGACCCGATCGACCGCATGCGACGGCTGCTCGATCGAGAAGGCTTGTGGGACAGCGACTTCGAGCGTCAGGTGACCGAACGCGCCGATGCGGTCGCCGCCGCGGTCCGGACCGCGACCATCGATATGCCCGATCCGGATCCGATGCAGCTGTTCGACCACGTCTACACCACCGCGCATCCGCTGATCGCCGCCGAGCGCGACGAATACGCCGGGTACCTGGCGGGTTTCGAGGAAGGAGTAGGGGCATGATCACCACCTTCGCGAACGCGCTGAACACGGGGATGCGCCGGGCCCTGGAGGACGATCCGAAGGTCGTGCTGATGGGCGAGGACATCGGGCGGCTCGGCGGTGTGTTCCGGGTGACCGACACGCTGCAGAAGGATTTCGGGAACAACCGCGTCATCGACACGCCGCTGGCCGAATCCGGCATCATCGGAACCGCTTTCGGCATGGCGCTGCGCGGTTTCCGGCCCGTGTGCGAGATCCAGTTCGACGGATTCGTCTACCCGGCCTTCGACCAGATCGTTTCGCAGGTCGCCAAGATTCACTACCGCACCCAGGGCAAGGTCCGCGCGCCGATCACCATCCGGATTCCGTTCGGCGGGGGAATCGGTTCGGTCGAGCATCATTCGGAGTCGCCGGAGGCCTATTTCGCGCATACGGCCGGACTGCGCGTGGTCTCGCCGAGTACGCCCGAGGATGCGTATCGACTGTTGCGCCAGGCTATTTCGTGCGACGACCCGGTCGTCTTCTTCGAGCCCAAGCGGCGTTACTGGGACAAGGCCGACCTGGATTTCACCGCCCTGGACGCGGATCCGCTCCCCTTGGACCGGGCGCGCATCCGCCGGTCGGGCCGCGATGCCACGATCGTCGCCTACGGCGGCATGGTCGCCACCGCGCTGACTGCGGCCGAAATCGCGGCCGGAGAGGGGCATTCACTCGAGGTGATCGATCTGCGCAGCCTGTCGCCGATCGATTTCGACACCATCGAGGAATCGGTGCGCCGCACCGGCCGGCTGATCGTCACGCACGAGGCGCCGGTTTTCGCGGGGCTCGGCGCCGAGATCGCCGCCCGCATCGCCGAACGGTGTTTCTACTATCTCGAGGCGCCGGTCCTGCGCGTGGGTGGCTTCGACATCCCGTATCCCCCGGCTAAGCTCGAACGGCACCACATGCCAGACCCCGATCGCATTCTCGACGCGGTCGATCGAACGTTCGCCCGCTGACAACTGTTCGGACAGAGGTGCCCGTTGGAAGACCCCGCTGTGGACGACAACAACCACATACTCGAGTTCCGGCTGCCCGATCTCGGGGAGGGATTGACCGAGGCCGAACTGATCTCGTGGTCGGTGGCCGTCGGCGATACCGTGGAACTCAACCAGACCATCGCCGAGGTGGAGACCGCCAAAGCGCAGGTCGAACTACCGTGTCCGTTCGCCGGGCAGGTCGCCGAACTGCTGGCCCGGCCCGGCGAAACGGTGGCGGTCGGCGCACCGCTGATCAGAGTGCGCACCGCCGCGCCGGCCGCCGACGCTCCCGCGGCGGGCGAAAGCCGGACGTCGGTGCTCGTCGGTTACGGGCCCGGGGCCGAAGCGCCCACGCGGCGTCGTACGGCGTCGAAAAACGGTGCGGCGACGCCACATCCGGCCGCACCGGGACGGTCCGAGGAGATTCCGCCGGAGTTCCCGGGCCGTCCGCCCGCCACGCCGGCCGCCCGGCAGCTGGCTCGCGAACTCGGGATCAATATCGCGTTCGTGGCCGGCTCCGGGCCGGGCGGGGCGGTCACCGTCGAGGATGTGCGCCACGCGGTGCCGGTATCGCAGCCGCCGCGCCGAGTGCGGCCGGAGGAGGAGGCCGCCGATGCTCCGCGGCCGGCCGCTCCACCGGTGCCCACCATGCGCCCAGACGGCGGCATCATCCGGCCGACGCCGAGCGAACGCGAAACCCGCACCCCCGTCAACGGTGTGCGCAAGCGCATCGCCGCGGCCATGACCACCAGCGCCCGCACGATTCCGCAGGCCAGTGCGTTCGTGACCACCGATTTCACCGCCTCGATGGAGTTGCTCGACCATCTGCGCAGCACCGACTCCTTCACCGGGCTCTCGCTCACTCCCCTCGCGCTGGTGGCGAAGGCGACGCTCGCGGCGATCGCCGAATTCCCCGGGATCAACTCCTGTTGGGACGCCGAAGCCAATCAGATCGTCACCAAGCACTACGTCAACCTCGGCATCGCCGTGGCCACCGAACGCGGGCTGCTCGTCCCCAACATCAAGGAGGCGCAGTCGCTGAGTCTGCGCGAGCTGTGCCGTGAGATCGGCTGGCTCGCCGATGTGGCTCGCGCCGGTTCGGCGACACCCGCCGATCTGCGTGGTGGCACCTTCACCATCAGCAATGTGGGTGTCTTCGGCGTCGATACCGGTGTGCCGCTGGTGAATCCGGGTGAGGGCGCGATTCTGTGCCTGGGTTCGATCCGGAAACGGCCGTGGGTGTATCGCGACGAGCCGGCGATCCGGTGGATCACCACGCTCGGTGTGAGCTTCGATCACCGCATGATCGACGGGGAGCTCGGCGCGCGGTTCCTGTCGACGGTCGCCTCACTGCTCGAGGATCCGCTGACCCTGCTGGGCCGGGTCTAGGTCTCGTCGGTCACCAGCGCGGCGGCGGCGCTGCGGATGATCGCCGGGATCTCCACCGATTTGCGGGTCTCGTTGTCCACGTAGACGTGCACGAAGGTGCCGGTGGCGGCCAGCTCCAGATCCTCCCCGGCGGTGCCGGCGGCGGTGCCGGCGTCCAGGACGCGGAAGATCGCCAGATCGTAGGTGATGCTGGAGCGGCCGAGGCGGCTGATCCGCAACCCCACGCGCAGCTGGTCGGGGAAACTCAGCGAGCCCAGATACTGGCACGAGGTCTGGGCGACCACGCCGATCGCGGGCAGCTCCCGGATATCGGTGCCGGTCGCGGCCATCAGCCAGGCGTTGACCGCGGTGTCGAAGTACGAGTAGTAGGTCACGTTGTTGACGTGGCCGTAGTGGTCGTTGTCCGCCCATCGGGTCGGCACCGGCCAGAGCACCGGGTAGTCCTGCTGTGTGGTCACCGCCCCGACAATAGTGACGCGACCGGAGCGACGCGGGCGGAGGCGGCAGCCTGCGTCACCACGGAGCCCGCCGCGCAGGTCGCCGATCGACACCGCGACCGGAGCGACGCGGGCGGAGGCGGCAGTGAACCCGGCGCGGCTCCGAAACGTGTCGGTGGTAGGTCATACACTCGAATCGAAACCGGTTACATCCGGGGCCCGTGCGGTGACGTCGACGATGCCGTGATCGTTCGGGATACGGGGAGCCGCCGACCGCGGTCGGCGCCGCCGAATCAACGACGCTTCGACGCACTCCTCGCTCCGGAGTCGTACCCGCGGGGCAGGCGCTTCGGGTGTTGGGCCCCAAGGGGTTCCGCGTGCCGAGCCACCTGGTTCGGCACGGCCTCTCGTGCGGTGAACAATCGGTGCGCGCCCGGTACCGTCGAATCGATGCATTCACCGGTGGAGACGACACGGCGCGGGACGGTTGCTGCGGCCGCTCGCCGCGCGCGGGCAGCGGTGTTCGCGGTTTTCGCGCTCAATGGATTCCTGGCCGCGATGTGGGTGGTGCACATTCCGGTCATCACCGATCGCACCGGGGTCTCGCACGGGACGCTCGGGATTCTGATCCTGGTGATGGCCGGCAGCGGCATCGTCGGTATGCAGGCGGCGGGTCCGCTCGCCGACCGCTTCGGCAGCCGAACCCTGGTCACCGCGGCCGTCACCTGGCTGGTCGTGGCGGTGAGCGGACCGGCGTGGGCCACCGGGCCGGTGCAGCTCGGTATCGCGCTCGCGATCTTCGGTTTCGGCAACGGCGCGCTCGATGTGTCGATGAACGCCCAGGCCGTGCAGGTCGAGCGGGTCTACCACCGGCCGATCATGGCGGCGTTCCACGCGCTCTTCTCCTGCGGCGGCCTGGTCGGCTCGCTCGCCGGCGCGGCGGCCATGCACGCCGGAACCGATATCCGGGTGAGTTTCGCGGTCGCGGCCGTGCTGGGCCTGCTGGTGATGCTGGCCAGTGTGCCGAGCCTGCTCCCCCGCCTGCACGCCACCTCGCACGTCGAGACAGCAGCCGCGATCGCCGAATCCGCGACGGTCCCGGACCACTCCGCGGCCGGAAATGGTGGGGCTACCGAGTCGGCCGCGGCACTTCCGGCCGCCGGCGCGGGTTCGCGGCCCGGTCGCCGCGCAGCCGATTCCGCCGTGTGCCGACGCATCCGGCGCTGGCTCCCGTCGAAAGTCTTGGCGCTGGCCGCGATCGCGTTCGCCCTGCTGATGGCCGAGGGGGTGGCCAACGACTGGAGCGCCCTGCAGACGCACGAACATCTGGGCGTCAGCGACGCCACCGCCGCCCTGTCGTTCGGTGCGTTCTCCATCGCGATGACCGTCGGCCGCTTCACCGCGGACCGGGTCAGCGAACGCTTCGGCCGCATCGCCGTGGTCCGCTGGGGTTCACTCCTCGGCGCCGCCGGACTCGCCGTCATCATGGCCTCGCCGTGGCTGCCCCTGAGCCTGGCGGGCTGGATCCTCGCCGGCCTCGGCCTCGCCGGCGGCGTCCCCCAGATCTTCACCGCCGCGGGCAATCTGAGCACCGCCACCGCCGCCACCGACATGTCCAAGGTCTTCGGCCTCGGCTACCTGGGCTTCCTCGCCGGCCCCTCGGTCATAGGCTGGCTAGCCCAACTCACCTCCCTCACCCTGGCCTTCGCCTTCCCCCTACTCGCCGTCCTCCTCTGCGCCTGGTTCGCAGGAACCGTCGGGGACGAGAATCGAGTTATTGACCTATAGGACAAGAACTCGTAGAGTTCGGGACATGGGCAGGCCGCGTAACTTCGAGACCGAGACCGTGGTGGATCGGGCTCTGGATGCGTTCTGGACTCATGGATATGCGAATACCTCGCCGGCGCAGCTGGCCGAGGCTACCGGGATCGGGAAGGGGAGCCTGTACAACACGTTCGGCAGTAAGCGGGCGCTGTTCGAGCGGGTGCTGAACCGTTACGACCGGATGGGAGCGGAAGTGGCCGGGGAGTTCATGGCCCGGCCGGGGACCGCACGCGAATGCATCGGCGCGTTCATCCGGTTTCTGGTGGATTCCGATGTGGCACAGCCTGTTCGGCGTGGCTGTCTGGCGGTGAACACCGCTACCGAATTCTCCGCGCAGGATCCCGAGATCACGAAGGCGGTCCGGACCATGCAGGAGAACACCATGACCGCACTGTCCGATCGGATCGATCGGGGCCGACGCGACGGTGACGTGGCACAGGACGTCGATCCGCGGGCCGCCGCCGAATTCCTGATGAACACCATCGTGGGACTGCGCGTCATGGCGAAGACCAGCGATGCGCAGACCCTGCACCGCATCATCGACACCGCACTGACCACCCTCTGATATCCGGGCCGCCACCGCGGCCCTTTTACACACCGTAATTTTTGACCTGAAGTTCAAGAAAGGGCAGCTCATGGACCTCGAACTCACCGGTAAGACCGCCGTCGTCACCGGCGCGAGCCGTGGCATCGGACTGGCGATCGCCGAAGCGCTGACCGCCGAGGGAGCAGTGGTGGTCGGCGCCGCGCGCACCGTCACGCCGGAGCTGGAAAAGGCCAGTGTGGCAGCCTATTCCGTCGATCTCGGCACCTCCGAGGGCGCCACCACACTGATCGATTCGGCGCTGCGTGAACTCGGCGGCATCGACATCCTGGTCAACAATGTCGGTGGCGGTGATGCGGATCGGCTGGGGCTGGGCGCATTCACCGACATCTCCGACGAACAGTGGCGAACTCTGTTCGACCTCAATCTGTTCAGCGCCGTCTGGACCACGCGCGCGGCGCTGCCCAGCCTGCTGGAACGCCGCGGTGCGATCGTGAACATCTCCTCGATCAACTCGCGCCTGCCCGCGGCCGGGCCGATCGGCTACAGCGAGGCCAAGGCCGCGCTCACCGCGTTGAGCAAACGCCTCAGTGAGGAATTGGCCCCGCGCGGCGTGCGCGTCAACACCGTATCCCCCGGTGTCGTGGGCACTCCGCTGTGGCGGGACCCGAACCGATTCGGCGGGAAACTCGCTGCGGCGCAAGGTATCTCGCACCACGACCTGCTCGCCGGAATCGGCGAGAGTTTCGGCATCGCCTCGGGGCGGATCTCGGAGCCCGAGGAGGTGGCCGCGCTGGTCACCTTCCTCGTCTCCGCGCGGGCCGGCAATATCGTCGGCGCCGACTACGTCATCGACGGCGGGACATTGAAAGTCGCGTAGCCACTACCGTTCGTGCTTGTGCCGCAGGCCGTTGCCGAGTGCCACGGCCGCGGCCAGCCACGCCCCGACACTCAGCACCGCGAAGCTGATCACGTAGGCGTGCAGCGACGGCACGCCGGTGTGACCGATGGTGAGAGCGCTCAGAATCGAGGCGGTGATGGCGCCGGCGATACTGCCGCCGGCGGTGCGGACCAGTGAGTTGATCCCACTGGCGATTCCGCTCTCGCTCATCGGAACATGCTGGACGGCAAGGGTTCCGAGCGCGGCATAGCCGATACCGAAGCCGATGCCCTGCAGCGTATTCGAGATGACCATGTCGTAGCCGTGCGCGTTGGACAGCGCCAGCCATCCGGTCGCCGCACCGGCGAAGGCCGCGCCGATGGCCAGGGTGAAGGCGGGGCCGATGCGCGCGACGATGCGCCCGGTGCGGAAGGAGAAGAAGGTCATCAGCACCGAGCTGGGGATGCCGTAGAGACCCACGGCCAGGACCGACCCGGACAGGCCGTAACCGACCTTGTCGGCGGGGGTCTGCACGAAGTTCGAGATCAGGGTGAAGGAGCCGAACATCGCGAAACCCAGCAGCGCCGAGGCCATATTGGCCGACAGCGAGCGCGGGCCGACCAGCAGCGGCAACCGCACCAGCGGCTGTGCGACCTTGCGCTCCACCAGCACCCACACCACGGCCAGCACGGCGGCCGCGACGAACAGGCCGATCACGCTGGTCTCCCCCCAGCCCCAGCGCGGCCCCTCGCTGATCGCCAGCAGCAGGCACACCAGCAGACCGGCGAGCAGGACCGCGCCCAGATAATCCGGCTGCCCGCCGTGGCGCTGCCCCACATCCCTGGCGCTCACGCCGACGAGGACGGTGGCGAGCACGGCCAGCACCGCCGTCATCCAGAACACGGGATGCGGATCGGTGGTCTTGTCCGCGATGACACCGGTCACCAGCATGCCGATGGTGCCGCCGACGCCCATGGTGCCGCTGATGACGCCGATCGCGGTGGTGAGCCGTTCGCGCGGGAAGGTGTCGCGAATGATGCCGATCCCCAGCGGAATCAGCGCCGACGAGGTGCCCTGCAGCGCCCGGCCGACGATGTAGACGCCCAGCGAACTCGCCATCGCGCAGACCACCGAACCGATGATCAGCAGTCCCATGCAGAACATCACCATGCGCTTCTTGCCGTACATGTCGCCGAAGCGCGAAAGCAGCGGTGTGGCAACGGCTCCGGTGAGCAGCGCGGCGGTGAACAACCACGTGACACCCGCGACGTCGGTGTGCAGTTGCCCGATCAGCCTGGGCAGCAACGGAATGACCACGGTCTGCTGCAGCGAGACCACGAGTCCGGCCGCGCACAGCGCCAGCAGTGTCAAGACCAGGTGCGCCGGCGCACCGGTTTCGGAATCGGTTCCGGTGGATCGGCCGGTGACGGTCGACGTCATCTGAGTTCCCTATCTTTATACTTACCTAACTTAAGTAAGTTGGGTAGTAGGATAACCCTGTGCCGCGTTCCGAAGGAAGTCCCGAATCGGTGGTCGATGCCGACTACATCGTGGAACTCGAGCGCGCCCTGACCCGGATCGCGCACCTGCTCACCCGGGCCAGACGACACGATCGCACCGTGGCCGCGGCCGGGGTGAATCTCGATCGCGCCAACGTGCCGCTGCTGCGGATGCTCGCCGACGCCGCCGAGCCCATGCGCATGGGTGAGCTCGCGGCCTGCCTGGATGTGGAGGCGCCGCATGTCACGCGCCAGATTCAGCGCCTGGAGCGGGCCGGTTACGTCGACCGGGTGACCGATCCGGAGGACCGCCGGGCGCAGCGGGTGCGCATCACCGACGAGGGCCGGGCCACCGTCGACGCGATCCGCGCGGTGAGCCGCCGCCACATGCGCGACGCGCTGGCGGAGTGGTCGACCGAGGATCTGCGTCAGCTCGCCGCGCTCAACCACCGCATGGTCGATGCGTTTCTCGACAATGCCGAGCGCACCGACGCCTTCGGGCGGCGATGAAGCTCCTCAGTGCTCCTTGCGGTCGATCCGAATGGTGACGTCCGGCCACGGCGGATTGCGCACCACCGCGATCAGGGACAGCGTCGTCGCCACCAAGCCGACGAAGATGCCCAGCAGCGCGATGGCGGTGTCGTCGGTGACGGCGTGCCAGCCGGTGTTGCCGTCCTCGATGACGAAGACGCCCAGCGGCCGGGCCCGCCGGAACTTTCCGCCGGGGCGCGTCACCGGGATGACCGTGGCGCCTTCGGGGGTCTGATACGGCGTGCCGTAGATCGCCGAATCATCGCCCACCGCAGGCAGATCGAACCGCTCCCGAACCGTCATCTCGACCCCTTCCGGCTGCCGTGCCGCGCTCGCGGCATCATCGAGCCCTGCGGGCCACTCTAGTCCGCCACCCGCGGCTGGGAGGCGGCGTGCGCCCACGTTGCCGCAAGCCCGCATCGCCCACCGCCGGGAAACCGGAAACGGCCCGCAGCACATCTGCCGCGGGCCGTTTCGGGTCGAACCGACGCTCGTTACAGCGCCTTGAGTTCCTCGGTGACGGCGCCGACGGACTTCTTGGCGTCGCCGAACAGCATGGAGGTGTGGTCGGCGTAGAACAGCGGGTTGTCGATGCCGGCGAAGCCGGAGTTCATCGACCGCTTCAGCACGATCACGCTCTTGGCCTGGTCGACGTTGAGCACCGGCATGCCGTAGATCGGGCTGGAGGAGTCCTCGCGCGCGGCGGGGTTGGTGACGTCGTTGGCGCCGATCACCAAAGCCACGTCGGTGCGCGAGAATTCGCCGTTGATGTCGTCCATTTCCTTGAGCGCGTCGTAGGAGACCTCGGCCTCGGCCAGCAGCACGTTCATGTGGCCGGGCATGCGACCCGCGACCGGATGGATGGCGTATTTGACCTCGACACCCTTGGCTTCCAGCAGCGAGGCCATCTCCTTGACCGCGTGCTGGGCCTGCGCGACGGCCATACCGTAGCCGGGCACCACGATGACCTGGTTGGCGTAGGCCATCTGGATCGCGGCATCGGCGGCCGAGGTGGCCTTGGCCTGCTTCTGCTCACCGTCACCGGCTGCCGCGGCACCGCCGCCACCACCGAAACCACCCGCGACGATGGCCGGGATGGACCGGTTCATGGCCTTGGCCATCAGATTGGTCAGGATGGTGCCCGACGCGCCGACGATCATGCCGGCCACGATCATCGCGGTGTTGTTCAGCGCCAGACCGGCCGCCGCGGCCGACAGACCGGTCAGCGCGTTCAGCAGCGAGATCACCACTGGCATGTCCGCGCCACCGATCGGCAGCACGACCATCAGGCCGAGCACGGCGGCCAGCACCAGCAGCAGCACCATCCACCACCACGGCGCACCGTCCTTCGTGGCGCCGATACCGATCACCACCGCGGAAGCGATCGCCCCCAGGGCCAGCAGCAGGTTGACCGGCTGCTGCAGTTTGCCGAGTCCGATCGGTCGGCCGGGCAGGATCTCCTGCAGCTTGCCGAACGCGATCAGCGAGCCCCAGAACGAGATCGAACCGATGATCGCCGCGAACAGCGAACCGATCACGATGTGCACCGTGGGCTGCTCGTGCAGCGACGAGAAGCCGTCGCTGTTGAGGAATTCCGACCACGCGATCAACGCGACCGTGCCACCACCGACACCGTTGAACGCGGCCACCAGCTGCGGCATCGCGGTCATCTTGGTGAACCGCGCCGGCGGAACACCCAGCGCCACACCGACAACCAGGCCCGCGATGATGATGATCCAGTTCGAGGTGTCACGAATGGAGATGAACGTCGCGATCACCGCGATGCCCATACCGACCGCCGCGATCCAGTTGCCACGCACCGCGGTCTTGGGACCGGTCAGCCCCATCAGGCCATAGATGAACAGCGAGAACGCGACGATATAAAGAATATTGACCAGATTGTCCATGAGTCAGCGGCCCGCCTTCTCGGTGTTTCCAGGGCGCTCCGCGCCCGACGCAGCGGGCTTCTTGCCCTTGAACATCCCCAGCATCCGGTCGGTCACCACGAAACCACCGACCACGTTCAGCGTTCCGAAGACCACCGCGACGAACAGGATGATCTGCGTGATCACCGACGGATGCTCGACCTTGCCGAGGGTGACCAGCGCACCCAGCACCACGATGCCGTGGATGGCGTTGGTGCCCGACATCAGCGGAGTGTGCAAGGTGTTGGGCACCTTGGAGATCACCGCGAAACCCACGAAACCGGACAGCACCAGAATCGCGATATTGGCCAAAAGCTCGGTATACATCAGCCCTGCTCCTCGGAGTCGGCGGGACGGCTCGGCGCACCGGCCACACAGGAATCGGCGAGCACCTGGTCACCGAAATCGGGCTCGAGCCTGCCGTCTTTCAGCATCAGCTCCAGCAGCGCCGCAATATTCTTCGAGTACAGCTCCGAGGCGTGCTCGGGCATCGTCGCCGGCAGATTCAGCGGCGAGCAGATCGTGACACCGTGCTTGACCGCCGTCTTACCCGGTTCGGTCAGCTCGCAGTTGCCACCGGTCTCCCCCGCCAGGTCGACGATCACACTGCCGGGCTTCATCCCCTCCACCGCGGCGGCGGTCACCAGGCGCGGCGCGGGGCGACCCGGCACCAGCGCGGTGGTCACCACGACGTCGAAGCCCTTGATCGCATCCTCCAAAGCCTGCTGCTGCTGGGCCTTTTCGTCATCGGTCAGCTCGCGGGCGTAACCACCCTCACCGGCCGCGTCGATACCCAGATCCAGCCACTGCGCGCCCACCGACCGCACCTGATCGGCCACCTCGGGCCGCACGTCGTATCCGGTGGTGCGCGCACCGAGGCGCTTGGCGGTGGCCAGGGCCTGCAGACCCGCGACACCCACACCGAGCACCAGCACCGTCGCCGGCTTCACCGTGCCCGCCGCGGTGGTCAGCATCGGGAAAAATCGCGTCGACTCCGACGCCGCCAGCAGCACCGCCTTGTACCCGGCGACATTGGCCTGCGAGGACAGGGCGTCCATCACCTGCGCGCGCGAGATCCGCGGAATCGCCTCCACCGCGAAGGCGCGCACGCCCGCATCCTGAAGCGCGCCGATCTTGTTGTCCGCGTTGCGCGGAGCCAGGAATCCGATCAGCGTCTGGCCCTGCGACAGCTTGGCGATCTCCGCATCGTTGGGCGGGGCCACCTTCACCACGACCTCGGCCTGCCACGGATCACCGATCGTCGCGCCCGCGGCCTCGTAGGCTTCGTCGGGAATCAATGCCCCGAGACCCGCGCCGGCTTCGACGACGACCTGCACACCCTGCTTCACCAGGCTCGGGATGATCTTCGGCACCAACGCGACGCGTCGTTCATCGGTGCCGGTCTCACGAACCACACCGACACGCGTGCGGTGCGACGTGCGACTGTCGTCGCCGGGCTGCGCGCCCTCGTTCGCGCCCTGCGTTGTCTCCACTGGTCAACTTCCTTACTTGTGACGGCAAGCTGGCCCCCTGATGTCCAGGTGGGCCGCCTGTTGGGTCTGGCCGAGCAGAACTTACTTTCCAGTAAGTTCCGAAATAATTCTCGCAACTGTACCCGGCAGGTCGGTGAGATTAGTTGAGATCAACGTCACACCACACCACTCCTTTTCTGCCGAATGGCCGTTCACGCAGCACAGTAGCGGGCTATGCCGGCTGCGTCGTACGCCGTAATGTCTGCCTGGTGAGTGGCTGCATCTTCTGCCGGATTGTCGCGGGCGACGCACCGGCGACGCGGATCTACGAGGACGAGCGGGTGTACGCCTTCCTCGACATCCGGCCGATCACCCGGGGACACACCCTGGTGATTCCGAAGAGCCATGCCGCCCACCTCGACGAACTCGACGCCGACCTGGGCGCGGATCTGTTCCGCGTGGGCCATCGCATCGCAAAGGCGTTGCGGCGCAGCGACCTCGGCGCCGACGGGGCGAATCTCGTCCTCAACGACGGTAAGGCGGCCTTCCAGACGGTGCATCACGTCCACCTGCACGTGGTGCCGCGCCGCGGTGGTGACCTGTTCACCTTCGCCCGCGGCTTCCTGCTGCGGCGCCCGCACGATCCGGCGGCCACGGCGGCCGCGATCCGCACCGGCCTCGACCGGCTCGGCGCGGCGCCGGACCGACTCGACCCGACCGACAGGGAGACTCGTTCATGAGCACAGCCTCACTCGACCGCACCGAACTGACCAGTGCGCTCTCCGACCAGTGGGATGCGCTGGCGGAGCTGACCCGCGGATTGGACGAGGACCGCTGGCGGCTGCCGTCACCGCTGCCGGGCTGGACGGTCTTCGATGTGCTCGCGCATGTCGTCGCCATCGAATCGATGCTGCTCGGCGAGCCGCTGCCACAGGTGGACAGCGATGTCCGGGCGTTCGACCACGTCCGCAACGACACCGGGGCGCTGAACGAGATCTGGCTGGAATCGCTGCGGCCGCTACGCGGTGACGACCTGCTGCGCCGGTTCACCGAGGTGACCGGTCGCCGCCGCGCCGCCCTGGCGGCCGTCGACGAGGCCGCCTGGGCCGCCGACATCCAGTCCCCGATCGGGGTGGTGCCGTACGGCCGGTTCATGCGGGTGCGGTTGTTCGACTGCTGGATGCATCAGCTCGACATTACCGACGCACTCGGCGGCGAGGCGAAGGCCCTGGGGATGGACGAGGGCGGGCGGCGCGCCGAGATCGCGCTGGACGAGATCGAACCCTTCCTCGGGCGCGTGGTGGTCAAGCGTGGCGGCGCGCCCGACGGGTCCCGCATCACGATCGAGACCACCGGTCCGGTCGCCCGCACCGTGCACATTCGCGTCGACGGGCGCGCGGAAGTCGTTGCGGCCCTGGATGGCTCGGCCGACACCGTGATCCGGCTGGGCTCGAGCCTGTTCGCCCGCCTGTGCGGCGGACGCACCGCCGCCGCGGACCATCGCGACGAGATCGAGGTCGACGGCGACCGGGAACTGGGTGAGCGGATCGCCGCGAATCTCGCGTTCACCATCTGATCCGCCGTGCGACTCTTCCTGTCCAGCTACCGCTTCGGCGCCCACTACGACCGCTTCGCCGAACTGGTCGGCGGCCCGGGGCCGATCGCTGTGATTCCGAACGCCTGCGACGCCTGGCCGTCCGCGTGGTCCGGCGCGGTGACCAGTGATCTGGTTCCGCTGCGGCGCCGCGGATTTCGGCCCGAGGTGCTCGACCTGCGCGATTACCTCGGCCGTCCCGCCGCATTGGAGCAGGCGTTGCGCGGATATCCGGCGCTCTGGGTGCGCGGCGGCAACACATTCGTCCTGCGAGCCCAATTTGCCCGCAGCGCAGCCGATCTCGTGCTGCGCGAGTTGCTGGCCGAGGATGCGCTGGCCTACACCGGTTACAGCGCGGGCGCGTGCCTGCTGACACCCGACCTGCACGGCCTGGAGGACGCCGACGATCCGGGCGAGGTGCGGACCGCCTGCAGTATCGATCCGCGCTGGGACGGACTCGGGGTGGTGGACCGGGCGATCGTGCCGCATGTGGATTCGCCGGGCACCGATCCGGACGGACACGGCACCCGCCTGGCCGAGCGCTTACGCGCGGCGGGAACGCCGCACTGGGCGCTGACCGACGACGATGCCGTCGTGGTCGACGGTGACCGCACCGAGATGCTGACCGCGGGCACCTGACGCCGCGTAGGCCGAGCTCGCTCAGCCGAAAGTGATACCCGTTCGCTCACACCGCTTTTCGCCCCATTCGTACAATGCGGTCAGCACCGGAACCAGGCTGCGCCCCTCGGCGGTCAGATCGTATTCCACCTGAGGCGGGACGGTGTCGAAGACGGTCCGGCTGACGAGACCGTCGGCCTCGAGCTCACGCAACTGCTGTACCAGCATCTTCTCACTGGTCGAGGGCATGGCCCGGCGCAGGTGACCGTAGCGCCGCACCCCTTCCTTCAGATGCGCGAGGATCACCGGTTTCCACTTCCCGCCGATCAGATCGACAGTGACCTCGACCGGACAGTAATACCGCCGCTGCGACACCGCGTTCACCTACTTACCGAAAAGTGCGCTCTTGTAACACTGTAATCACCGGACTTGCATGGATCTCATGAAAGTTATCGCCTTCGACCGCTTCAAACCCGGAGTCACTCTCGAGACCATCACACCGTATCTGCCCGAGGAGGTCGCCAATGTGTGGCGCCTCTGGAAGGCCGGAATCGTCCGGGAGAACTACGCCCGCGCGGACGAATCGGGTGTGGTGATCATCTTCGAGGTGGACAATGTCGCGGAGGCCCGGCGCTATGTGGACGATTTCCCATTGTCCAAGAGGGGTTTTCTGGAATGGACCTACGTTCCGGTGACCGCCCCGCTCCCGCTCGAGGCGCTCATGGACGCGTCGATCGACACGGCCGAACCCTACGATCGGACCAGGTGAGCAGTAGATATGCAGCATGCATTCGGACTCGACATTCCCTTGACCGTGGCGGACGCATGCGATCCGGCTCGGACGGCGGTGCTGATCTACGACATGCAGGCCGGCATCGTGAATCAGATCGCCGCGGGACAGCAGATCGTCGATGCCTGCGTCCGGCTTCGAGACATTGCCCGTGAGAACGGTTTTCGTGTGTTCTACACCCGGCACATGTCGCTGCCGCCGGCCGCGTCCGGGGTATCACAACTGCGCACGGCGATGGCGTGGCAGCGGGTGGACGATCCGGCCCGGGTGCGCTCGATGTTCCCCCAGGGCTCACCGCAGTATCAGCTGGTTCCGGAGCTGACACCGGGAGCGGACGAGGTGGTCTTCGACAAGATCACCATGTCGGCGTTCGCGGGCACGCCCCTCGATATCGCCCTGCGCGACCTGCGCCTCGATACCGTCGTGATCGCGGGGATCGCCCTCGAGGTCGGTATCGAGCCGACGGTGCGGCACGGCATCGATCTGGGTTACCTGCCGATCATGGTGACCGACGCGTGCGGCGCCGGACATCCGGACGCGGCCGAGCGGTCCTATGCCGCAATGGCTTTCGCCGGCGGATCGCTCACCACCGATCTCGCCGCCCTCGAGCGGGAGATGGCCGCGCGCCGTTAGCGAGCGTTCGGCTCAGGCGTCCTCGCGCGGCGCCACGATCCGGCGCGCGGCGTCGCGCACCCAGTTGCGCAGCTCCGCCGGGTCGTCGGGGCCGCCGACGACGAACCGCCGGGACTGCGGGAGCGCCTGCTGATAGTTGATCAGTCCCGTCAGCAGGGTCAGCAGGTATCCGGGCGGCATATCGTCGCGCAGCAGTCCCCGCCGTTGCGCGGCCTCGACCTTCTCGATCTTGTCCCGGTAGCGGCGCGCGCGAGCCTCGCCGGCGGCGACCTGATCCGGCGCCAGTTCCAGCGCCTCCCACATCTGCAGCCGGAGGAATTCCGGATGCTCGCGGTGGTAGGCGATATGAGCGTCCACCCAGGCGTCGATATCGTCGATATCGGTCGATACCGCTGCGGCCACATCGATCATCGCCTTCTCCAGCACCTGCTCGAACAGGTGCTGTTTGTCGCCGAAGTAGGCGTAGATCAGCTGTTTGTTGGCCTTGGCATTGCGGGCGATGCGATCCACGCGGGCACCGGCGATCCCGTGAGCGGCGAACTCCTCGGTCGCCGCCTCGAAGATGCGGGCCTTGGTGGCCTCGGGATCGCGCGGGGGCATGCCATCGATGCTAACCAACCAATTGGTTGACACGACGTCGCGGGCGCTGGAATAGTTCTAACCAACCGGTTAGTTACATCCCTCGCGGAAACCGATCCGCATCCCGCGGCGCAGCGCGGCGCCGCCGACACTCTCGACCGATTCCGGGGAGTCCGATATGTCCACCCTCGAAACCCCAACCGCCCCACCGCTTCTGCGCACACCGTCGGCCGACGTCGTGCCCTACCCGGCTCGCTGGCGGGTCCTGCCGGTGGTGCTGAGTGCCATGTTCATGGCGATGTTCGACTGGTTCGTCGTCAATGTCGCCGCCTCCTCGCTGCAACACGACCTGAACGCCGGCGAAGCGGCGCTCGAACTGATCGTCGGCGGTTACGGCTTCGCCTACGCCTCGGGCCTCATCACGGGCGGCCGCCTCGGCGACCTGTTCGGCCACCGGCGCCTGTTCGTGATCGGCATGCTGGCCTTCACGGTGGCGTCGCTGCTCTGCGGCCTCGCGACCGACGCCTGGACGCTGGTCGGGGCCCGCGTGCTGCAGGGCGGCACCGCGGCGCTGATGGTGCCGCAGATGCTGGCGCTGATCAACACCCTGTTCCCGCCGCTCGAGCGGCCGCGGGCGATGGCCGCGTTCGGCGCCACCATCGGCCTCGGCGCGGTCGCGGGCCAGGTGCTCGGCGGCATCCTGGTCGACGCCGATCTGTTCGGCTGGGGCTGGCGCACCATCTTCTACATCAACGTGCCGATCGGAGTGGTCGCGGCCGTTCTGGCCGCGCGCTGGCTCCCCCGCACCGGTAGCACTCGCCGGGCACGGCTGGATCCGGTTGGTGCCGTGGGCATTTCCGCAGCGCTGGCCCTGCTGCTGATCCCGATCACCCTGGGCCGGCCGGAGGGCTGGCCGCTGTGGACCTGGGTGTCGATGGCGGCCGCGGCGCCGGTGCTGCTGGCGACGCTGCGCTACGAGAACCGGCTCGCACGCCGGGGCGGGGAACCTGTCCTCGACACCGCCATGGTCCGCGAACGCGGCTTCAGTCTCGGCTTGGTGATCGCGGGCGGCTATCTGACCTTCTTCGCCGGCTTCATGCTCTGCCTGACGCTGATGCTGCAGGGCGGACTCGGATTGTCGCCGCTGCGTGCGGGTTTGGCGTTCGCGCCGCTGGGACTGTGCTTCGCGGGCAGTTCACTGTTCCTCGCGCCGCGGGTCGCCGGCCGCTTCGGGAACCGGGTCATGGTGATCGGCACCTGCACCAGCCTGACCGGTCTGGGCATCACCCTGGCGGTGCTGGCCGGCATGGGCACACAGGTGAGCGCCCTCGCGCTGATTCCCGGCATGATGATCGTCGGCCTCGGCAACGGTATGACCATCCCCTCGGTCGTCTCGGCCGTGCTGTCCTCGGGTATCCCCGCGCCGCAGGCCGGGATGGCGGCCGGCGTGCTCACCACCGCGCAGCAGTTCGGAAATGCCATCGGCGCAACGGTTCTCGGCGTCATCTTCTTCTCGGCGCTGGGTGCGGCACACACCACCGGCAGCTATGTGACCGCGATGGAGATGGCCGCGGTGGCCGGGATCGTGGTCCTCGGTGTGGTGCTCGCCGCCGCGCTGGCGCTGCCGCGGCGAACCCGCTGAACGGCTCGATGCCCCCGGCCGCACGGCCGGGGGCATCGCCGTCGCGGTTACAGGTAGAGGCCGGTGCCGTGTTCGGGGCGTTCGCTGGCCACCGCGTGCAGATCGCGTTCGCGCAGCACCAGATAGGCCTGGCCCTGCACCTCCACCTCGAACTGATCCTCCGCGCTGAACAGCACGCGGTCGCCGACGCCCACGCTGCGTACATGCGAACCGACCCCGCTGACCTCACCCCAGGTCAGCCGCTTGGCCACCTGCGCGGTGGCGGGAATCAGAATGCCGCCACTGCTGCGTCGTTCGCCCTCCTCCTGGGAGACGCGAACCATGATCCGGTCGTGGAGCATCTGGATCTCGAGCTTGGCATCGGACACCGCGGCAGTGTACTGCGCACGGATCCCGTGCGAGCACGTAGGTTCGGGGTGTGGACATCGCAACACTCGCAGACCGGCTTCCCGACGGCACGGTCGTCACCGATCCCGACATCCTCACCGGGTACCGCCACGACCGCGCGCTCGATCCACAGGCCGGGATGCCGGCGGCGCTGGTGCGGCCGCTGACCACCGAGCAGGTCGCGACCGTGGTCGGCTGGGCACACGAACATCGGGTCCCGCTCGTGCCGCGCGGCGCCGGAACCGGGCTCTCCGGCGGCGCGACCGCACAGGACGGCGCCCTGCTGGTGAGCACCGAACGCATGCGCGAGATCACGGTCGATCCGGTCACCCGCACCGCCGTGACCCAGCCCGGACTGCTGAACGCGGAGGTCAAACGGGCCGCCGCGGAACACGGACTGTGGTATCCGCCGGATCCGTCGTCGTTCGAGATCTGCTCGATCGGCGGCAACGCCGCCACCAACGCCGGTGGGCTGTGCTGTGTGAAATACGGCGTCACCACCGACTACATCCTGGGTATGGAAGTGGTGCTCGCCGACGGCACGGTGGTGCGGCTGGGCGGGCCGCGGCTCAAGGATTCCGCCGGGCTGTCGCTGACCAAACTGTTCGTCGGCAGCGAGGGCACCCTCGGCATCATCACCGAGCTGACACTGCGGCTGCTGCCCGCGCAGCCGCAGCAGAGCACCGTGGTCGCCACGTTCTCCACCCTCACCGCGGCCACGGCGGCGATCGAGGCGGTCGCGGCCCGGCTGCGTCCCTCGATGCTGGAATTCATGGACTCGGTGGCGATCAACGCGGTCGAGGACGAAATGCGGATGGGACTCGATCGCGAGGCCGCCGCCATGCTGGTGGCCCGCTCCGACGCCCCCGGCGAATTCCGTGCGCGGGAGGCCGCGATCATCGCGGAGGCCTGCGAAAGCGCCGGAGCCGCCGAGGTTTTCCGGACCGAGGACCCGGAGGAGGGTGAAGCGTTCTGCGCCGCACGGCGATTCGCGATTCCCGCCGTGGAACGCAAGGGACCGCTGCTGCTCGAGGACGTCGGCGTGCCGCTGCCACGCCTGGGCGACCTGGTCACGGGAATCGCCGAGATCGCCGAGCGGCGCGAGGTGCTGATCTCGGTGATCGCGCACGCCGGTGACGGCAACACCCACCCGCTGATCGTCTACAACCTCGCCGACGCGGACGAGACCGCACGCGCCCATCAGGCATTCGGCGAGATCATGGACCTGGCCATCGCGCTGGGCGGCACGATTACCGGCGAGCACGGGGTCGGGCGGTTGAAGAAGGCGTGGCTGCCCGATCAGGTCGGTCCGGAGGTGATGGATCTGACCCGGCGCATCAAGGAGGCCCTGGACCCGCACGGCATTCTCAACCCGGGCGCGGTGCTCTGAACACGACCTCAGCCGGAAAAATCTCGCAAACCGGACAGTCGGCGGCTAGGCTGCGAGATCTCGGTTCGCTCGCCTGATGAGCGGCCCCTATCGAAAGCCTCCCGAGGACACATGATCAAGAGCCTGCCCGCCGTCGTGTTCGCCGCCGCGACGACCGCTTCCCTGCTGATTCTCCCCGCGGCCACGGCCCAGGCGAAATCTCCGGCCTGCGATCGAGCCATCGCCATGGTCAACGCGGGAGTGCAGATGAGCGGCGGTACATTCGACGCCGAGACGGCCCGTGCCCTGCACGATCGGCTGTGGACCGTCGGCGATCTCGCCACGGGTGAGGAGCGGGCGGCGATCACCGGATACGCCGACGCCCTGATCGACGACAACGTCACCGACCTGCAGCCCTTCACCGACGAACTCAATCGAGTCTGCGGGAGCTGACCCGCGCGCGGAACAAATCGGCCCGGGACGTCGGTTCCACCTGATATGACGACCAGGCTCGAGCACAATACGGCCGCCGGCCGCTACGAGATCTACATCGACGACACCCTCGCGGGCTACGCGGACTACAACGAAAGCAGCGCGGGCGGCAAGCCGATTCGCGACCTCAACCACACCCTCACCTTCCCCGAATTCCGGGGACGCGGGGTGGCGGCGCAACTGGTCGACTACGCGCTCACCGACTGCCGCGACAACGGATTCGCGGTGGTGCCGACCTGCTGGTACGTGGAGCAGTACATCGGCGACCACCGCGAATACGCCGACCTCGTCGCCTAGCGGACAGGGTCCGGCGGCCGCGTCAGATGCGGCGCCGCCAGACCAGGAACTGCCGGTCGCCGACCGTCCCCATCGCCTCGATCACGGCGGCGTTGTCGAAGCCCGGCAGTTTCTGCAGGCGGGCCAGGAACTCGGTGTCGGCAGCGGAATGCGGGACCACGCAACCGTTTCCGCGCACACCGATCAGCACGAAGAACACATCGTCGGCGAAGGGGCCGTCGGCGGTCGTGATGATCCGCACCTCGGTCAGCTCCAGCCAGGTGACCTCTTCGATTCGCCCGTTGTCCAGGGTGCGGCGGACGAACCTGTCGGTGATCTCCACGCCTGCCATGCATCAATATTGCGCCGCGAAAGCCGTTGGGACAATTCCGAATTCGCCCGATTGCGATTGAACGAACATTTGAAATTGCAGATGAAAGTACTTCGCAGAGATTTTCTGGGCACTACCGTTCTACCAGCGAAAATTGCCGGTAATTCACTGAATTCGGCGCTTCGATACCGTAACGCGCCCTGACAACCCGCCGCGCGCGACGCGCCACGAGCCCCGGCCGCTTCGGTTCGATGTCACAAGGTGACGCGGGCGGTGCCGAGTCGTCCCCGGCACCGCCCACGCCCTCGGGCGACCGTGCGATCAGCGCAGCAGCTGACGCGACATGACCAGACGCTGAATCTGGTTGGTGCCCTCGTAGATCTGGGTGATCTTGGCGTCGCGCATCATCCGCTCCACCGGGAAGTCGGTGGTGTAGCCGGCGCCACCGAACAGCTGCACCGCGTTGGTGGTCACCTCCATCGCCACATCGGAGGCGAAGCACTTGGAGGCGGCGGAGATGAAGCCCAGGTTCTTCTCGCCGCGCTCGGCGCGGGCGGCCGAGGTGTAGACCATCAGGCGCGCGGCCTCCACCTTCATCGCCATATCGGCGAGCATGAACTGAGTGTTCTGGAAATCGGCGATGGCCTTGCCGAACTGCTTACGGTCCTTGGTGTAGGCGATCGCGGCGTCCAGCGCACCCTGCGCCAGACCGACGGCCTGCGCACCGATGGTGGGCCGGGTGTGGTCGAGGGTCTGCAGCGCGGTCTTGAAACCGGTGCCCTCGGCGCCGATGATCCGGTCGCCCGGGATGCGGCAGTTCTCGAAGTACAGTTCGGCGGTCGGCGAACCCTTGATGCCCAGCTTGTGCTCGAGCGGGCCGACCACGAAGCCCTCGTCGTCCTTGTGCACCATGAACGCGGAGATGCCGTTGGCGCCCTTCTCCGGATCGGTCACGGCCATCACGGTGTACCAGGTGGACTGGCCGCCGTTGGTGATCCAGCACTTGGAGCCGTTGATCACCCAGTCGTCACCGTCGCGCTTGGCGCGGGTGCGCATGGAGGCGGCATCCGAACCGGCCTCGCGCTCGGACAGGCAGTAGGAGGCCATCTTGCCCTCGACGAGGTCGGGCAGCACCTTCTGCTTCAGCTCCTCGGAGCCCTGCAGGATCAGGCCCATGGTGCCGAGCTTGTTCACGGCCGGAATCAGCGAGGACGAACCACAGACGCGGGCGACCTCCTCGATGACGATGCAGGTGGCGACCGAGTCGGCGCCCTGGCCGCCGTAGGCCTCGGGAACGTGGACCGCGTTGAAGCCCGCGGCGTTCAGCGCGTCCAGGGCCTCCTTCGGGAACCGGGCGTTGCCGTCGACATCCTTGGCGTGCGGGGCGATCTCCTTCTCGGCCAGGCCGCGAATCGCCGCGCGCAGCTCGTCGTGGATGTCGTCCAACTTGAACAGATCGAATTCGGGGTTGCCCGCCATGGGTTCACTCCTGGTCGTGGGGTTTCGGTTCGCCTGGTCCGCGAATTCCGGCACTACACTGGCGCACCTCGGCACTCAGTGCCAGTCGTATCCGAGTATACGCCGCCGAAGGGCGACAACGTGAGGGGATACCGGGAATCCACCCTGGCACTCAGTGCCACACAGCCGACTCACCGGCCCGGCTCACAGATTATCGAGGCGGTCGGCCAGAAGGTCGGCGACCTGCCGGGCGGGCATCGTCCGCGGGAAGACCGCCACCACCAACTCGGCCGGATCCGGTGCCGGGCCGGGAGGCGCGATCGCCCGTACCGCCGCGCGCAGATCGGCCGCGCTCGCCTCGGATCGACCACGCACCATGCGGCGCAGCAGATAGTTGTGGGTGGCGGTGACGGCCGCGCTGAACTGGATCAGCGCCAGATCGGGCACCTCGGGAAGCCGATCACGCAGATAGTCGGTGAACAGCCGTTCGTACCGGAAGACGGTCACGATCTCGCGATCACGCAACGCCGACGCCTGCCGGACGACCCGATAGCGGCGCGCGGCCAGTTCCCTGGTCTCGGTGAACCGCTCGAAGATCCCGACCACCGCCTCCCGCACGGCATCCCACGGATCACCCTGCGCCGCAGTCAGATACGCCTTCGCCCGGGCGAGCTGCTCCTCGTGGTCGGCGAAGACCACATCCTCCTTCGACCGGAACTGCCGGAAGAACGTCCGCCGCGAAATCCCCGCCGCCTCCGCGATCTCCTCCACCGTGGTCGCCTCGTACCCCTGCTCCGCGAACAGCCGCAACGCGTGATCGACCACGGCCAGCCGGAACTCCGCGGCATCGGCGGCACGAACGGGGGTCGAATTGTCGCTGGGCACCCCACAACGGTAGCCGTGCCGTACGGGGAGGTCCCGGGCGCGCCGACGACTAACCCAGCAGGCGGGTGCGCAGGGCTTCGTCCTTGTCGAGGACCAGTTTCTCCAGGTCGGCCTGGAACTGTTCCATGCGGGTGCGCAGCTGGGGGTCGGCGGCGGCGAGGATGCGGACGGCCAGCAGGCCCGCGTTGCGGGCACCGCCGATGGACACCGTGGCGACGGGGACGCCGGCCGGCATCTGCACGATCGACAGCAGGGAGTCCATGCCGTCGAGGTACTTCAGCGGGACCGGGACACCGATCACCGGCAGCGGCGTGGCCGAGGCGACCATACCGGGCAGGTGGGCGGCGCCACCGGCACCGGCGATGATCACCTTGACGCCGCGACCGGCGGCCTCGCGGGCGTAGTCGAGCATGCGCTGCGGCGTGCGATGCGCCGAGACCACACCGACCTCGAAGCGAATCCCGAACTCCGCCAACGCTTCCGCGGCCGCTTCCATCGTGGGCCAGTCGGAGTCGCTGCCCATGATCAGGCCGACCGCCGGAGCGGAGCCCGCGGAGCGACCATCGAACCCGATTCCGTTACTCATGGGGATCCCATCCATCGGTCCACACCGCGTGCGACATCCAGTGCGCCGCCCGTTCGGCCTTCTCCCGCACCTCGGTCACGTCGTCACCGAGGATGTTCACATGCCCGATCTTGCGCTTCGGGCGCTCGCCCTTGCCGTAGAGGTGCACCTTCGCCTCCGGCATCCGGGCGAACAGGTGATGCAGCCGCTCGTCCATCGACATCGCCGGCGCCTCGGCCGCGCCGAGGATGTTCGCCATCACCGTCACCGGCGCCAGCGGCGTGGTGGCGCCCAGCGGATAGTCCAGCACCGCGCGCAGATGCTGTTCGAACTGTCCGGTGACGGCGCCGTCCATCCCCCAGTGCCCGGAATTGTGCGGGCGCATGGCCAGCTCGTTGACCAGCAGGTCACCGGCGTGGGTTTCGAACAGCTCGACGGCCATCGCACCGGTGACGCCGAGTTCGGCGGCCAGCCGCAGGGCCAGCGATTCGGCCTCGGTCGCGGCCTCGTCCGAGAGCTCCGGCGCGGGCGCGATCACCACGGCACACTGCCCCTCGCGCTGCACGGTCTCCACCACGGGCCAGACCGCGGCCTGTCCGAACGGCGAGCGCGCCACCATCGCGGAGAGCTCACGCTTCAGATCCACCCGCTGCTCGGCGAGCAATGTCACACCGTGCCCGAGCTGATCGGTGACGATGCGTTCGGCCTCGGCGGCGTCGTCGATCATCCAGACGCCGCGCCCGTCGTAGCCGCCCCGCACCGCCTTCAGCACGAACGGACCGTGTTCGGCGAGGAATCCGGTGGCATCCGCGACGGCCTCGACCGCCGTGAACGCCGGAACCGGCACTCCCATTTCGGCCAGCTTGCGCCGCATCGCGAGCTTGTCCTGGGCGTAGACCAGCGCGGCCGGCGGCGGCTGCACGTTGACACCCTCGGCCACCAGCGCCAGCAGATGCTCGGTCGGCACATGTTCGTGGTCGAAGGTCACCGCGTGCGTACCGACGGCAACCTTGCGCAGGGCCGCGAGGTCGGTGTGCGATCCGAGCACCACCTCGGGACTGACCTGCGCCGCCGGATCGTCGGGTCGCTCGACCAGGACCCGCAGGCACTGTCCCAGCGCCACGGCAGCCTGATGCGTCATCCGCGCCAGCTGCCCGCCGCCGATCATCGCGACGGTCGGCATTCCGCCACCTTCGAAACTGCGTGAAACCGGCATCGGTTCACCTTCGGCAACCTCTTGCACCCCGGTGGAAGGGTCCATCGATGGCCCACTACGCTCGCTCACAGCCCACCATGTTGTCATGCGCCCACACGCGGGAGTGAGTGCGGGTTGATTGCCCATCGCGGGACGGACGTAGACTCACCGGGTGCCATTTGTCGACGATGTGGTCAACATCCTGCCGAAAACGCTACGGGACCTCGCTATTCGTCATCACGAGCTGATCAAGTTCGCGATTGTCGGAGCGACCACTTTCGTCATCGACAGCGGTATCTTCTACATCCTCAAATTGACCGTTCTCGAGTCGAAACCGATCACCGCCAAGATCATTTCCGGGGTTATCGCGGTCATCGCGTCCTACATCCTGAACCGGGAATGGTCGTTCAAGGGTCGCGGCGGTCGTGAGAAACACCACGAAGCCCTGCTGTTCTTCGTGGTCAGCGCCATCGGTGTGCTGCTGTCGAATCTCCCGCTGTGGGTTTCGCGGTATTTCTTCCACCTGCACGTCCCCGATGTCAGCTTGACCGTGGAGAACATCGCCGACTTCGTCAGCGCCTTCATCATCGGCAACATCCTGCAGATGGTGTTCCGATTCTGGGCGATGAAGCGCTGGGTGTTCCCCGACGAAATCGATGCGCTGGTCGAAGAATTCGAAGAGCTGTACGAGGAAGAGAAACCGCTCGGCTTCAGCTGAACCCGTCGTTCAGCGGGGCTCCCCGATGACGCCGTTACCCGACCGTCCCGCGGTCGGCTTACCGAGAAATACCGCGAACAGCGCCGGACGCCGTCGCTGGAGTTCCAAGCGGCCACCGTCGGCTTCGATCAGCGCGCGCGCCAGCGCCAGCCCCACTCCGGTCGATCCGGCGCCGGAGAAGCCGCGGTCGAAGATGTGCGGCGCCAGTTCGTCGCTGACCCCCTCGCCCTCGTCGGCCACCTCCACCGCCACCAGCGGTTCCCGGTCGGGGCCGCCGTAGACCGTGCGCACCGACACCGAGCAGTCACCCCCGCCATGCACCAGCGCGTTGTCCACCAGCACGGCCACCGCCTCACGCAACCGCGATCCGGTCACCGGGGCGCGCAGACCGGGATCGCCGGAGAGCACGAGCTTGCGCCCGGCCTCGGCGAAGGGATGCCGCCATTCGGCGACCACCCCGCGCAATTCGGCGACCACCGGAACCGGTTCGTGATCGGCGGCGTCCTGGTCGCGGGAATCGCGGACCAGTTCGTCGATCGCCTCGGTGAGCCGATCGACCTGCGCCATCGCCTCCTCCGATTCCTGGACGACCGCCGGATCCGGATGCGCCGACAATTCGTCCAGGCGCAGCCGCACCGCGGTCAGGCGACTGCGCAACTGATGGGAGACATCGGCGACCAGCGCATGCTCGCGCTGCAGGCGGCCCGCGATCTCCACCGTCGCCGAATCGAGCACATCGGAGACGCGGTCGAGTTCGGTGATCCCGTGCCGGCGCGGATCGGGCCGGAAATCGCCCTTCGCCAGCCGCGCGGCGCGCGCGGCCACATCCCGTAGCGGATCGGCGACCCGTCGCGCGGTCACCACCGCCACCGCGGCGCCCGCGGCCAGCGAGGCCAGGGCCACCAGCGCCACCGCGCCCACCGCTTGCCGCTGCATCGAGTGCATGGGGGCGGCCGGCACCTCGAGTCGCAGCGAGCCGGACGTGCCCATCGACAGCGATTCCACCACCGGGTTCTCGACCTCCGGCGCACCCGCGTCCACGCGCAGCGCGGCATCCTCGGGCGTCGGATAGATGATGGTCAGCCGTCCGCCGGAGGGGATCAGCGGCCGCACCGAGCGCAGGTCGAGCACGCCGTGGACCAATCCGTCGTCACGCTCCTGGCCGACGATCTCCACCGACATGCGATCCAGCCGGGCCCGCAGGTCGCTGCGGGTGATATCGGCCACCCACTGCCACGCCGTGAACGCCAACGGGATACCCAGCACCACGGTGGTGAGGGTCAGGGCCGCCAGCATGGACAGCAGAATTCGGCGCCGCATCGGCGATCAATCGGTGTTGAAGCGGAAACCGACACCACGCACGGTGACGATGCGCCGCTCCGCGACGGGGCCCTCGTCGCCGATCTTGCGGCGCAGCCAGGACATGTGCATATCGAGGGTTTTGGAGCCGCGCAGATCGGCATCGCCCCACACCTCACGCAGAATCGTCTCGCGCGGCACCACCTGCCCGGCCCGGTCGATGAGCACCTTGAGCAGTTCGTACTCCTTGTTGGCCAGATTCACCTCGTGGCCGTTGACCAGTACCCGGCGCGCCGCGGGTTCGAGCCGCACGCCGCCGATCTCCACCGCCTCGTCGCCGATGCCGCTGCGCCGCAACAGGGCTCGCACGCGGGCCAGCAGTTCGGCGAGGCGGAACGGTTTGCCGACATAGTCGTCGGCGCCGGCGTCGAGACCCACCACGAAATCGACCTCGTCGGTGCGGGCGGTCAGCATCAGCACCGCGAGATCGGCGCCCCGGGCGCGTACCTGGCGGCACACCTCCAGGCCGTCCATACCGGGTAGCCCGAGGTCGAGGATGAGCAGATCGTGTTCGCCCTCCAGCGCCCGGCGCAGCACGGCGGGGCCGAAACTCTCGACGGTTACCGAATAGCCTTCGCGCCCCAGGGCTCGCGAGAGCGGAGCGGCGATGGCCTCATCGTCCTCGGCCAGCAGTACGGCGGTCACAGCACAAGATTACTGGCGAACCGGGCCGATCGGGCGTGCGCCACCGAACCGCGGCGGCCGCTACCGACGGCGGCCGTAACGGGGGTCCTGATACTGGTCGTGGCCCGGATCGCCGTGCGGGTTGTCGAAGACCTGGTGGTACAGCAGCGAATGCACCTTCTGCACGTTCGGAATGTCGTCGTATTCCAACGGATCCCCCGAGGCGGCGTCGATGATCAGCGTGCCCGTGCCCAGCAACCGGTCCGACAACCCGTGGCGGAACTGCACACTGGAGATGCGGTTCATCGGGATATCGATGCCGGTGTGGGTGAGCACGCCCTCGCGCACCAGCACCCGCCGGTCGGTGATGATGAAATGCGTTGACTTCCAACGGATCACCTGCGACAGGCAACGCCACACGACCAGCAGCGCCCACACCACGACGATCGCGATGAGAACGATGTTGCGCGTGGTGCCCTCGGTGTTGCGCCAGGCCAGCCCGCTCAGGAATCCGGCCAGCGCGGTGGCGAGGATGAAGGTGAGCGCCGGCAAGAACAACATCTTCCAATGCGGATGACGGTGCAGTAGCAGCTGCTCGTCCGGCGCGAGCAGCTCCTCCGGATAACTCATATGCGAACCCTACCCCCTGATTCGTCGCGCTATGCCGGGCGAAGATGAGTGACGTCGCCCGCCGATACCGAACGGCCGCCGATGATCAGGCGGCCGTAGCCGTCGATATCGGTGGCCACGCCGGTGAGGACCTCGCCGCCCGGCAATTCCGCCCGCACATCCGCGCCGAGGGTGGCGCAGCGGGCACGATACGCGTCGGCCAGCGGGCCGACATTCCAGTTCTCCGTCCGCCATTCGGTGAAGTGGCGGGCGAAGGCGCGCAGCAGGGCGAGGACCAACGCGGTGCGGTCGGCGTTCTCGGCACCGGCCAGGGTCAGTGAAATGGCATGCGGCACAGGCAGTTCGTCCTCGGTGAGGCTCACATTGAGCCCGACGCCGACGACGACCGCCGGGGCGCCCGCACCGGAGGCCACCTCGGCCAGGATGCCGGCCACCTTGCGACCGCCGATCAGAACATCGTTGGGCCACTTGAGGTTCGCGTCCAGGCCGGTGGATTCACGGACCGCGTCCACGACGGCGACACCGGTCAGCAGCGGCAGCCAGCCGAGGACGGCCGGTTCGATACCGCCGAGCCGCACCAGAATCGACATCGCGATCTGCGCGCGCGGCGGACTCACCCACGAACGTTCGTGACGGCCGCGGCCGCTGTCCTGATATTCGGCGACCAGCACCCGTCGATCGGAGGACGGATCGCCGGCCTCACCGATCAGATCCGCATTGGTCGAACCGGTCGACTCCACCACATCGATACGGGAGAAGAACGACAGGTCGGGCTGTTCGGCGACGGCATGTCGCAGGATATCGGCGTCCAAGGGTGGCCTCTGCACGCCTCGCAGGCTACTCCTGCGGGCTACGGCCGCCGATATGCCGCTCCGCAACGAACCTCCGCATCCGGCGAGTGCGACCGGGACGCGGGCGCCGGTATATCGGCGGCACCCGCGTCGCGGTTCCTCTCATCGGGCCAGGTCGTACTCCGGTAGATGGATCGAGCGCACCATCGCGCTCGCACCGCCGAATGCCATCACGGCGTCGGAGGCCGGTTCGCCGACCTCTTCCGGCGCCGGCTCCCCCGGCCGCTCGGCCCATTCCTCCGGATCCACGACGGTCGGCGCCGGTTCTCCGGCCGACCGGGTCCACGCTGTCGCGGTAGCCCGTTCCGCGACCGATCTACTCCACTCCCACATCGCGCACCTCCCCAGTGCTTGATTTCGGAGTCCTCACGGTACGGGTACGAGCACCCGGCAATCCACCGAATTAATCGCCCGCCCCGGGCGCCGGCCGCGAAAAGCGCTGCGGTACAGCATGTTCGGCGAAATCACAAAGGTTGCAGGCCCAGCGCCCCGGCGACGAAGCGGCTCACCGCGGTCAGGCCGGACTGCAGCGCGGAATCGTAGCCAGCACGCGACCAGCCCGAAATCTCCGCGGTGCCATCGGCTTGCGGCGTCACCACGATCTCGGCGACCAGTTCCGCGGTGGTGGGTTCGCACACCGCCCACGAATATCCGGTCTGCTCGGCCCATTCGCGGGCACGGCGTTCGACATAGCCGGGATCGGTGATACCGCCGTCGGCCAGCGCCGGGCGGTCGTCGATACGGTCGTCGGCACGCAGCGCGCGCAGATACCAACTGCCGGCGTTGATCTCGATCGGTTCCATCAGAACCTCCGGCGACGGTCGCGCCGACGGCGGCGGTCGAGCACTCGGTGATCGTCGCCGCCGAGGAGCCGGCGATCGTGGCCGCGCTGCTGCAGGCCGCCGGTGATGATGCCGGCCGCGGGGATGAGCAGGAACCAGAGCCAGGTGTGGGTGGTGAAGAACAGCACCAGCGCGAGGATCACCACCAGGCCCATCATCGGACCGGCGAATTCGCGGCGCCCACCCGGCTGGGCGGCGGCCGGTTCCGGCGGTTCCGGCGGCTCCGGTACGGCGGCCGGGAGGTCGCCGAACACCGGCGCCAGATCACCCCGCGTCACCGCCGCGGCGATCAGGCCGCTGCGTTCGTCGAACTCGGCGACCGACAACCGACCGGCGGCGAAGTGCTCCGACAGGCGCTGCATCGCCTGCTCGCGCTCCGCGGTACCGATGCGGACGTCGGGAGAATCAGCCATGGCACGAGATTACCGCGCTGCGCGCCGGTGAGCGGGCCCGATCCACCCGCGGTACCGCCGACCGCCTATCCGCACTATCGTCGGGGTCATGTTCCGCCAGCGCGGCATCGGCACCGCTGCCGCCCCGCTCGTCGCAGCGCCGAGCGCTCCCTCTCCGCTACCGGACGCCGAGACGCCTGCCCCGATCGGCGACGCAGAACTCCGGGCGTGGGCGGCGAGCTGCCGTGCACCCGGTCCGGGCTCGGAGGCGAGGCCGAGCCGGGTACCGACGCGCACGACGCCGTGCGCGGTCGCGACAGCGGATCGAACAGTGCGCACCCTCCTCGGACGTCGACCCGCATCGTGCGAGGAGGCGGCGTCGAGGCTGTCGAAAACCGAGGCACGGCAAGGATTTCCGTCAGTCGCCTCGCCCCGGGCGGCGATCGGGCGGATGCGATGACCGCGCGGGAATTCGGGCGGTACCGGCTCGATCGACTGCTCGGCCGGGGGTCGGCCGGGGAGGTGTGGCTGGCCTACGACCCGGCGGATGCGCGGACCGTCGCGCTGAAGATCTTGTCCGGGAGTGCGGCCGAGGACGCGGATTACCGGCGGCGGTTCGAGCGGGAGGCCCGGATCGGAGCGCATCTGGACAATCCGCATATCGCGCCGATCCATCGGTTCGGCGAATACGCCGGACGGCTGTATCTGGACATGGCCTACATCCCGGGCGTGGACCTGGCGCGGCTGGTGCGATCGAGTGCGATGGAGCCGGCGGAGGCGGTCGAGCTGATCTCGCAGATCGCCGAGGCACTCGATGCCGCACACGCGGCCGGGCTGGTGCATCGAGATGTGAAGCCCGCCAACATCATCGTGCACACCAGCGGATTCGCCTACCTCATCGATTTCGGCATCGCCCGCGCGGCCGGGCAGACCACCATCACCGCAACCGGTTTCACGGTCGGCACGCTCGCCTACATGGCGCCGGAACGCTTCACCGGGCACGGCGACTCCCGCTCGGACGTGTACTCGCTGGCGTGCGTGCTGTACGAATGCCTCACCGCGCGAAGGCCGTTCGGCGATACCGACGCCGTGCAGCAGTTGCACGCCCACCTGCACGAAGCCCCGCCGCGCCCCTCCGCCGCCGACGCGCACATCCCCGCCGCCCTCGACGCGGTGGTCGCACGAGGTATGGCCAAGCGTGCCGACGACCGGTACCGCACGGCGGGTGAGTTGGCGGCCGCGGCCCGGGCCGCCGTCGGAATGACCGTTGCCGATCGCACACCGCCGTTGCTGCAATCCGAACAGGGATCCACGACGCGGCTGGGATCGGCATCCGCGACCAGGTACATCAGCCCTGCACCAGCGGCGACCGGACCGGCCGGCCCCACCTTCGCGGCGCGGCAGGACGCCGCGCCGGCCCCGAGGAGTTACTCCGGCCCCGCGCCCGCCGCGTACGAGCACCCCGGGCCCGCACCCGTCACGAGAAGAGTCGGCTCCGAACCCGCGGGCATCGCAGCCGACCGGCCGCCTGCCCCGGTCCGGGCTACTCGTGTCCTGCCGGACGCGGGCGCACCCGTCGGTTCGCCGGCGGCCCCGGCAGATCACGCGGTGTCCGCCCGGCCGAATCCGCCGTCCGTTGGCAACCCTCGGCCCACTCTGGTGGGTAGCACGTCACTTCCGGTGAAATCCGTTCCGGCACAGCATGTTCCGGCCGCGCCGCCACGACGCCCGACTCTCGCCGTCGCCGCCGCCCTGATCGGCGCCGCCATCGTCGTCCTCGCGGTCGTCGCCGGGTGCACGGCCCTGCTCAGCAGTGGCTCCCGCACTCCGTCCGACCAGCCGTCGACCACCCGGACCGAGGTGAACACTCCCGCGCCGACCACCGCGGCGCCGGCCACCCCGGAACCCGAATACACCACGACGGTGATCCCACCGCGCTGGACGCTCCCCTTCCCGACGAACATTCTGCCGCCGCCGCTCCAATTTCCCCATCCCGCAGCGCATTTCGAGGAACACCACCCCGCACCGGCAAAGAAGGGCAGTCCCGGTACACCGCGTACCGACCGGGGCTCGTGCGCCGAGGACGCCACCGCCTGCGAGGGCGCGAGCCGATAACCCGTCCCGCGATCGGCCGCCGACGAGCCGTCGCCGTCTGCCCGCCGGGATACACGCCGACCGGCACAGGGCTGCCACACATCACGGCCGAAACGCCGAAGGCCCCGCTCCGATTCGGAGCGGGGCCTTCGGCGAAACCGTTGGTACTACTTGATTTCGGCGAGCACGGTGCCCTGGGTGATGGCGGCGCCGGCTTCGACGGCCAGACCGGTGACCACACCGGACTTGTGCGCGTTGACCGGGTTCTCCATCTTCATGGCCTCGAGCACGGCGATCAGGTCGCCCGCCTCGACCGACTGGCCCTCTTCGACGGCCACCTTCACGACGGTGCCCTGCATCGGCGCGGTCACGGCGTCGCCGGAGGCGGCCGAGGCGCCCGCGCCGCCACGCTTGCGCGGCTTGGGCTTCTTGCGGATCACGCCCGCGCCGTTGTTACCGGCGGCGGCCACACCCGCGCCCACGCTGAACTGGCCCGGCAGCGACACCTCGAGGCGACGTCCGCCGACCTCGACGACCACCGTCTGCCGCGCACCCTCGTCCTCGTCCTCGATGGGCTGGGCACCGGTGTAGGGCTCGATGGTGTTTTCCCACTCGTTCTCGATCCACTTGGTGTAGACGTCGAACTTGGTGCCGTCACCGACGAAAGCCGGATTGGTCACGATGTGGCGGTCGAACGGCAGCACCGTCGCCAGGCCCTCGATCTCGTATTCGGCCAGCGCACGCGCCGCCCGCTCGAGCGCCTGGGTGCGGTTCTCGCCGGTGACGATCAGCTTGGCCAGCATGGAGTCGAACTGGCCGCCGATCACGCTGCCGGCGACCACGCCGGAATCGACGCGCACGCCGGGGCCGGACGGCTCCTTGTAGACGGTGACCGGGCCGGGTGCGGGCAGGAACCCACGGCCGGCGTCCTCACCGTTGATGCGGAATTCGATCGAGTGGCCGCGCGGGGTCGGGTCCTCGGTGATGGTCAGCTCCTCGCCGTTGGCGATGCGGAACTGCCAGCGCACCAAATCCAGGCCCGAGGTCTCCTCGGTGACCGGGTGCTCGACCTGCAGGCGGGTGTTGACCTCGAGGAAGGAGACGGTCTCGCCCTGCACCAGGTATTCCACCGTGCCGGCGCCGTAGTAACCGGCCTCCTTGCAGATCCGCTTGGCGGACTCGTGGATCTTGGCCCGGACCTCGTCGGACAGGAACGGCGCGGGCGCCTCCTCGACCAGCTTCTGGAATCGGCGCTGCAGCGAGCAGTCACGCGTGCCGGCGACGATCACGTTGCCGTGCGTGTCGGCCAGCACCTGGGCCTCGACGTGGCGGGCCTTGTCCAGGTACTGCTCGACGAAGCATTCGCCGCGGCCGAAGGCGGCGGTCGCCTCACGGGTCGCGGAGTCGAACAGCTCCGGAATCTCCTCGATGGTGTGGGCGACCTTCATGCCGCGACCACCACCACCGAAGGCGGCCTTGATGGCCACCGGGACGCCGTACTGCTTCGCGAACTCGACGACCTCGTTCGCGTCCTTCACCGGATCCTTGGTGCCCGCGGCCATCGGCGCCTTGGCGCGCTCGGCGATGTGGCGGGCGGTGACCTTGTCACCCAGATCGCGAATCGACTGCGGCGACGGGCCGATCCAGATCAGCCCGGCGTCCAGGACGGCCTGGGCGAAGTCCGCGTTCTCGGACAGGAAGCCGTAACCGGGGTGGATCGCGTCGGCGCCGGATTTGCGCGCCGCGTCGAGAATCTTGTCGAAGACCAGGTACGACTCGGCCGAGGTCTGCCCCCCGAGCGCGAATGCCTCATCGGCCAATTTGACGAACGGCGCGTCCGCGTCCGGTTCCGCGTACACGGCGACACTGGCGATACCGGCATCCTTGGCGGCCCGGATCACACGCACCGCGATCTCGCCCCGATTGGCGATCAGGACCTTCGTGATCTGCGCGCTGGCATGGCTGGGCACTGAGCCTCCTGTGCTGTGGACAACTTACGTCTCGGGTGAGTGTAGGCAGTGTGCCAACAGACGCCGAACACGGCTAGGGCTACCGAACAGTAGCCCGGACCCCCGTGACGTGAACAACACCTTAGACCGACTGTGCCGCCGCCGACACGGCGGCCGGAGCCGAACCGGGTTCACTTCCCTTGACGATCGGCGTGCGCACGGCGTTGCTCCACTCGGTCCAGGAGCCGTCGTAGTTGCGCACATTCGCCACTCCCAGCAGCGAGGTCAGCACGAACCAGGTGTGTGCCGAATGTTCGCCGATGCGGCAATAGACGATGGTGTCCTCGGTGCCGAGCAGCGGCGCGTAGATCTGTTCGAGCTCCGCACGGCGGCGGAATCGGCCGTCGCCGCCCACCGCCGCGGTCCACGGGATGTTGATCGCGGTCGGAATGTGCCCGGCGCGCAAGGACTGTTCCTCCGGACGGTCCAGGATGCGGTCGTCGTCGCCGGTGTACTCACCCACCGCGCGCACGTCGACCAGTCCGATGCCCGATCCGCCGCGGTTCAGGTAGCCGCGCACGTCCTCGAGGAAGGCACGGCCGACCCGGTCGTCGCGCTCGACGAGCGGATACTCCCCCAGCCCGACGTCGGGCACCTCGAAGGTGGTGTCGCGGGCCTCGGAGATCCACGCCTCCCGGCCGCCGTCGAGCAGCCGCACATCGGGATGGCCGAACAGGCCGAGGACCCAAGCGGTGGCGGCGGCGGTGCCGTTGGCCTTGTCTCCGTAGACGACGACCGTATCGTCGCGGGCGATGCCCTTGGCGCGCATGAGTTCGGCGAAACGGGCGCCGTCGATCACGTCACGGGTGAGCGGATCGGTAAGCTCGGCCCGCCAATCGATCTTGACCGCCCCTGGCACATGGCCGATGTCATAGAGCAGGATGTCCTCGTTGGACTCGACGATCGCGAGGCCGCGCGTACCGATGTTTGCCGACAGCCACTCGGTGGTTACCAATCGTTGTGGATATGCATGAGAGCCGAAGGATGGATGAGAGTCCGGAGCGACGGGCACGGTGGAAGATCCTTCACACGTGGTAGGCGATGGTCGGCTGGGCAGTACCGATCGTAGGTGCGAACAATGCGCGCCGGCGGTTTCACATCACGAATCGGATGAAGCGCGATTAAGTCGCAGCGTCGTCCGATAAAGTCACATGGGAGGAGGGGTGAGCTATGTCCGATTCTTGGCCACGACGGCGCCTGCTTGCGATCCTACGCGGCGCCAGCGAGCCTCTCGATGCCCAGGAACTGGCGCGCATCACCGGACAGCACGTCACCACCGTCCGTTTTCATCTCGACGTTCTCACCCGGGAATCGCTGGTCCGCCAATTCCAGCAGCCACCCCGGGGCCGCGGCCGCCCGCGCATCGGATACACCGCGGTACAGCGATCGGTCGGTTATCAGGATCTGGCGCAGGTGCTCGCCGATCAGCTCGGCAGTGATCCCCGCCGGCGTTCCGAACTGGCCGTCACGGCCGGACGGGCGTGGGGCGCCAAGGTCGAACAGCTCGAGCAGCCCATCGCCTCGCTCGACGACGCGCGCGACATCGCGGTGACGGTGAGCTCCGAGCTGGGTTTCGCCCCCGAGCGCGATCCCGCCTCCGAAACCGGCGACCAGCTCAATATCCGCCTGACCGCGTGTCCGCTGCGCGAATTGGCACGCACCCATTCCGAGGTGGTCTGCGGTGTGCATCAGGGCCTGATGCGCGAGGTACTGGATCGCAACGGCGGGCGCGATGCGGTGAACGTCCGGCTGCACCCGTTCGTGGGTCCGGAACTGTGCGTGATCCACCTGGAAGCACTGGCGAGCACGCTGCCGGATCCGGCCCACATCCCCGATCAGTCGGGGGCGCGGCTGCCGACGCCGTCAGCCAATCGCGTCGGCCCGCAGCTGCGCACCGATCCACAACTGCGCAATACCGACGCCCACGTCGCCCAGGAGGCGACGCAGCAGCGGTAGGCCGATCCCGATGACGCTGGACGGATCACCGTCGATGCGATCGACGAACCAGCCGCCCATTCCGTCGAGGGTGAACGCACCGGCCACCCGCAGGGGCTCGCCGGTGGCGATGTAGGCATCCAACTCGACCGGCCCGGGTTCGGCGAAATGCACGGTGGTGGTGCTGCAGTCCTGGGCGTCGGCGACGATCGCCCCGTCCCGCAGGCGCAGCACGCAGTGGCCGGTCAGCAGATCGGCGCTGCGCCCTGCCATCTCGGCCCAGCGGGCGCGCGCGACGTCGGGAGTATGGGGCTTGCCCTGCAGGACGCCGCCGACCAGCAGCATCGAGTCGCAGCCGACGACCACGCAGTCGTCCACCAGGCGCGGAGCCCGCGCGGTGACGATGCCGTAGGAATCCGGAGCGGCCGGACCGTGTCCGGACGCCGCGGCGTCGGCGATCAGTGCGGCGGCCACGGTGTGGGCCTTGGCCGTGGCGAGGGCCGTGACCACGCCGGCGGGCGGAGTGTCCGGCGGCAGGGCCGCGGCGACCGCGTCCTCGTCGACCTCGGATATTCGCACCACCGGATCCAGCCCGGCCGCGCGCAACACTTGCAGCCGCGCGGGCGAGGCGGAACCGAGAACGAATCCCGTCACGTCAGCCGCGGATGTGCGACAGGTAAGGGAAGGCGTACGGGGAGAACGGCGAGGTACCGCGGTGCATCATGGTGGGCCGGCCCCAGTTGTCCACCGGGCCCTGGTCCTGCGGTGCGCCGGCATTCGCGCTCGCGGCGGCGAACACGGTGACCAGTGCGGCGAGGTCCTCGTCGGTGGGCGAACCCTTCAGGACGCGGATGACCGGCCCGTGACCGGCCTCGACCTCGACGGCAGCGGTGACGGATGCGAGCTTCGTCTCGTCCTCACCGAATTCGTCGACCGCCAAATCCACTTCGGCAGCGCGCAATATCTCTTCGTCAGCCACAGCCGTCACAGCGCCAACTCCTCCTGTTCTGTGCCGGCCCCGAGGGGCCGGCGTTCACGGTGCGGGACGAACCCACGCCGCGAAGGGTATTCGTGCGGCCCTCAGCGAATGAGGGCCTCTTCCTACCATCTTCGCCCGGATGCGGCGATCGTGCGCGGTGCGAACGCCGCACTCATCCGGAAAGTGTGCCTCCGCTACCGCACATATCGTCGGATCAGAGCGGAATGTTGCCGTGCTTCTTCGGCGGAAGAGTAACCATCTTTCGCTCGAGCAAGCGCAGCGCCGAGACGATCTGGCCGCGGGTGTGCGAGGGCGGGATCACCGCGTCGACGTAGCCGCGCTCGGCCGCCACGTACGGGTTGACCAACGTGTCCTCGTACTCGTTCTGCAGCTCGAGGCGCAGTGCGTCGACATCGGCGCCCTCCGCGGCGGCTTGCTGCAGCTTCTTGCGGTAGACGAAGCCGACCGCGCCCGAGGCGCCCATGACGGCGATCTGGGCGGTGGGCCACGCCAGGTTCACGTCGGCGCCCATGTGCTTGGAACCCATCACGTCGTACGCGCCGCCGTAGGCCTTGCGAGTGATGACCGTGATTTTGCCCACAGTGGCCTCACCGTAGGCGTAGAGCAGCTTCGCACCGCGGCGGATGATGCCGTTGTACTCCTGGCCCGTGCCCGGCAGGAAGCCCGGAACGTCGACCAGCGTGATGATCGGAATGTTGAACGCGTCGCAGGTGCGCACGAACCGCGCGGCCTTCTCCGAGGCGTCGATGTCGAGGCAGCCGGCGAACTGGGTGGGCTGATTGGCCACGAAACCCACACTGCGGCCGTCGATGCGGGCGAAGCCGACGATGACGTTCATCGCGCGCTCGGCCTGCACCTCGAAGAACTCGTCGTCGTCGACCAGGCGCCGGATGACCTCGTGCATGTCGTAGGGCTGGTTCGGCGAATCCGGGATCAGGGTGTCGAGCTCGAGGTCCTCCTCGGTCAGCGAATCCTCGATCGCGCCGGCGATCGGGTCGGTGGCCGGGAAGCGCGGGGCCTCGGCGCGGTTGTTGCTCGGCAGGTAGCTCAGCAGGTCCTTGACCCAGTCCAGCGCGTCCTGCTCGCCGGAGGCGACGTAGTGCGCGGTACCGGACTTCACCATGTGGGTGTGGGCACCGCCCAACTCCTCCATGGTGACCTCTTCACCGGTGACGGTCTTGATGACGTCCGGGCCGGTGATGAACATCTGGCTGGACTGGTCGACCATCACGACGAAGTCGGTCAGCGCCGGGGAGTACACGTGACCACCGGCCGCGGCGCCCATGATCAGCGAGATCTGCGGGATCACGCCGGAAGCCTGGATGTTGCGGTGGAAGATCTCGCCGTAGAGGCCGAGCGAGACCACGCCCTCCTGGATGCGAGCGCCGGCGCCGTCGTTGATGCCGATCAGCGGGCGGCCCGTCTTGAGCGCGAGATCCATGACCTTGACGATCTTCTCGCCGTAGACCTCACCGAGGCTGCCGCCGAAGACCGTCGAGTCCTGGCTGAAGATGCAGACGTCGCGGCCGTCGATGGTGCCGTAGCCGGTCACCACGCCGTCGCCGAGCGGACGGTTGTTCTCCAGGCCGAAGTTCACGCTGCGATGCCGGGCCAGCGCGTCCATCTCCACGAACGAACCCTCGTCCAGCAGGGCCAGGATGCGCTCACGCGCGGTCAGCTTGCCCTTGGCGTGGACCTTCTCGACCGCGCCCTCACCCATCGGGTGCTGGGCCTCTTCCAGCCGATTGCGCAGATCAGCCAGCTTCCCTGCGGTGGTGTGGATATCGGGGGCGCCCGCCGAACCCGGCGAAGGCTGACTCTGGACACTCGTCATGCCCCGGAGTGTAACCAGTGGCGCAGCCCGGCGGAATTCCAGTGGGGGCTACCGACCAGTACCCTTATTGACTACCTGCCAGCAGAAAACCGCTGGTGAAGTGCCACAACGTCACCGATCGGCCATGCCCGTGAGGACACGATCCAGGGCATCCACCGCCCGCTCCAGCTCGTCGGCGGTGACCGTCAGCGGCGGCCGGAACCGGATGCCGCGCTCGCCGGTTCCGAGGAACAGTACCCGTTCGCGCTGCCGCAGTTCCGCGAGGACGGCATCGCGCAATTCGGCGGATTCCAGCGTCACCGCGCACATCAGGCCGCGACCGCGCGGATCGGTCAGCCGCTCGTGCCGGTCGGCGAGCGCGCACAGCCGGTCGAGCAACAGGGCGCCCAGTTCTTGCGCACGGGCGGCCAGGTCTTCGGCCTCGACCACCTCGAGGATGCGCCGCGCCCGGACCATATCGGCGAGGTTGCCGCCCCAGGTGGAATTGATCCGCGAACTCACCGCGAACACGTTGTCGGGCACCTCGTCGACGCGCCCGCCGGCCATGATCCCGCAGACCTGCGTCTTCTTACCGAACGCGACCACATCGGGTCGCAGTCCGAACTGCTGGTAGGCCCAAGTCGAGCCGGTCATCGCCACGCCGGTCTGCACTTCGTCGACGAGGAACAGCGCGTCGTGCTCGTGGCACAGCTCCTGCATGTGCCGGAGAAATTCCGGTCGCATATGCCGATCGCCGCCCTCGCCCTGTATCGGCTCGGCGATGAAACACGCGATGTCGTGCGGATTTTCGGCGAACGCGGCCCGGGCCTGCGCCAGCGCACGCTGCTCGGCAGCCTCGATGTCGACACCGGGACACAGGTAGGGGGTCTCGATGCGCGGCCAGTCGAAGGCCGGGAACCGTTCGGTCTTGATCGGGTCGGTGTTGGTCAGCGACAGGGTGTAGCCGGAGCGGCCGTGGAAGGCGCCCGTCAGATGCAGCACCTTGGTGCCGAGGCCGGCCGGGCGGCCGTGCATCGCGTTGTGGCGGCTCTTCCAGTCGAAGGCGACCTTGAGCGCGTTCTCGACCGCCATCGCGCCACCGTCGATGAAGAACAGATGGGGCAGTGCCGGATCACCGAGGACGCGCGCGAAGGTGTCGACGAAGCGCGCCATCGCGACCGTATAGACATCGGAGTTACTGGGCTTGTTCAGTGCGGCCGTGGTGAGTTCGGCGCGAAAGCGGGCATTCGCCGCCAGCGCGGGATGGTTCATCCCCAGCGCCGAAGACGCGAAGAAGCCGAACATATCCAGATAGATGGTGCCGTCGCGGGCGTCGACCAGGTCGCGTCCCCGCGATCTGCGCAGGTCCAGCACCAGATCGAAACCGTCGGCGAGCAGATGGGCGGACAGGATGTCGTGTACGCGCGAGGCGGTGACCGACGCCGAGTTCGTGACCTCCGCGTCGGCCGTTCCGGGGCGCTCCAGTTCGAGGGTCACACCCACAGGATACGAAAATATTTACGGTTTCACTACGAACAATCGGATAAATTACGATCAGGTCTCACCTGTCATAGAATGTCTGCAGAATGATGGTGCTTCGGGTGCGGACATTGGCGGTGGCGCGGATCTCCTGCAGCAACTGTTCGAGATGCCGGGGTGAGGCCACTCGGACGAGCAGCACGTAGCTCTCCTCGCCCGCCACCGAATGGCATTCCTGGATACCGGGGATGTGCTGCAACAGGGCCGGAGCATCGTCGGGCTGCGAGGGATCGAGAGGAGTGATCGCGACGAATGCCGACAACAGTTGCCCCAGCGCCTCCGGATCGACCTTCGCGGAGTATCCGCGGATCACGCCACGCGCCTCGAGCCGGCGTACCCGAGACTGCACCGCGGATACCGACAGACTTGCCTTCTCGGCGAGATTGGACAGGGTGGCCCGGCCGTCGGCCATCAATTCGCGGATCAGGAGCCGATCGATATCGTCGAGAACAGGTTTCGCAGGTGCATCCGCCATCAGCGAAGGCTAACCCAGCGGGCGGTGGCCGGGGCCGGAAACGATCTCCCACCGGTGTGAAGTCCCTCGTCAACCGATTTCGGAAACGGAGCCGCAGATGACATCCGCACCCGTCCTGCCCACCACCGACGAACTTCGCGACCGGGCCGCACGCCTGCTGCTCGAACTCGGTGTCGACCCGATCGATTCCGGCGACCTGCCGGCCCGCACACCGATCACCGGCGGGGAACTGTTGCGCGTCCCGGCCACCTCGGCATTCGAGGTGACCAGCGCGATCGACAAGGCGCACAGCGCATTTCACACCTGGCGCACCGTCCCCGCGCCACAACGCGCCGCCGTGGTGCGCCGGCTGGGGCAACTACTGACCGAAAACCTCTACGCACTGGCCGAACTCGTCACCCTGGAGGCGGGCAAGATCGGCGCCGAGGCCCGCGGTGAGGTCCAGGAGATGATCGACGTCTGCGAATTCGCCGTCGGTCTGTCCCGCCAGCTCTACGGCCGCACCATGGCCTCCGAACGGCCCGGGCATCGGCTCATGGAGACATGGCATCCGCTCGGTGTGGTCGGGGTGATCTCGGCCTTCAACTTCCCGGTCGCGGTGTGGTCGTGGAATACCGCGATCGCGCTGGCCTGCGGCGACACGGTGGTGTGGAAACCCTCGCAGACGACGCCGTTGACCGCGCTGGCCTGCGATGCGCTGCTGCGGCGCGCGGCCCTCGACGTCGGCGCCGACCCGCAGATCCATCAGCTGATCCAGGGCGGCGCCGAGGTCGGCACCCAACTCGTCGACGACGAGCGGGTGGCCCTGGTCAGCGCCACCGGATCGGTGCGGATGGGACAGGCGGTGGCCCCCCGGGTGGCGGCCCGCTTCGGCCGGTGCCTGCTCGAGCTGGGCGGTAACAACGCCGCGATCGTCACCCCGTCCGCGGATCTCGACCTCACCACACGGGCCGTGGTTTTCGCCGCGGCGGGAACGGCCGGACAGCGGTGCACGACATTGCGCCGGGTCATCGCCCACGCGGACGTGGTCGGACCACTGCTGGATCGAATGAGCGCGGCCTATCGCCAACTGCCCGTGGGCAATCCGTTCGACGACGCGGTATTGGTCGGACCGCTGATCGACGGCCGCGCCCACACCGCGATGCGGGCGGCGATCGAGCGCGCGCTCGCCGACGGCGGTGAATTGATCTGCGGCGGTGAGCGGGCCGAGGTCGGTGGCGGCGACTCCTACTATGTGCGCCCGGCCGTCATCCGGATGCCCGCCCAGACCGCGATCGTGCGCGAGGAGACCTTCGCGCCGATTCTCTACGTGCTCACCTATCACGATCTCGACTCCGCGATCGCCCTGCACAACGGTGTGCCGCAAGGACTGTCGTCGGCCATCTTCACCGGTGACCAGCGCGAGGCGGAACGGTTCCTCGCCGCCGACGGCTCCGATTGCGGCATCGCCAATGTGAACATCGGCACCTCGGGTGCGGAGATCGGCGGTGCGTTCGGCGGTGAGAAACAGACCGGCGGCGGGCGCGAATCGGGGTCCGACTCCTGGAAGGCGTATATGCGCCGCGCCACCAATACGGTCAACTACTCCACCGAACTGCCACTGGCACAAGGCATTCGGTTCGGCTGAACGCCTAGCGCTCCGGTTCGCGAGCGATGCTGCGGACCTGGTCCTCGTAGACGGCCCGCACCGCCGCATCGCCCGGGTGCAGCGCCCGGTCGCCGTCGAAGAGGCCGCGCACCCTGCGCACGACCGATTCGGGCGCGGCCGCCAGCGCGATGTCGACGGGATCGAGGTACTGCGGCACCGCCACCTCTGCTCGGCGGGTGCGGCAGGTCTTGACGATCGCGCCGGCGACGTCGACCGGGTCGACCGTGGGCAGCCCGCGGCCCAGGGTCAGCCCCGAGGACAGCCTCGTGCGCACCGCGGCGGGCAGCACACAACTCACGCTGACCCCGGATTCGGCGAATTCCAGCCGGGTCGCGGCCGACAGCCCGACGGCGGCGAATTTGCTCGCGTTGTACACAGCCAGGCCGGGCAGCGGAATCTTGCCGGCCAGCGAGGCGACGTTGACGATATGACCACGGCCGCGATCGATCATCGCCGGCGCGACGGCCCGCATGCCGTGGATGAGTCCCCAGACGTTCACATCGATCGTGGTGTGCCCCACCGCATCCGGCTCGCTGAGGAACGGGCCCGCGGGCATCACTCCGGCATTGTTCACCAGGACGTCGATCGGGCCCAGATCGGCGACGACCTCGTCCCACCGGTCCCGGTCGCGCACGTCGAGTTCGACGGCGCGGGCGCCGAGAGCGGCCGCCGCGTCGGTGGCGGCCGCGACGTCCACGTCGGCGAGCACGACCTCGGATCCCTTGTGCGCGAAGACTTCCGCGGTGGCCCGGCCGATGCCGCGGCCGGCGCCGGTGACCAGGACGCGGGCCGCGGCGAGGTCGATCGGCGGATAGCCGTTACCGAACAGGTTCATGCGAATTCACTCCGTTCCATGGCGCGGCGGGTGCTGCGCAGACTGTGTTCGAAGGTCTCGCCGCGGCGGCGGCCGTCCATGAGATTCGGGCCCATGACCGCGAGGTCGGCGGATCGCAACCGTTCGGCAATGAACGCGCCCGCTACCGCCACGGCATGTACTGCAAACTCCAGGTATTGCCGTCGGGATCGGCGAAATGGGCGTACAGCACACCCCCGCCGACGTCCTCGACCTCACCCACGGCGACGCCGCGCGCGACGAGATCCGCGCGGGCAGCCTCGATATCGGCCACCACCAGATGCAGGCCACGCAGGGAACCCGCCGCGCCCGCCGTGGTGGGGACGCCTTCGGAGAGCAGGATCGAACAGGCCGAACCGGGCGGGGTCAGCTGCGCGATGCGCACACCCGGTGCGGGAGCCACGTCGACATCGAGATGGAATCCGACCCGATCGCGATAGAACTCGATCCCCCGATCGATATCGCGCACCGGGACCGGGACCAATTCCAGCAGCAGCGTGCCGGGCGGGACCGGCGGATTGTCCGGGTCGTTCGTGACCTGGGCGGGGTCGGCCGGAATCTCGGTCACAGTGTCGGGGCGCTCGCTCATGGTCGGTCCCATCGTCGGTATCCACCGCGTTCGCGGCCAGCCTATCGGGACGAGGCCGGGGACCGGCGCCGATCCGGCCACCTCGTCCGGCGAGGTCGAGCCCGGGAAACACCCCCGCACACATCGCCGTCGGGACTCGATGTCGGTGCCCGGGTGCAAACTGAACCCATGCAGCAGTTCTCCCGGCCGACCCAGGAGTGGTTCGACGGTGCGTTCCCCGCGCCCACGACCGCCCAGCTGGGGGCATGGGAGGCGATCTCCGCCGGAGAACACACCTTGGTGATCGCGCCGACCGGCTCGGGCAAGACGCTGTCGGCCTTCCTGTGGGCGATCGACCGGCTCGCCACCCGCGAACCCACGGACGGCCCGCAGCGCACGGCCGTGCTCTACATCTCCCCGCTCAAGGCACTGGCGGTCGATGTCGAGCGCAATCTGCGCGCACCCCTGGTGGGCATCACCCGCACGGCCGCCCGGCTCGGTATGCCCGCCCCGGAGATCAGCGTCGGCGTACGGTCCGGCGACACCACCCCGGCCGACCGGCGGACCCTGCAGCGCCGGCCGCCCGACATCCTGATCACGACGCCGGAATCGCTGTACCTGATGCTCACCTCGGCGGCGCGCGAGACGTTGTCACAGGTAGGCACCGTGATCGTGGACGAGGTGCACGCGATCGCCGGTTCCAAGCGCGGGGCGCATCTGGCCCTGTCGCTGGCCCGGCTCGACCAGCTCACCGAGCGGCCCGCCCAGCGCATCGGGTTGTCGGCCACCGTCCGGCCGCCGCAGGAGGTGGGGCGCTTCCTGGTCGGCTCGGCGCCGATCACGATCGTGTCGCCGCCGGCGCCGAAGACGTTCGACCTGTCGGTGCGGGTGCCGGTGGCGGATATGACCGAGCCGGGCGAATCCGATCAGCCGGGTTCGATCTGGCCGCATGTGGATGCCGCGATCGTGGATCTGGTGCTGGCGCATCGATCGTCGATCGTGTTCGCGAATTCGCGGCGGCTGGCCGAACGCCTGACGGCGCGGCTCAATGAGGAATACGCCGAGCGCATCGCCGAACCGGACGAGCCGGAGGGCGTCGCGGACCGCCGCGAGCACGCGCCGCCCGCACAACTCGGGTCACCGACCGAGGTCAATCACGGGGCGGCGCCGTTGCTGGCGCGGGCCCATCACGGTTCGGTCAGCAAGGAACAGCGCGCGATCATCGAGGACGACCTCAAGAGCGGCCGGTTGCGGTGTGTGGTCGCGACCAGCAGCCTCGAACTGGGTATCGATATGGGGGCGGTGGATCTGGTGGTGCAGGTCGAGGCGCCGCCGTCGGTCGCCGGCGGGCTGCAGCGGGTCGGCCGCGCCGGACATCAGGTGGGTGAGATCTCGCGCGGGGTGATCTTCCCCAAACACCGCACCGATGTGATCCACTGCGCGGTGGCGTCGATGCGGATGACGGCGGGACAGATCGAGGAGTTGAAGATCCCCGCCCATCCCCTCGACATCCTCGCGCAGCAGACCGTGGCCGCGTGCGCGCTGGAACCGATCGATGTCGACGAGTGGTTCGAAACCGTCAGGGGGACAGGTAGTTTCGCGGCTTTGCCGCGCTCGGCGTACGAATCGGTGCTGGATCTGCTGTCGGGCCGCTACCCCTCCGACGAATTCGCCGAACTGCGTCCGCGCCTGGTGTGGGATCGCGATGCGGGCACCCTGACCGGACGCCCCGGCGCGCAGCGCCTCGCGGTGACCTCCGGCGGCGCGATTCCCGACCGCGGCCTGTTCCCGGTGTTCATGGTCGGCGAAAAGGCTTCGCGGGTCGGTGAACTCGACGAGGAGATGGTCTACGAATCGCGGGTGGGCGATGTGTTCGCCCTCGGCGCGACCAGCTGGCGCATCGAGGACATCACCCACGACCGGGTTCTCGTCTCCCCCGCCTTCGGCCTGCCCGGCCGGCTGCCCTTCTGGCACGGCGACTCCCTCGGGCGGCCGGCCGAATTGGGCGCGGCCCTGGGCGAATTCGTCCGCACGGCCGGTCAGGCCGTCGAGCGCGCACCGGCCGGGCGGATCGAGGAACTCGTGCGGGATGCGGGCGGTTTCGATGCTGCGCCCGACGGTGAAGTCATCGACTCCGAGCCGGCGACGCGCGGCCGCGGACGGCAGCAGTCCGCTCGCCGGGCCTCCGGGAATGGCGCCGATCCGATCGGTGACGAGCAGCCGCGGTCCCCGGCGGCGCGGGCGGAAAGTCCTGCGCGACAACGCCGATCGTCCGCCGACCCCAGCGGCAACGGCGCCGCGCGACGCACGTCCTCCCGCGCGGGAGCCGCGGCCTCCAAGGCGGGTAAGACGGCCGCGAAGGGCGGCGAACTCGTCGAACTCGAACAGCTCGTGCACGCCGCCGGCCTCGACGATTTCGCGACCGCGAATCTGGTCGCACTCCTGGCCGAACAGCGCCAGGCCACCGGCCATCTGCCGACCGACCGGACCCTGCTGGTCGAACGCTTTCGCGACGAGCTCGGCGACTGGCGGCTGATCCTGCACTCGCCCTTCGGATTACCGGTGCATGCGCCGTGGGCACTCGCCGTGGGCGCGCGGTTACGGGAGCGATTCGGGGTCGATGCCGCGCCGACCGCCTCCGACGACGGCATCGTGGTCCGACTGCCCGATACCACCGACGATCCGCCGGGGGCGGAACTGTTCGTCTTCGAACCGGACGAGATCGACGACGTCGTGACCGAGCAGGTGGGCGGGTCGGCGCTGTTCGCCTCCCGCTTCCGCGAATGCGCGGCGCGGGCACTGCTGTTGCCGCGCCGGGATCCCGGACGCCGCGCGCCGCTGTGGCAGCAGCGCCAGCGCGCGGCCCAATTGCTCGATGTGGCAAGGAAATTCCCGGATTTCCCGATCCTGCTGGAAACGGTGCGCGAATGCCTGCGCGATGTCTACGATCTGCCCGCGCTGCGGGAACTGCTGACGAATGTGGCGCGGCGCAAACTGCGACTGGTCGAGGTCGAGACGGCCTCCCCCTCACCGTTCGCCAATGCGTTGCTGTTCGACTACATCGGTCAGTTCATGTACGAGGGCGACAGTCCGCTGGCCGAGCGCCGCGCGGCCGCGCTGTCGCTGGATTCGAGCCTGCTCGCCGAACTGCTGGGCCGGGTGGAACTGCGCGAACTCCTCGACGCCGCCGTCCTCGAACTGACCGAACGCGAACTGCAACGGCTCACCCCCGAACGCCATGCCCGCGACGCGGAAGGACTCGCCGACCTGTTGCGACTGCTCGGCCCGCTCACCCCGGCCGAGGCGGCCGAGCGCTGCACCGCGGACCCGGGCCCGTGGTTCGCCGAATTGCTGCGGGCCAGGCGGGTCCTCGAGGTGTCGTTCGCGGGATCGCGGTGGTGGACGGCGATCGAAGACGCCGCCCGGTTGCGCGATGCCCTGGGCGTCCCTCTGCCGATCGGCACGCCGGCGGCCTTCATCGAACCGGTCGCCGATCCGCTGGGTGATCTGGTCGCCCGCTACGCCCGCACCCACGCCCCGTTCACCCTCGACGCCGTCGCCCGGCGCTTCGGGATCGGCCCGGCCGTCGCGGCCACCGCACTGCATCGGCTCGGGGCCGAGAAGCGAGTGGTGGAAGGCGAATTCACGCCCGGTTCCGCCGGTGCGGAATGGTGCGACGCGCAGGTGTTGCGCCGGCTGCGGCGGCGGTCGCTGGCCGCCGCGCGCAAGGAGGTCGAGCCGGTATCCACGGGCGCGTTCGGCCGGTTCCTGCCGGCGTGGCAGCATATCGGCACCTCGACGCTGCGCGGCGTGGACGGCGTGGCCGCGGTGGTGGAACAGCTTGCGGGCGTGCCGATTCCGGCTTCGGCGTGGGAGTCGCTCATCCTGCCGTCGCGGGTGCGTGACTACACACCGGCGATGCTCGACGAACTCACCGCCTCCGGCGAGGTGCTGTGGTCCGGCCACGGCGCCATCACCGCCAAGGACGGCTGGATCGCCCTGCATCCGGCGGATCAGGCACCGGTCACGCTGGGGCCGCCGCAGGAGATCGACTTCACCGATCTGCAACTGCGGCTGCTGACGGCGTTGGGTGCGCAGATGACCGCGGCGGCCACCGATGCGATTCCGCTCGACGCCGACGCCACGGCCGCTTCCGAATCGGGCGCCTCCGACGGCAATCGGCTCGTCGTGGTGGCGGGCGGCGCCTACTTCTTCCGGCAACTGTCCGATGCGACCGGCGTGCTCGACGACGCGGCCGTGGCGGCGGCACTCTGGGAGCTGGTGTGGGCCGGATATCTGTCCGGCGACACCTTCGCTCCGGTCCGGGCGCGGCTGTCCGGCACCACCCGCAGCACCACCGCCCATCGCACCCCCCGGCGCACCCCGCGCGGGCGTATGTACCTGCCGCGACCGGCGATGCCGACCCGGACCGGCCCTCCCGCCGTGGCCGGGCGATGGTCGCTGCTCCCACAGCGCCTGCCGGACAACACGATTCGCGCCCACGCCACCGCGGATCTGCTGCTGGAGCGCTACGGTGTGCTGACCCGCGGTTCGGTGCAGAACGAGGAGATTCCGGGCGGGTTCGCGCTGATGTACCGGGTGCTCACCGAATTCGAGGATCGCGGGCGCTGCCGGCGCGGCTATTTCGTCGACACTCTCGGCGGCGCGCAGTTCTCCACCACCGACGTGGTGGATCGGCTGCGCTCCTACGATTCCGACCGGGCGGGCGCCGGCACCGGCCGGGTCGGCACGGTCGCACTCGCCGCCTGCGATCCGGCCAATCCCTACGGCGCCGCCCTGCCGTGGCCGAAGAACGCGGGTGAGGGAGCCGGACATCGCCCGGGCCGCAAGGCGGGGGCGCTGGTGGTCCTGGCCGCGGGCGAACTGGCCCTGTATCTGGAACGCGGCGGTAAGACGCTGCTCACCTTCACCGAGGACCCCGAAATCCGGACCGAGGCCGCGGCGGCACTGGCGGCCCTGGTCCACGACCGCCGGATCGACTCCCTGGTCGTCGAACGCGTCGACGGGGAATCGGTGCACGGCAACACCTTCGCCACCTTCCTCACCGACGCCGGTTTCCACACCACTCCCCGGGGCTTCCGGCTACGGAGCACAGCATGAGACCGGCCCGCCTCGTGCGCCGGCACCGGCGGTGAACGCCGATGCCGGAAGGAGATACCGTCTATCTCGCGGCGGCGCGGCTGCGGACCGCGCTCGCGGGAAAGACGCTGACGCGCAGTGACTTTCGCGTCCCGCGCTATGCCACGCTCGATCTGCGCGGCAGCCGGGTCGACAGCGTCGGCAGTTACGGCAAACACCTGTTCGTGCGCACCGAGACGCTCAGCATCCACACCCATCTGAAGATGGAGGGCACCTGGCGGGTCTACCGCCCGGGGCAGCGGTGGACCAAACCCGGATTCACCGCGCGACTGATTCTCGCCACCGCCGACACCGAAGCCGTCGGGTTCTCCCTCGGCCTGGTCGAGGTGCTACGCCTCGCCGACGAGCACACCGCCGTCGACCATCTCGGCCCGGATCTGCTGGGCCCGAATTGGGATGCGGCCGAGGCGGTCCGGCGGCTGCGCGCGGATCCGGAGCGGCCGATCGGGCTCGCGCTGCTCGATCAGACGACCATGGCGGGAGTCGGCAACATCTTCCGCAGCGAGATCTGTTTCGCCGAGCGGATCCACCCGGCCACCCCGGTCGCGGCCGTACCCGACCTCCCCGGACTCGTCGACGCCGCACACCGCATCCTCGGCCGAGCCGCACACCATCCACCCCGGCCCGCGGTGGTCTACGGCCGCCAGCGTCAACCGTGCCCCCGCTGCGGATCGATGATCCTCGTCCGCATGCTCGGCCCGGATGCCGCCTCCGCCCCGGCCACCGAACGCGGTATCTACTTCTGTCCCCGCTGTCAGCCCGACTTTACCTAAGCAGGGCCGTAACGAAATTAGTCGACAAGAAGCCACGTTTTCAGATCCAGCAAAAAGGCATAGTCCTCTTCTTTAACGGACCGCCCGTGATGCGTATCGTTTCGAATCTCATTCAGCTTTGTTATCCAAGAAGTCTTATCCTTCCATGATCCTGAGGCACCCACGTCTCTCGGCCTTGTATACTGGTCTTCAAACAACGCCTTCCACTGATCATGCTTATAGCAAAGGATTTCTCTATAATTGACGAGATACAGGCAATCCCATTCCTGAATTTCTTCGCCTATATCTAGATCCACGTTCTTCTCAGCACACCGAAGACCGGCTTGCTTCTGCACCGCTTTCGGAACACCTTGCTTATACCATCGATCGCCCAACGCTTGCTCGAGTCGAGAGCGAATATCGGTCTTCAAAAAGGTTTCGAGCTCCTGCACTATTTCGGTAGAAGCCTTATTATACCGCTTCGATTCCTTTTCTATGAAATCATCTAGACCACTTGGATCAAAGCCTGCATGCTCAGCCCGGACCGCCTGCTGCAATCTACGCCAGTACCATACAGCCCCTCCTGAACCGTACTGTTTCCTATACTCCAACCCCTCCGCAGCAGAAAGTTCTCTTAAATGCCTAATTGCAGCGTCGGCATAGGGTTTGCACTTTTCGAAAACGGCCGACGGACTCGCGTTGAGTGGCGCAACTTCGGCATTACTCGTTACGATATCGACAATGTCGCTCAGGAGTCTTATCATGGCTTCAACACCATTATTGATGAAGACGAATCCGCCATCGGAGCTGCCGAGCTCCCACTGTCTCACCAGACCATCTTTGAAATATGACAGCCCGATCTCCAGAAACTCCTCAAGCGGTCCCGACGTCAAATCATCCCAGCCTCTAAAAAAGGTTCCAGGCTGCCGGACGCTGGATTTATTGAACGTGCCAATAAAATTCGATGAGGCAACACCGCGGCGCACAGCGTCCATAGATATACAACGAATCGAGGTCTTCGGTACTTCCCCGATAAGAATTCGTCCATATAGAGGTGAAGTCTCAGATTCACCCAGACGATGCGCGACGTGCAACACTACCGAACGCGCACGTTGGCGAAGGTCATCTGAATCCGATAGAAGATCGCCCTCCAGAGTTAGACGAAGACTTTTAGGAACCGCCTGCTGACGCTCATTTATTTCCATAAAGAGCTTTACTTGCGCCGATCGATCCAAATCCATGAATGCTACGACCGGAATCAAGTCCGTGGCAGATCGGGCTGAATTTGCGTAACCGTAAAGCCGATGTTGGCCATCGATCACGTACGCGGCGCGGTAGTGCTGAGGCAAATGCAAGACTCCGACACGACTATTACTGCCACGTGGCTGTCCGCCCAGAAGCTCGAAGTGGGGTCCACGTCTACCGGAATCAACGTTCAATACGATGGAATTCGGGAAGAAGCCGCCGTTCTCGACGAACTTTGATATGTCGTTGAGGCGCTTGCGCCTAATCAATCGTTGATATGTAGGCAATAAATCATCGACCGCAGGGTTTTGATGGAGCACGAAGGCAATCTTCAGCAGGCGCTCTGGTTCGATTGTGAATGAATAATACACTCGGCCACCCATCCGCGCTTCAACTGCGACGACCCGCGAATCTAAACCTTGAATCTTCTGCCCTGCAAATAGGTGTCCCAGAAGCTGGTATTTCGCGGCGGATCCTAAATGCTTAGAGAGCTCCGAATAATAGTTGACAGCACGTACATCGAGGAAAGAGATATTCGCTTCAACTAGAGACTGCCTGACTTGAACAGAGGCCACACAGTTGTTCGCCGCAACAACGAAACGGACCTTTCTGTCAGGGAATCTTTCTCGTATCTGCCCCCTAATCCGCATGTGATATTCTCTGATGAACTGGGTCTCACTTCTGAAAGAGTAACTTGTCGGCTTCTCGAAAGACTTGCAGAGGACAACGATCGCAGTTTCAGCATCAGCCGCAAATACACTGATCTCTGTCGATGCACCGACAGAATGAGAAAGCCAAGTAGTGGCTTGCCCCTCGGTGCTCAGATGCTCGAACCCCAATTTCGCGAACGTTATCCAAACTTGGTCTGAAAAGATCTCATTTACATCCTTTTCACGTTTCATCCTGCTGCCGCGCCTGCTGGTCCTCTCAAGCATCCAGCCATTTTGCTCATACTCTGCGACAGCAGCCGTCGACACCGTTGTTGCCACAAAACCAGCCGAACGCCGCCGACATTCAGCCTGGATCCTTCTTGTCGGCAAGACAACTTCGGAACCGCTGCCAGAACTTGGTGATACACAAGACGTCATATCGCCCCCAAATTGGTGAATACGTACTCCGAGGCAGAACCTCTCGCTGCAGACCGGCCCCCGATAGAATTTCTACGACTGGTGGATATCATCCGATCTCCTTTTTCGAACAAGGTTTCGATCGAAGGGTGCGCCGCGTTGGAAAGAATGTAATATGCGCCTATTTGTTTGATCTGGTCAATGAGCTCGCTTAACCTTTTTTGGTCATCCCACGAGAAGAGCGTTTGATTATATTTGATAAAACCGTTGTTATTGTGCGCCACAGTATACGGAGGATCCAAATAGATAAGGTCGCCTGGTCCGACGTTTTCTATACACTCCCCGAAGTCCTGCGCATTCAGACACGCTCTTTGCAAGCGTTCCGCAAAGAGCTTGAGCGCATCCAAACTCGGGATCTGAGGATTCTTCCTGTAGCCAAAAGGAACATTGTAGATTCCACGCAAATTCACGCGATAAATTCCATTGAAAGATGTATGGTTCAGATACAGGAACCGCGCAGCGCGGTTTATCGGATCACCCGGTATCTCCTGTCGGGTCTTATAATAGTGATCGGCAGAATTTGCATGTGCGATCAGGTGTTCAAATACCCGCTCGTGGTTGTCTCGCAGGGCGTCATACATCTCTATCAGCTCGGAATTGGAATCAGACAAATAGGCGGTTTTAGAAAATCTCATATTAATAAACACCGCAGCGCCACCAAGAAACGGCTCGTGATAGTTCACGATCGGGGTATCCGACAAAAGTTTCTTAATAGTTGGTACTAGCCAACGTTTACCTCCGACCCAACGGATTATAGGCACCAAATCGGTTGCGTAGTTCATCGATCCTCAGCTAATAATTTGACTCACCCCAGGCCTCGATACGAGACCTTCACCTGATGATCTTGCCCATTAGACCCCGCCAGCTGCCATGCGGCCGCCACCCCCTACGCGTGCTGATTCGCTCCACCACGGCCAAGCGCCGGCCCTTCGTAGCCGAGAAATGGTAGCAGGAGATCGCTTGCAGCGTAACGTAACTGGGATTCCGAAACATGAGCATTGTTGCGAGCCAAGCATACTGAGTCTTCGATGGCTGGCTGCGCACCTAGGGCGCCCTCGAAGTGGTGAGCGGCCCAATTGCGCTGCTCTCACTGGTGTTTGAGCCATTGATTGATCGCAGCGATATGAACCGTGGCCAGGTACCCGAATCCCTTGCCGACGTAGCCAGTCCCTGTTTCCGCCGCTGGAATAGGTATTGTCGGCCAGCATCTGAACCGGGCGTGATCGTGGCCCGCCGCCGCCGAGTTCGGGCACCCCAATCCCGTCGAGAGCCGCCGTGAACTGGGGACTGTCATCGGCTTGGCCCGGGGTGACCAACAGCGACAGCGCCCGGCAGCCCTGTTCACAGGCCAGCTGCAACTTCGTCGACCAACTGCCTCGCCACCGGCCCAGACCACGGGCCGAGGGGCTCCCGGATCACTCCACCGGGCGGCTCGACCTGTCTGTCACCTCGCGGTATCTACTTCTGTCCCCGCTGTCAGCCCGCACCCGAGGCACCGGAGCCGAAGACCGCGGGCCGGACTCGCCGCTGACCGGGCACGAGCCGCGATGTTTGCCGATGGATAGCTATATTTCTTTCGGCCGCTAACACTTCGGAGCGTGAATGCGACATAAGGGCGACAAGATCGTCACCGGTCGGGAAGCAGGGCAGATGACATATGCGAGCACCGCGATGCGTCGTAGCACACGGCTTGTCACCCAGCTGCTGATCACGGCCATCGCCATCGCGGCCACCGTCCTGTTCACCTATGCGCTGCAGCACTCGGTGAGTACGGGCCCCGCCCATTCCGGTCACACCTCGCCGCCCACGTCGACCGCCCCCTAGCCGCACCGCGCGGCTCTATGCCTGCGGCAGCGGCACCGGCTCCAGGATCTCCGGGCGAGGTTCCGGTGCGGCGGCGCGCAGGGCGTCGGCCGACACGTCGTCGGGTTGGGTCTGGGAGCGGATCTCGGCATCGACCCGGGCGTTGTACGTACTCACCTCGCGCCGGATCTGCTCCTCGTCCCAGCCCAGCACCGGCGCCACCAGCCGCGCCACCTCGTCGGCGCATTCGGTGCCCCGATGGGAGAACTCGATGGAGATCCGGGTGCGCCGGGCCAGGATGTCGTCCAGGTGCAGCGCCCCCTCGGCGACCGCCGCGTAGACCGCCTCCACCCGCAGATATCCGGGCGCGTCCGTAATCGGCTGCAGCAGTTCGGGTTTGCCCTCGGCCAGATCGAGGACGTCGGTGATGAGAGAGCCGTACCGGTTGAGCAGGTGTTCGATCCGGTAGGGATGCACACCGTAGGTCTGCGCCAGCTGCGGCGTCTGGTTGAGCAGGGCGAAGTAGCCGTCGGCGCCGAGCAGCGGCACCTTGTCGGTGATCGAGGACGACACCCGCTGCGGAATGTCGTGGACGGCCAGATCCACCGCGTCGTAGGCCATCACCCGGTAGGTGGTGTATTTACCACCCGCGATGGCGACCAGGCCCGGAGCGATCTGCGCCACCGCGTGCTCGCGCGACAGCTTGGAGGTCTCGTCGCTCTCCCCGGCCAGCAGCGGCCGCAGCCCGGCGTACACACCCTGGATGTCGTCCTGGGTGAGCGGGGTGACCAGAACCTCGTTGATCCGTTCGAGCAGATAGTCGATATCGGCCTTGGTGGCGGCCGGATGGGCCAGATCCAGATTCCAGTCGGTGTCGGTCGTGCCGACGATCCAGTGATTGCTCCCCCACGGAATCACGAACAGCACCGAGGTCTGGGTGCGCAGAATCAGCGCGGCGTCACTGGCGATCCGATCGCGCGGCACCACGATGTGCACGCCTTTGGACGCACGCACATGGAATCGGCCGCGAACATGCGACAGCGCCTGCAGTTCGTCGGTCCACACGCCTGTCGCGTTGATCACCACATGTCCGCGCACCTCGGTCGTGCGCCCGTCCTCGCTGTCGCGCACCTTCACTCCGACCACCCGGTCGGCCTCCCGCAGGAAATCCACGACCTGGGTCGACGTGCGGATCACCGCACCGTAGTGGGCGGCGGTGCGGGCCACCGTCATCGTGTGGCGGGCGTCGTCGACCACGGTGTCGTAGTAGGTGACACCGCCGATCAGCGCGTCCCGGCGCACGCCGGGCGCCAGGCGCAGCGCTCCCGAACGGGTCACATGATGTTGGCCCGGAACGGATTTCGCTCCGCCCATGGTGTCGTAGAGCACCAGCCCCGAGGCGACGTAGGGCCGCTCCCAGCCGCGATGGGTCAGCGGGTAGAGGAACCGCAGCGGTTTCACCAGATGCGGGGCCAAGGTCTTCAGGCTCAGCTCACGTTCCCGCAGCGCCTCGCGGACCAGCCCGAATTCCAGCTGTTCGAGGTAGCGCAGACCGCCGTGGAACATCTTCGACGACCGGCTCGAGGTGCCCGAGGCCAGATCGCGCGCCTCCACCAGGGCCACCTCCAGGCCCCGGGTGGCGGCATCGAGGGCGATGCCCGCGCCGACGACCCCGCCACCGATCACGATGACGTCGAAATGCTTGGCGCCCAAGCTTTCCCAGCTGGCCTGCCGCTGCTCGGGCCCCAGTTCGCCGGTGTGCTGACCGTGTGATTTCTCGTTCATCGCTCGACTTCCTCCGCACTGTTCGGTGGGATCGTCCTGCGTTACCCGTCGGTAATCGCTTTCACCCTAGTCCACCACCGGGCGTGCGGCGATGTGATGCGCGGCGCGTGCGAGGTTTAGTAGCCTGCACGGATGCGACGCTTCGTGGCCGCCATCGACCAGGGGACAACCTCGAGCCGGTGCATCGTGTTCGACCGTTCCGGCCGCATCGCCGGCCTCGGGCAGCGCGAGCACGAACAGTTGTTCCCGCGGCCGGGCTGGGTCGAGCACGATGCCGAAACCATCTGGCGCAATACCGAATTCGTGATCGGTGCGGCGCTCGAGGATGCCGGGATCGGCGCCGATGACATCGCCGCGGTCGGGGTCACCAATCAGCGCGAAACCACCGTGGTCTGGGATCGCGCCACCGGCAGGCCGGTCGCCAACGCCATCGTCTGGCAGGACACCCGCACCGCGGCGCTGTGCGACGAGCTGGCCGGCGACGTCGGCCCCGCGCGCTACGCCGACCGCACCGGGCTGCCGCTGAGCACGTATTTCGCGGGTCCCAAGCTGCGCTGGATCCTCGACAACGTCGACGGTGTGCGCGCCCGCGCGGAGGCCGGTGACCTGTGCTTCGGCACCATGGACAGCTGGATCCTGTGGAAGCTGACCGGCCGCCACCTCACCGACGTCACCAACGCCTCCCGCACGATGCTGATGAATCTCGAGACCCTGCAATGGGATTCGCAGATCTGCACGGAATTCGGCATCCCCGTCTCTATGCTGCCGCAGATCCACAGCTCCTCGGAGGTGTACGCCGAGATCTCCGCCGGCCCGCTCGCGGGGGTGCCGGTGGCCGGCATCCTGGGCGATCAGCAGGCCGCGACGTTCGGGCAGGCCTGCCTCTCACCGGGCGAGGCGAAGAACACCTACGGAACCGGCAACTTCATGCTGCTCAACACCGGTACCACGCCGGTGTTCAGCAAGCACGGTCTGCTGACCACGGTGTGCTACCGACTCGGCGACCAGCCCGCGGTGTACGCGCTGGAGGGTTCCATCGCGGTGACCGGATCCCTGGTGCAGTGGTTGCGCGACAACCTCGGCATCGTCGAATCCGCGGCGGAGATCGAACCGCTGGCGCGCAGCGTCGACGACAACGGCGGCACCTATATCGTCCCCGCCTTCTCCGGTCTGTTCGCACCGCGGTGGCGGCCGGACGCGCGCGGCGTGATCACCGGACTCACCCGCTTCGTCACGAAGGCGCATCTGGCCCGGGCGGTGTTGGAGGCCACCGCATTTCAGACCCGCGAAGTGATCGACGCGATGCGCGCCGACGCCGAGGCGGAGAATCTGGGCGTCGAATTGACCACCCTGAAGGTCGACGGCGGCATGGTCGCCAACGAACTGCTCATGCAATTCCAGGCCGACATCCTGGATGTGCCGGTGGTGCGGCCGGTGATCACCGAAACGACCGCGCTCGGCGCCGCCTATGCGGCCGGACTGGCGGTCGGTTACTGGTCCGGCACCGACGACATCCGCGCCAACTGGTCCGAGGACAAGGTGTGGCAGCCGACGATGTCCGACGCCGACCGCGACCACCTCTACGGCGAGTGGAACAAGGCCGTGGAACGCACCTACGGGTGGGCGCAGTAGATTCGCCGCGCTACCCCGCCGCGTCGACCGCGCGGCCCAGCCGATCGACCGCATCGGTGAGCACGGCCGCATCCGACGTGGTGAAACACATGCGCATCGAGCCGCGGTAGGGCTGTGAGACCGCGAACGCGGAGCCCGGGACGTAGGCCACACCGTGGTCGATCGCGCGCGGCAGCAGGTCGACCGTATCGGTGCCGTCGGTGAAATCGAGCCACACGAACATGCCGCCGGCGGCGTCGGTACTCACCACCCGGTCGCCGAAGCGGGCGCGAACCGCGCTCACCAGGGCGGTGGCGCGCTCGCCGTAGATGCCGCGCACCTTGTCCAGGTGGGCGCCCAGCCACGGCTCGTCGGCCAGCAGGTCCGCGGCGATCTGCTGGGTGAGCGCCGAACCGCACAGATCGGCGCCCTGCTTCAGCAGTTCCACGCCGCGGCACACCGCGTTCGGGGCGATCATCCAGCCCACCCGCAGCGTCGGCGCCAGGATCTTCGAGGCGCTCGACAGCCGAATCACGTTGGGCGAGTAGGAGGCAACGGCCTGTGGCGCGGGGCGGTCGAACCACAGCTCGCCGTACGGATCGTCCTCGACCACCCAGAAGCCGTACCGTTCGGCCAGCGCCGCCAGTTCGCGCCGGCGCTGCGGGCTCAGCGTCACACCGCGCGGATTGTGGAAATTACTCACCGTATGCACCAACGCCGGGCGCTCGCCGCGCTCGAGCAGCTCGGCCAGCGCGTCGACACGCATACCGTCGGCATCCAGCGGAATCGCCACGATTCGCGCCCCCGCCGCGCGGAACACCTGCAGCGCGCCGACATAGGCCGGATCCTCGACCACCACGAGAGCGCCCGGATCGAGCAACACCTCACCCAGCAGCGACAAGGCCTGCTGTGAGCCGTGCGTGACGAAGATCTCCTCCAGCGGCACGGGCCGGCCCAGCCGCACCGACTCCCGGGAGGCGAGCACCTCGCGCAGCGGCCCCCAGCCAGCGGACTCGGTGTACTGCAACCGGGACGGGTCGGCCAGCGCCGACTCCGCGGCGCGGGCGATGGCATCGCGCGGCATCAGATGTTCGTCGGGCAGGCCCCCGGCCAGGCTGACGATATCCGGCCGGGCGGTCAGCTTGAGCAGATCCCGGATCGCCGAACTCTGCAGACCGTCCAACCGGCGGGACAGGGGTGGAGTATGCGGCGACATGGAGACCTCCGAGCGAAAGGGTGGTACCACCACTTTCGCACAGCGGCATCCACAATATGAACTCAGATTCTCATATTGTGAGATTTAGAACGACTGAATCAGCTGAATGAGGTTGCGGCCTCCCTGATTCACGGTCGTGATGACCTCCAGATACAGCGACTTCGTACCGTCGGGGTGGAACTCCGAAACCTCCACGTTGAACTGGTTGGGCGCGGTCGTCGCGATCCGCAGGCAGTACGTCGTGCCCTTCGGGATGTGTTCGTCGATGGTCTTCTGCAGCTCCGGCGGGGCCTGCACATTCGCCCCGGGAGCGATGAAGGTGTGCGCCTTCTCGGCGTTGCGATCCGTGTAGTACGCGTGCTGATAACCGAAGATGGCGTTCGCACCACTCGACGTGTCACCCGGGCCGTTGCCGTAGATCAGATTGCCCTCGGTGCGGGCCCGGCAGTCGGCACCGTCGGCCGCATTGCTCGCACCACCGGCCTGCGCATTGTCGGACTTGTCGCCACCACCGCTCGTGGCGAAGACGACGACCACGATCAACGCCACGATCAGCACGACGGCCGCGCCGATGCCGCCGATCAGCACCGTCCTGTTGCGGCCGGTCTCGACAGGTTCGGGCCCGGGCACCGGCCGCGACGGCACGAGCTTCTTGGCGAGCTCGTCGTCGTCCCACAGCGAACCCGAACCCGCTTTCTGCTCGGCGCCGCCGCGCGGGGCGGTGAGCTTCTTGGCGAGTTCGTCGTCGTCCCAGAGCGATCCTGTGGTCTCCCGCGGCGGAGTGGGCGGGAAGCCGGAATCGTCTGCGCGCCACCAGGTTCCACGATCGGCCTCGGCACCGCCGGCGTCCGGGTATCGCACCGTCTCCGGGGCGCGCGGTGCGTCCGGAGTACGCGGCGGCTCGGGCATGCGGCGTGTCTCGGGCGCGGGCGTCCGAACGGTCCCGGGCGCGGGCGCGCGAACGGTCTCCGGCGCGGGCGCCCGCGTGGTGTCGGCCGCGCGCGGC
>NZ_BDBL01000030.1 GCF_001612965.1 Nocardia kruczakiae NBRC 101016
GAGCGGGCCGCGAGGACGCGCTGCGGCGTCGCGAGCTCCCACACGCCCGGCAGCGCCCGGGCCACCATGGCGGGGGAGAAGCCGAAGAAGGTCGCTGTCACGACGCCGGGGCCGACCGGCCCGAACGGCGCCGAGCGACCGCCGAAGTAGCCGCGCCAGAAGCCGCGGAGCCCCGCCTGCTCGAATGCGGTCCGGCATTCCGGGGCGAAATAGGTCACCGCGTGGATCGGCTCGAACAACGTCCACATCTCGCGTGCTGAAATCACCCGCACCCCTTGTCTGTTCGCATCCTCCGGCCAATGGATCACCTCGATCCTAGGCATCCGGGAACCCGCCACCGAGCCGCCGTCAGGTCGGGATGAGCGCGAGGCCGACGATGCCGACGCGGGTGGAGGTCAGCCCGGTCGACAGTTCCGGCAGTGAGGTCGCCGCGGCCAGCACCGTGGCGCCGAACACCACTCCCGACATCCCGCAGCGGCCGAACAGCTCCTCACCGCTGCGCTCGATGTACACCCCCGCCGCCAGGGTGACCACGGCGGCCATGGCGAAGATCGGCACCGGCCGGTGCCGATCCCGCGGCGGGTGGCGTGGTCGGCTTTCGTGGCCGTGGAGTGCCCGGCCGGTTGATCCTGGCCGCCACGGAGCGGCGAATGCTGTAGCGCAGCTCACACCGTCGGCGCGTAGCGTGCCGCGAGCGCGGCCCAGTGTATCGAAAGATGCTGTACGAGAAGTTGTTTCGCCCGATAACTCATCAGCGGGTGTGCCGCCGGTGTAGTGCGGCCGTGAGCGGGTAGCCGCCGGAAGTGCGTAATCGACGGGGGCGGTGGCAGCCGGCGGTGAGACGCCGCTTCGGGAACCGGCCACCGAGATGTGAACCGAGGAGGACTGATGCGGACGGTGACGTCCATGCCGCAGCAGATCACCGTGGACGAACAGGTGTGGATCCCGATGCCGGACGGGGTGCGGCTGGCCGCCAAGATATGGCGGCCGATCGCCTCCGATGACGCCCCGGTGCCCGGCATCCTCGAATACATCCCGTATCGCAAACGGGACCTGAGCGCGGTGCGGGATTCGATTCACCACCCGTATCTCGCCGGACACGGCTACGGCTGTGTCCGGGTCGACCTGCGCGGCACCGGCGAGTCGGAGGGAGTGCTCGCCGACGAGTACCTCGAACAGGAGCACCTCGACGCCGAAGCGGTGCTCGCCTGGATGGCGGCGCAGCCGTGGTGCAACGGCCGGCTCGGCATGATGGGTATCTCCTGGGGCGGTTTCAACGCGCTGCAGGTGGCCGCCCGCAAACCCGCGGGTCTCGAGGCGATCGTGATCTCCTCGTTCACCGACGATCGCTATTCCGACGACATGCACTACATGGGCGGCGCCCTGCTCTCGGACAACATCGCCGAATCCGCGACGATGTTCGCCTACAGCACGCTGCCGCCCGATCCCGCGCTGGTCGGTGACCGCTGGCGGGAGATGTGGCTGGAGCGGCTGGAGAACTGCAGCCTCTGGGCCGCGAATTGGCTCGAGCACCAGCGCCGCGACGACTACTGGCGACGCGCGTCGGTCTGCGAGAACTACGCCGACGTCCAGATTCCCGTGCTCGCCTCCAGCGGCTGGGCCGACGGCTATTCGAACGCCGTCGCACGGCTGCTCGAGAATCTGGAAGTCCCGCGTAAGGGCCTCATCGGTCCGTGGTCGCACAAATATCCGCATCTCGGCGAACCCGGCCCCGCGATCGGCTACCTGCAGGAGGTGGTGCGCTGGTGGGACCACTGGCTGCGCGATATCGACAACGATGTGATGGACGGTCCGATGCTGCGGACGTGGATGCAGGACAGTGTCCCGCCGTCCACGTCGTACGAACAGCGGCCCGGCCGCTGGGTCGGTGAGCCCGCGTGGCCCTCGCCGCACGTACGGGCCGTGGCGCACCCGCTGGCCCGTAACCGGATCACGCGCCCGGACGAGCCGGTGACCCCGGCGGCTCTCGCGGTCGAGTCGCCGCTGTCGGTGGGGCAGTTCGCCGGGAAGTGGGCGTCCTACAGCGCGCCCCCGGATCTGCCCTACGACCAGCGCGAAGAGGACGGCGGCTCGCTGGTGTTCGACACCGACGAGCTGACCGAACGCTGCGAGATCCTGGGCGCGCCGACCGTGACGCTGGAGGTGTCGGCCGACAAGCCGGTGGCGATGATCGCGGCCAGACTCTCGGACGTCGCCCCGGACGGCCGCGCGACCCGGGTGACCTACGGCCTGCTGAATCTGACCCACCGCGACGGCCACGACGAACCGGAACCGCTGGAACCGGGCCGCCGCTACCGCGTCACCGTGCAGCTCAATGCCGTGGCCCAGGCCTTTCCGGCGGGTCACCGGATCCGGTTGTCGCTGTCGACGTCGTACTGGCCGCTGGCGTGGCCACCGCCGGAACCCGCCCTCGTCACCGTGTACACCGAGGGCAGCGCCCTGACGCTGCCGATCCGGCCGATCGCCGAATCCGACGATGTCGCGGTGCGGCCGTTCGAGGAACCCGAAGGCGCCGAGCCGATGCCCACCACCCGGATCAGGCCGGGGGAGCAGAAGTGGACGGTCTCGCGCGATCTGATCGACTACCGTTCCGCACTCGACATCGTCAAGGACGCCGGCCTGATCCGCTTCGACGAGCACGATCTCGACGTCGACCGCCGCGTCCACGAACGCTACAGCTGGAAGGCGGACGAATTCTGTTCCGCCACAGCGGAAACGTCGTGGTCGATGAGTTTCGCCCGGGGCGACTGGCGGGCCCGCACCGAAACCCGGACCCGCGTCACCTGTACCCCGACCGATTTCTACGTCCATGCCGAACTCGACGGATTCGAGGGCGAACAGCGAATGTTCTCGCGGAACTGGAAGAGGGTGATTCCCCGTGACCACGTGTGACCTGGAACCGGTAGGACCGGTGAATCATGCGAAACCGAGCCTGCGCAGCCGCATGCTGATCGCCGGCATGCGAATGACGCACGCGGACAAGACCTTTGCCGACGCGCACGCGCTGCGGGAGAGTATCCGCAAGAGCCAGCGGCCCGACCGGGACCGCCCGCCGGCCGAATTGCACACCCACTACTGGGTGACGCGCCGGAACATGCGGGGCCGGCCCGTGTACACCATCCGGCCGCTCGAGGGCGGCACCTCCCGCCACGTGCTCTACCTGCACGGCGGCGCCTACGTCCATCAGATCCAGCACGATCACTGGAAATTCCTGGCCCGCCTGGTCGACCGGACCGGATGCACGGTCACCGTGCCGCTCTATCCGCTGGCCCCCGCGCACCACGGCGACGACACGGTGGCGATGGTGCGCGCGGTGCACGACGAGGTCTTCGCGCATACCGCGTCGGAGAACAAGGTGTTCATGGGTGATTCCGCCGGTGCCGCGCTGGCGCTGGTGCTGGCGCGCCAACTCGGCGCGACGGAGGCCGTGACACCCAAGGAGGTCGTGATGATCTCCCCATGGCTCGATGTCACCATGACCGATCCCATGGCCCGGGCTCTCGATCCGTGCGACCCCTATCTCGGTGTCGCGGGACTGGCCGAGGCCGGTCGCCTGTACGCCGGCGAGCTCGACCGGCGCGATCCGATGATCAGTCCGCTGAATGCGCCCGCCGCGACGCCCGGGCGACTCAGCCTGTTCGTCGGCACTCGCGACCTCCTGCTGGCCGATGCCCGCCGTTTCCGGGCGCGGTGCGTGCGCGAGGGGGTCGACCTCGGTTACTTCGAATATCCGGGGATGTTCCACGCGTGGCATCTCTCGGATGTGCCCGAGGCCCGGCACGCGATGCGCCGGCTGGTGCGGCTCGTCCAGCGCCCGGCGCCCCGGACCGACGCCGGGGAATCGATGTACGCGCCCGCGGGGAATATTTCGACCAGAGGAGACGTGTGAATACTGCCGATATCTTCGTGATCGGTCTCGACGACGGAAATCTGCGCACTCTCGACCTGATTCCGGACGCGCAGCGATACCGATTCCATCCGTTGCTCGGGATCGAGGAAACCCAGGAGGGTGAGATTCCGATCGAGGACCTGCTGCACAAAGCGGAGGACACCCTGAAGGGCTTCGACGGGGATATCGCGGCCGTCGTCGGCTACTGGGATTTCCCGGTGACCGCCCTGGTTCCGATGTTGTGTGAGCGGTTCGGATTGCCCAGCGCCGATCTCGAGGCGGTGGTCAAGTGCGAGCACAAATATTGGAGCCGGATCGAGCAGAGCAAGGTGATCGACGAGATTCCGAAGTTCGGGATCGTCGACCTCGACGGCGAGGCCCGCCTGCCCGAGGGGATGACGTATCCGGTGTGGCTCAAGCCCGTCAAGTCCTTCTCCTCGGAACTGGCGTTCCACGTGCACGACGACCGCGAGTTCGAGGCGGCGGTCGAACAGATCCGCGCGGGTGTCGGCCGGGTCGGCAAACCGTTCGAATTCGTTCTCGACCGGATCGACCTTCCGCCGGAGATCGCCGCGATCGGCGGCCAGGCATGTCTGGCCGAGGAAACGCTCACCGGCGTGCAGGCGGCGACCGAGGGATACGTCTATCGCGGCCGGGTCACCGTGAACGGCGCCCTGGATTCGATCAACTACCCGCAGACGCCGTGTTTCCTCCGGCATCAATATCCGTCCCAGTTGCCGCCCGAGATCGTGGCGCGGATGACCGATATCTCCGAGCGCGTCATATCGCAAATGGGCCTGGACAATTCGACGTTCAGCATCGAATTCTTCTGCGAGCCGGACACCGGACGGGTGTCGGTGCTCGAGATCAACGCCCGCCATTCGCAATCGCACGCCGACATGTTCTACGCCGTGGACGGCGTGCCCAACCACCACTGCATGGTGCGTCTGGGCCTCGGCCTCGATCCGCGGTTGCCGAAGGGACAGGGCCGCTACGACATCGCCGCCAAGTGCTACTACCGCCGTTTCTCCGACGGGATCGTGACCAGAGTTCCCACGGCCGCGGAGATCGAGCGGATCCAGGACGACATCCCCGGCGTCACCATCGAAGTGGTTCCCGCCGAAGGAATCCGGCTGTCGGAGATGCCCGCGCAGGACAGCTACAGCTACGAACTGGCGGACATCTTCATCGGCGCCGACAGCGAAGCGGATCTGGTCGGCAAATACGAACGCTGCGTCGACGCCTTGCATTTCGAATTCGACGACGTGGACGACGAGGCGGACTAGGCGCAGCGCTCACCGTCGGCGCGCGGTGCCGACGACCAGGGGCACGATGGTCGGCATCATTGTCGGCATCCGGGTGTGCGCGATGTCCTCGACAGCGAAATCCGCTGCCGCGAGCAGGCTTTCGAAGTCCCGATTGGCGTGGCAGCCGTCCGCGAGGCGTCGTTGCAGCGGTGTCAGCACGTCCTGGACGCCGGCGCGCAGGCCGGTGCCGCGGACGTGTTCGTGGAACAGGAACCGGCCGCCGGGCTGCAGCACGCGATGCACTTCGCGCAGCGCCCGGGCCGGATCGCGCACCGAACAGAACACCAGCGACGCGGTGACCGTGTCGAAACTGGCCGCCGGGAAATCCAGCCGGTGCGCGTCGCCGTCCACGACGGTGACGGGCCCGGCGACGGTGTCGGCGCGTGCCGTCAATCGGGCGCGCAGTGCCGGATTCGGTTCGAGCAGGACGAGTTCGTCCAGGCCGTCCGGGTAATGCGAGATCGACAGTCCGTCGCCGGCCCCGATTTCGAGGGTGCGACCGGAGGCGCGGCAGAGCTGGGCCCGGCGCAGGTCGGCCTGTCCGGCACGTTCGACGCGGGACATGAAGCCCGGATACCAGCTGGCGAAGATGCGTTGGCCGAGAGTTGCGGTGGTCATGGGAACGAGTGTGGCGGGCGGCGGCCCTTCGCGTCATGGCCCGTTCGGGCCATAATCGATGCCGGATGATGCGCCGGCCTCGACGGCCGCCGCACGAGAGGTGGCAGCATGGTGGGCGCCGAGGAGCAGGTGGTCCAGCGGGTGCGGACCGTCGGCGGCGAGGTCGCCTGTTCGGTGGTCGGCAGCGGTCCCGCGCTGTTGATCGGCGGATGGTGGTGCAGCCACCTGATCCTCAACTGGAAGGATCCGTTGTTCCGGGCCTTCATGTCCCGGCTGGCGACTCGGTTCACCGTCATCCGATACGACCAGCCCGGGCGCGGCATGTCCGCGACCGCGGCGCCGGTCGATCCGGATGGTGAAATCGCCGTGACCGCGGACATCGTCGATGCGCTGGGGTTCGAGCGCGTCGCGGTGCTCGGCGCGTCGTCGGGCTCGGCGGTCGCAGCCGGACTCGCGGCCCGGTTGCCCCGCCGGGTCCATCGGCTCGTCCTCTACGGGTCGTTCGCCCGCGGCGCGGACATCGCGCCGGAGGGAGCGCGCCGCGCGCTGGTGGATGCGATTTCCGCGCACTGGGGCCTGGGCTCCCGTTTGCTGGCCGATGTGTTCGTCCCCGGCGCCGACAGCGCCGAACGCGAGCGGTTCGCCCGCTTCCAGCGGCTGTCCGCGACGGCCGAGCAGGCCGCGCAATCATTGTCCGCCACATACGAACTCGACGCCACCGAGTACCTGGCGGCCGTGACCGTCCCGACCACCGTGCTGCACCGCAAGCACGATCGCGCGGTGCCGTTCGCCCTCGGTGTCGACGTCGCCCGCCGCGTGCGTCGCGCGACCTTCGTCGAACTGTACGGTGAGGACCATTTCCCGTGGCGCGGTGACGCGACCGCCGTCGCCGACGCGATCCTGCGCGCGCTGGGATATCCGGTGCGATCCCAGCCGTTGCCGCCGGGTCCCGAAGCGGTGACCGATCGCGAGCGCGAGATTCTGCGCCTGGTGGCCGAGGGGCTGACCGACGCGCAGATCGGCGAGCGGCTGACCTTGAGTCCCCATACCGTGCACCGGCACGTCGCCAACGCGCGCACCAAACTCGGTGTCCGTTCCCGCGCCGCCGCCTCGGCTGCCATCCGCACCGATCGCCCCGGCCGCACCTCCTGATCCCGCCGCGCGCCCGGGTTCATCGCGGCGACACCGGGTAGCCCGACAGTGTCGGCCGATCGGACGGCACCGAACGACAGTTGTGGAATGGAGTTGATATGCGCTTCGATCCCCTCCGTGCGGCGGCGCGCGTGCTGATGGGCTCCACCTACGCGGTACTCGGTGCGGACGCGTTGCGTGCGCCCGGACCTCGGCCGGAGGCGGCGGCGCCGACCCTCGCCGCGGTGCGCTCGGTCGTGCCGCTGCCCGAGGACGACAAGCTGCTGGTACAGGTCAATGCGGGCGTTCAGGTGGCCGGTGGCGTATTGCTGGCACTGGGCACACTGCCCCGCCTGTCGGCGCTGGCTCTCATCGCCTCGATGGTGCCGACAACCATTGCGGGACATGCGTTCTGGGCGATCGACGACCCCGGCGCGCGGAAGCCGCAACAGGTGCAGTTCCACAAGAACATGGCGATGATCGGCGGGCTGCTGTTCGTCGCCTCGGAGAAGCGGGGCGGTTGACCGCCGCGGCTACGGTCGCATCTGCGCGACCGAGTCCTCCGGTGTACTCCACACCCCGTCGCGCAGCGTATCCAGAATGCGGGTCAGCAGTCGTGACACGTGCATCTGGGATACCCCGAAGTGCTCGGCGATCTCCGATTGGGTTTTCGATTCGAAGAATCGCAGGACGAGGATATCGCGGTCGCGCTGCGGCAGATCGGCGATGAGCGGCCGGACCGCGGCGGCCTGCTCGAGCAGTTCGTAGCAGGGTTCGTCGACGCCCAGCGCGGCGGCCGCCGCGGACGGTGCGTCGTCGCGCTCGGTCCGGGCGGCGTCGAGGGAATCGCACTGGTAGACGTTGGCGGCGACGAGAGCCTGGGTGATGTCGATGATGTCGACATCCAGCTCGGCGGCCAGTTCCCGGGCATTGGGCGCACGGCCCAGGCGCTGGGTGAGCGGATCGCCGGCCTTCACGATCCGGTGGCGCAGTTCCTTGTAGCGGCGGGGTACGCGGGCCGCCCAGGTGTGGTCGCGGAAATGTTTGCGCACCTCACCCATGATGGTGGGAACGGCGAACCCGAGGAACGGCGCGCCACGGCCCGGATCGAAGCGGTCGACGGCGAGAACCAGCCCCATGCGGGCGGTCTGCAGCAGGTCGTCGTAGGCTTCGCCGCGGTTGAGGTAGCGGCGCGCGATGTGCTCGGCCAGCGGCAGGCACAATTCGATGATGTGCTCGCGCAGTGCCCGCCGGTGCGGGTCGGTGGCGTCGAGGTCGGCGAGTTTGTCGAACCACGGTTCGATGTTGTCGTAGCTGTCGCTACGCGACCGGGCGCCTCCGGTCCGGTGGGTTCGTGCGGGGTGTGTCATTCGGGCCACTCCGTTTCCGTCGTATGCGACGACATGGAGCGAGCACCTCGATCACGCAAGCTCAACGGTCTTGCGCCTGCGCACGGATGTTCGCATTCGGCTATCGTTCGCTCGGCCTGCGCCGGAGTTTCGAAACAGGTTGGCGCGCAACGCATCTGTGTGGTGCACAATCGAACGCGAGAGGCGGGCGGATGCGCGCCGTTCGCGTACCGGACCGATCCTACGGACCGTCCCGTTCCGTCGGTCGAGAACCGGACAGGATCCGGTATCGGTTGGGCCACGGAACGGATGCCGGACCGCATCACGGCGGCACCGCGTGCCCTCGGCAGGACATCGGCGCAGGTGAGGGCCGTGTCCGGGCCGGAGAGTAGGCTGCGATGATGGTCGCCAGCGGGCACGACGACGGCGTCGAACGGGTGGTGGGCGCCGGTGACCCGCAGGGCGTCGGCCGGTTCCGATTCTGGTTCGCCGAAGAGCGATGGGAGTGGTCGGACGAGGTCGCCAGGATGCACGGTTATGCACCGGGGCAGGTCGAACCGACCACCGAGCTGCTGCTCGGGCACAAACATCCCGACGACCGCGATCGGGTCGAGGCCACCATCGTGACCTCGGTCGAAGATCACGCACCGTTTTCCAGCCGGCACCGCATCGTCGACACCGGCGGCACGGTCCGCGATGTGCTGGTGGTGTCGGAGCCGATGCTCGACGCGTCCGGCGAGGTGATCGGCACGCAGGGCTACTACGTCGATCTCACCGACTCGGTGGACCGGCAGCGCCGCGAACTTTTCGAGGAGGAGCTGCCCGCCGTCATCGAACGCCGGGCGGCGATCGAACAGGCCAAGGGGATCCTGATGTTCGTCTACCGGATCTCGGCGGAACAGGCGTTCCGCGTGCTGGCGTGGCGCTCCCAGGAAACCAATGTCAAGTTGCAGGAATTGGCCGCGCAGTTCGTCGGCGATCTGGACACCGTGCCCCCGGTGCCCGCATCGACGCGGACCCGTCTCGATCATCTTCTGCTGACGCTGCGCCATCCGGGCACGGACGAGGAATAGCGCGTGGCCGCGCCGGCCTGGGTGGCCGGTTCCGGGTGAGTCGTCGGGGTGTGGACGATGTCGTAGTAGGTGGACCGGTCGGCGGCGTCGGGGTGGACACGATAGGTGAAGGTCGTGGCGTCGAGTGTGACGATATCGACGACGCGGCGGAATTCTTCCTGTTTATAGCAGGACGCATTCCAGCGCCAGGAACAGTGGCCGGGTGAAATGTTCGTCCCACCAAGGGTTTTCGCGGCGCTGCCGGTCGGTGGGCCGGGGCTCGCGCACGGCGGTGAGCGCGAATCCGGCGGTGGTGAGCATCCCGATCGTCGCTTCCAGCGAATACAACGCCTGAACGGAGGCGGCGGGCGAGCGTGTCCCCGCGACCTCGAAGCGCTGCCGCACCGTGCGCCCCGCGAAATAGTCGTCGACCGTGAAACCTGTTCCGGCGCCGCTGCGTTCGCCGCGGGCGACGTAGAAGCAGGGGTGCATCGTCACCATCACCAGCCGCCCGGCGGGGCGCACGACGCGGGCGAATTCGACGAATCGCAGCCCGGGATCGGACAGTCCGTGCGGCAGTCGGTTGGCCACCACCAGGTCGACGCTGTCGTCGGGCAACGGCAGCGCGGCCACGTCGGCCTGCCGGAATCGCGCGCGGGCCGGATCGTGTGCCGGATGGCTCGCGGCGGCCGCGACGAATTCGGCGCAGGTGTCGACGCCGTCGACGAAACCCGCGCCGCGCGAGGACAATTCGCGGGTCAGATAGCCTTCACCGCATCCGGCGTCCAGGACGTGCAGGCCCGCGCAGTCGCCGATGAGCGCCAGCAGTGCCGGGTCGGTGAGGCCGCTGCGATACGGGTCGAGATCGTCGCGCACGATGCGAATCCAGAACTCGGCGTTGGCCGCGTACGCGTCCGAGATGGGCTCGTCTCCCAGCACATTCGCTCCCAGTTGCGATCGGGACGGCCGCCGCGGCGGGCGGCGGAATTCGGTATCGAAGTGTAGACCGTGGCGGCGGGACATCGCGCGCGGAACACCGTCGCGAAACAATGGTCGTTTTGATAGCATTTCCAAATCCGGTATTCACCGGAAATGCGGATTCGGGTGGCGAGATGCGGCCCGGAAATTCATGGCCGGGCCGGTTTGCGCATCGGCCGGAAGGAGTCGGTCGTGGCTCGAATAACGCCTGCGGCAAAGTCGGAGTGGTCGCCGGATCTGGTCGGCTTCATCGGGGAATTCCGCTCCTCCGTGCTCGGTGACACCCCGGGCGATACCCACCCCGCCGGGGCCAACCTGCTCGGCACGCTCGCGCGATATCCCGCACTGGCCAAGGCATTCCTGAGCTTCAACGGCCATCTGCTGTACGGATCCACACTCGGCGACCGGCAGCGCGAACTGCTGATACTGCGCGTCGCCGCCGTCCGGCAGTGTGATTACGAATGGGCCCAGCACGCTATTCTCGCGGAAATAGCAGGAATGCCGCAGGCGGAAATAGAAAGGGTCGCGGCGGCGGTGCCGGACGACGAATGGGCCGCTGCCGACAGAGCGTTGCTGATCGCCACCGACGAATTGCTGTCCGACGGTGCGGTCGCCGCCCGCACCTGGGAGATTCTCGCCGCCGAATTCGAGCGGAATCAACTCATGGATATCGTTTTCACCGTCGGCACCTACGATATGTTGGCCATGGCCCTGCGGTCCTTCGGCGTGGAACCCGACGACGACCTGAAGCCCTATCTGCCGCGGCATCGGTAACCGCTAACCCGCCTCAGGTGTTGCGGCCGCCGTTCACGCCGATCACCTGCCCGGTGATATAGCCGGCCTCCTCGCTCACCAGGAACGCACAGGCGGCGGCGATATCCTCCGGCAACCCGATCCGTCCGACGGGAGTAGCGTCGATCTGCTTGTCCACATCGAGGACGCCACGGTCTGCGGTCGCTCGCATCATGGGCGTATCGATGAACCCCGGCGGAATCGTGTTGACCGTGACGCCTTTTCGCGCGAACTCCAGCGCGAGCACCTTCGTCAACCCGAGCACCCCGGACTTCGAGGACACATAGGCGGCCATCCCCGCCGCGCCGCTGTGAACACTCGACGAGGAAATGTTCACGATCCGCCCCCAGCCCTGCTCGACCATATCGGGCAGCACGGCCTGGCAGCAGTCGAAGGTGCCGGTGAGGTTGACCGCCAGCACCCGCGCCCACTGCTGCGCGGTGATGTCGAGAAACGGCCCGGACGTGGTGATTCCGGCGCTGTTGACCAGAATCGACGGCCGGCCCAGCTCGTCGCGGACTCGCCGCACACCGGTATCGATGGCGCCGCGGTCGGACACGTCCACCGCCACCCCGATCGCCTTGCCGCCGGATTCGCCGATCTCCCGCGCCGCGCGATCGGCCGCCGCGCCGTCCAGGTCGAACACCGCCACCGGCGAGCCGTCGGCGGCCAGCCGCCGTGCGATCGCGCCGCCGATCCCGGACGCGCCGCCCGTCACGATCGCGGTTCGGCCGCTCATTTGATCGACTCCTGCCCGACCAGGGTGGACCGGTGCATGCGCCGCGGCTGCGACCGATCGAACGGACAGGCCCGATGCACCAGGCCGGTGTTGTCCCAGATCACCATGTCGCCCACCGCCCACCGATGGGACAGCACCCGGTCCGGGGCGGTCGCCCGCGCCAGCAGATCGTCCAGCAGCGCCCGGCCCTCGTCCGGGGCCATGCCCACCACATGATCGGCCGACGCTCCGAAAACCAGTGAGCGACGGCCGGATTCGTGCGTCCACACCAGCGGATGTTCCCGTCCGCCGCGGCGCGCCCACTCGTCGAGCTGTTCCGGCGTCGGATCGGCATATGTCAGCCGTTGAATGGCCTCGAAGCTGTGCCACACCCGCAGGCCCTCGAACCGCCGCTTCTCCTCCTCGGACAGTTCGTCGTAGGCGACGTAGGTGCTGGCGAACGCGGTTTCACCACCCGTCTCGGTCACCACGTGGGCGCTCATGATGGACGCCTTGGCCGGCACCTCGTCCATGAAACCGTCCAGATGCCAGTAGTCGTTGCTGGCGAAATACTCCACGTTGGGGTTGTCCGGGTCGAAACTGATCTCCATCACGTCCGGATTGGGGTACAGCGGAAACTGCACCAGCTCACCGAGTTTGCGGCAGAACGCGGCCTGCGTCTCGTCGTCGGCGTGCAACCGGGGGAACAGCAGCACACCGTGTTCTTCGAGCGCGGCCAGGCATTCCCCCGGCAGGTCGTCGTCGCTACGGAGACGGTCGAGGTCGACGTCGTCGACCCGCACACCGACCGTTTCGCTGAGTTTCGTGGTTTTCACGCCCCCTCCTCCGGTGCGTAGCCGAGAATCGCCTTCGTCTCGAGGTACTCCTCGAATCCGTATGCGCCCCATTCGCGTCCGTTGCCGCTCTTGCGGTAGCCGCCGAACGGGCAGCCGAAGTCGAAGCCGTCGTTGATCGCCACCGAACCCGCGCGAATGCGGCGGGCGACCGCGCGGGCCTGCTCGAGGTCGGCGCCCGCGACGAAGCCGGCCAGGCCGTAGTCGGTGTCGTTGGCGATCTCGATCGCGTGATCGAGCGAGTCGTAGCCGAGGATGGTGAGGACGGGCCCGAAGATCTCCTCGCGGGCGATCGTCATATCGTTGCCGACATCGGCGAAAACCGTCGGCTTCACATAGAACCCGACGTCCAGCCCTTCCGGGCGACCGGTGCCGCCGGCGACCAGGGTGGCGCCCTCGTCGATGCCTTTGCGGATCAGCGCCTGGATCTTGTCGAACTGGGCGCCCGACACCACCGGGCCCATCGCGACCTCACCGTTCGGATCGCCGACGGTCACGGTGCCGGCGGCCGCGCGAGCGGCGTCTTTCGCCTCGTCCATGCGGGCCGCCGGCACCAGCATGCGTGATCCCGCGCTGCAGGTCTGGCCGGAATTGTTCATCATCGTCACCACGCCCTTGGCGACGTTGGCGGCGAAATCGGCGTCGTCGAGCACGATGTTCGGGCTCTTACCGCCGAGCTCCTGGGTGACCCGCTTGACCGTGGGCGCGGCATTGCGGGCGATATCGATACCGGCCCGGGTGGAACCGGTGAACGAGATCATGTCGATATCGGGATGTCCCGACAGCGGCACCCCCACGCCCGGCCCGTCGCCCTGAACCAGGTTGAACACTCCGGCGGGTACGCCGGCCGCGTCGAGGATCTCGGCGAAGATCTGCCCGTTGAACGGCGACTGCTCCGACGGCTTCAAGATGACGGTGCACCCGGTGGCCAGAGCCGGAAATACCTTGACCGCGATCTGATTCAGTGGCCAGTTCCACGGTGTGATCAGCCCGCACACGCCGATCGGTTCCTTGACCACCAGCGAGGCGCCGTGGCGCTGCTCGAAGCGGTAGTCGGCGAGTGCGGCGATCGCGGTGTCGAGATGCCCGGCGCCCAGATCGACCTGGAAACCGCCCGCGAGCGCGGCCGGTGCGCCCATCTCCTCGGTGAGCGCGGCCGCCAGATCGTCACGGCGGCGCTGATATTCGGCCGCGACGGCCCGCAACACCGCCAGCCGATCGGCGACCGTGGTCGCCGACCAGGTCCCGAACGCGGTCCGCGCCGCGGCCACGGCCCGGTCCACATCCTCGGCCGATCCGGCGGCGACCCGGCCGCAGACCTGCTCGGTCGCCGGGTTGATCACCTCGATGATCTGCGCGGACGCGGGTTCGACCCACCGCCCGCCGATGTAGAACGTCGGATATTCACGCATGAGCCGCTGTCCTTCTCTCTGGATGCGCTGTGGGGCAGATGTTTTCGTGCAGAGGGCTACTGCATTCCTTCCGCGTACCAGGTACGGAATTCGTCGTAGCTGGGCATCTCCTCCGAATTGGCCTTCGGATCGACGGCGACGTGCACGACCCCCGGTTTACCGCTGGCATAGGCCCGTTTGATCGCCGGTGCGATGTCCTCGTCGCGTTCGACGTATTCGCCGTGGCACCCGAAACCCTCGGCCACCTTGTCCAACCGGACACCGGTACTCCAGTGCACACCCGTTTCGAGCGAGCCCTGCCCGAAGGTGCGTTTGTACACGCCGACCTCGAGGCCCCACGCGTAGTCGACGCCGACCACACAGACCAGCGGCAAATTCAGGCGCGCGGCGGTTTCGAGTTCGGCGATCTGGAACTGGAACGAGGAATCGCCGGTGATCAGCATGACCGGCCGGGTGCCGCCGTCGGCCACCGAGGCGCCGATGGCGTAGGGCAGCCCGGTGCCCAGATGTCCGAAGTTCTGGTTCCACATCACGTCGTGCGGTTTCGCCTGGGAGTACGTCCAGCCGAAAATCGTGGTGGCGCCGCCGTCCCTGGCCATGATGCCGTCGGTGGGAAAGGCTTTCGTCGCCTCCACGATCAGGCGCGCCGGATGGACCGGGCTCATCCCGCTGGGCGCCGATTCGGCCAGTTCGGCCAGCCGGGCGGCGTCACGCTCGATCCAGCCCGCCAGCTCCGGTGACGGCGTGCGCGGAGTGTCGCGCAGCGCCTCGACCAGCTGGGGGACCACCGCCCGCAGATCGCCGACCAGCGGCACGTCGATGGGGCGGTTCACCCCGATGGCGGCCGGATCCTGTTCCACCAGAATCCAATTCCGCTCCGCCTCGCCCGCGAGCCAGTGCCGGCCGCGGCCGTAGTGCACGGGTTCGCCGAGTTCGGTGCCGATGGCCAGGCACAGGTCCGACCGCACGACCGCCTCCACCGCCGACGGCGAGAAACCGTAGGGGAAGGTGCGATCCTCGAGGCCGGGAATGTAGGAGGTGCCACCGGAGGTCTGGATCACCGGGGCGGCCATCAGATCGGCCAGTTGCCGTACCGATTCCGCCGCCCGCGCGGTGTGCACCCCGTGCCCGATCAGCAGAATCGGCTGCCGCGCGGCCCGGATGTGCTCGGCCGCCTCGGCGATGCGATCCGCGCCCGCGGTCTGGCCGACGAGGCGATACCGCCGCGGTGGCAGTGCCGGCGGCAGATCGAGCTCCTCCTCGATGACGTGTGAGGGATATTCGATGTACACCGGTCCCGGCGTGCCCGACAGCGCCTTGCGCAGGCCCTCACGGATGATTTCGTCGGTCTGATCCGCGTATTCGATACTGGCGCTGTACTTCACGGAATTCTCGACCAGACCGGCCTGCTGCACGAACTGGATCCGGCCGCGCCGCACCCGCTGCTCGGTGATCCGGGCCCGCTGGCCGCCCAGGAAGATGATCGGCGAATTCTCCACCTTCGCGCACATGATGGCGCCGGACAGATTCGCGATACCGGGGCCCAGAGTGCCGATGCACACCGCGGCCTTCCCGGTCATCCGCGATACGCCCTCGGCCATCATGCCGGCCGACTCCTCGTGATGCGGCGCCACCACCTTCCAGCCACGCTCCTCGGCGCGGTGGAACAGGTGGACGAAATTGGGGTCCGGAATGCCGAAGATGGTGTCGATGCCCTCGGCCTCGAAGAGTTCGAGAATGCGTTCGTAAACCTTCACTGCTGTTTCCCTTCGGTCGCCATCGCGAAGCTGCGGCCGATGTGCTCGGCGTGCGCGCTCAGCGGCGGCAGGATCCACGAGTTGTCGGTGTTGCGGATGTCGTCGATGCGCGCGGCGACCTCGTCGACGGTCCAGGACGGCTGATACACCCCCGGCGTCTCGGCGATATAGGCGCGTGCCACCCGGCCCGCGATCGCGACCAGCAATTCACCGCTGAGACAACAGGATTCGTGCGCCAGGTACGCGACCGCCGGGGCCACCAGTTCCGGGCGCATATCCGGATAGGCGGAGGTGTCGATGCCGTCGGCCATCCGGGTCAGCGCCGAGGGCACGATGATGTTGCAGCGCACCCCTGCCTCGGCGCCCTCGAGGGCAACCACATTCGACAGCCCGATCATGCCCGCCTTCGACACCGCGTAATTGGCGACCGACCGATTGCCGTAGATGCCGCCGATCGAGGAGGTCAGCACCACCCGGCCGTAGCCGGCGGCGCTCATGACCGGGAAGGCCGCGCGCACGGTGTGGAAGGCACCGCGTAGATGCACATCCAGTACGGCCTCGAAATCCTCGTAACTCAGTTCGGTCAGCGATCCGTAGCGCACGGTGCCGGCGTTGTGGATCAGGATGTCGAGGCGTCCGAACCGGTCGAGCGCCGTGTCCACGATCGCCCGCCCGCCCTCCGGGCTGGCGACCGACGCGGTGCACGCCACCGCCGTGCCGCCCGCGGCGGCGATCTCGGCGACCACCTCGGCGGCGACGCCGGCGTCGGGGTCCTCACCGCGCATACTGCCGCCGGGATCGTCGACCACCACGCGCGCACCGCGCTCGGCCAGCAGCAGGGCATAGGCCCGGCCCAGGCCGCGCCCGGCGCCGGTGACCACCGCGACGCGGTCGTCGAATCTCAGTTCGGACAACAGGATATCCTCTCGCGCATCGTGTTCCGGGTCTAGGTGCTCAGCGTCAGGCCGTCCAGAGCGCCGGCGTCACGCCAGGCCCGCAGCAGGTCCTCGAGCACGTAGAAACCACCCCAGAACGGATCGCCGAGGAACGAGCGGCCGTTCGGCTCACCCTCGCTGTTGTAGTAGCCGGGGGTGCATTCGGTGACGAAGGTGCTGTTGTCGACGGTGTTGGCCCGGATCGTCTGCACCCATGCCTCTTCGGCCGCCGCCGTCGGCTCCACGCGGGTCGCGCCGCGCGACTGCGCCTGCGCGATGATGTAGGCGATGTGATCGGCCTGCTGTTCGTACATCAGCGTGGTGGCCGCGGTGACCCCGCCCTGGATGAATCCGGTCGCGAAATGGTTCGGGAACCCGTGCGCCATCATCCCGTGCAGTGTGCGAAAACCCTTGCCCCAGTGCTCGTACAGCGATTTCCCGCCGCGTCCCGCGAAGGGTGCGATGTCGAACTGGCGATCCAGTGCGGTGGTGATCTCGAAACCGCTGGCGAAGACGATGCAGTCGACCTCGTATTCGACGCCGTGCGCGACGACGCCCGTGCGGGTGATCCGCTCGACGCCCTTGGTGTCGGAGACGTCGACCAGCGTCACATTGGGCCGGTTGAACGTCGGCAGGTAGTCGTCGTTGAACACCGGCCGCTTGCACATGTTGCGGTAGTACGGCTTCAACTTCTCCGCGGTCTCGGGATCGGTGACGATCTCTTCCACGCGCCGGCGCAATCGCTCCATGGCGCGGTAGTCCTCGATTTCCTTGAGTTCGAGGAATGTCGCCGGGTCGGCCAGCGCCGCCCAGCCGTCGGTCTCGTTCAATTTCGCGGCCAGATTGCGGGCGACCTCGGTCCAGCCGTCGCAGATCAGATCCGGTTCGCCGGGGGAGTAGAAGGCGAAGGCGGCATTGTGGAAATTGCGCTGCCGTTCGGTGCGCCACCCCGGTCGCAGTGAGGCCACCCATTCCGGATCGGTCGGGTGATTGTCGCGCTCGAAGATATAGGACGGCGTGCGCTGGAAGACCGTCAGATGTTTCGCGCCGCGCGCCAGGTGCGGAATCACCTGCACTCCGCTGGCGCCGGTGCCGATGACCGCGATCTTCTTGTCGCCGAGACGATCCAGGCCGCCGTGCAGGTCACCGCCGGTGTAGTCGTAATCCCAGCGCGCGGTGTGGAAGGTATGTCCCTCGAATTCGGTGATCCCGGGAATGCCGGGCAGTTTCGGCCGGTTGTAGGGCCCCTGGCACATGATCAGGAAGCGGGCGCGGATCTCGTCGCCGCGGTTGGTGGCGATTCGCCAGCGCGCGAGCCGCTCGTCCCATTCGAGTGCGCGCACCAGCGTGTGGAAGATCGCCTTGTCGTAGAGTCCGAAATGTTTACCGATGCGCTGGGCGTGCTCGTAGCATTCGTCGCCGTGGGAGAACTTCTCCTTCGGAATGAATCCGGTTTCCTCGAGCAGCGGCAGATAGCAGTAGGCATCGGAGTCGACCTGGATGCCCGGATACCGGTTCCAGTACCAGACACCGCCGAAATCGCCGCCCAATTCCACGATCCGGAAGTCGGTGACGCCGGCCTGCTGCAGCCGGTGGGCGGTGATGAGCCCGGCGAAACCCCCGCCCAGGATGACGACCTCGATATCGGCGTCGATCGGTGCGCGCGCGACGACCGGCAGGTGCGGGTCGGCCTCGTAGAAGTCCGCGAATTCGCCGGCCGCCTCGAGGTACTGCTGCTGTCCCTCCGGGCGTAGCCGCTTGTCGCGTTCGGCCAGATATTTCTGCCGCAGGGCCTCTCTGTCGACCTCGGGGGTCCGGGTGGGGGCGCAGGGTTTCATCGGAAAATCCTTGGGGGGAGCGGGTATTCGGGTCATTCCAGGTCGGTCGGCGCGCCGGTGCCCATGTATTTCGCGAGGTTGTGGTGCAGATTGACGATCGTGCGCTCGCGGTACGGGTTGGGTTTCGGGCCGGAGAAGCCGCGCGATTTCATGCCCTGCTGGACGGCGGCCATATTGTCGAAATCCTGCGGTAGCACGGTCCGCCAGCCCGGATCGCCGACCGGGGTGTAGATCCATTCGGTCTCCGGTTCCGCCCCGGGCGGGAACAATTCGAAGACCGCGGCCTCGAAGATGCATGTGTCCGGGTCGTATCCGTAGGGCCGGAATCGGTAGCACAGCATATTGTTCAGTGCGTGCCCGATCTGGAAATTGGGGAATATCTGCCAGGCGGTACCGCTTTTCGCGACGATGTCCGGATCCACGGTCGGCCACACCACGCCGCGTTCGGCGTCCTCCTTGCGGCAGGTGTCGAGCCAGTAGCGCATCACCTGATCGGGGGCGGTGTCGGCGGGAAGTTCGTCGGCGAGCCGATTCGCGACCTCCACCATCGTCTCGGTGGTGTTGGTGTTGGCGTTCTCCCAGGTGAAATTCTGCAGTTGCGCGGTCGAGATCCGGGCGTCGGGACCGGCGCCGATCCGCAGTTTCCCCTGGTTCTCCTCCATCCCCTTCGGCGCGTCGTAGCCGATATTGCTGTGCCTGCCCTGGGCGCGGCCCCAGCCGAGGAAATTGCCGAAATTCATGAATTCCGGATGGGTATAGGGGACGTGATAGGTCTCCATGAACGCCTCGAAGGCGACCTTCCAGTTGCAGTCGAAGGTCAGCCAGCGCCGCCAGCGGTACCGCATGTTCTCCAGGTGGAACGGATCCAGCAGGGAGGCAGCCGGTTCCAGATAGTCGCGCAGCGGTTCGCAGCCGGAATCGAGATTGATCCACACCCAGCCGCCCCAGGTATCGATGCGCACGGGCGGCAAACCGTCGTTGCGTTCGGTCAGCCCACACGTCCAGTCGCCGCGTTCGGGCACGAACGTGTTGCGGCCCTCGAGGTCGTAGCGCCAGCCGTGGAATCCGCAGACGAACTGTTTGCGCTGCCCGTGTGCGTCGTGGGCGCCCGGCGGGGTGTCGACCAGCCGGCGGCCGCGATGCGCGCACACGTTGTGGTAGGCGCGCAGCGTATCCGGCGCCGTGCGCACGACGATGATCGAGTCGTCGAGGATGTCGTAGGTGAGGAAATCGCCGACCCGGGCCAGCTCCTCGACACGGCACACCTGCTGCCACACCTTCGCCCACAGCTTGTCGCCCTCGGCGCGGGCGTATTCCGGGCTGATGTAGGCGTCGACGCCGATCGTCATCGGTGTCGACAAGGGTTGCGCCGCAGTCGTTTCGGTGATGCTGACGGCAGTTTCGGTCATGACTTCTCCTGACGGCGTCTCAGCGTGTGATGGCGGCGCGGAACCCGTCGTCCTCGAGGAACAGCGAGGTGTTGTCCGCGCCCAGATGGGTCCATTTCAGGTTCAGCCCGCCGTCCACCAGCACGGTCTGCCCGGTGACGTAGCTCGACAGGTCGGACAGCAGGAACAGGATCGGCCCGGCCTGTTCCTCCGGCCGGGCGCGGCGGCCCATGGCGATGGCACGGCGATCGCGCTCGGGGTCGGCACCTACGTAGGTGCCCGAGGCGGGGGTCGCGGTGACGCCCGGCGCGACCGCGTTGACCCGGATCCCGTCGAGGGCCAGTTCGGCGGCCAGGGTCCGGGTCGCGGCCACGAGTGCGGCCTTCGCGGTGCCGTAGGCGATATGGAAGGGCGCGGCGTTCATTCCGCTGATCGACGACAGCGACACGATCGACCCGGGCAGGTGCCGTGCCTTCAGTTCGGCGGCGACCGCCTGGCTGAAGAAGAACATCGTCTCCAGATTCCATTCCAGCAGCGCCCGCCAATCCGCGCGGGTGACCCGGGTGGCCGGCATCCACGTCGCGGGTGCGGCGCCGCCGGCGATATTGACCAGCCCGTACAGTTCGCCGTCGGCCGCGCGCGCGTGGTCGAGCACCGTCGCGATGCCCTCGTCGGTGGCGGCGTCGGCGGCCACCGCAACGATCGGAAGTCCGTGTGCCGCAAGGGGTGCGATATCGGCGTCGAGTTTGTCGCGCGAGCGGCCCACCGCGATCACCGAGGCGCCCGCCTCGGCGATGCGCCGGGTGACCGCCGTGCCGATGCCGCCACCGCTGGCCCCGGAGACGATGACGACGCGCCCGTCGAGTCCGAAGAAGTCGTCGACAGTCACCGTGCTCACCGGCCGTCGCGCCGGATCGCGAGGACGCTGCCCTCGGCGTCGCCGGAGAGGTAGAGCGTGCCCTCCGGTGCGGCGGCGATGCCGCTGAACGGTCCCTGCGGTCCGGAGAACGGCAGCAGGCCCTGCAACGGTTTGGGGGTCACCCCGGGCGGGGCACCAACCGGCAGATTCCGCGCGATCACCTGGCGCGCTTCGGTTTTCGGATCCAGGCCGATCAGTTCTTTGGCCTCGACGTCGACGATGTACGCCACGCCGTCGTGGACCGCCAGCCCGTGCGGGCATCCGAGCCCGTCGGCCACCGTATCGGCCTTCGAGCCGTCGATCGCCACCACCCGGCCCGCGCCCGCTTCGGCGACCAGGCAGGTGCCACTCGCGGTGAACGCCACGCCCATCGGATCGTGCAGGCCGCTCGCCAGCAGTTCGGTGCGCCCGTCGCGCACGGCGTGCACCGTGCCGGTGCCCCGGTCGGCGACCGCGACGGTGCCGTCGGGGGCGACCGCCACACCGTAGAGCTGGTCCATCCCCTCGACGAGCACCTCGCTCTCGGCGGCGGCCGGGCGGTAGCGCGAGACCGATCCGTTGCCGGTGACGATGAGGTCGCCGTCGCCCGTCGCGGTGAGGCCGCGGATGTAGCCGGGATAACCGGGGCTGAAAAGCATTCCGGCGGTATGCAATTCGCCGCCGGCTGGGACGGCGAGCAGGAAGGTGCCGTCGGCGATGTAGAGGGTGCCGTCGGGGCCGACGGTCAGATCCAGCGGCCAGGTCAGTCCGTCAGCGAGGGCAGTACGGGTGGCCCCGCCGGCGAGGATTTCGGTGATCTTGCCGGTGAAACTGGAGACGAACAGCCGCTCGCCGACGAAGGTCAGGTTGTCCAGGCCGGGGCCGACGGTGGCGAGCACGGTTCGCTCGCCGCTGCGCGGATCGATGCGCACCACCTCGCCGGTCGCGACCTGGGTGGAGACGATGCGGCCGGCGGCATCGAATTTGACCGCATCCGGTCCGCCCAGATCGGCCGCGACCCGCTCGGGTTCACCGCCGTCGGGGTCGATGCGCCAGATCTCGTTGCTGCCCAGCAGCGGATAGTAGAGCTTGCCGTCGGGCCCGACCTCGAGGGCGTTCGGCATCGGCAGGCCGTCCAGCAGGATCCGCGGCGCGCCGCCGGCCGGGTCCAATTCCATCAGCCGTCCACCCGGGCGGCACTCGTCGACGAACAGCCGGCCCTGATGGAATGTGATGCCGTTGGCGCCGGGGAGATCGTCACGGAGCACCCGGGTTTCACCCTTGCCGTCGCGGATGCTGACCCGGCCGTCGTAGTACTCGGTGATGTAGAGCTCGCCGTCGGGTGCGAAGGCGATGTCGTCGGGCGCGACGATATCGCTGCCCATCGCGCTGATCGTCTCCAGATCGCCGGAATCCGGGTCCAGGGCGCTGATCTGGCTGCCCGCCACCTGCGCGACATAGATCCGGCCGTCGGCGCCGGTGCGAATGCCGTTGGCGCCGAACAGCCTGCTCGGCGCGGTGATGCGGTCGAGGGTCCACCCGTCGGCGACGCTCGCCGCGGTCGAGGTGAGGTAGCGCGCCGGTGTAGTCACCGCGAAGCCTCCGTAGTGCTCTGGGACGAGGGATCGCCCGATTCGGTGCCGGCCACACGTCTCCCGCGAGACGATGGTGATGTATGACACCTTCTCGTTTGTGGAGAGCGTAGTTCTCCACTTCCTATCATTCAAGTGTTGTTATCATTGACAGGATTGACGTAGCATGCGGAGGCGACCGATCACCACCTGCGGCGATGCCGTTCGGTGGGTTCGGTTGTCGGCGTCCTACCGTGGCACCGGCGGCGCTACCGCGGGCACGGAGCTGTCGCGCCCGTGTCCCGACCCTGTAGGGGAGTTATCGGACGGGATCGCCGGATTCCGGTGGGCGTGAGGCATTTTCGGGTTCCCGCGGTCCCTGGTCCAGCCGGAACGGCGGGTACTCGTCGCGCATCAGCGACACGTAGGCCCGGACCCGCAGCGTCCACCGGTTCATGCCGAGTACGAAGGCGAACAGGCCGTGCGGATACCGGCCGGTGAACAGCAGCGCGATCGCCGCGATGAAGACGAGGATGCCGAGCAGCGGAATCCAGATGACGGCGGTCCCTTCGTCGTCTCCGCCCCAGTACCGCGAGCTGCCGACGAACGCCCAGACGATCAGATACTGCGGGATCGCCAGCAACCACCATTTGATCAGGACCAGGCCCCGGTGCAACCGCTCGGGATAGTCGACGTCGAGGTCGGCCGGATAGCTCTCGTCGGGGCGGAGGCTGAACGGGGGATACCGGTCGGTGCCGAGTGCCGAGAGCGCGTAGAACCGCACACGCCACGACCAGCGCAGGACGCCGACGTTGAAATCGAACAGCCCGCGCGGATAGCGGCCGGTGAACAGAATGGCGAAGAACGCGATGACCGTCACCACCGCATAGGCGATATGCAGGAAGAACAGCACGATGTAGTGCGGGATCGCCAGAATCCATTTGACGATCCACTGCCAGCGCGACAGCGCGGGGTCCAGATCGCCGCGCACGCGGACCGGGTAGGGAGATGCCTCGGGTTGCATGTCACGCTCCTCTCGGCGGTCGCGGCCCAGCCGAGCCGCAGGGGATACGCACGATTGTTTCGCATTCACACTGCGGGCAGGGGCAATTCGGGCCGGTGCGCGTCACTCCCGCGAAACATCCGCCGAGCCGGGGAATACGCGGATGCGATGACGAGGTTCGGCCTCGTATGAAGATCGGAGTCAACACCTTCCTGACCGATGAGGGCATCGGTCCCCGGGTTCTCGGGCCGGCGCTCGAGGAGCGCGGATTCGAATCGCTGTTCCTCGCCGAACATTCCCATATTCCGGCCAGCCGGGAAACGCCGTATCCGGGCGGCGGGGAGCTCCCGCGCGTGTACTACCGCACCTTCGACCCGTTCGTGGCGCTCGCCGCGGTGGCGGTCGTGACCGAACGCCTGGTGCTCGGCACCGGGGTCACGCTGCTGATCCAGCGCGATCCGATCCACACCGCCAAGGAGGTGGCCACCCTCGACCACCTCTCCGGCGGGCGGGTGGTCTTCGGCGTCGGCGTCGGCTGGAACCGTGAGGAGATGGCCGACCACGGCACCGACCCGCGCACGCGCGGCGCCCTGCTGGACGAGCAGCTGGCCGCGATCCGCGCGATCTGGACCCAGGATCTGGCCGAATACCACGGCCGGTTCGTCGATTTCGATCCGATCTTCGCCTGGCCCAAGCCGGTGCAGCGTCCGCATCCGCCGATCTTCGTCGGCGGCGGGGAGGTCGCGGCGCGGCGTGCGGTGCGCCTCGGCATCGGCTGGGTGCCCAACGGCGTGGCCGATGCTTCGGAGGTGCCGGCACAGCTGGCCGCCGTCGGCGACAGCGATATCCCGATCGCGATCACGCCGGTCGCACCCGAGCCCGCACTGCTCGATGCCTACGCCGAGGCAGGCGTCGAACGGGTGACGCTGTCGCTGCCGACCCTGCCGGAATCGGAATCGCTGCGCGCCCTCGACGAATTCGCGGCGGTCGCCGAGCGTTACCGCGACTGAGGTGTGTAGCTACAGTCTCGCGCGGGGACCCGCGGCGATGGCCTGCCGTGCCAGATCCGAGGAGGCGTTGACCACACCCGCGTCGTAGCGTTCCAGCACGACGGACTGGGTCGCGCGCAGGTGGGCGCGGGCCAGGCGTTCGGCCTCGGCGTCGTCGCCGTCGGCGATCGCGGTCAGCAGCCGGGCGTGCACCCGGGCCGCGTCGTGGGCCTGGGGTTTCGACGGATACTCACCGCGCCGGGTGAGTGTCTCGGCCCATGCCTGCTCCTGTGCCGACCACAGGGTCACCAGGCTGGACACCACGCAGCGCACTGTCGCGTTCGGGGTGAAAGCGACTACCAGATCGTGGAATTCGCGCGCGGTGCGGGTGAAGGCGACGCCGTCGCCGACCACCTGCTCACAGGCGTGGATATTGGCCTCGAGCGCCGGGACCACGACCTCGGCGCGGTCGGGCCGGCGGGCGCATTCGGCGGCGCACAGTGGTTCGAGCATCTGCAGCGCGGCCGCCAGATCGCCGAGGGTGACCCGTGCGCCCTGGAGTGCGAGACCCAGGTGGTAGGCGGCGGAGGTTTCGTCGGGCCGATGGACCTCCGCGCCGCCGACGTTGCCGCGCCGCACCGTGACCAGTCCTTCGGTCTCGAGGATGCGCAGTGATTCCCGGATCGAGGGATAGCTGACGCCGAATTCCTTCACCAGCTGGTCCTGGGTGGGCAGGCGATAGTCGTCGTCGCCGGACAGGATGCGGGTACGCAGCTCGGAGGCGACCGTTTCGGCGATGCGGCGCTGCGGAATCCGCCCGCGACGCGCGGTGGTCACGCGGGCAGCCTTGGTTCCATGAACGGATTCTAACCAGGCCGCGCTGACCGTTCAAGCATTGCTATCCTTATGAGGATTGACGTACCGTCGGGTGATGGACTTCACGATGGGGGAGGCCGCCGACGCACTGCGAGATGACCTGCGGCGCTTGGTGTCCCGGCATGTCCCCGCCGATTTCCTGGGCGCCTTCACCGACGATGCGGCCGATCTCGCCGTGGCGCAGCAGTTCTGCGGGGTCCTGGCCGAGCGCGGACTGCTGTGTGCGGCCTGGCCCCGCGAATTCGGCGGGCGCGGCGGATCGGTGTGGGAGCAGACGGTGGTCCGCGAGGAGATGTGGGCCCATCACGAGCCGCGCGGCGCCCAGTACATGGGGGTCAACTGGGTCGGACCGGCGCTCATGCGGCACGGCACCCCGCGGCAGCAACGCACCCATCTGCCGCCGATCGCGCGCGGTGAGGTGATCTGGTGCCAGGGATTCAGTGAACCCGAGGCGGGATCGGATCTGGCGTCGCTGCGCACCACCGCCCGCCGCGACGGCGACGGCTGGCTGATCAGCGGGCAGAAGATCTGGACCTCCTACGCGACCATGGCGCAGTGGTGTTTCCTGCTGGCGCGCACCGCCACCGGTGCCCGCAGACAACACGGGCTGACCATCTTCCTGGTGCCGATGTCCGCGCCGGGGGTCCAGGTGCGGCCGATCCGCGCCATGATGGGCCCGCACCATCTGAACGAGGTGTTCTTCGACGAGTTGCGGGTGACCGAGGACGATGTGCTCGGCACGGTCGGCGAAGGCTGGGCGGTCGTGCAGGAGGTGCTGGCCTTCGAACGCGTCGGCATCGCCCGCTACGCCCGCTGTGAACGACTGCTGCGTGCGGCGCCGGAGGTTCTGGGCGATCGCTGGGCGGAGGTGCCGGTCGAATTGCGCGGGCGCTGGGCGCGCATGCTGGTGCACTGCCGCCGGGCGCGGTTGCTGGCCTACCGGGTGGTCGCGATGCAGCATGAGGATCGGGTGGCGCCCGGTGATGCCGCCGCCTATCGCATCGCCGTGACCCGGCTCGATCAGGACAGTGCCGAAGTACTGACCGAACTGGCCGACCAGCTCGACACCGCACCGGATACGCAGCGGGAGAACTGGTTTCGCCGCGCGGTCGCCGACCATTGGCGGTACTCGCAGGCCGCGACCATCGCCTCGGGAAGTATCGAAATGCAGCGACTGCTGTTGTCGCGGGCACTGCTGGGGGCGTTGTGAACATCGACCTGAGCAGGGAGGCCGCCGATTACGGCCGCGAGGCGAGCCGGGCCTTCGCGGCCGCGGGCGGGGACCGGCTGATCCAGGACGCCGAGGCCGATCCGGCCCGTCGCGCGGACATCGTGGCGCCCGTCCTGACCGGACTCGGCGCGTGGGAACTGGATCCGTGTCGCGACAGCGAGGATCTGGAAGCGGCGGCGGCGCTGTGCCGCAGTGCCGGCTACTGGGCGCTGCCCTATCCGCTGGCCGAACGGCTGGCGCGGCCGCCCGACGCGGAAGCCGACGGACTGGTGGTGGTCACCGAATTTCACGCTCGGGGTGCGGTCGCCGATCTGGACCTGTGCTGGGCGGCAGTCACGGTGGAGGGCAAACTCTTCCAGGCGCGGACGCTGCCCGACGGCGCGTCGCCGCGGACCTCCGCCTTCGTGACGCCCTTGGCGCTGACCTCGGTCGGGGCGGCCGGAAGCGCGGACGCGGCACTCGTGCTGACGCTGAACTGCTGGACGCTGCTGGGCATGCTGGACCGCGCCCTCGACCTCACTCGGTCCCATGTCCTGATGCGCACCCAGTTCGGGCAGCCGCTGGCGAAATTCCAAGGCGTGCAATTTCAGCTCACCGATGCCGAAGTCGAACGCGGCGGGCTGGACGTCCTCGCGAAATACGCCTTGTGGAGTGTCCGGTGCGGCGGGGAGGATGCTCTCGGCGACGCGCTCGCGGCGCGGGTCGCCGCGCTCGATGCCGCGGAAACCGTCTTCCGGGTCGCCCACCAGCTGCACGGGGCCATCGGCTTCTGCGACGAATCGCCGCTGTCGTGGTTGTCGCGCTACAGCCTGCCGCTGCGCCGGCTGCCGTGGGCGAGTTCCGGGACGCGCGACCGGCTGACCCGCCATCTCGGCACACGGGGTCTGCCCGGGCCGTTCGACGGCGGCGTGGCAGTCGATGCGACATGGCAGTGAGTGCACCTGTGCACCGAATGCGAAAGTGCGGTAAGTGCCTGTGACGGACGAAATTCCGCCCTACGACCTGCCCGACGTGCTGACCGTGACGGGCAGCGGTCCGGTGCGAACGGTGACCATCAACCGGCCCGGCGAATTGAACGCCGTGAACGAACCGCTGCACTGGGCGCTGGCCCACGTGTGGCGCCGGCTCGCGGCCGACACCGCGGCGAAGGTGGTCGTCGTGACCGGCGCCGGCCGGGCCTTCAGCGCCGGCGGCGACCTGGACTGGATCACCTCCTTCCTCGACGATCCGGTGGCGCGGGAGGAGAGCTTGCGCGAAGGCGCGCAGATCATCGAGGAGATGTTGCGATTCCCGCTGCCGGTGATCGCCGCGGTGAACGGTCCCGCCATGGGACTGGGCGCGAGCGTGGCCGTCCTCTCGGATGTGGTGTTGATGTCGCGCAGCGCGTATCTGGCCGATCCGCATGTGAGCGTGGGGCTGGTCGCCGGTGACGGGGGCGCGGCCTTCTGGCCGCTGCTCACTCCGCTGCTGCGCTCGCGCGTGTACCTCTACACCGGCGACCGCATCGATGCCCCGACCGCCGTCGATTTGGGACTGGCCACCGCGGTATCCGAACCGGAGGATCTGCTCGACGACGCCCTGCGGCTGGCGCGGCGGCTGGCCGCGCAACCGGCACCGGCGCTGCGAGCCACCAAACGCGTCGCGAACATGTACCTGTCACAGGCGCTCAGCGGTGCGATGCAGGCCGGATTCGCCGCCGAATCGGTCACCATGTGCTCACCCGAACATCGTGAACGGCTGCTGGCGCTGCGGCGCTCGGCGGCCCGGAGGTAGCCGATGGATGCCCTGGCCGAATTCCGGGAGCAGGTGCGGCAGTGGTGTGCGGCGAATATTCCGCCCGGGTGGCGGGCGCGGCAGACCGGCGCCACGGATGCGGAATTCGTGGACTTCCAACAGGAATGGTTTCAGCGCCTGCGCGCGGGCGGCTTCGCGGTGCCGCACTGGCCGCGAGAGTGGGGCGGCGGTATGCCGGTCGCGCAGCAGGCGGTGCTGTACTCCGAACTCGCCGCACACGACGCGCCGCGGCTGGTGCTGGCGTTCGTCTCGATTCATCACGCGGCCTCGACGCTGCTGGCCGCGGGTACCGCGGAGCAACGGAAACGGCATCTGCCCGCGATTCTGGACGGCGAGATCTGGTGCCAGGGCTTCTCGGAACCGGACGCCGGATCGGATATGGCGGCCTTGCGCACCTCCGCCCGCCGCCGCGGCGACACCTACGTGGTCACCGGCCGCAAGCTCTGGGCCAGCGGCGCGGCGTTCGCGGACTGGTGCCTGCTGCTGGCCCGCACCGATCCGAAAGCCCCGCAACGGCACGGTATTTCGTACTTTCTGCTCGATATGCGATCACCCGGTGTGGAGGTGCGGCCGATCCGGCAGGCCACCGGGGAGTGGCATTTCTGCGAGATCTTCCTCGACGACGTCGAGATACCCGCGGCGAATCTCATCGGTCCCGAGCATCAGGGCTGGCAGGTGGCGCAGCGGACGCTCGGTGCCGAGCGCGGGCTGACGATGCTCGAACTGGCCGAACGGCTGGCACACGGTGGTTTCCGGCGACTGGTCTCGCTGTGCGCGCGGCCGCGCCCCGGTGGCGGATGCGCGCTGGACGATCCGCCGGTCGCGGATCGGCTGGCGCAACTGGACACCGAACTGGCCGGCCTGCGGGGTTTGTGCGCCGATCTGGTCGCGGCCGAGCGGCCCGGCCCGGCCGAGGCCTCGATCGTGAAGTTGTACTACAGCGAACTGCTGCAGCGGATGACGGATTTCGGGACGGAGGTGGCGGGGCTGAGCGCCCATGCGGTGTTGCGCAAACCGCGCTCCAGCGGATGGGAGTCGGGGGCCTGGATGCTCGACTTCCTCGGCTCGTGGGAGTGGACCATTCCCGGCGGCACCAGCGAGATCCAGCGCACCATCATCGGAGAACGCGGACTCGGCCTGCCGCGGGAACCGGTGGTGCCACGATGACCGGGCAGCTGTCGGAGCCGGTGACCGACTTCGCGGAGGTGCACGACGATCTACGCGCGGTGGCGCGGCGCGTCCTCGAGGCGAGCGCGCCGGGGGAGCCGCAGGACTGGACGCCGATCGCGGCATCGGGGTGGCCGGGGCTCGAGGTGGCCGCCGAATTCGACGGTGCGGGAGCCACATTCGCCGAAGTCGCGGTGGTCTTGCGGGAAATGGGCCGAGCCCTCACCCACAGCCCGTACGCCTCGGTGACGGCGCTGACGCTGCCCGCACTCGCCGCGGTGGCGCCGAACGCCGCCCGGGACCGGCTGTTGCGCACGACGGCCGCCGGCGCGGCCGTGCCGATCGTGGTGGCGGGCGGGGACGTCAAGCCACCGTGGGGCGGGTCCGGCGGATTCGTGCCGTTCCGGATCGAGCGCCGCGACGACGACGTATATCTGCGCGGTACAACGGCATTCGCGGCCGATGTCACCGCCGCGACCACTGTGTTGATTCCGGCGAGGGAACCGGACGGATCGGCGGTTCTGGTGGCGGTGTCACCCGGTACGCCCGGTCTCGCGGTCACCGAGCAGCCGATTCTCGACGCGACTCGCACCATCGGCGCGGTGCACGCCGAGGACGCCCGCGTCGACGCGGAGTCGGTCTGGCACTGGACAGGGACCGACCCGTTGCGTGCGCTGTTCGAGCGGGCCGCGCTGGCCACCGCCATCGACAGCGTCGGGCTCGCCGAGGCGGCCCTGGAAGCCACCGTCACCCACGTGCGCACCCGCGAACAGTTCGGCCGGCCGGTCGGCTCCTTTCAAGCGGTGAAACACGCGTGCGCGGATATGCTCGTCGCCCTGCGCATCGCGAACCGGCTCGTCGACACTGCCGTCGCCGCGCACGTTCGTGGCGCCGCGGACGCGTGGATCGCGGTCGCCCGAGCCAAGTCCCACGCCTGTGCCGTCGCGGTCGACATCGCCGGAAAGGCCATGCAGCTGCACGGCGGGATGGGATACACCTGGGAGAGCGGCATCCACCGCTACCTGGAACGCGCCACCTTCAACCGCGCACTGTTCGGCTCCCCGGCCGAACATCGTGCCCACCTCGCCCACCGCTACCGGGAACCGGACTTCACCCCGTGAGGTGCGGTCGTCAGCGGGCGGTCCACCCACCGTCCACGACGATGGTCTGGCCGGTCACGTAGCTCGCGGCGTCCCCCGCCAGCCAGGCGACCGCGCCCACCACATCCTCCGGTGTGCCGTGCCGGGGTAGGGGAGTGTTGCGGCGCAGGTATTCGCGGGGGCGTTCGTTCTCGTAGAGCGGGGCGGTGATCTCGCTGCGGAAGAAGCCCGGGGCGACGGTGTTCACCCGGATGCTGTGGCGGGCCCACTGCACCGCCAATTCGGCTGTCAGACCGGATAATCCGGCCTTGCTGGCGGCGTAGGACGCCTGCGGGATGCCGGGGATGCCCACCCGGCCACTGATCGAGGAGATGTTGACGATACTGCCGCGGCCGGCCGCGCGCATATGCTCGAACACCACCTGCGACAGCAGCAGCGGTGCGGCCAGATTCAGCTCCAGGGTGGACCGGATGGCCGGCAGCGGTTCGGATTCCGCGCGTTCCTCGGTGAACATGGTGCCCGCCGCGTTGACCAGGATTTCCGGCGGACCGAGCCCGGCGGCCGTCGCCTCGGCGATCACGCCGATCCGGTCCAGCTCCGACAGGTCGGCGGCGACGGCGAGGCCGTCGATTTCCGAAGCCAGTTCCTCCAGCCGATCGCGCCGGCGCGCCACCACCGCTACCCGGGCGCCGAGTCCGGCGAGGGTGCGGGCCACGGCTGCGCCGAGGCCCGACGACGCGCCGGTCACGATCGCGACCCGGCCCTTCAGATCGAAGGCGTCCGCTCCGCGACGGCCGTGCTGTTCGGTCACCGCGTACTCCCTTTCGCCGCACCAGGTTTCATGAGGACGCTGTGCCGTGCGGTCACCACGGTTCTCCGGGCCGTGCGGTGACCAACGCCGCGAGTTCGGTGCGCCGGATCTTGCCCATCGCATTCACCGGCAGCGCTGGCACCTGAACCCAGCGCTCGGGCACCTTGTAGCTCGCCAGTTCGCGCCGGCACCAGGCCGTCAGCGCATCGAAATCCACTGCCGGCCCGGTGCTTTCGACGACAGCGGCGACCCGCTGGCCGAGCCGCTCGTCGGGAATTCCGCAGACCGCCGCTGCGGCGACCCCGGGATATCCGGTGATGACGCGTTCCACCTCGAGCGGATAGACGTTCGCGCCGCCACGGATGATCACCAGCTTCTTGCGGTCGATCACCCGCAGCCAGCCCTGCTCGTCCACCGCTCCGATATCGCCGGTCGGTAGCGGCAGCGGCTCGCCCGGACGCACGCGGCCATCGGCCCAGTAGCCCAGCATCGGTGTCCATCGGCCTGCCCACGGCCCGACCGAGGCGGGGGACAGCCGCAATTCGCCCGGTTCGCCGGCAGGCAGGCGGTGTCCACCGTCGTCGTAGGCGGCTACCTCGAATTGCGGCGTCACCCGGCCGCTCGTGCCCGGCCGCCACGCCGAACCGGGCGGGTCGATCGACACCACGGTCGGCGCCTCGGTGAGCCCGTAGGTGACGCGCGGAACCAGGCCGTGAGCCTCGGCGAAGGCGCCTCGCACCGCGTCGGAGGTGTCGGAGCCGCCGCTCCACACCTCGCGCAGCGAGCTCAGATCGGCATTGCGGCGGGCCAGATCGTAGAGCTGGGCGGGTGCGCCGTTCCACACCGTAACCCGATGCGCGGCAATCCATTCCGCCACTCCGTCGGCGTCGCGCCGGTTCATGATCACCGCGGTCCCGCCGACCTGGGCGGTGGTGAGGGTGGACAGGATCATCATGTTGAGAATGGTCAGCGCGAAACTGTCGCCGCGGCGCAGATCCGTACCCCAGCCACGGGTCGCCACCGTGACCGCGCCCGGCAGCAGCATGCCGCGCTGGGAATGCACGACGGCCTTGGGAACCCCGGAGGTACCGCTGGTGAACGCGATTCCGGCCGGTGCCTCGGGATCGGTCTCGACGGGCGGCGCGGGGTCCGCCGCGCGGAGCAGCCCGGCCCATCGGTCGGGATCGACAGCATGCGACATTCGCGGTTGGAACCGCGGTCCCGCCAGGACGACCGACGGCTCCACCAGATCGCACAGCAGTTGCTGTTCGGATGCCGCGGCCGCCTCGCCGATGCCGGCCCACACCGCGCCGATCCGCTGGGCGCCGTGGAAGGCCGCCACGATGGGCAGATCGTTGGGTAGACACGCCGCGACCCGATCGCCCGGACGCACCCCGAGCTGCCACAGCGCGCCGGCCGCCCGCGCCGCCGCCTCGTCGAGTTCGGCATAGGTCCACGCGCCCGACACCGCTTCGATCGCGGTGGCGTCGGGCCGGGTGGCCAGCACCGGATCGAGGATCGCGGCGACCGAAGCGGGAATCCGCACGCCGTTGTTGTCACTGCCCACCGAACCTTGATATCACTATCCTTGTAAAGATTCATCAGATAGCCTGAAGATGTTGCCCCCGAGGGCTGTTCGCGACTCCGCGCGGCCGGTGGGCTTCGATCCCACGTGCCCGGACGCCGTGGTCACGCCCGTCCGGAGCCGGTCGTCGCGCGGGAGTGTCGAACGAGGAGGCACCGATCATGCAGCCGCCGAACACCGCCGCCGGTCCGCTGGCGGGGGTACGGGTCATCGACCTGACCGCGATGGTCATGGGCCCGTACTGCACCCAGATCATGGCCGATATGGGCGCGGAGGTGATCAAGATCGAGCCGCCCGCCGGGGACAACACCCGCTACATCTCTGCCGGACCGGAGCCCGGGATGGCCGGGGTGTTCGTCAACGTCAACCGCGGCAAACGGAGCGTGGTGCTGGATCTGCGCACCGAGTCCGCCAAGGCGGCACTGCGCGCAGTGATCCGCACCGGCGATGTGTTCATCCATTCGATGCGCGGACGGGCGATCGCGGCACTGGGTTTCGACTATCCGGCGGTGGCGGCGCTGAATCCGGCGATCGTCTACACCAACTGCTACGGCTACGGCCGCCGCGGCCCGGACGCGGATCGCACCGCCTACGACGACACGGTCCAGGCCGAATGCGGCCTGCCCTACGTGCAACAACGCCTGACCGGCACCACCGCCTACGTCGGCACCATCATGGCCGACAAGGTCGCCGGCCTCACCGCCCTGTACGCGACGGTGATGGCGCTGTTCCATCGGGAACGCACCGGCGAGGGCCAGGAGGTGGAGGTCGCCATGTTCGAGACGATGGCGGCGTTCATGCTCGTGGAGCACGCCGCCGGCGCCCTGTTCGAACCGGCGCTCACGCCGCCGGGATATCCGCGCGCGCTCACCCCCGACCGCAAGCCCTACCGCACCGCCGACGGATACCTCGCGGCACTGGTCTACAACGACAAACAGTGGAACGCGTTCGTCGGCGCGGTGCGTCCGCCCTGGGCCACCGGCGAATTCGCCACGCTCGCACAGCGGGCCGCGCGGATCGGCGAGGTCTACGCCCTGCTGGCCGACACGTTCCGGGAGCGCACGACACAGCAGTGGCTGGACCTGCTCGGTGCGCTCGACATCCCCGCGGCTCCGGTGAATTCCCTGGACGCGCTGTTCCACAATCCGCATCTCGAGGCGGTGGGCTTCTTCGAAACCGTCGACACGCCGAACGGTCCCGTGCGGTTCCCGGGTCCGCCCGCGTGGTTCTCACGCACCCCCGGCCGCGTGGCCGGACCGGCACCGCGGCTGGGCGCGCACACCGCCGAATTCGTCGGCGATCGCGACACCGGACTGGCGCGCGCCGGTGAGGGCGGAGTCACCGGATGACGGTCGTGCGCGATCCGGCGGACCTGGATTTGAGCGAATTCCTGCGACCCGGCGATCATCTCGTGATCGGGCAGGCCTGCGGCGAACCACCGACCCTGGTCGAATCGCTGGTGCGCCACGGTGCGGGCATCGGCGGGCTGACCGTCTTCATCGCCACCAGTTTCTCCGGATCGTTCACCCCGGCCGCCACCGCCGGCCTGCGGATGCGCAGTATGGGCGCGATCGGCGCGCTGCGCGGCCTGACCGCCTCGCACGCCCTCGAGGTGATCACCTGCCACGTCGGGCAGATCGGGCCGATGCTCGAATCCGGCGCGCTGCAATGCGATTGCGCTTTCATCCAGGTCGCGCCCGCCGACCGGCACGGCAACCACAGCCTCGGGCTGGTGAGCGACCATGTCGCCGCGGCGGTGCGCGCCGCGCGCGTGGTGGTGGCCGAGATCAACGAGCAGGTGCCGTGGACCTACGGCGAATCGATCCCCGGCAGCGAGATCGACTACGCGGTCGAGGTCTCGCGACCGCCCGTCACCGTCGCCCCGCCGCGAATCGGACCCGTCGACGAGGCGATCGCACGCCACGCGGCCGCGTACATCGGTGACGGTGCCGTGGTGCAGACCGGGATCGGCGCCGTGCCCGACGCGCTGTTCCGGATGCTGAGCGACCGGGTGGATCTCGGCGTCCACTCCGGAATGGTCGGCGACGGCCTGGTCGACCTCGTCGAGACGGGTGCGATCACCAACGCCCGCAAGCGCATCGACACCGGCGTCTCGGTGACCGGCGCGCTCATCGGCACCCGCCGGCTCTACGACTTCGCCGACCGCAACCCCGCGATCCGCATGTGCCCGGCCACCTACACCCACGATGCCGCCGTGCTCGCCCGGCTCGACGATCTGGTGTCGATCAATTCCGCGGTGGAGGTCGACCTCACCGGACAGGTCAACGCCGAACAGCACGGAACGGCTTACCTCGGCGGCACCGGCGGACAGGTCGATTTCGTGCGCGGGGCGGCGCGCGCCCGCGGCGGGCACGCCATCATCGCGCTGCCCGCCACTGCCAAGGGCGGCACTGTGAGCCGGATCAGCGCCACTCTGTCGGGACCGGTCACCACCGCGCGCAGTGAAACCGACATCGTCGTCACCGAATTCGGCGCGGCCGAGCTGGCGGGTCGCACCCTCGCCGAGCGGGCGCGCCGGTTGACCGCCATCGCCCATCCCGATTTCCGCGAGGATCTGGAACGGGCCGCGGCCGAGATCACGAAGCGAGGATTCTGAATGGCCGACACATCCACGACCGATTCACCCGGCGCCGACGCGGTGCTGTTCGACGCCCGTGCCGACGGCATCGCCGTCATCACGCTGAACCGCCCCGCCACCCGCAACTGCCTGGACGCCGAGATCCGCGCGGGTCTGTTCGCCGCCTGGGACCGCTTCGAACACGATGCGGCACTGCGGATCGCGATCCTCACCGGCGCGGGCGAGAAGGCCTTCTGCGCCGGGGGCGATCTGAAGGAGATGGTCGCGACCGGAATGCAGGTGCCGCCCCGTGAGATGTACCCGCTGCCCTACGACACCGTCGAATTGTCGAAGCCGACCATCGCCGCGGTGAACGGCGCCGCGTTCGCCGGCGGATGGATGATCGCGCAGGCCTGCGATCTGTGTGTCGCCGCGACGACCGCGCGTTTCGCGGTGACCGAGGTGAAGGTCGGCCGCAGCTCCCCGTGGGCGGCGCCGCTGATCCACATGATCCCGCAGCGCATCATGATGGAACTGCTGCTGACCGGCGCCCCCATCGACGCGCGGCGAGCCTACGAGATCGGCCTGGTCAATCGCCTCGCCGAACCCGGGCGACTGCTGGACACCGCCATCGAGCTGGCTCGCGAAATCCTCAGCGGCGCACCGCTTTCGGTCCGCGCCGCGCGCGAGACGGTTATGCTCGCCACCGAGATGGGTCGTGCGGCGGCCCTGCGGGCGGCCCGCGCGGCCAGTGAACACTGTTATCGGAGCGAGGATGCGCAGGAGGGGCCGGCCGCCTTCGCCGCACGCCGCTCACCGGTCTGGAAGGGGCGTTGACCGATGCCGGCGTCCCCGTGTGATACGTCCATCGCGTCGGATGTGATCCGGGGCAAATGTCGGCACAAATGAGACTCTTGTCACATAAGGCAAACCGACCTACTGTGTGTTCAGTAGGTTGCTTCGACCAAAGGAGTTCGGTGTCCGGTCAGCGACGGCCAGCCAATGTTCGGGCCTACGACACGCTGCTCGCCAAGGGGGAGGAGCGCAAACTGCGCATCCTCGCCGTGGCGCAGCGGATGCTCGCCCGCAACGGGTGGCGGTCGACCACGCTCGCGCAGATCGCCCGGGAAGCCGGAGTCACCCCGGCCGGGCTGCTGCACCACTTCGAATCGAAGGATCAACTGCTGCGCGCGGTCCTGGAGGCCCGCGACACCGACGACGAAATGCACGCGGATCTGGAAGGGGAACTGCCCGAACAGATCTCCGGAGTCGCCGATCGTTTTCACCGCGCACCCGATCTGATCGGCATGTACGCGGTGCTGTTGATCGAGAATCTGGAACCTGATGCGCCGCTGCACGATCACCTGCTCGATCGTTACCGCGCGGCGACCGATCAGGTCGCCGAGAGTATCCGGCGCGGACAGCGCTGCGGGCGCTACAGCGCCGATGTGGACCCTGCCGTCAAGGCTGTGGAGATAGTCGCTTTTCTCAATGGAATGGAAACGTCATGGCTGCTCGATCCCTCGATTCCACTGACCAAGGTGTTCCAGGAGTACGCTCGGTCGCTCGAACGCGAGCTGACGCGCAGCGACGTCCATTGAGGTACCGGCTGGGTGTGGTGGCGCCGACGGTGACCGAAGTGGTGCGCTGTGCCGGCGGCTGGCTGTTCGATCGCGGGATGGCCGGCTGGGAGGTCACCGTCATCGTCGGCGATCCCACCCACGCCCGCGCGCTCGAGATTCTCGGCGCCGTCGTACTCGATATGGAGGACTCACTGTCCTCGCCGATCCACGGACCGCATCCGCATGCGGTGGCGCTGGCCGGTGAGTTGTTCGAAACCGATCATCGCATCCGCTGCGGCGTCCTCGACACACTCGACCGCGGACTGTCCGAGGTCACGCTGCTCGGCGAGTTCTGTCCCGGCGAACTCGACTGCCGGGTGGATACGGTGCAGCACCGATTGAGTGTCGCCGCACGGGCTTTCAAGCGTCAGGCCCTAGCCGCCGCCGGGATACCGGCCACCGCGGTGGCTCCGCTGGAGACGTTCCGCAGTGGAGCACCGGTGTGGGCGCCGCCGGTGGATCTGGTGCCGGTGGCCGGTTAACCGCGCGCCGCGTCGGCGTCCATATCGATGACGACCTTTCCGACCGCGTGCCCGTCGGCGACCAGCCGGAGGGCCGCGGCGGAGTCGGACAGCGCGAAGCGGGCGCCGATATGCGGGCGCAAGCCGTCGGTCAGCAGCCGCCCGATTTCGCCCTCGTTGCGGTCGAATTCGGCCCGGTCGATATCCTGGAACTGGAAGCCCAGGACGTGAATTCCCTTGACCAGCACCAGATTCAGCGGGAGGCGGGGTACCGTGCCGGAGGCGTAGCCGACCGTGACGAAACGCCCGCCGCGGCGCAACGACCGCAGCGCCGGTTCGCTGAGCGCCCCGCCGACCGGGTCGATCACCGCATCGGCGCCGTCGGGCAGCGCGGTACGTAGGGCCTCGCGCAGATCGCCGTCGCGGTGGTCGATCAGACGCGTGGCGCCCAGACAGGCCGCGACCTCGAGTTTGGCGGAAGAGGAGGCCACCGCGGTCACCGACAGCCCGAGCCGCGCACCGAGTGCCACCGCCGCCGACCCGACGCCGCCCCCGGCGCCCAGCACGATCAGCTCCCCGCCCGCCGGCACCCGCGCCACCGACCGAATGCAGTGGTACGCAGTGCGATACGTGACACCGAAGGCCGCCGCGGCGGCCGCATCGACGCCGTCCGGAATCGGCGTGAGCTTGGTGGCGGGGACCACGACCTGTTCGGCGAACGCGCCGTACAGGCCGGTGCCGCGGACCCGGTCGCCGATCGCGACCTCCCCGCACCCGGGCCCGAGCGCGACGACCTCGCCGGCGAATTCGCTCCCGGGTACGAACGGTGGGGGCACGCTGATCTGATACTCGTTCGCGACGAGCAGCACATCGGGAAAGTTGACCGCCGCGGCCCGCACCCGCACCCGCACTTGGCCCGCCCCCGGTTCCGGGACGGGCCGTTCGGCGACGCGCACCACCTCCGGTGGACCGTAGCGCGGGCACAGCGCGACCCGCATCGCGGTCACCTGCCCTGCCATCGGGGTGTGCGCCGTTCCAGGAATGCCTGCGCCCCCTCGGCGGCATCCGCGCTGCGGAAAACCTCGCGCTGCCACTGTTTCAGCCGGCGCGTGGCCCCGGCGTCGTCGGTGACGGCCAGCCGGGCCAATTCCTTCGAGGCGGCCAGGCCCAGGGGGGCGTTCGCGGCGACGGTGGTGGCGAGGGCGACGGCGGTGTCGAGCACCCGATCCGGTTCGGCCACCACGTTGACCAGCCCGATCCGGTGGGCGCGGTCGGCGTCGACCAGGTCGCCGGTGAGCAGCATCTCCAGGGCGATGCCGAGCGGGATCCGGGTGCCGACCGCGGTGCCGCCGCCCGCGGCGAACAGACCGCGCTTGACCTCCGGGAATCCGAACGAGGCCGCGGTCGAGGCCACGATGATGTCGCAGGCGAGCAGCAGTTCCAATCCGCCGCCGACGGCGGTGGCATTGGCCGCGCCGATGATCGGAATCGCGGTCCGCCCGGCGGACAGTCGCGCGTAGGCGTCCAGGGCCGCGCGCTGGTCGGGTGAATTCTGGTGTGCGCCCGCGCCGTCGGCGAACTCGCGCAGATCCATCCCGGCGCAGAAGGCGCGCTCACCGGTCCCGGTGAGCACCAGCGCGCGGATATCCGGATCGGCCTCGGCCGCCAGCAGCGCCTCGCCGATACCGCGAAGTACGGTGGCGTCGAGCGCGTTTCGCGCCTCCGGGCGATTGATCCGCACGACCAGGACCGCGTCGCGGCGTTCGACGACCACCTGGTTCTCGTCGGTGGTGGTCTCGGGTGTGGCGCTCATCGGTACTGCGTGCTCTCGGCGAGGTCGGCCGCCTCGCGCATCAACTTCGGCACGATCGGGCCGAAGGACTGCAGTTTGACATCGTCTCCGGCGCGCTGGAATCCGCGTTCCAGCACGATGGCCAGCTTCCATTTCGCCAGGATCAGGTAGTAGTCCAGGTCGTCGATCTGCCGGCCGGACACGTCCGCGTAATGCGCGACCAGCTGATTTCGCGACGGCATGCCGCGCAGATCCACATAACTCACCCCGGCGGCCTCCGGGGCCCAGGTGTCGTCCGGCCAGCTCTGCACCATCCAGGCCAGATCCCGTTTCGGATCGCCGACCGTTCCCATCTCCCAGTCGACCAGTGCCGCCAACCGGGCGGGCGCGCCGTGTTCGAACATGACGTTGGCGAACTGGTAGTCACCGTGCATCAGCCCCGGGATGTAGTCGAGGGGCCGGTGCGCGCGCAGCCATGCGGTGGCCTCGGCCATCCCGTCGAGGTCGCGGCCGCGGTGGCGGGCGAAGAAGTCGGTCCAGCGCTGGACCTGCCGTTCGTGGAATCCGTCGGGCCGGCCCAGATCCTGTAATCCCCTGGCGCGCCAGTCGACTCGCGACAGCAGCGCGATACCTTCGGCGAGCTGGTAGGCCAGCCCGGCCCGGGCATCGAGATCGGTGTCGAACGGCGCCGGCCAGCGTTTGCTGTCCATCGGCGACCAGCCGTCCACATAGCCCATCAGATAGAAGGTGCGGCCCAGGACGGAATGGTCGGTGCAGACCGCGACGGCGGGTGTATGCGGGACGTCGGTGCCCTCGAGCGCCGCGGTGATCCGCCACTCCCGCGCGATCCCGGCGTCGCGTTCGGGAGGCGCGTCGGCGGGCGGGATACGCAGGACACAGCGGTATTCGCCGCGGCTGATCAGGTAGATCTCGTTCTGAGTGCCGCCGGAGAGGAACCGGGCTTGCGCCGGTTCGCCGCGGCCGGGGAGGTCGCGGGCGTCCATCCACTCCGCGAGGCGGGCGGTGTCGATCACTGGTTACCTACTTCGTGTTCGAGGTAGTCGGCGAATTTCGCCCGGGCGGCGTCGAGCTTCTTCGGGATCCACTGGCTGGGCCACAGATCCTCGCTCGGGCGGTAGTCGCGCAGGACCTGTTTGGCGACGGTGCCCTTGTGCACCTCGGTCGGACCGTCGGCCAGGCCCAGCACGCCGGCGCCGTGGATCATCGTGAAGAAGGGCATCTCGTTGGTGACCCCGAGCGCACCGTGCACCTGCATGGCGCGCCAGGCGATGTCGTGCAAGACGGTCGGCATCACGACCTTCACCGCGGCGATGTCCTTGCGCACCTTGCGGTAGTCGTTGTATTTGTCGATCTCCCAGGCGGTGTAGAGCACGAACAGCCGGAACTGCTGCAACTGGGCGTAGGAATCGGCGATATAGCCCTGCACGAACTGCTTGTCCGACAACCGGCTGCCCGCGGTTTCGCGGCTCAGCGCCCGCTCGCACATCATGTCCAGGGCGCTGCGGGCCAGCCCTATGGTGCGCATGGCGTGATGGATGCGCCCGCCGCCGAGCCGGGTCTGCGCGATGGCGAAGGCCTGTCCGGCGCCGCCGAGCAGTGCCGAATCCGCAACGCGCACATTGTCGTAATGGATCAGCGCGTGCGCGCCGCCGTCGAGCGGTTCACCGTAGAGTCCGACATTGCGTTCGATGCGCACACCCGGGGTGTCGGTCGGTACCAGAAACATCGACATGCCTTGATAGGCACTGACATCCGGATCGGTCACCACCATGACGATGAGGAAGGCCGCGGTGGCCGCGTTGGAGGAGAAGAACTTCCAGCCGTTGATGATCCAGTCGTCACCGTCGCGCACCGCGGAGGTGGTGAACCGGGTCGGGTCGGCGCCGGCCTGCGGTTCGGTCATCGAATAGCTGGAGAACAGCTCACCCTCGAGCAGCGGCCGCAGATAGCGCCGTTTCTGCTCCTCGGTACCGAAATGCGCGATGATCTCGGCGTTGCCGGTATCGGGAGCCTGGCATCCGAAGATCACCGGCGCCCACGACGATCGCCCCAGGATTTCGTTCAGCAGCGCCAGTTTCAGCTGTCCGTAACCCTGTCCGCCGAGCTCGGGGCCCAGATGTGTGGCCCACAACCCTTGGTCGCGCACCTGCTGTTTGAGCGGATCGAGCACGGCGCGGCGGGCCGCGTCCGGTGGCACGAACTGCTGATGCGGCCAGATCAGGTCGAGGGGTTCGACCTCCTCGCGGACGAACGCATCGGCCCAGTCCAGCTTCCGCTGGAACTGCGGATCGGTCTCGAAGTCCCACGCCATTGCGCCTCCTCCCCTTCGGTGGAAATATGATTCTTGTGAAGAAGAATAGCATTCTTGATCGAGCGGATGGGACCGGCGACGAAGGTGATCGCGGATGACCACGGTAGGGCTGGTGACCGGCGCGGGACGCGGGATGGGATCCGAATGCGCCCGCACCCTGGCCGATCGAGTCGATGTACTGGTGCTCGCCGATCGCGACGAGGCCGGGGCGACCGCGGCCGCCGAGCAGCTGACGTCCGAGGGCGCCCGGGCCGAGGCGTTCGTGGTCGACGTCGCCGATCGCGACCGTGTTTCGGAACTGGCGACATACCTCGCCGAACAGGGCGAATTGCGGGCGGTCGCCCATGCGGCGGGGATCTCGCCCACGATGGCGGACTGGCGTCGCATCGTCGTCGTCGACCTGATCGGCACCGCCCACCTGCTCGACGCGGTGCGGCCACTGGCCGTCGCGGGCACCGCGGCGGTGGTGTTCGCGTCGATGGCGCCGCTACTGGACCCGGATCCACCGGATCCCGCCGCCCTCGCCGTGCTCGATGATCCCCTGCACGAGGATTTCCTCGACCGTCTCCGCGACGCCGTGGGCCCGGCGCTGGAGCATCCGGGCATCGCCTACGGGTGGGCCAAACGCGGTGTGCAGCGCCTGGTCTGGCGGGAGGCGGTGCGGTTGGGCCCTGCTGGAGCGCGGATCTGCTCCGTGTCGCCCGGCATCATCGACACTCCGCAGGGCCGGCAGGAAGCGGCCGAACACGCCACCATGCGGCAGTTGGTCGAGCGCACGCCGCTGCGCCGCGCAGGGCGTCCGGAGGAGGTCGCGGCCGTGGTGGCGTTCGCGCTTTCCGACGCGGCGAGCTTCCTCAACGGCACCGATCTGGTCGTCGACGGCGGCGTGACGGCGGCGCTGCGGGCCGGGCCGGACAGTCGGCGATGAACGACGACATCGCGGCCCGGATCGCGCAGCGGGCCCTGGCCGAACGCGGCGCCGCCTACACCGCGGAGGTCCGGCGGCTGCTGGATGCCGGGCTGGCGGTGATGCGGCGCTGCGGAACCGAGTCGCGTCCGCGCGTCGCCGATATCGTCGCCGTCGCCGGCCTGTCCAACGATGCCTTCTACCGGCATTTCGCCTCCAAGGACGCGCTCGTCGCCGCCCTCCTCGAAGACGGAACGGCCCGGCTGCTCGACTATCTGCAGCATCGGATGGGCAAGCGGTCCACACCTGAGGAGGCGGTGTGCGAATGGGTGGACGGCGTGCTGTCCCAGGCGGCCGGTGAGGTCGCCGCGACCACCCGGGCGGTGATGTGGAATGCCGGCGGTCTGGCGCAGGGCTTGGTGACCGGACCGCCGGAGGCCAGTACCCGGCTCGCGGAGCTGCTGCGCGCGCCGTTCGCCGAATTGGGTTGCGAGCAACCGGATGTCGACGCGGCACTGGCCGCGCACGCGGTGGTCGGACGGCTCGCCGAACTGCTGTGGCGGCGGGCCGAACCGACCGCGGCGGACGTGCGGCGCGTCACCGACTTCTGTCTTCGCGCGGCGCGTCCGGGTCGCTGAGATGCGCGAGCGCGGCGAGTAACCGGTGTGGCGCGAGGGTGGTCGGTCGATCGCTGACCTGCCCGTCACCGACCTCCAGGACCCGCCACACGCCGTCGGATCGCAGCGCGAAATCGACTGTGACGAAACGGCATCCGATTTCGCGGACCAGCGGTTCGATTGCGCTGAGATCGGGTTCGGATGCCGGCATCCGGTCCGGAGTGTCGGGGTGTGGGCCGGCCAGCCGGCAGCGGCCGTCGACCCACCAGGTGCGCACCTCCTCGGCGGCGAGGTCCTCGAAGCGGCGCAGCACGAAGCCGCCGGTCAGGTCGGGCCCGCGGAGCTCGCGCAGGCGCTGTGCGACCCGCCAGGCCGCCTCGGTGTCGGCGAGGTCCGGGATGTACATCGCCTCGTGCCAGTGGTGCTTCATCGATTTGGTGTAGTCGCGCACGACGGCGGGGCCGGATCCCAGATGGCCTCGCGCGCGGTCGAATTCGTCGCGGCCGACACCGCGGGTCCAGCACGATTCGGGAGTGTGGCGGGCGAAGACGTCGTACCAGCCGGGAAATTCGTGAGCTCGCCGGTAGTGCCGGGCATCGGTGCGCACTGTGACGCCTCGCGCGCGCAGTGCGTCCTCGAAGGCGGCGTACTGTTCGCTGCGCATCATCCAGCCCCGGTAGATCGCGGGCCCCTCGCCGCGCACCCGCCGCACCGCCCCAGCCGCATCGTCGCGAATGAGGGCGTCGTGATCGATCAGTTCCACCTGCATTCCGCTCGCCCGCGCGGCCTCGGCATCGGCGGCGAAGTGGGCGTCGGCGCGGCCGGGGCGCAGAACGTCTGCGGGAACCAACACGATCATCGGGTCATCCTCGCCCGCCGGCACACGCTCGGCCAAAAGTGGCGGCCGCGGGGACGCCTCCATCCTGCGTGCGTGGCGACCGACGGTCCGCGGTCTTCCGGCGCTCAGACCCTCGTCTCGGCCATATCCACCTGGCGGGCCGCGTTGGCCAGTGCGGTCACGACGCAGGTGCCGATCCGCCCGGTGCGGTCGTAGAGGGTGGCGGTGCCGACCGCGATGCCGTCGGCCGACATATGGTCCTGGGCGTGCAATCCCAGCTCCCGTCCCTCGGGAAGCCTGGTCAGGGTGAGGGTCACGTCGCTGTTGATGTAGCCGACGCCCTCGGTGCCCCAGTTGCAGACCAGATTCGTGGTGTCGGCCAGGAACGCCGCGCGCTGGAACGGCGTGATCGGCTCGCCCTCGACCAGCGGCGGCAGATTCTGCCAGACCGATTTGCGTTCCTCGTTCTGCGCGGCGGCGAAGTCGCCGGACCAGTCGCCGTCCCCGCATTTGAACAGCGGTGGCTGGCCGGTCGGCGCATCCAGCCGCCGCTCGGGCACCGGCAGGGTCTGCTCCGCCTGCCAGATCCGGCCCGGAGGTTGCCGCGCGACGGCCAGATACATCACCGACGCACGCACCCGCACCTCGTCCTGCTGGGTGATCCACGCATCGGCGACGCGCACCCGAGTGCCGGAGCGCACCACCGCACTGTGCACCGTGATCGGTTCGTTCCGCACCGGGCGGAACAGATCGGCGGTGAGGCGCGCGGGAACGAAACCGGCTCCCGGGCAATGGGTTTCCAATTCTCGCGCCAGCAGCCCGCAGATCGCGGGTCCGGCCACGTGATCGGGCGACCATTTGCTCACCGCGAAGTCGCCGGCGACGAATCCTCGTTCGTCGCGGCTGAAGAATGTCATCATCGCCTCGGCCCTTCCGTTCCCGGCCCACTCGAATTAGAACACGTTATAGGACGACATCCGGAGGGCGGCCACCGGTTCGCGCGTTGCCGCCGGTAGCCGAATGTCAGCAACTGTCGTCACCTAGGATCGGATCATGAGTCGATGGGAACCCAATGCGCGCGGCCGGCTGTCCGAGGCGGCTCTCGAGCTGTACTCCGAGCGCGGGTTCGACGAGACCACCGTGGCCGAGATCGCGGAGCGCGCGGGCCTCACCGAACGCACCTTCTTCCGGCACTTCGCCGATAAGCGGGAGGTGCTCTTCGGCGGTCAGGACCTGCTGACCGGCGCGATCGCCGAAGCGGTGGCCGCCGCGCCCGCGGATGCGGACCCGATGACGACGGCGATCGCGGCGATCCAGGCGGCCGGTGCGCGGATTCCCGCTCTGCCGGCGTGGCAGCGGCGGAGGCGGGCGGTGATCGCGGCCAATCCCGGACTCCAGGAGCGTGAACTCCGGAAAATGGCCGTCCTGGGGAGCGAGCTCGCCGACGCGCTGCGGACCGCGGGCGCGTCGGAGGCCGTCGCGACCGTCTGCGCCCGGGTCGCGGCGACCGTCTTCGGCATCGCCTTCGACCGGTGGCTCGACGGTTCCTCCACGCGCGAATTGTCACACGTTACAGCCGAGGTATACGCCGAGCTCAGGGCCGCCGTCGGTGCCGGAGATGCGGTCTCGGGTGGGGAGCGGGCCGGTGACCCGGGGTGACGGGCGGCACAGAATGTGCCTAAGGTGACGGGGAACGACACGTCCAGCCCGACCGATGGAGAACGACGTTGAAGACCAGACTGGGCTGCCCCTGCGGTGAACAGATCGTCGGCACCGACGAAGACGACCTCGTCGAGAAGACGCAGAAGCATCTGGCCGAGAACCACCCCGGTCACGACTATTCGCGCGACGAAATCCTCTTCCTCGCCTACTGATTCTCCGTATCGGCGGCCAGACAACGCATCGGCGCGTAGTTCGCAGCCGGTCTCCGGCCCGTTGAACCAGCCCGCCGAGGCGCCGGTACCGCCGTCGGGTGCGAGCTCGACCCCGACCGTGGCCGAACGCGCTCGCCACCGTCGCCGAGGTCGCCGAACCGGTCGCGGTGCGGGCCTGAGTCGCCGGTCGGCCGGGTCAACCGGCCGACCAGCCACCGTCCACCGGGACCACCGCGCCGTTGATGAACGAGGCGGCGTCGGAGGCGAGGAAGACGGCGACCTCGGCCATCTGCTCGGGTTCGGCGATACCGCGCATCAGCGACATCACCGGCTGCAGCCGGGTCACGCCGTCGAGATCCCATTCCGGGGTCGGCCCGGCGATACCGGTCATCGTCGGGCCGGGCAGGATCGCATTGCATCGGATGCCGTCCCCGGCATGGATCCAGGCCACGTTGCGGGTCAGTCCCACCACTCCGTGTTTGGCGGCGGTGTAGGCGATTCCCGCTGCGCCGCCGCGAATTCCGGCCTCGGAGGCGGTGTTGACGATCGAACCGATGCCCTGGTCGAGCATATGGGGCAGCACCGCCCGGGTCATGAGGAAGGTACCGGTGAGGTTGACCGCGACCGTGCGTTCCCAAGTGGTCACCGGGGTGTCGGCCGGCAGCGCCATCTTGTCCATGATCCCGGCGTTGTTGCACAGCACGTCGATCCGGCCGAAAGTGTCCATCGCGGTGCGGGTGGCGCGGGCGACATCGATTTCGTCGGAGATGTCGACGACTACCGGAATCGCGGCCGCGCCGATCTCCGCGGCGGTACCCTGGGCGCCGTCGGAACTGATATCGGCGGCCACGACCATGGCGCCGCATTTGGCGAATGCGATGGCCATGGCCCGCCCGATGCCGGAGCCGGCGCCCGTGACGATGGCCACCCGGTTGTGAAAGTTGCTGGTGCTCAACGGTGTTCCCTCCTCGGTGCGCTGCGGGCCCGCCGGCACGTGTCGACGTCGCCGTTTCAACCGGACATCACTGTCCGGTTGGTAGTGTAGGCCGGTGACCGAGCAGCGTCGAGTGAATCGTGGACCCGGTGCGGCCGCCGCCAATCGAGCGGCTCTGATCGCCGCCGCTCGCGAGGTGTTCGCCGAATCGGGTTTCGAGGCTCCGCTGAGTCTGATCGCCCGGCGCGCGGGCGTCGGGCAGGGGAGTCTGTACCGGCACTTCGCCGACCGGGAATCACTCGCGCTGGCGGTCTTCGAAGACAATGTGATGGGGCTGGAAGCCTATGCGGCACAGTCGGATACCGGACTGGATCAGCTCCTGGAACGCATCGTGGACCAGGTGGTGACTTCGATCGCATTCGTCGAACTGATCGATCCGTCGCTGACCGACGGGCGACTGGCACGGATGAGCAGCAGGGTGGCGGCACTGCTGGGCGATCATCTCGACACCGCCCGGGCGGCCGGCCGGGTCCGCGCCGATCTGACGTGTCAAGACCTCATGCTCGCGCTGGCGATGCTGGCGGCATTGCTGGCGCGGGCCGGTACGGAGGAGCGCCGGGTGCTGGCCGCCCGCGGGTGGTCGCTGATCGAGCAGGGGTTACGAGCATGAGCGGCACCCGGGGGCTGGGGTGCGGTCAGTGGGTGGGGACCTGCGGGGCGGCGTTGTCGTCTCGGCCGAAGGGCGCGGCGGAGATGGCGGCGTCGAGTACGCCGAGAGTGCCGCCGAGTTCGGTGGTGAGGGCGCGGACCACCGCGACGTCCTTGCGCAGGAATTCACCGACCGCGTCACCGAATTCGGCCACCGATCTCTTCGCGGCCATACTGGTCACGACGCGTCCGGAGGAACTGGCGTGGGGGAGCGCCGACAGCAGTGCCGCTTCCGTGACACCCAACTGGCCGGCCAGCCGCACCGCCGCGGCGACCAGGCCCGCCTGCGCCGCGAACAGGGCATTGTTGACGAGCTTCACCCGCTGTCCCGCGCCGAGCGCGCCGACGTGCAGGATCGGATCGGCATAGCACGACAGCACCGGCCGCAGATCGGCGGCGGTGTCGTCGTCGGCGCCGACGAAGACCGTCAGCGCACCCGCGGCGATATCGTGCGGTCCGCCGCTGACCGGCACGTCGGCCACCCGCACGGCATGCGGAACCGCTTGTGCGGCAACGGCTTGCGCGGTGCGCGGATCACCGGTGGTGTGCAGGGCCAGGATCGATCCGGGTGCCATGGCCGCGGGCAGGTCACCGTCGAGACAGACCTCGCGCACCTGATCGTCGGAGAACAGGCACACCAATACCGCGTAGGCACCCTCGGCGGCCGCGGCGGCGGTGTCCACCGCGCGGGCGCCCGCCTCGGCCACAGCGTCGCGAACCGCGTTGCGCCGCACCGTGACGCGGACTTGGTGTCCGGCCGCGGTGAGCCGCCGCACCATCGGCAGGCCCATCCGCCCGGCGCCGACGAATCCGATCCGCATCCCGGTCACCGCTGGTGATTCATCAGCGCCAGGGTGGCGTCCGCGGCGGTGAGGACCACGCCGGGCTCGGCCCCGGCCGCATCGGCCAGACTCGCGACCAACGAGACGTCCTTGCGCAGCAGCGCCCCCGCGTACTGGGCGAGCCGGTCGAGACTCACTCCGGCATCGACGATGCGCCCCAGCGCGAAGCTGTTCGCGGTGCCGTGCGCGATCACCTCTCCCAGCCTGGCCGGATCGACGCCCAGGCCGGAGCCCAGGGCAAAGGTGCTCATCGCGGTCGCGAGGTTGGCCGTGAACAGCAGATTGTTGAGCAGCTTGGTGACCTGCCCGGAGCCGACGTCACCGAGATGTACCACCGGGTCGGCGTAGCTGTCGAATACGGGGCGGCAGCGGCGTACCACCTCGGCGTCACCACCGGCCATCACCAGCAGCCGCCCTTCCTCGGCAGCGGGTCCGCCGCCACTGACCGGCGCGTCGATCAGCGAAATGCCCTGCACAGCGGCCGATTTCGCCAAGTCGCGGCAGGTGTCGGGGTGGACGGTGCTGTGGACGGCCACCACACCACCCGCCGACATGCCCGCCAGGACGCCGTGTTCGCCGGTGAGGACCTCGCGCACATCGTCGTCGCCGACCACGCAGACACAGACCAGATCGCTACCGGCGCCCAGCGCGGCGGGAGTTTCGGCGGTCGCCGCGCCGGTATCCGCGAACGCCTCCAGGGTGGCGGCCCGGCGGGCCCAGAGCGTGGTCGGATGCCCGGCCGCGATGATCCGCCGCGCCATGGGGCCACCTTGGCTGCCCAATCCGATGAATCCGACTCGCATCTGCGCACCTCTTCCGTCGAATGCCGCTGTCACGCCGTGGGTTCCGGCTGCTGCGCGGGAGCCGGCGCCGGACGCCAGAAGGTCGCCAGCAGCCCGGCCGTCGCTACCACCGCCACCCCCGCGGCGATCGCACCGCCTGCCCAGCCCACGACCTCGATATCGGTGGCGTGGTCGAGCGAGAGCCGTCCGGGGCCGAGCATGGCCGTCGCCGAGGCGGTGACGGCGAGCACGAGGACGTACTCGTAGCCCTCCTCGAGCACGAAGAATCCGTTCGGGCGATGCGCCAGCAGTCCGGCGACCAGCATCACCGAGATGATCGCCGCGCACGCCAGCGGCGTGAACAGGCCCACGATCAGCAGCGCGCCGGCGCCGATTTCGGTGACGACGCTCAGCCAGGCCTGCAGGATGCCGTTGCGCAAGCCCAGTCCGGCGAACCAGCGGGCGGTTCCGTCGATGCGGCCGCCGCCGCGCCAATGGTTGTAGCCGTGCGCGATCATCGTCGCGCCGATCACCAGGCGCACCAAGAACAGTGCCGTGTCGGATGCGTGCACGCCTCACCTCACCTCCCGGTCCGAAACGGGTTCGGCCCCATCGAATTGTCGGGGGTGACAGTCGAAACCGTCACCCGCGGTAAGCAGGCATTCCTCCGCGAAACCCAGCACTCCCAGGTGGTAGGCGCGAGCGGAGCGTCCGACGCTGAGGTTGTGGCCACTACCGGGCTGGCGGTTGAGCACCACTCGCGACGCGGCGGTGAACGTGGCGCCGACATGTGTCATCGCGTCGGAATCGTTGCGCCACACCCGCTCGTGATCGCCGAGGGTGAAGCGCACCGGAATATGTACCCGGGCGGCCAGTGCCGGAAATTCGGTATCGGCCCAATCCGTGACCGCGGCGGCCTCGAGGCGCGGGCCGACGGCGGCGAGCGCCGCACCGCCGAGCAGATCCGGCGGATACAGCGAAGCGGGCCGCCACAGCAGGTCGCCGAGTCCGCGCGGCCGCTCGACCGGCCCTCGTGGCCCCATCACTATCTGCCGGGCAGCGGCAGCGAATTCCCTTCCGGTACCGGCTAATTCGATACCGAGCAACGCGGCGCCCCGAGGGTCGGCGGCCATCCGCAATGCCAGTTCGCATCCGGCGGAATGGGCGATCACGAAGGTGCCCGCGCCCCGGTCGGCATCCGGAACCAGCTGGCTGACAGCGGAATACATCACGTCGACGCGGCGCTGCGGATCCCAGAGCCGTTCGGTGAACGGCGCCGACGCGCCGTAACCGGGCCGGTCCAGAGCCAGCACGGTGAAGCCGAGCCCCGCCGCGACGCGCACCAGCGACAACTCGGGGTGGCCCGGACAGTCGAAATAGGCGGCGGTCGTCGCGCCCCCGTGCAACGCGACCAGCACCGCACGGGGCTCACGCGCCCGCATGAGCAGCCCCGACACCGCGATCCCGCCCGCCTTGGTCACCACCTGCTCGGGCGCCTCCCATGCACGCGCCGCCGGCGATGCCGGATATTGCGCTGCGGATCGCTGCGCTTCCACTGTCATCGCTCGCTCCGCAGCAACAGCACGCCACTGGGTGTCAGCCCGCCGCTGCTGGTCACCGCTACCCGCGCGCCGGCGACCTGACGCGGGCCGCATGCACCGCGCAGTTGGGCGACCGCTTCGTGGATCAGGCCCATGCCGTGGGTGCGCCCGTGCGAGAGCTGCCCGCCGTGCGTGTTGAGTGGCAGGATGCCGTCGCGCGCAATGTTTTTCCCGCCGTCGAGGAAGTCCTTGGCCTCGCCGATCTTGCAGAATCCCAGCGCCTCGATCCAGGACAGGCAGTTGAAGCTGAAGCCGTCGTAGAGTTCGGCGACGTCGACGTCCTCGGGCCGGAGATCGGTGCGCGACCACAGATGTGCCGACTGGCCGAGTACCTGCGGCTCGTGGGTGAGGGTGCTCTGATCCCATTCCACCCGCTCGATGATCTGAGTGCCCACGGCCTCCACGTAGACGGGCGGTGTGGCGAGGTCGGCGGCCGTCTCGACGGCCGAGACGATCACCGCCACCGCGCCGTCGCAGGGCACGTCGCAGTCGTAGAGGCCGAACGGACTGGTCACCGGCCGCGCCGACAGATAGTCCTCCATCGTGAGCGGATCCCGGTACACCGCAGTGGGATTCAGTGCGGCATTGGCGCGCTGGTTCAGCGCGATCCAGCCCAGCGTCTGCTTGGTCGTGCCGTAGCGATGGAAGTGCCGCTGCGCGTTCTGGGCGAGAGTGTGCGCCGCGGAGGTCGCCCCGAACGGCAGCTGCCAGCTGGGGGTGCGGCCACCGCCCAGCGGTGCCGTCGCACCGGTGCGGAGCATTTCGTTGTAGGTGGCCTCCCACACCGTCCGGAAGCACAGCACGTGCCGGGCCAGCCCGCCCGCGACGGCCAGCATCGCCGCGATCACCGAGCCGCCGGGCCCGAAAGTCTCGATGCCGCCGTTGTGCCAGGTCGGCCGCACTCCCAGCGCCGACTCGAGCGCGGTCACCCCGCCCTCACCGAATCCGCCCATATTCCCGCCACCCGGATACGAGGAGAGCCCATCGATATCGGCCATGGTGAGTCCGGCATCGGCGACGGCACGCTCGCACGCCTGTACGGTCAGCGCCAGGGGAGGCACCATCAGCCGCCGCCCGATATCGGACATCCCGATGCCGGTCAGCGCCACCCGATCCTCGAATTTGGTGGGGGAGACGCGGGGCCGTACCTGCTCGGCGAAGCGGTCCGGGTCGATGTCGTCGGCGGGCAGCGGCGCCGGTTCCGGCTGCTCGGCCGTGGGCCGGAACAACGGAAGCCACACGTCCTCGTGCTGTTCGAATACGACCTCCATCCGCATGCCCAGCACCAGATCGGCGGCCTCGCAGCCGATGACGGTGGTGGTCAGGCGAATTCGCGGATCCTCCACCAGCGCGACCTGCCCGACCACATACGGCGGCGGCAGCCCGGGTAAACCGAACCGCTGGTTGTGCGTGAATCCGATGAGCGTCGCCACACCGGAGACCTCACGCACCCCCATCTCGGTGCCACGGCAATAGCGGCACACCGGCTGCGGCGGATGGATCAGCTCGGCGCAGGTCCGGCACTCCTGGATCCGCAGCCGATCGTCGGCGCCGGCGGTCCAGAAGAACTCGTTCTGCGCGGTGAGCTGCGGTAGCGGCCGCCCGGACGCGGTGGTCACCTCACGCCTCCTGCTTGTCGGTGCGATCTGCGAATGCGGCTGTGCGCGCGGATCAGTGGATGTCGGCCTGTTCCTTGCGGGCGGTGACCGGCGCCGCCAGCTGCTGTTCGTCGCAGATCGCCTGCAACTTCTCCAGCGTCGCGTCGAGCCCCTCGCCCAGGCGCGGGCCGGGGGTGAAGGTCGCCGGCAGATGCCGCATGCCCTGGATGACGGCGATGGTGTCGTAGTGCACCGTGGTATCGGGGTCGCAGCGGTAGTCCGGCATCCGGTCCAGCACCGCCAGCAGCATCCGCTTGAACACCGTGCGGGCCACATTCGAGCCGATGCAGCGGTGGATGCCGAGCCCGAAGCTGTAGTGCCGGTTGCGATGCCGGTCCAGGACGATCTCGTTCGGATCCTCGAAGACGGCGGGGTCGCGGTTGGCCATCGCCCACGACAGCCACACCCGGTCGCCCTCGGCGAACCGCGCGCCGACCACCTCGCAGTCCTCGGCGATGGTGCGGCCGTCACCCGGAGCGGGTGTGTAGTACCGCAGGAATTCCTCGGTCGCCGAATCGAGCAGCGTGTCGCGTTCCCGGCTGAGGGTTGCGCGCTCGTCCGGATGCTCCGACAACCATTCCAGCGAATGCGCGGTCAGCGCGGTCGTGGTGTCGAAACCGCCGCCGATGATCAGCGCCAGCATGCCGAGCATCTCCAGGTCGGGCAGTTGGGCGCCGTTGACCTTCGCCCGCACCACCGCGTCGATCATGCCCGGGCGCGGGTTCTGCTTGATCTCGATCAGGTTGTTGAGCAGGTCGAGGCCCATTTCCCGGTGCATCGCGGTGATCCGCTCGATATCGGGGGAGTCGGGCGGGGTGTAGACGGCGGCATGGACCGGTTCGTTGTAGACCGTCCACTTCTTCAGCGGGATGCCGAGCATCGCCAACGTGAGAACGGCGGGAACGATATTGGCCAGATCGTCGACGAAATCGATGTGGCCCGATTCGATCTTCTCGTCGATCGCCGCCCGCACGACCTCGTCGATGAACGGAATCCAGCGGTTGACCGCCGCCGGGGACAGATACGGGTTGAGCGCCGACCGCAGTTCGCGATGTTCGGGCTCGTCCATCTCCAGGATCCCGCCCCGGATGGCGGCGGCGCGTGGCGGCTTCGGAATCGAAATGCCCTGGTAGCCACGGCGTTCCCCGGCAGGGTCGTGATCGTTGGACACATAGGGGCAGCGGGCGAGCTCGAAGACCTCGCGATTGCCGGCGGCGACCCAGTGGCCACCGTGGGTATCGGACCAGGCGATCGGGCAGTGCTGCTGCATGTCCTGGGTGATGGACAGGAAATTGTCGCGATATTCCGGGGCGTACCGGTCGAACGAGTACTGCGGTTGTTTCCGCTCGTCGTCCGCCGGTCCGGCCTCGGTGATGTTCTCGGCGGTCACGGCGTTCCTCTCAGGTGATGGTGATCGCTCGTTCCGGGCACGACTGGGCGGCCTCGCGGACCTGTTCCTCCTGATCGGAGGGGACGTCCTCGCTGACCGCCGAGGAGTGGCCGTCGATTTCACTGAGTACGAACGACTTCGGAGCGACCATGGCGCACAGGGTGTGTCCCTGGCAGCGCTCCGGATCTACGCGCACCTTCACGGTTTCTCCCCTTAGATGTGATAGTCGTACCACTTGAGATAGCCGCCGGCGTCCACCCGCATCTGCATGCCGGTGACGTAGCGGGATTCGTCGGAGGCCAGGAACAGCACCATGTTGCTGGTGTCCTCCGGTTCGATCCACGGCACCGGCATGGCCTGCTGCACATGGAACGCGGGCTGCGCGTCCTGCAGGGTCGGCTTCTCGAGGTCGGGCCGGAAGGAGCGATACATCGGCTCGCTGCGCAACATGTCGGTATTGCAGTTGGTCGGGTGGATGACATTGGCGCGGATGTTGCGAGAGGCGATATGGGTCGCCAACTCGTGCATGTACATCGACAGTCCGCGCTTGGCGACCATATAGGCGATGCCGCCGGGATCCTTACCGGGTTGATCGACCTTGGCCACATCCATCAGCGCCGCGGTCGAGCCGGTGGCGATGATCGAGGCGCCGGTGTCCAGATACGGCAGTGCGGCGTGCACGGTGTTGATCACGCCGATCAGGTTGGTGTCGATGACGTCGGTCCAGGCCTGCCACTGCGGTTCGCCCTTCATGCCGGCGATACCGGCCTGGGCCACCACGACATCCAGATGTCCCAGTTCGCCGACGCCGCGTTTCACCGCCTCGCGCAGTGCGGCGATATCGCGGACGTCGGCCTGGACGGCGACGATCCGGCGGCCGGTCTTCTCCACCAGTCGTTCGGTTTCCTCGAGGTCTTCCGGCCGCGCCATTGCATAGCCGATGGTCTCGATGTCGCGGCAGATGTCGACGGCGATGATGTCGGCGCCCTCGGACGCCAGTTTCACCGCGTGACTGCGGCCCTGTCCTCGTGCGGCACCGGTGACGAGGGCGACTTTGCCTTCCACGCGTCCCACTGGTGGTCCTTTCGGTTGTGTTGTGCCTCGGCGCGTTTCGCGCCGGTTACGTGTTGCGGCCGCCGTTGACGCCGAGGATCTGGCCGGTGATGTAACCGGCTTCCTCGGAGACGAGGAACGCGCAGGCGGCGGCGATGTCCTCGGGCCGGCCGACCCGGCGGACCGGGGTGCGGGCGATGTGGTCGTCGATGGTTCCGCCGAGCAACTGCGCCTGTTCGGTCTTGCGCAGCATCGGGGTGTCGATGAACCCGGGTGGGACCGCGTTCACGGTGATGCCTTCGGGGCCGAGTTCCAGTGCCAGCGATTTCGTGAGCCCGTTGACCGCCGACTTCGCCGAGACGTAGTGCGACATGAACGGTTGCCCGGAATGGGTGCTGGAGGAGGAGATGTTGACGATCCGGCCCCACCGCGCGGCGCGCATATCGGGCAGAACGGCCTGGATGCTGTGGAAGACGCCGTGCAGGTTCACCGCGATGGTGCGCTCCCACTGGTCGAAGCTCAGATTCGCGAACCGGCGATAGCCCTCCGCGCCGGCGGAGTTCACCAGCACCGTCACCGGGCCCAGCTGCTCGCGGATCGCGGTGAGCGCGGCGTCGATCTGGGCGCGGTCGGTGACGTCGGCGGTGTGGTCGAATTCGGAGTCGCCGGGTTCGATGTCGAGGGTGGCGACCTGAAAACCGTCGGCGCGCAACCGATTCGCCACCGCCAGGCCGATTCCTGATCCTCCGCCGGTGACCACCGCTGTTCTCACGCCCACGGTTCGGCTCCGGCGATCGTGGTGCGGTGCAGTTCGCGTTCGGAGGTCGCGTCGTAGGGCAGGGCGCGGTGCAGGATGCCGGTGTTGTCCCACACCACCAGATCGCCGACCGTCCAGTCGTGGGTGTAGGCGAACCGCGGCTGGGTCGACCATTCCAGCAGTTCGTCGAGGAGTGCGCGGCTCTCGGCCGGATCCATGCCCACGATGTGGTCGGCGGTGGCGCCGATGACCAGGGACCGGCGGCCGTCGCGGCGCTGCCACACCAATGATGTTTCGTGCGTGGGCAATTGGCGCCAGTCGGCGACCTGCTCGGGGGAGGGGTCGGGGTGTACGAGCCGCTGCGAGGCCTCGAAGCTGTGCACCACGCGCAGATTGTCGTAGCGCTTGCGTTCGGCTTCCGACAGTCCTTCGTAGGCGGCGTAGGTGCTGGCGAACTGGGTGCCGCCGCCTTCCATCGCCACGTGCCGCGCGGTGAGCACGGTCGCCTTGGCCGGCACGTCGTTGGTGGTGTCGTCGATATGCCAGAAGAAGGTGCCCTCGAGATATTTCGCGGCCCGGTTCTTCTCGGGATTCAGTGTGATGGTGAAGATTTCGCGGCCGCCGGGGGCGAGTACGGTGCCCAGCCGCCGGCAGAACGCCAGCTGGGCCTCGTCGTCGAGATGCAGTCCGCGGACCACCAGGACTCCACGCCACTTCAGGGCCTCGAGGCACCGGCTGATCACCGTGTCGTCGTGCAGATCCTCGACCCCGGTGACCTCCACTCCGATGGTGGGGTTCAGCGCCGTCGTCTCAACCACAAGAATCTCCCTTCCAGTTCTGAGAACCGTACTCTCGCTCGGTGTTTCTCCGCAAGGTTTCCTGGATTCGGGCTCGTTCCGGGTCCCGCGGGGTAACCGGGACGATCGGCGGGACGTGTTCGGCCATTGCCGGGGCCGATCCTGCTTGGATGCATTATTCTCCGTTATTGAGAATGGAATTTCCATAGAACGAGGAGACGGGATGCCACAGGGCAACGCGACGGCCGGCGACGGACGCGCCGTCACCAGACGAATGCTGATCGACGGTGAACTCGTCGCGGGGGAGCGCAGTTTCGCCTCACTCAACCCGGCCACCGGAGAGGTCTACGGTTACGCGCCCGAGGCGAGCATCGCCGATACCGAGGCGGCGATCGCGGCCGCGCGCCGGGCCTTCGACACCACCGACTGGTCCACGAACACCGAATTTCGCGCGCACTGCCTCGAGCAGTTCTACGCGGCCCTGCGCGCCGACGTCGAAGACCTGCGCGAGCTGACCATCGCCGAGGTCGGCGCGACCCGGATGATGACCCACGCCAATCAGCTCGAGACGCCGTTCGAAATCGTGCACTACTTCGCCGGCCTCACCCGCACCTACCCCCGCATCGAGGAGCTGGGTGAGGTGGAGGACCGCGGCCGGATGCACCGCCGCTGGGTGGAGCGCGAGGCCTCCGGTGTGGTCGCGGCCATCGCGGCCTACAACTATCCGCATCAGCTGGCGCTGGCGAAACTGGCCCCGGCGCTGGCGGCCGGCTGCACCGTGGTGCTCAAGGGCGCACCCGACACGCCACTGGCCACGCTGGCCCTCGGCGAGGTGATCGCTCGGCACACCGACATCCCCGCGGGCGTGGTGAACGTGCTGTCCGGATCGGATATCGAGGTGGGCAAGACCCTGACCACCCACCGCGACGTCGACGTCGTCAGCTTCACCGGATCCACCGCGGTCGGCCGCCAGATCATGGCGGCGGCAGGCGATTCGCTCAAACGGGTCTTCCTCGAACTGGGCGGTAAATCCGCGATGGTCGTGCTCGACGACGCCGATTTCGGCACCGCCGCGATGTTCGGCGCCTTCAGCATCTGCAGCCACGCCGGGCAGGGCTGCGCCATCACCACGCGCATGCTGGTGCCACGCGAGCGCCACGACGAGGTGGCCGAGATGGTCGCCGGATTCATGTCCAAGGTCAGCTACGGCGATCCGGGCGACCCGAACAACTATATGGGCCCGCTGATTTCGGAACGCCAGCGCGACAAGGTGCACGGCCTGGTGCAGCGCGCGGTAGAGGCCGGCGCGAAACTGGTGTACGGCGGTGAGAAGGTCGACCCCGGCTACTTCTACACCCCGACCCTGCTCGCGGGAGTCGACCCGGACAGCGAGATCGCCCAGGAAGAGGTGTTCGGGCCGGTGCTTGCCCTGATCCCGTTCGACGACGACGAGGACGCGGTCCGCATCGCCAACAACTCCGTCTACGGGCTCTCGGGCGGCGTGTTCTCCGCCGACGAGGACCGGGCGCTGGCGGTGGCGCGGCGCATCCGCACCGGAACGATGAGTATCAACGGCGGCAACTACTTTCACCCCGATGTGCCATTCGGCGGCTACAAACAGTCGGGCATCGGCCGTGAGATGGGCGTGGCCGGCATCGAGGAGTTCCTCGAACAGAAGTCCTTCGCCGCGGTGGTGGCCCGATGAGCGGCGGCGGCAAACCCCTGGACGGCATCCGCGTCCTCGAGGTCGCGATGTACGGATTCGTCCCCTCGGCCGGCGCGGTGCTGGCCGAATGGGGCGCGGACGTGGTGAAGGTGGAGCACGCCCGCACCGGTGATCCACAGCGCGGGTTGCGCCAGATCGGCCGATTGAAGGTCGAGGGCGATCCGAACCCCAATATCGAACACGCCAATCGCGGCAAACGCAGTATCGGGCTGGACATGTCGGTCCCCGAGGGGCGCGAGGTGATCTACGAGCTCGCGAAGACGGCCGATGTGTTCCTCACCAGTTTCCTGCCGCAGGCGCGCGCCAAATTCGGTATCGATGTCGACGACATCCGTGCGGTGAAGCCGGATATCGTCTACGCGCGCGGCAGCGCGCTGGGACCGCGCGGCGAGGAATCGACCAAGGGCGGCTTCGATATGACCGCCTTCTGGTGCCGGGGGTCGGTCGCCGCGACCATCACCCCGGAAGGGATGGACGGGCTGATCTCCCCGCCCGGGCCGGCGTTCGGCGACACCATCTCCGGAACGAATCTCGCGGGCGGCATCGCGGCGGCGCTGCTGAAACGCGAACGGACCGGCGAACCATCGGTGGTCGACGTCTCGCTGCTGGGCAGCGGCCTGTGGTCCATGGGTCACACCATCGCGCTGTCTGGGCATCTGCGGCAGCCGTTGATCGCGCCCGCTCCCGGTTCGCACGGGGCGCCGACCAATCCGCTGTCGGGTCTCTACGAAACCGCCGACGGCCGCTACCTCTCGCTGGTCATGTTGCAGCCCACCAAGTTCTGGGCCGACGTCATGCGCCATATCGATCGCCCGGAGCTGGCCGACGATCCGCGCTTCGCCACCGCGGAGTCGATCGCCGCCAATACCGAAGCGGGCGTAGCCATTCTGCGCGAGGCGATCGGACAGCGCACCCTCGCCGAATGGACCGAGAAGCTGGCGACCATGGCAGGACCGTGGGCGCCGGTGCAGGACAGCCTGCAGGTCGGGTCCGATCCGCAGATCCGCGCCAACGACTACCTGGTGCGGGTCGGCAGCCTCGAAATGGTCGCCAACCCGGTGCAATTCGATCTCACCGCACCCGATACCGGGCCCGGTCCGGAATTCGCGGCGCATACCGAGGAAGTGCTGCTGGAGCTGGGATTGGACTGGGATCGCATCATCGCGCTCAAGACCGCCGGCGCCATCACGTAGTTCCCGCAGGAAGGCTGACGGCATGCCCTGTGTCGCATCGATCGGAACCTATCTGCCCTGCTGGGGCGGACCTCGCGGCCGCGTTCCCGGCGCGGACGAGGATGCGGTGACCCTGGCGGTGGAGGCCGGGCGGGCCGCCCTGTCGGGCGCCCCGCGCGCCACCGCCTACGTCGAGCGCGTCGTCGTGGTGAGCCGGGATCTGCCGCTGCTGGAGAGCAGCAATGCCGCGGTGCTGCTGGCCGGGCTGGGTCTGGATCCCGAACTCGAGGTGATCGAACGGCTCGGCGGCGCGCCCGCGACACTCGACGCGCTCAGCTCCGCCCGCCCGCGCACGCTGATCATCGGCGTCGACCTGGATCCGGCCGGGGCGGCGGCGGCTCTGGTCGCCGAGCGCGGATTGGCGGTGCGGACCGCGGCCCGGGTGGCGCGTAGCCTGCCGGTGCGCACCCGCAACGCCACCGGCGACGTCCACGACTACGGCGATCCGCGGCTGCTGCACGAGCGGGGCCTGCTGGCATCACTGGCCGCGGCGTGGGTGGATACGCCGGTGATCGTGTCGGGCGTCGACCACGCGCAGGCGGCTCACCTGTGCGTCGGTGATCCGCCGCGACTGCCGACGACGGGGGCCGGGTCGAGTCTGTTCGCCCTTGCGGCACTGGCCGACTGGGAACAGACGGGTCTGCTGGTCGGGGTCGAGCAGGCCAGTCTGTCGGGGGTCACGGTGTCTGCCGGGCCCGTGCGGGTGTACCGGCGGGAACCGGCGGTGCGAACCGAACCGGAGGCGGTCGCGGTACCGGGTGCCGACATCCCGATCTCGCTGGCCGCCTACGAGCGGGCCTTCGAGGCCAAGGTGCGCTGGGAGGCCGGTCGCCACCCGGGCCGCGACGAGCTGGATTTCCCACCGCGCTACCGCCTCGGCGAAGATGGCAGCCTCAGCACCGACTACACGCTGATTCCCTTGCCGCGCAGCGGAACCGTGTACACCGAGGTGACGGTCCACGTGCCGGTGCCCGGGCTGCGGACACCGTATTCGCTGGTGATCGTCGAACTCGACGAGGTGGACGTGCGGGCACTGGTGAAGGTCACCGGAACCGATCCGGGCACGGTCCGCATCGGCGACCGCGGGCGCATGGTGCTGCGCCGGGTCGCGGTGCGCTCCGGGGTGCCGGATTACGGGTACGCATTCGAGCCGGATACGGAGGCGGTATGAGACGGGTGGCGTTGGTCGGTGCCGGGATGACGCCGTTCGCCGAACATTTCGCGCTCGGCATCAAGGATCTGCTGCCGATGGCCTTCGCCGAATGCGCGGCGTCGGTGGACAAGGGCATCGCGAAGTCCGACCTGCAGGCGGCGTGGTTCGGCGCGATGGGCACCCCGGACGGATTCCCCTCGGGCATTCTCGCCGACGTGCTCGGCGTGCCGGACCTCCAGGTCACGCGCGTCGAAAACTCCTGTGCCACCGGCAATGACGCGGTGCGCAACGCCTTGTACGCCATCGCCTCCGGTGCCTACGATGTGGCACTCGTGATCGGTGCGGACAAACTCCGCGAAACCGCCTCCAAGGACATGTTGTGGGAGTGGGAGGCGATGACCCGCGATATGGCGTGGGACTACCCGCTCGGGCTGATCGCACCGGCCGGCTTCGCCCTGCACGTCGCCCGCTATCTGCACGAATCACCCGCCGGCCGAGAACATCTGGGCATGATCGCGGTGAAGAACCACCGTCACGGCGCGTCGAATCCCAAGGCGCGCTTGCGGTTCGAGATCTCGTTGGAGCAGGCCCTCGCGGCTCCGATGGTGGTGGATCCGTTCGGCGTGTACGACTGCGCCCCGCAGAGCGACGGTGCCGCCGCGCTGATCCTCGCCGCCGACGATGTGGTGGACCGCTACACCGATCGGCCGGTCTGGATCAGGGGAGTGGGCCTGGGCCTGGATTCGGTGATGCACCAGCACAAACGGGATATGACCACATTCCCGGCGACGGTCCGCGCCGCGAAACAGGCCTTCGCGATGGCGGGGCTCACCCCGGCCGATATCGATGTCGCGGAGGTGCACGACTTTTTCACGGGCATCGAACTGATCAGCTACGAGGACCTCGGTTTCGCCGACCGCTTCGAGGCCTGCAAACTGGTCGACACGGGCGCGACCAGCGTGGGTGGCCCGTTGCCGGTGAATCCGAGCGGCGGATTGAAATCCAAGGGCCATCCGCCGGGGGCGACCGGTGTGGCGCAGTGCGTGGAGTTGTTCGAGCAGTTGCGTGGTCACGCCGTCAATCAGGTCGACGGGGCGCGAATCGGGTTGGCGCACAACCTCGGCGGCCCCACGGCGGTGTCGGCGGTGACGATTCTGGAGGGTCCCCACGGCTGAGATGTCTCCGCGCTGCGAATCCGAGGTCGTCGCGCTCGTCACCGGGCGCGTGGCCCGGCGGCGTGTGGTACTGGATTGGGCCGCCCATTATGTCGGCCGCGACGGAACGGTGCATGTCGTCTGTGACGGGACGCTGGCTCCGGCGCTGGTGAGTTCGATCATGGTCGGCATGTTCGTCGACGCCGAACAGGTCGAACATGCCGATTTCGCGCAGACCGCGATGCTGCTGTCGCCGCACGGCTGCAACTGGACGTGGCAGCACCTGCCCTTCGGCGCCGTCGGGCACGCGGTGGCCCTGGCGCGGCGCAAGAGCCTGCTCGCGGTGGTGCCGGCGCGGTCGCAATTGCTCCGGCCGCCGTCGGTCCGGATCGTCTGCCCGCAGTGAGTGTCACTGCGCTACCCGGCAATCGGCAGCTGTGGGACACCTGTCCGAACTATAGTTTCGTTTCGGGTGTGAGAAGGAGATCGCGATGGACCTGTCTCTCGTAGCGCCGGAACTGCGCGGACCCGCGCGCTGGTTGCCGCCGCTGACGATCGGCCGCCGCTGGGCATTACGCCTGGTGCGCCTGGCCGCCGCCCACCGGCCCGCCCGACGGGTAGCGGGCGTGCGCGTCGAGCATCTCGCGGCCGGCCGCGTACCGCTGCGGATGTATCGCCCCACCGGTGCCCATTCGCCGGTCGCGGTGTTGTGGATCCACGGCGGCGGCTACGTCCTGGGCAGCCCGGTCCAGGACGACACCTTCTGCTCGATCACCGCCCGCGACCTCGGCGTCACGATCGTCTCGGTCGACTATCGCCTCGCACCCGAACATCCCTTCCCGGCTCCGCTGCAGGACTGCTGGATCGCATGGATGTGGCTGCAGCGCAACGCTTCCCGATTCGGTGTCGACCCCGCCCGGGTGGTTCTCGGTGGACAGAGCGCCGGCGGTGGACTGGCCGCGTGCCTGTGCCAGCGCCTCGTCGCCGACGGCGGCTCCCGCCCCGCCGCCCTCTGGCTGAGCGCGCCGATGCTCGACGACCGCACCGCCGCCCGCCGCGACCTGGACGCCCTGCGGCATCTCGGCTGGACCAACGACAACAACCTCTACGGCTGGAGCAGCTACCTCGCCACCCCGCCCGGCGCCTCCGACGTGCCCGAATTCGCCGTTGCCGCCCGCCGCGACGACCTCACCGGCACCCCGCCCACCTGGATCGGCGTCGGCACCATAGACCTGTTCCACGACGAGGACGTGGCCTACGCCGAGCGTCTTCGCGCGGCGGGCGTGGAGGTGGAACTCGACATCGTGCCGGGCGCGCCCCACGGTTTCGACAGCTGGGCGCCGGGGGCGGGACTTGCGCGGGAATTCCATGCACGGGCCCGGCGCTGGCTGGCTACGACGATGGGGTTGACCGTTCACGAGCGCGCGCGTCCCTGATCATCGTTTCTCCGACCACGTTTGCGTCGGTCCCGACGCAGGTGTCGCCCCATCGGGCTCCGAACTGACTCCGCGGTGTAGTTCATGGCGCTGCATGGTGTTCGACAGAATCGAATACATTGCGAGCCAGCGACTTTCGCGTCGTCAGCTCCGGGTGTTCTTGCGGTGGGTGGCGTTGAAGCGTGCTTTCTTCTGGCGGTTACCGCAGGTGTTCATATCGCACCATTTGCGGGTGCGGCTCTGGCTGGTGTCGAAGAAGGCGGCTCGGCACGTCGGCGAAGCGCACAAGGCCAATTTTCCGTCTCGCTCGCCGGAGATGATGTCGATCGCGTCGGCGGCGATGACGCCCAGTGCGTCTTCGACGCAGGAGGGCGAACTGAGCCGCCATCGGCGATGGCCCTCGGGCGTCAGGATTGCCGCGGCCCGGCCCTGAATGCTGCCGTCGTTGATGATTCGGACGGCAGACGCGGGAAGCGCGTCGCCGAGTGCGGCCGCTGTCGCGGCGGCGTGTATTGCTTCCCTCAATTCCCGGGCCAGGTCGAGCTGGGCGGGGGTGCAGGAATCGACGGCCAGGCCGTTCACCTCCAGCCAATCGACGAGTCGCTGCGGTGTGGGAATGCGTTCCACAGGCTCGCCGTGCCGCTCCGACAGAGTGCCCGTGAAGCTGGTCGCCAGCACGGTGCCGAGGCGGAAATCAGGAAACCCAGCAGGCATGGAACCACCTTAGCTGGTTGCGGCCTGCCACGCCGTCATGTTAGAACCGTCTTAGCCGGTTCACGACAGGCGGTAGCCGGTTCCGCGATGACCAGGAGGTCTCATGTCCGCACTCGGCCACCTCGATCCGATGTCCACGTCCGATTCCATCGACGTACAACCATGTGAAGCCCGCGCAACCGACGCCGACCTCGACGACCTGCGAGCTCGATTGGCCGCCGCTCGACTACCGGAGGCCGAGACGGTCTCCGGCGCCGCGCCCGGCCCTCAGCGATGGGCACAGGGCGTTCCTCTTGCGGACCTCGTCGATGTCGTGAACTACTGGCGCACCGAGTACGACTGGCGGTCGTTCGAAGAGCGCCTCGATCGAATCGGCCAGTACCGCACCACAATCGATGGCCTGGGAATCCACTTCCTGCATCGGCGATCCGCACGGGCGGATGCCACTCCTCTGATCCTGACGCACGGTTGGCCGGGCAGCATCGCCGAATTCATCGATGTAGTAGACGAATTGGCGGATCCGAAAGACGCGGCCGCGCCCGCGTTCCACATCGTGGTCCCGTCGCTACCGGGCTTCGGCTACAGCGATAAACCGGCCACCACCGGGTGGGGCACCGAAAAGATCGCTGCCGCATGGGTGGAACTGATGGACAGGCTCGGCTACCGGAAGTTCCTGGCCCACGGCGGCGACTGGGGAGGCAATATCACCACGGTTCTCGGCGGCAGGTTCCCGGAACACGTTCTCGGCATCCACTCGCTGTTCGCGGAAGCGCCGCCCGGGATGCCAACGGACGGTCTGACCGCGACCGAACGCCAGTGGGCCGAGGAAACCCGTCATTTCTGGCGCCACCGCGCCGCCTACGCGAAACAGCAGGCCACCCGGCCGCAGACCATCGGCTACGCGCTCGTCGACTCACCGGTCGGACTCCTCGCCTGGATCCTCGACAAATTCGCCGAATGGAGCGACACCGAAGACAGCCCGTTCGAAACGATCTCCAGAGACCGCATTCTCGACGATGTCACCCTGTATTGGCTGACACGCACCGGCGCATCCGCAGCCCGCATCTACTACGAAAGCCACAACTCACTCGACCCCGACCTCCGAGTCGACGTCCCCGCGGCGATCACCATGTACCCCCGCGACATCGAGAAGTCGCCGCGCCCCTGGGCGGAAAAGCGGTACCGCCAGATCGTCCGATGGAACGCACCCGAATTCGGTGGACATTTCCCTTCGCTGGAAGTTCCCGAGTATTTCGTCAACGACCTGCGAGAAGGTCTCGCCGCGGTACTGGCCGCCCAGCGGTGAACGCGGATGAGCCGGACGTCCCGGCCCACTGGGTACAGTCGGGGAAGTGGGGAGTGAATGTCTGATCTGTAATAAGCACCGTGGTGTCGGCCGCCTGGTCGGTCCGGTCATCTACGCCGGCGATCTGGTGGTCGTGACACACCGTCCGCTGTCCGAGGGGGCACCGATGCCCGGGTACCTGTTCGTCGAAACCAGGCGTCATGTACCAACTTTGGCCGATTTGACCGACGATGAAGGTGCCGCTGTCGGGTGGGCGGTCCGTCGGTCCGCCTACGCGCTGCGGACGGAACTCGCTCCTGAGTTCGTGTTCTCCGTAATCACCGGCCGAAGCGTCGCGCACTTTCATCAGCATGTATTCGTTCGCCCTGAAGGTACGCCCGAGGTCGTGAACTGGTTCGACAGCGACTCGTGGGACGGCGGCCCGCGCATCGGGCAATCCGCCCTGACTGTGCTGTGCGAACGTCTTTCCGCACATTTCGTGCAGGGGGACGAGCCGAAGTAGTACGCCGGCAATCCGGCAGCACCCGCATAGGTGTAGTTACCAATCGCGATTGGCGCCGATGAGCCACAACACCGCAGCCGGGTCGGCGCCGGCCGGCCGCCGGGCCCTTGACACGGCGTCACGCGTGGCGTTTGACTGGTGCACTACCTCGTGTTACCTCGCGCGATGATTCGGAGAGGTTGACGTATGCAGCGCATCGGGTTGGCAGGGCTCGGTCGCCGGCGGGGATCGAGTTGCCGGGGAGTCAGTGTGGTGGCGGTCCTGATCGGGCTCTGCGTCGTCTCGCTGGGGGTGGCTCGGACGGCGACGGGCGAACCGGTGGCAACCGCTGCCGACACCGGGTTTGCCGTTCCCTTCTCCGGTGCGCCGGGATATGAGCAGGTGGCGCCGACGCAGATGGTGAGCCCGGATCAGTTGAATCAGCCGCTGGGGGAGGCGGCGGCGGATCGGGTCGCCGCGCAGATCGGGCTGGACCGCGCGGATGCGTTGACCGATCAGCAGTATCAGGACCTCAGCTCCGGTGGGGGAGTCGGCGGTGATCGTGACGCGGCGAATGTGATCAATGCGTGTGTCGACATCCTCGCCAATACGGTTGGCCGCCCGATCTATTCCGATGTCGCGGGGCGACGCACGCCCTCGACGCTGGGGAGCTACGGGCTGTATGTGAATCCGAGCGGCATGTTGGAGAGCCCGGCCAACGCGGATGCGCCGACGCGGCAGGTGAACACCCTGATCGCGCCCGGCGGATATGTGGGTAACTGGTTGCGGGACAACGGTGCGACTCGGAGTCTGATCGCGCTGTACCGGTCGGCCTATACGGTGCAGGCGGCCTACGGGTTTGTGGCGCAACAGATTTCGGGTGCGGCCCAGCTGGTCACCAATACGAAGGGAAATGAGAGCACCGTGGTCGGCATGTCGATGGCGCCGCCGCTGTGGATCGTGAACTTCGCGCTGATCTACATTTTGAAGCCCTCGCTGGCGGCCGCGATGCCCGCCTACTGGGCACCCATTCCGGGCCCAGTGGTCGATGCCGTCAAGGCGAGTCCCACCGGGCAGGTTCCGTTCGCGGAGTACGCCTCCTATCTCCGGTGAGTCCCGAACGCGGTTCGGCAGGGGCGATTCCCCGCGGTCCAGCCATCCCGGCCGCGGTTAGAGTCGGGGCATGAGTAGCGAACCGCTTGCACTGCCCGCGGCCGGGTGGCCGGACTGGCTCGGCGATTACGTCCGCGACCGGCTGCGGACGGCTGCGGACACGGTCGAGCAGCTGAAGGCCGCTACCCCGGGCGACACCGCGGATGTGCTCGGACTGTGGAACGACGCCGATATCGCGTTGCGCGGGGCCGATTCGGCCGCGCACCTGTTCGCCGAGGTCCACCCCGATTCCGAGGTGCGCCGGCTGGCCGAGGAACTGGTCCAAGACGTCGACCGGGCCAGGACCGAGCGAGATCTCGACCGCGCCCTCTACGACATCGTCGCCGCCACCGACTCCTCGCACCTGGACGAGGTGTCGGCGCGCATGCGCGCGCATGTGCTGCGCGATTTCCGGCGCAGCGGTGTGGACCGTGACGAGGGAACCCGGAGTCGGCTGCGGGAGATCTCCGAGCGGCTCACCGTGCTCGAACAGGAATTCGGCCGGGCCATCCGGGAAGACGTCCGCTCGATCCGGGTCTCACCCGGCACACTCGAGGGACTGCCCGCGGATTTCGTCACCGCGCATCCGCCCGCGGCGGACGGGCTCGTCACGGTCACCACCGACTATCCGGATTATCTGCCGTTTCGCACCTACGCCCAGGATGCCGATGCCCGCCGCGCCCTTACCGTGGAGTTCGAAAGCCGCGGGTGGCCCGCCAACGACGCTGTGCTGCACGAGATTCTGGATCTTCGGGCCGAGAAGGCCCGGCTGCTCGGCTTCGACAGCTGGCCCGATTACGACGCCGACGTGAAGATGATCGGCAGCGGCCACGCCATCGCCGAATTCATCGAGCGCATCGCGAGCGCCGCCGACGCCGCGGGCCGGCGCGACCTCGAGACGCTGCTCGCCCGCCGCCGCGAGGACGAGCCCACCGCCACCTCCCTCGACCGCTCCGAGGTCGGCTACTACACCGAACTCGTGCGCCGCGAACAGTACGACGTCGACGCCCGGGAGGTGCGCCGCTATTTCGATTTCCCGCGTGTGCGGGCGGGTCTGCTCGAGGTCACCGGCCGCCTCTTCGGACTGGAGTACCGGCCCGTCGACGTAGCGCGCTGGCACGAGGACGTCGCCGTCTACGACGTCTACGCCGACGGTGAACGACGCGGGCGGATTTATCTGGACCTGCATCCCCGCGAGGGCAAATACAAGCACGCCGCGCAATTCGACCTCGTCGGCGGTGTCGCCGGGAAGCTCCTGCCCGAGGGCGTGCTGGTGTGCAACTTCTCTCGCGGACTGATGGAACACCAGCACGTCGTCACGTTGTTCCACGAATTCGGGCATCTGATCCACCACGTCGTGGGCGGGCATCAGAACTGGGCGCGCTTCTCCGGTGTCGCCACGGAATGGGATTTCGTCGAGGCCCCGTCGCAGATGCTGGAGGAATGGGCCTGGGACGCAACCATTCTCGCCACCTTCGCCGTCGACGAGACCGGCGCGCCCATCCCGGCCGAACTGGTCGAGCGCATGCGGGCGGCGAAGGAATTCGGTAAGGGCATTTCGGTCCTCACGCAGGTCGGCTACACCGAGATCTCCTATCTGCTGCATCAGGATCGGCCGGCCGACCACGACCCGGTGGTTGTCGATGCCGTGACGCGGCACAGCGGGATAGCCGAGGTGCCGCGAACCCATTTCCAAGCGTCGTTCGGACATCTGGCCGGCTATACCTCGGCGTATTACACCTACCTGTGGAGCCTGGTGATCGCGAAGGATCTGTTCTCCGCGTTCGACGCCGGCGATCTGTTCGATCCCATTGTGGCGCAACGGTATCGCGACAGTATCCTCGCGCCGGGTGGTTCCCGCGACGCGGCCGATTCGGTGGCGGACTTCCTCGGCCGTCCGTTCACCTTCGACGCATTCGCGGCCTGGCTGGACCGTGCGCCCATACCTCATACACCGGCGTAACCCGAGAAGTCGTTCCACAAGCGCCCGGCTGCCCCGGTGACACGACGGGGGTTCGCCTACTTGTGCGTCCAATCGGGTTGCAGCAGATCCGCCACCCGGGTATCGCGGCCGAGAAGCACGACATCGCGGAATTGCAGCAGGATGGCGCCGGTCGGTGCGTGGATCGTCATCGAGTCGCCGATCCTGAGCTGCAGCAGCCGGGAGCCGTCCGGCCGGTCGACCCAGTGCGGCACATCGTCGGCCGCGAGCCGGTCGAGCCGCACGAAATGCACGGCATGCACCTCGTCGTCGTTGGGGTAGAGGGCGCCGGGATCGTCGAGCGCGACGACGATGGGGGTGATCGCGAAACCGGACGCCGCCGGGAAGTCGTCGAGCCTGCCCAGGACACTGGTGGGCGGGGCGACCAGGCCGATTTCCTCGTGCAGTTCGCGTAATCCCGCCGCGACGGCGGTCTCGTCACCGTCGACCCGGCCTCCGGGCAACGCCCACTGCCCCGCATTGCGTCCGCGATAGGCGCGTTTGATCACGACCACGCACGGCTGCCCGTCGTGTTCCAGTACACACAGCACAACGCTCGCGCGTCGCATTCCGGGCACGTCCGCGACCGTTCGAAACTCGAACTCGCGCAAGCGGCCCGCGGCGAGTTCCCGGAAATCCTGCACACTCATACCTCGATGGTGTCAGTACCGGCCCCGGCGTGATCCGCCCGGTCCGCACGGACGGCAACCGATGCGCGCGGACTACCCGCCCGCCGAGTCTGTGCGCAGGTGCGTGCGAGCCCACTGCTCGAAGCTGGTGAGCGAGATGCCGAGGGCGGTGGCGTAGTCGGGTCGACCCGGCTGGCCGGCCACATTCAGCCATTCGAGTGCGGCGCCCATGGGCGGCATGCCGGCAGCGACGGCCTGTGCCACCGTCATGTTCGGAGCCTCCAAGGCAATGCCGAGTACGCGGGACAGGGTGGCGGCGATCTCGGTCATCGACAGGTAGTCGCTGGCCAACTCGAGTTCCACCCGGTCGAATCGTTCGGGTTCGGTGATCGCCGCCGCGGCCGCACGGCCGATGTCGTCGACAGCGACCAGCGACAGCCGGGTCTCCGGCGCCAGGACGCTCACCAGCCCACCGTCGATTCCGCGCGGAAACATGTACCGCATGGACGGCAGGAAGTTCTCCATGAATGTGCCCGGCTTCACCAGGGTCCAGCGCGGAAACCCGGCCGCGCGCACCGCATCCTGCACTGCGGCCTTGGCCGTCAGGGAGTCCTCGACCGCCCACCGGCCAGGAGCCCAGCCGGGAACGTCGGTGTGCTGACCGGCTCCGGTCACCGAGGTGTGCACGAACTGATCGACCCCCGCGATCCGCGCGCCGTCGATGAGAGTGAGGCCCTGGGCGACCTCGCCGTCGAAATCGAAGCCCGCGTCGGTGAGCGCGGGCATCTGCACGGAGAACACCGCGCGGGCGCCGTCGGCCGCGCGGATCACCGACTCGCGGTCGTGCAGATCGCCGGTGACCAGCTCGGCTCCGAGCGATTCGATTTCCTTGGCGCGGACGTTGTTTCGGTCGCGCACCAGGGCGCGGACGTGGACGCCGGCGGCGAGGAGTGCGCGGGCGGTGGCGCCGCCCTGCCGGCCGGTGGCGCCGGTGACCAGGACCGGTGCGGAATCAGTGGACATGCTGCACCTCTCACTAAACGGCGTGGCCCGCCGTTTCTGTTTCGGCTACGATATGGCGGGGCCCGCCGTTTAGCAACCCGGGAGGTGACGCGATGCCCGAACGCCGACGCGCCGATGCTCGGCGCAACTACGCGCTGGTGCTGGCCGTAGCCGAGAAGGAAGTCGCGGCGCACGGCGCCGGGGCGTCACTCGAGCAGATCGCGCGCGTCGCGGGAGTCGGGTCGGCGACGGTGCGGCGGCACTTTCCGACTCGCCGCGCCCTGCTGGAAGCGGTCTCGCGCACCCGGATCGACGCGCTCTGTGCCCGCGCGCGGGAACTCGCCGACGCGGAGGACAGTCGCGGCGCGCTGCTGGAGTGGTTGCGCGCTGTCGTCGCCTACTGTGTCGGCGCGCGCGGGCTGGCGGTCGCGTTGTCCTACGACAGTGCCGGCTCGGATCCGGTCCACGACAACAGCTGTGGGGCGGCGCTGGAAGAGGCGGGCGAGCCGTTGCTGCGCCGCGCCGTGCGGGAGGGCACGGTCGCGACCACGTTCACGGTGGCGGACCTGATCACCCTGATCGTGGGGATCGCGCTGGCGACCGAACACGGCCCCGACCCCGCCGCGCAGGCGGAGCGGCTGTTCGGGTTGGTCGTCGCGGGCCTGAGCCCGCGGTACGCGCCGGCGGACGCCGCCCCGGTGCGGGCGGGGAAACGATGAGCCTGCGGCAATTCGAGTACGCCCTCGCCGTCGCCGAGGAGGGGTCGGTGACGGCCGCGGCGGAACGACTGCACGTCGCGCAGCCGTCGATGTTGCAGCAGATCCGCAGTCCGGAGCGCGAGCTCGGCGTGACGCTGTTCGACCGCACGCCGACCGGGCTGGTGCCCACGGTGGTCGGCCGCGCATTCCTGCGGGATCCGAGCAGGCGCCGCCCGCCTACCGCCCCCGCCGCACCTGATCGAACGGCACGTCCCGGTCGGCGGCGTATTCGCGGGGCATGCCGAGCACCCGTTCGCTGATGATGTTGCGGGCCATTTCGGTACTGCCGCCGGCGAGGCTCCAGGCTTGGCGGTAGAGGTATTCCTGGCCGGCGCGGCCGAGGCCGGGTTCGCCGTCGGGGTCGCCGGTCGCGGCGGCGGCGCCGGCGATACGCACGGTGGCATCGGCCTGCAGCCACGAGTTGCGGGCACTGAACAGGCGCACGATCGAACCGGCCGCGGGCGCCAGATCGCCGGCGGCGATACGGGCGCCGACATGCGCGATGAGCTGATCGTGGACCAGGTTCATCGCATACGCCTCGCCGATGTCCTCCCGCACGCGGGGGTCGGCGAATTGCCCGGTGCGGCGGGCGATGTCGAGCAGGCTGTGCACGTCGCGGCCGCTGTGCCGGCCGACGCCGCTGGCGTAGGGGGAGCCGCCGCCGACGGCGTTGCGTTCGTGCTGCAGCAGCCGGGTCGCCACCGCCCAGCCGCCGTCGACCTCGCCGACGACGGCGTCGGCCGGGACCCTCACGTCGTCGAAGAACTCCTGACAGAATTCGGTGGATCCGTCGACCTGGGTGATCCGGCGGATGGTCAGTCCGGGGGAGTTCACCGGCACCAGGAACATGGTCAACCCGGCGTGTTTGGGCACCTGCCAGTCGGTGCGGGCGAGGCACAGCGCGTAGTCGGCGGCGTAGGCGCCCGAACTCCAGATCTTGGAACCGTTGAGCACCCAGTCGTCGCCGTCGCGCTCGGCCCGGGTGGTGAGACCGGCCAGATCGGATCCGCCGCGCGGCTCGGACAGGAACTGCACCAGCAACTCCTCACCGCGCAGCGCCGCGGCGATGTGGGTGCGCTTCTGCTCCTCGCTGCCCATGTCGAGAAGTGTTGCGGCGCAGATGGTCAGGGTCGGGATGTTGAGTGCCAGCGGCATCTCGTACGGGCGCGACTCCTCGGTGAAGGCTCGCTGGTGGGCCGGGCTCAACCCCAGTCCGCCGTATTCGACGGGAAAGCAGATGCCGGCGAAGCCGCCGTCGTGGAGGATGCGTTGCAGTTCGCGCGCGCGGGCCCACACCTGCGGTGACTTCTGCTCGCCCGAGCGGACCGGCGGCGCGGGCGGCAACGTGTCCCGCAACCAGCGCCGGGCGCGGTCACGGAAGCTGTCGACCGATTCGGTTGCGGCGGTGACGGATTCGGTGGTGCTCATGCGGGGATCGTCTCCAGCAGATCGGTGAGCCGGCGCCGGTGTTCGGCCGGGGTGCCGTAGAGGGCCCGGCCGAGCGTGACCCGGCGCAGATACAGGTGCAGATCGTGTTCCCAGGTGACGCCGAGCCCACCGTGGATCTGCACGCATTCCTGCACGATCTCGCCGGCCGTGGCGCCGACGAAGGATTTCGCGACGCTGACGGCCTCGGCGGTGTTCGCGGTGTCGTCGCCGAAGCTCGCGGCCGCGGCCCACGACGTGGCCCGGCACGCCTCGAGTGTGGTCGCGATATCGGCGGCCCGGTGTTTGAGCGCCTGATAGGAGGCGAGCGGACGGCCGAAGGTGTAGCGGTCGAACATCCACTGCACCGTGGCCTCGAAGGCCCGCTGCGCGGCTCCGGTCATTTCCGCGGCGCTCAACGTGGCGGACACGAGCAATTGCTCCTCGGCGGCGGCCGCGGCGGCTTCGGGATCGCGGTGCACGACGGCGGTCGCGGGGACGGGGACATCGTCGAAAACGACTGTGGCCGTGCGGCGCACGACATCCAGCGTCCAGACCGGGGTGACCGTGACGCCGGGCGTGTCCGTGGCCACGAGCAGTTGCACCGGGCCCTCGGGTCCTTGGGCGTCGACGACCAGCAGATCGGCTCGAGCGCCGAATTCGACGCGATCCTTCACCCCGGACAGCCGGAATCCGGCACCGTCCGGCGTGGCCGCGGTCTCGAACGGGGCAGAGCGCAGACCGGCCCCGGGTTCGTAGTGGGCCCAGGTCGCGATCGCGGCTCCAGCGACGACATCTGTGATCACAGTCTCGAAATCGCCTGTGCTGCGGAGCAATCCGGCCAGTGCGGTATTCACCGCGAGCAGCGGACCCGGCGCGCAGGCGCGCCCGAATTCCTCGGCGATCAGCGCCAGGTCGGCCATCGGAGTGCCCGATACCGCGCCGCCGCCGAGCTGTTCGGGGACCAGCGGTGCGGTCCAGCCCAGTTCGGCGCCGCGCCGCCACCAGTCCCCGTCGAAGCCGTCGGGGGAATCGGCGAGGCGGCGCACCGTGTCCACGGGCACGGTGGCGGCGAGGAAGTCGCGGGTGGTGGTCCGGAACAGTCGTTGGTCGGCGGTGGGAGCGGCAGTCACGAATGTGGTCCTTACGCAGGGGCCTCCCGCGAACCCGGTGAGGTGTGCGGATATCGAGTTCGCGGGAGGCGGGGCACCCATCGGCGGCGTCGAGAGGCCGGCGCGCCGCCGATGGGAGTGGTGGCCGGTCGCCACCCCGGGGTGGCGACCGGAGTTTCTACAGCGGTTCCCAGAAGGTGATCTGGGTGGCCTTCGGATCGATCGCGGGGCTGAGGGTGGATCTGCCCTCGGCCGAGTCGGCGCGTAACTGCTCGAAGACCGCCTCGGCGTCGCCGTCGATCTCGTACACCGCCAGATACCGGTGGGTGGCGCCCTGCCCCTCGAGCTGCGGGGCCCGATAGCGCGAACACGAACGGATGCCTTCGATCTGCAGCAGTTCGGGAATGTGCACCTCGGTGTACCAGGTGTTGTATTCGTCGTCCATCCCCTCGTGCGGGGTGGAGAAGACCAGCATCTGCATGGTGTCGACCTATCGAGAAGTGAAGGGGGACGGCCGGATTCGAGTGATCAGGCGCGCTGGGCGTACAGTTCGGCCCATTCCTTGCGCGGGCGGACGGTGAGATCGACATCGGCGGCCTGGGCCCGCAGCGCGCCGACGGTCGCCTGGTCGCGCGGGATGTGCGCGAACGGTTCCCAGTTCAGGAAGCGGCAGGCGTTCTGCCAGGTGATCTTGTCGATATCGGCGTCGTCGGCGCCCGCGGCCTCGAGTTCGGCCACGACGAATTCCGGGGCGTCGGGCCACAGCGAATCCGAATGCGGGTAGTCGCATTCCCACGCGATGATGTCGATGCCGATCTCGTGGCGCAGTTTCAATGAGGTCTTGTCGGTGACGTAGCAGGCCATGACGTGCTCGCGGAACACATCCGAGGGCATTTTGCCGCCGAAGTCGCGGCGCAGCCACTTCTGGTTGGTGTAGTGGCGGTCCGAGCGGTCGAGGAAATACGGGATCCAGCCGATGCCACCTTCGGACAGCGCCACCTTCAGTCCCGGATAACTGCGCAACGCGGGACCCCACAGCAGATCCTGGATCGCGATCTGGGACACGCTGGGCGCCAGCACCATCAGATTGTCGATGGGCGCGTCCGGGGCCATGCGCAGGGCGCCGAAACCGGGGCCGATGTGCAGGTTCATCACCAGGCCGGTGTCGGCGAGCGCCGCGAACACCGGACCCCAGTGCTCGATGTCGTGATAGGAGGGGTGGCCCTCCACGTGCGGGATCTCCGACATGGTGACACCGTGGAATCCCTTGGCCGCCACCCGCTGGATCTCCGCCACCGCCAGTTGCGGATCCCACAGCGGCAGAATGGCATTCGGGATGAACCGGCCCGGGTAGGTGGCGCACCACTCGTCGATGTGCCAGTTGTTGTAGGCCTGGATCATCGTGACGGTGATCTCGTCTTTGAACTGGCTCAGGTGGCCCGCGCTGAAGCCGGCGAAGGTCGGAAAGCACATCGAGGCGAACACCCCGTTGGCGTTCATATCGCGCACCCGTGCGTGAATGTCGTAGACGCCCGGCCGCATTTCGGCGTAGCGGGTGGGATTCTTGTCCCACTCCTCCTTGGGCCAGCCGACGACCGCGTTCAGTCCGGTGACACCGACCGGCCGGCCGCGATAGGTCCACTGATCGATGCCCTGTTCGTTGGTGAGCAGTTGCGGCACGTACTCGGCGTACTTCTTCGGCGTATGCCGGTCGAACATGTCGGCCGGCTCGACCACATGGTCGTCGATGCTGACCAGGATCATGTCATCGGTATTCATGAGGTTCCTCGTGCTGGTGCGGACGGCGGCGCCCCGCTGCGGCGGGCGACGTAGGAGATTCACAATCTCTGTTATGGAGAATCATACTCTCCTACTCGCCTGTGACGGTACACCCGAATCCGCGCCGATACGGCGAACTCCACGCCACGCTGCTCGCGTCAGGGCGCGCGGTAGACGACCTGCCCGGCGACGATCGTGGCCGCCACGGGCGGCGAGTCGAGCGCATCGCCGAGTTCCGCGGGCGGGACCTGCAGCAGAGTCAGGTCGGCGTTGTGGCCCGGGGCGAGAGTCCGGGGAATGTGAGGCCGGGCGGCGGTGCCGAAGAACAGCGACAGCGCGGTGGCCGGCGACAGCGCCTCGGCGGCTGAGCGGCCGAGTCCGCGATCGGTGGCGGCGCGCACCACCGCCCACGGATCCGGATCGCCGAACGGCGCGTCGGTGCCCGCCGCCACCCCGACGCCCGCGGCGAGTAGCGAACCGAGCCGCCACAGATCGGGCCGGTCCTCGGCGGGCACCTCGCGCGCGTACTGGGCGGCACGCTCGATCAGGAAATGCGGCTGGGTGATGACCGGAATGTCGTTGCGGCGCAACCAGGTCAGCACCTCGGTGGGAACGACGGCACCGTGTTCTATGCGGTCGCCGGGCACCACGCCCGCCAGGTCGAAGGCGGCCATGGTCAGAATCAGCTGCACCCGCGTGACACAGTGCACCGCGGCGGCCCGGCCCGCACCGTGCAGCCGGCGCAGCCGCACGACGAAATCGTCGAGGTCGGGCAGTGCGGTGTCGTCGAGCAGGATTTTGGTGGGGCCCAGGCGGAATCGCTCGACGTGCGGATCCTCGATATCGGGCTCGGCCATGCAATAGACGCGTTGCACGATGCGCCCGTCCAGTACGGCGGCGGCCAGGGCCCCGACCTCCGGACGGGTGAGATCCGGTGTGGCATCGGTGAATCCGGTGATCCCCCGCGTCGCTGCCACCGCCGAGATCGGCGCCGGATCGGGCGCCAGGCAATCGAGCCGGTCGCCGAGCCAGGTGTCCATCCGCCACAACCGGCCCGTGGCCCGGCCCTGCGGATCACGTTCGACTCCCGGCAGCGGACAGTTGTCGATATCGAGCAGTGCGCAGGCGCTGGAGTCGAGGATCCACAGCGCGCCGCAACGATGCTGCACCCGCACCGGCCGGCCCACCTCCATGCGGTCCAGCGCCCACCGGTCGATGGCCCCCGCGACATCGTCGTGGTAGTCCACGGCCCGGAGCCAGGCGTGACCCGGCGTCCGGCGCGCGGCGTCGCGCAAACGGTCCGCCAGTGCGCGGGCACCACGAATCCGGTCCGGCCCCACCGGAATCGACTCCGAGCGCGCGGCCAGTGAGCGCAGATGGATGTGGTGGTCGTGCAGGCCCGGCACCAGCCACCCACCGCGTGCGTCGATATCCTCCTCGCCGGTCCGGGGCCGCAGCCCGCGCCCGCATTCGATGATGGTGCCGCGCTCGCAGCGGATATCGGTGTGGGCACTGCCGAAAACGACGGCATTGCGGATCAGCATGCGACACCACCCGGAAAGCCGGACGCGGCGCGGGCCTGCGCGGAGCGCGGGGACAGGACGGCCTGGGTGGTCGCCGTGTGCGCGCACCGGACCTGCCAGCGCCCATCGTGAGTGAACACCCGGTGCGGGCCCGGGCACCGTGGTGGCGCGGCGGCGAAGGCGGCCGTGACCGCGCGCATCGAGACGTCGGCCAGGACACCGCCCCCGGCCCGCACGGCCGCGCAGACCGCCAGCGCCGCGGCGATTCCCGACAACGGGTCGCCGATCGCATCCGCGCAGAACACCGGCATGCCGTGTCCGGTGCCGACCAGCCCGCCGGCGACGGCGGCGTCGTCGCCGAAGGCCACCCGCATCGGCTCGGACCGGCCGTAGCCGGTGAGACCGACCCAGATCTGCCCGGGACGCAGCCCGCGCCGGTCGGGTCCGAGCCCCAGTTGCGCCAGCGCGCGAGGCCGCGACGCCTCGATCACGATATCCGCGGCCGCCAGCAGTGTCGCCAATTCCGTTCGACCGGAATCGGTTCGGAAGTCGATCGCGCGGAATTCGTGTCCGGCGTGCAGCGTGCCGAAGAAGTGGCGATCCGCGCGCGCACCGTCGGGCCGGTGCGGACTCTCCACTGTGATCACCCGCGCCCCGGCGCGGCCGAGGATGTGGGCGCACAACGGGCCCGCCCACATCGAGGACAGGTCCACCACCAGCCGGCCGGTCAATTCGCGCCGGGGCGTCGGCGCCGCGAGCCGCGACAGCTGCCACGGCGGTGCGCACGGATCGGCCGTCGCACCGTCCGGCGGAAGGGCGGCGGCCGGGACGCCGAGCAGCTGGGCGCGGTCGGCGAGCTCGGCTGCGGTGACCTGAACGGCGCACTGCGCCAACGCCTTCCAGTGATCGTCGGCCCGGTGGGCGCCGATGATCGCGGGCACGGCGGCGATATCGTCGACGCGAGACAACGTCAGTGCGCACCAGCCGTCGGCGGTGCGCAGCAGGCGAGTGGACCCGCCCGCCGACCGCGTTCCCGCCCGCCGGAAACCGTGGTCGACGGCGCGCACGGTGAGTACCGGACCGGGGGCCAGGGTGACCGCACGGCCCAGCGCGGCGGTGGTGCGCGCGAGCAGGTCCAGCGCGTCACCCAGCCGTGCGAAGGCGGGAGCGGGGGAGATGTCGGGCGGCCCGCCCGCGGGACCGGTGAGGTCCATGGCTCCCGAGGCCGCCCACCTGCGGACCTCGCACCCGTACCGGGACGTGTCGGTCGCGCACGGCGGCCACAGTTCGGATACCGGATGCGGCAACGCGGCCGGTGGGGACTGTGCGGCTGGGTGATTCATCTCCGACCTCCTCGGCGAGGGTGTGCGCGGCCGTCGCTACGACGGCCCGCCGGTGGGCTCGATGCGATCCACCAGACCCCAGCGCAGGGCGGTGTCGACGTCGATGGTGGCGCCGGTGAGCATCGCCCAGGCGGCACGCCAGCGCCCGATCCGGCGCGGCACGCTCACCGTGCCTCCCGCACCCGGGACCAGACCCATGCCGACCTCCGGGAAGCGGAACCAGGTGCCCGGCGCCGCGGTGACGATGCCGCCGAACGCGGCGATCTCGGCGCCCGCGCCGACACAGGCGCCGTGGGTGTCGATGCGCAATCGGGCGGACAGGCGGTCCAGCACGCGCCACGGCGCCCGGTCCAGGCGCACCAGATAGGCCGCCACCGGATCTGTGGCACAACCGAATTCGGCGAGATCTCCGCCGCTGCAGAAGGCCGGTCCCGCACCCGCGAGGCGTACCGAGGTGATGCTGGGGTCGGCCTCGGCCACCTGTGCGGCCGCGAGCAATTCCTCGCGCAGGGCCGCGCTGAGCGCGTTGCGGCGGTGCGGACGATTCAGCACGATGGCGAGTTCGGCACCCGAGCGGTCGATCCGCACCAGCTCGCCGGGCTCGCCGTCCGGAATGCGGGCGGGTCCGCGAGCGGCCAGCCACGCGCGGAATTCCGTGCCGCCCAGCAGCATCGAGTAGACCGCCGCTTCGGCGGCCAGCGCCGGGAGGGTGGGCAGCGCGGGCGTCTGCCGCAGCAGGTGCCCGCAGGCCAGCGCCGCCCGGGGCGCGTGATCGACGGCCGCGGCGAGTATCTCGACCGCGGCGGCGCGATCGGTCACGGTGACCACGCGCCGATCGCGATGCGCGGACTCGCTCACCGCGACGGTCGCCGCATCGAGAATCGGATGCAGTCGGGCGGGAACCGTCTCGCCGGCGACGGCGACGGTGAGTGCCGCTGCGTGGGCGATCGAGGCGGCGACCTCGGCGATGTGTCCGGGACTCGAGTGCCGCAGTTCATCGACGTCGACGACCCTGAGCGGCTGCCGTGGCTTCCCGTCACGGTCCAGGCTCAGGTCGGCGAATCGCAGGTCTGGGTCACCAGCGCTGGTGGTCATCGGCATCGCCGTTCTGTGCGGCCGCGAGTATTCGCGGGCAACCGGATTCGTTACCGCAGGTGGTCTTTCATCACCTTTCCGGTCGCGTTGAGGGGTAATTCGTCCAGGAACACCACCGCGCGCGGCGCCTTGTACCCGGCCATGTTCTCGCGACCCCAGGCGATGAGCTCGGCCTCGGTCAGCGGTGCGCGCGTGACGACGAACGCCTTGCCGACCTGACCCAGCCGCTCGTCGGGGATACCGATCACCGCCGCCTGCACGACCGCTGGATGCTGCAGCAGAAGCCCCTCGATCTCGGCGGGGTAGGCGTTGAAGCCGCCGACGATGAACATGTCCTTCTTCCGTCCGATGATCCGCAACCGGCCGCCCTCGTCCAGCGCGCCCAGATCGCCGGTGTGCAGCCAGCCCTCGGCGTCGATCGCCTCCGCGGTGGCCGCCGGATCGTCGAGATAGCCCTGCATGACGGTGTAGCCACGCAGCAGCACCTCACCGTCGGCGGCGATGCGGACTTCCACACCGTCGCAGGGGGTTCCGGCGGTCGTCGCGATCTGCTCGAAGGTGTCGCCCGGGCGCGAGGCGGTCGCGGTACCCGCCTCGGTCAGCCCGTATCCGGTCATGATCGAATGGAACGGCAGTTCGGTCTTCACCCGGCGGATCAGCTCCACCGGGATGTCGGCCGCGCCGGTGACCGCGGACCGCAGCGACGACAGGTCGTAGCGTCCGCGCGCCTCCAGCAGCGAGTGGTAGAGGGTGGGCGGGCCGGGCAGCATCGTGATCCGTTCGCGCGCGACGAGTTCGCAGACGCGGTCCACATCGAACACCGGCACCGGCAGGATCGTGGCCCCGCGGATGAACGACGCCAGCACGCCGGCCTTGTAGCCGAAGGTGTGGAAGAACGGATTGACCGCCAGATAGCGGTCCCCCTCGCGCAGATCCGCCAGCTCACACCATTCGGTGTAGAGCCGCAGATTCTGGCGGTGGTTCATCATCACCCCCTTGGGGCGGCCGGTGGTCCCGGAGGTGTAGATGATGTCGGAGATGTCGGTCCCCGCCACCTCGCGTTCGAAAGGTGAACCGCTGGACAGGAATTCCGAAGCGAGGTCGATCACCGGCACACCCTCGGGCCCGCTGAGCTCGCGCCCGAGGAAGCCCTGCTGGACCAGCAGGAGCTTGGCACCGCTGCGGCCGATCACATCCGCCGCCTCGGCCGCCTGGAAGCGGGTGTTCACCGGAACCAGCACCCCGCCCGCGGTGAGCAGGCCGAAGGCGCCCACGATCCAGTCGGCGGAATTGGGCGCCCAGATCGCGACCCGGTCGCCCTTGCCGACCCCGGCCTCCGCGAAGGCGCCCGCGGCCCGGCGCACCCGGTCGACGAGTTCGGTGTAGTTCAGCCGCAGATCGCCGTCGACGACCGCCTCGGCGTCGCCGAAGCGGTCGGCGCAGGAGGCGACCATCTGCGGGATGGTCTCCCAGCTCATGCTGTGTCCTCTGCGGTAGGCCGCCTTCGCACCGCACCGCTCATACCTTCAGCAACCTCGCCAGGTTGCCGCCCATGATCTTCTCCTGGTCGGCCAGCGGCATATCTTTGATCTCGTTGATGTAGCGAGCCGGTTCGGCCAGGCCCTCCGGATGCGGATAATCCGAGCCGAACAGTACGTTCTCCACACCGATCAGATCGGCGATGGCCTGCAGATCCTCTTCCCAGAACGGGCTGACGTGGATGCTGCGCTTGACCGCCTCGACCGGATCCTGGAAGCCGAAGCCCTCCGGCGCCTTCTTGTACGTGTCGTGCAGGTTCTCGAGCAGCGGGGCCAGCCAGGAGGCGCCGTTCTCGATGACGGCCACCTTCAGCTCGGGGTGGCGGAACAGCGCGCCGTGGCACACCCACGAGGCCACGGCGTCCTGGATCGGCCGCCATTCGGTGGTCATCCGGAAGGTGTTGGTCTGGAACGGCAGCATCTCCAGGCTGCTGCCCTCCCATTCGGCGTTGAACCGCGAATATCCGCTGTCGGAGGAGTGCATCGTGACGAGGACGTCGTGTTCGACCACGCGCTTCCAGAACGGGTCGAATTCCGGCAGCGCGAACGAGCGCGGCCCGCGCAGACCCGGAACCGGGGCCGGGCGCACCAGAATCGCCTTGGCGCCGTGTTCGACACACCAGTCGAGCTCCTCGATCGCCTTCTCCACGATCGGCAGGCTCACCACCGGCACGGTGAAGATGCGGTCCTTGTAGGTGAAACCCCACTCCTCGAGCAGCCACTGATTGAGCGAATGCACCACGGCGTGAATGAGATCGGGGTGATGGCGCATGCGCTCCTCGATGAGGCTGGCCAGCGTCGGGAACATCAGCGTGCGGTCGAGTTGGAGTTCGTTCATGAGCTCGAGGCGCGGACCCGGCTCGTGGAACGCGGGAATCGAACGCATCGGCTTACCGAAGATCTCCCGGCGGCTCTTGCCCTCGGGATTGCCGTTCTTGAAGTACTCCTCCATCGCGCCGGGCCGCGCGACCACCTCGAAGGTGGGGTTGGGGATGTACTCGCTGATCTGGCCGAGAACCGCGATCTTGGTGCGGCCGCCCAGTTCCACGTACTGGATGGCGCCCTCGTACTCCTTCGGCAGGTACCGGGTGAGGGCCTCTTTGGTTTCGTACAGGTGGTTATCGGCGTCGAAGAGCTGATACGGCAGCTCGATCTTCGTCATAAGAGTCTCCTTTGTTCATTGTGAGAATCATATTCTCAGTTTTTGCGTGTGGCAACGGCCTGCCCGGCGATGGCGGCGCGCACGCGGTACTTCTGGACCTTGCCGCTCGGGGTGCGGGGAAAGTCGTCGACGATGTGCAGTTCCTCGGGCCACTTCTGCTTGGCCAGCCCGGCCTCGGCCAGATGCGCCTGCACGTCGGCCAGGGTCGGAGTGGTGGTGCCGGGACGCGGCCGCACCACCGCGGCGGCATGTTCGATGAGCCGTGCATCGGGCGCGGCGACGACAACCGCTTCCGCGACGGCGGGCATGCGGTGCAGAACGTCCTCGACCTCGACCGCGCTGATGTTCTCGCCGCCGCGGATGATCAGGTCGGTGGTGCGGTCGGTGATGGTGAGATAGCCGTCCTCGTCGAGGCGGCCGACATCCCCGGTGCGATACCAGCCCTCGTCGTCGAACGCGGCGGCGGTCAGTTCCGGATCGGTGTAACCCAGGCACAGATCCGGTCCGCGACTGTAGATCTCACCGTCGTCGGAGAGCCGGATCTCCACGCCCGGCAGCGGGCAGCCGTCGGTGTAGAGGCGTTTGTCCTGTGGATCGGTGTAGTCGGAGCCGGTGATGGACGGATGTTCGGTACTGCCGTAGGCGCGGTAGGCGATGATGCCGAGGTCGGTGAGCCGGGTGGTCACCGCGGCCGGCACCGAACTTCCGCCCAGCCCCGCGTATTTCATCTGCCGCAGATGTGCATCGGTGAACGACGGATGGTCGAGCAGGCTGGTCAGGTAGTAGGGCACCCCGCCCGCCACGGTGGCGCCGACATCCGACATCAGCGCCAGGATCCGGCCGGGATCCCACACATCGACCACATTGATCTCCGTCCCGTCCAGCACCGGGATGAGCAGGGCGTTGACCATGCCGATGAAATGCCCGACCGGTGCGGCGGTGAGCTGGGCGCCCAGATCGGGCGGGTAATGCGCACTGAGCTGGCGAGTTTCGAAGCCGAGGGTGCGGTGGCTGTGGATCACGCCCTTCGGGTCGCGGGTGGTGCCGGAGGTGAAGGCGATCAGCGCGGGGGAGTCCGGTGACACCGTGACGATCCCGGGCATCGGCTCGTCGTCGAGCAGGGTGTCGAAGTCGCGGCCCACCACGCCGACGATCGGCACCTGCGCGCACAGATCGGGCTGAAACTCCAAGGCGCCGAAGCGTTCCGCGGTGACGAACACCTTCGGGCGCACGGCGTCGAGGATGTAACCGAGTTCCTTGCGGCCGTAGAAGTGCACGATCGGCACCAGGGTGGCCCCGAGGAAGGAGGCGGCCCAGAAGGTGGCCGCGGACTCCATCCAGTTGGGCAGCTGGAAGGCGACCACATCGCCGGGGCGCACACCGCGCCGGCGCAATCCGGCGGCGAGCCGGCGGGCGATGTGCTCGACTTCGCGCACCGTGCCCGACCAGGGGCGCAGCTGGGAATGCACCCGGAACGGGACCTCCGGTGCGTCGGCCAGGCCCCGCGCCAGCATCTCGCCCAGGGATTCGCGCCGCCACCAACCGTGGGCTTCGTATCGATCGACCAACTGCTGCGGGATCTTTCGCATGGCTCAGCTCCAATGCCCGACGAAATGGGGAAGGCCGGGTGTCCGGACCCGAATACGGAGATGATATTCTCAGATTAAGAGAAGCAACGTATCTGGAATGGAGAACGTGCGATGGTCGAGCTCGAACTGGACGGCGGGATCGCGGTGCTGACCATCAACCGTCCACAGGCGCGCAATGCCATCGCACCGGAGACGATGGACCAGCTCGATGCCGCGATCGACGCCGCGGCCGGCGCCCGGGTGCTCGTCGTGCGCGGTGCGGGAGAGCGCGCGTTCGTCTCCGGCGGAGATCTCAAGCAACTGGCCGCGATTCGCACCGAGGACGGTGCGGCCCAGATGGCGTGGCGGATGCGCGGCATCTGCGATCGGCTCGCCGCGTTCCCGGCGCCCGTGGTCGCGACGCTCAACGGTCACGCCCTCGGTGGCGGCGCGGAATTCGCGGTGGCCGCCGACATCCGGATCGCCGCCGACGACATCACCATCGGGTTCAATCAGGTGGCGCTGGCGATCATGCCGGCTTGGGGTGGGGCCGAACGGCTCACCCAGCTGGTCGGGCGCAGCCGTGCCCTGCTGCTGGCCGGTACGGGAACCGTCCTGACCGCCGCGGAGGCGCAGCGGTACGGCCTGGTGGATCGTGTGGTGTCGCGCGCCGATTTCGAGCAGGAGTGGCGATCGCTGGCGACCGCGCTGGCTCACCCGGCATCGGAACAGATCAAGCGGGTCGTCTCGGGTGCCACGCCGGAGCAAGCAGTGAAAGCCTTTGCCCGGCTGTGGGTTTCGGACGAACACTGGGTAGCGGCCGACCGGGTGCTCAACCGCGGCTCGGGTCGCGGCTCCACCGCGCGAGTCTAGGAACTGTGCCACAGCGAGACGGCTCTGGCCGACATTCGGGCGTGGTTTGCCGGACTCAGCGGCGGTCAACACTATGTTTCGGCCTCGTCGGCCTGGTTCCGGCGGGGCCGTCATTGCTGTCTGCCATCGGATGACCTGCGCCGCACCGGCGCAGAAGGAGGATACGTGCGCATCATCACCACCGGGATCGCCACCGCGGCACTGGCCGTCGCCGCGATGGCGGGAGCCGGCGCCGCTGCGGCCGACGACGACCCGGGGTTCAACCCGCCCAAGGAGATCGTCACCGTCGACATCAATCTGCTCGGATGCTCGATCGGCGCCGGGCTCGGCGCGCAGCTGGTTCCCACTCTGAGCGCCGGCGGTTTCGGTGGGCCGGTGGGGATCGACGCCGGATTGGCCTCGCGGCTGCGTAGCGCGGGCTGCCTGCCGTGGCGCTGACGGCGCGAATTATTCGTTCGCGCTGTCGATTTCGGTGATGGCGTGCACCGGGCAGTCCAGGAGTGCCCGGTGCACGCCGTCGCGATCGGCGGGCGGGACGGCGCCGTCACCCTCCAGGGACGCGTACCCCCAGTCGTCGAGGGAGAAGTACTTCGGCGCGTGCTTGGCGCAGGTGCCGAAACCGTCGCAGACGGTGCGATCGAGTCGAATCTTCACAGGGATGTCACCGCTTCCACATCGAAGGGCCGGACCGCGGCGAACGGTGTCGCCGCGCAGATCGCGCAGCCGCCGGCGAGGTGGCGCGCCACCGCATCCGGGAATTCGTCGAGCAGGGTCCGGGCCGCGTTCGTCGCCGCATCGAGAGTTCCGCAGGCGCCGCGCCCGCGCAAAACGGTCGACCAGCGGCGCAGCCGGTCCAGATCGGCGGCCTCGGCGCGGCCGTCGCGTAGCGCGGAGGCGACCGCGCTCATCGCCGCGGTGCCGTTGAAACACGAGCCGCACTGGCCGGCATTCTCCCGGTCGAAATATTCGAGTACCGACGCCGCCACGGCGACCGGGCAGTCGTCGGGCGTGAGCAGCGCGACCGCCCCGCAGCCCAATCCCGTCCCCATCGCCCGCAGCGTGGCGTGATCGAGCCGGGCGTCGAGGATGCGGCTGTTGGTGAGGCCGTTGAAATAACCACCCAGCAGCGCGCCGTGCACCCGTTTCGCGGCGACGCCGTGCAACTCGAGTAACGCGCGGAACGAATAGCCGTGCGGCAGTTCGTAGATGGCCGGTCCGCGCCCGGCTCCGGTGACGGTGGCCAGGAAGGTGCCCGGTGAGTCCGCCGTGCCCACGGTGCGGAAGGCCGCGGCGCCGAAGCGATGGATCCACGCCAGCTGGGCAAGCGTTTCCACATTACTCACCATTGTCGGGCGTCCGCCGACACCGGCCGCATACGGACGCGGTGGTTTGTCGGTGGGCGTGGCGGGCCCGCCGTCGATCGCGCGCACGGCCGCGGTTTCCTCCCCGGCCACGTATCCGGCGGCGACGGTGACGATCTCCGTCGGCACCGGCAGTTCGGCGGGGCCGAGCTCGGCCACCGCGGCGGCGACGGAATCGGCGGCCCGGTCGTCGGAGACATACACCACGGCGCGGTCGGCGCCGAGAATCGTGGTGGCGGCGCGCAATCCATCCAGCACCAGATGCGGGCGCCGGCGCAGCAACCAGCGATCCTTGCCCGAGGCCGGTTCGCCTTCCTCGCCGTTGGCGACGACCACCGGACGTGTCCCGGCACCGCAATGCCGCTGTACCGACAGCAATTTCGCGCCCAGCGGAAAGCCCGCGCCGCCGCGCCCGCGCAGGCCCGACTCGACGATCTCGGCCAGCAGCCGCGCCGGATCCTCGATCGGCGCGTAACCGCCGCTCGCCCGGTACGCCGGCGCCGATTCGGTGCCCGCGCCGCGGCCGACGATCCGCGGCGCTGTCCCGGGCGGCGCGGTGACTATCGGATTCGCGATCGCATCCATCAATCCGTCCTTCGGAATATCGTCCGCCGCCGAAAAGTGACGGCGCGGAAATTGCTGTGCCTACAATCGGCGGCATGCGTACCGCAGTAATTCGCGTCGATGTGGATCCCGCCGGGGACCTGTCGCCGGCGGAATTCGGTGAAAAGATATCCGCGCTCGCCTCGGCTGCCGCGGAATCCGGAATGACCGTGACCGCACCCGAAATCGACCGGCTGCCGCCGCGTCGGCGCGATATTCATCTGCTGATCGACGGTGCGGACACCGCCGCGATGCGCGAACACGCGGTCGGGATCTGCGCCGAGATCTTCGGCCCCGCCGTGCGGCCGGGCCCGGTCACCTTCGTCAGCCGGGGGACCGATGACGACGCCCACGGCGTCCTGGCCGGATTCGGCATCACCGGCGAGATCGAGCGCACCCACGACGGGGCCGGCTTCGACACCCTCACCGTCCGCCTGGCTCACACCGATCTGGAACGCATCCCCGAGAGCCGGATTCAGACCGCACTCGAGGCGGCGACCAACGCGGAAGTGATCATCGTCGTGCGGTGAAGCGACCATCGCTATCGCGCGACGAAGTCCAGGATCGCCGGAGCGGCCTCCACCCAGCAGTCGAACGGATGTCCCTCTCCGCGCGCGCGGGCCCGCTGACCCTGTTGCCAGGCATCCTCCGGCCACGGCGGATCGATCAGGATCGACCCCTCGATCAGGCAGTGCACTTCCATCGAGGTGCGCTTGGGATGGTCGATATCGTGCTCGCCTCCCCGGATGATCAGCGTCGGGAGCTTCAGCTTCGAGAATTCGTAATCGGTCACACCCGGGATAGTCTGGCCCGGTTTGGGAACATAGGCGTCGAGCCAGCGCAGCATCTGCGCCTGGAATTCCTCCGCGTCCCACGCCAGCAACCGGTCCTTGTTCTTCGGATTGTCCTGAATCCGCTCCTGCCATTCCGGCAATTCGATCAGGCCCTCGATGCCCTTGATCTTCGCCGCGGTGATGTTGGGAATGATGTAATGCGAACCCAGGGCGATCGATCCGTAGTTGCCGCCGACGATATTCCACACGATCAGCTTCGTCGCGATTTCCGGATACAGCATCGCCGTCAGAAGAGAATCGCGCGCCCCGCCGGAACCGCCGGCGATGATCACCGGGCCCGTGTCGAGATGTACGAGCAGATCGTGCAGGACCTCGGCACGCATATGCGATTCGGTGGGACCCCAGAACGCGACCTCGCTGCGCCCGCAATTGGGCCGGTCCCACAGCAGGACGCGGTGGCCGCCGGCGACCAGGGCCTCGGCCAGCGGGCGCAATCCGGGAATCTCCGTGCTGAACCTGCCGCCGGGAGTGAGCACGATCAGCGGACCGGACTCCCCGAGAATTTCGTAATAGACTTCGCCACCGCGGATTTCGGCGATCGACATTGGACAGACCTCCTCGTCTGTAATCAGGCGGTGACCAGAACGTCGTTGCCGACCACCCGCACCGGATAGGTGCGGATACTCCATTCCGGTTTCACCGCGGTGGTGCCGGTGGCGAGTTCGAATCCCCACTGATGCCACGGGCAGTAGATGTATTCGCCGCCGCGCACACTGACCGCGTCGCCGGGTACCGATTCGTCGACCGCGGTCAGTCCCCGGGTGCGGCCCGCGCACAACGGCCCGCCCTCGTGCGGACAGTAGTTGGCGATGGCGTAGAAGGTGCCGTCGACGTTGTAGACGCCGACGCCGTGGCGGCCGATCGGCACGAGTTTATGTGTGCCGGGCGGTATTTCGTCGACGGTGGCGACGGCGTGCTCACGTCCCTGCGGCAGCCGCGGTGTGGCGGCGAGATCGTCGTTCATCTCAGAACACCCGCACTTGCCCGGGCAGTGCCGGCACCGTGTCGGGCACAGTGGCGTAGGTCTTCAATCCGTTGCCGAACATCACCGCCTCGCGGGTGTGCTCGGGTAGGTGTTTGACCAGCCAGCGCGGATCATCGAAGGTCCAGTGCGGATAATCCGAGGAGAACAGCAGAATCTTCTCCGCCTCCATCCACTCCAGCGCCCGGGTCAATTCCGTCTTGTCCTCGGGATAGTCCAGCGGCTGGGTCGTGAATTTGATGTGTTCCTTCACGTACTCCGAAGGTTTGCGCTTGATCTCGACCCACGATGTGCGTGCCTCGTAGATCGCGTCCATCCGCCACATCAGCGGCAGAATCCAGGTGAACGCGTGCTCGACCAGGATGATCCGCAACGCCGGGAAGCGGTCGAAGACACCGTCGAAGATCAGGCTCATCACCTGATTCATCGCCAGCAGCGAGTAGGTGACCATGAAATCGTGGTTGTAGCTGGGAAATCCGACCGGCGGCATCGGCAGCATCTCGAAGTTCCCGCGGGAGAGGTGGCAGGCCACCGGCAGGTCGTGCTTCACCGCGGCCGCCCACACCGGGTCGTACATCGGATCGCCCCACGCCGGCCGCGGTTCCGCGCGGATGAGGATCTGCGCCATGTACGGATGTCCGGCCCATTTCTCGATTTCGCGGACCGCGCCGGCCGGATCCTCGGCCGCCGCGCTGATGGAACCGCGATAGCGCTGATGCCAGTTGTTGTGGGAGTCCAGCCAATCCTCGTCCAGCCACGTGTTCACCGCCGCCGCGGCCGCCGAGGTCGCCTCGGGCAGCCGGGCCTGGTACAGCCCCGGCTCGAGGATGGCGATATCGGAACCGGCGCCCATGATGAGCTGCCGGAACAGGGTGTCGGGATCGCTGCCCGGGAAACCGCCGGCGGGTGTGAACGCGTCCACGCGCATCGCGTAGGCATACGCGAAGTCGGGGGCGTCGTAGAAGATGGTGCTGCCGACCTGGCGATTGAGAAAATACCTGCTGCGGAACGGTTCGGGGTACAGCTCCGCGAGCCGTCCCGGCCGGGGCACCGGGTGGACATCGGAGTCGACCACCCGCACCGCGACTCGATCCGAGCTCGGAACCCGCACCCGTACTTCGGTATTCGCCTGCGTCATGGAAATCCCTTTCGATTCCGATACCGGTTACCGCGTCGTCGCCGCGGCGGGAATGTCGATGCCGTACAGTCCGGCGGCATTGCGCCACAGCACCTTCTCGCGCTGGGCGGCGGTCAGCGCGGACGGCAGCCGCGCCGGATCGTCGAGTTGCCAGTGCGGATAGCTGGAGCCGAACATCACCATGTCGTCCTTACCGGTGAATTCCAGCCAGTCCCCGGCGAAGTCGACATCGCCGGGCCCGTCCAGGCGGCCCCGAACGAAGTAGATCGAACCGGGGAGGTAGTCGCTGGGCATGCGCGGCGCCCACGGCGTCTGCTCGAGGTGCGGACGGCCGAAGGTGTCCATCCGCCACATCATCGGGGTGAGCAGGTCGGCCGCGCCGTCGGCCCACACGAAGCGCAGATCGGTGAAGCGTTCGAACACACCCTCGGCGATCATGTTCATCTGGTGGTAGAGGTAGTTCAGCGCCATGAAGCCGACGTACTGCTCATAGGTGCGCGGATGTCCGGACGGGGTGGGCGGATAGGCCACGCCGGAACCGGTTTCGATGTGCACCGCGACGGGGAGACGCGCGGCCGCCGCGGCCTCCCACAGGGGCCAGAACTGCGGCTTTCCGTACAGTTCGCGGGACTGCAGCGGAATGCCGATCTGCACGACGCGCGGATGGGAACCCCAGCGTTCGATCTCGCGGACCGCCCCGGAGATGTCTTCCGGATTCACCCGCAGCGTGCCGCGGTAGCGGTCGGCGTAGGCGCCGGAGTCCAGCCAGCGCGAGATCATCATCTCGTTGTGCGCGCTCGCGATCGCCGTCCCCAGATGGCGGTCGGGCATGATGCCGCGGGTCATCGGATGCAGGATCGCGATATCGGCGCCGCGCTCGCCGAACAGCACCTGCCCGACGGCGTCGGGCTCGGAGCCGGGATATCCGCCGTCGGACAGGACGGTGCCCGGCGCGTATTCACCGCCCGGCGCGCCGTACCAGTCCATCTCGACATCCGGGTAGCCGCGGGCGCTGTACGGTTCGCGCAGCCAGCTGCGCAGTTCGGCATTGCCCTGGAAGAAGATGTGCACACTGGCGTCGATCAGCGCGCTGGTACTGCCGTCGGGGAGGGTGATCATCGGCCCTCCCCCGAGAGGTGCCGGGGCGCTGAGGGATTCGGTCGAGGCGAGGCGGAACGGATCGGCTCGGGGTGGTCGGTCATGCGGGCTCCGTTGCGGGAAGTCGGCGCGTTCGCGGGCTGCCGTCGGTCCGGCGGCGGGGGAGAGTGCCCGGAAAGCGGTGCGGACGGGCCGGGGCGCATTCGCCCGGGCGAACTCGTGGGCGAACTCGTGGGCGAACTCGTGGGCGAACTCGCGAACCAAATATTTGTTCCGCAACTGTACGTCGAAGCCCGGCCGGCGCACAAGGGCCGGCGTCCGGCGGTCAGGCGGCGGGGGCGGTGCGCGTGGCGCCGCACAGCAATGTCGCGCGCGAATGCGCTTGTGCGGCACGGATTCCCACGCGCGCGACCACCTGCGGCGGCATCCAGATCAGGTCGCGGACACAGGCCGACAACCGGCTCTTGGTCATCCCCTCGAGCGTGATCTCGCCGTCGGCGCGGCCCTGATCGACGACGCTCGCGATCTGCCGGGCACGCCGGCGCAGCACCTCGATCACATCGCTGGTGTCGGGGGGAGTGGAGCGGAACCAGGCGCGCTGGATCGCGAACTCGAGGTCGAAACGCCGCAGTGCGTTGAGATTGATCCAGGTGAGCGCGTCGAGCTTGGCGACGGCGGAACTGTCGGTGCCGACCACCGCGGCGTAGGCGCGCGAGATCTCGTCGTGGAACGACCCCATGATCGAATCCAGCAGCGCCTGTTTCGATTCCACGGCCCGGTACACGCTGCCCGCGCCCATTCCGGCGGCGGTGGCGATATCGCGCATGGTGGTCGCCTCGTAGCCGCGGCGGGCGAATTCCACCCGCGCCACCGCGCGCAGCCGGGCGGTGCGGTCGTCGTCGCCGGTGTCGTCGGGCGCCGCCCAGGTGGCGATGCTGTCGCGCGCCGCGCGCAGGGCCGCCGAGCGATCGAGTGCGGCGGGGGACGCCGGCTCGGCGGGCAGGCCGTAGAGCAGCAGGCGGCACACCACGGTCGCGACGCGATCCGCGGAATTCTCACGATGCAGGACCGAAAGGCCGATGTGCAGCATGGTCTGGCACAACTGTTCGGCCAGCACCGACCGATCCACGGTGGCGGCGAGGTATCCGTGCGCGGCGCCGGCGTCGAGCAGGACGCGCATGGCCGCGGTCGGCGCGGCCGGCGGATCGGCGGCCAGGGCGATCAGCGCGGTCCCGGCGCCGGTGTGCGGTTCGTAGATCGACAACTGCAGTGCCGCACGGTGTTCCAGGGCGCAGGCGGCGAGAGCGGTGGCGTACCCGTTCACGACATCGAAAGCACCCTCGGCGCTCGTGATCGCCGACGGTGGCGGTGCGGACCGGGCCACGGCATCCAGTGCGGAGTGATAGCGCTCGAGCAGTTCGACCGCGATCGCTTCCTTCGAATCGAAGTGGTGGTACAGACTGCCGGGCAGGATGCCGCAGGCGTCGGCGACATCCTTCACGTTCGTCCCGGCGTATCCCGCCGAAGCGAACAGGTCCGCGGCCGCGCGCAGGATCTCCGACCGTCGTGCGCTGTCGGCGCGGGCGGCGGCCGGTGCGGCGGGGATCCGTGTCCGTGGCATCTGCTCAGTGTGACCGATATGCCTGCCCGCGCGTTACGGTGACCCGGCCCGGGCTGCGCTGGGCGTCAGTCGTTGCGCGGGAAGCCCAGATTCAGCCCGCCGTGGCTCGGATCCAGCCAGCGGCTGGTCACGGCCTTGGTGCGGGTGAAGAAGTGCACGCCCTGCACGCCGTGCGCGTGGGTGTCACCGAACAGCGAGTTCTTCCAGCCGCCGAAACTGTAGTAGGCCATGGGAACCGGAATGGGCACGTTGATGCCGACCATCCCGACCTCGACCTCGTACTGGAAGCGCCGGGCCGCGCCGCCGTCGTTGGTGAAGATCGCGGTGCCGTTGCCGTAGGGATTGCCGTTGATCAGTTCGAGGGCCTGCTCGTATCCGTCGACCCGCACCACCGAGAGGACCGGGCCGAAGATCTCCTCGCGATAGGCGGCCATCTCCGGGGTCACGTGGTCGAGCAGCGTCGGCCCGAGCCAGAAGCCTTGGGACACATCGATATCGGCGTCGGCGGTGCCCATCGCGCCGCGGCCGTCGACGACGATGCGGGCGCCTTCGGCCTCGGCGGTGTCGATGGCGGCGGCCACCTTGTCGCGGTGCGCGCGGGTGACCAGCGGACCCATATCGGCCTCGCCGTGCCCGTCGCCGAGGCGCAGACCGCGGGTCCGCTCCGCCACCCGGGCCACCAGGTCGTCGGCGATATCCCCGACCGCGACGGCCACCGAGATGGCCATGCAGCGTTCCCCGGCCGAACCGTATCCGGCATTGACCAGCGCGTCGGCGGCCAGGTCCGGATCGGCGTCGGGAAGGATCACGGCGTGGTTCTTGGCGCCGCCGAGTGCCTGCACCCGTTTACCGGTCGCGGTGGCGGTGGCGTAGACGTACTCGGCGATCGGAGTCGAGCCCACGAAGGAGACCGCCTTGATCGCCGGATCGAGCAACAGCGCGTCCACGGCCTCCTTGTCGCCCTGTATGACATTGAAGACGCCGGGCGGAAGTCCGGCCTCCTCCCAGAGCTTGGCCAGCCACAGTGCCGCCGACGGATCCTTCTCGCTGGGTTTGAGCACGACGGTGTTGCCGGTGGCGACGGCCAGCGGGAAGAACCACATCGGCACCATGGCCGGGAAGTTGAACGGTGAGATGATCGCGACCGGGCCCAGCGGCGCCCGCACCGAGTACGCGTCCACGCCGGTCGAGACGTTCTGGGTGAAACCGCCCTCAACCAGATGCGGTATACCGCAGGCGAATTCGACCACTTCCTGGCCGCGGGAGACCTCACCGAGGGCATCGGAGAACACCTTGCCGTGTTCGGCGGTGATCAGTCCCGCCAGTTCGGATTTGCGGGCGTTGAGCAGTTCGCGGAAGCCGAACATGATCGAGGTACGCCGCGTCAGCGAGGTGTCGCGCCAGCCGGGGAAGGCGGCCGCCGCGGACTCGACGGCGGCGCGGACCTCCTCGCGTCCGGCCATGGCGACGGTCCCGGTAACCCGGCCGGTCGCGGGATCGGTCACCGGTGCGGTGCGCGCGGCGACGCCGGGCCGGAGGCCGCCGTCGATCCAGTGGCCGATATGCGCGAGGTCGGTGCCGACGGTGGGTTCGATCGTGCCGGTCACGCCCGCACCCCCGCGTGCGCACCGGTGATGGTGGTCAGCGGCGTCGCGCCGTACCAGCCGCAGGACAGGCCGCAGCCGGCGGTGATCTCGACGTCGCGGCGATGATCGGCGAAGGTGCGGACGGTGCGGACCGCCTCCGCGGCATAGCCGCAGCGCGGGCAGGTGCCGAAGTAGTCCAGTATCTGGCGGACCGCGATATCGACGGGCGGCTGCATCAGTACCTCCGGGTCACGAGTTGAGTTGTGCGGCAGTGGTTTCGCGGCAGACGGGCGGTCAGTCGAGGAACAGATCCGGGATCGGCCGCTCCCCGCCGCCGTAGCCCGACAGGTCGCAGACCCCGGATTCGATGAGCACCTCGGCGTCGATGTAGCAGTTGCCGGTGGTGTATTTCGCCGGGCGGGAGAGGATCTCGGCGGCGGCATCGCCCATGATGGCCGGATCGCGCGCCGAGTCGAGCAGTGCGGACCCGTCGGCCATATTCGCCACCGCCGAGGTCGCGATGTAGGTCTGCGGCCACAGGCAGTTCACCGCGATCGCGCCGGCGAATTCGGTGGCCCAGCCGAGGGACAACAGCGTCATCGCGTATTTGGACTGGGTGTAGGCCGGATGCGCGCCGAGCCAGCGGGGGCTGAGATTCAGCGGCGGCGAGATGGTCAGCACGTGGGCTTCGGGTGCCTCGCGCAGCGCGGGCAGACAGGCCTGGGTGAGCAGGAAGGTGCCGCGCACGTTGATCTCCTGCATCAGATCGAACCGTTTGGCCGGAAGCGATTCGGTCGGCTCCACCGCGATCGCGCTCGCGTTGTTGACGCAGATGTCGATGCCGCCGAAGCGGTCCACCGCGGTCCGCGCGGCGCGCCGCACATCCTCCTCGCGCCGTACATCGCCCACCACCGCGACGGCTTTCCCGCCCGCGGCCTCGATCTCGGCCACTGCGGAATGGACGGTGCCGGGGAGTCTCGGATGCGGTTGCGCGGTCTTGGCCAGCAGCACGATATTCGCGCCCCGGGTGGCCGCGGCGACGGCGATGGCGAGGCCGATCCCGCGGCTTGCGCCGGAGACGACCATGGTGCGGCCGGCCAACGGATATGCGGGCATGACGCTCCTCGAAGTCAGTCGTTCGCCTCCGATGGTATTGGCATTCTCTTTTTTTGCAAGTAACGTATTCAAGGATGAACGACGACGTCCAGACCTCTTCCGGCATCCCGCTCGCCCCGGTCTACGGCCCGGGCGATCGCGTCACCGAACCACCCCCGCCGGGCGAATATCCCTTCACCCGCGGCAATTTCGGCACCGGCTACCGCGGGCGACTGTGGACCTTCCGGCAATACTCCGGTTTCGGCACCGCCGAGGAATCCAACCGCCGCTACCGCTATCTGCTCGAGCAGGGCGGCACCGGCCTGTCGGTGGCCCTGGATCTGCCGACCCAATGTGGTTACGACTCCGACGATCCCGAGGTGAGCGAGGAGGTCGGCCGGGTGGGCGTGGCCGTGGACACCCTCGCCGACGCCGAAATCCTGTTCGACTCGATTCCGCTGGACAAGATCAGCACCAGCTTCACCATCAACGGCACCGCCGCGATCCTGCTGGCGTTCTACGTGGCCGCCGCCGAACGCAAGGGTGTCGCGCGCGCGACACTGACCGGCACCATTCAGAACGACATCCTCAAGGAATACGCGTCGCGGGGCACCTGGATCTGGCCGGCGCAGCCCTCACTGCGGCTGATCGCCGACACGATCGAATTCTGTGCGGCCGAGGTGCCGCGGTTCAACGCGATCTCGGTGGCGGGCGCGCACTTTCGCGACGCGGGCGCGACCGCGGTGCAGGAGATGGCGTTCACCCTCGCCGACGGAGTCACCTACTGCGACACCGTGGTCGAACGCGGCCGCATGAGTATCGACGACTTCGCGCCGCAGATCTCGTTCTTCTTCTACACCCACGGCGACTTCTTCGAGGAGATCGCGAAATACCGTGCCGGACGGCGTCGCTGGGCCACGCTGGTGCGGGAACGCTACGGCGCCACGACCGACCGCGCGTCGATGTTCCGGTTCGGCTGCGTCTCCGGCGGCGCCTCGCTGTACGCACCGCAGGCGCAGAACAATCTGGTGCGCGTGGCCTACGAGGCGATGGCCTCGGTCCTGGGCGGGGTGCAGTCGATGTTCACCGCCGCCTGGGACGAACCGTTCGCCCTGCCCAGCGAGGAATCGGCGACACTGGCGCTGCGCACCCAGCAGATCCTGGCCTACGAAACCGGCGTCACGCGGGTGGCCGATCCGCTGGGTGGCTCCTATTTCGTGGAGGCGCTCACCGATGCGACCGAGGAGCGGATCGGCGAGATCATGGCGGATCTCGACGCGCACGGCGGCATGGTCCGCTGCATCGAGGACGGCTATCTGCAGGGGCTGATCGCCGACGAGGCCTACCGCGCCCACCAGGACATCGAATCCGGTGCGCGCCCGATCGTCGGGGTCAACCGATTCACCTCCGACGAACCCGCTCCCGAGATCGGCACCTACGAATTGGATGCCGCCGGAAGGGATCTGCAATTGAAGCGACTGGCCAAGGTCAAGGCGGACCGGGATTTCGGCGCGGTCGCCGCCACGCTGTCGGCGCTGTCGCGCGCCGCCGAGGGAGACGAGAATCTGATGCACCGGCTCATCGACTGTGCCAACGCCTACTGCACGGTGGGGGAGATGACCTCCGCGCTGAAATCGGTCTGGGGCGAATTCCGGCAGCCGGTGGTGTTCTGATGCCCGCGCGCGTGCTGGTCGCCAAACCCGGGCTCGACGGCCACGATCGGGGCGCGAAGATCGTCGCCCGCACCCTGCGCGACGCCGGTTTCGAGGTCGTCTACACCGGCATCCGCCGCCGCGTCGAGGAGATCGTGTCGATCGCGGTGGCCGAGGATGTCGCGGTGGTGGGGCTGAGCATTCTCTCCGGCGCGCATCTCGGGCTCACCACCAAGGTGGTGGAGGGACTGCGCGCCGCCGACGCCGCCGATATCGCGGTCGTGGTCGGTGGCACCATTCCGCAGGCCGATGTGCCGAAACTCCTCGACGCGGGCGCGGCGGCGGTGTTTCCCACCGGCACCCCGCTGGATCAGCTGGTGAGCGAGATTCGCGCGCTCACCGCGACGGTGGCGGGGCCGCCCGAGCCGAGATGACCGCGATCCTGAGCCCGGCGCAGGTCACGGCCGGGCGAAGCGCCGGCGTCGCACCGATCACGAACATGCTCGACCGAGCGAACAGAGATGAACATTTCGGGCATTTCGGGCACCGAACGTGGTGGGTAACCGCCGCGATGTGGCGCGGGACGGCGGCCTGTGATGAACTCGTGCCCCTTTTCACAGGTTGAGCACGGTCCCGGCTGACATAGTCTGAGCAGGCGAGTTCTGTTCAGGGCAGTTCGGTGCCGGTCGCTGTTCGGGCGATCGCCGGCGAGAACGAACGGAACCGCAGTCGGCAGGGGCAGTCGAGGAGGTCGGCCGTGCACACAGCGGTGACGACGGCAATCACACGGCGTGAGTTGATGCGGCTCACGGGAATCACAGCGCATTCGGTCAGCCGGCGCGGCGGCCGATCGCTCAATGCCGACGCGGTGTCGGGCTATATCGACTCCGCGGTCGGGCGCAGCGCCTTCGCGGTCGCCGACGGCATCGGCGATCATCTGCTGGCCGCGCGGGCGGCGCGCAGCGTGGCGCAGGTCGCGGCGCGGGTGGCCGTCGGTGGCAGCGCGGCCGCCGGAATCCTTGCCGCACAACAACAATTGCTGCGCGAATTCCCCGAACCCTCCGCCGACAGCGTGGTGGTCGTGGCCGTGTGCCCGACACCGGACCGCATCGACGGACCCTGTGATATCGCGTGGGTCGGCGACTGCCGGGCCTACCACTGGAACGGGCGAGTGCTGCATCAGATCACCAGCGATCACACCGTCGCCGAGATGATGAACGCCCGTGGCGTCACCGTCGCGCCCCGGATGCACCACATGGTCACGACCTCGGCGCGGACCGTGCGGCCGGACGCGGTGGGCCACGGCATCACCGGCACGGGCAACGGCCGCTGGCTGCTCAGCACGGACGGGGTGCACAAGACCCTGGCGATGACCGAGATCAAGCAGATCCTCGCCGACGCCGATTCCCCGTCGAGCGCCGCGGACGCCCTGGTCGAGGCGGCGATCACCGCCGGTGCCACCGACAACACCACCGCACTGGTCTTCGATCACGGCTGACCGGCGGGCAACCCGGTCGCGGCCGCGGCGGGTACACCGGCCGCTGCCGCGGCCAGGACCCGGCGCAGCGGCCACGGCAACTCGCGAAACAGCGCGGTCATCGCGGCTGCGGTGCCGCGCGGATCGGTACGCCCGGACAGGTAGGCGCGCTGCAGGTCCGGTGGCAGGGCGAAGAAGGCGTCGAAGAACGCCGGAAGTTCGTGCGGCGGCAGCGCCAGCAGCGCCCGCAGTCCGGCCCTGCGCAGGGCGAACACCAGCCGCGCCGAGACCGGCCAGAGACTGCGGCCGGTGGCGACGGCGTCGGCCGCGGCGAGTGCGGCGCCGACGCTGTAACCGGTCGCCGGATGCAGCAGTCCGCCCGCCGCCCCGAAGACGCCGTCGCGGGCCCGGCCGCCCTCGACCGGGAAGCGCACCCGTTCGACCGGGGCGTCCGCGCCGAATTCGATTCCCCGGCAGCGCAATCGGTGTTCCAGCCGGCGCCGCAACTCGTCGAGGCCGATCGCCGGCCGCCCGGCCAGGCAGGTCTCCTCGAACAGCACTCGGTCCCCGCCCAGCGGGATCGTGTACAGGAACGACGCCGGTTCGGCGGCGCCCGCACCGTTGTCGCGCGACCAGTCCATGAAGACGGCCGGTTCCCGATCACGGTGCAGCACAATGCCGTACGCGGTCTGCTCGGCTCGCCGCGCGTCGCGGGCCAGTCCGCGCGCGTCGACCACGCGGAGTGCGGTCAGGATCCGGCCCGAGGCCAGCCGCACGCGCTCGCCTCCGTCGATATCCAGCACCCGGTCGGCGATCACCCGAACCCCGGACAGGTCCAGCGCGTCCTGTAGCGCGGCGGTGCCGAAAACCTGGTAGGCACGGGCGATGTCGACCTCTCGCGTACCCCGGGCGAGCGGTCGCTCGACCGTCGCGGCCACGACCCGGGCCGGTAACCAGTCCGGCAATTCGTCGGCCCAGGTGGCGTAGGTCGCGGGCCAGCGGCGCCACGGATGTGGATCGATCGCGGTCACGGCGAGTCCGTGGACGGCCGCGCGATGGGCCAGCGCCCGCCCCGCCGGGCCGAGCCCGCAGACGATGAGATCGGCACTCATGCCGCCATTGCAGCAGATCGACCGGCCGCGGTGTGCCCGCCCGTCGCATCACGGCGGGTGTGTCGGGTCCGGTAGGGTCGACCCACGATGCCCGGGGGGAGACCACGACCGCGGAGGGCGCTGCCCCGGGGACGCGGAAGGTGGCAGCAGATGACGTATCCCCCCGGACCCGGGCCGTACGGTTACGGCCCGCAACAACCCCACGACGCGGGGTGGGGACGCGACCCGAACCAGCCCGGCGCCGGCTGGGACGCGGCGCCCGGCGGGTGGGAGACACCGGGATGGGATCAGCAGATGCCCGCCCCGAACTGGGGGCAGCCCGCTCCCGGCGGCTATCCGACACCGCCGCCGCCCAAGAACAACACCGGGCTCATCGTCGGCATCGTCTTCGGCGTCATCGCGCTGCTGGTGATCGCGGGCGGCATCGTCGTGGTCGCGACGCGCGACTCCGGCGGCGACAACCAGGCCGCCGCAACCAGCACCCCCGCGCTCGTTCCCGCCACCACCGACGCCCGGACCACCACCGCCGCACCCACCACCAGTGCGAGTCCCGGAACCTCCGGCCGGCTGAGTTATCAGGAATACGGGCACGACTGGAACTTCAAGGCCGGCGATGTGGAATTGCACGCCGACTGGGTGGAGGGCCGCGATCATCCCAGCTGCGCCGATATCGAGGTCGGCGGCAAACTCACCTCGCTGGGCTGCCAGTACGCGGCGGAGATGGTGTACAAGGCCGAGGGCGGTTCGCTGATGCTGACCCAGTTCATCGTCGGCATGTCGAGCAGTGAGAAGGCCGCGGCCGCACCGGACGCCTACACCGACGACGACCTGAAACTGCGGCCCGGCACTTACATCTCGAACTTCGCGACCGGCAAGTGGAAGGACGACGCCGAAAAGCAGTTCCTCGTCATCACCTTCGCCACCGCCACCAGTTCGGTGGACGAGGACACCGTGAAGAAGTACCTGAAGTACCGGCACGGCGACATCCTCGGCGCCCTCGCCTTCCGCTGACGGGGTGTGCGGCCGTCCGGCTCAGATTCCGCCGGTCGCGAGCAGGCCGCCGTCGACCCGCACCACCTCGCCGGTGATCCACGCGGCCTGATCCGAGACGAGGAATCCGACCAGCGCGGCCACGTCCTCGGGCGTGCCCAGGCGCCGCAGCGGGTAGGTCGCCGCCACGGCCTCCTCGTTGTCGGTGACCAGCGCGTCGGCGAATTTCGTCTTGACCACGCCGGGCGCGACGGCGTTGACCCGGATCGCCGGACCCAGCTGCCAGGCCAGTTCCTCGGTGAGCCGGATGAGGGCCGCCTTGGACGCGCCGTAGGCGGCGATCACACCCGTCGAGCGGATTCCGGCCACACTCGCGAGGTTCACCACCGCGCCGCCGTGCTCACCCATCCACGCCCGGTAGGCCTGCTGCACATAGCCCAGCGCCGCGACCACGTTGACGTCGAAGATCTTGCGCACCGCCCCGAGGTCGGCCTCCATCAGCGATCCGTAGACCGGGTTGATGCCGGTGTTGTTGATCAGGATGTCCAGGGATCCGAATTCGGCGACCGCGGTGTCCACCTGCTCGGCGCGCGCCGCCTCGTCACCCGAATTGCCGGCCAGCGCGACGACCGTGCCCGGATGGCCCAGCGCCCGCAGCCGGTCGGCCGCCTCGGCCAGCGGTTCCGGTTTGCGGGCGGTGATCAGCACATTCGCCCCGCGCCGCAGCAGTTCGGCCGCCACCGCGTACCCGATGCCGCGACTCGCGCCGCTGACCAGCGCACCCTTACCCAACAGATCCTCGCTCATGGGTCGCGACCTTACGTCAGGTCGGCGTGGGCGGCGCCGCGGACCCGGGGCGGGGTGCTGCGCAGCACCTGGAAGCCGGCGCCGGAGACCATGACCGGAATGCGCCGCGCCGCCTGCAGGTAGCGGATCCGCGCGGACTGGGGAAGCTCCGGCCACGGCAGCGGTTCGGCGTCGTCGGGATCGGGGTGTGCGGCCCCGCCGAGCAGGGCGCGCCGATCCGCGATCCGGCGTTCGTAGTCGAGCCGGGCCAGCAGCCCGATCTCGTCGTCGTCGAAGGTGACCGCGAAGGCCGGATCGAAGGCCGGCACCATGAAGCAGCCGATCGCGGCCAGGTCCTCGCCGATCCCGCGGGCCTGCAACCGATAGCTCCGGCGAGCCTGGTCGCTGAGCTCGTTCCAGTGACGCAGGGCGGCGGCGTCGGCCGGCGCCTCACCGGTGGTCATGACGGTGTGGGCGCGGGCCTGATGGTCGACCCGTTCGCTGGTTTCGTGCAGGGCTCTGCCGAGTTGTTCGCTGACCCGGTCGGTGACGTATCCGGTGAGGCTGTCGATGACGCGGTCCTGTGCGGTCAGCCGGGCCTTCATCCGCCGGCATTCGTGCAGCACCGCCTGGGCATCGAGGAAGGTCTGCTCGGAACGGCGGTCACCGGTGCGCCCGAACACGTCCTGACCGACCATGATCACGATCATGAACACCAGTTGCGCCAGCGTGGACAGAAATGCCATGAGGGCGAACGGATAGGGATCCAGACGCTGAATTCCCGCCTGCGCCAGTACAACCCACAGAATCTGGGAACCGAGCGCGAGGTAGAAACCCCAGACGCTGCCCAGCCGCTCGGTCAGCCACACCGCGATCCGGTCGTTGGTGCTGACCGCCTGGTCGGCGGCCTGCGGTGGCGACTGCACCCGATGGCGTTCGATCACGGATGCGGCGTCGATTCGAGCAGGCTCAGGCCCCGGCTGAGCGCGCGGTCGTGGTGGTCCAGATGTGCCTGCAGATCCGCGACCTGGGCGAAGATCGCCTCGGTGTTCTCGTAGGTCTGCACCGACCGGCGGTCGGCGGCGGCGCTGAGCACCCGCTGGCCCACCAGGATCACCAGACACAGAATCAGTTGGGCGACGTTGTCGACGAACAGCAGGAACGGGAACGGATACGGGTCCACCGGGCGCAACGGCCCCCAGGTCGCCAGCGCCATCCAGGTGCTGAACCCGACCAGCACCAGATACAGCGCGGGCATCGACCCTATCCAGCGGGTGAGGGCGGCGGCCACGGCATCGTTGACACCGAGGCGTTCGTCGGCCATCGTCACCGCGCCGGTGGGCGCATCGGCCGTTGCGCCGCTGTGCGCGTTCGGTTCGGCGCCGCGTATCTCGCCGGCTCGGCTGTCGCTGCTCACCTCTACGGCCCCCTCGCCTGCGCTCGTCCGATATCGCGCACTGTACGTGCCCGATATGGCGAGTGCGTATCCGAGACGCGGAGGAGCACGGCGCATGGTGGTGAAACCTGCGGCGGTGCAGGGGCTTCGGTCCGCAGCGACGTCAGCTCGCGCGCGCCGACGTGTGCGACAACAGCGTGGCGACCAGTTCGTGGGCGTAGTCCGCGGTCACCGGGCCCGTTCCGAAGAGCGTGCGAATGTACATGGGCGCCAACAGGTGATCGAGGATGTCGAGAGCACTGAGCGCGCGGTCGCCGCGGGCGTGGGCCCGATCGAGCATGCCCTGGATCTGGCGGCCGCGTTCGGCGAGGAAGGCGTCGCGCGCGCGCAGGCCCGCGTCGCCCGCACTCGACAGCGCGATCATCAGGCGCAGCACCGCCACTCCGTCGGGGCCGCTGAGGTCGTGGGCCTTTACGGTTCAAAAGCAGCTGACAGCTGCGTTAGATATTCCGCCACACGAATCCGCATGGAGTCGCCATGACCACTCCCATCGACCACATCGACGCCGCCTTGGACGCGACCACGCGGATCGTCGCCGGTCTGCGCGCCGATCTGCTCGCGACGCCGTCGCTGTGCGCCGGCTGGGATCTGCGCTTCGAACTGAATCACCTGGTCGGCGGGATGCGGATCTTCGCCGCCGAACTCGCCGGAACCGAGGCGGAGCAGGATCATCACGACGAGTGGCTCGGCGGTGATCCACACGGGGCCTTCGCTACCGCCGCCGAACTCGATCGCGCGGCCTGGCATCGGCCGGATGCCCTGTCCGCGACCGTGCGGCTGGGATTCGGTGCGGTACCCGCGGCCCTGGCCGCACAGATCCATCGCACCGAAATCCTCGTTCACGGAATAGATCTCGCCGTCGTCGCGGGCCTGACGGATCGCATCGACGAACGGCAGAGCGCCGAATTGCTGGCCACCATGCGGGCGATGGACTTCGACATGTTCCGCCGGCCCGGGATGTTCGCGGCGGCGGTCCCGGTCCCCGCGCAGGCGCCGCCGCATCGGCACCTGCTGGCCTTCCTCGGCCGCGACGTGCCCGACGTGTCGCTCAGCGTCGCAGCAGATCGGTGATCACGTCGACCACCGCGTCCGGTGCCTCCTCGGCCATGAAATGCCCCAGGGCGAGAGTGCGATGGTCGAGATCGGTGGCCCACTCGCGCCATACCTCGGCGGCGTCGTATCCGAGTGCGGCGCCCCAATCCTGCTGAATCACCGTGACCGGCATGGCGAGTCGCCGTCCGGCGGCGCGGTCGGCGCGATCGTGGTCGAGATCGACGGTGGCCGAGGCGCGGTAGTCGGCGACGATCGAATCGACCGCATCGGCGCACGCACGCAGATACTCCGCGCGGACGTCATCGGGAATCGCCCCGGGGTGCAGGCACCAGGCGTCGAGGAAATGGCCGAAGAAGTCGTCGGCGCTCGCGCGGATCATGCGCTCGGGCAGCCCGGGCGGCTGGGCCATCAGATACAGGTGGAAGGCCACCGCGGCGGTGTGACCGTGCAGGACCTCCCACATGTCCGGCGTCGGCAGCACATCCAGCACCGCGAGGTGGGAGATCCGATCGGGACGGTCGAGTCCGGCGCGAATCGCGACCAGGGCGCCGCGGTCGTGGCCGGCCAGCGCGAACCGATCGAATCCGAAGTGGTCGGCCAGTGCGATCACATCGGCGGCCATCGTGCGTTTGGCGTAGGTGCCGGGCTCGGCGGCGACCGGTTTGCCGCTGTCGCCGTATCCGCGCAGATCCGGGCACAACACCGTGTGCTCGCGGGCCAGCGCCGGGGCGACGTGGCGCCACATCAGATGCGTCTGCGGGAAGCCGTGCAACAGCACGATCGGAGTTCCGGAACCGGCGTGCGCCACGGACAACGCGACATCCTCGGCGACCGGAACGCGGTCGTAGTCGAAACCCGGGACGGTGGGTGCGGACATGCGGTGACGATCCCTTCTCTAGGCTGGTTCGGTGCGCAATCGATACTCGGCGGCGGGAATGAGCAACCGATGAGTGCGCAGCTCACCGACCCCGACGCGGCACCCTCGGCCGGCGTCCTCGGCCCGGTGCGGGCCGTCGCCGCCGACGGGACGCCGCTGCCGTTGCACGGCCCTCGCCACGCCGAGGTGCTGGCTCGCCTGATCGCCGCCGGGGGACGGGTGGTGCCGGTGCCGGCGGTGGTGGGAGACCTGTGGGAGGAGCCGCCGCCGGGAGCGGTCGCCGCCGTGCGCACCTTCGTCGCCGCACTGCGCCGTGCCCTGGAACCCGGCCGCGCACCGCGCACCCCGTCCCGCGTGATCGTCACCGAGGGCACCGGATACCGGCTGATGGTGCCCCGCGACCACGTCGACGCCTGGTCCTTCGACGATCTGGTCCGCGCGGCGGCGAATCAGGCCGGGCCCGCGCGGATGGAGACGCTGGAGACGGCCCTCGCGCTCTGGCGCGGAGAAGCCTACGGCGACTACCGGTGGGCGCGCGGAGAAGCGGCGAGACTCGGCGAACTCCGTTCGGCCGCAGTGGAAATGCTCGCGGAGGCACGGATCCGGCAGGGGCGCCCGGAACAGGCCGTCGCCGAACTCGAATCGCATCTGCACGCCCATCCCGCACGCGAACGGGCCTGGCTCCTGCAGGCGCGCGGGCTGTGGCAGGCCGGGCGGCGGGAGGACGCCCTGGCGGCACTGCGCCGGGCCCGCACCCGGCTCGGAGCGGAGGCCGGGCTCGATCCCAGCGCCGAACTGATCGCCCTCGAGCGCGAAATCCTCACCGCGGATACGGCATTCGGCGAGCACCGATTGTGGCGTGAGACCGTCGCCGCCTCGGGTGCCCTCGGTCCCCGCAGCCGTCTCACCTCCTCCGCCGACCTGTTGCGCGGCCTGGCCCTCACCGACGCGACCGGTCTGATGACCGCTCAGGACCGCCGGGCGCGCGCGATCGACGACCTGTCCGTGATCGACGATCCCGAACTCACGGCCACCGCGCTGACCCGGATGGAGGTTCCCGGGGTCTGGTCGGTACTCGACGACCCGGCCCGGTCGGCGCGCGTGGCCGAGGCCGCCCGCACCACCCTCGAACGCTTGGACGCCGAGGCCGCGCCCGCGTTGCGCGCCCGGCTGCTCGCGCTGTTCGCCGTCGAAACCCGCGGCCGCCGTGGCACTTCCGGCGCCGAGGCCGCGCGCGCCGCCGAACGCATCGCTCGCGACCTGGGTGATCCGTCCGTGCTCGTGCTCGCTCTCGACGCCCGATTCCTGCAGTCCTTCCACGCCCCGGGCCGGTGGCCGATGCGGGCGCGGCTCGCACATGAGCTCATCACGGTGTCGAGCCGGCACGACCTGTCGACCTACCTGATCCTGGGACATCTCGTCGCGATGCAGGCCGCGGCCGCACTGGGCGACGTGGCCGCCGCCGACGAGCATGCCGCCGCGGCCGACCGGCTCGCGGTGCGTTACGAGCGTGACCTGGTCGGCGTGTTCACCACCTGGTACCGCGCGCTGCGCACGGTCCTCACCGACCGGCCGGAGCCGGAGGTGGCAGACGCCTACGAACGCGCACTCGCCACCCTCCCGGACTGCGGAATGCCCGGTGTGGCAGCCGGTCTCGCGCCGCTGACCCGCCTGTGCCTCGCGCTGCGGGCCGGCCGCGATCCGGCCGAATTCGACGGGGTCGACTTCGGGCCGAACGCCCCCTACGTCGCCGCGCTGCTCCGACCCGGGCGCGCTCACGAGCTGCTGCACGCGGCGCCGGCCCCGCCGCCGGACCACCTGGCCGAATTGCGTTGGGCGCTACTGGGAATCGCCGCCGACCGATCCGGGGACCGGGAGACCGCGCGCCATGTACACCGCACGCTGAGCCCGGCGCGCGGCGAACTGCTGGGGGCGGGAACCGGCATGCTGAGCCTCGGTCCGGCCGACGCGCTCCTGGATCGTTGGGCACTGTAACGAAACATCCGGCGGTCCGATCCCTCGGATGTGAGCATCAACGGCCTCTCGGCCGCCCAGCAGCGCGCCGCGTTGCGCCGCCTCGTGGTGGCCTACGGTGAACTGAACACCATCGTCGAACTCGCCGCGGCCGAGGCCTCTCCGGATCTGCGCGAACATGCCGAAATCGCGCGGGACATGCTCGGCGCCCTGGTCACGGAGGTGGCGCAGCCCTCCCGTGACCGCCGATGCTATCTGCCATTGACAAATGGCACATAGGTAGCTGATGCTCGGTACATGGAGACGAGAAGGTCAACGGAGACCTCGCCGTCGGCCACCGCACCGGTCCCGTCGTCACCGTCGCTGCGTGCGCGGCTGGCGCTGACCGCGGGACGGTACGGGATACGGCCGATCAACTGCCTGCTGCCGGCGAATCCGCTCGGCATCGCCGCCGCCCGTGGGCTGGTCGCGTCGATCATGGCGCTCTGCGGACCGGTGTTACCGGGAACCCGTGTGACACAAGTCCGTTCGGGCTCGCTGCGCGGAGAATGGGTGCGCGCGCCCGGAGTCGGCCACGGCGATCGAGCCCTGTACTACGTGCACGGCAGCGGCTATGTCATCTGTTCGGCGCGCACCCACCGCGGCCTGGCATCGCGGCTGTCGCGCGCTACCGGACTTCCGGTCTTCGTCGTCGACTACCGGCTCGCGCCCGAACACCCCTTTCCCGCCGCGGCCGACGATGTGGCCGAGGGCTACCGCTGGCTGCTGGCCCACGGCTACCGAGCCACGGACCTGGTGATCGGCGGTGACTCGGCCGGCGGACATCTGTGCATGGACCTGCTACTCGACAATGCGCGCACCGGACGCGCGCAGCCGGCCGGCGCGGTGCTGTTCTCGCCGCTGATCGATCTGACCTTCGAACTGGCCCGCACCTGTGAACGCCGGGCCGCCGAAGCCATGGCCTCCGCGCGTACCGGCCACGCCGCGGTGCGGTTGTACACCGGCGACGAACCCGGCGATTCGCCACGGCTACGGCTGCGCATCCCGCCCGGAACCGCGTTGCCGCCGTTGTTCGTTCAGGTGAGCGGCGCGGAAATGCTCGCCGACGACGCCCACCACCTCCGCGATCTCGCCCGTGCCGCCGGCGTGCCGTGCGAACTGGAGGTGTGGCCCGGCCAGATCCACGTCTTCCAGGCGTTGCCGCTGGCCGTACCGGAGGCCGGCGTCGCACTGCGCCGCGCGGCCAGCTTCATCACCGGTGTGCTCGCGCGACCCCGTGCGGCACAACCGGTACCGAGCGCCCGAGAGGCGGGATAGCGATGTGGAACGTGGATGCGATGGCCGGGGCGAATGCGGCGCTACGGTCGGTGATCGGCGGTGGTGACCGCACCTACGGAGCGAAGGCCGTCGTCACCGGCGCCGGCAGCGGCATCGGGCGCGCCTTCGCGCTGGAGCTGGCCCGCCGCGGGGGAGAGGTGGTCTGTGCCGATATCGACCTCGGCCGCGCCGAGGAGACGGTCGCGCTCATCGATCGGACGCACGGCCGCCGCGCGCACGCCGTCCGCTGCGATGTGGCCCAGCGCGCGGAGGTGGAATCGCTGGCGCGCCACAGTGTCTCGCTCTTCCACGGGCCGCCGACCCTGGTGATCAACAACGCCGGTGTCGGCATCGGCGGAAAGCCGGTGGGCGACATCGGCTTCGAGGACTGGCAGTGGGCGCTGGGCATCAACCTGTGGGGCGTGGTCCACGGCTGCGAACTGTTCGTGCCGCAGCTGCGCCGCGCCGGCCGCGGTGGCATCATCAACGTGGCCTCGGCGGCCGGATTCGCCGCCGCACCCGCGATGGCCCCCTACAACGTCTCCAAGGCGGCCGTGGTGTCGCTGTCGGAAACCCTCGCCGCCGAACTGTCCGGCACCGGCGTGGCCGTGACGGTGCTGTGCCCGACCTTCGTGCGCACCAACGTCGCCCGCGACGGACGTATCACCGCCGGATCGGCCCGGCTGGCCACCGAACTGATGCGCTGGACCGGCTTTTCGCCCGATCACGTCGCGCGCATCACCCTCGACGCCCACGAGCGCGGCCGCCTGCATGTGCTGCCGCAGCTGGACGCAGTGGTCGTCTGGCATCTCAAACGACATTTCCCGGCCACCTACACCCGCGCCCTCGGCGTGCTGAACCGGGTTCTGCCGCGCGACGATTCGGCTCCGGCACCGGCCGGCAACGAGAAGACAGGAGTCTGACATGCCCTTCGACTTCGACGATATGCTGGCCAAGATCAAGTCCCGGCAGTGGGCGCTGGCCGATATCGACTGGGACGCACCGGGCGCGGAACTGATCGAGCCCGACCTGCACGCCAAGCTGACGCCGTTCATGGCGGATCTGATGTGGATCGAGAACGTCGGTGCGCGGGGCTTCGCGGCGATGGCGAAGAAGGCCCCGACGCAGACGCTGCGCGAGATCTACCGGTACTTCCACGCCGAGGAACAACGCCACGCCAACGCCGAACTGGCCCTGATGCGGCGCTGGGGCATGCTCGACGGCGACGAGATCCCCGAACCGAACATCAACGTCAAGCTGGTCATCGACTTCCTCGACAAATACGCCGACGGCATGTCGCTGTCGTTTCTGGGCACGGTGATTCCGATGCTGGAGGTGGCCCTCGACGGTGCGCTGATCAAATTCGTCACCGACGAGATCGCCGATCCGGTCGCCCAGGAGGTGTTCCGCAAGATCAACTCCGACGAATCCCGGCATCTGGCCACCGATTACGCGGTGATGGAACTGCTCGGGCACTCCACCGCCCGAAAACTGGCGATCGACCTGGTCGGCGGCTGGGCGAAGCCGTCGCTGATGATCGGTGTGCTCAGCTATGTGCCGCTGCTGAACAAGATGCGCGACAACATCGTCGCGATGGGCGTCGACGAGGACAAACTGTATGCCGCGATGCGCCGGTTCAAGGCGGTCGGGGAGCGCACACCCGTGGTGAACCGGGTGCCGATGTACCGGATCGTCAAGATGCACAGCGATTGGGTGGTCAACCGCGACCACCCCTACCACCTGCTGGCCGACGTGCTGGTGAAGGTGACCGCCCGCATTCCCGACCGGGTGCTGCCCGCGCAGCCGACCTGGTCGAAGGAACTGACCTACGAGCCGGTCGCATGAATGCGGGCCGATACACCGTGTTGGACGTCGCGATCGTCGGAGCCGGATTCGCCGGAATCGGGGCCGCGATCCGGTTGCGGCAGCGCGGAATCACGAATATCGCGCTCTTCGAACGAGACCGGCGCGTGGGCGGCACCTGGCGCGACAACACCTATCCGGGCGCGGCGTGCGACATTCCGTCGCGCCTGTACTCCTACAGTTTCGCACCGAATCCGGATTGGTCGCAGACCTACTCCGGCAGTGCGGAAATCCTCGGCTACATCGATGCGATGGTCGAGAAGTTCGCGCTCGGTGATTCGATTCGCTTCGGGCACACCGTAACCGGACTGGCCTATGACGAGGCGGCGGGGGAATGGGAGATCGTGTTCGACGCCGGCCGCGCACCGGTGCGGGCCCGCTCGGTGGTGGTCGCGTCCGGACCGCTGGCCGACGCGAGCCTGCCGGACATCCCGGGGCGCGACAGCTACGAGGGCCATATGATCCACTCCGCCCGCTGGGATCACGACTACGACTTCACCGGCAAGAAGGTGGCGGTGGTCGGCACCGGCGCCAGTGCGGTGCAGATCGTCCCCGAACTGGTCGAGCGGGCCGGGTCGGTGAAGGTCTTCCAGCGCACCCCGGGCTGGGTCCTGCCGCGGATCAACCGGCACACCACCGGCCTGACCCGGCAGCTGTACCGGCAGCTGCCGCTCACCCAGCAGCTCGCCCGGCAGGCCTGGTTCTGGGGCCATGAATCGGTGGCGCTGGGCGTGGTGTGGAATACGCCGCTCACCCGGATCGTGGAGTCGGTGGCACTGGCCCATCTGCACAGCCAGGTCCGTGATCCGTGGTTGCGGCGGCAGCTGACGCCCGATTTCCGGGCCGGATGCAAGCGGCTGCTGATGAGCAGCGATTACTATCCGGCGCTGCAGCGCGACAACTGCACGCTGGTCACCTGGCCGATCGCGGGAATGTCGCCGGCGGGAATCCGCACCGCCGAGGGGATCGAGCACCGGTTCGACTGCATCGTGTTCGCCACCGGTTTCGAGGTGTCCAAAGCGGGTGCGCCGATCCCGATCACCGGCCGGGGCGGGCGCGTGCTCGACGACGAATGGCGCAGGGGCGCATACGCGTACAAGAGTGTGACCGTCGCCGGTTATCCGAATCTGTTCTTCACGTTCGGACCCAATTCCGGCCCCGGGCACAATTCGGCGCTGGTGTACATGGAGGCGCAGATCGACTATCTGGCCGCGGCGATCGGCATGCTGCTCGAGCGGAATCTGCATTCGCTCGAGGTGCGCCGCGACCGCCAGGACCGCTACAACCACCGCCTGCAGCGCAGGCTGCGGGCGACCACCTGGAATTCCGGCTGCCGCAGCTGGTATCTGACCGAGGACGGGTTCAACGCGACCATGTTCCCGGGCTTCGGCAGTCAGTTCACCGGTCAGCTCGCCACCCTCGATCCGCGCGACTACGTGCTGATCCCCGGGCGGGGCGGCGGGCGCGCGCCTGTCGCCGATCGGGCGGTGACCTCGTTGGGCTAATGTCGACACGATGCGTCGCGCCCGGGCCGCTCACCCGGGCCGGGGGGCGGGTGCGACGCGGGTCGGCGTCCGGCACGAGGAAAGGGTGGGCGAGAACGGGATGGCGGAGTACCGCATCGATGAACTCGCCCGTGCCGCAGGCACAACCAGCCGCAATGTGCGCGCCTACCAGGAACGTGGCCTGCTGCCGCCGCCGGTGCGCCGGATCGGGCGCGCGCTGATCTACGACGACTCCCATCTGGAGCGGTTGAAGATCATCGACGTGCTGTTGCAGCGCGGGTTCACCACCGCCCATATCGCCGATTTCATCACCGGCTGGGAAACGGGTAAGGACCTCACCGAGATCCTGGGACTGCAGCACGCGGTCACCGCCGCGTGGGGACAACCGAACGAGACGCTTCAGGTGCCCCGCGAACTGATCGACACCTTCCTCGGCGAGGAGGCGGCCGATCCGGAGATCCTGGAACGTCTCGCGAAGCTCGGGCTGGCCCGGATCGGTACGGAGACAGTCGAATTCACCGACCCGCAGCTGCTGGAGAATTTCGCCGAACTGCACGGTTACGGGTTCCGGCTGGGCCGGCTGGCCGATCTGCAGGCGGCCGTCAGCGGCCGCCTGGACGAGATCGCCCACGACATGATGGCGGCCGCCAAGGAACATATCGTCGACACGCACGGCCCCGGCTGGCTGCCCGACACCGACGACGAAATCGCCGAAACCGCCAAGATGCTCACTCATTTGCGCGGTCTCGCCGTCACGGCGGTCAACAACACCCTGGCACGGTCGCTGGACCGCGTGCTGCGGGAGGAACTGGGCGACTACCTCGCCGAGGCCGTGGACCGCCGCGCCAGGGAGAACTGACCCGCGCCTGCGCCGGTCAGGGCGAGCCATTCCCGGGCGCCGCCGCAACGCCCGCGCCGTGCCGGATTTCCAGCCGCCGTTCCAGTCCGTCGATGATCAGGGCGAGGTCGAATTCGAACTGCTCACCGACGCGCCCGTCCGTTTCGCGAGCAGCGGCGACCGCACGCAGCAGCGGAAATCCCGACTCGTTGCCCAGCGTGCGCCGCACCGCGGCCGCCTGCGGGTCGATCGGCCCGCCGCCGGCGTCGAGCGCCTCGCGTGCGGCCGAATAGGCCATCGCCGCAACGAGTTTCAGCGTGCGCCCGGCTTCGCTCGCGTCCAGTCCGGCGCGGACCAGCGCGGCCATGATCCGCTCGACCAGCTCCAGCGCCGACAGCCCCGCCTTCCCGTCGAACCGTACGTAGACGATGAGCGCCCCCACCTGCACCAGGGCGTCGACCACCGCGTGGCCGAACAATCGCAGCAACTCGCGCCAGTCCGCCCGCTCGGGCAGATCGACCCGGCCGAAACCGGTGTCGAACGCGTCGAACGCGACCAGTTCGAGCAGGCCCTGGCGATCGCTGACGTGGTAGTTGAGCGATTTGCGATGCACGCCGAGCGCATCGGCCACCGCCTGCATGGTCAGATTCTCCGGCTCCAGATCGCGTGCGGCGGCGAGGATGCGGCGGCGGTTCAGCCGGGGCGGGCGCCCGCGGCGACGCCCCGCAGCGACCACGGCCTCACCGGAATCTGCCATGGGTGGCCTCGCTGTTCCTCGGAAGGCGGCGGTCGGCACGACGCGTCGCACAGCACTGGGCGAGCGCGCCGCATGTCGAGCGTAGCTGCTTTTTCCCGGTCGGAGAAAATAAATTGGGAACTTTCCGGGGTCTCGGTGAGGCCGTGCGCCGGGCTAGGATCGACGATCGGTCCTCGGGGCGAAGACCAGGCAGGAGTATGTGATGGCGTCGAAAGCCGCCGGGCAGCGTCGCCGGCCCACTCAGGAGCGGGCCAAGGCGACCCGGGAGCACATCCTCGACACCGCCGCCCGGCTTTTCGGCGAGCGTGGCATCGCCAACACCTCGACCAACCGGATCGCCGCCGAGGCCGGTATGAGCATCGGCACCGTGTACCGCTACTTCTCCGATCGCACCGTCATCGTCGAGGAGTTGCTCGCGCGCCTGCTCGAGAATATCGAAAAGCGCGCCACCGACAGCATTTTCGACCGCTCGGACGCCGGCATGCACGAGCTGACCTCGCGCCTGCTGAACTCGATCGCCGAGGAACTGGTGGCCAACGCGCTGCTGGTCCGCGCGCTGGTCGCCGGGGTGCAGTTCTACAGCAGTGGCATTCCGGAGTTCGAGCCGCGGCTGCGCCTGCTGATCAAGGTGCTGCTGATCCAGGTGCTCGGCCCCGGCGACGATCACGAATACGACGTGATGACCTTCGTGGTGATCAACACCGGCTTTTCGGCAGTGTTGCGGGCCTCGGCCATCGAATTCGACGAGCAGCGGCGCCGCGAGGCCATCGACATGACGGCGCACATGATCGGCGACTGGATCGAAGCCGAGGCAGCGCGGCGCAGCGGCGCCGGGGCCCCGGCGCCGCGCCTCAGATGACGGTGCCGATATCGGTGGCGACGATGCGGTCGAGCGCGCGTTCGGCGACGGCGGCGATGGTCATCGACGGATTGCAGGCCGCGGTACTGCCGGGAATCAGGGCGCCGTCGAGAACGTAGAGACCGCGTGTGCCGTGGACCCGGCCCTCCAGGTCGCAGACCGTGCCCATCGGCGCGCCACCCAGCGGATGCCAGGTGCTCGGGGCCGCGGCATTGGTGTCGAGCACGGTACTGCCGGGTCCCGCGATGGCATGGACGCGTGCGGCGATGCGCTGCTGCAGTGCGGCGTCGGCGTCGGCGGGCCAGTACAGTTTCGCGTCGTCGGTGGCCGCGTCGTAGGCGAGATGTCCACGGCCGCCGGTGATTCCGAATCCGACCAGCATGGTCGAATGCGCGTCGACGCCGGCCGGTGGAATCGACGCCTGGATCACGGTATTGGCGATGGCCGGGTCGTCCCACTCCTTGCTGCCGTAGACCACCGGGCCGCCCTGGGCGGTGCCGAAATCGTCGGTGGCGCTGGTCCAGGTGAAGATCCGGTCGCCGTTGTTGCCCCACTGACCGCCGAGGCCGTCGGGCAGATCCGGGATCTGTCCCTTGGCGGCGGCCCGCAGCAGCAGTTTGGTGGTGTTGATGCTGCCCGCGGCCATGATCAGCGCGTTCGCGGTGAGAACGAGCTGTTCGACGACCCGTCCGGCGGTATCGATGCGATCCACGCTGATCTGCCAGCGGCCGTCGGGCGTGCGCGCCACATCGGTGACCTCGTGCTGGGTCCGCACGGTGGCGCGGCCGGTGGCCTCGGCGCGGGCCAGATAGGTGACATCGACGGAATGTTTGCCGCCGTTGTTCACCCCGAGCGCGCAGTCACCGTTGATGTAGGAGGGTTTCATCTCGCCGCGCACCTCGCGCAGCGCGAAGCTCCAGTCGATCGGCATGGGGATCTTCGACAGCTCGTAGCCGGCCGCGCCGACGTTGCGCGCGAACGCCCGGGCGGGCAGGTAGGTGGGGCTGTCGATCAGCTCGTCGGGGGCCACGCCGGCACCCAGCATTCGTGCCACCCGCGGATAGTGCTCCCGCGCCATCAGCGCGTAGTCGAGTTCGGCGGGGAAGACCTCGCAGAAGGTCGCCTCGGTCGGCTGCAGTGTCATGCCCTGGTACACCAGCGAGCCGCCGCCGACACCGGCGGCGCAGACCGCGGTCATGTTCTCCCCGACGACGGCCTCGAGCAGGCCGGTGTACGGCTCGAGCGCCACCGGCACGCCCAGCACCTCGGGCGCGGACCGGAACCAGAGCATGCGCCGGTCCGGGCGCGACGGGTGCGGGAAGGTGTCGGCATTCGGGCCGGTCGGCCAGCGCATACCGCGTTCGAGGACCAGGACGTCGACGCCGGCCTCGGCCAGCCGTAGCGCGCTGACGCCGCCGCCGAATCCGGAGCCGATGATGACGGCCCGATGATCTTCCCGGGTCAGCGGGACCGACGTCTGTCGTCTCCCGGTGGTCATCCAGGGCTGGGCGCTCGCGGTGGCCGCGGTGGCCAGAGTCAGTCCGGCGGCGGTGGCGCCGAGCAGAAAGGAGCGTCGCTTCATCGGGGTCATGCACTCTCCATCAAGACCTACAGGTACGTAACATCGGTCGCGTGGTTCGCCTGGGACGCGAAAACAGGGTGCGTGCCCAGCGAGTGTGACCGAAACCAACCGGACAACTGTCTCCGGTTGCTAGGGCAGTGTGTACGACCGGACCCGTCTCGTCAACTGCAACTTGTTCCAATCGAGGTGGCCGGGGGTCGGTGTCGTGAAATCCGCACGCGCCGAAGGACACCGGGCGCGGGTGGCGGCATCCGTCCGCCGTGTCGAGTCGCCGGACGCGTGCGGTAACGTCGATCAGATGACCGCGTCACCCCGGGCCAATCGAGGGCCGAAGGCCGCTGCGGCGAACCGACGGGCGTTGGTTCGCGCGGCGCGGGAGGTGTTCGCCGAGAACGGCTTCGACGCACCGCTGAATTCGATCGCGCGCGCGGCGGGAGTGGGTCCGGGCGTGCTGTACCGGCATTTTCCGACCCGCGAATCGATGATTCTGGCGGTCTTCGACGACAACGTCGTCGCCATCGAGGAGGTGGCGAATCGGCCGGGGACCACGGCGGTGGATCTGCTGGATTTCATCGTCGACCAGATCGCGGTGTCGGCCGGGTTCATCGCCACCATCGACCCCACCGGCTTCGACGATCCGCGGCTGTTCGAGGTGTCGCGCCGGCTCGTCGACCTGATCGGTGCCAAACTGGCCGATACCGATCTGCGCGGCTCGCTGCGCCCGGAACTCACCGCCGAGGATGTCGTGACCGCGCTGGCCATGCTGGCGGCCGTGCTGATCAAAACCGAACTTCCGGCGCGCCGGGCCACCGCGCGGCGCGCCTGGGGACTGCTGATGCGCGGGCTCAGCCGCGAATCCGGCAGCTGAGCCGCGTCGCGGACACCCGGGGTCAGGCGGCCAGGCCGGAGGGTTCGAACGGCGCGAAGAAGGCGCCCATCCCGCCGGCTGCCAGCACATCGCCCAATGCGATGAAATCGTAACTGCCACCGGACTTTCCGGCGATCGCGCGCACCTCGGCGAGAATATCGCCGGTGTCGTGGCGCAGTAGCCGGCGCCGCGCGCGGGACAGATCCTCGGCCGGCACCTGCCCTTCGGCGTGGGCCAGCATCAGGTGCAGGCACAGCTGCTGGGCCGGGGTCGCGGGACCGGGCGGGCGCCCCGAGGACAGGTCGGCCTCCAGCTGGTCGAAGGTCTGAGCCAGGTAGAACAGGAATACCGGGCGTGGGCTGTGCAGCAGGACGGCACGCACCTGGTCGCCGAGCAGTTGCGCCGCGCGGCACAACGCCACGGTGAGCCGCGGGGTCGGTCCGGTGCTGTCGAAGTCGCTCATCTGTTGTCTCCCAACCACTTCAGTACTGCGTGCTGCCCTGATCCACCGGGATCGCCGCCGCGGCGGGTCCCGCGATGTCGACGGCGTTGATGTCGGCGCCCTCGCGCGCCATCCGCACCGCGTGTGCGCGGCCCTGCCCGCGGGCGGCCCCGGTGACGAATGCGACCCGGTCGGTGAGTCTGCCGGTCATATGCCCTCCTGTGGCCCGATGCGGAATACCTACGGCGCGAACGGGTTTCGACTCAGTGGGCAGTACCTCCGGTGCTCGGCCGGTTGTAATGGCGCAGCAACAGCAGCGCCAGGACGAAGGCGACCGCGGATGCGCCGGCGAACACGGAGAAGATGTTCGTATACGCGGCGCCGTCCGGCAGCTGCGCCAGCGGACCGGTGTTCAGTTTACGTTCCTCGACGTGTCCGGGAGCGTTGATGTGCAGAATCAGCGGATTGGCCGACATGACCGCCGCGACGGCGGCGGTGGCGGCCGCGGTGCCGAAACTGTTGAAGGCGCCGTACATTCCGGCGCTGATGCCCTGCTGTTCCTGCGGCACCGCCTCCACCACCATATTGGGCAGGGTGCCCAGATACGCTCCCGCGCCGACACCGATGATCAGGGCGATCAGTGCCATCTGCCACACGCTGTCGTGGAAACGAGCGAACAGCAGACAGCCGATCACGAACGCGATGGTCGAGGCGAGGTAGGGCTTGAGCAATCCGATCCGGGTCGACATCCAGCCGCACAGCGGGGCGACGAGCACGTACACCAGCGCCAGGCCCAGCATGGCCTGCACGGTGAACTGCAGCAGCGTCAGACCGAAACCCGGCAGGGTGCCTTCCACCGAGAAGTACTGGGTGACAGCCGATGTGGGGACCTGGATGTGCATCTGCTCGGAGGCCTGCTTGGCGGCTTCGGCGGCCGCCCCGTCGACGATCTGCTTCTTGATCGCCTCGCCCTCGGCGCCACCGGGAGTCTCCGCGAGATAGCCCATCGCGTAGGACAGGCCCTGCATGACGCCTACGGACAGGAAGGCCGCGGCGAGAATTCCGGCGAAGCGCGGGGCCCGCAACAACTTCGGATCCATGATCGGTTCCGGGGTGATCAGCTCCCAGACGTAGAACGCCACCAGCAGGACCACGCCGCCGATGAGCCAGGCCAGCGCCGACGGTTCACCCCAGCCCCAGGTGGCGCCGTTGCTGAGATAGATGAGCACACCGGCGATACCGGCGCCGAGCAGCACCGCGCCGAGCAGGTCGATCTTGACCTTGGCGCGTAGCTTGGTCTCGGGAACCAGCAGCGCCAGCGGCAGAATCGTCACCACGGTCCAGATCACGCAGAACCAGAACAGGGAACGCCAGCTGTAGTGGTCGGTGAGCAGGCCGCCGATCACCGGCCCCAGGATCGCGCCCACACCGGTGCCGCCGCCCGCGAGTGCGATCGCCATGTTCAGATGGCGGCGCGGTGCGAGATCGCGGATCAGGCCGTAGGACACGAAGATCGCGGGGAAGGCCAGCCCCTGCAGTCCGCGCCCGAGCAGCATCAGCGTCCAGTTCGAGGTCAGCGCGTCGATGAGGCAGCCCAGGATCGACAGCAGCAGGCAGAACAGGATGATCTTCTTCTTGCCGACCAGATCGGACAATTTGCCGAAGACCGGTACCGCTACGCCGCCGATCAGTGAGTACAGCGTGGTCAGCCAGGTGAGCTGGCCGGCGTTCTGCTCGGGGAAGGATTCGCCGATGAAGCGGGCGCTGAGACTGATGAACGTGAAATGGAACGGGACGATCTCGGTGCTCGCGACGATCGCCACGATGATGAGAACGACACGGAGCGTGGAGGCGTTTTCCAGGCGTCCGGTGTCGTTGTCATCGGGGCTTTCGACGCTGGTGGTCGCGGTTGCCATGGGTAGTTCTTCTCCTTCACCGCCACCCGTGCGTCGGCTCGCTGCGGCCTGAGTGCGGTGAATCACATAATAGACATGCGAGAATCCAATTTCCATGGAACGAGAAGTGGATTTCTGTCCGCTACTCCGAGGACTGCAACCGGGCCACGAATTCGGCCACATCGCCGGCCGCGGGGTCGTAACCCGGGAAGTAGCAGCAGATGTCGCGGGCGTAGTCGCCGAAGCGGGCATGGGCCTGCGCCGCGCATTCGGCGGGGGACCCGACCAGAGCGATGGTGCGGACCATCGGGTCGGTGATCAGCGCCCTCATCTCGGCGTAGCGGCCCTGCTTCGACAGTGCGTTGAGTTCGGGTTGCACCTCACCCCAGCCCTCGGCGTCGAGAACCGGGCGGTAGGCCGGAGTGGAGGCGTAGAAGGCGATGAGCCGCGCGACCGCGTCGACCGCGGCGGCCAGCTCACCGGCGGTACGGCCGAGCGCGACCATGGCCTGGGCGACCACCTCGAAGTCGTCGAGCGTGCGGCCCGAGTCGGCCAGCCCGCGCCGCAGCGCCGGCACCGTGCGCCCGGTGAAGTGCCTTGCGCTGTTGAACGGCATGACCAGCAGTCCGTCGGCCACCTCGGCGGCGGTTCGGGTCATCACCGGTCCGAGCGCGCCCATCAGCACCGGCGGCGGGCCGAACGGATTCGGGCCGGGATCGAAGGTCGGCGGCATCAGCGTATGGGTGAAGAATTCACCCCGGAAATTCAAGGGCGCGTGACCTTCCCATGCGGCGAGGATGGCCTTCACCGCCGCGACCGATTCGCCGGTGCGCGCGGCCGGTCGATCCCACCGGCTGCCGTACCTCTTCTCGATGTGCACCCGGATCTGCGACCCCAGCCCCAGCCGGAACCGTCCGCCGCTGAGCGCCTGCAGATCGTAGGCGGTATGCGCCAGGTGCAGCGGACTACGCGGCCCGGCGATGGCGACATTGGTCATCAGGTGCAGATCGGTCTCCGCGGCAGCGAGAACCAGCGGCACGAACACGTCGTGCGGGCCCTCGAAGGAGAAGATGCCGTCGGCGCCGAGCGCGGCGATCGCGCGAGCGCTGTCGCGGGCGCGCAGCGGCGAACCCTCCACCTGCAGATGCACTTTCACGGGGGATCCTTCCGTTCGGTGGCATCACGCTAGCGGAAGGGGCGGCGGCTCAGGCCGGATGCGCGGCGGTGAGACGTTCGGCGCACTCCCACACGTCGCGTTCGCGCGCCGGATCGTAGGACTCCGGTGACGATGCGGCGACCCGGTAGCGATCGATGTAGCTACCGGAATCGGCCGGAACCGATCCGGTGACCACCTCGGCGAGGCGCCGGCCCGCCGTCCTCGGCGTGCTCGCCAGCGGCGTCCAGGTGAGCGCGGGTGCGAGGCGGCGGACGGCGAAGCGCTCCAACGGCCCGGCGTTGCGGGTCAATCCGGTGCCGGGGACGAAACCCGGGTTGTAGGAGAAAATGTCGATTCCGGCCGGAAGCCGGCGCGCGTATTCGTGGACCAGGTAGATCATGGCCAGCTTGCTCGTCGAGTACGCGGTGCGGCCCGCGGCCGTACTCGACGGATCGGCGAAGGCGCCGGGGTGGGCCAGCACATCGGGGGAGTGCCATACCGGGCCGGGCACCATGCCCAGGTTGTGCCGCAGATCGCCGAAATGGGTGTCGCTGACGGTGATCACGATGCGCGAGGGCACCACGAAGCGGTCGCCGAGCAGGCGCAGCAGCAGATGGTTGGCCACGACGTTGACGGCGAAGGTGGCCTCGAGTCCGTCCTCGGTCGCGATGGTCGCCTCGGTGTACTGCATCCCGGCATTGCCGACGAATCCGGCCAGCGGCGGTACCTCGCCCCGATCGAGCAGTTCGTGGATCCGCCGCGCCGCCGAGCGAATACCGGTCAGCGAGGCGAGGTCGGCCTCCACATGCGAGGCCGCGTAACCCGCACCGGACAGTTCCGCGCACACCTGCGGTCCGGACTCGCCGCGTGCCAGCACCAGGAGTCGCGTATCCGGTGCGGTGCGCAGGATCTCCCGGGCGGCGATCCGGCCGATTCCCCGGGTCGCACCGGTCATCACGAGGGTGTGCATGTCACGACGGTAACCCGCGCGCGGTCCGCACGCCCGTCGTGCGAATGGTGCAACCGTGCCGGGCGAACGGCGCAGCCGGGTCAGGCGAACGGGCTCTGCAGCGGCGGGGACGGCGGGAAGGTGACCGGCAGTGCGGCCAGTGCGTGGTTGAACGGGCCTGGGCGCCACTGCAATTCCGTCACCGGAACCGCCAGCTCGATATCGGGCAGCGCGTCCAGGAGCTGATCCACGGTGTCCTGGGCGATCAGGTACGCGATCCGGCGGGCCGGGCAGGCGTGCGGCCCGGCGCCCAGCGACAGATGGGAGCGGTTGCCGTTGCGGTCGCCCTCGCGTACCTGCGGATCGTTGTTGCAGGCCGCGATGCCGATCAGCACGGGCTGATTCGCCGGTAACCACACATCGTCGATCAGCATCGGCTGGCGCGGGTAGCTCGCGCAATAGTTCGCCAGCGGCGGGTTGTTGAACAGCACCCAGTCCAGGGCATCGCGCGTGGTGAGTGTGCCGCCGAGCAGATTTCCGGAGAACCGCTCGTCGGTCATCATCAGCAGCAGGGCGTTGGCCACCAGATGCAGCTGCGGTTCGATACCCGCGCCGTACAGGCTCACCAGCTGATTGATCACCTCCTCGTCGTCGAGGGCGCTCTCGTGCGCGATCAGCCGCGAGGTGATGTCGTCGCCGGGGTGGGCGCGCTTGCGCTCGGTATGTTCCTGCAGGGCGGCCGCGAGCATCCGGTTGCCCGCCGCCGCGTCACCGGTGACGTCGAAGATGGGTGCCAGCCCGGCCGCGACCCGCTCGGCGATATCGGGTTCGATGCCCAGCATCGTGTTCAGGCTGGTGAACGCCAGCGGGCGAATGTACTGGGTCAGCAGGTCGGCACGGCCGTCGACGGTGAACGAGTTGATCAGCGGGATCGCGACCCGCTCGACGACGGTGTGCAGCGTGTGCAGGTCGACCCCGTCGATGGCGGCGACATTGGCCGCCCGGAACCGCGCATGGTCGGGCCCGCTGCTGCGCAACGCGTTCGGGCGCCAGCCGAGCATCGGCAGGATCGGGCTGTCCGCCGGTACGGTGCGCTGCCAGGCCCGCGGGTCGGCGGGAAAATGCTCGGGATCGTTGAGAATCCGCAGCGCGGCCTGATAACCGATCACCAGTGTCGCCGGCACGCCGGGAGCGAGTTCGACCGGAGCGAAGGAGCGGTGATGTGTGCGCATCCGCTCGTATCCGCCGCGCGGGTCGGCGGCGAATTCCTCGGTGTAGAGCCGAACACGCGGTCCGTCCGCGGCGATCGGTGAACTGTGCGCCACGGGACACCTGTTCGACGGCGATTCCAGCGAATGCGGCGTGGTCACGGAAGACAACTCCAAACGGTCGTGGTGGACGTCGACGGCGGCAGCCGTCACCAGTCGTAACGCGGCGGCAGCCGTCACCAGTCGTAACGCGGCGGCAGCCGTCACCAGTCGTGATGCCAAAAGCGTTGGGCCGAACCATGATCTGAGGTCCGGGAGCCGATGATACCTACCCGTGTGCCGGTTGCGCAGCGGAAGCCGGGCATCGGCCGCAGGTCCGATGCCCGGCTTCCGGGCCAGTGATGTGGTAGTGGCTCTGTTGTTTCGTGGCCGGCCGTCGCAGACTGACCGATATGACAACTCTGCTGATCATCGCGGTCGTGGCGGCGGTGGCGGCCGCCCTGTTCGACACCGTGGCGCCCCGCGGTGACCGTGCGGAGTTCCGGTGCGCCCTACGGCACGCCAGGCATTCGCTGACCGATTGGGGCGCCGGCCGCGAATGACCTAGTCCTCGTCGCCCGAACGGCGCCCGGGCAGGAACTCCTGTGCCTTGGTCTTCATGCCCTGAGTGACCAGATGCCAGGCGTTGGGGTCGCCGCGCAGCACGGCCTCCGCGGTCGCCTTCATCTGATCCCAGGTGGCGTGCGGCGGGATCGGCGGAACCTCGGGATCGCAGCGCACGTCCAGCAGGATCGGGCGATCCGCGGTCAGCGCCCGTTCCCAGGCACCGGCCAACTGTTCCGGATCGTCGACCTCGATCGCCGCGAGGCCGAAGCAGCGCGCGGCGTCCGCATACGAAATGTCCGGAAGTGACTGCGAATCCTCGAATTTGGGCGAACCGCCCATGGACCGCAGCTCCCAGGTCACCTGGTTGAGGTCGTTGTTGTGGAAGACGCACACCACCAGTCGCTTATCGCTCCACTGCTCGGTGTAGCGGGCGATGGTGATCAGTTCGGCCAAACCGTTCATCTGCATGGCGCCGTCGCCGACGAGCGCGATCACCGGGCGATCCGGGTGGGCGAACTTCGCGCCGATCGCGTACGGCACACCGGGTCCCATGGTGGCCAGCGTGCCCGACAACGAGCCGCGCATGCTGCCGTGGAATTTCAGGCAGCGCGCGTACCAGTTGGTGGAGGAGCCGGAATCGGCGGTGACGATGGCGTTGTCCGGAATCTGTTGCGACAGTTCCCAGACCACCCGCATCGGATTCACCGGTTCGGCATCCAGCAACGCCTGCCGCTCCACGGTCTCCCACCAGCGCGCCACATTCGATTCGATCGTCTCCCGCCAGGACCGGTCGCTGACCGGCTTCAGCAGCGGAATGATCTCGGCCAGTGTGGCTTTCGCGTCTCCGACGAGGTTCACCTCGGTCGGATACCGCATGCCGATCATGGTGCCGTCGATATCGATCTGTACGGCGCGGGCCTGATCCAGCGGCGGCAGGAACTGGCTGTAGGGGAAGTTCGAACCGACGATGACCAGAGTGTCGCAATCACGCATCAGCTCGTAGCTGGGGCGGGTGCCGAGCAACCCGATCGGGCCCGTGACGAACGGCAGATCGTCGGGCAGCACATCCTTGCCGAGCAGCGCCTTGGCGACGCCGGCGCCGGTGATCTCGGCGAGTTCGGTCACCTCGCGCGCGGCCGAGCGGGCACCCTGGCCGACCAGGATCGCCACCTTGGAACCGGCGCCGATCACCTCCGCGGCGCGCTCGATCTCCGCGCGCGCCGGAACGACCACCGAATGCATCTCTGCGGGCGGGCTCGACGGCACCTGTTTGAATTCGTGCTGCGGCGGCTCGTAGGTCTCCTCCTGCAGATCCGCCGGAATGATCACCGCGGTGGGTGCGCGCCGGGTCCAGGCCGTGCGGAAGGCCCGGTCGAGGGCGTTGGGCAGCTGTTCGGCGACATTGACCTCGACGAGGTATTCGGAGGCCACGTCCTTGTACAGGCTCTGCAGGTCGATCTCCTGCTGGTAGCTGCCGCCCATCGCGCTGCGCGCGGTCTGTCCGATGATCGCCACCACCGGGACATGGTCGAGTTTGGCGTCGTAGAGGCCGTTGAGCAGATGGACCGCACCCGGACCGGAGGTGGCCATGCACACACCGACGTGCCCGCTGAATTTGGCGTAGCCGGTGGCCGAGAACGCCGCCATCTCCTCGTGCCGGGCCTGGACGAACGTCGGCCGGTCGTCGGTGCGGCCGAAAGCGGCGACGAGACCGTTGATTCCGTCTCCGGGATAGGCGAAGACCTCCTTCACGCCCCACTCGTTGAGCCGGGCCACGACGTAGTCGGCAACCTGTTGCGCCATATCTGTCCTGTCCTCTCCGTGTCGAGCCCGCGGGGATGCGCTGCGTGCCCCTGGTCGCCGGGCGGGTACCCGCGGTTGCCGTGCTCAACCGCGGCCGGCGGGGGCGGATTTCGTGGTCAGTGCCGGGCCATCCGGGCGACCGAACCGGCCACCGATTCGACACAGCGCGACATCCACGCCTGCGGACTGTGCCGGTGGGCCCGGCCGTCGAAGTCTCCGTGGGCGCCGAAGTCGTGGCCGTGTTCGTCGTCGAGCGGGCGCCACAGGTTGTCCGGCCGCTCGGTCTCGTCGGCGTCGGTCTGCTGCGAGTCGTAGCCGGTGCGGGCGAGATAGCGATCCAGCACCGCGGGCGCGAGGCGCTGGGCGACGACGGTGCCGACCGTGCTCGCCCCGACCCAGTACTGCTTGCGCTCGGGATGCTCGGCGGCGAAGGCGATGGTGTCGGCCACCACCTCGGGCTGGTAGATCGGCGGCACCGGCTGCGGCTTCTTCGGCAAACGTGAACGCACCCACGAGAATTGGGGTGTATTGACCGCCGGTGCCTGCACGATCGTCACGTGCACGCCACTGCGCTCGTGCATCAACTCCACCCGCACCGCCTCGAGGAATCCGTTGACCGCGTGCTTGGCGCCGCAGTAGGCCGATTGCAGCGGAATCGCGCGTTCGCCGAGCGCCGATCCGACCTGCACGATGGTGCCGCGATCGCGTGGGCGCATCCGGGCCAGCGCCACCATCACCCCGTGCACCGACCCGAGATAGGTCACCTCCGTGACACGGCGGAACTCCTCCGGCTCGATCTCGGTGAAGGGGGCGAAGACCGAGGTGAACGCCGAATTCACCCAGACGTCGATCGGACCCCACTGCTGCTCGACGCGGTCGGCGGCCGCCTCGACGGCGTCGTGGTCGGCGACGTCGGTCGGAATCGGCAAGGCCTCACCACCGGCCTGTTCGACGTCCTTCGCCGCGGCGTCCAGTCCGGCGCGCCCGCGGGCCAGCAGCGCCACGCG